>NZ_JBIRFY010000006.1:0-530069 GCF_044327745.1 Streptomyces sp. NPDC018026
GGGGCGACCATGCAGACGTCCACGCCGGCCGGGGGCTTGATGAAGCCGTAGCGGATGTTCAGGCCGTGGCCGAAGAACAGCGCGTCGCCGTCCTTCAGGTTGTCCTTGATGTCCTTCTCGTAGACCTCGGCCTGGATCGGGTCCGGGACTAGGATCATGATGACGTCGGCCTCGGCGGCGGCCTCGGACGGGCTCACCACGCGCAGGCCCTGCTCCTCGGCCTTGGCCTTGGACTTGGACCCCTCGTGCAGACCGACGCGCACGTCGACACCGGAGTCGCGCAGCGACAGGGCGTGGGCGTGGCCCTGGCTGCCGTACCCGATGACCGCGACCTTGCGGCCCTGGATGATGGACAGGTCGGCGTCGGCGTCGTAGAACAGCTCGGCCACTGGGTTCTCTCCTTGTGTGCAGGCGTTGCGTCCCACCGTATGCCGGTGGGGGGAGGGGAAGTCTCGGGGTCTCGGAATGCGGGCGGCCGACGGTGTCCCCGGCCGCCCGTTTCCGTCGTACTGCGGATCGTTTCCGTTGTTACGCGGACCGGTCGAGTGCGCGCAGCGAGCGGTCCGTGATCGAACGGGCGCCGCGGCCGATGGCGATCGTGCCGGACTGGACGAGCTCCTTGATGCCGTACGGTTCCAGCATCCGGAGCATGGCGGTCAGCTTGTCGCTGCTGCCGGTGGCCTCGATGGTGACGGCCTCCGGGGAGACGTCGACCGTCTTGGCGCGGAACAGCTGGACGATCTCGACGATCTGGGAGCGCGTCTCGTTGTCGGAGCGCACCTTCACCAGAACGAGTTCGCGCTGGACGGCCTGGGTGGGCTCCAGCTCGACGATCTTGAGCACGTTCACCAGCTTGTTGAGCTGCTTGGTGACCTGCTCCAGCGGGAAGTCCTCGACGCTCACCACGATGGTGATGCGGGAGATGTCGGGGTGCTCGGTGACGCCGACGGCGAGCGAGTCGATGTTGAAGCCGCGGCGGGAGAAGAGGGCGGTGATCCGCGCCAGGACGCCGGGGGTGTTCTCCACCAGGACGGAGAGCGTGTGCTTGGACATGGTCTCTTCGGTCTCTCTCGCTCAGTCGTCTTCGTTGTCGCCGAAGTCGGGGCGGACGTCCCGGGCGGCCATGATCTCGTCGTTGGAGGTGCCGGCGGCGACCATCGGCCAGACCATCGCGTCCTCGTGGACGATGAAGTCGACGACGACGGGGCGGTCGTTGATGGAGTTGGCCTCCTCGATCACCTTGTCGAGGTCGGCGGGGTCCTCGCAGCGGATGGCGTAGCAGCCCATGGCCTCCGACAGCTTCACGAAGTCGGGGACGCGGGTGCCGCGGGCCTGGGGGTTGACGTCGTCCGGGCCGGAGTGCAGCACCGTGTTGGAGTACCGCTGGTTGTAGAACAGGGTCTGCCACTGGCGGACCATCCCGAGGGCGCCGTTGTTGATGACGGCGACCTTGATCGGGATGTTGTTCAGGGCACAGGTGGTCAGTTCCTGGTTGGTCATCTGGAAGCAGCCGTCGCCGTCGATCGCCCAGACGGTGCGGTCGGGCATGCCGGCCTGGGCGCCCATGGCGGCCGGGACGGCGTAGCCCATCGTTCCGGCGCCGCCGGAGTTCAGCCAGGTGGCGGGCTTGTCGTACTGCACGAAGTGCGCGGCCCACATCTGGTGCTGGCCGACGCCGGCCGCGAAGATCGTGCCCTCGGGCGCCAGCTGTCCGACGCGCTCGATGACCTGCTGCGGGGAGAGCGAACCGTCCTCGGGCTGGTCGTAGCCCAGGGGGTAGGTGTCGCGCCAGCGGCTCAGGTCCTTCCACCAGGCGCTGTAGTCGCCCTTGTTGCCCTCGTCGTGCTCCTTCTGGACGGCCTGCACGAGGTCGGCGACGACCTCGCGGGCGTCGCCGACGATCGGGACGTCGGCGGCGCGGTTCTTGCCGATCTCGGCCGGGTCGATGTCGGCGTGGACGATCTTGGCGTGCGGGGCGAAGCTGTCCAGCTTGCCGGTGACGCGGTCGTCGAAGCGGGCTCCGAGGGCGACGATCAGGTCGGCCTTCTGCAGCGCGGTGACGGCGGTGACCGCACCGTGCATGCCCGGCATTCCCACGTGCAGCGGGTGGCTGTCGGGGAACGCGCCGAGCGCCATCAGGGTGGTGGTGACGGGCGCTCCGGTGAGTTCGGCGAGGACCTTCAGCTCGGCGGTGGCCTTCGCCTTGAGGACACCGCCGCCGACGTAGAGCACGGGGCGCTTGGCGGCGGTGATCAGCTTGGCCGCCTCGCGGATCTGCTTGGCGTGCGGCTTGGTGACCGGGCGGTAGCCGGGCAGGTCCATCACCGGCGGCCAGGAGAAGGTGGTCTTCTTCTGGAGGATGTCCTTGGGGATGTCGACCAGGACGGGGCCGGGGCGGCCGGTGGAGGCGATGTGGAACGCCTGCGCGATCACCCGGGGGATGTCCTCCGCCTTGGTGACCAGGAAGCTGTGCTTGGTGATCGGCATGGTGATGCCGACGATGTCCGCCTCCTGGAAGGCGTCGGTGCCGATCGCGGAGGAGACCACCTGCCCGGTGATCGCGACCAGCGGCACGGAGTCCAGGTTGGCGTCGGCGATCGGGGTGACCAGGTTGGTGGCACCGGGGCCCGAGGTCGCCATGCAGACGCCGACCTTGCCGGTGGCCTGCGCGTAGCCGGTGGCCGCGTGGCCGGCGCCCTGTTCGTGGCGGACCAGGACGTGGCGCACCCTGGTGGAGTCCATCAGCGGGTCGTAGGCCGGAAGGATCGTGCCACCGGGGATGCCGAATACGGTGTCGGCGCCGACCTCCTCGAGAGAGCGAATGAGGGACTGCGCACCCGTGACGTGCTCGGGGGCGGACTGTCCTCCGGATCGGGGCCGGGGCTGCGGGTGAGCCCCGGTGGCCTGCTCGGTCATCGGCGTTCTCTTCTCGATGCTGAGGGTTTTGGCGAGATTCGGGCGATCTGTGCTGCTGCTCGGCAGGTGCCTGTGCAACAAAAAACCCCTCGTGCCGTAAGGCAAGCGAGGGGAGCGCGTCGGTGTGGGTCGCGGGGAGTCCGGGTCGGTCCGGACGTCACCAGCTTCAGCCGACGCGCTTTCCAAGTACGAGAATTCGGGTGCGCATGGCACTGACCTTCCCTCCGGCGCGCACTCACTGTCAAGTGGGTGGGACGGGAGTCTCATTATGTGAGCGAAGGACCGTGCCGCCACTCAGAACGGCCGGCAGTCCGGAGGGGACACCGCCCGTGACCTGACCCGGGCCCTGGCCGCCGACACCCTTGGTGTAGACCCCGGCACCGCCGCCCGCGAAGGCCGGCTCGGCCGGCCCGTGGGGCACCGGGTAGTGACCGGCCGCGAGCGCTCTGCGCAGCCGGTACTCGTCCAGGGCCCCGGAGAACGCCATGCCCTGTCCGTGGGTACAGCCCATCGCGCGCAGGGCGACGATCTGCTCGGGCAGGTCGACGCCGTCGGCCACGGACTTCAGTCCGAGGTCGGTGGCGATGCGCAGCAGACCGCTGGTGATCTTGTGCAGCCGTGCGGACTCCACTACGCCCTCGACCAGACCCCGGTCGAGCTTGAGGACGTCCACGGGCAGGCGCCGCAGCGCCGTGATCGCCGCGTAGCCGCTGCCGAAGCCGTCCAGGGCGATCCGGACACCGACCCTGCGCAGGGCGTTCAGCCGGCGGTCCAGCTCGTCGAGGCCGACCCGTGGATCGATGTCCGACAGCTCGATCACGAGGGAGCCGGACGGCAGTCCGTGCCGGGTCAGCAGCGCCTCCACGGAGCCGAGCGGCATGGAGCGGTCCAGCAGGCGGCGGGCGCCGATGCGTATGGCCACGGTCACGGACAGCCCGGTCGCCGCACGCTCTGCGGCCTGCTCGACGGCCTCGCGCAGCACCCAGCGGTCGAGTTCGGCGGTTCTGTCGCCCTCCTCGGTCACCCGCAGGAACTCGGCGGGGGTGAACAGCACGCCCTGCGAGGAGCGCCAGCGCGCCTGGGCGCACACCGACGTGATCCGGCCGTCCGTCAGCGAGACCACCGGCTGGTGCAGCAGGGCGAACTCCCCGTCGTGCAGCGCGGCGCGCAGCCGGGTGGCCAGCTCGGCCTTGCGTACGACGTCCTGCTGCATCTGCGGTCGGTACAGCTCGACGCGCCCCTTGCCGCCCGCCTTGGCCCGGTACATGGCGAGGTCGGCGTTGCGCAGCAACTCGCCCGCGCCCAGCCCCGGTTCGGCGAAGGCGACGCCGATGGAGGCGTTGACCCGGACTTCGTTGCCGTCGATGAGGTAGGGCTGGGAGAGCGTCAGTCTGAGCCGGTCGGCCAACTCGCGGATGTGGCCCTCGCGGGCGCCCCGGTCCCGGGCCCCGTCCCCGACGATCAGGGCCGCGAACTCGTCACCGCCCAGCCGGGAGGCGGTGTCGCCCTTGCGGACGGCCTCGTGGAGTCTGCGGGCGGCCTGGACGAGCAGCTCGTCCCCGGCCTGGTGCCCGATGGTGTCGTTGACGCCCTTGAAGCCGTCGAGGTCGATGAAGAGCACCGCCGTCCCGCGCAGGGCGGCGCCCCGGTCCGAGGCGCGGCGGCCGGAGAGGGCCTGCTGGACGCGCCGGGTGAACAGGGCGCGGTTGGGCAGGTCGGTGAGCGGGTCGTGTTCGGCGTTGTGCTGGAGCTGCGCCTGGAGGCGCACTCTTTCGGTCACGTCCCGGCTGTTGAAGATGAGGCCGCCGTGGTGCCGGTTGACGGTGGACTCGACGTTGAGCCACCCTCCCCCGCCCCCGGAACGGAAGCGGCACTCGATGCGTGTGGTGGGCTCCTCGACCGGGTTGGCGGCCAGGAACCGGCGCACCTCGTGCACCACGCAGCCGAGGTCCTCGGGGTGGATGAGCCCGGCCAGTTCGGTGCCCACCAGTTCCTCCGCGGGCCGTCCGTAGACCCCGGCGGCGGCCGGGGAGACGTAGCGGAGGATGCCGTTCGGCGCGGCGATCATGATGACGTCGCTGGAGCCCTGGACCAGGGAGCGGAAGTGGTTCTCCTTCTGGGCCAGCTCCTGGGTGAGGACGATGTTGTCGAGCAGCATGATGCCCTGCCGGACGACGAGCGCGAGCACGACGGTGCCGCCGGTCAGCAGGACCACGCGGTCGACGCTGCGCCCGTTGAGCACGTTGTAGAGGATGCCCAGGGTGCAGACGGCGGCCGCGAGGTACGGCGTGAGCGCGGCCAGCGACCCGGCGATGGGGCGGGCGGCCGGATAGCGGCCCCGTTCGCCGCCCTGCCCGGGTCCGGGCAGCGCGGTGGGCGTGGCGGGCGGTACCGAGGGAGGCGCGGGCCGGTGACCGCTGCCGCGCTGGCCGGGCACGTGCTCGCGCACCACGCGGGTGTGGCCGCCGGTCCCCTTCTCGTCCGGCGCCGCCCGCCCGCGCCGGGACGCGGCCCAGGGGGCGTACGCGAGCAGCAGGGAACCGGCGAACCAGCCCGCGTCGAGCAACTGTCCCGAGCGGTAGCTGTTGTGCAGCAGCGGCGAGGTGAACAGGGCGTCGCACACCACGGTCAGGGCGAGCGCGCCGATAGCGGTGTTGACGGCGGATCTGCAGACGGGCGAACGCCGGAAGTGCAGCGCGAGCACCATGCTGACGAGGGCGATGTCGAGCAGCGGGTAGGCCACCGAGAGCGCCGCGTGCGCCACGCTGGACCCGCCCTCGGCCTTGGCCGCCTGGGCGAGCGCCAGGCTCCAGGCCAGGGTCAGCAGCGAACCGCCGATCAGCCAGGCGTCCAGGCCCAGGCAGATCCAGCCGGCCTTGGTCACCGGCCGCTTGGCGAGCACGAGGAGCCCCACGATGGCGGGCGGGGCGAAGCACAGGAAGAACAGGTCCGCGTAGCTGGGGCTGGGCACCGGCACCCGCAGCACGACCTCGTACCACCCCCAGACCAGGTTGCCCAGGGACGCCATCGCCGAGGAGAGGGCGAAGAGCAGCCAGGCCGGTCGAAAGCGGACGCGGCGTCCACGGGCGTAGAGGAAGCAGGAGACGGTGGCGGCGGCCGCGGCGGCGCTCAGCCCGAAGTCGCCCATGATCTTGGCGACGTACTGCGAACCCCAGCCGAGCGCGGCACCGACGGCGTAGGCCGCGCAGACCAGGGCGAGCACGAGCTGGCGGACGAGGGGCGGCCCGCCGGCGGCGGCCGACGGCCGGGGCAGCAGCGGTCCGGGCGCGGCCTGGCCGCGCAGCGCTCCGTCCAGCGTGGGCACGGGGGGCGGACTCACCGGGGCCTCCAGGTCCGCACCGCTCCCGCGTCCCGCGCGCACCGGCGGGCCGGCCGGTCCTGCCTTCTGCGGTCGCCCGGTCGGCGCGGGTGGGGGCAGCGCGGAGCGGGCCGGCCACCCCGGTGGCCGTGCCGACCCCGTCGGCGCGCGGTCGTGGTCGTGGTCGCGCGCCAGGGTCGCCGGCGGCGGCTCCGCCGCGTCGGATCGTCGGTCCATAGGCCGTGCATCGCCCGTCGCCCCCCTCCACAGTCTGAGATGTCCATCCCCGGCGCCGTACGGTGCGCGGCGCGTCCCCTGTCGGACGATACACCAGTCTCGTCACTCAGGGACATAGGTTCTCTACGCTCCGTGACGACCAGCGGATATGCGCGCACCCACCGCATCCGGGGAGTCGCGGAGGGTGCCCGAAACGGATTACGACCCCGTCGTCAGGATCACGTTGCGCAGCGGCTCCCGGTTCACGAACCGGGTCAACTGGTCCACCAGCAGCCGCTCGGCGCGCGGCAGGAAGGCGGAGGTCGGACCGCCCGCGTGCGGGCTGACGACTATGCCGGGAGCATGCCACAGGGGGTGGCCCGGCGGCAGCGGTTCGGGGTCGGTCACGTCGAGGGCCGCGGTGAGGCGTCCGCTCTCCAGTTCGGCGAGCAACGCCTTCGTGTCCACGACCGGTCCGCGCGCCACGTTGACGAGCAGGGCACCGTCCTTCATCCGGGCCAGGAACTCGGCGTCGGCCAGTCCCCGGGTGGCCTCGGTGAGCGGTGTGGACAGGATGACGACGTCGGCCGTCGGGAGCAGGGCGGGGAGTTCGGTGAGCGGGTGCACGGGGCCGCGCTCCGTGGTGCGGGCGGAGCGCGCGACGCGCACCACCGGCGCGACCTCGAACGGCACGAGCCGGTCCTCGATCGCGGCGCCGATCGACCCGTACCCGACGATGAGGACCGTCCGGTCCGCGAGCGCGGGCCGGAACCCGCCGAGCCACTCGCCGCGGTCCTGCGCCCGCACGAAGTCCGGGATGCCGCGCAGCGAGGCCAGGACCAGGGCCAGGGTCAGCTCGGCGGTGCTGGCCTCGTGCACGCCGCGCGCGTTGCACAGCCGTACCCCGGCGGGCAGGTGCTTCAGGCCGGGTTCGACGTGGTCGATGCCCGCGGAGAGGGTCTGGACGACCTGGACGGAGCGCATCTCGGCCAGCGGGCGCACCCCCACCGTGCTGGGCTTCATGTAGGGCACGACGTAGAAGGCGCAGTCGGCCGGGTCGGCGGGGAAGGTCTCCTCGCCGTCCCAGTGGCGGTAGGCGGGACCTTCGGGAAGGCCCTCGATCTCGTCCGGCGGGATGGGCAGCCACACGTCAGCAGTCATGGTCAGGAGGCTATGTCAGGGGGCCGAGAGGCAAAGGTTAGGTTGGGTGGTCCGACAAGGGAGGGTCACGACCGGTGGAGCGCAGGACGATCGGCGCGACGGCACTCGCGGTGGGGGCCGTCGGACTGGGGTGCATGCCGATGAACTGGGCGTACAGCGCCTCGCGGCAGCGGGGCGACGAGTCGCTCAGGGCCGTGCACCGGGCCCTCGACCTCGGGGTCTCCCTGCTGGACACGGCGGACATGTACGGCCCGTTCACCAACGAGCTGCTGCTGGGGCGGGTGTTGAGGGAGCGGCGGTCCGAGGCCTTCGTGTCGACCAAGGTCGGTCTGCTGGTGGGTGAGCAGCACATCGTGGCCAACGGCCGCCCCGGCTATGTGAAACGTGCCTGCGACGCGTCTCTGCGCCGGCTCCAGACGGACGTCATCGACCTCTACCAACTGCACCGCGCCGACCCGGAGATACCCGTCGAGGAGACCTGGGGCGCGATGGCGGAGCTGGTGCGGGCCGGGAAGGTGCGGGCGCTCGGCCTCTGCGCGGTCGGGGCGCGCTCGGCCCGGCGGCCGGGGGCACGGCTGCACGACGGGACGATCCATCAACTGGAGCGCGTACAGCAGGTCTTCCCGGTGAGCGCGGTGGAGGCCGAGCTGTCGGTGTGGTCCCCGGAGGCGCTGCGGACCCTGCTGCCGTGGTGCGTCTCGCGCGGCGTCGGTTTCCTGGCCGCGATGCCGCTGGGCAACGGCTACCTGACCGGCACGCTGACGCCCGGCCAGGGCTTCGAACCGGAGGACCTGCGGGCCCGGCACCCCCGCTTCACCGCCGAGATGATGGCCGCCAACCAGCCGATCGTGGCCGCGCTGCGCCGGATCGCGGCCCGGCACGGCGACGGGGTCACCGCGGCGCAGGTGGCGCTGGCCTGGGTGCTGGCGCAGGGGCGGCACGTGGTGCCGGTGCCGGGCACCAAGCAGGAGCGCTGGGTGACGCAGAACGCGGGGGCGGCCCGGCTGCGGCTGACCGAGCGGGACCTGGCGGAGGTGTGGGCGCTGCCGCCCGCGCAGGGTTCCTGGGGGTGAGGCCCGCGGCGCCCGGCCGGCCGGGCGCCTGATCCGGGGTTACGGGTACGGGTACGGGTTCGGGGTTCGCGGTTCGCGGTTCGGGATTCGGGATTCGGCGATCGGGAACTTGGGGAGCCCCTGCGGTGTATGACAGGGAGAACCCGCCGCGTCGAAGGGACCAAGATCGTGCAACGTCGAGCCGTGCCGGCCGTGCTGACCGCCGCTCTCCTGCTGACGGCCGGCTGCTCCTCCGGCTCCTCCGACGGCGCGGACCCGTCCGGAACGGACCGCGGTGCCTCCCCCACCAGTACGGCGGCGCAGTCCCCGCCCGCCGGATCGCCCACCGAGCAGGCACCGCCCGCCAAGGGCTCGGTCAAGGTGCTCCGCACGGTCGCCACGGGGCTGAACAGCCCCTGGGGCCTGGCCCCGCTGCCGGGCGGCGGCCTGCTGGTCTCCTCGCGCGACGAGGCCACGATCACGCGCGTCGACGCGAAGTCGGGCAAGAAGACCGAGCTGGGCGAGGTGCCGGGGGTGTCCCCGTCCGGCGAGGGCGGCCTGCTCGGCATCGCGCTCTCCCCCGACTACGCCTCGGACCACATGATCTACGCGTACTTCACCTCCGCCTCGGACAACCGCGTCGTGCGCATGCTGTACGACGAGAAGAAGCCGTCGGGCGAGCAGCTGGGCGCGCCGGACACGGTCTTCCGGGGCATCCCCAAGGGGGTCGTCCACAACGGCGGGCGGATCGCCTTCGGCCCCGACAAGATGCTCTACGCGGGCACGGGCGAGAGCGGTGACACCGGTCTGTCGCAGGACAGGAAGTCCCTCGGCGGCAAGATCCTGCGGATGACCCCGGACGGCGAACCGGCGCCCGGCAACCCCTTCCCCGACTCCCCCGTGTACTCGTACGGCCACCGGAACGTGCAGGGACTGGCCTGGGACGACAAGCAGCGGCTGTTCGCCTCGGAGTTCGGTCAGGACACCTGGGACGAGCTGAACGCGATCGAGCCGGGCGGCAACTACGGCTGGCCCGAGGCGGAGGGCAAGGGCGGCGGCTCCGGCTTCCGCGACCCGGTCGCGCAGTGGCGCACCGACGAGGCCTCCCCCAGCGGCATCGCGTATGCCGAGGGCTCCGTGTGGATGGCGGGGCTGCGCGGTGAGCGGCTGTGGCGGATCCCGCTGAAGGGGACGGAGGCCGCGGCCGACCCGCAGGCGTTCCTGGAGGGCGAGTACGGCCGGCTGCGTACGGTGGCCCCGGCGGGCGGCGACAAGCTGTGGCTGGTGACCAGCAACACGGACGGCCGCGGCGACGCCAAGGGCGACGACGACCGGATCCTGGAGCTGGAGGTGAAGTAGGCGGCCGGCTACTCGTCCTCCGGGGACGGGGCCCCGAGTTCCTCCGCCTCCGTCTCGGAACGCGTCCGGTGGACGAGGACCTTGCCCGACGTGAGGTCTATGGGGCCGCGAGCGGGGTCGCCGTCGCCCACGTCCTCGCGGGTCAGTTCGAGGCGGTTCTGCTCGTCGGTGGTGTGTTTGCGGCCGGGCGAGAACAGTTCCTCGAATGCGTTGAACATCGGGCCTCCGTCGGTCGGCGTCCCTTACAGGGTAAGCCTCACTCCGTCGAACGGGACGTGAGCCGTTCGGCGGGGAACAGCGCCAGCCGGTGGGCCACCGCCGCCGCCTCGCCGCGGCCGGAGACGCCGAGCTTGGCCAGGATGTTGGAGACGTGGACGCTGGCCGTCTTGGGCGAGATGAACAGCTCCTCGGCTATCTGCCGGTTGGTGCGACCGTCGGAGACCAGCCGCAGGACGTCCCGCTCCCGGCCGGTGAGGCCGAGGGCGTCGGCCGGGTCGGCGGGCCCGGACGCGGGTCCGGGATCGGCGGCGCGGCCGAGGGTGAGGCGGGCCCGCCGGCCGAGCACGGCGACCGCGTCGGACAGCGGGCGCGCGCCGAGATGGTCGGCGACGGTGCGGGCCAGGCGCAGCAGCTCCGTGGCCCGGGCGCGCTCGTCGTCGCCGCCGGTGGTCAGGAGGGCGTCGGCCAGCCGGTGGCGGACGCGGGCGAGATCGTAGGGACGCTCCAGGCATTCGAAGGCGGTGACCGCCTCGGACCAGAGCCGCGGGGTGTCGCGGCCCCGGGCGCGGTGGAGTTCGGCGCGGACCCAGCGCTCGTGGGCGACCCAGACCGGGGCGCCCGTCGTCAGGTGCTTCGCGGCCTCGGCAAGGCGGTCGAGGTGGTCGGCGCGGCCCTCCTCGGCGGCCGGCAGGCCGCGGGCGTCGGCCTCCGCCACGGCGGCGGACAGCAGCAGGGGCCAGCCGAAGCGCTGGGTGCCGGGCGGGAAGCCCGCGTCCAGGACGCGGGTCAGTTCGGCGCGGGCGTCGGGGAGGCGTCCCTCGGCCGCGGCGACGCCGACGGTGAGGGCCGCCAGCGGCAGGCGGTGCTGCGGCATGGGGTCGTGGGTGCCGTAGGCGGCGCGGGCCTCGGCGAGCAGTCCGGCGGCCTCGGCCCGCTCGCCGCGGGCGAGGGCGACGACGGCGCGTTTGAGTGCGGCGCCGCCGCGTGGTGCGGGGCCGCGGCCCGGTGCTCCGGCCCGGTCGGCGGCTTCGAGGGCCTCGTCCCAGCGGCCCAGCGAGACCAGCGACTCGGCGAGGTTGCCCCAGACCCAGGCCTCGGACTCCAGCAGCCCTCTGCGCCGGGTGAGGTCGATGCCCTCGCGCAGGATGCCGAGCGCCTCCCGCGAGCGGCCGACGCCTTCCAGGGACGAGGGCAGGTTGACGTGGCTGCGGGCCACCACGGCGGACCGGTCCTGGGCCACCACCAGATCCCTGACCTGGAACATCTCGGCGAGTCCGGCGTCAATCTGCCCGGCGTCCACCATCAGGCCGCCGAGGGTGAGCCGGGCGTTCAGCTCGATCTCCTCGGCACCCACCATGCGCGCGTACTCGACGGCCCGTTCGGCCGCCGTCATCGCGTCGGGGCCGGGGCTGTGGAGCATCGACCAGTTGGCGGACATGGCAAGCACCTCGGCGTGCACCTGGGACGGCGGCAGGCCGCGGACCAGTTCCTGGGCGATGCCCAGCTCCCGCCAGCCGTCGCCGCGGCCCTGGGCCTGGACCAGCAGCGAGCGCTGGGTCCAGAACCAGGCCGCGCGCTGCGGGTCCCGGCCGTCCGCGCCCGTCCCGGTGCCCGTGTCCTGTTCGTCCTCCAGGAGGCGCAGCGCCCGCTTGGTGATCTTCATGGCGCGTTCGCGCTCCCCGCACAGCCGCCCGGCGACGGCGGCCTCGGCCATCAGGTCCAGGTAGCGCAGCGGCGTGGTGGCGGGGTCGCAGCCGCTGGGGGTCCCCCCGCGCCGTTCGGGCAGTGGGGGAGGGTAGACCTCGGCGCAGTCGACGGGGCGCAGGGTGGCGCGTACGTCGTCGGGGGCGGAGTCCCACAGCTCCATCGCGCGTTCCAGCAGCCGCAGCTGTTCGGAGTAGGCGTGCCGGCGGCGAGCCTCGACGGAGGCGTCCAGGACGGCCGGCAGGGCCTTGGCGGGGGCGTGGGCGTGGTACCAGTAGCTGGCCAGGCGCATCACGCGCTCGGCGGCGGGCACCAGCGTGGGATCGGCGTCCAGGGCTTCGGCGTAGCGCCGGTTGAGGCGGGAGCGTTCGCCGGGGAGCAGGTCGTCGCCGACCGCCTCGCGGACCAGGGAGTGCCGGAAGCGGTAGCCGTCGCCGTCGGGCGCGGGGAGCAGGATGTTGGCGTTCACCGCGGAGCGCAGCGCCTCGATGAGGTCGTCCTCGGCGAGCCGGGCGACGGCGGCGAGCAGCCGGTACTCGACGGTGGAGCCGCCCTCGGCGACGATCCGGGCGACCCGCTGGGCGCTCTCGGGCAGGGCTTCGACGCGGACCAGGAGCAGGTCGCGCAGGGAGTCGGTGAGGCCGGTGCAGCTGCCGACGCGTGCGGCGACGGCGAGTTCCTCGACGAAGAAGGCGTTGCCGTCGGAGCGTTCGAAGATCTCGTCGACCTGGAGCGGGTCGGGCTCGTGGGCGAGGATCCCGGCGATCTGGCGGCCCACCTCGTCGCGGGTGAAGCGGCCGAGTTCGAGGCGGCGGACGGTGCGCAGCCGGTCCAGCTCGGCGAGCAGCGGGCGCAGCGGGTGGCGGCGGTGGATGTCGTCGGAGCGGTAGGTGGCGAGGACGACGAGGCGGCCGGTGCGCAGGGTGCGCAAGAGGTAGGCGATCAGGTGGCGGGTGGAGGCGTCGGCCCAGTGCAGGTCCTCCAGGACGAGGACGACGGTGTGCCGGGCGGCGACGCGCTCCAGGAGGCGGGCGGTGAGTTCGAAGAGCCGGGCCATGCTCTCCTCGTCGTGCCGGCCGCCGCCGGTGACCGGGGTGCCCTCGCCCAGTTCGGGCAGCAGCCGGGCCAGCTCCTCCTCCTGGCCGGCGGCCGCGGCGGCCAGTTCCTCGGGCAGGTGGCGGCGCAGGGCGCGCAGCGCGGTGGAGAAGGGCGCGAAGGGCAGCCCGTCGGCGCCGATCTCCACGCAGCCGCCCAGTGCGACGACGGCGCCGCGCCGGTCCGCCGCGGCGGCGAACTCCTCGACGAGGCGGGTCTTGCCGACGCCGGCCTCGCCGCCGAGCAGCAGTGCCTGCGGCTCTCCGCCGGTGGCGGGCGCCCTGGTGGCGGGCGCCCCGGCGGCGTCGCTGCCCGTGGCGCGGGCGAGCGCGTCGTTCAACGTGTCCAGTTCGCCGGTGCGGCCGACGAACACGGGACTGACGGACCTGGTCTCCACGGACCCGAGCATCGCACGCGGGTACGACAGCGGGTCACCGGTTTTCGGCAGCTGGACCGCGGCCGGAACGACGGTGGCCGCAACGGCGGCGGGAACGACGGCGGGGAGGGAGGCCGTGCGGCCCCCCTCCCCGGCTCCCCCGTTCACGCGGTCCGGGCGAACCGGTGCCCGCGCCGGCGCGGCGTATGGCTCTCGGCCACGGCACCGCCGTGGCGGGCCTGGCGGCGGGCGGCGCGACGGGCCCGGAGCACCTCGCGGGCCAGCCGGGCCTCGTCGGCGCGGCGGATCAGTTCGGCGGAACGGTACTGCTGGAACTCGTACTCGTACATGGTGTGCCCCTCGGCTTCGGTTCGGTTTCGGCTTCGCTTGCTTGCTTGCGATGCCTCAACCTTCGTCTCCCAGGGGGGTGGGCCACATCGGGTATGTTCCGCATCTTCGGCGCCGCGCGGGGCCTTAGAGGCGCGTGAGGGGTCTTAGACGCGCGTAAGGGGTCTTAGGGCGCGCGCCACAGGCGGGCGACCGTCCCAAGACCCCTCGGAAATGCCTGGTCAGCCGGTGGCGGGCAGCCCCAGCAGGACGTCCGTGTACTTCAGGACGGCCAGCAGCAGGCCGATGACGCCGAGGGCGACGCCCGCCCAGGCGACCGACTTGATCCACGGGGCCTGCGGGCGGCCGGGCGCGCCGAACGCGGGACGGGCCAGCACGACGACGCCGACGATCAGCGCGACCAGGGCGAAGATGCCGCCCCACATCGCGGTGGCCTGCCAGGCGTTGCCGTAGCCCTTCTCGATCAGCGTGCCGACGTCCGACGACGAGGAGGTCTGCAGCTGGCCCATCAGCGACTCGCGCGCGGAGGCCACGGTGCCGACCCAGCTGCCGGTCAGGGAGACGATGCCGAGACCGGCGGAGACCACGGCGCCCGCGCCCTGGCCGACGCCGGTGGGGGCCGCCGCGGTCCCTTCGGTGCCGTCCGTGTCCTCGTCCGCGGCCGCGTCGGCGTCCTCGGGGGTGTCGGTCTCGGCCGCCTCAGGGGCCTCGGCCGCCTTGGTGACCTCAATGGACTCGGAGGCCTCGGTCGCCTCGGCCGCCTCGGCCGCCTCGTCCGTCTTGTGCTCGTCGGTCTTCACGCCGGTCTCGTCCACTGTCTTCGTTCCCATGCCTCGCACCGTACGGACGCTGTCTGAGAGGTCCCTTAATGATCCCTTTGAGCGGCACGCGCGCGTGCTTCCCGTGCGGCCCGCCACTCGGGTGCGAGCACCGCCCACACCTCCATGTCCTGGCGCGTGCCCCGGTAGGGAAAGCTTTCGCGCAGCACGCCCTCACGCATCATGCCGAGTCGCCGCGCGGCGTTGACACTCGGGGTGTTCGCCGAGGAGGCGTGCCACTCCACGCGGTGCATGCCGCGCTCGTCGAAGGCCCAGTCGATCAGTACGCGGGCACCGCGGGTGACCAGGCCGCGGCCCGTTCCGGCGGGCTCCAGCCAGCAGCCGATCTCGCAGACGCCGGTGGCGGCGTCGAAGACGCGGTAGAGCAGGCCGCCGACGAGGGTGCCGTCCAGCCACAGCCCGTGCAGGAAGCCGCTGTCGGCGGCGTGCCGGTCGACGTAGGCCTGGAGCACCGCGCGCGCCGAGTCCACGTCGGTGGCCTTCGCTCCGAAGGGGATGTGCTCGGTGATGAAGTCCCGGCCGCGGTCCAGGTGGGCCAGGAACTCCTCGGCGTGCCAGGTCTCCAGGGGGCGCAGTTCGGCTCCGTCGTCACCCAGTGGTATCGCGTACATCCCGCTGCCGTTCCTCCTCCGCAAGGACGTCCGCCACCTCGGCGTCCGTCGCCGCGGCCAGCCTCTCATGGGCGGCCCGGCACTCGGGCGGCTCGATGCTGATGCGCGGCAGGAGGGCGTCCAGGCGGCGCGGCAGCCACCAGTTGGCCCGGCCGAGCAGGTGCATCAGGGCGGGCACCAGGAGGGTGCGCAGGACGAAGGCGTCCAGGGCGACCGCGGCGGCCAGCGCGATGCCGAACATGGCGATCACCCGGTCACCGCTGAGGACGAAGGCGAGGAAGACCGAGATCATGATGACGGCGGCGGAGTTGATCACGCGGCCGGTCTCGGCGAGCCCGACCCGGACGGCCCGGCGGTTGTCGCCGGTCTCCAGCCACTCCTCGTACATCCGGCTGACCAGGAAGACCTGGTAGTCCATGGAGAGCCCGAAGAGCACCGAGACCATGATCACGGGCAGGAAGGGTTCGATCGGCCCCGCACTGCCGAGGCCGAGCAGTTCGCTCCCCCAGCCCCACTGGAAGATCGCCACGACCACGCCGAAGGCGGCGGCGACGGCGGCGACGTTCATGGCGGCGGCCTTGAGCGGGATGCCGACGGACCGGAAGGCCAGCAGGAGCAGCAGGCAGCCCAGGCCGATGACGACGCCGACGAACAGGGGCAGCTTGCCGACGATGACGTCGGCGAAGTCGTCGTAGCCCGCCGTCACGCCGCCGACGTGCACGTCGAGCGCGGTGCCGGCCTCGGCCCGCGGCAGCACCTCGGAGCGCAGCCGCTCGACCAGGTCGCTGGTGTCCTCGGACTGCGGCGCCGACTCGGGTACGACGGTGAGGTACGCGGCGTCGCCGCCGGAGTTGTACATCACCGGGGTCACCGAGGAGACGCCCTCGGTGGTGCGCAGGGTGGCGTCCAGGTTGTCCAGGGCGAGCCGGTCCTCGGCGCCGCGCACCTCGGTGACCAGGGTGAGCGGGCCGTTGACGCCGGGGCCGAAGCCGTCGGCGAGCAGGTCGTAGGCCTGGCGGGTGGTGCTGGCCTTGGGGTCGTTGCCCTGGTCGGAGGTGCCCAGGCGCAGGCCGAGGGTGGGCAGGGCGATGACGGTGATGACGACGAGGGCGAGCGCGCCGAGCAGTTTCGGGTGGCGCTCGACGAAGGCCGACCAGCGGGCGGCGAACCCGGTCGGTACCTCGGGCTCGGGGCCGTGCTCGGCGAGCCGGCGCCGCTCGCGGCGGCTCAGGGCGCGCGGTCCGATGTACGACAGCAGGGCGGGCAGCAGCGTCACGGACGCGGCGACGGTGAGGAGCACGGTCAGCGAGGCGGCGACGGCGACGCCGTTGAGGAAGCTCAGCCGGAGGATCAGCATGCCCAGCAGGGCGATGCAGACGGTGGCACCCGCGAACACGACGGCTCGTCCGGTGGTCGCCACGGCGTCGGCGGCGGCGTCCGCCACGGACAGGCCCCGCTTCAGTCCGCGCCGGTGTCTGGTGACGATGAACAGGGCGTAGTCGATGCCGACGCCGAGTCCGATGAGGGTGCCCAGCATGGGCGCGAAGTCGGCGACGGTCATGGCGTGGCCGAGGAGGGTGATGCCGGCGTAGGCGGTGCCGACGGAGACCAGCGCGGTGGCGATGGGCAGCAGGGCCGCGGCGACGGAGCCGAAGGCCAGGAAGAGGACGACCGCGGCCACGGCCACGCCGACGGCCTCGGCGAGGTGGCTGCCGCCGGACTCGGTGAGCGCTATGGCGCCGCCGCCCAGTTCGACGCGGAGTCCGTCGGTCTCGGCCGCCTCGGCGGCGTCCACCACGGCCCGCGCCTGGCCCGCGTCGATGTCCTGGGAGGCGGCCGCGAAGGTGACGGTCGCGTATGCGGTGTCGGCGTTCTCGCTGATCAGGGGCGAGTCGGGGTCGTCGTACGGGCTGATGACCGCGGCCACCCCGGGCAGGTCCGCGATGCGGTCCAGGGTGCGGGTCATGGCCTGCTCGACGTCGGCGGCGCGGACGGTGCCGGTCGTGGTGTGCCAGACGATCGTGTCGCTGTCGCCGCCGAGGTCGGGGAAGCGGGATTCGAGCAGCCGGGAGGCGCGGTCGGAGCCGGTGCCGGGGATCCCGTAGTCGTTGGAGTACGCGGAGCCGGCGACCGTGGCGGCCGTGGCCACCCCGCCGAGGGCGAGCAGCCAGAGCAGGACGGTGACGAGGCGACGTTGAACACACCAGCGTGCGAGGGCTGCCACGAACGTGCTCCCAGGGGTGTCTGATTGTGGATCTTTGACCGGGAACACCCGTGAAGCCGGGAACACCGGGAACGGTCGTCCATGGTGTGAACGGCCCGCAAAGAACGCATGAGCAATGCGGAATCACTCTTGCAGCCAGAAGTGATCCTTTGCGGACTTAGTGGGCTTATTCACAACAACGGCCCTGGGGGGACGCGCCGGGCTCGGCGCGTCCCCCCAGGGCTCGTGGTGTAGCGGGTCTCGACCCTCGGGCTCAGCCCTCGGTGACGCCCAGCTTCTCCAGGATCAGTTCCTTGACGCGGGCCGCGTCCGCCTGGCCCCGGGTCGCCTTCATGACCGCGCCGACCAGGGCGCCGGCGGCCGCCACCTTGCCGCCGCGGATCTTGTCCGCGATGCCCGGGTTGCCGGCGATGGCCTCGTCGACGGCGGTGGTGAGCGCGCCCTCGTCGGAGACGACCTTCAGGCCGCGCTTGTCGACGACCTCGTCCGGAGTGCCCTCACCGGCGAGGACGCCGAGGATGACCTGGCGGGCCAGCTTGTCGTTCAGCTCGCCCTTGGTCACCAGCTCGGCGACGCGGGCGACCTGGACCGGCGTGATCGCCAGCTCGTCGAGCGCCTTGCCCGACTCGTTGGCGCTGCGGGCCAGCTCGCCCATCCACCACTTGCGGGCGGAGGCCGCGTCGGCACCGGCGTCGATGGTGGCGACGATCGGGTCCAGCGCTCCGGCGTTGAGGATGGACTGCATGTCGTTGCCGGAGATGCCCCACTCCTCGCGGAGCCGGTTGCGGCGCACCAGCGGCAGCTCGGGCAGTCCCGCCCGCAGCTCCTCGACCCACTCGCGGGACGGGGCGACGGGCACCAGGTCGGGCTCCGGGAAGTACCGGTAGTCCTCGGCCTCCTCCTTCACGCGGCCCGAGGTGGTGGACCCCGTGTCCTCGTGGAAGTGGCGGGTCTCCTGGATGATCGTGCCGCCGTCGTTCAGCACGGCGGCGTGCCGCTGGATCTCGAAGCGGGCGGCGCGCTCGACGGAGCGCAGCGAGTTGACGTTCTTGGTCTCGCTGCGGGTGCCGAACTTCTCCCGGCCGTGCGGGCGCAGCGACAGGTTGACGTCGCAGCGCATCTGGCCCATCTCCATGCGGGCCTCGGACACGCCGAGGGCGCGGATGAGCTCGCGCAGCTCACGGACGTACGCCCGGGCGACCTCGGGGGCCCGCTCGCCCGCTCCCTCGATCGGCTTGGTGACGATCTCGATGAGCGGGATGCCGGCGCGGTTGTAGTCGAGCAGGGAGTGCGAGGCGCCGTGGATCCGGCCGGTCGCGCCGCCGACGTGCAGCGACTTGCCGGTGTCCTCCTCCATGTGGGCGCGCTCGATCTGGACGCGGAAGGTCTCCCCGTCCTCCAGCTGCACGTCGAGGTAGCCGTCGAAGGCGATCGGCTCGTCGTACTGGGAGGTCTGGAAGTTCTTCGGCATGTCCGGATAGAAGTAGTTCTTCCGGGCGAAGCGGCACCACTCGGCGATCTCGCAGTTCAGCGCGAGACCGATCTTGATCGCCGACTCGACGCCGGTCGCGTTGACGACCGGGAGCGCGCCGGGCATGCCGAGGCAGACGGGGCAGGTCTGGGTGTTGGGGTCGGCACCGAGCGCGGTCGAACAGCCGCAGAACATCTTGGTGTGGGTGCCGAGTTCGACATGGACCTCAAGGCCCATGACGGGGTCGTACGACGCGAGTGCGTCCTCGTACGACACCAGGTCGGTCGTGGTGGTCACGGTGAAACTTCCCTCTCAGCCCAGCAGGACGTCGTCGTCGCCGAGGCGCTTCAGCTCGCGGTAGAGGATGGCGAGGTTGGTGACGACCGCGGCGCCGGTCACGACGGCGTCGAGCAGCCGCAGCGTGTCACTCTCGCCACGCGCCTTCTTGATCTGCTTGTAGACACCCACGGCGCCGAACGCCGAGGTGGCCATCGAGACGTACAGACCGGACTTGGACTTCTTGAAGCCCTTGGCCTTGGACAGTGCGCTCACAGCGACGGTGCCTCCTCGATCAGCGGGTGGCCCCACTTTTCCACGAAGGCGGCCTCGACGGCGGCGCCGACCTTGTAGAGCCGGTCGTCCTTCATGGCGGGGGCGATGATCTGCAGACCCACCGGCAGGTTGTCCTCGGGCGCGAGGCCGCAGGGCAGCGACATGGCCGCGTTGCCCGCCAGGTTGGTGGGGATGGTGCACAGGTCGGCCAGGTACATCGCCATCGGGTCGTCGGCGCGCTCGCCGATCGCGAAGGCGGTGGTCGGGGTCGTCGGGGAGACGATCACGTCGACCTGCTCGAAGGCCCGCTCGAACTCCTGCTTGATGAGGGTGCGGACCTTCTGGGCGCTGCCGTAGTAAGCGTCGTAGTACCCGCTCGACAGGGCGTACGTGCCGAGCATGATGCGGCGCTTGACCTCGGGGCCGAACCCGGCCTCGCGGGTCAGGGAGGTGACCTCCTCGGCGGAGTGCGTGCCGTCGTCGCCGACGCGGGCGCCGTAGCGCAGGCCGTCGAAGCGGGCGAGGTTGGAGGAGCACTCGGAGGGGGCGATCAGGTAGTACGCGGAGAGCGCGAGGTCGAAGGACGGGCAGTCCAGCTCGACGATCTCGGCGCCCAGCGACTTCAGCAGCTCGACGGACTCGTCGAAGCGCTGCACGACACCGGCCTGGTAGCCCTCGCCGCGGAACTGCTTGACGACGCCGACGCGCATGCCGTCGACGCTGCCGTTGCGGGCGGCCTCGACGACCGCGGGGACGGGGGCGTCGATGGAGGTGGAGTCCATCGGGTCGTGCCCGGCGATCACCTCGTGCAGCAGGGCCGCGTCCAGGACCGTGCGGGCGCAGGGGCCGCCCTGGTCGAGGGAGGAGGAGAAGGCCACCATGCCGTACCGGGAGACGCCGCCGTAGGTCGGCTTGACGCCGACCGTGCCGGTGACGGACGCGGGCTGGCGGATGGAGCCGCCGGTGTCGGTGCCGATGGCGAGCGGGGCCTGGAAGGCGGCGAGTGCCGCGGAGGAGCCGCCGCCGGAGCCGCCGGGGATCTTGGTGAGGTCCCAGGGGTTGCCGGTCGGGCCGTAGGCGCTGTTCTCGGTGGAGGACCCCATGGCGAACTCGTCCATGTTGGTCTTGCCGAGGATGACGACGTCGGCGGCCTTGAGGCGCTGGGTGACGGTCGCGTCGTACGGCGGGATCCAGCCCTCGAGGATCTTCGAGCCGACGGTGGTGGGGATGCCCTCGGTGGTGAAGATGTCCTTGAGCGCGAGGGGGACGCCGGCCAGCGGGCCGAGCTTCTCCCCGCGCTCGCGCTTCTCGTCGACGGCGCGGGCCTGGGCCAGCGCGCCCTCGCGGTCGACGTGCAGGAAGGCGTGCACCTTCTCGTCGACGGCCTCGATGCGGGCCAGGTGGGCCTCGGTGACCTGGACGGCGGTCAGCTCGCCGGAGGCGATCTTCGCGGCGATCTCGGCCGCGGTGAGCCTGATGATGTCGCTCATGGCTTACTCCTCCCCCAGGATCTGCGGCACCTTGAAACGCTGCTGCTCCTGGGCCGGGGCGCCGGAAAGCGCCTGCTCGGGCGTGAGCGACGGACGGACCTCGTCCGGCCGCATGACGTTCGTCAGCGGGAGCGGGTGCGAGGTCGGCGGTACGTCTTGGTCGGCGACCTCGCTGACGCGGGCGACCGCGCCGATGATGTCGTCCAGCTGTCCCGCGAAGTGCTCGAGCTCTTCGGGCTTCAGCTCCAGACGCGCCAGCCGGGCGAGGTGGGCGACCTCCTCGCGCGTGATGCCAGGCATGCAGCGTTCCTCTGGGTGAGTGTGTGGTCGGGGCACTTCGGCCGGGACAAGTCGCTTGTCCCCGTCGATTCGGCCCAATCGGTTTGGCCCAATCCTATGGGGCCGGGCCCCGTGTCCGTTAAACGGTTTCCCCGGGGCGCTTCCACGGCGCCGCGCGTCCCGGGCCGTGCTGCGCGGGAAGTGGTTGTCGTGGCCGTCGTGGTCGGGTCACTCGTCGCTGGCCGCGGCGGGCAGGGCGGCGGCGGTCCGGACCCAGCCGCGGGAGCCGCGGGCGAGCAGCCAGGCGGTGGTCTCCTCCGGGGGCATCGCGGCCGCGACCAGCCAGCCCTGTACGGCGTCGCAGCCGAGGTCCCGCAGGCGCTCCCAGGTCTCGTCGTCCTCCACGCCCTCGGCGACGACGAGCAGGCCGAGCGAGTGCGCGAGGTCGACGGTGCAGCGCACGATCTCGGCGTCCTCGTTGTCGATGGCCAGCCGGGCCACGAACGAGCGGTCGATCTTCAGCTCGCTGACGGGCAGCCTGCGCAGGTGGACGAGGGAGGAGTAACCGGTGCCGAAGTCGTCCAGCGACATCTTGACGCCGTGTCCGGTGAGTGCGTTGAGGGTGTCGGCCGCGCGCTGCGGGTCCTCCAGGAGGACGTGCTCCGTGATTTCGAGCTGGAGCGCTCCCGCGGGGACTCCGTGCCGGGCGAGCCGGGCGGCCACCGAGCCCGCGAAGCCGGGGGTGTGGACGTCGCGCGGGGAGACGTTGACCGCGACCGGCACGAACAGCCCCTGGGCGCGCCACCGGGCGACCTGGCCGAGCGCCGTCTCCAGTACGTACTCGGTGAGGTGGGGCATCAGCCCGGAGGACTCGGCGATCGCTATGAACTCGTCCGGCGGCACCTTGCCCCGCTCCGGGTGCACCCAGCGCACCAGCGCCTCCAGGCCCGCGACCTGGCCGTCGAAGCGGACCTTGGGCTGGTAGTGCAGCTGGACCTCGTGGGCGTCCAGGGCCCGGCGCAGGTCGCCGAGGAGGCCGAGCCGGTCCGGGGTGTTGGAGTCCCGCTTGGACTCGTAGACCTCCACGCCGGTGCGGTCCCGCTTCGCCTGGTACATCGCCACGTCGGCGCGGCGCAGCAGCCCCTCGGCGTCCAGCGCGTGGTCCGGGAAGACGGCGACGCCGGCGCTGGCCTCCAGGACGAGGGTGAGCCCGTCCAGGTCCATCGGGGAACTGAGCGCGCCCACCAGGCTCCGGGCGATCCGGGTCGCCGACGTGGTGGAGTCGGCGACGGGCAGTAAGACGGCGAACTCGTCACCGCCGAGCCGCGCGGCCTCCGCCCCGCGCGGCAGGGCCTGTCGCAGCCGGTCGGCGGTCTGCAGCAGCAGCCGGTCGCCGGCGAGGTGCCCGAGTGTGTCGTTGACCGACCGGAAACGGTCGAGGTCGATCAGCATCAGGGCGGCGCGGGCGCCGATGCGCTCGGCGTCGTCCAGCGCGGTCCAGGTGCGCTCCAGGAGCCACTGCCGGTTGGGCAGGCCGGTGAGCGGGTCGCGCAGCTGCTCCTCGGCGCGGGCGCGGGCGATCCACAGCGTGGAGTCGAGGGCGATGAGCGGGATGGCGAACAGCGGCAGCAGCAGCGGCTTGGCGACGGCGACGACGCAGACCAGCGGGGCGATGCCGAGCAGCGCGACCGCGACCAGTCCCTGTCTGACCAGGGCGGTGCGGGCGACGGTGGGCAGGCCGGGGCGCGGGGTCTGGAGGTACCAGAGCAGGGCCCGGGTGACGGCGAGGTAGGCGACGGCGACGAGCACCACCTTGGGGGCCGCGTACACCCCCCAGGTGGCCGGGTCCCAGGGGTGCTCCACGGACGGTACGGAGCCGCAGACGCCGAGCACCAGGGCACCCGCGGCGATGCCGAGGATGTCCACCGCGCCGTGCAGGACGCCCTGCCGCCAGCGGCCCCGGCGGGCTATCCCGACCAGGACGACGACGGTGAGGCTGACCATGCCGGCCGGGACCCAGCCGTACAGCAGCAGGACGGCGAGGGTGAGGGCGGCGCCCGAGCCGGTGCCGCCCCACCAGCGGGAGCGGCCGAGCATCACCAGGTGGCCGACGACGATGCCGGCCAGCACGGCCAGGGACCAGCCGGCGGTGCCGGACGGGAAGAGGGCGTGTCCGTCGCTGAACGCCCGGTAGAAACCGGCGCCCAGGACGAAGGCGGCGATCGCGACGACGGCCGCGGGCAACGCGGGCCAGGACAGGTGCCGTTCGCCGTCCGGATCGGCGGCGCCGTGGAGGTGTCCGGTGGTGTGGCCGGTGGCCTGCGGCATGCGGCTGCCCGTCGCGGGACGCGGGACGCCACCATCGCGTTGCCCGAGCCACCGGCTCACGTGCCACGCGCCCGCCATGCGACGCAGGCTCAGCCGTGAGCCCGCGGCGGCGCTCTCGGTCGGTTCCATTCCCGTCCCTCTCACAGCCGGCGGTGCCCACGCCACGCGGCCCCCGCCTCGACCACCTTCAACGGCTCCGCGTCGGAGACCCCTCCCCCTGTCGCTCGGGGCAGGGGGGTGCCCCGACCGCAGCTGGGCACGGCGGGCGCACACCTCAACAGTAGGCCGCGGAAGGCTTCCAGGGGCACTGGTCGTCGACGGTTGCCCGAATGCCACCCGGCCACCCGTATGCATCTGATATGCGCCGATCGGGTGGCCTTCAACCGCTATTCCTCAGCCGAAAGCGCGACGTCCGCCGCCGCTTCGGGTCCTTGTTCGAGCAGAACGGCGAAACCGTCCTCGTTCAGAACCGGCACTTTCAGCTGCATCGCCTTGTCGTACTTCGAACCGGGGTTGTCACCGACCACGACGAACGACGTCTTCTTGGACACCGATCCGGTCACTTTCGCGCCCCGGCTCTGGAGGGCGTCCTTGGCGCCGTCCCGGGTGAAGTTCTCCAGGGTGCCGGTGACGACGACGGTGAGTCCTTCGAGCGGCCGCGGGCCTTCGTCCTCCCCCGTCGAGCGGTCCTCCAACGCGACCCCGGCCGCCTTCCACTTGCGCACGATCTCGCGGTGCCAGTCCACCGCGAACCACTCCTTGACGGCGGTGGCGATGGTGCCGCCCACCCCGTCCGTGCTCGCCAGCTCCTCCTCGGTGGCCTGCTCGATGCGGTCGATGGAGCGGAACTCGCGGGCGAGGGCCTGGGCGGCGACCGGCCCGACGTAGCGGATGGAGAGGCCGTTGATGAAACGGGCCAGCGGGCGGTTCTTGGCCTCTTCGATGTGCTGGAGCAGCGCGACGGTGTTCTTCTTCGGCTCGCCCGCCTTGTTGGCGAAGACCGTGGCGATCTTCTCCTCCCCGGTCTCGGGGTCGCGCTTGGGCAGCCCGCTGTCCGGGTCGAGGACGTACGCCCTGATGGGCAGCAGCTTGTCGACGGTGAGGTCGAAGAGGTCGCCCTCGTCGACCAGCGGCGGCTCGGCCGGCTCCAGCGGTCCGGTCAGCGCGGCCGCCACGACCCCGCCGAAGTGCTCGATGTCCAGGCACTCCCGGCCCGCGAGGTAGGCGACCCGCTCGCGCAACTGGGCCGGGCAGGCACGGGCGTTGGGGCAGCGGAGGTCGATGTCGCCCTCCTTCATCGCCTTCAGCGGCGTCCCGCACTCGGGGCACTCGGCCGGCATCACGAACTCCCGCTCGCTGCCGTCCCTGAGGTCGGCGACCGGCCCGAGGATCTCCGGGATCACATCACCGGCCTTGCGCAGCACCACGGTGTCGCCGATGAGCACGCCCTTGGCCTTGACGACCTCCTGGTTGTGCAGGGTGGCGAACTCCACCTCGCTGCCCGCCACGGTCACCGGCTCGACCTGCGCGTACGGCGTGACACGGCCGGTGCGGCCGACGCCCACCTTGATGTCGACCAGCTTGGTGTTGACCTCCTCCGGCGCGTACTTGTAGGCGATGGCCCAGCGGGGCGCGCGGGCGGTGGAACCGAGCCGGCCCTGGAGGCGGATCTCGTCGAGCTTGACGACGACTCCGTCGATCTCGTGCGCGACGGAGTGCCGGTTCTCGCCGTAGTACGCGATGAAGTCCCGTACGCCGTCCAGGCCGTCGACCACCCGGTTGTGCGGGGAGGTGGGCAGGCCCCAGGTCTTCAGCAGGTCGTACGCCTGCGAGAGGCGGGTCAGGCCCGAGTAGCCCTCCAGGATGCCGATGCCGTGGACGACCATGTGCAGCGGGCGGGAGGCGGTGACGCGCGGGTCCTTCTGGCGCAGTGAACCGGCCGCCGCGTTGCGCGCGTTGGCGAAGGGCTTGTCCCCCGCCTCGTTCAACCGGGTGTTGAGCTCCTGGAACTTCTCCATCGGGAAGTAGACCTCGCCCCGGATCTCCACGAGGTCGGGGACCTCGTCGCCCGCCAGGCGCTCGGGAATCTCGGCGATGGTGCGGACGTTGGGCGTGATGTCCTCGCCGGTGCGGCCGTCGCCGCGGGTGGCGGCGCGGACCAGGCGGCCGCGCTCGTAGGTGAGGTTGACGGCGAGTCCGTCGACCTTCAGCTCGCACAGGAAGTGGTACTCCTGCTCGCCCAGCTCCCGGGCGATGCGGTCGAACCAGGCGGCCAGCTCGTCGTCGTTGAAGGTGTTGTCCAGGGAGAGCATCCGCGTGGGGTGCTGCACGGCCGTGAACTCGGTCGCGTAGGCACCGGCGACCTTCTGGGTCGGGGACTCGGGGGTGCGCAGCTCCGGGTGCCGCTCCTCCAGCTCCTCCAGGGTGCGCAGCAGCCGGTCGAACTCCGCGTCGCTGACGACGGGCGCATCGTTCACGTAGTACCGGAAGCGGTGCTCCTCGATCTGCTCGGCGAGCTGCGCGTGCCGCTCCCGCGCCTCGGCGGGCACGCTCGTCGTCTCCGCCTGCTTGTCGCCCTGCTTGTCGCCGGCCACCGTATGTCCTCCCGTTACTCTGGGTTGTCCGCGAGAGATTGTGCCGCCCGGACGCAGTGGGCGAGCGCGCGCCGGGCGTAGTCCGGGGAGGCACCCGCGAGTCCGCACGCCGGAGTGACGGTGACCGCCTCCGCGAGCAGCTCCGGACGCAGCCCCAGCCTGCGCCACAGCGTTCTGACACCCGAAACGCTACCGGCAGGGTCTGACAATGCCGTGTCCGTGCCCGGCACGACACCGGCGAACAGCCGGGTGCCGCCCTCGACGGCCTCGCCGATCGCGTCGCCGTCACGCTCGGTGAGGAGCGCGAAGTCGAAGGAGACGCCCGCGACGCCCGCCCGGCGCAGCAGGGCGAACGGCACGTCCGGCGCGCAGGAGTGGACCACGACCGGACCGCCGTCGTGCACCCCGGCGACCTCGCGCAGCGTCGCCTCCACGACCTGGCGGTCGACGGCGCGGTGGGTGCGGTAGCCGCTGGCGGTGCGGACCTGGCCGCGCAGCACGGCGGTGAGGGAGGGTTCGTCGAGCTGGAGGACGGGGCGGGCGCCGGGGACGCGGCGCCGGATCTCCGCCAGGTGCAGGCGCAGGCCCTCGGCGAGCGAGGCGGCGAGGTCGCGGCAGGCGCCGGGGTCGGAGAGGACCGCCTCGCCGCCCCGCAGTTCCAGAGCCGCGGCGAGGGTCCAGGGGCCGACGGCCTGGACCTTCAGCGGGCCCTCGTATCCCTGGGTGAACTCCTCCAGAGCGTCGAGGTCCTCGCCCAGCCAGGCGCGGGCGCGTTTGGTGTCCCGGCCCGGACGGTCGCCGAGCCGCCAGCCGCTGGGCTCCACGCGCGCGTACAGCTCGACGAGCATCCCGGCGGTGCGGCCGATCATGTCGGCGCCGGGGCCGCGGGCGGGCAGCTCGGGGAGGAAGGGGAAGTCCTCGAAGCTGCCGGTGGCGGTCTTGGCGGCCTCTCGGGCGTCGTGGCCCGGGAGGCTGCCGATGCCGGTGGCGGGGGCGAAGTCGTCGTTCACGGGGCAAGCGTACGCAGGGGTGCGGGGCTTGATCTCGCCCCCGCCGCCCCTTGCGGGAGGGCGCTCACCGTCCCGGGCGCACCGTCAGGTCGTTGACCTCCGCGTCCCTCGGGAGGTCCAGGGCCATCAGGATGGTCGTGGCGACGGACTCGGGGTCCATCCACTTCGCCGGGTCGTAGTCCTTGCCCTCCTGCTGGTGGACCTTGGCCTGCATGGGGCTGGCCGTGCGGCCGGGGTAGACCGAGGTGACGCGGACGCCGTTCGCGTGCTCCTCCTGGCGCAGGCCGTCGGCGAGGGCCTTCAGGCCATGCTTGGAGGCGCCGTACGCGGCCCAGCCGGCGTGGGTGGCGAGGCCCGCGCCGGAGTTGACGAAGAGCACGTGGCCCTGGGCGACGCGGAGCAGGGGCAGCAGGAGGCGGGTCAGCTCGGCGGGGGCGACGAGGTTGACGTTGAGCTGGTTGAGCCAGGTCTTCGGGGTGAGGTCGCCGACCGCTCCGAGGTCGACGACCCCGGCGATGTGCAGCAGCGAGTCCACCCGGTCGGGCAGGCTCTGGTGGGAGAGGGCCCAGGACAGCTTGCCGGGGTCGGACAGGTCGCCGACCAGCGTCTTCGCACCGGGGAGCGCGGCGGCCAGTTCCTTGGCGCGGCCCGCGTCGCGCGCGTGGAGCACGACCTCGTCGCCGCGTGCGTGCAGGCGGCGGGCGACGGCCGCGCCGATGCCGGAGCCCGCTCCGGTGATCACATGTGTAGCCATGCCCGCCATGCTCGCATCACGGGCGCCCTACTCGATGCCCTGGCTCTCCTCCAGGTAGGCGAGCGCGCCCACCGGCTCCTCGGCGAAGAAGACCAGCTCGGTGAGGGGGCGGGGCAGGAAGCCCTCGTCCTCCATGCGGCGGAACTGCTCCTTGAGACCGTCGTAGAAGCCGGCGGTGTTGAGCAGGACGACCGGCTTGTCGGTGTGCCCGTGCTTCTTCAGCTCCAGGATCTCGGTGGCCTCGTCGAGCGTGCCGGTGCCGCCCACCATGATGACCACGGCGTCGGCCTTCTCCAGCAGCAGCCGCTTGCGCTCGGCCAGGTCCTTCGCGATCACCATCTCGTCGGCGCCTTCGCGGGCCTTGGCCGCCAGGAAGTCCACCGAGACCCCGAGCAGCCGTCCGCCGGACTCCTGCACGCCGTCGGCGACCACCTTCATCAGACCGACGTCGGAGCCGCCCCAGACGAGGGTGTGCCCGCCCTTGCCGAGCAGTTCGGCGAACTCCTTGGCGGGACGGGTGTAGCGCTCGTCGAGGTCGGCGGCGGAGAGGAAGACGCAGATGTTCATGGCGTCCACCGTACGGCCCGGTCCGGAGGGGAAGAACCCTGCCTACGGGGACGCTGTAGTACGTGACGCAGACCACTGCCACCAGGAGGACGACCGTGACCAAGGGACTCAAGGGACACCGCATCTCCGTCGAGTCGAGCGACCGGCACGTGCGCGTGGTGCACGACGAGCAGGTGCTCGCGGAGAGCGACGGCGCGCTGGTACTGCACGAGACGGGCTGTCCCGACCGGTACTACATCCCGGCCGAGGACGTGCGCCTCGACCTGCTGACGCCGTCCGGCACGACCACCCACTGCCCCTTCAAGGGCGACGCGTCCTACTGGTCGCTGCCCGACACCGCGGACCTGGTGTGGGCCTACCCGGACCCGAAGCCGGAGGTCGCGGAGATCAAGGACCACCTCTGTTTCTACGAAGTCGAGGTGTCCTGAGCGATGAAACCGGTGCCGTAGGGCAGTCTGCACAGGCATGGAGATGACGACTGTTTCGCGTGACGGCACCCGCATCGCCTACGAACGCTCCGGGCGGGGACCGGCGGTCGTGCTCGTCAGCGGCGCCATGTCGACCGGCGCCACGATGGCGCCGCTGGCCGCCGAGCTGTCGGGCCGTTTCGACGTCACCGTGTACGACCGCCGGGGGCGCGGCGAGAGCGGCGACACGGCGCCCTACGCGGTGGAACGCGAGATCGAGGACCTGGCGGCGCTGATCGAGGCGGTGGGCGGCGAGGCGTCGCTGTACGGCATGTCGTCGGGCGGCGCGCTGGTGCTCCGGGCGGCGGCGAGCGGTCTGCCGCTGCGCCGGGCCGCCGTGTACGAGGTGCCGTACGCCATGGACGACGCCGCCGCGCGGGCGGCTGCCCAGTACACGGAGCGGCTGACCGAGGCGCTGGGGCAGGGCAGGCGCGGGGACGCCGTGGAGCTGTTCCTGCGCCACAGCGGGCTGGGCGAGGAGATGATCCGGGGTGCCCGGCAGTCCCCGATGTGGGCGGGGATGGAGTCGGTGGCGCCGAGCCTCGCCCACGACGACGCCGTGCTGGGCGACGGCCGGGTGCCCCGCACCGAGATCGCCGGGATCACCGTGCCCCTGCTGGTGCTCGCGGGCGGCGCGAGCGACGCGTGGTGGCACGAGGCGGCCCGCGCGATCGCGGAGGCGGCCCCGGAGGGCACCTACGGCACCGTGGACCGGCAGACCCACATGGTGGAGCCGGGCGTGCTGGCGCCGGTGCTGGCGGAGTTCCTCGCCGGGTGAGCCGGCGCGGTCGTGCACCTCAGGGACGGCTCGGCGACGGCTCCGCGACGACTCGGCGACGGCCCAACGACGGCTCAGGCCGCGCCCGCCGTGGCCCGCGTCGTCGACGCGATGGTCGCCGAGCCCACCACGCGCGTGCCGTCGTACAGCACGATCGCCTGGCCGGGGGCGACGCCGCGGACCGGCTCGGTGAAGGTCACCTCAAGGGTGCCGTCGGCCAGTTCGGCGCGGACCTCGGTCTCGCCGCCGTGGGCGCGCAGCTGGGCGGTGTAGGTGCCGGGGCCGGTGGGGGCGGCGCCGCACCAGCGGGGCTTGATCGCGCGGAGGGCGTCGACGTCGAGGGCCTCGGCCGGGCCGACCGTGACGGTGTTGTTCACCGGGGAGATGTCCAGGACGTAGCGCGGCTTGCCGTCGGGCGCGGGGGTGCCGATCCTGAGGCCCTTGCGCTGCCCGATGGTGTAGCCGTAGGCGCCCTCGTGGGTGCCGAGCCGGTTGCCCGCCTCGTCGACGATGTCGCCCTCGGCCTTGCCGAGCCGGTCGGCGAGGAAGCCCTGGGTGTCGCCGTCGGCGATGAAGCAGATGTCGTGCGAGTCGGGCTTCTTGGCCACCGCGAGGCCCCGGCGCTCGGCCTCCGCGCGGATCTCGTCCTTGGTGGTGACCGTGTCGCCGAGCGGGAACATCGCGTGGGCGAGCTGCCGGTCGTCGAGCACCCCGAGGACGTAGCTCTGGTCCTTGGCCATGTCGGAGGCGCGGTGCAGCTCGCGGACGCCGTCCTCGCGCCGGATCACCTGGGCGTAGTGGCCGGTGCAGACGGCGTCGAAGCCGAGCGCGAGGGCCTTGTCGAGGAGGGCCGCGAACTTGATCTTCTCGTTGCAGCGCAGGCACGGGTTGGGGGTGCGCCCCGCCTCGTACTCGGCGACGAAGTCCTCGACCACGTCCTCCCGGAAGCGGTCGGCGAGGTCCCACACGTAGAACGGGATGCCGATGACGTCGGCGGCGCGGCGGGCGTCCCGCGAGTCCTCGATGGTGCAACAGCCCCGGGCGCCCGTGCGGAAGGACTGCGGGTTCGCGGAGAGCGCCAGGTGGACGCCGGTCACGTCGTGCCCCGCCTCGGCCGCGCGGGCGGCGGCGACGGCGGAGTCGACTCCGCCCGACATGGCGGCGAGGACGCGGAGGGGGCGGGTGCGCTGCGGGGTCTCAGTCATAACTCCTCCAGAGTACGGGGGAAGCGGGAACCGGAGCGCGCGAGTATGCGTTGAAGATCGCATGGGGGCGAACCAGGGATCCACGAGCGGGTCCACACCGGGCGGGCCGGCCGGCGGCGGGTCCGCGGACGGCGACCGGCGCATCGGCCGCCGGGCGCTGATCGTCGGCGGGGCGGCGGCGGCCGTGGGCACCGGTGTGCTGGCCCGCGACGAGCTGTCCCGGCTGTGGTGGCGGCTGCCGGGCGTCGAGCGGCCCCGCGAGGACGGCGTGGTCGACTACGCGGGCGCCCGCTGGGTGGCGGCGTCGGACGCGAACTGGCGGCGGGCGGACCGGCCGGACGACTTCGGCATCGACATGGTGATCGTCCATGTCACGCAGGGCAGCTTCGACAGCGCGGTGCGGGCCTTCCAGGACCCGGGGCACAAGGCGGCCGCGCACTACATCGTCGGGCAGGACGGGCGCGTCACCCAGATGATCCGCGAGCTGGACGTGGCGTACCACGCGGGCAACCGCGACTACAACGAACGCAGTGTCGGCATCGAGCACGAGGGCTTCGTGGACCGCCCGCAGGACTTCACCGACGCGATGTACACCGCCTCCGCGCGGCTGACCGCGGGGATCTGCGCGCGATACGGCATACCCGTGGACCGGAAGCACGTCCTCGGCCACGTCGAGGTGCCGGGCACCGACCACACCGACCCGGGGCCGCACTGGGACTGGGACCGGTACCTGAAGCTGGTGCGGCGGGCGGCCACGAGCGCGCCGTCGAAGCCGCCGACCAAGGCCTGAGCCCCGGCGGGCCCGGCTCTCGGCGAGGCGGCCCGCGCCTTACGACAGCCCCGCGGCCCGGGCGCGTTCCACCGCCGGGCCGATCGCCTTGGCGACCGCCTCCACGTCGGCCTCGGTCGAGGTGTGCCCCAGGGAGAAGCGCAGGGTGCCGCGGGCCAGGTCGGGGTCGGTTCCGGTGGCCAGCAGGACGTGGCTGGGCTGGGCGACGCCCGCGGTGCAGGCGGAGCCGGTGGAGCACTCGATGCCCTGGGCGTCGAGCAGCAGGAGGAGGGAGTCGCCCTCGCAGCCGGGGAAGGTGAAGTGGGCGTTGGCCGGGAGGCGGCCCCCGGGCGCCGGGTCGCCGCCGAGGATGGCGTCCGGGACGGCCGTCCGGACGGCGTCGACCAGGTCGTCGCGCAGGGCGCCGATCTCGCGGGCGAACCACTCGCGCTGCTCGGCGGCGAGACGCCCGGCGACCGCGAAGGAGGCGACGGCGGGGACGTCGAGGGTGCCGGAGCGCACGTGGCGTTCCTGGCCGCCGCCGTGCAGGACGGGGACGGGCGTGTACTCCCGGCCGAGCAGCAGCGCGCCGATGCCGTAGGGGCCGCCGATCTTGTGGCCGGAAACAGTCATGGCGGCGAGCCCGGAGGCGGCGAAGTCGACCGGGATCTGACCGAAGGCCTGGACCGCGTCGGCGTGCAGCGGAACGTCGAACTCGGCGGCCACGTCGGCGAGTTCCCGGACCGGCATGACGGTGCCGATCTCGTTGTTGGCCCACATGACGGTGGCGAGGGCGACGTCCCCGGGGTCGCGGACGATGGCCTCGCGGAGCGCCTCGGGGTGGACCCGGCCCTGGGCGTCGACCGGCAGGTACTCGACGGTGGCGCCCTCGTGTTCGCCGAGCCAGTGCACGGCGTCGAGGACCGCGTGGTGCTCGACGGGGCTGGCCAGGACCCGGGTGCGGGCCGGGTCGGCGTCGCGTCGGGCCCAGTACAGGCCCTTGACGGCGAGGTTGTCGGCCTCGGTGCCGCCGGAGGTGAGGACCACCTCGCTGGGGCGGGCGCCGAGCGCCTCGGCGAGGGTCTCGCGGGCCTCCTCGACGGTGCGCCGCGCCCGGCGGCCGGACGCGTGCAGGGAGGAGGCGTTGCCGGTGGCGCTCAGATGCGCGGTGAGCGCCTCGACCGCCTCGGGAAGCATCGGGGTGGTCGCGGCGTGGTCGAGGTAAGCCATGGTGCGGCCGATTCTACGGGGCGGTTCCGCCCGCTCTCAGACCAAGGTTGGCCTCGTCGGGCAGCGGCCGGGACGAGACGGTGAGGTGGTTCACAGACTCCAGGACATGGTGCTGTCCGCGGACATGAAGGCGACCAGGACCAGCAGGTCGGCGACGCCCAGGCCGAGGCCGAGGAGGGCCCGGCCGCGGCGGGCGGTGCCGCGCCACAGGGCGACGCCGGCCAGAGCGATCGCGATCGGGCCGAGGAAGACGTTGAGGACCAGCAGTCCGAGGAGTCCGAGGACGAAGGAGGCGACGGCCATGCCGTCGGTGTCGTGGATGCCGGTACGACGGGTGGTGCGGATGGTGCGGGGGCCTTCGGTGGTGCGGTCGGCCGGTGCGGTGAGCCGCATGGTGTTCTCCCTGCCGTGCGTCGGTGGAGGTGCGTCAGTGGGCGGAGGCGCTCCGTCGGCGGCCGTGCCGCTCGCGGATCGCGAAGATGCCGAGCCAGACGGCGATGACCAGGCCGGCCGCGAGGGAGAAGGTCAACGGTGCGTGGGCGACGGCGCCCAGGACCACACCGAGGAGCAGAAGTGCGACGACGAGAAACAGCATGGAACGGTTCCCCCAACCTTGTGTGGACGCTTCGGTGAACGATTGTGGTTACAGTTGTTCACTGACTTCTCAGTCTAGCGCGCCGCACGGCTTTTCAATTCCGGAGAACAGTTGTTAACTGCATGGCATGAGTCACACCCCCGGCGTTCGGCAGGCACAGAAGCAGAAGACCCGGCAGGCGCTCCTGGACGCGGCGCTCGGCCTGCTGGAGGAGCAGAGCCTGAGCAGCCTGGGACTGCGCGAGGTCACCCGTGCCGTGGGGGTCGCGCCGACCGCCTTCTACCGGCACTTCCACTCCACGGCGGATCTCGGCGTGGCGCTGGTCGAGGAGGCGCTGGGCAGCCTGCACCCGATGATCCGGAGCACGATGTCACCGGCCGAGGACGACGAGGAACGCATCGCCCGCGCGGTCGAGTTGATCGCCACTCATGTGGCCGCGCACCCGGCCCACGTCCGTTTCATCGCGCGGGAGCGGCACGGCGGCGTGCAGCCGGTGCGCCGGGCGATACGGGAGCAGTTGGCGCGGTTCACCGAGGAGGTGCGGGCCGAGCTGGCCACGGACGCGTCGGCGGCGGGCTGGAGCGAGACCGACCTGCGCATGCTGGCGGGCCTCTACGTCGACCAGATGCTGATCACGGCCTCCCTGTTCCTGGAGACACTGGAGGCCCCGGAAGAGGAGCGCCGCCGGGCCGTCGAGACGGCACGGCGGCAACTGCGGCTGATCAGCGTCGGCCGCACGCACTGGCTGGACTGAGCACTGGCTGGACCGAGTACGGGCCGGCCCGAGGAGCCGCCGGGTCAGCCGAGCCGGACCCGGGCGAGTTGACGGGACTGGGCGACCAGGCGGTCGGCGCTGTCCCAGACCTCGGCGTCCTCCTCCAGGAAGCCGCCGGCGAGGTTGCGGGTGGTGATGGAGACCCGCAGCGGGCCCGGCGCCGGACGGCACCGCACGTGCGCGGTCAGCTCGACCGTCGGCACCCAGCCCTTGAGCCCCAGTTCGAAGGCGGTCGGCGGCAGCGCGTCCACCGCGAGGAGCAGCGAGAGCGGATCGGCGTCGCGGCCGTCGGCGAGGCCGAACCAGGCCCGCATCTCCCCGCGGCCCGAGGGCTGCCCCAGCGCCCAGCCCAGGGTGGCGGGGTCGAGCTTGAGCTTCAGCCGGTCGGCGATCGGTGAGCCGCCGTCGACGGGGGCAGGGCCGTCCTCCGGCCCGAAGCACTGCTCCACCGGCGGGATCGCGGGCGGCTTCGCCGAGGTGCGGACGTCGTCGGGCAGCGCGTCGAGGTCGCCGTAGGAGGCGAGGACGCGGATGCGCTCGACCTCGTTGCCCTCGTCGTCCCGCTGGAGGAGTGAGGCCTGCCCGGTGGAGAGGGTGCGCCCCGTGCGGACGGTCTCGGTGCGCACGACCGCCGGACCGGGCCGGGAGGTGGTGAGGTAGTGCGCCGAGACGGTGAAGGGGTCGGGATGCGGGAGCGCGTCGCCGAGGGCCCGGCCGAGGACGGCCAGCAGATAGCCGCCGTTGACGGCGTCGAAGATCGTCCAGCCGGCCGAGAGGTCGGTGTCGTAGACGCCGGGGGCGCGTCGGGTGACGGCGGTGTCCCGGTCGAACTCGCTGTCGCCGATGGTGGCCCGTACGGCCGCTGCGGAGGCTGCTTCTGGCATGACTGCACGGTACAACAGGAAACTACTAAGCGGTAGCTTTCCCCTCCTTCCCCTCCTTCCCCTCCTTCCCTTTCCTCCCTTCCTCCCCTGCTCCCTTCCCTTCTTCCTGGTGTTCCCTCGCGCGCAGGTAGCTCTCCAGGTGCGCCGCGCCGGTCACCATCGCCCGGCCGCGGGCAAAGACGCGGTCGTGCCACTCGCGCAGGGCGGCCTCCAGCGGCTCCAGGCCCCCGGCCGACCGCACCTGGGCGAGCACGGACGCGATCCGCTCCAGTGGATAGCCGCCCCGTCTGAGCTGGTGGGCGAGCCGGGCGTCCCGTACGTCGGCCTCGTCGTAGCGGCGGTATCCGGTCACCGGGTCGCGCCGTGGGCGCACCAGCCCGGCCCGCTCCCAGGTGCGCAGGGTCGCCGGCCGGATGCCCAGTTCTCCCGCCAGCGCGCCGATGAACCCGCCCGCGACCGGCGCGCCCCCGGCGGCCTCGGGCACCAGGTCCCGCAGCGCGCCCTCCACGGCCTCCAGCGTCCGCCGGTCGTCGAGCAACTGGGCGTGGCTCTCGTCGATCAGCCGGAGCGCGTCGTCCGGCGCGCCCTCGTTCACTGCCCGCATCACCGCGGCCGCCGTCCGGTGCCCGTGGCCCGCCACCAGGCCGAGGAACGCGTCCAGGGCACGGGCGTGCAGCGTGGTGTAGACGCGGTAGCCGTGGGCCGTGCGAGCGGCGGCCGGAAGGATGCCGTCCGCCTCGTAGTTCCTGACCGCCTGCGCCGACAGACCGTGCGCGCGGGCCAGGTCGACGGGCTTGAGTCTTCCTCCGTTTTGAAGGTTGGCTACCAAAAGTCCCACACTCTCGCGGAAAAGTTTCAACCGAGACTTCAACGATACCGTTGAAGCCATGGCTGACCGCATCCAGGACATCGCCCGCCCTCTCGACGCCGCCGCCGTCATGCGGCTGTTCCCGGCCCCGCCCCGGCTACTCGCCCTGGGCGAGCCCACCCACGGCGAGGACACCCTGCTCGACGTACGCGACGACGTCTTCTGGCAGCTCGTCGAACGGCACGGCTACCGGACGATCGCGATCGAGAGCGACTGCCTGATGGGGCTGGTCGTGGACGACTACGTCACCCGGGGCACCGGCACCCTCGACGAGGTCATGGCGCACGGGTTCAGCCACGGCTTCGGTGCCAGTGCGGCCAACCGGGAGCTGGTGCGCCGGATGCGCGCGTACAACGAGGACCGGCCGGCGGACGAACGGGCCCGCTTCGCCGGTTTCGACGGCCCGCTGGAGATCACCGGTGCCGCGAGCCCCCGGCAGGCGCTCACCGCGCTCCACGGCTACCTGTCGGCCGCGGTGGACCCGGCCCTGCTCCCCTGCACCCGGCAGACGCTGGACCGCCTGCTCGGGGCCGACGACCGGTGGACCGAGCCCGAGGCGATGACGGACCCCGCCCGGTCGGTGGGGCGGTCGGCCGGGGCCGGGGAGCTGCGCACGCTCGCCGCCGACCTGGTGTCGCTGCTGGACGAGCAGACGCCGCACCTGCTCGCGTCCGGCGCACCGGACGACTGGGACCGGGCGCGCCTGCACGGACGTACCGCGACGGGCCTGCTGAGCTATCACTACTGGATGGCCGACACCGCCCCGGCCCGCATGACCCGCATGCTGGGCCTGCGGGACCGGATGATGGCCGACAACCTCCTCGCGCTCGCCGACCGGGGGCCGACGCTGGTCCACGCCCACAATTCCCACCTCCAGCGCGAGAAGAGCTCGATGCGGATGTGGCAGGGCCCGATGGAATGGTGGAGCGCCGGCGCGCTCGTGGCCGCCCGGCTCGGCCCGGAGTACGCCTTCGTCGCCACGGCGCTCGGCACGATCCGGCACCAGGGCGTGGACACCCCGCCGCCGGACACCGTCGAGGGGCTTCTGTACGCGCTGGGGGAGGACCCCTGCGTCCTCGACCCCGCGCTCCTGGCCGACGCCCTCGGCGACCCCCGGCCGGCGCCCCGGATGTCCCCCTGGTTCGGCTACGCCCCGCTCGACCCCGGACACCTCGACTCGGTCGACGGCCTCGTCTTCGTCGGGGACATGCGGCGCCCGTGAGTGGAGGGCCGGTGGTCAGTCCCCCTCCACCACCGTCGACCGGCGGTTCCAGGCGCGCGGCGCCCGCCAGTGGAAGCGCAGGGCGAGCAGCCGCAGGACGAAGGCCGTGACGACCGCGAGCCCGCTGGTGAACGGGGTGAGCGCTTCGTAGCGGATGCACAGGGCGACCATCGCGGAGCCGACGATCGCCGGGACGGCGTACAGGTCGCGGTCCCAGCGCAGCAGCGAGGGGACCTCGTTGGCGAGCACGTCGCGCAGGACACCGCCGCCGACCGCGGTGGTCAGGCCCAGGCAGGCCGAGGCGGTCAGGCCGAGGCCGTAGTCGTACGCCTTGGTGGTGCCCGCGACGCAGAACAGGCCGAGCCCGGCCGCGTCGAAGATGTTCACGCCGGTCTGGAGCCGCTCCACGTGGGGGTGGAGGAAGAAGACCAGCAGCGTCGCGAGCAGCGGGGTGAGGAAGTACCCGAGGTCGGTGAAGGCGGCGGGCGGCACCGCGCCGATCACCAGGTCCCGGAACAGTCCGCCGCCCAGCGCGGTGACCTCGGCGAGGACGGCGATGCCGAAGACGTCGAAGTTCTTGCGTACGGCCAGCAGCGCGCCGGAGATGGCGAAGACGAAGATGCCGACCAGGTCGAGCGTGTGCTGGACGGTGGGGCTGAAGAGTTGCTCGTACACCCTTCCATTCTTACCTGCCGTAGAGCCCCCGCCTTACAAACGAAGGCGGGGGCTCTCAGGCAGGGCGCAGTGAACGCGGTCACTTCTCCTTGGCGGGAGGCTCCTCGTCGGTGCTCTCGGCACCCTCCGCGACGGGCTCGTCGCCTTCCGAGGCGGCCTCGTCCGAGACGACATCGTCCGACGCGGCATCGTCGGAGACGACATCGTCCGACGCGGCCTCCTTCGACGCGGCACCGTCCGAGACGGCGTCCTTCGAAGCGGCGTCCTTAGAAGCGGTGTCCTCCGAAGCCTCGACCTCCGCGGCCACCGCCGCCGAGGTCGCCGCCGACTCGGCCAGCGCGTCCTCCGACACCAGCTCCGCCGCCTCCTTGGCGGCGCTGAGCAGGACGACGTCCTGCGGGGCCTGGTCCTCGAAGTTCTCCGGGTGGTGGCAGGCCACCTGCTGGCCCGGCCGCAGCTCCTTGAGCGGCGGCTCGGTGGTCGTGCAGATCTGCGTCGCCTTCCAGCACCGGGTGTGGAAGCGGCAGCCGCTCGGCGGGGCGATCGGCGAGGGCACGTCGCCCTTGAGCAGGATGCGCTCGCTCTTGGCGCCGCGCCGTGCCGGGTCCGGGATCGGGACGGCCGACATCAGCGCCTTGGTGTACGGGTGCATCGGCGTCTTGTAGAGCAGGTCGCGGTCGGCCAGCTCCATGATCTTGCCGAGGTACATCACCGCGATGCGGTCCGAGACGTGCCGGACCACCGAGAGGTCGTGCGCGATGATCACGTACGTCAGGCCCAGCTCGCTCTGGAGGTCGTCGAGCAGGTTGACGACCTGGGCCTGGATCGACACGTCGAGCGCGGAGACCGGCTCGTCGGCCACGACCAGCCTCGGGTTGAGCGCGAGCGCGCGGGCGATGCCGATGCGCTGGCGCTGGCCGCCGGAGAACTCGTGCGGGTAGCGGTTGTAGTGCTCGGGGTTGAGCCCGACCACCGACAGCAGCCGCTGGACCTCCTTCTTGACCCCGCCCTCGGGCTGGACGCCCTGGAGCTTGAAGGGGGCGCTGACGATCGTGCCGATGGTGTGGCGCGGGTTCAGCGAGGAGTACGGGTCCTGGAAGATCATCTGCACGTCGCGGCGCAGCGGACGCATGCCGCCGACCCCGAGGTGGGTGATGTCCTTGCCCTGGAACTCGACCTTGCCGGCGGTCGGTTCGAGGAGCCGGGTGATCAGCCGGCCCATGGTCGACTTGCCGCAGCCGGACTCGCCCACGACGCCGAGGGTTTCACCGGAGCGGACCTCGAAGTCGATGCCGTCGACGGCGCGGACGGCGCCGACCTGGCGCTGCAGCAGGCCCTTCCTGATGGGGAAGTGCTTCTGCAGCCCGGTCACCTTGAGCAGGGTTTCGCCGGGGGCCGCACCCTTGGTGAGGGTGGCGGTTTGGGCGGACTTGCTCTCGGTGCCGTCGCTCTGCGCGGGGATGGCCACCGCTTCGTCCTTGGCTTCGTCGCTCACAGCTTCGGCGCAATCTCTTCGGTCCAGATACGCTCCCGCTGCTCCTGCGACATGTGGCAGGCGGCCCAGTGCTTGCTGCCGACCTCGGTCAGCTCGGGGCGGACCGTGCGGGTGACGTCGTCCTTGGGCACGTCGGCGTACGGGCAGCGCGGGTTGAAGGCGCAGCCGGACGGGAGGTTGATGAGGGAGGGCGGCGAGCCCTTGACCGGGATGAGGCGTTCCTGCTGGTCGCGGTCGAGCCGCGGCATCGAGCCGAGCAGGCCCCAGGTGTAGGGGTGCCGGGGCTCGTAGAACACCTTCTCGGCCGGACCGCGCTCCACGCACCGGCCGCCGTACATCACCAGGAGGTCGTCGGCCAGCTCGGCGACGACGCCCAGGTCGTGGGTGATGACGATGACCGCGGAGCCGAACTCCTTCTGCAGGTCCCGGATGAGGTCGAGGATCTGCGCCTGGACGGTGACGTCCAGGGCGGTGGTCGGCTCGTCCGCGATGAGCAGCTCGGGGTTGTTCACCAGCGACATCGCGATCATCGCGCGCTGGCGCATACCGCCGGAGAACTCGTGCGGGTAGCTGTCCACCCGCTTGTCCGGCTGCGGGATGCCGACCCGGTCGAGCATCTCCACCGCGCGGCGCTTGGCGGTCTTCTTGTCCACCTTGTGGTGGATGCGGTACGCCTCCACGATCTGCTGGCCGATCGTGTAGTACGGGTGCAGCGCGGACAGCGGATCCTGGAAGATCATCGCCATCTCGCGGCCGCGCAGCTTGCGCACGTGGTCGGGGTCGGCGGACAGCAGCTCGGTGCCGTCCAGCCAGATCTCGCCGGAGATCCGCGCCTTGCGCTTGCCGTACTGGCCGGCGGTGTGCAGGCCCATGATGCCGAGCGAGGTCACCGACTTGCCGGAGCCGGACTCGCCCACGATGCCGAGGGTCTTGCCCTTCTCCAGCTGGAAGGAGAGCCCGTCCACGGACTTGACCAGGCCGTCGTCGGTCGGGAAGTGGACCTTGAGGTCGCGTACTTCCAGGAAGGCGGTCGGCGCGGGCGAGTTGCCGGTGGGCTCGCCCACCGCTGCCCCGCTCTTGCTCAGTTCGGTCATGCGAGCCTCACTCGGGGGTCGATCACGGCGTACAGGATGTCCACCACGAGGTTGGCGATCAGCACCGCGAGAGAAGTGATCAGGACGACGCCCAGGATGAAGGGCAGGTCGTGGTTCTTGATCGCGTCCAGCACCTTCTGGCCGAGGCCGGGCAGGCTGAACGTGGTCTCGGTCAGGATCGCGCCGCCCATCAGGGCGCCGAGGTCCATGCCGAGCATGGTGAGCAGGGGGGTCAGGGTCGATCGCATCGCGTGCTTGCTGATGACGACCTGTTCCTTGAGTCCCTTGGCCCGCGCGGTGCGGATGTAGTCCTCGCCGAGGATCTCCAGCATGGTGGCGCGGGTGATCCGGGCGTACATCGCGGCGTACAGGAAGGCCAGGGTGATCCAGGGCAGGATCATGCCGCCGAGCCATCCGGTGAGGCTGTCCTCGAGCGGTACGAACTCACCGTCGATCCAGCCGAGGCCGTAGGAGAAGATCGCCAGGCTCAGCAGACCGGTGAAGTAGATGGGGAGGGAGACACCCGCCAGGGCGACGACCATCGCGCCGCGGTCCCACAGCGTGCCGCGCTTGAGGGCGGAGAGCACACCGGCGGCCACGCCGAAGATCAGCCACAGCACGGCGGCACCCAGCGCGAGAGCCAGGGTCACCGGGAAACGCTCGGTCAGCACCGGCCAGACCGACTGCTCGGTCTTGAAGGAGTAGCCGAAGCAGGGCGCGGCGCATTGGGTCACGTCGCCGCCGGCCGCGTAGGTGCGACCCGCGAAGATGCCCTTGAAGAACTCCCAGGCCTGGACGAGGACCGGGTCGCCCAGACCCAGCTTCTCCCGCACACCCTCGACGGCGGCGGGGTCCGCCTGCTTGCCGACGAAGTTCAGGGCGATGTCGACCCCGGCCCACTTGGGGACGAGGAAGAAGATGCAGAAGACCACCAGGATGATGACCACGAGCATCACTGCGGCGGCGAACAGCCGCCTGATGAGGTAAGCGAGCACGGGTTGCGGCCCGCTGCGTCCCGCGGGCCGCCGGAGATTGTCCGGCGGCCCGCGGTCACGCCGCGCCGGCCTTCACCTGCCTTTCGTGCCGTACGGCGGGTGTACCGGTTACTTCTTGGGGTTCTTCAGACCGATGTTCACGAAGTCGTACATACCGCTGTAGGCGTCGGTGGTGTACACGTTCGCGATGTTGCTGGAGCGCCAGTTGATGAACTTCTCGAAGACGAAGGGCAGGTAGTACGCGCCCTCCATCACCTTGTGGTTGATCTCCGTGGCGATCTGCTTCTTGCCCGCGTCGTCCTTCGCGGTCAGGTAGTCGGCGAAGAGACCGTCGATCTTCGGGTCGTCGATCATCGCGAAGTTGTTGTTCGCGCTGTCGAGGATGTAGTCGCTGTGCCACAGCGGCAGACCGTAGCCCTGCACGGACGGGAAGTCCGGGCCCCAGCCCATGATGATGATGCCGTAGCCCTTCTTCTGCACGTTGGTGGGGCTACCGATGACGCTGGCGTACTGCGAGCCGTCGTACTGGTCGATCTCGACGTCGATGCCGACCTTCTTCAGCGAGGCCTGGAGGGACTCGGCGGTGGCGACCTCGACCGGCTTGTTGTTGCGGACCGCGATGGTGGTCTTGAAGCCGTTCGGCTTGTTGCAGGCCTTCAGCTCTTCCTTGGCCTTCTCGACGTTGCCCTTCTTGTTGGCACCGGCCATCTCGTACGGGTCGTACTTCTGACCCTCGGAGCCCGGGACGGCGGGCGGCAGCATGTTGGTGCCGATGTCGCCGCCGGCGACCGGGCCGCCGCGCGCGGTCTGCAGGGAGACGTGGTCGGCCCCGTAGAGCACGGCCTTGCGGCAGTGGATGTTGTCGAACGGCTTCACGTTCTGCGGGAACGCTGCGTACCGGATGTAACCCGAGACCGGGTTGTCCAGGTTGGCCTTGTGCTCCTTCAGGGCGGTGGTGCGGCCCTGCGGGGACAGACCGGTCTGCGCCAGGTCGATGTCGTAGTCGCCGGCGATGAGGCGGGCGTCCATGTCGTTGGCGTTGGTGAAGAACTTGATCGTGATCTTGTCCGGGTACGCCTTGCGGACCGGGTCCGAGCTCTGCTTCCACTCGGTGTTGCGGACCAGGGTCAGGTCCTTGCCGGGGTTGTAGGACTCGAACTTGTACGGGCCCGAGGAGAACGGGTGCAGGCCGTACTTGGACTTGGTGTCCTTGTCCTGGCGGACCGGGGACGCCGAGGTCAGCGCGAGCATCTCCTCGAAGTCCGAGTTGGCCTGCGGCAGGTGGAAGACGATGGTCTTGTCGTCCGGCGTCTCGATCGCCTTCAGACCGAGCTTGTCCTTGGACGTGTCCTTGTACGGGCCCTTGTACTCGCCCTCGGGGTCGAGCACCTCCTTGAGGTACGTCGGGCCGCCGGACAGCACGTCCTGCGCCCAGACGCGCTCGATGCCGTACTTGACGTCCTTGGAGGTGATCGGCTTGCCGTCCTCCCAGGTGACGTCGTCACGCAGGGTGTACGTGTAGGTCTTGCCGTCGTCCGAGACCTTGGCGACGTCGGTGGCGAGGTCGGGGGTGGTCTCGGCGCCGGCGGCACCCGGCTCGGTCTTGTTCGTGACCAGCTGGCGGCTGTAGTAGCGGGAGAAGTCCCACATGAAGCCGTAGTAGCCGCGCGTGGTGTCCCACGAGTCGGCGTCCTGCGTGCTGGCGAACTTCAGCGTGCCGCCCTTCTTGGCCTCGGAGGCCTGGGCGACCTTGTTGTTGGCTGCGTCGTAGCCGGCCGCGCCGTTCTTCGAACCGCCGCCGCTGTCGTCGTCGCCGCCTCCGCCGCACGCCGCCGTGGTCAGCAGCGCGGCGACCACTGCGGCAGCGGCCAAAGCCTGCTTGCGCCGCCCTGAGGTGCGTTGGGTAGTCACGATCTCGGATCCTCCGGATTAGATGAGAGACCCCGTGCAGGTGCCACGGGTCGCTTTGCGGTACGGCAGGGTCAGCGGGACCCCTTCGGGTCCAGCGCGTCGCGCACGCCGTCACCGAAGAGGTTGAAGGCAAGAACGGTGATGAAGATCGCCACACCGGGGACCACCATGTACATGGGGTCCGACTTGTAGTAGTCGATCGCGCTCGAGAGCATCTGCCCCCACGACGACGTGGGCGGCTTGACGCCCACACCCAGGAAGCTGAGCGCCGCCTCGGTGAGGATGTTGGTGGGGATCATCATCGTCGTGTACACGATGATCGGCGCCACCAGGTTGGGCAGCAGTTCCTTGAAGAGGATGTAGAACCGTCCGGCCCCCAGCGACCGGGCCGCCTCGACGTACTCCCGTTCGCGCATCGAGAGTGTCTGACCGCGGACCACGCGACCGATGTAGGGCCAGCCGAAGAAGCCGATGACCACGATCATCATGAGCAGGCGCACGCCCGTGCCGCTCAGTCCGAGCATGTTGTCCGGCATGACGGAGACCAGGGCGATGATGAAGAGCAGCTGCGGGAAGGCCAGCAGGCCGTCCATGATCCGGCAGATGAGGGAGTCGACCCAGCCGCCGAAGAAGCCCGCGAGGACACCGAGGACGGTGCCGAGGACCACGGCCACCATCGCGGACAGGAAGCCGACCAGCAGCGAGATCCGGGCGCCGTGGACGATGCGGGCGAAGATGTCGCGGCCGTTGACCGGCTCCACGCCGAGCCAGTGCTCGCCGCCGAGGCCGCCCAGGGAACCCGTGGGGGTACCGAACAGCGGGTCGATCATGTCCTCGTTGTACGCGTTGGGGTCCTGCCCGTAGAGCGAGGTGATCAAGGGCGCGAACACGGCGACCACGACGAGGACCAGCACGACGATGCCGCCCGCGAGGGCCAGCTTGTCCCGCTTCAGGCGCTCCCAGGCGATCCGGCCCAGGGAGCGCCCTTGTACCGACTTGGCCTCGGCGCCGGCAACCGCCGCTTCCTCTGCCGCACTCGGGGCCGCTTCCGCGGTCGGCTCGTGCAATGGTGCCGTCATCTGGCAGGGACCCCTCTCAACCGGCGGTAGCCGGCCCGCACTTGCCGCTGTAGCGGCGTGATCAGTCCGTCGTACAAAGAGGCGAGCATCCACCCCTTGTTGCGGGAGTCTTCAACGCTTTGGCGATCTGTAGCCAGACTTGACGGGGAATGGATGCGCAACCGTGATGCTGTTTGAGGTGTTCCGTTATCCGGACAGTGGGTAACGGGGGCCGGACACGGGCGAGTTGGGACATCGGGGACAAGGTGGCGCTTTGCGTCGTCATCTACGCGCGAAGATCGCCTCTGCCGACCGGAGGACCGACCCCGCCGCCGTCAGTACCGGCTACCGGCCGGAGGGTATCCGTACCCGCCCGCCGGCGCCTGGGCGGGGGCCGGAGCGTGGGCCTCGCGGTCGTAGAACGGGCGCGCGTTGGCGCGCAGCCACAGCGCGACCGGGTCGTCGGTGTCGGTCATCGCCACCGTCGACACCGGCAGCCCGTCCGGCACCGCGCCGACGGACTGCTGCATCATGGCGCGCACCGCGTCGACGGCCGGCGGGGAGGTGTCGTACACGTCCAGGCCGATGGCGAGGTACGGCGCGCCCAGCGCGGGCTGCACCCAGGCGCGGCGCAGCGCGCGGACCGCCGGGGTGCGGTGGGCGTTCTGCGCGAGCAGGGCGTAGAACTGGGGGATCTCGATGGCCGGTTCGGACAGCCGCAGCGGCCCGGCGGGCTGACGGTCCAGGCCGGAGGCGATGCGGCGCAGGTCGAGCCAGGGGATGCCGACGCCGCCGCCGGGGGCGTGCGGATTGAGCCACAGGCCGTAGTGGTCCGGGTACAGGGCGCGGGCCACCTCCAGGCCGTCGACCACTTCGTACGACCGGTTCCAGCCGCTGGCCGAGAGCTCCTGGGCGGAGGTCACGCAGGGCGCGTAGCCGTAGCCCTCGATCTCCATGTTCCCGTACTGGGCGTCCGGGGAGCCGGCCTGGCCGTGCCACAGCAGCATCCAGACCTGGCCGGAAGTGGGGGTGGCGAGGGCGCGCAGCAGGGCCTCGTAGGCGTCGTAGCGCCCGGGCGTCACCTGGCGCAGCATGTGCTCGACCTGTCCGGTCGTGGTGCCGCTGGCGCTCACGCGTATCGCCCCTTCGAGAAGTTCCCCCGGTGTTGGGACCAGCTTAAGGCTCCGCCGGGTGCGGGGGAGGTCTGGAGCTCGGGGTGTGCGGTCCTTGTTCGGCTGCGGCGCCGTCGTGGCTTGTCGCGCAGTTCCCCGCGCCCCTGACGGCGTTTCCCATACCGGTGTTTACAAGTCACCGTTGTAGAAGGGCCTGACCTTCTCCCGCATCCAGTCGCAGACCGGGTCCTGGGCCGCTTCCAGGAGGACCAGGTTGACCTGGTACTTCAGGGGGGACTTGGCGAGGGCTCGGCCGAGGGCGTCCAGGGGGAGGGTGCGGGCGTCGTCCTCCCAGTGGGTCAGTTCGACGCCGACGAACAGGACCGGGTCGGCGGTCTCGACGGCGGCCAGGCAGCGGCGCGCGCTGCGTACGACGCCGGTGGCGGCGAACTCGGCGGAGGCCGCGGCCAGGAAGTCCACCGGGTCGTCCTGCCAGTCCGGCTCGAAGAGGCGGACCCGGCCGCCGGAGGAGGGCCCGTCCAGCGGGGTGCGCCCGGCCCGGCACAGCTCGGCCACGGCGGGCGGCGGCAGCGGGATGCCGACCACGCCCTCCGGGTTCACCGCGATGCCGACCTGCGGGGGCAGGCCGCGGGCGAACTCCGCGGCGGGGGCGACGGTGTACGCCATGTGCGCGCCCGCGACCTGGCGCAGCTGCTCCTCCGAGCTGAACACCGGCACGTAGGCCTGGCCGTCGATCTCCAGCGACGGCAGGTCGAGGGGGCCGCTGTGCGGGCCGCCGCCGTTCGGCAGCGGGATCCACAGGAAGCTGCGGCCGAGGACCTCCACGATCCGGCCGCCGGCCGCCGGGATGCCGAGGGAGGCGGACAGCACCTCCTCCAGCTCGTTGCCTGGCCATCCGCCGTGCGGGTGGGGGTGCGTCTGTGCCGGGAAGTCCATCTGCCTACCTACCGCCTGCCTGGTACCGCCGTTCGTGGCTGAAAGGCTAACCCGTTCGGCCCCGGGGCCCTACCGTGCGTCACCCCGTGAAGGCGATCCGCCGCAGGGTGTCGGCCGCCGCCCGGTCGAGGACGACCGCCGAGGAGCAGCCCGCGGGCAGCGTGCCCTCGGTCACCGCGCGCAGCAGGCGGGAGTTGGCCGCGCGGTGCCGCAGGAACGCGTACCGCGACACGCCCCGGCCGCGCTCGCGCTGGCCTGCCAGGGCCTCGCCGGGGGCGACGTCGAGCAGCAGCAGGTGCAGGGTGCCGTCCCGGCGCCGGGCCTCGCGGGCCAGCCAGCCGCGCACCCAGGCCTGGGTGCCGCAGTCGTGCACGACGACGCCCTCGCCGGAGCGCAGCGCGCGGCGCAGTCCGGCGTAGTGGGCGAGGCGGACGAGGGGGCGGTAGAGCGGGTACGGCAGGAGACGCGGCATGCGGCGGTCCCAGCGGTCGCGGGTGTCCTGGGAGTCGATGCGGCCGCCGCGCACGGTGCGCCGCATCAGCGTGGACTTGCCGCTGCCGGGCAGGCCGGTGATCACCACCAGGTCCCGGGGTCCGAAGAGCAGGGCGTGCGGGCTGCGGCCGTCGCGGTCTCTGAGGTCGCGGACGACGGGTGCGGTCAGCGGGGCGCATGCCTCGGGGGCCGGGGCGGCCGGCTGCTTGGGCAGCGCGAGTCCCGAGGTCGTGGCGTACGCCGTGGTCCTGTTCACCGTGATCGTCCTCCCCTGGGGCGGTACACGAGTACCTCCCCGTCGAGTGTAAAGAGAAGGTAATGCGCGGGTCTCGCGTTTTCGTTCGCTTACTGCCACAAGCCGGTTACAGATCACGGTCTGCCACGGATCGCCCGGGCATGCAATGATGGCGGCGCCAACTGCATACCGGCCGTTTGAATCCGCGCGGGAGAGTCCCCGGCCGCGCCGGGGCGCCGAAGGAGCAAGTCCCTCCCTTGAATCTCTCAGGCCCCGTTACCGCGCGGGCGAGGCACATCTGAAAAGCGGACCGCCCCCGACGGCGGTCCCACCCAAGGTGCAAGCCCTGATCGCCGTACTCCGGTGGCCGTGGCGAACCTCTCAGGTTCCGATGACAGATGGGGAGGACCGACCTCGCCACGTCCTGTCCTGGGAGACGACCGACCGATGAGCAGTACCGAACCGCGCCGTACCGCGCTCGACGCCACGCATCGCGCGCTGGGCGCGACGATGACCGACTTCGCCGGCTGGGACATGCCCCTGCGCTACGGCTCCGAGCGCGAGGAGCACGTCGCGGTGCGCACCCGCGCCGGTCTCTTCGACCTGTCGCACATGGGTGAGATCACCGTCACCGGGCCGCAGGCGGCCGAGCTGCTGAACTTCGCGCTGGTCGGCAACATCGGCACCGTGAAGCCGGGCCGGGCCCGCTACACCATGATCTGCCGCGAGGACGGCGGCATCCTGGACGACCTGATCGTCTACCGGCTCGACGACACCGCGGCCGTGTCTGCTCACTACATGGTGGTCGCCAACGCCTCCAACGCCCAGGTCGTGCTGGACGCGCTGACCGAGCGGGCGGGCGGCTTCGACGCCGAGGTGCGCGACGACCGCGACGCCTACGCGCTGCTCGCCGTGCAGGGCCCTCAGTCCCCGGGCATCCTCGCGTCGCTCACCGACGCCGACCTGGACGGCCTGAAGTACTACGCCGGTCTGCCCGGCACGGTCGCCGGCGTCCCGGCGCTGATCGCGCGCACCGGCTACACCGGCGAGGACGGCTTCGAGCTGTTCGTGAAGCCGGAGCACGCCGTCGAGCTGTGGCAGGCGCTGACCAAGGCGGGCGAGGGCGCCGGACTGGTCCCGTGCGGCCTGTCCTGCCGGGACACGCTCCGCCTGGAGGCGGGCATGCCGCTGTACGGCAACGAGCTGTCGACCGCGCTGACCCCGTTCGACGCCGGGCTGGGCCGGGTGGTGAAGTTCGAGAAGGAGGGCGACTTCGTCGGGCGCGCCGCGCTGACCGAGGCCGCTTCCCGGGCGGAGCAGAACCCGCCCCGCGTCCTGGTCGGCCTGGTCGCCGAGGGCCGCCGGGTCCCGCGCTCCGGGTATCAGGTCGTCGCGGGTGGCGAGGTGATCGGCGAGGTCACCTCCGGCGCCCCGTCCCCGACGCTGGGCAAGCCGATCGCCATGGCGTACGTCGACGCGGCGCACGCGGCCCCGGGCACCGAGGGCGTCGGCGTGGACATCCGGGGCAGCCACGAGCCGTACGAGGTCGTGGCGCTGCCGTTCTACAAGCGCCAGAAGTAGACACTGGGCGACACCGGCCCCCCGGTGGACACCGGGCGGCGTCGGCCCCCGGTGGACACTGGGCGGCGTCGGCCCCGGTGTCCCCGGCGGCGTCGGCCCCGTGTGACGTACCGCCCCACCACCCCCTTCACCAGCCACTTCCTCGCGTACAGGAGAATTCAGGCCATGAGCAACCCCCAGCAGCTGCGCTACAGCAAGGAGCACGAGTGGCTGTCGGGCGCCGAGGACGGCGTCTCGACGGTCGGCATCACGGAGCACGCGGCCAACGCGCTCGGTGACGTCGTCTTCGTCCAGCTCCCCGAGGTCGGCGACTCGGTGACCGCGGGCGAGACCTGCGGCGAACTGGAGTCGACCAAGTCCGTCTCCGACCTGTACTCCCCCGTCTCCGGTGAGATCACCGAGGTCAACGAGGACGTCGTCAACGACCCGTCGCTGGTGAACAGCGCCCCCTTCGAGGGCGGCTGGCTGTTCAAGGTGAAGGTCACGGACGAGCCGGCCGACCTGCTCTCCGCCGACGAGTACACCGCCTTCGCCGGCGCCTGAGGAGTCACGATCGCATGTCGCTTCTGAACACACCCCTGCACGAGCTGGACCCGGACGTCGCCGCCGCCGTCGACGCCGAGCTGGACCGCCAGCAGTCCACCCTCGAGATGATCGCCTCGGAGAACTTCGCCCCGGTCGCGGTCATGGAGGCCCAGGGCTCGGTCCTCACCAACAAGTACGCCGAGGGCTACCCCGGCCGCCGCTACTACGGCGGCTGCGAGCACGTCGACGTGATCGAGCAGATCGCCATCGACCGGGTCAAGGCGCTCTTCGGCGCCGAGCACGCCAACGTGCAGCCGCACTCGGGCGCCCAGGCCAACGCGGCCGCGATGTTCGCGCTGCTCAAGCCCGGCGACACGATCATGGGTCTGAACCTCGCCCACGGCGGGCACCTGACCCACGGCATGAAGATCAACTTCTCCGGCAAGCTCTACAACGTCGTCCCCTACCACGTCGGCGACGACGGCCAGGTCGACATGGCCGAGGTGGAGCGCCTGGCCAAGGAGACCAAGCCGAAGCTGATCGTGGCGGGCTGGTCGGCCTACCCGCGTCAGCTGGACTTCGCCGCCTTCCGCAAGGTCGCGGACGAGGTCGGCGCGTACCTGATGGTCGACATGGCGCACTTCGCCGGTCTGGTCGCGGCTGGCCTGCACCCGAACCCGGTGCCGCACGCCCACGTGGTCACCACCACGACCCACAAGACCCTGGGCGGCCCCCGCGGCGGTGTGATCCTCTCCACGGCCGAGCTGGCCAAGAAGATCAACTCCGCCGTCTTCCCCGGTCAGCAGGGTGGTCCGCTGGAGCACGTGGTGGCCGCCAAGGCCGTCGCCTTCAAGGTCGCCGCGAGCGAGGACTTCAAGGAGCGCCAGGGCCGTACGCTGGAGGGTGCCCGCATCCTGGCCGAGCGCCTGGTGCGGGACGACGCCAAGGCGGCGGGCGTCTCCGTCCTGACCGGCGGCACGGACGTCCACCTGGTCCTGGTGGACCTGCGTGACTCCGAGCTGGACGGCCAGCAGGCCGAGGACCGACTCCACGAGGTCGGCATCACGGTCAACCGCAACGCCGTCCCGAACGACCCGCGTCCGCCGATGGTGACCTCCGGTCTGCGCATCGGTACGCCGGCCCTGGCGACCCGCGGCTTCACCGCCGAGGACTTCGCCGAGGTCGCGGACGTGATCGCCGAGGCGCTGAAGCCGTCCTACGACGCGGAGGCCCTCAAGGCCCGGGTGAAGACCCTGGCCGACCGGCACCCGCTGTACCCGGGTCTGAACAAGTAGACACCGCGTCCGGGGGACGGGGCGCCGCATCCGCCACAAGCGGCCGGGCGCCCCGCCCCTCGGCACCCCCTCCGCACCACCCCCGTTCTGAGGAGTCCCCGTGGCCATCTCGGTCTTCGACCTGTTCTCGATCGGCATCGGTCCGTCGAGCTCGCACACGGTCGGCCCGATGCGCGCGGCCCGCATGTTCGCCCGCCGCCTGCGCAACGAGGAGCTGCTGGACTCCGTCGCCTCGGTCCGCGCCGAGCTGTACGGCTCGCTCGGCGCCACCGGCCACGGCCACGGCACCCCCAAGGCGGTGCTGCTCGGCCTGGAGGGCGACTCGCCGCGCACGGTGGACGTGGAGACGGCCGACACCCGCGTCGAGACGATCCGGTCCTCCGGCCGCATCAGCCTCCTCGGCGACCACGAGATCGCCTTCTCCTACGACGACGACATGGTCCTGCACCGCCGCAAGGCCCTCCCCTACCACGCCAACGGCATGACGCTGTGGGTGTACGACGCCGAGGGCGCCGAGGTGCTGACCAAGACCTACTACTCGGTCGGCGGCGGCTTCGTCGTCGACGAGGACGCGGTGGGCGCGGACCGCATAGTCCTGGACGACACCGTCCTGAAGTACCCCTTCCGCACCGGCGACGAGCTGCTGCGCCTGGCCCGGGAGACGGGCCTGTCCATCTCCGCCCTGATGCTGGAGAACGAGCGGGCCTGGCGCGACGAGGACGAGATCCGCGAGGGCCTGCTGGAGATCTGGCGGGTGATGCGGGCGTGCGTGGAGCGCGGCATGACCCGCGAGGGCATCCTGCCGGGCGGCCTGAAGGTCCGCCGCCGCGCCGCGAACACCGCGCGCAAGCTGCGCTCCGAGGGCGACCCGCAGGCCCTGGCCATGGAGTGGATCACGCTCTACGCGATGGCCGTGAACGAGGAGAACGCCGCCGGCGGCCGGGTCGTCACCGCCCCGACCAACGGCGCGGCCGGCATCATCCCCGCGGTCCTGCACTACTACGTGAACTTCGTGCCCGGCGCCGACGAGGACGGCGTGGTCCGCTTCCTCCTCGCCGCCGGCGCCATCGGCATGCTCTTCAAGGAGAACGCCTCCATCTCCGGCGCCGAGGTCGGCTGCCAGGGCGAGGTCGGCTCCGCCTGCTCGATGGCGGCGGGCGCCCTCGCCGAGGTGCTCGGCGGCACTCCGGAGCAGGTGGAGAACGCCGCCGAGATCGGCATGGAACACAACCTCGGGCTCACCTGCGACCCGGTCGGCGGCCTGGTCCAGATCCCCTGCATCGAGCGCAACGGCATGGCCGCGGTCAAGGCGGTCACCGCGGCCCGGATGGCGATGCGCGGCGACGGCTCGCACAAGGTCTCCCTCGACAAGGTCATCAAGACCATGAAGGAAACCGGCGCCGACATGTCGGTCAAGTACAAGGAGACGGCCCGGGGCGGGCTGGCGGTGAACATCATCGAGTGCTAGGGCCGCCGCGGAGACGGCGCGGCCATGCGGATCTTCGGTACCAGGACCAAGCTCAGGCCGTACGCCTCGCCATGGAGGACGCCGTCAAGCGACACCGGCGGCGATCGCGGCATACGACGGCACAACCACGCCGCTGCGAAGCCTCGGGGGTCAGGCACCGGTGTGGAGGTAAGCGGCCCACAGGAAGGGGACTTTGGCGCGGTCGAGCGCGCCCGGCAGGTCGTGGCCGTCGCGCAGGCCGCGTACCGCCTGGTGGAGTGCCCAGGCCGAACGGCCGGTGTCCAGCGCCCCGGTAGGGGTGCGCAGGTGGGTGTAGAAGGCGTCGGCAACGGCGGCGGCCGTCTGGTCCCTGATCTCCCACAGGGTGCCCACCACATGGGGGAAGCCGGCGAGCTGGAAGGCGGAGGTCAGGTGGATGGACTCTTCGATCAACTCGACGTTGCTGACGGCCGCGGTGCGGCAGGCGGACAAGTAGGCCAACTGGGCGTGGCCGAGGCGGACGGGGGCCAGACTGGCGACGGTGAACGGGTCGGACGCGTGGTCGTGGAGCAGGAGCAGGCTCCTGGAGGGGTCGGCGGGGTGGCTGGCACCGTGGCAGGCGAAGTGCGCGATCGGGCAGTCCGGCAGGTGACGCAGAACGGCGGGCTTGGTGGGCAGGTTCGTGGCGGCCGCGTCCGCTTGCGCGGGGTCGGGCTCACGAAGCAGGACAGCACCCGGCAGGTGCCGGCGCAGCAGCTCCGCCTCCGCCTCCACGTAAGGAAGGCGGCCGAGGCCGGGCACTCCGGGAGTGGTGGGCATGGCAACGATCAGGCCCCGAGCAAGCGCGTCGGGTGACAGGACCCGGCCGCCACCGGTGCGGCGGGCGTGGCGCAGGGCGCGGACGGTCGGCGTGTAGGAGGAGACGACCCGGTCCATGACGGTACGTCGGCACGCGTCGTCGGCGGGATCGGTGTGGTGGCCCGCAGCATGCAGCGGCAGCAGACCCAGCACTCCGCCCGGCACCCACCACACCCGCGGCCAGTCGGCCTCCACCGACGGCCGCCGGTGATGGCCCAGGAAGTCGAGCACTGGTCCTGCCGCGTTGTCCCACAGCCATTCCAGGACCGCCGTCATGTCGTCCTGCGCCGCGCGCCGGAGAGCGGTGTTCGCGCCCGTGGAGGCAGCGGTGAGCGCCTGGTGGAAGGCGGTGATCCGGTCATTCACGGTGGCGACGGTGATGCCGGGGAGTTCCAGGCAGGTGATGCCGTCGTGGGTGAGTACCAGGGCGTCGCTGCGGAAGTGGCTGATGTTGAACACCACGACCGGGCCCTGGGATGCCTCGGCGACGAGTTCCTCGACGCTGGGCGGGAGGGCGAACGATCCGAACCCGTCGAGCGCGCGGATCTCACTCAGGGTCCGGGCGAAATCGCGGACCAGGTCGTACCGGTCGAGGGCAGCGCCGCGCTCCTCGCCCGCCGCCAGGGCGCCCGTGTCCAGGAGCTCGCCGAGGGCGGAGTCGCCAACGGGCTGGTCCAGTTGGGCGCGCAGGCGTACGAATCGTGCGGCCAGGCCCGGGTGACGTTCTTCCAGGTCGGTGATGTCGTCACGGGTGTCCAGCGCCTGACTGTAGAGGACCGCCCGCCCCGCCTCCAGCAACCGCAGCGCCCTGGCGGCCCGTTCACGCCGGTCCGTGCGAGGATCGGCCAGCGCAAGCCCCGCGGCGCTTACGGCGAGGCCGGCGAACTGACCGAGCGCGTGCTGCTGATCAACCCGCCCCAGCTGCCGTGCGGTCAACTCGGGCAGCAGCAGCACCGCGGCCTCCGCTGCGTCGGCCGCCCGTCCCGTGTCCGACGTGGCCAGCAGCGAGGCTATGGCGCTTCCCGCCTTGACGCGGACCGTCGGGCTTGCCGTAACCGATTCGCAGGCTTCTTCGTACGCGGCCGCGGCCGCGTCGAGATCCGCCGCGTTCCCGGTGCGCTCGGATCTGACCCAGAGCGCGGTACCGAGGCCGATCTGGACTTTGGCGCGCTCCGGGTGGTCGGCGGGGATGACGGCCACTGCGGCTCGGAAGTGGTCGATGGCTTCTCTCAGATCCACCTCCTCCTGGGTCTGCTTGAACTGCGCCGTCAACGCAACCCCGAGGTTGGACAGGTATCGGGGATGTTCCGGGTGTTCGACGGGGGTGGCCGCCACTGCGGCCCGGAAGCGGTCGACGGCCTCGCCCAGGGCCGCTCGGTCTTTTGTTCGCTCGAATCCGGCCAGCAGTGCCTGCCCCAGGTTGGACAGGTGCTGCGCTCGGTTGACGTGGCCGTCGGGAGCGGATCCCGTCGCCTTCCGCTGCACAGTGACGGCCTCGTCCAGGTCCGACGGGTTACCGGTGCGCTCGAATCGCGACAGCAGCGCCAATCCGAGGTTGGACTGGTATCGGGGGTGTTCCGGGTGTTCGACGGGGGTGGCCGCCACTGCGGCCCGGAGGCAGTCGACGCCCTCGTCCAAGGCCGCGCCGTCCCCAGTGCGGCCGAAACGCGCCGTCAGGGCGACTGCGAGGTTGGACAGGTGTCGCGCCCGATCGGGATGGTCGTCCGGGGTGGCCGTCACCGCCTTCCGCTCCGCACCGATGGCCTCGTCCAGGTCTGTCACGTCCCCGGCCCGTTCGAAACTGGCGCGCAGCGCCTGACCCAGGTTGGACTGGAGCAAACGCCGCGTGGGGTGGTCGTCGGGGGCGGCCGCCACCGCCGTCCTGAGACCGCGGACCGCCTCGTCCAGGTCTGCCTGGTTCCCGGTGCGCCCGAAACGCGCCTGCAGGGTGACTGCGAGGTTGGACAGCCGTAGCGCCCGTACGGGGTGATCGTCGGGCGTGGCTTCCGCCGCCTCCCGCCCGACGGCGACGGCCTCGTCCAGGTCCCCCGCATCCCCGGAGCGCTCGTATCCGGCCCGCAGCGCCAGCCCGAGAGCGGACAGGCTCACGGCCCGGTTGGGGTGGTCGTCGGGGGTGGTGTGAACGGCGTTGCGCAGGGCGGCGATGGCCTCGTCCAGGTCCGCCGGCTCTCCGGCGCGGTCGAACCGCGACTGCAGCGCGACTCCCAAGTTGGACAGGCACACGGCCCGGTCGGGATGGTCGCCGGGGAAGAGGGCCACCGCGTCCCGTACCGCGGCGATGGCGTCGTCGATGTCCGCCGGGTTGCCGTTGCGGTCGTACCGCGACTGCAGCGCGACTCCCAGGTTGGACAGGTACCCCGCCCGGTCCGGGTGGTCGCCGGGGACGAGTGCCACCGCGGCTCTGAGGCGGTCGACGGCCTCGTCCAGATCCACCCGGTCCCCGGTGTGCTCGAACCGCGACTGCAGAGCGGCTGCGAGGTTGGACAGGTACCCCGCCCGGACCGGGTGGTCGCCGGGGACGAGTGCCACCGCGGCTCTGAGATGGTCGACGGCCTCGTCCAGATCCACCCGGTTGCCGATGCGCTCGAACCGCGACAGGAGCGCGATGGCGACCTTGGCCATGAAACTCGACCGGCCGGGGTGGTCGGCGGGGAGACTGCCCAGCGCCTCCCGTGCGGCCACGACAGCGTCACCTGATTCCGTCTGGTTCCCCGTACGTTCGAACTGAGCGTGCAACGCGTCCGCGAGGTTGGACACATACGTGGCGCGCTCCGCGTGATTGTCGGGGGTGGCCGCCACCGCGCTCTGGAGACTGCGGACGGCCTCGTCCAAGTCCGCCTGGTCGCCGGTCCGTTCGAACCGTTCCATCAACGCGACCCCGAGGTTGGACAGGTACAGAGGCCGGAGCGGGTGGTCGCCGGGGGTGGCCTCCGCCGCCTCTCGCTCGACGGTGACGGCCTGGTCCAGGTCCGCCTGGTCCCCGAGACGCCGGAACCTGATCCTCAGCACCGACCCCAGGTTGGACAGGTACGTCGCTCGGTCGGGATGGTCGGCCGGGGCGGCCGCCACCGCGCTCCGGAGACTGCGGGCCGCCTCGTCCAGGTCCGCCAGGTCCGCGGTCTGCTCGTACCGCGGCACCAGCGCGATCCCCAGGTTGGACAGGTATCCCGCCCGCTCGGGGTCGTCGGCGGCCACCGTCCTCACCGTGGCCCTGAGATGGTCGACGGCCTCGTCCAGGTCCGCCCGGTCCCCGGCTCGTGTGAACCGCACGCGCAGGGCGTCTCCCAGGAGGCTCAGGCACTTCATCCGCTGCGGGTCGTCGGCTGCGAAGGCCCTCAGCGCGTCGCGTGCCACGTCAATGGCTCCGTCCAGGTCGGCACGGTCCCCGGCCCGCGAGAACCGCAGCCGCAGCGCGCCCGCCACGCAGGCCTGGTACACCGGACGCTGGGGGAAGCCGGGTGGCGTGGCGTTCAGCACGCGTTCCCACAGGTGCACCGCAGCCGACGGCAGGTCCGGGTCGGCCGACTTCGTCGCCCGCTGGAACAGGTCGGCCGCGTGCGGTGCCGCATGCCCCGCGACGACCGGCAGCGCGCCTTCCGGCAGGCCCTGGGCCCCATCGAGGAAGCACGGAACGAAGGCCGACACCGCGGCCATCAGATCCGTGTGGTTGACGCCGAGGGGGAGCGCGGCTGCCCGGTTCCAGTGGAACCAGCCGAGTGCGTACCAGGCCGTTACGTCGCTGTGCCCGCTGCTGTCGGCGGTACGCAGGAGCGCGGCGAGCCGCTGGGCGTCGGCGAGGGCCTGCGGCTCCATCACCGCCGAAGGGTCACTCGTCCCGGCCAGCCGCCCCAGCCGTGCCCACACCGCGGCCACCAACTCGTCGCGCACCCCACGCCCCCTGTCCGTACCGTCCTCGGCGGCCACGCCCTACCGGGTACATGGGGAGGGTGGACCGACGCAGCGCCCGTTGTTCGGTGCAACAATCCAATGGGGTGTCAGATTAGTCGGCCGTGGGCGGGGCGGCGGCCGATTCAGTCGTACGGGGGTGGTCCATGGCCGACGAACGAGGTTACGCCGCAGAGCGGTTGGCGGCGGTGTGCCGTCACCTCGAAGAGATCCGCAGGGATCTGCGGTCCGTGACCGCCGGTGACGACAGCCCGGTGGAGAGGGTACTGGCCGCCGTGCGGGACGGGGACGACGTGGCAGACGCGTTGGACGGGCTGCACGCGGTGTTGCAGGTCGGCGGCGATCCATGGGGGCTGGACGGCTACGCCGACGACGGATCCGGCCTCCGGGGAATGCGGCCGGAAGGGATCAGGCGGCCGAGCCCGGGTGAACACGTGTATCTGTGCCCCGGCGGCCGGTGCACGCGTTCCTGGTGGCCACGACGGGCCACCGAACCGGTGCCGGAGTGCCGGATGAGCGGCGTGGCCCTACGCAGGAAACGGCTCTGATCCGGTGGGCGGGCTGTTGACGGAGGTGGGCAAGAAGCTGGCGGAGAAGTGGGTGTCCCTGCTCGCCCTGCCCGGTGCCCTCTACCTGGCAGTCGCCACCGCCGCGGTCGCCCTCGGCCACACTCACCCGTTCGACCTGTCCCGCGTGGCCGACCGGATCACCGCCTGGGCCAACCGTTCGGGCGCGGCCGGGGCCGGCGGCCAGGTCGTCCTGCTGGTGGCGGTGCTGGCAGTCGCAGCGATGGCGGGACTTGCCGCGCAAGCCCTCGGCTCCCTGCTGGAACGGCTCTGGTTGGCCGCGGACTGGCCCGCCTGGCCACGTGCTGCCCGCGGACTCGCCGCCCGGCGCACGGCCCGAAGGCGTCGCGCGTGGATCGCGGCCGCCCGGGCCTGGCACCGGCGTCGCGACGACGACATCCGTTCCCTGGCCTCCGGGAACCCGGCCGATCCCACCGCCCGGCAAGCCGCGGAACGCGCCATGACACGTATCGCGGTCGAAGTACCCACGCGTCCCACCTGGAGCGGCGACCGTCTCAACGCGGCGGCGGTGCGCATCGAGCGCGATCAAGGCCTCGACCTGGCCACCGTTTGGCCACATCTGTGGCTCGCACTCCCCGACGGGCCCCGCGGCGAGGTCACCACCGCCCGCCAGGCCCTCACCCGCGCGACCACGCTGGCCGCCTGGGCCCTGCTCTACCTGCCTCTCGCCCTTTGGTGGTGGCCGGCCGCCCCGGTCGCCTGCGTACTCGCCCTCACTGCCCGGGCCCGTACGCACGCGGCCGTCGACGCGTACGCGCTTCTGCTGGAAGCCGCCACCCGTCTGTACACCCGCGCCCTGGCAGAGCAGCTGGGCCTCGACACCACCGCCCCCCTCACCCTCGATGCCGCCGACACCCTCACCCGCTACCTGACGCCCACCGCGCCCCCGCCCCCGGACCGGGGCGACGGCTGAGGGACCAGCACGGGAAAGGTCCGGGGCAGACACCACGACGGCCGGCTCGGCCATCGGCCTGTGGGAGGCCGGTCACGGCTCGCCGTTGCTGGTCGGCGTGTACCTCTCGCTGCCCTCCCGCTCGTCCAGGGAGACCAAGGACGTCTCCCTGGACGAGCGGGGGTCCGCAGCGGATTGGCTCCGGCGGTTCAGATGCCGCAGTTGGGTGCCGACCAGTACGGCGACGGGTCGAAGGCCACGTGGGTGTGGTCGTTGTGGCCGGGGTAGCCCGGGCCGAGGATCTCCGAGAAGCCGTGGGTCCTGGCCTGCTGGGCGAGCCGGCAGAAGCTGGGCGAGCCAGTGAGGTCGGCAGCGTCGCCATAGAGGTGGCGGCTGGTGGACGAGCCGCCGACGGCGTTGTTGCAGGCGCGGGAGCGGAAGCCGCTGGAGATGGTGATCGGCACGTCGCCGAGGGCGTGCCGCATGGCCTCCAGCTTCCACATGGTCTTCAGCGCGTTCGACTTGGCGGTGGCGGCGGAGACCGCGCCGCCCGACCAGTCCGAGTTGCACTTGTTGAGCTCGGCGTAGGTGAAGTGGACGGGCGTGCAGTCCCCGTCCTGGAGCGCGTAGATCTTGCTGAAGGTCGCGGGGCCGGCGATGCCGTCGGCGCCCAGGCCGTAGGCGGCCTGGAACTTCTTGACGGCGGCGGCCGTCCTGGCGCCGTACTGGCCGTCGTAGGAGAGGCGTTCGCCGGAGGTGACCCAGCCGGCGACGCGGATCTGGAGCTGCGTCACGTCGCTGCCGGAAGAGCCCTGTCGCAGCGTGCGGTTCCAGGTGTAGCAGGAGTCTGCCTGTGCGGTGCCGGCGGTGGCACCCACGCCGATGACAGCTCCTGTCGCGATCATGACAAATGAGAGAAGCAGACGTGACACGCGTCTGAACATCCCGGCCTCCCGAGCGTCGCAGTCGAGGGTGGTCCGATCGTGGACCAGAGCACAGCGTGGAGCACGGCGCTACGCGCGTCAACAGTGCCTGCGGGCAGCCGATCGCCGGATAGCATCGGACGGCCAGGGCGACAGTGGACCAGACCATTCAGGGGACCGGACCGGCGATGACAGGTGGGGCGGAGGCGGTACGACTGCGGGTGCCGGCCGGTGCGGACGCGGAGCGCTGGGTCACCCGGGTGGGCTGCCGACGCGTGCTGTTCGTCGTGCACAACGTGACGTCCGCGACGCGCCTGCTCGATGTGCTGCCGCTTTTCGACGGCGACCTGCGCGTGCAGATGTTCGCCACCTGCACGGGCTCGTCGCCGTTCCTCGCCGGGGTGCCCGAGCTACTGGCCCGGGCGGGGCTGCCGGTCCTGCCGTGGGAGCAGGCCAAGGACACGCCGTTCGATCTCGCGGTGTCGGCGAGCTATGGGGGCGAACTGGGAGCGGTCAAGGGGAAGTTGGTCGTACTGTCACACGGCGTTGGATACAATAAGAGGCTGGCTACACCGGACACCGGACACCGGACACCGGACACCGGACACCTGCCGCCTGTCTTCGGGCTGTCGCCGGAGTGGGTTCTTGAGGACGGGCGACCCGTCGCCACCGCGACCGTACTGTCCCATCCCGAGCAGGTGGAGCGGCTGCGCGCGGCATGTCCCGAGGCGGCGCCCACCGCGGTGCTCGCCGGAGACCCGTGCTACGACCGCATCCTCGCCGCGCTCCCCCAGCGCGAACGGTTCCGCCGCGCACTGGGCGTGGGGCCCGACCGGCGGCTGATCGTGGTCGGTTCGACCTGGGCACCGCGGTCCCTCTTCGGCGGAGACGGCGAGGACCGCGACGACCTGCTGCCCTGGCTGCTGTCCCGGCTCGCGGCGGAGTTGCCGGCCGACGAGTACCGTACGACCGCCGTCCTGCACCCCAACATCTGGTACGGCCACGGTCCGGGACAGGTCCGGGCCTGGCTGGAGAACGCCCGGCGGGCCGGTCTCGACGCCGTACCGCCCCTCGAAGGATGGCGGCAGGCGCTGATCGCGGCCGACTGCGTCCTGGGAGACCACTCCAGCGTCACCTACTACGCGGCATCCATAGGCATCCCGGTCGTCCTCGGCGCCTTCCCCGAGCAGGATCTCGACCCCGGCTCCCCGGTGGCCGCCCTCGGACGCACGGCACCCCGGCTGCTGCGGCACGGCAGCCTGCGCGCGCAGATCGACCGTGCCGTCGAGGCACACGAGCCCGGCCGGTACAAGGCGCTGGCACAGCAGACCAGTTCGGCGCCCGGTGAGTCCGCGGTGCTCCTGCGCCGCCTGTTCTACGGCCTGCTGGACCTGCCCGAGCCCCGGTCGCACGCGGCGCTGCTCGAACCGCTGCCGCTGCCGCCGTTCCACCCCGCACATGCCACCGCACCGGTCCGGGTCCTGGTCCGGCACATCGGCGCGGATCCCCCGCAGGTCGACCTCGTGCGGTACGCCGTCGGCGGCGACGAGCCGGATCCGCCGCAGGAATCGGACGCGCCGGCCGAGTCGGCGCACACGATGGTCGACGAGGAGACCCGCGAGCCCGGCCGGCTGAGCGTCGCCGACGTCGTCGTACGGCGCGCGGCCGCGGACGATCCTCGGCTCGGTCCGCCCGCGGCCTGGGCGGCGGAGGCCCTGGCGAGCCATCCGTACTGCGGGCTGGTCGCCTTCGTAGACGGGCCGGACCGCTGTTACGTACGCACCAGGGACGGGGAGCTGTTGCGTCTGACGGCGGCGCCGGACGCCGCCGGGCGGCCCGATCTGTGCGATCCGGCCGCCTACGCCGGCGCGCTCTACGCCTGGACGGCGAGCGGCCGGGCACCGGCCGACGCCGGACCCGTCCTCCGCGTGCGCACCGGGGCCGCCGTGCACCGTGTCACCATCGAGCCGTCCGCCGCACGGCCGGCGTGAACCGGGACCGCTTCGGGGCCGCCGGTCAGGTCTCGATCTCGGCCAGGCGGGCCCGTACCCGGGCGAGTGCCGCCTCGTCGTCGTTTCCCGCGTCCTCGTAGCACCCCGCGGCACCGCGCAGGTCGTCCGCCTCCTGCGTGGTGCGGTCGGCGGCGCGGTGGCAGCGGGCCCGGGCCTGGAGGGCGTCGGCGAGTTGCAGGCCCGCGCCGTCCTCGGTCATGACCTTGACGGCCTCGTCCAGGCACACCCGCGCCTGATCCGGGTCTCCCGCGTCCAGGTGCAGATCGCCCAGGCTCATGTAGACCCGGCCCTCGTTGTAGCGGTCGCCGCCGCCGTCCAGGCGCCGGAACCGCGCGAGGGCGTCGTACAGGGGGGCCGCGGCCTCCGTGAAGCGCCGCTGCCTGGTCAGGGCGCGGCCGATGTGGTGCGTCAGCAGGGCGGTGGCCCGGGGGACGTCCCGCCATCCGTCGTCGTCCGGGCCGATGCGGTCCAGGATCTCCCTGGCCTCCTCGAAGTACCGCTCGGCCGCCGTGAATTCCCACTGCCGCAGCCGCAGCAGCCCTCGCGCCTCGACGGCGCTCGCCTCCCCCCGGTGGTGTCCGCAGTCCCGGTCCGCCACCTCGGCCCGCCGGAGCGCGGCCTCGGCCTCGTCCGCGTGCCCCGCACCCATGTGCCCGAAGGCGAGCTGGGTCCACATGCGGCCCACGGCGCGGCGGTCGCCGAACTCCGCGGCGCTGCGCCGCGCCGCCTCGACGCCGAGCACATGGGTGTCGATCCACTGGGCGTGGAATCCGAGGCGCAGATGCAGGGTCCACATCGCCTCGCACAGCTGCCACACGAGGTCGTCGAAGCCGTGCTGCGCGGCGGACCTGATGACGGCCGCGAGATTCTCCCGTTCCCGGCGCAGGCTCGCCAACGCGCGCTTGCCGTCGGCGGGGTCCCGCTCCGCCGGGAGGACGAGTCCCTGGTAGGCGGGGCCGAGCCGCCACCGTTTCGGCATGACCCGAAAGTCCGCGGCGGCCGCGAACCGCAACTGCCCGACGGCCACCCGGCGGACGGCGGCGGAGATCCCGGTGTGACCGTCCTCGGCCGACGCCAGTGCCCGGGCGTGGGCGCGGGTCAGGTCGTGGAAGCGGTACCGCTCCTCGCCGACCTCCTCCAGCAGATGCACCCGGCTCAGCCGTTCGAGCAGTACGCGGGCCTCCCGCTCCCGGACGTCGGCGGCCTGCGCGGCGCACGGGACGGTGACCGTCGGCCAGGCGGCAGCCGCGATGGCGCGGTAGAGGGCGGCGCAGGCAGGCGTCAGTTCGCGGTAGGCGACGTCCTGGGCAGCCCGGACCGGGTCGGCCGGAGTGCCGGGACCGTCGTCGTCCGGGTGCGCGTCCCGCACGGCGGTGTCCTCCCGGTCGTGGCCGTGGATCCGGTCGGACAGCCGGTGCGCGACGCGCTCCCAGCTGAGGTGTTCGCGTACGGCGAGGCCCGCGCCCGTGGTGCACAGCGCGAGGGGGATGCCGCCGGTGCCGTCCGCGACGGCCCGCACGGCGTGGTCGGGCACGGCGGGACGGCGGTCCCCGACCACCCTCCTGAGCAGGTCCACGGAGTCCTCGGACGACAGCGGTCCCAGGGCGAACGGCCGGGCCCCGTGCTGCGCCACGAGACGCCCCGGCCGGTGCCGGCTCGTGACCAGGACCAGACACTCCGCGGAGGCCGGCAGCAGCGGGATCACCTGGGCGTCGTCGTGGGCGTTGTCCAGTACGACGATCATGCGGCGGTCGGCCGTGCAGTCCAGGTACAGGTCCCGCTGCCGTGCCTCGTCGCCCGGTACCGCGGCGGGCGGCACCCCCAGCCGCTCCAGGAACCGGGCGAGTACGTCGGAGGGCGGCAGCGCGGTACCGGCCGAGGCGCCGTTCAGGTCCGCGAAGAGGACGCCGTCGGGGAACCGGTCCGCCAGTTCCAGGGCGCAGTGCACGACGGCGGCGGTCTTGCCGATGCCGCCGGGACCGGTCAGCGCGGCGAGTACGGGCGCTCCCCGCGGGCGGTTCCCGTCGTCCAGGAGGGCGGTGAGCCAGGCGAGTACGTCCGCGCGGTCGGTGAACACCGCGGTCGTGGGCGGCAGCATCCGCGGCCGGGAGGCACCGTGCGCCACCGCGGGCACCGGGCGGGGGGCCAGCCACGCCGCCTCCCGCACCCACTCCGACACATCACGTGCGGCCTGCGGGGAACTGTGCACCAGCTCCATCAGCCGTAACGCGGCCGCCGACCTCTCGGACGCGGTGACGGGCAGGGTGGGCCCGTCACCCGAAGCGTCCCCGTCCGCGGCGCCGCCCGGGTGACGGCTCAGCAGGTCGAAGAGCCGCTCGGAGGTCCGTCGGCCCAGCTCGCCGCCGGCGCCGGACAGCGCGCCCGAAGCGACCGTGCCGACCGCCGAAACCACCATGCCCAGCACTGGCTCCACGCCGGTCCCCTCCCCAACTCCTCGTCCTCGCAATGCTATCGACGAGCGCGAGGGCCCCGAGGGGAATCCCAGACTCCGTCACGGGGAATGGGGAGGGGAAGGACCAGGGAACGACCACGAACACGAACACGAACACGGTCACGATCACGATCACGATCACGACGCGACCATTCCCCCCACAGCCCCTCAGGGAGGCCCCATGCTGCGTGGCATCGACGTCAGCGCGTACCAGTCCTCCAGCTACGACACCGACGGCCTGTCCTTCGTCTTCGTGAAGGCGACGGAGGGCCGTTCGTACGTCAATCCCAAACTCGCGGCCCAGACGGAGCGGGCCCGCGACGCCGGGCTGGCCGTCGGCTTCTACCACTTCCTGTGGCCGGGCAACCTCACCGCCCAGGCCGAGTACTTCGTCTCCAAGGCCCCGGACCGCAAGGGAGACATCCTCGCCGTCGACTGGGAGACGAACGGCGAGGGCACGCACCCGAGCAACGCCGAGAAGGACAGCTTCATCAAGAAGGTGAAGGCGCTGCGGCCGGACAACCGGGTCATTCTCTACTGCAACCGGAACTTTTGGTTGAACATCGACACCACCTCATACGCCGGTGACGGGCTCTGGATCGCCGACTACGTCTCGGCGGGCAAGCCGCGCATCCAGGCGAAGTGGCGCTTCCACCAGTACACCGACGACCCGGTCGACACCAACGTGGCGGACTTCGCGAGCAGGGCCGCGCTGAAGGAGTGGGCCCAGAGCGCCTGAGGGCGGGGTCAGCCCCGGAAGGCCGCGGGCCGCTCCGGGGACGCCGCCGCCAGCGCCTTGGCGACGCCGTCGACGCCCTCGCGCAGGCCGTAGACCGGGGTGTCCGGCTGCTGGCGCCAGGAGTCGTCGATGCCGCCGGCGTCGACGGTGTCGAAGCCCAGCTCGTCGATCAGGGCGCGGATCTTCGCCTTGGCCGCCTCGTCGTCGCCGGCCACCGGGAGCGCCATGCGGTCGGGCGCGCCGGCCGGACGGGGGCGTTCGAGGATGTCCTGGGCGTAGGTGCCGTTGAAGGCCTTGATCACCGGGTGGCCGAGGTGGCGTTCGGTCCACCGGCTCTCGGTGAGGCCCTCGTCCTCGATCCCCGCGATCCGGCCGTCCCGCTGCTGCGGGTAGTAGTTGCCGGTGTCGAGGACCGCGACGCCCTCGGCCGCGCCGTCCAGGACGCCGGACGGCAGGTCCGGGACCCGCTTCAGCGGGACGGTGACGACCACGATCTCGGCGCCCCGCGCCGCCTCCTCCACCGGTACCGGGGTGGCGCCGGTCTCCTCGGCCAGTGCGCCGAGCGTCTGCGGACCGCGGGAGTTGGCGACGGAGACGTCGTGTCCGAGGGCGGTGAGCCGCCGGGTGAGGTTGCCGCCGATGTTGCCCGCGCCGATGATGCCGATCTTCATGATGCTGACTCGCCTGGCCCTTCGGAGGTCGTGTCCTGCCGTTGAGGACCAGCAACCTCCGGGCCCGGCGGGCTATTCCGCCGTCGTCCCGCCTTCACTCCCCCGCAGCAACGCGCCCGGACTGCGAAGGGGCGCCCGCCGGGTGACCGCCGGGCGCCCCGCACCGTGTCGTCACTTGTTCAGGTGGGCCCAGAACTCGTCGAACGACAGCTGCTTGTCGCCGTCGAGGTCGCGGTCGGCGATGATCACCTCGGCCACCGACTCGGTGACGTTCCAGTCGCCGCCCTGGGCGAGCGCGGCCTTGAACTCGGCCGCGGTGATGAAGCCGTCACCGTCCGTGTCGATCCGCTCGAACTGCTTGCGTGCTTCCTCGATGTCGGCCACCGGTCCGCCCCTCGTTCCGTGCATTGGGTCCATCTGACGCAGGCCAGATTAACCGGCCGTCCGAGCGCCCAGTGCGGCGACCACCCACCTGAACTGCTCTTCATGGGCGGTGGGCGGCTCCAGGCGTTCCCCGCGGCGGACTGCGGCACGAGCCTCGTGCCGCAGTCCGGCGGCCGGGACGCGGGGGTCATCGCCTTCCCGGCGCACTCGGTGGTCTTCCCCGACGAGGACGAGGGGTGGGTGCGCAAGACGCCGGCGTCGCTGGGCTGCGCCCCTGAGCCGGGACGGCCGGGGTCAGTGCCAGGGCTGGTAGTGCGGGTTGCTCTCGCAGTCGCTCATGATCTCGGTCTTGGTCTGCCGGTCGACCGGACAGACGCCGATGATGTACTTCCGCTGGATGCCGCCGGGGAACGCGACCTCGACCTGGTCGGCCCACTTGTGGGTGTCGCCGATGGTCTTGTTGACGTCGATGCCGCCGGGGGCGTCGATGTAGTAGTTGTAGCCGGACTTGTACCAGGTCTTGTACAGATCGTGGTCGTAGCTCGTCGAGACGAACGGCGAGGGCTGGTTGACCAGGACGTACTTCTCGACGTCGTACTGCCCGTTCTCCACGTCCTTGGCGTGGAAGCCCTCTTCGAAGACGACCTGCGGGCCGCGGCTGTCGCTGCGGTAGAGGGTGCCGCAGGTGGTGCGCCAGACCGGCTCGGGGGTGATGCGGTCGACGTCGACACCGCGGTCGGCGGCGGCCTTGGTCTTGTCGTCGAACTGGGGGCAGGCCGGGGCGGCCTTGGCGGCGGCGGCCGACGGGGCCGTGGCGGCACCGGGGGCGGTGGCGGCGGTGGTGGCGAGGACCGCGGAGAGCGACAGGACGGCGGCGGCGGTCCGTCGGCGCAGGCGAGTGCTGATCATGCGGATACGATCCCGGCTACGGAGCGGCACGTTCCGGATTCTCACCCGTAGGTGGCGTGTCCGTCGAACCGGGTTGATTTCAGCGGCAGATGGGCGCTCAGCGGTCCAGGACCCGCATCTCGAACCAGGTGGTCTTCCCGCGCGGCAGCAGATCGACGCCCCACCGGTCGGAGAGCTTGTCGACGAGGAAGAGGCCCCGCCCGCTGATGTCCGTCTCCTGCACCGGCATCAGACAGGGCAGCCCTCGGGAGGGGTCGCGGACCTCGACCCGGATCCAGCCGGGGCGGCGCCGCATGCGGAGGCCGAAGACCCGGGCACCGGTGTGGCGTACCGCGTTGCCGACCAGTTCGGAGACGAGGAGGACGGCGTCCTCGGTGACCTTGGGGCCGAGCTGCCACTGCCGCAGGGCGACGACCTGGGCCAGCCGGCGGGCGGTGGCGGCGGACTCGGGCCGGGAAGGTAACGGAACTTCGCGCTCCGTCGGGTTGCCGAACAGGTCCAGCGCCTTGAGCGCGCGTTCGTCCTCGACCGCGGGCGACCAGCGCGCCGCGGTCGCACGTCCGGCTCCCCGCGGCTGTTCCGTACCATCCAGCCCCGCCATGCCCCCATCATGGCCGCCCTCGGGGGCCTCCGGGGCCGTTCCCGGGGAATACGCCTCCGCGGGAGCCCGGTCGGGCGACGGTCGATCGGCATATGCCACAGGCAGTTCGGGGCCGGAAACAGCCCCTGTGACCTGCGCGAACGGCTCGGCCGGAGACAAGCGACGGACTCCCTCGACAAGGCGCGCTTAATGGTGCGTTAAGGCTGCCATAAACCGCCCCATCGAGGGACCCGGATCAGACATCGCGTCAATTGCAAGAGGTACAACGCGACTTCGGATGAAACTTGTACTTCTTGCGGGGGTGTGCAGCGGTGGCCTTCAGAGGAACTTGGCCTTGCCGGGGCCCTCTTCCACGAAGCTGCGCATCCCGCGCTCGCGGTCCTCGGTGGCGAACAGACCCGCGAACCAGTTGCGCTCGACGGCGAGGCCGGTCTCGATGTCCGTCTCCAGACCCGTGTCGACCGCCTCCTTCGCCGCGCGCAGTGCGATGGCGGGGCCCTTGGCGAGCCGCGCGGCCCAGGCGTGCGCCTGTTCGTAGACCTCGGCGGCCGGGACCACCCGGTCCACCAGGCCTAGCGCCAGCGCCTCGTCGGCCTTCACCTGGCGGCCGGTGAAGATCAGATCCTTGGCCTTGGAGGGGCCGATCAGCCGGGACAGCCGCTGGGTGCCGCCCGCGCCGGGGATCAGGCCGAGCAGGATCTCGGGCTGGCCCAGCTTGGCGTTCTCCCCCGCGATGCGGAAGTCGGCGCACAGGGCGAGTTCGCAGCCGCCGCCCAGCGCGTAGCCGGTCACCGCCGCGACCACCGGCTTGGGGATGCGGGCCACCGCGGTGAAGGAGTCCTGCAGGGCACGGGACCGCGCGATCATCGCCGCGTGGTCCATCACCTGCATCTCCTTGATGTCCGCGCCCGCCGCGAACACCTTCTCGCCGCCGTGGATCACCACGGCGCGCACGTCCTCGCGCCGGGTGATCTCCTCGGCCAGCTCCTTCAACCGGTCCTGGGTGGCGACGTCCAGCGCGTTCATCGGCGGACGGTCCAGGCGCAGCGTTGCGACGCCTTCGGCGACTTCGAGATGTACGGTCATGCCCCGCAGGTTAGCGGGCGTTCACTGACCGCGGCAGCCGCCCCCTCAGGCCTTCCACTTCTCCCAGGACATGTTCCAGCCGTTGAGGCCGTTGTCGGGGGCGATGGTTGCGTCCTCGGAGTTCTTGACCACGACCACGTCGCCGATGATCGAGTTCTCGAAGAACCAGCGGGCCGGCGCGTCCTTGTCCCAGCCGCCGCGCACGTCGCGCAGACCGATGCAGCCGTGGCTGGAGTTGCGGTTGCCGAAGGCGTCGCCGCCCCAGTAGTTGCCGTGGATGAAGGTGCCGGAGGTGGACAGGCGCATGGCGTGCGGCACGTCCTTGATGTCGTACTCGCCGCCGTAGCCGACGGTCTCGCCGTTCATGCGGGTCACCGCGAGCCGCTCGGTGATGACCATCTGGCCGTTCCAGGTCTCGTAGCCGGGCGCGCCGGTGGTGACGGGGACGGTCTTGACGGTCTTGCCGTCCCGCACGACCTTCATCGTGTGCTTCTTGGCGTCCACGACGGAGACCTGGCTGCGTCCGACGGTGAAGGAGACGGTCTTGGCCTGCTTGCCGTAGACGTCGTCGCGGCCCTCGACGCCGTCGAGGTTGAGGTCGACGGTGACCTTGGTGCCGGCCTTCCAGTACTTCTCCGGCCGGAAGTCGAGGCGGTCGTTGCCGAACCAGTGGCCCTCGACCTCGACGGCCGGCTCGGTCTTGATGGTGATGGCCTTCTCGACGTCCTCCGGGTTGGTGATGCCCCGGGTGAAGCGGACCGAGAACGGCATGCCGACGCCGACCTTCGAGCCGTCCTCCGGCGTGAAGGTGCCGATGAAGGTGTTCTTCGGCGTCAGGGTGGTGAAGCGGGAGTCCTCGGCGGCCGTGCGGCCCGCGGAGTCCTTGGCGACCGCGTGCACGCTGTACGTGGTGGCGGCGGCCAGGTGGGTGGACGGCGTCCAGGTGGCGCCGTCCCCGGTTATCTTCCCGTCGACCTTCGTGCCCTTGCCGTCCTTGACGACGACCTCGGTGAGCCTGCCCTTGGCCGCGCCGACCTTCAGGGCGCCGCTGGTGTCGACGGCCTTCGCCCCGTTCTCGGGGGCGATGGTGACGACGGCCTCGGACTGCTCGCTCTGTGCCGCGGTGGCGTCCTTGGCCTTGTCCCCCTTGCCGTCCCCGGCCCCCGAGCCCGAGCCGCCCCCACCGCATGCGGTGACGGTCAGCATCAGCAGCCCGAGTACCGCCCCCGCTATCGGACGCACGTTCACCTTGTTCTCCCCTCGCCGGGCCTGGTCGGGCCCGCGCCCCAGTGCGCCCGCGCGCGCACCGGCGCATCGTAACCGCAGGCCAGGGCGTTGAGGGACAGGTGAATTGTCACCGTTCCGTACCGAGTTGGCGGCCGGGTGCCGAAGGGCGCGTCGGCGTCACTTCACCGCGCTGCCCGCCTTCCACTCCTTCCACTTCATGTTCCAGCCACCCAGCCCGTTGTCGGGGGCGACCGTCCTGTCCTTGCTGTGGACCACCTCCACGACGTCGCCGATGAGGCTGCGGTCGAAGAACCAGCCCGCCGGGGTGTCGGAACCGCCGCCCTTGTCGTCGCGCAGTCCGACGCAGCCGTGGCTGACGTTGGCCCGGCCGAAGGTGTCGACGGGCGCCCAGTAGTTGCCGTGCAGGAAGGTGCCCGAGCTGGTCAGCCGGATGGCGTGCGGGACGTCGGGGATGTCGTACTCGCCGCCGAAGCCGACCGTGCGGCTGTTCATGCGGGTGACCTCCAGCATCTCGGTGATCACCATCCGGCCGTTGTAGGTGGGCGTCGTCGGCGCGCCCGCGGTGATCGGCACGGTGGCCAGCAGCGTGCCGTCCCGGCGCACCTCCATGGTCCGCTCGACGGCGTCGACGCGGGAGACCTGGCTGCGGCCGACGGTGAAGGAGACCTTCTTGTGCTGGAGCCCGTAGACCCCCTCGGCGCCCTCGACGTCCCGCAGGTCCAGGTCGACGGTGACCTCGGTGCCGGGCTTCCAGTACGCCTTGGGGCGGAAGTCGAGGCGGTCCTTGCCGAACCAGTGCGGGCGGATCTCGGTGGCGGGCTCCGCGGTGACCGTGACGGCGCGTTCGACGGCGGCGCGGTCGGTGATCTCCCGGTTGAACTCCAGCGAAACGATCATGCCGGTGCCGACGACCGAGCGGTTCTCGGGGGCGACGTAGGCGATGAAGCGTTCCTCGGGAACCTGGGTGGTGAACGTGGTGTGCCGGGCCGAGCGGTGTCCGCCGCCGTCCAGGGCGACGGCGTCGACGGTGTACTTGGCGGCGAGGGCGAGCCGGCCGTCGTCGGGCCGCCAGGACAGGCCGTCCTCGGAGATCCGGCCGGGCACCGGGGTCTCCTGCGCGTCCTGCGACCGGACGACCCTGACCGACTCCAGACGCCCGTCGGGCACCCGCACCGACAGCTTCCCGTCCGGCCGGACGGCCTTGCTCCCGTCGTCCGGGGTGACCCGGATGGTGTCCTCGGCGGCGGGTTGCTTGCCGAACATCTCGCCGATGCCCGAGCCGATGCCGGAACCGATGCCGCCGCCGTCCGAGGTGCATCCGGCGGCCCCGGCCAGCAGTCCTGCCCATGTCAGTAGGGCGGCCAGAGCGGCGCCCGCGCGCCGTGCGCGCCCGTGTACGTGCCTCACATCCACCCGTAACGACCGGTCGGCCCCGGGGAAACGTGAGTGCGAGCCACCCGGTGGGCAGAACTGTGGGGAGGACGACGCGACGGGGAGCAGCGGCCGGGACGCCGCACGCCCTCCTGCCGGACGTCGTTCCACGAGCCGTGGGAGGCCGACAGGTGTCCAGCGCAGCCGAGCGGGAGGCGGTGCCCGGGGAGCGGGCCGCCGCGGACGGGCATCCCGCCGTCGTGGTCAATGGCGCGCGGCGCACCGCTCCGCCGCCCGCCGGGCCGGCCCGGCCGGGCACCCCGGTGCCGCTGGGCGCCCGCTTCCGGACCGGCCCGGACCAGGTGGCGGGGACCAACTTCGCGCTGTGGGCGGGCGGGGCGGAGGCGGTGGAGCTGTGCCTGTTCGACGGGCCGGGACCCGGCGCCGGGGAGAGCCGGGTGCGGCTGACCGAGCTGACGCACGAGATCTGGCACGGCTTCGTGCCGGGCGTCCGGCCCGGTCAGCGCTACGGCTACCGGGTGCACGGCCGCTGGGACCCGTGGACCGGCGCCCGCTGGAACCCGGCGAAGCTGCTGCTCGACCCGTACGCCCGTGCCGTGGACGGCGACTTCGGACTGCCGCCCGAGGTGTACGGCCATGTGCGGGACTGGCCGGAGCAGCGGGTCGCGGACACCGTGCGCGACGACCGCGACTCGGCGCCGCACGTCCCCAAGGGCGTCGTGGTCCATGACGACGACGACTGGTCGGACGACCGGCGGCCCAAGACGCCGTGGGCGGACTCGGTCATCTACGAGCTGCATGTGCGCGGCTTCACCAGGCTCCACCCGGACGTCCCGCCCGAGCTGCGCGGCACCTACGCGGGCCTCGCCCACCCGGCGGCGATCGCGCACCTGACACGGCTGGGCGTGACCGCGGTGGAGCTGCTGCCGGTGCACCAGTTCGCGCACGAGAGCCACCTGCTGGAGCGCGGCCTGCGCAACTACTGGGGCTACAACTCGGTCGGCTACTTCGCCCCGCACGCCGCCTACGCCGCCTCCGGCACCACCGGTGAGCAGGTCGGCGAGTTCAAGCGGATGGTGCGCGCGCTGCACGCGGCCGGCATCGAGGTGATCCTCGACGTGGTCTACAACCACACGGCGGAGGCGGGCGAGCTGGGCCCGACGCTCTCCCTGAAGGGCATCGACAACCGCGGCTACTACCGCCTCCGGCCCGACGCCCGCCGGTACGCCGACTACACCGGCTGCGGCAACACCCTGCACGTGGTCCAGCCGCACGTGCTGCGCCTGATCACCGACTCGCTGCGGTACTGGGTCACCGAGATGGGTGTGGACGGCTTCCGCTTCGACCTGGCGGCGGCGCTGGCCCGGTCGATGCACGACGTCGACATGCTCTCCCCGTTCCTCGCGGTGATCGCGCAGGACCCGGTGCTGCGGCGGGTCAAGCTGATCGCCGAGCCGTGGGACGTGGGCTCGGGCGGCTACCAGGTCGGCGCCTTCCCGCCGCTGTGGACCGAGTGGAACGACCGCTACCGGGACGCGGTCCGGGACTTCTGGCGGCACGCGCTGCCGGACGTCAGGGAGATGGGCTACCGCCTGTCTGGCTCCAGCGACCTGTACGCGTGGGGCGGGCGCAGGCCCTACGCCTCGGTCAACTTCGTCACCGCGCACGACGGCTTCACGCTGCGCGACCTGGTGTCGTACGAGCGCAAGCACAACGAGGCCAACGGCGAGGGCAACCGGGACGGCACCGACGACAACCGGTCCTGGAACTGCGGCACGGAGGGCGAGACGGACGACGCTCGGGTGCGCGCGCTGCGGCGCCGCCAGCTCCGCAACCTGCTGACCACGCTGCTGCTGTCGACCGGGGTGCCGATGCTGGTCGCGGGCGACGAGATGGGCCGCACCCAGCGCGGCAGCAACAACGCCTACTGCCAGGACAACGAGACGAGCTGGGTGGACTGGAGCCTGCGGGACGACCCGGAGTGGGCACCCCTGTTCGCGCTGGCCTCCCGGCTGATCGCCCTGCGCCACCGCCATCCGGTGCTGCGCCGCCGGGCCTTCTTCTCCGGCCGCGCGCACTCCGCGGACGGCCTGCGCGACCTGGCCTGGTTCACCGCGGGCGGCACGGAGATGACGGAGCGGGACTGGTACGCCCCGGCCGCCACCGTCGGCATGTACCTGTCCGGGCGGGACATCCCGGGCCGCGACGAGCACGGCGACCCGGTCGTCGACGACAGCTTCCTCGCCGTGCTGCACGCGGGCGGCGAGCCGGCCGGTTTCGTCCTGCCGGGCGCCCCGTGGGCGGAGCGGTACGAGGTGGTCGTCGACACCGGGCGGGAGGAGCAGGGCGAGGCACCGGGCGTCTTGCACCCGGCGGGGGTGGAGATCACGGTGCCGGCGCGGACGGTGCTGCTGCTGCGGGCGGGGTGAGGGCGCGGGCCCGGTCAGCCGAGGATGCCCCGGTCGTACGCCGTCGCGACGGCCGCCGCCCGGTCGTTGACGCCCAGCTTGGCGTAGAGGTGGGTGAGGTGGGTCTTCACGGTCGCCTCGCTGATGAACAGCTCCCGGGCGATCTCCTTGTTGGAGGTGCCGCGCGCCACCAGCGCGAGCACCTCGCGCTCGCGGGCGGAGAGGGGCTCGGCGCCGGGGGTCTTCGGGGCGCGGACGGCGGAGACCAGGCGGGAGGCGACCGCCGGGGACAGGACCGTGCGCCCCCGGGCCGCCGCGCGGACCGCGGTGAACAGGTCGTCGCGGGGCGCGTCCTTGAGGAGGTAGCCGGTCGCGCCGGCCTCGATCGCGGGCAGGGTGTCGGAGTCGGTGTCGTACGTGGTGAGCACGAGCACCCTCGCGCGGGCGCCGCGCCGCGTCAGCTCCCGGATGGCGTCCACGCCCGAACCGCCCGGCATCCGCAGGTCCATGAGGATCACGTCGGGGTCGAGCGCGGCGGCCCGTTCGAGCGCCTCGGCGCCGCCCGCCGCCTCGCCGAGGACGCGGAAGCCGGGCGCGGACTCGAACATGCCGCGCAGGCCGTCGCGGACCACGGGGTGGTCGTCGACGACGAGCAGGGAGATCACGGCGTCGTCGGTCACGGCCTCCTCGGTCACGGCGTCATCGGTCACGGCGTCATCGTTCACGGCGTCGTCGGCCCGCGCGGCGGCGGTCGCTTCGTCATCGGTCATGGCGTACCAACGGTACGCGAGCCGAGACGGCGGTGCCGTGCCCCGGCTCCGCCTCGACGGTGAGCGAACCGGCGATGCGCTCGGCGCGGGCCCGCATGCCGTCGAGACCGAAGCCGCCGCCGGGGGTGCGCTCCCGCGCGGTCAGCGGGTCGAAGCCCCGGCCGTCGTCGCGGATGTCGAGGGTGACCTCGTCGCCCATGTAGGAGAGGGTGACGCCCACCCGGTCGGCGGCCGCGTGCCGGGCCGTGTTGGACAGGGCCTCCTGGGCGATGCGCAGCAGCGTGGCGGCGACCTCGTCGTGCAGGTGCTCGGCGGTGCCGGTGACGGTGAACCGGGCCTGTACGCCGGTGCGTCCGCCCCACTCCGTCACCGTCTTCTTCAGTGCGTCCGGCAGTCCGTCGTCGGCCAGCGCGACCGGCGAGAGGTTGTGCACGGAGCGGCGGGCCTCGCCGAGGCTGTGCCGGGCCAGGGCGAGGGCCCGGTCCAGGTGCTCCCGGCCCAGTGCCGGGTCCGGGGCGGCCGCCACGACCTGGAGCTGGGCGATGATGCCGGTCAGGCCCTGGGCCAGGGTGTCGTGGATCTCGGCGGCCAGCCGTCTGCGCTCGTCGGCCACCCCGGCCTCCCGGGCCTGGACGAGGAGCTGGGCGTGGAGGGCGGCGTTCTCGTCGAGGGCCTGCTGGAGCGCGGTGTTGGTGCGCTCCAGCTCGGCGATGGTCCGGACCCGGGCGCGGCTGCGGGCCTCCTCCGTCTCGGCGAGGCGGGCGAACACCACGAGGAGTACGACGTTGACCGCGAGGATCGCGCCGAACAGCATCCACCCCGTGGTGTCGTCCGGCGGCATCCCGCCCGACTGCGAGCCCGCGATCGTCACCGCCGTCAGGAACAGTCCCGTCTTGAGCAGCCGGGGCGGCAGCAGCCGGTCCACCCCGAAGTACCCGGCGTAGGCGTAGAAGCCGAAGAGCGGATTGAGCCAGGCCAGCACGAAGGCGACGGCGCAGCGCACGAAGTAGAGGCACACGCTCACCGGGTTCGGCCCGGGGCGGGTGCGGGCCGTTCTCGTCCACCACAGCTGCGTGCCGACCGCGACCGCGATCAGGGCGGCCGCCAGGTACCACTGGGGCGCGGTCATGCCGACCAGGTCGGAGGCGGCCGCGGCGACGGCCGTGCCGACGGCGAGCAGGCCGTACGGCCCCCACCGGTGGAACGCCGTCCACTGGCGCTCGACGGCACCCGCTTCGGTCATCGGGCCAGTGTCGGCCATCGGCAGGTTCATTCCCAGCGGAACCAGCGCGAGGCCGCCGACGTGAGCAGCACCGTCCAGGCCGCCGGCACCGCCAGGTGGGACCAGTCCGGCCAGTCCCCCGCCGCCGCCTCGTTGAGTGCCTGCGCGGCCGCGCCGAACGGGGTCCAGCCCACGACCCGGGCCAGCAGGTCCGGCATGGCCTGCACCGGCAGCCACACACCCGCGCAGAACATCGCCGGGAAGAGCGCGGCCGACCCGATCGCACCGGCGATCTTCGTGGTGCGGGAGAGCGCCGAGAGCACGGCGCCCAGGGAGAGCGCGGCCACCACGGCGAGCAGCAGCGCCAGGAGGTAGCCCAGGGGCTGCCCGGGCAGGCCCACGTCGAAGGCGAGCCGTCCGACGGCGAGCGCCAGCAGCGCCGAGACCAGGGCGGCCGCGCCGCACACCACCATCTGGGCGGACAGCAGCGCCGCCGGGCGCACCGGGGTGGCGGACATCCGGCGCAGGATGCCCCGCTCCCGGTAGCCGGTGAGGACCTGCGGCATGCCCTGGAGGCCGCCGACGGTCAGCCCGAGCAGCACGGCCACCGGCACGTAGGCGTCGACCGGGCGCAGTCCGCCGAACGAGGGGTCGGCCTCGCGGAAGGACGGGATGGAACCGAGGATCACCAGCAGCAGGGTCGGGAACACCAGCATCCAGAACAGGGCGCCGGGTTCGCGGCGGAACAGGCGCAGCTCGGTCCTCAGTACGGCGGTGTCGAAGACGTCGGTGGTCATGCGGTGGCCTCCGTCAGGTCCAGGAAGGCGTCGTCCAGCGTGGTGTCGGTGACCCGGAGCTGGTGCGCGGTGACGCGGGTGCGGGAGAGCAGGGTGATGACGGCGTTGACCGTCTCGTCCGTGCCGGACAGGGTGACGCGGCCGTCCCTGAACTCGACGGAGGCGAGCTCCGGCAGCGCGCGCAGGTCGGCCTCGTCCAGCGGCGCGGACGGGGTGAAACTGATGACGGTGGCGCCGGTCGAGCGCCGGATCAGTCCGGCCGGGGTGTCCAGCGCGGCGACACGGCCCCGGTCGATCACCGCGATCCGGTCGCACAGCCGCTGCGCCTCCTCCATGAAGTGGGTGACCAGCAGGACGGTGACGCCGCCCGCGCGGATGTCCTCGATGAGCTGCCAGGCCTCCCGGCGGGCACGCGGATCGAGACCGGTGGTCAGCTCGTCCAGGACGACGACGCGCGGGCCGCCGACCAGGGCCAGCGCGATGAACAGGCGCTGCTTCTGGCCACCGGAGAGCTTGCCGAACCGGGTGTCCAGCATCGGGACGAGGTCGAGGCGCTCGGCGAGCGGGCGCCAGTCGGCGGGCTTCGGGTAGAAGGCGGCGTACAGCTCCAGGGCCTCGCGGACGGTGAGCTTGGGCTGGATCTCGCTCTGCTGGAGCTGGGCGCCGAGGACCTCGGCGACCCGCCGGTGGTCGGCGACGGGGTCGAGCCCGGTGACCCGCACCCGGCCGGCGTCGGGGACGCGCAGTCCCTCGACGCACTCGACGGTGGTGGTCTTGCCGGCGCCGTTGGGGCCGAGGACGCCGAAGATCTCGCCCTCCTCGACGGCGAAGGACACACCGTCGACGACGGGGCGGCCGCCGTAGGACTTGCGCAGGTCGGTGACTTCGATGACGGGCATGGCACCAGCGTCCCGGCGGGCGGGGGTCCGGCACATCGGCCGACGCGCTCGAAGGCGCATCAGCCGATCGGCCGATGCGCCGGTACGACCCCCGCGGGGCTCCCGTACGACCCCGGCGGGGCTTCCGTACGACCCCGGGCGGGCTCGAAAACTCGGTGGGCAGTGTCAGTGGCAAACCGTAGGCTCGCTGCTGATGCCCACGAAACCTGCCCCCGCCACGGATCTCGCCCCGGACGCCGCCCCGGACCCCGCGCCGGACGCTGCCGAGAAGCGTTCCACCGTACGTGCCCTGCTGCGGCTGTGGCCCTATGTGCGACCGGTGCGCGCGCGGTTGGGGACGGCCGCGGTGATAGCGATCCTCGCGTCCTGCGTGGGTCTGGTGATCCCGCTGGTCCTGAAGTGGATGGTGGACGGGCCGGTCGCCGACGGTGATCCGGCGGGCGTGTGGCTCGGGGCGCTGTACCTGCTCCTCCTCGGGCTGGCGGAGGCGCTGCTGTTCGGGCTGCGGCGCTGGCTGGTGGCCAGACCGCTGGCGGGCGTCGAGGCGGGCATGCGGGCGGATCTCTACCGGCATCTGCAGCGACTGCCGGTGGCCTTCCACGACCGCTGGGCCTCGGGGCAGTTGCTGTCGCGCGGGACGACCGATCTGATGCTGCTCCGCATGTTCCTCGCCTTCCCGCTGACGTTCCTGCTGGTCAACGGCGTGACGATCCTGGTCGGCGTGGGCATCATGCTGGTCCAGGACTGGACCCTCGGGCTGGTCATCCTCGGGCCCGCCATCCCGGTGATGATCACCTGCGGGATCTTCGAGAGGAAGTACTCCGCGGTGGCGCGGCGCGCGCAGGACCAGGTCGGGGATCTGACGACCGTGGTCGAGGAGAGCGTGCTCGGCATCCGGATCATCAAGGGCTTCGGCCGGCACCGCAGCCAGGCCCGCGCCTTCCACGAGCTGTCGCACACGCTGCGGGGCACGGAGCTGCGCAAGGCGCGGCTGCTGGCGGCCATCTGGGCGGTCATCGTGACGCTGCCCGAGGTGGCGATCGGGGCGGCGCTGGTGGTCGGCGCCGTCCAGGTGGCGGACGGGGCGCTGTCGGCGGGGACGCTGGTGGCGTTCCTGTCCACGGCGCTGGCGCTGCGGTGGCCGGTGGAGTCCATCGGCTTCCTGCTGGCGATGAGCCAGGAGGCGGCGACGGCCACGGACCGGTACTTCGAGGTGATGGACGCGGAGGTCGAGTCGGACCCAGCTGCGGGCAGTCGTGCCGCTGGGGCGGCACGGGTGGGCGCAGCGGCACCCCGCAACGCCGGGCCGCGCCCCCTCCCCGAGGCCAGCACCAACGCCGGTCGGCCTCAAGGCCTCCGGTTCGAGCACGTGCGGTTCCGTTATCCCGACGCCGCCCCCGACTCCCCGCCCCTCCTGACGGACGTCGACCTGCACATCCACCCCGGCGAGTCCATGGCCCTGGTCGGCGCCACCGGCAGCGGCAAGACGACGCTGACCGCGCTCGTCCCGCGCCTGCACGAGGTGACCGAGGGCCGGATCACGCTGGACGGCGAGGACATCACCGCCCTGTCCCGCGAGGAGCTGCGCTCGATGGTCGCCGTGGCCTTCGAGGAGCCCACCCTCTTCTCGGCCACCGTCGGTGAGAACGTGCTGATGGGTGCGGGTGAGGGCGCCGACGACGAGGCGCTGGACCGCGCGCTCGCCGTCGCGCAGGCCGACTTCGCGCACGCGCTCCCCCAGGGCACCGGCACCCAGGTCGGTGAGCAGGGCCTCAGCCTCTCCGGCGGCCAGCGTCAGCGCCTCGCGCTCGCGCGGGCCGTGGTGGGCAGGCCGAGGTTCCTCGTCCTGGACGACCCGCTGTCCGCGCTGGACGTGCACACGGAGGCCGCCGTGGAGGCCGCCCTGCGGCAGGTCCTCGCCGACACCACCGCGCTGATCGTGGCCCACCGCCCCTCCACCGTCCTGCTCGCCGACCGCGTCGCCCTGCTCTCCGAGGGCCGCATCACCGCCGTCGGCACCCATCACGAACTGCTGCGCACCAGCCCCGAGTACGCCCATCTGATGTCCGGACTCGACGGGCACGAGACCGACGAGGCACCCCAGGAAGGAAACGGCCGATGACCGCGCCCACGGCCACCGCGCCGGGCAGGGAACAGCCCCAGGACCCGGAGCACGGGGGCCCCGTCGAGGCGGGGACCCGCACCTCCGCCGCCGACGACGACTCGTTCGACCGGGACGTCCTGCCCAGCCCGCCCGGCGCGACCGGCGCCCTGCTGCGCTCCCTGCTGGTGCCCATGAAGGCCCGGGTCGCCCTCACCGTCCTCCTCCTGCTGCTCCAGCAGGCGGCCGTGCAGGCGGGCCCGCTGCTGGTGGCGTACGCCATCGACCACGCTGTGCCGGCCCTGCGGGACGACGACCACGGCCCGCTGATCGCGGTGGGCGCCGGCTACCTGCTGTGCTCGCTGGCGGCGGGCGGACTCCAGTACGCCTTCGTCGCGGCGGCGGCCCGCGTCAGCCAGGACGTGCTGCTCGACCTGCGCGGGCGCATCTTCCGGCACGCACAGGCGCTGAGCGTCGACTTCCACGAGCGCTACACCTCGGGCCGCCTCATCTCGCGCTCCACCACGGACGTGGAGTCCCTGCGCGAGCTGCTCGACGAGGGGCTCCAGGAGCTGGTGACGGTCATCCTGTCCTTCGTCTACATCGCCGCACTGCTGCTCTGGCTGGACCTCGGTCTCGGCGCCGTGGCGGTGGCGTCGTTCGTGCCGCTGTACGCGCTGGTGCGGCTCTACCAGCGGCGCGCGGGGCGGGTGTACCGGCAGCGGTCCACGGCGATCGCGGCGGTGATCGTGAAGTTCGTGGAGACGATGAACGGCATCCGGCCGGTGCGCGCCTTCCGCCGCGAGGCCGCCAACGACGCCGACTTCGCGGTGCTGAACCACCGCCACGAGCGGACCAACGGCGATGCGCTGCTGGAGATGGCCCGTTACGTGGTGGGTTCCCGCCTGGTGGCGAACACGGCCGTCGCGGGGATCGTGCTGTGGGGCGCCTACCGGGTCGCGGACGGCACGCTGGCGCTCGGTGTGCTGGCCGCGGCGGTGCTGTACCTGCGCCGCCTGTACGACCCGATCGACCGGCTGGGCATGTTCCTGAACTCGTACCAGTCGGCGGCCGCCTCGCTGGAGAAGATCGCCGGGCTGCTGGCCCAGACCCCGTCGGTGCCGGAGCCGGCCGCGCCGAAGGAGCTGCCGCCGCTGGAGTCGGAGCACCCCGGCCGCGAGGTCGTCTTCGACGCGGTGAGCTTCGGCTACCGCACCGGCGGCGAGGTGCTGCCGCGCTTCGAGCTGACGCTCCCGGCCGGTCAGACGGTCGCCGTCGTGGGCTCCACCGGCGCGGGCAAGTCGACGCTGGCCAAGCTGCTCGCCCGGTTCTACGACCCCTCCGCCGGGCGGGTCCTGCTGGACGGCACCGACCTGCGCGAGCTGGCCGTGCCCGAGCTGCGGCGCGGGGTGGTGATGGTGACGCAGGAGGCGTTCCTGTTCTCCGGCACGGTCGCCGACAACATCGCCATCGGCCGTCCCGAGGCGACGCGGGAGGAGATCGAGCGGGCGGCGAAGGCGATCGGCGCCCACGACTTCGTCGCCGCGCTGCCGGACGGCTACGACACCGACGTACGCAAGCGGGGCGGCCGTATCTCCGCCGGTCAGCGGCAGCTCGTGGCGTTCGCGCGGGCGCTGCTCGCGGACCCGGCTGTGCTGATCCTGGACGAGGCGACCAGTTCGCTGGACATCCCCGGGGAGCAGGCGGTGCAGCGGGCGATGACGACGGTGCTGAAGGGCCGCACGGCGGTCGTGATCGCGCACCGGCTCTCCACGGTGGAGATCGCCGACCGGGTGCTGGTGATGGAGCACGGCCGGATCGTCGAGGACGGCGCCCCGGACGAACTGATCGCCGGTACGGGCCGGTTCGCGGATCTGCACCGGGCGTGGCGGGACAGTCTGGCGTGAGGATCGACGCGTACGAGGACCCCGGTACTCCGGACCGCCGGGGCGGCTGGCGGTACCTGGCGTGGCTGGTGCGGCGGCAGTGGCCCCGGTGCCTGGCGGGGGCGGTGCTCGCCAGTGTCTGGATGGTGCTGCTGGCGGCGACGCCGTATCTGATGGCCCGGGCCGTCGACCACGGTCTGGAGCCCGGGGACATGGGCGCGCTGGCGGGCTGGACGGGCGCCATGGTCGCCGTCGGCGGGGTCAACGCGTGGCTGGGCATGATGCGGCACCGCACGATGACGAAGGTGCGGATGGACGCCAACTTCCGCACGGTCAAGGTGGTCGTCGGGCACGCCACGCGGCTCGGCGCGGCGCTGCGCGGGCAGGTGGGTACCGGCGAGGTCGTCACCATCGGGGTCGGCGACGTGCAGACCATCAGCACCTCCCTGACGGCCGTGGGGCCGGGCGTCGGCGCGGTCGTCGCCTACGCGGCGGTCGGCGGGCTGATGCTGTCCGTGTCGACCCGGCTCGCGCTGGTGGTGCTGATCGGGGTCCCGGTGCTCGGGGTGCTCCTCGGTCCGCTCATGGGACGGCTGCAGGGCAGGGAGGCGGAGTACCGGGAGCGGCAGTCCGTCCTGACCGCGCGGATCGGCGACCTCGCGGGCGGGCTGCGGGTGCTGAACGGGCTGGGCGGCAAGGGCCTGGTCGCGGACGCCTTCCGGCGGGACTCGGGCCGGCTGCGCGAGCAGGGGTACCGGGTCGGGGCGGTGACCAGCTGGATCCAGGCCCTCGGGGTGGGGCTGCCGATGCTGTTCCTGGCCCTGGTGACCTGGCTGGGCGCCCGGCAGGCCGCGCAGGGTCACATCAGTGTGGGCGAACTGGTGTCGGTGTACGGCTACGTCGTCGCGCTGGGCTGGCCGGTGGCGTTCCTGATCGAGATGGGCCACCAGCTCAGCCGCGGCGTGGTGGCCGCCCGCCGCGTCGTCGCCTTCCTGCGCCTGGAACCGGCCCCGGACGACGGCACCCGGGACGCCCCCGCGGAACCGTCGGTACTCCACGACCCGGCCTCGGGCGTCCGGATCACCCCCGGCCGTCTGACCGCCCTGGTCACGCCCCGCCCGTCCGACGCCACCGACATCCTGGACCGCCTGGCCCGCTACACCCCGTCGGACGCGACCTGGGGAGACATCCCCCTGGCGGACATCTCCCTCCCCCAAATCCGCACCCGCCTCCTGCTCGCCGACCCGGAAGCCGACCTCTTCGCAGGCACCCTGCACGACGTAATAGGCGTTGCAGAAGCCAACCTCAGGGGCGCGGGCACCCTGAGCGCTGTGATCGGCGATGAGGAAACGCCCCTCAGGGGCGCGGGGAACTGCGCGACAAGCCACGAGGCACCCGCAGCCGCGAAACCACCGCCTGGGGCAGACGAGACAGCGAAACTCACCGCGGCCATCCGCACCGCCGCCGCCGAAGACATCATCCGCGCCCTCCCAGACGGACTGAGAACCCAGATCGCGGCCCAGGCCCGCGACCTGTCCGGCGGACAACGCCAACGCATCCGCCTCACCCGCGCCCTCCTGACCGACCCCGAAGTCCTCCTCGCCGCGGAACCCACCTCCGCCCTGGACGCCCACACGGAAGCCACCGTGGCCGACCGCCTCAAGCAGGCCCGCCGAGGCCGCACCACCGTCCTCGCCGCCACCTCGCCCCTGCTCCTCGCCCGCGCGGACGTCGTGCACCACCTGGTCGACGGCAAGGTCACGGCCACCGGCACGCACCGCGAACTCCTGGACTCCGAACCCGCGTACCGCGCCCTGGTCGCGCGGGACGACGAGGACACCGAGGTCGCCGAGGAAGGGGCACCGGCCCGATGACACAGCTGCCCGTCGCCGAGCGCGCCGACGTCCGCCGCGCGGCGGCCGGTCTCGTGCGATCCGACCGGAGGTCCTTCGCGGTCGTCCTGGGTCTCAACGCGCTGGCCGCGCTGGCCGGCCTGGCGGGTCCGTGGCTGCTGGGCCGGATCGTCGACGAGGTGCGGGGCGGGGGCGGGGTCGGCGCCGTGGACCGGATGGCCCTCGCCATCCTGTTGTGCTCGCTGGCGCAGTTGCTGCTGGCCCGCTGGGCGCGGTACGTGGGGCACCGGTTCGGGGAGCGGACGCTCGCCCGGGTGCGGGAGCGGTACGTGGAGCGGGCGCTGGCGCTGCCCGCGTCGGTCGTGGAGCGGGCGGGGTCCGGGGACCTGACGACGCGCGGCACCGCGGACGTGACCGCCGTCGGCACGACGCTGCGCGACGCCGGTCCCGAGCTGCTGGTCAACGCGGTGCAGGCGCTGTTCCTCACCGCAGCGGTGTTCGTGCTCGACCCGCTGCTCGGCCTGGCCGGGGTGCTGGGGCTGACGCCGGCCTGGCTCGCGCTGCGCTGGTACCTGCGCCGGGCGCGGGCCGCCTACCTCGCCGAGGGCGCGGCCAACTCGGACGTCGCGGAGAGCCTGGCGGCCACGGTGGCGGGGGCCCGCACCGTCGAGGCGTTCGGGCTGGCCGGGCGGCGCGTGGCGACGAACCGCGGGGCGCTGGAGGTCTCGCTGCGCACCCGGTTGCGGACGCTGTTCCTGCGCAGTGTGTTCTTCCCGGCGGTGGACATCTCCTACGTCCTGCCCGTGGCGGGCGTGCTGCTGCTCGGCGGGGTCCTGCACGCGCACGGGTCGGCGAGCCTCGGGGCGGTGGTGTCCTGCGCCGTGTATCTCCAGCAGCTGGCGGGGCCGCTCGACGAGGTGCTGATGCGGGTCGAGCAGCTGCAGGCCGGTGCCGCCTCGTTCGCCCGGGTTGAGGGGCTGGCACGGGCCCCGCGGGCGACGGCGGACGAGTCGGCGGTTCCGGACGGCGACCGTATCGACGTGTCCGGGGTGCGCTACGCCTACGACCGGGGCGGGGAGGTGCTGCGCGGGGTGGACCTCACCGTGCGGCCGGGTGAGCGGCTGGCGGTCGTCGGGCCGTCGGGGGCGGGCAAGACGACGCTGAGCCGGCTCCTCGCGGGCGTCGACGCGCCGACGGAGGGTTCGGTGACGGTGGGCGGGGTGCCGGTGGTCGCCCTGGGTCCGGAGCGGCTGCGCCGTCAGGTGGTGCTGGTCACCCAGGAGCACCATGTGTTCCTGGGGACGGTCCGCGACAATCTCCTGATCGCCGAGCCGACGGCCGCGGACGAGGAGTTGTGGGCCGCGCTGGCCGCGGTGGGTGCCGAGGCCTGGGTGCGGGAGCTGCCCGGGGGCCTCGGCGCCGAGCTGGGCGCGAAGGGACACTCGACGGACGGCTCGCAGGCCCAGCAACTCGCCCTGGCCCGGGTGGCGCTGGCCGACCCGCACACCCTGATCCTGGACGAGGCCACGGCCCTGCTGGACCCGACGACGGCCCGGCACACGGAGCGGGCGCTGGCGGCCGTGCTGAAGGGCCGTACGGTCATCGCCATCGCGCACCGCCTGCACACCGCGCACGACGCGGACCGGGTGGCGGTGATGGAGGACGGCCTGCTGACCGAGCTGGGCACGCACGACGAGCTGGTGGCGGCGGGCGGGGCGTACGCGGCCCTGTGGGGCTCCTGGCACGGGGAGCCGTCCGCCGGTTACTGACTGACCGGACAGTAACCGGACCCGGACGGCAACGATTCCGTTTATCGAACGTGAACGCCCGGTCAACGAACCATTTCCAGCCAACTTGCTGACGCGCTCCTGACAAGTAGCGCTTTCTCCTGCCACTCTTCCGTCGGCCCCTTCACAGTGCCCCCACAGCTTCCCCACGAGCGCTGTGCCGTGGCCGGCTCATAGCACCAGGTTTCTGCGTACCGCACAGTTCCGCCCGGCCGGCCACCCGCCGGCCGGTCTCCCCTGGCCGCGCGACCCGTGGCCACGCAGAAGGAGTCAGTGTTGAGCAGCAGTACTCCCCACAGACGCACCTCCCACACCACCTCCCACGCCTCGCGCCGTACCGCGCACCGTCGCGCCGCGGCCGTCGCGCTGGCCGGCGTCGCCGCGCTGATCGCCACGGCGGTCCAGTCCGGCACCGCCACCGCGGCCCCCGACCCGTCGCCCGCGAAGGGCAACGAGCTGGTGAAGCTCAGCCCGGCCCAGCGCGCAGAGCTGATCCGCGACGCCAACGCCACCAAGGCGAAGACCGCCGACGAACTGGGCCTGGGCGCCAAGGAGAAGCTGGTCGTCCGGGACGTGGCCAAGGACCGCGACGGCACCCTGCACACCCGCTACGAGCGCACCTACGACGGCCTGCCCGTCCTCGGCGGCGACCTCGTGGTGGCCACGGACGCGGGGAAGACCGAGCAGGTCGTGAAGGCCACGGCGAAGGCGCTCAGGCCGGCCACCGTGACGCCGAAGATCTCCGCCGCCAAGGCGGAGTCCCAGGCGGTGTCCGCCGCGAAGGCCGCCGGTGCCGAGCAGCCGGACGCGAACCGCGCCCCGCGCAAGGTGATCTGGGCGGCGAACGGCACACCGGTCCTGGCGTACGAGACGGTCGTGGGCGGCCTCCAGGAGGACGGCACCCCGAACGAGCTGCACGTCGTCACCGACGCCGCCACCGGCGCCAAGCTGTACGAGTACCAGGGCATCGAGAACGGCACCGGTCACACCACGTACAGCGGCACCGTGACGCTGGGCACCGCGCAGTCCGGGTCGTCGTACACACTGACCGACACCGCGCGCGGCAGCCACAAGACGTACAACCTGAACGGCCGGACCTCGGGCACCGGTTCGCTGTTCACCGCCTCCGACGACGTGTGGGGCAACGGCAGCTCCTCCGACCCGGAGACCGCCGGCGCCGACGCGCACTACGGGGCCGCGCTGACCTGGGACTACTACAAGAACGTGCACGGCCGCTCGGGCATCCGCGGCGACGGTGTGGCCGCGTACAGCCGGGTCCACTACGGCAACAACTACGTCAACGCCTTCTGGTCCGACAGCTGCTTCTGCATGACCTACGGCGACGGCTCGGGCAACGCCAACCCGCTGACCGCCATCGACGTGGCCGGGCACGAGATGACCCACGGCGTCACGTCCAACACCGCGGGACTCAACTACAGCGGCGAGTCCGGCGGTCTGAACGAGGCCACGTCCGACATCTTCGGCACGTCGGTCGAGTTCTACGCCAACAACTCCGAGGACGTCGGTGACTACCTCATCGGCGAGGAGATCGACATCAACGGCGACGGCACCCCGCTGCGCTACATGGACAAGCCCAGCAAGGACGGCGCGTCCTACGACGACTGGTTCTCGGGCATCGGCAACTCCGACGTGCACTACTCGTCGGGCCCGGCCAACCACTTCTTCTACCTGCTGAGCGAGGGCAGCGGCACCAAGACCATCAACGGTGTCACGTACAACTCGCCCACCTCGGACGGCCTCCCGGTGACCGGCATAGGCCGCGCCAAGGCGGAGAAGATCTGGTTCCGCGCGCTGACCACCAAGTTCACGTCGACCACCAACTACGCGGGCGCCCGCACCGGCACCCTCGCGGCGGCCGGTGAGCTGTACGGCACCGACAGCGCCGAGTACACCGCGGTGGCGAACGCGTGGGCGGGCATCAACGTCGGCTCGCGGCCCGGCGACGGCGGCGACCCCGGGGACGGCACCACGTTCGAGAGTGACACGAACGTGAACATCCCCGACTACGGCTCCGCGGTCACCTCGTCGCTCACGGTCTCCGGTCGCACCGGCAGGGCGCCGAGCAACCTCCAGGTGGGCGTGGACATCGTGCACAGCTGGCGCGGTGACCTCCAGATCGACCTGGTCGCGCCCGACGGGTCGACGTACCGCCTGAAGAACAGCGGCTACGACCCGGCTCAGGACGTGCACGAGACCTACACGGTGAACGCCTCCTCCGAAACGGCCAACGGCACCTGGAAGCTGCGCGTCCAGGACCAGGGTCCGGCGGACACCGGCTACATCGACGCCTGGCGGCTCACCTTCCCGTAGGCCGGCCCGCGGGCGCACCACCCCAAGTCAGGGCGCCGCTTCGGAGGTTCGAATCCTCCGGGGCGGCGCCCTCCCCATGTCCTTCACATTCCCGCACCACACACCGGCCGTCGGTTTTCGGCCAACATCATCGCGCCCTCCTGACATGTACGCGCCTTCGGTGTCAGTCTTCCGTCACCCACAGCACAACTTCGCAGTAACCGGCCGGACACCCCACACCGTCCGGATCCCCCCACCGAAGGAGCTTGTGTGTCTTCCCTCTTCGCGCGCCACAAGCGCACCACGCTGGCCCTCGCCACCGCGGTCGCCGCCGGAGCGATGCTCACCACCGGCCTGACCGCGGGCAACGCCGCCGCCGACAGCACCGCCCCGTCGGCGCTCCCGGGCGCGCCCGTCCTGCTGTCGGGCACCGCCCGCAGCGCGCTCATACAGGAGCAGCAGGCCGGCGCGGCCGGAACCGCCCGGGCGCTGGGCCTCGGCGCCAAGGAGAAGCTGGTCGTCAAGGACGTGGTCAAGGACCGCGACGGCTCCGTGCACACCCGCTACGAGCGCACCTACGACGGCCTGCCCGTCCTCGGCGGCGACCTCGTCGTGCACCGCTCGGAGTCCGGCGCCACCAGGGGCGTCACCAAGGCGACCAAGGCCGCCATCAAGGTGGCCACCGTCACCCCGAAGGTGAAGGCGGCCAAGGCCGAGCAGCAGGCGCTGTCCGCCGCCGAGGACGCCGGATCGTCGAGGACCGCGGCCGACTCCGCGCCCCGCAAGGTGATCTGGGCCGCCCAGGGCAAGCCGGTGCTCGCCTACGAGACCGTGGTCGGCGGCCTCCAGGACGACGGCACCCCGAACGAGCTGCACGTCGTCACCGACGCCGCCACCGGCGCCAAGCTGTACGAGTACCAGGGCATCGAGACCGGCTCCGGCAAGAGCCTGTACTCGGGCACGGTCGAACTCGGCACCACCAAGTCGGGCTCCTCGTACCAGCTCTACGACACCGGGCGCGGCGGCCACAAGACGTACAACCTGGCCCGCAAGACCTCCGGCACCGGCACGCTGTTCACCGACGCCGACGACACCTGGGGCACCGGCGCCGCCTCCAGCGACCCGCAGGACCAGACCGCCGCCGTCGACGCCGCCTACGGCGCCCAGGTCACCTGGGACTTCTACAAGGAGAGTTTCGGCCGCAGCGGCATCAAGAACGACGGCAAGGCGGCCTACTCCCGCGTCCACTACGGCAGCAACTACGTCAACGCCTTCTGGTCGGACAGCTGCTTCTGCATGACCTACGGCGACGGCACGGGCAACACCAACCCGCTGACCTCGCTGGACGTGGCCGGGCACGAGATGAGCCACGGCGTCACCTCCAACACCGCGGGACTCGAGTACAGCGGCGAGTCCGGCGGCCTCAACGAGGCGACGTCGGACATCTTCGGCACCGGCGTGGAGTACTTCGCGAACAGCTCCGCCGACAAGGGCGACTACCTCATCGGCGAGCAGATCGACATCAACGGCGACGGCACCCCGCTGCGCTACATGGACGAGCCGAGCAAGGACGGCGCGTCCAAGGACTACTGGGACTCCGGTCTCGGCGGCGTCGACGTGCACTACTCGTCCGGTCCGGCCAACCACTTCTTCTTCCTGCTGTCCGAGGGCAGCGGGGCGCGGACGGTCGACGGGGTGGACTACGACTCGCCGACCCACGACGGCTCCACCGTCACCGGCATCGGCCGCGCCAAGGCCCTGCAGATCTGGTACAAGGCGCTGACCGAGTACATGACGTCGACGACCGACTACGCCGACGCCCGCACGGCCACCCTGAGCGCGGCGTCCGACCTGTACGGCGCCGACAGCACGGAGTACAAGACGGTGGGCGCGGCCTGGACCGCGATCAACGTGAACTGACCGACGCGACCGCGGCACCCGGAACCAGTGGTTCCCGGGTGCCGCCCTACCCTTGGTGCCCATGTCCTTCACGTACGACGACGTCGGCGCCACCCGCGAGCAGGGCGCCTGCCCGCCCGGCTTCCGCCCCATGCACGTACGCACCCGCCTCGGGGAGGGCGAACCGGTGTTCCGGCGGGCGGTCGAGGCCGTGCTCACCTGGGAGATGCACCGGGAGATGGGCGTCGGCATCGAGGCGGGCGCGGAGCGCGCCGCGCCCGGCGTCGACGTCACCGTCACCCTCGCCGGCCTGATCAAGGCGCCCTGCCGGGTGGTGTGGACCCTGGAGGAGCCGCGCCGGGCCGGCTGGGCCTACGGCACGCTGCCCGGCCACCCGGAGTCCGGCGAGGAGGCCTTCGTGGTGGACCGCACGGGTGACGGGACGGTCTGGCTGACCGTGCAGGCCTTCAGCCGCCCGGCCAAGTGGTACGCCAAGGCCGGCGGACCGGCGGCCCGCGCCTTCCAGCACGCCTACGCCCGCCGGTGCGGCACCGTCCTCAGGCGGCTGAGCGGTGGCGACGAGGAGGACTGAGCCCTCCTCGTCGCCACCGGCCCGCCGCCGCCCGGCCGCTCGGGGGTCACCGCATCAGCAGGCCCGCCGCCTCCACCAGGTCGCCCGAGGGCACCGCGACCAGGCCGGTCTCCACGCCGGAGGCCAGCAGCCGGTGCGCGGGCAGGACGCGGACCGTGTAGCCGAAGGGGCCGGTGCGGTCCAGGGCGAGCGGGCCCTCGTAGGCCCAGCGGCCCTCCAGGTCCGGTCCGCCCACCGGTTTCAGCGGCGTCTTCGCCGCGTCGGTGATCCGGTCCTCGGAGTCCACCCGGCCGGAGACCGCCTGCACCTCCACGTCCTGAGGCGCGAGGTCGCCGAGCTTCACCCGCACCCGCAGCGCGAGCGTGCTGCCCAGTTCGGCGCTGGCGGTGGCGGCGGAGGTCTCCACGTGGTCGACGCTCACCCCGGGCCAGGCCGCCCGCACCCGCGCCTTCCACTCGGCGAGCCCGCGCGCCGAGTCCGGGTCCATCGCGCGGTGCGCCTCGGCGGCGGGGGTGTAGAGCCGCTCGACGTAGTCGCGGACCATGCGCCCGGCCAGCACCTTCGGGCCGAGCAGGCTGAGGGTCCGGCGCACCATCTCCAGCCACCGGTCGGGCAGCCCGCTCGCGCCCCGCTCGTAGAAGCGCGGGGTGATCCGCTGCTCCAGCAGGTCGTAGAGGGCGTTGGCCTCTATGGCGTCGCGCCGGTCCGGGTCGGTGCCGATGCCGTCGGCGGTGGGGATGGCCCAGCCGAAGTCCGGCTGGTACCACTCGTCCCACCAGCCGTCGAGGACCGACAGGTTGAGGCAGCCGTTGAGCGCCGCCTTCATGCCGGAGGTGCCGCAGGCCTCCAGCGGCCGCAGCGGGTTGTTCAGCCAGATGTCGCAGCCCGGGTAGAGCTTCTGCGCCATCGCCATGCCGTAGTCCGGCAGGAACACGATGCGGTGCCGCACCCGCGGGTCGTCCGCGAACCGCACCAGCTCCTGCACCAGCCGCTTGCCGCCGTCGTCCGCCGGGTGCGCCTTGCCCGCGACGACGATCTGGATCGGCCGCTCGGGATGCAGCAGCAGCTCGGTGAGCCGCTCCCGGTCCCGCAGCATCAGCGTGAGCCGCTTGTACGACGGGACGCGCCGCGCGAAGCCGATGGTGAGCACGTCCGGGTCGAGGGCGTCGTCGATCCAGCCCAGCTCGGCCGTTCCGGCGCCGCGCTGCCGCCAGGAGGCGCGCAGCCGCTCGCGCACCTCCTCCACGAGCTGGGCGCGCAGGGTGCGGCGCAGCTCCCAGATGTCCTGGTCGGGGATGTCGGCGACCGAGTCCCAGCGGTCCGAGCCGCCGACGGCCAGCGCGTCCTCGGCCCGCTGTACGCCGATCTGCCGGGCGCCGAGCCGGAACACCTCGGGGGCCACCCAGGTCGGGGCGTGCACGCCGTTGGTGACGGAGGTGATCGGCACCTCGTCGGCGTCGAAGCCGGGCCACAGCCCGGCGAACATCCCCCGGCTGACCCCGCCGTGCAGCACGGAGACGCCGTTGGCCCGCTGGGCGAGCCTGAGACCCATCACGGCCATGTTGAACAGGTTCGGCTCGCCGCCGGGGTAGGTCTCCATGCCGAGCCTGAGGACGCGGTCGGCGTCGATGCGCGGGAGTTCGGCGTCGGGGCCGAAGTGCCGGGCGACCAGCTCGCGGTCGAAGCGGTCGATGCCGGCCGGGACCGGGGTGTGCGTGGTGAAGACGGTGCCGGCCCGTACCGCCTCCAGCGCCGGGCCGAACTCCAGCCCTTCGTCGGACAGTTCGGCGATCCGCTCCAGGCCGAGGAAACCGGCGTGGCCCTCGTTGGTGTGGAACACCTCCGGCGCGGCGTGCCCGGTGAGCCGGCAGTACGTCCGTACCGCCCGGACACCTCCTATGCCGAGCAGCATCTCCTGGAGGAGCCGGTGTTCGCTGCCGCCGCCGTAGAGCCGGTCGGTGACGCCGCGTTCGCCGGGGTCGTTCTCCTCGACGTCGGAGTCGAGCAGCAGCAGCGGCACCCGGCCGACCTGGGCCAGCCAGACGCGGGCCCGCAGCTCCCGGCCGCCGGGCAGCGCGAGGGCGACGTGCGCCGGGGTGCCGTCGCGCTCCTTCAGGGGCGCGAGGGGCAGCTCGTGGGGGTCGAGGACGGGATAGTGCTCCTGCTGCCAGCCGTCCCGGGAGAGGGACTGGCGGAAGTAGCCGTGCCGGTAGAGCAGGCCCACGCCGACGAGCGGCACCCCCAGGTCGCTGGCCGCCTTGAGGTGGTCGCCGGCCAGGATGCCGAGGCCGCCGGAGTACTGCGGCAGGGCGGCGGTGATGCCGAACTCGGGTGAGAAGTAGGCCACGGCGGCGGGGAGTCGGCCGGACTGAGCCTGGTACCAGCGGTCGCCGGTCATGTAGTGGTCGAGGTCGTCGGCCACCGCGGTGAGCCGGCGCAGGAAGCGCCGGTCCTCGGCCAGCTCCGCGAGACGCGCGGGCCGGACGGTGCCGAGCAGCCGTACCGGGTCGCGGCCGGACGCGGTCCAGCACTCGGGGTCGACGGACTGGAAGAGGTCGCGGGTCTCCGGGTGCCAGGACCAGCGCAGATTGCGGGCCAGATCACTGAGCGGCCGGAGGGGGTCGGGGAGAACGGGACGGACGGTCAGTCGACGGATCGCCTTCACCCGCACGACGTTACCGCGCGATGTGTCCCTTGTTGCGGCCTTCGCCCTGATGCGCCGGACAGGAACTGACGCGCACGGCGTGTCGATATGGCCGGATCTTTCCCCGTCGGCCGTCTTGTGGCGCTTCGGCCCGCAAGGAAAGCTGCACATGTCGCGACGAACGCTGATTGCGGGAGCGGCATCCGGGAAAGCGACGGTCAGATCGCGCGGTGTGTCGCGATGTCGACATACGCGCGAGTAGTTAACAAAGTGCCGGATTGCCCACCGGAAGAGTGTGGGAAGGCTCCTGCGGTACGCCCCGCACGCACCTCGCAGGACCCACCTCCCCAGCAGTCATCCGCCCACCCAGTTGACGCGGACAGGAGCGGTCATGCCCGCCACGCACCACTCGTCAGCCACCTCCGCGAAGCGCGCCACGGTCGTCGGGCGCATCCCCGTCCTGGACGTCCGTCCGGTCGTCCAGCGGGGGCGCAGGCCGGCCAAGGCCGTCACCGGTGAGTCGTTCGAGGTCTCCGCCACCGTGTTCCGGGAGGGGCACGACGCGGTGGGGGCCAACGTCGTCCTGAGAGATCCGCGGGGCCGGCCGGGCCCCTGGACGCCGATGCGGGAGCTGGCCCCGGGCACCGACCGCTGGGGCGCCACGGTCACCGCGGGCGAGACCGGGATGTGGTCGTACACCGTGGAGGCGTGGGGTGATCCGGTCACCACCTGGCGGCACGCCGCGCGGATCAAGATCCCGGCGGGCATGGACACGGACCTGGTCCTGGAGGAGGGCGCCCTGCTGTACGAGCGGGCCGCCGCCGGCGTCCCCGGGCGCGAGGACCGGCGTGAACTGCTGGCCGCCGCCGACGCGCTGCGGGACGAGAGCAGGCCGGCCGCGTCCAGGCTGGCGGCGGGGTTGACGCCGCAGGTGGACGCGGTCCTGGCCCGTCACCCGCTGCGGGACCTGGTCACCTCCTCCGACCCCCTCCCCCTGCTCGTCGAACGCGAACGCGCCCTCTACGGCGCCTGGTACGAGTTCTTCCCCCGCTCCGAAGGCACCCCCGCCCAGCCCCACGGCACCTTCCGCACCGCCGCCCGCCGCCTGCCCGCCATCGCCGCCATGGGCTTCGACGTCGTCTACCTCCCCCCGATCCACCCCATCGGCACCACCCACCGCAAAGGCCGCAACAACACCCTCTCCGCCACCGCGGACGACGTCGGCGTCCCCTGGGCCATCGGCTCCCCCGAAGGCGGCCACGACACCGTCCACCCCGCCCTCGGCACCCTCGACGACTTCGACCACTTCGTCACCCGGGCCACCGCACTCGGCCTCGAAGTCGCCCTCGACTTCGCCCTCCAGTGCTCCCCCGACCACCCCTGGGTCCACAAACACCCCGAGTGGTTCCACCACCGCCCCGACGGCACCATCGCCCACGCCGAGAACCCGCCCAAGAAATACCAGGACATCTACCCCATCGCCTTCGACACCGACCCCGACGGCCTCCACACCGAAACCGTCCGGATCCTGCGCCACTGGATGGACCACGGCGTGCGCATCTTCCGCGTCGACAACCCCCACACCAAACCCGTCGCCTTCTGGGAACGCGTCATCGCCGACATCAACACCACCGACCCCGACGTCATCTTCCTCGCCGAGGCCTTCACCCGCCCCGCCATGATGGCCGCCCTCGCCCAGACCGGCTTCCAGCAGTCCTACACCTACTTCACCTGGCGCAACACCAAACAGGAACTCACCGAATACCTCACCGAACTGTCCGGCGACGCTGCGGCGTACATGCGGCCCAACCTCTTCGCCAACACCCCCGACATCCTGCACGCCTACCTCCAGCACGGCGGCCGCCCCGCCTTCGAGGTCCGCGCCGTCCTCGCCGCCACCCTCTCCCCCACCTGGGGCATCTACAGCGGCTACGAACTCTGCGAGAACACCCCCCTGCGCCAGGACAGCGAGGAATACCTCGACAGCGAGAAGTACCAGCTCACCCCCCGCGACTGGGCCACCGCCACCCGCGAGGGCACCACCATCGCCCCCCTCCTCACCCGCCTCAACACCATCCGGCGCCGGCACCCGGCCCTGCGCCAACTGCGCGATCTGCACTTCCACGCCACGGACAAGGAAGAGGTGATCGCCTACTCGAAGCGGCAGGGGTCGAACACGGTTCTGGTGGTCGTGAACCTCGACCCCCGCCACACCCAGGAGGCGACGGTCTCGTTGGACATGCCGCAACTCGGCCTGGACTGGCACGAGTCGGTGCCGGTCCGCGACGAGCTGACCGGCGAGACCTACCACTGGGGCAGGGCCAACTATGTGCGCCTGGAGCCGGGCCGTACGCCCGCGCACGTCTGCACGGTTCTGCGACCGTCCCACCCGCAGATCGGAGGGTCACCCACCACATGATCGTCAACGAGCCCGTGCCGGACACCTTCCAGGACACCCCCGCCAAGGACCGGGACCCGGACTGGTTCAAACGAGCCGTCTTCTACGAGGTCCTCGTCCGCTCCTTCCAGGACAGCAACGGCGACGGCATCGGTGATCTCAAGGGCCTGACCGCCAAGCTGGACTACCTGCAATGGCTGGGCGTGGACTGCCTGTGGCTCCCGCCCTTCTTCAAGTCGCCGCTGCGCGACGGCGGTTACGACGTCTCCGACTACACCGCCGTCCTGCCCGAGTTCGGCGACCTGGCCGACTTCGTGGAGTTCGTGGACGCGGCCCACCAGCGCGGCATGCGCGTGATCATCGACTTCGTCATGAACCACACCAGCGACCAGCACCCGTGGTTCCAGGAGTCCCGGAGGAATCCGGAGGGCCCCTACGGCGACTACTACGTCTGGGCCGACGACGACAAGCAGTTCCAGGACGCGCGGATCATCTTCGTCGACACCGAGGCCTCCAACTGGACCTACGACCCGGTGCGCAAGCAGTACTACTGGCACCGGTTCTTCTCCCACCAGCCGGACCTCAACTACGAGAACCCGGCCGTGCAGGAGGAGATGCTCGCCGGGCTCAAGTTCTGGCTGGACCTGGGCATCGACGGGTTCCGGCTGGACGCGGTGCCCTACCTCTACCAGGAGGAGGGCACCAACTGCGAGAACCTGCCGCGCACGCACGACTTCCTGAAGCGGGTGCGCAAGGAGATCGACGCGCAGTACCCGGACACGGTGGTGCTGGCCGAGGCCAACCAGTGGCCGGAGGACGTGGTCGACTACTTCGGCGACTACGCCGCGGGCGGCGACGAGTGCCACATGGCCTTCCACTTCCCGGTCATGCCCCGCATCTTCATGGCGGTCAGGAGGGAGTCCCGCTACCCGGTCTCCGAGATCCTCGCCAAGACCCCCGCGATCCCGTCCGGCTGCCAGTGGGGCATCTTCCTGCGCAACCACGACGAGCTGACCCTGGAAATGGTCACCGACGAGGAACGCGACTACATGTACGCGGAGTACGCCAAGGACCCGCGCATGCGCGCCAACATCGGCATCCGCCGCAGGCTCGCCCCGCTCCTCGACAACGACCGCAACCAGATCGAGCTGTTCACCGCCCTGCTGCTGTCCCTGCCCGGCTCGCCGATCCTCTACTACGGCGACGAGATCGGCATGGGCGACAACATCTGGCTCGGCGACCGCGACGCCGTGCGCACCCCCATGCAGTGGACCCCGGACCGCAACGCGGGCTTCTCCTCGTCCGACCCGGGCCGGCTGTTCCTGCCCACGATCATGGACCCGGTCCACGGTTACCAGGTGACGAACGTCGAGGCGTCCATGGCCTCGCCCTCCTCACTGCTGCACTGGACCCGGCGCATGATCGAGATCCGCAAGCAGAACCCGGCCTTCGGCCTGGGCACCTACACCGAGCTGCCGTCCTCCAACCCGGCCGTCCTGGCCTTCCTGCGCGAGGCCCCCGCGAATGGGGAAGGAGGGGACGACCTGGTGCTGTGCGTCCACAACTTCTCCCGGTTCGCGCAGCCGACGGAGCTCGACCTCAGCGCCTTCGGCGGACGCCATCCGGTCGAGCTGTTCGGCGGGGTCCGCTTCCCGGCGGTCGGTGACCTGCCGTACCTGCTGACCCTGGGCGGGCACGGCTTCTACTGGTTCCGCCTGCGCAAGGACGCCGTCTGAGGGAAGGGACGCGACACGCCATGCCGGAAGCCGTCATACGCACCGACACGAGCCCGCCGGGACTCCTCGCGTCCCTCGACCCCCTGCTGCGGGAGTGGCTGCCGCGGCAGCGCTGGTTCGCCGGCAAGGGCCGCCCGGTCACCGGCTTCTCCCTGGTGGCCGCGGCCGAACTGCTCCCCGCCGACTCCCGCCTGGGCCTCCACCACGTGCTGGTCCGCGCCCACCAGCGGCACACCCCGGCCGGGGGCGCGGCTCAGGAGCCGGGCGACTGCTACCAGCTCCTGATCGGCACCCGCGAGGCGCTGCCGCCCCGGCTCGCACCCGCCCTGATCGGGCATCTGACCGAGGGCCCGGCGGCCGGACGCACCGCCTACGACGCCCTGTACGACACCCGTCCCGCCGAGGTGCTGCTGGAGGCGCTGCGCACGCGGGCCCGCATCGGCGGACTGCGCTTCGAGCGGGCACCGGGCGACGGCATACGCACGGGGCTGGTGCCGCGGCTGATGACCGCCGAGCAGTCGAACTCGTCAATCGTGTACGGAGATACGTTCATCCTCAAGCTGCTGCGGCGGATCGTGCCCGGCGTCAACCCCGACCTGGAACTGCCGCTGGCCCTGGCCCGCGAGGGCTGCCCCCGGGTGCCCGCACCGGCGGGATGGATGGTGGCGGACCTGGCCGGCCGGACCTGGGTGCTGGGCGTACTCCAGCCCTATCTGCAGGGCGCGACGGACGGCTGGGAGCTGGCGCTGCGCGAGCTGGCCAAGGGCGAGGACTTCGTCGCCGAGGCCCGGGCGCTCGGGCGGGCCACCGCCGAGGTGCACACCGCCCTGGCCCGCGCGCTGCCGACCGTCACCCTCGGCCACGCCCAGGCCCGGCAGCTCGCCGACGCCATGATCGAGCGGCTGGAGCAGGCGGCGCGGGCCGTGCCCCTGCTCCGGTCGTACGCGCCCGGGCTGCGGACGGCGTTCACGGCGTTGGCCGACCTGGCTTCCGAGGGCCGTACCTGGTCGGCGCAGCGCGTCCACGGCGACCTGCACCTCGGCCAGTGCCTGCGCTCCCCCGACGGGGAGTGGTCCCTGATCGACTTCGAGGGGGAACCGGCGAAGCCGCTGGCCGAGCGCCGGCTGCCGCAGCCGGCGGTGCGGGACGTCGCGGGGATGCTGCGCTCCTTCGACTACGCCGCGCACTCGGCCGACGTACGCGCACCGGGCTGGGCCGAGTCCTGCCGGGCCGCGTACTGCACCGGGTACGCGCAGGCGGGCGGTCACGACCCGCGCACCGACCCGGTGCTGCTGCGCGCCTACGAGACGGACAAGGCGGTCTACGAGGTCCTGTACGAGGCCCGGCACCGTCCCGACTGGCTGAAGGTGCCCCTGGCGGCGGTGCGCCGCCTGTCCGTGCCCGAGCCGGCATGACGTCCCCGACCGCTCCCACCGCGCCCAGGAGGCCCCACCCGTGACCCCCCGTCCCTCGTCCAGCGGTCCCGACCCGAAGAAGACGACCGGGAAGAAGCCGGCCAAGGCCGCGAAGAAGAAGGCGCCCCGGAAGACCGCCGCCTCCTCCGCCGCCGCTGCCTCCGCCACCGGGGCAGAGGTCGCCGTCTCCCCCGCGCCGGACGCCGCCGACCGGGAGCGGCTGCTCGCCGGCACGCACCACGATCCGCACGCGGTGCTCGGCGCCCACCGGGTGCCCGGCGGGGTCGCGTTCCGGGTGTTCCGGCCGTACGCCCTGGCCGTGACCGTGCTGTCCGGGGAGCTGCGGATCGGGCTGCACGACGACGGGGACGGCTTCTTCTCCGGCCTGGTGCCGCTGACCGACGTCCCGCTCCACCGGCTCCTGGTGGCGTACGAAGGGACGGAGCAGGAGGTCGAGGACCCGTACCGCTTCCTGCCCACCCTGGGCGAGCTGGACCTGCACCTGATCGGCGAGGGGCGGCACGAGCAGCTGTGGCGGGCGCTGGGCGCGCACCCGGCGACGCACGACGGGGTGGCGGGCACCCGGTTCGCGGTGTGGGCGCCGAACGCGCGCGGGGTCCGGGTGGCCGGCGGCTTCAACTTCTGGGACGGCACCGGACACCCGATGCGCTCGCTCGGCTCGACCGGGGTGTGGGAGCTGTTCCTGCCCGGTGTCGGCGCGGGCGAGCTGTACAAGTTCGAGATCACCCGGCCCGACGGCTCCCGCACCTTCCGCGCCGACCCGCTGGCCCGCCGCACGGAGGTGCCGCCCGCCACGTCCTCCGTCGTGCACGCCTCGGACTACACGTGGGGCGACGAGGAGTGGCTGGCCCACCGCGCGGACGCGCCCGCGCACGAGGCGCCCATGTCGGTGTACGAGGTCCACCTGCCCTCCTGGCGCCCCGGCCTGACCTACCGGCAACTGGCCGAGCAGCTCCCCGCCTACGTCGCGGACCTCGGCTTCACCCACGTCGAGCTGATGCCGGTCGCCGAGCACCCCTTCGGCGGCTCCTGGGGGTACCAGGTCACCGGCTTCTACGCGCCCACCGCCCGGCTCGGCGGCCCCGACGACTTCAAGTACCTGGTCGACCGGCTGCACCGGGCCGGGATCGGTGTGCTGATGGACTGGGTGCCCGCGCACTTCCCGCGCGACGACTGGGCGCTGGCCGAGTTCGACGGGCGCCCGCTGTACGAGGACTCCGATCCGCTGCGGGCGGCGCATCCGGACTGGGGGACGCTGGAGTTCGACTTCGGACGCCGGGAGGTGCGCAACTTCCTGGTCGCCAACGCCGTGTACTGGTGCGAGGAGTTCCACATCGACGGGATGCGCGTGGACGCGGTCGCCTCGATGCTCTACCTGGACTACTCGCGCGAGCCGGGCCAGTGGACGCCGAACGAGCACGGCGGCCGGGAGAACCTGGACGCGGTGGCGTTCCTCCAGGAGATGAACGCGACGCTGTACCGGCGGGTGCCCGGCGTCGTGACGGTGGCGGAGGAGTCGACGGCCTGGGACGGGGTCACGCGGGCCACGCACCACAAGGGCCCGAGCGGCTTCGGCGGGCTGGGCTTCGGGCTGAAGTGGAACATGGGGTGGATGCACGACTCGCTGGAGTACATGAGCCGCGAGCCGGTGCACCGCAAGTACCACCACGGCGAGCTGACCTTCTCCATGGTGTACGCGTACAGCGAGAACTACGTGCTGCCGATATCCCACGACGAGGTGGTGCACGGCAAGAAGTCGCTGGTGTCGAAGATGCCCGGCGACTGGTGGCAGCAGCGTGCCAACGAGCGGGCGTACCTGGGCTTCATGTGGGCGCACCCCGGCAAGCAGCTGCTGTTCATGGGGCAGGAGTTCGCGCAGGGCGCGGAGTGGTCGGAGGCGCACGGCCCCGACTGGTGGCTGCTCGACCCGGAGTACGGGGCGTCGGCGGACCACCGGGGGGTGCGCGACCTGGTGCGGGACCTGAACACCGTCTACCGGGCCACGCCCGCGCTGTGGCGGCGCGACAGCCACCCGTCCGGGTTCGCCTGGGTGGTCGGGGACGCCGCCGACGACGACGTGGTGGCGTTCCTGCGCCTGGACGCCGACGGCACCCCGCTGCTGGCGGTGTCGAACTTCGCCCCGGTGGTCCGCTCCGGCTACCGCCTCGGCGTGCCCGACGACGTCCCGGCCTGGCACGAGGTACTCAACACCGACGCGGCCCGGTACGGCGGCGGCGACGTGCTCAACCCGGACCCGGTCAAACCGGAGGCCCAGGGGTGGCACGGCCGCCCGGCGAGCATCCGGCTGACCCTGCCGCCCCTGGCGACGGTGTGGCTGCGTCCGGCCTGACCGGCCCGACCGGCGGGCGCGGCCCGTCCGTCAGTCCGCGTCCACCAGGCCCTTCGGCAGCGGCTCGCTGTGCAGGACGCCGAGGTGCTGGGTGGCGCGGGTGAGGGCGACGTACAGGTCGCTGGTGCCGTAGCGGCCGGGCTCGACGACCAGGACGGAGTCGAACTCCAGGCCCTTGGACTGGCGCGGGTCGAGCAGGACGACGCGGTGGGTGAGGTCGGGCTCGGCGTCCGCCGTCACGCCGTCCAGGCGGGCCGCGAGGACCCGGTGCAGCTCGCGCGGGGCGATGACGGCGAGGCGGCCCTCCTTCGGGGTCAGCTCCCGGACCGCCTCGGCCACGGCGGCCGGGAGGTCGCCGGTCGCGCGGACCCAGGGGCGTACGCCGGTCGAGCGAACCGAGCTCGGCGGCGTGAACTCCGGGTCGTCGGCGCGGACGACGGCCGCCGCGAGGTCCATGATCTCGGCCGGGGTGCGGTAGTTGACGCCGAGGCGGGTGTGCTCCCAGCGGTCCTCGACGTAGGGGTCGAGGATCTTCGACCAGGAGCCGACACCGGCCGCCTCCGCGGTCTGCGCCGGGTCGCCGACCAGGGTCATCGAGCGGGTGGGGCAGCGGCGCATCAGCAGCCGCCAGGCCATCGGGGACAGCTCCTGCGCCTCGTCGACGATGATGTGCCCGAAGGCCCAGGTGCGGTCGGCCGCGGCGCGTTCGGCGGCGCTGCGGTGATCGTCCTCCTCCTGGCGTTCGGCGAAGCGCTCGGCGTCGATGATGTCGTGCGCGGACAGGACCTCGGCGTCCTCCTCGTCCTTGTCCTCGAACTCGTAGGTCCGCGACGCGTACGACACGTCGAGGACGCCCTGCGCGTAGGCGATCTGCTCCTCGCGCTCGCGTTCGGCGCGGGTGCGGGCCACCCGGTCGTCGATGCCGAGCAGTTCGGCGGCCTCGTCCAGCAGGGGAACGTCGGCGACGGTCCAGCGCCGGGTGACCGGGCGGCGGACGGCGGCGGCGTCCTCGGCGGGCAGGAAGGCCTCGGGGGCGGCGAGGAGGTCGGCGACCAGGCGGTGCGGGGTGAGCCGGGGCCACAGCTGGTCGATCGCGGACCAGACCTCGGGGTTCTCGGCGAGTTCGTCGCGGATCTGGGTGATGTCGCTGGGGTCGAGGAGGTTGCTGCCGTCGTAGGGGTCGGTGCCGATGCGTTCGGCGACCATGTCGGTGAGGGTGTTGAGGATGTGGCCCTCGAAGTGCTCGCGGGCCGCGTTGTGCGGCAGCTTGGCGGCGCGGGTGCGCTCGCGGGCGACGTTGACCAGGTCGTCGTCGAGCATGAGGACGTCCCGGTCGTGCTCGATCGCGATCACCGGGTCGGGCAGTGCCTGCCGGTCGCGGACCGCCTCGGCGAGGACGTCGGCCATGTCGGCCCGGCCCTTCACGGCCGCCGCCTCGGGGGTGTCGGCGGCGGTGGCCTTCACGCCGGGGAACAGCTCGCCGACGGTGGCGAGGAGCACGCCGGTCTCGCCGAGCGAGGGAAGCACCTCGCCGATGTAGCCGAGGAAGGCCGGGTTGGGGCCGACAATGAGGACGGCGCGCTTGGCGAGCAGTTCGCGGTGCTCGTAGAGGAGGTAGGCGGCGCGGTGCAGGGCGACGGCGGTCTTGCCGGTGCCGGGGCCGCCCTCGACGACCAGGACGCCGCGGTGCGGGGCGCGGATGATGCGGTCCTGGTCGGCCTGGATGGTCTGCACGATGTCGCCCATGCGGCCGGTGCGCGCGGAGTTCAGCGCGGCCAGCAGCACGGCGTCGCCGGAGGGGTCCTCGTGGCCGGTGCGGGTCTCGTCGCCGACGTCGAGGAACTCGTCGTGCAGGGCGGTGACCGTGCGGCCCTCGCTGGTGATGTGCCGGCGGCGGCGCAGCCCCATCGGGGTGTGGCCGGTGGCCAGGTAGAAGGGGCGGGCGACACCGGCCCGCCAGTCGATGAGGACGGGGGTGCGTTCGGCGTCGTCGGCGCGCAGGCCGATACGGCCGATGTGGTGGCCCTCCCCGGAGGTGAGGTCGATCCGGCCGAAGCAGAGGGAGCCGTCCACCGCGTTGAGCGCGGCGAGCAGCCCGGAGCGCTCGGCGACCAGGATGTCCCGCTCCAGGCGCGCCTGCTGCGGGGTGTTGCCCTGCGCGAGCGCGTCGGTCACGGAGTCCTCGGCGTCGCCGCGCAGCGCGTCCACGCGCGCGTACAGTCCGTCGATGAATTCCTGCTCGTGCAGCAATTCATCGTCCGGAAATTCGGTGTTTGACAATTCCACTCCCGGCCGCATATACTGTGCCTACTGAACTTCTTCGCGACCTCATTCTTCTGAAGTCACGAATCAACGAATATACGCAGCGAAATCCCCCGAGCGCAATTGCTCGGGGGATTTTTTCTGCGTCGGCCGGTCCGTGTGCCGGGCCGGTCAGACCACGTCGGCCAGCTCCTCCAGCAGCCGCCGCTTGGGCCGGGAGCCGACCATCGACTTCACCGGTTCACCGCCGCGGAACACGATGAACGTCGGCATCGACAGCACCTTGTACGCGTTCGTGGTCGCCGGGTTCCGGTCGACGTTCAGCTGCACCACCCGGAGCCGGTCGCCCTCCTCCTCGGCGAGGGCGCCGAGCACCGGCGCCATCTGCCGGCACGGCGGGCACCAGTCGGCGGTGAACTCCACCAGCACGGGCAGCTCGGAGCCGATCACCTCCGCCGCGAAGTCCGCGTCCGTCACCTCGGGCACCCCGCTGGTCCTCATCCGTGTCCTCCCAGTTCGCACTTGGGCTCCGGACCCCCCGGAGCCGCCGCCTCGGCCCGCGTCAGCTGCGCGGCGACCTGCGCGCGCACCGACGTGAGCTGCTCGATCAGCGTGTCCAGCTCGCCCAGCTTCCGCCGGTAGACCACCAGGGACGCCGGACAGGAGTCGCCCTCCGGGTGCCCGGCGCGCAGGCACTCCACGAAGGGGCGGGTCTCCTCCAGGTCGAACCCGAAGTCCTGGAGCGTCCTGATCTGCCGCAGCAGCTTCAGGTCGTCCTCGTCGTAGGTCCGGTAGCCGTTGCCGCCCCGCCGCGCGGGCAGCAGACCCCGCGACTCGTAGTACCGCAGCGTCCGCGTGGTGGTCCCGGCCCGTGCGGCCAGCTCGCCGATTCGCATGGGAACGAACGTAATCCTTGACCCGGACGTCAAGGCAAGAAGTCCCGCGAAGGCAGAAGCCCCGCGCCGGGGGGAGGGCGCGGGGCTTCTTCGGGGGACCGGGCGGCTGAGCAACGGGGGGAGCACCTCAGCCGCCCGGCGTGTGCGGGAGCCGCCCCGGCATGCGGGGCGTCGTACGGCCGTCAGGCCTTCGCCAGCTCCTTCTCGCCGCCCTGCTCGGGCAGGTCCGGGGCGTCCTCGGCGGCGCCGCCGCCGGTGCCGTGGCCGTCGTCCAGGAGGGTCTTCTCGTCGAACGGGATCCGGCCGGCGAGGACGTCGTTCACCCGGTCCTTGTCGATCTCCTTGGTCCAGGTGCCGATCAGGACGGTGGCCACCGCGTTGCCGCCGAAGTTGGTCAGCGCGCGGGCCTCGCTCATGAAGCGGTCGATGCCGACGATCAGGCCGATGCCGTCCACCAGGGCGGGCTTGTGCGACTGGAGGCCGCCGGCCAGCGTGGCGAGACCGGCGCCGGAGACACCGGCGGCGCCCTTGGAGGCCACCAGCAGGAAGAGCAGCAGCGGGATCTGCTCACCGATCGACATCGGCGTACCCATGGCGTCGGAGATGAACAGCGAGGCCATGGTCATGTAGATCATGGTGCCGTCGAGGTTGAACGAGTAGCCGGTCGGGACGGTGATGCCGACCACCGGCTTGCTGATGCCCAGGTGCTCCATCTTGGCGATGAGGCGCGGCAGCGCCGACTCCGAGGAGGAGGTGGACAGGATCAGCAGGAACTCGCGGCCCAGGTACTTGAAGAGCGAGAAGACGTTGATCCCGGAGACGAGGCGCAGCACCGTGCCGAGGACCAGGAAGAGGAAGATGACGCAGGTCGCGTAGAAGCCGAGCATCAGCACGGCCAGGCTCTTCAGGGCGTCGACGCCGGCCGAGCCGGTGACGGCGGCGATCGCGCCGAAGGCGCCGACCGGGGCCGCCCACATGATCATCGCCAGGACGCGGAAGACCAGCCGCTGGATGTGCTCGATGCCGCGCAGGACGGGCTGCCCGGCGTTGCCCATGGCCTGCAGGGCGAAGCCGCAGAGCAGGGCGATGAGCAGGGTCTGGAGCACCTCGCCCGCGGTGAAGGCGGAGACGATCGTCGTCGGGATGATGCCCATCAGGAAGTCGACGGTGCCCTTGGCCTCCGCGTCGACCTGCGCCTGGCCGGTCTCCTTGATGGCGTCGGTGACCGCGAGGCCCGTGCCCGGGTCGAGGATGTTGCCGACGATCAGGCCGATGGCGAGCGCCACCAGGGACATCACGAAGAAGTAGACCAGGGCGATACCGCCGACCGCACCGACCTTGGCGGCCTTGCGGACCGAGCCGATGCCCAGCACGATCGTGCAGAAGATGATCGGGGAGATCATCATCTTGATCAGGTTCACGAAGCCGGTGCCGAGCGGCTTCAGCTCGGTGGCGAAGTCCGGGGCGATCAGACCGACCGCGATACCGAGGGCGACCGCGATGATCACCGCGATGTAGAGATAGTGCGTGCGGTCCCGCTTGGCTTTGGGTGCGGCAGGTGCGGAAGCGGCGTTGCTGGTCACGGCTGCCCTCCTTGACGACGTCGTCGGTACACCGGCGTGCGGCTCACGTCCGGGGGTGTGGTGTGGGGACTGGGTGACTATCTCCCGGCGTGTGAGCGCGGTCACCCTTGCGTTCATTTAGTTCACAATCCAGCCACGAGGGAGACTGACGGCATGCACCTCCGCGTCCCGAGACCCCGCAGCCTGGCGGGGCAGCTCTTCGCCATGCAGGCCGTCCTGATAGCGGTCGTCGTGGTCGGGTACGCGCTGTTCAGCTACATCAGCGACCGGGGGCAGGCGGAGGAGGCGGCCGGGCGACAGGCCCGGGCGGTGTCGCTGGCGATCGCGGACTCGCCGTCCGTGGCGGAGGCGATCCGCACCCCGGACCCGACGGCCCGCCTCCAGCCGTACGCGGTGCGGGTGATGCGGGACACGGACGTGGACTTCGTGACGATCATGGATCCGGAGGGCATCCGCTGGACCCACCCCGACCCGTCGGAAATCGGCCATCCCTTCCAGGGCCACATCGAACGTGCGCAGCGGGGGCAGACCTTCACCGAGACCTACACGGGCACGCTCGGCCCCTCGGTCCGGGCGGTCACACCGATCGTGGACGACGGCCGGATCGTCGGTCTGGTCAGCGCGGGGATCAAGGTCGAGGAGATCAGCAAGCGGGCGCAGGAGCAGCTCACGGCCCTGTCGGGGGTGGCGGCCGGGGCGCTGCTGCTCGGCGCGGTCGGCACGTACGTGATCAACGCGCGGCTGCGCCGGCACACCCACGGGATGAACGCGGACCAGCTGAGCCGGATGCACGACTACCATCAGGCGGCGCTGCACGCGGTGCGGGAGGGGCTGCTCATGCTCGACGGGCAGTACCGCGTCGCGCTGATCAACGACGGCGGACGGGAGCTGCTCGGCGTGCGCGGTGACGTGGTGGGTGCCTCGGTGGCGGACCTCGGGCTGCCGTCGCAGCTGACGGGCGCACTGCTGGCCTCGGAGCCCCGGGTGGACGAGGTGCACCTGGCGGCGGACCGGGTGCTGGTGGTGAACACCTCACCGGTCTCCGGCGGTGAACGCCGGGGCACGGTGGTGACGCTGCGGGACGTGACGGAGCTGCAGTCACTGACGGGCGAGCTGGACTCCGAGCGCGGTTTCACGCAGGCGCTGCGCTCGCAGGCGCACGAGGCGGCGAACCGGCTGCACACGGTCGTCTCACTGATCGAGCTGGGGCGCGCGGAGGAGGCGGTGGAGTTCGCGACGGCCGAGCTGGAACTGGCGCAGGCCCTCACCGACCAGGTGGTGGCGGCGGTGAGCGAGCCGGTGCTCGCGGCGCTGCTGCTGGGCAAGACGGCGCAGGCCAACGAGCGGGGAGTGGAGCTGGTGGTGTCGCGGGACAGCCGACTGGACGACGGACTGCTGCCGCCGTCGCTGCCCGCCCGGGACCTGGTGACGATCCTGGGCAACCTGGTGGACAACGCGGTGGACGCGACGCAGGGCGCGGTGCCGTCGCGGGTGACGGTGGCGGCGTACACGGAGGGTGCCGGTTCCGGCGGCTCCGAGCTGGTGCTGCGGGTGTCGGACACCGGCGCCGGGGTCGATCCCGCCCACGCGGACCTGGTCTTCCAGCGGGGCTACTCGACCAAGCAGGCCGGGGAGGGCGGACGCGGCCTGGGGCTGGCCCTCGTCCGGCAGGCGGTACGACGGCACGGCGGCACCCTGACCGTGACGGAGGCGGAGGGCGGCGGCGCCCGCTTCGAGGCCCGGCTGCCGCTGCGGGATGCCGCGGGCGGCGGGTCGGCCCCGGCGGCGGTGACGGGCCGCAGACCGGGCTCCGGGGGTGCGGTGTGAGCACCGCCGACTCGCAGCCCATCCGGGTCCTGGTCGTCGAGGACGACCCGGTCGCCGCCGACGCGCACGTGATGTACGTCGGCCGGGTGCCGGGGTTCGTCGCGGTCGGCAAGGCGCACACGGGTGCGGAGGCCCGCCGCATGCTGGACCGCACGCCGGTGGACCTGCTCCTGCTCGACCTGCACCTGCCGGACGTGCACGGACTCCAGCTGGCCCGGTCGCTGCGCGCGGCGGGGCATCACACCGACGTGATAGCGGTGACGTCGGCGCGGGACCTGACGATGGTGCGCGAGGGGGTGTCGCTGGGCGTCGTCCAGTACGTCCTGAAGCCCTTCACCTTCGCCACCCTGCGCGACCGCCTGGTCCGCTACGCGGAGTTCCGCGGCACCGCCGGGGAGGCCAGCGGCCAGGACGAGGTGGACCGCGCCCTGGCCACCCTGCGCGCCCCCGGCCCGGCGGCCCTGCCCAAGGGCCTGAGCGGCCCGACCCTGGAGCGGGTGACGGGCGCCCTGCGCGGCTCCTCCGAGGGCCTCACGGCGGCCGGGGTCGCCGAGGCGGTGGGCATCTCCCGCATCACGGCCCGGCGTTACCTGGAGCACCTGGTGGACGCGGGCCGGGCGGGGCGGAGCCCGCAGTACGGTCAGGTGGGGCGGCCGGAGCTGGTGTACCGGTGGGTGCGGGGCCGGTGAGCCGTGCCGCCCTGCGGGCCTGCTCGGCCTCCTCGGGCGAGCCCGCCCGCTCGTAGGCGCCGGCGGCCTGCGTCATGCGCGCGCGGGCCCGCTCGGCGTCCCCGGCCGTCTCGTGCACGAGCCCGAGGGCGTACAGCGTCCGGGCGCTGCCGTGCCAGTCCTCGAACTCCGCGCAGATGTCCAGACTGTCGAGGCAGGCGGTCACGGCTTCCGCCGTGCGGCCCCGCGCGTTGAGGGCGACGGCGTAGTTGTGCCAGGCCCTGCCCTCGCGGGGCCGGTCCCCCGTATCCCGGTAGAGGTCGAGGGCGGCGCGGAGGGCGTCGAGCGCCTCGTCGACGCGGCCGGACTTGCGCAGGGGGATGGCGAGGTTGTTCCACACACCGGCCTCGCTGTGCCGGTCGCCGGTGCGGCGGAAGAGGCCGAGGGCGGTGTGGAAGGCTTCGACGGCCTCGTCGATCTGCCCCACGTCGCTGAGGATGTTGCCGAGGTTGGACACCGCCATCGCCCTGCCGTTGTCGTGGCCGAGCGCGTGGTAGAGATCGCGCGCCCGCCGGTGGGCGTCGTACGCCTCCCTGAGCCGCCTGCTTCCCCGCAGCGCGGTCCCCGTCCTGTTCCACGCGGCGGCCTCGGCGGCCGCGTCACCCGCCCGGTGCGCGGCGGCACGGGCGGCCCGGCACACGGTGACCGCGTCGTCGAAACAGCGGCGCCAGTCCAGGTACTCGCAGAGCGCCTCGGCGAGCCGGACGGCGTCGGCGGCCAGGGCCTGACGCCGGTCCGCCGCCCACCGCGCGGCCGCCACGAGCCCGGCACGCTCCGCGTCGAACCAGGCGAGCGCCTCCTCACGGCCACGGAAGGGTCCGGTCTCCTGGGCCTCCCCGCCGTGAGGCTTCAGCTGGGCGTCGGCCGCGAGGGCCAGCTCCAGGTAGTGCCGCAGCACCCGCGACCGCGCCGCGTCCCCCTCCTCCCGGCCCACCGCACCCGCCCCGAACTCCCGCACCAGGTCGTGCAGCCGCCACCACCCGCGCGCCCGCCCCCGCTCCACGAGGTGCGCCCGGGCCAGTGCGTGCTGTTCACGCGCCGGGGGCCGGGCAGCGCCGACGAGCGCGGCCACGACCTCGTCGCTGACCTCGGCCCCGGGCGCGAGAGCGAGCAGGCGCAGCAGCCGGGCCTGCTCGGGCGGCAGCCGACGGTAGGTCAGCTCGAAGGCGGCGCGGACGCTGCGCTCGCCGTCGTCGAGGTGGTCCAGGCGGTCGTGGGCCTCGGCCAGTTCGGCCACGAGTTCGGCCACCGGCTTGCCGGGGTCCGCCGCCAGCAGGGCGACCGCGATCTGCAGGGCCAGGGGGAGGTGCCCGCAGAGTCCGGCGAGCCGCTCGGCCGTGTGGGGGTCGCCGGCCATGCGGCTGTCGTGGGGATCGGCGATCTCCAGGGCACGGTGGAGGAGTTCGTGGGCCTCGCCGGCACCGAGCTGATCCAGGGGCAGGAGCCGGGCGCCGAGTTGGGGCAGCCGGTCGCGGGACGTGACCAGGACGCGGTGCCGGGAGTCACCCGGCAGCAGGGGCCGCACCTGGTCGGCCGACGAGGCGTTGTCGGCCAGGACCAGCACCGCGCCGCGCTCACGGGCCCGCGTGGCCAGCGTCGAGCGGTAGAGCGCGGCCCGCTCGTCCGTGGTCGCCGGGATGCGGTCCGGCGGGACGGCGAGGGCGTGCAACAGGGCTCGCAGGCCCCGGTCGGCGGTGACGGGTTCCCGGTCGTAGCCGTGCAGGTCGATGAAGAGGAACCCGCCGGGGAACCAGCCCCGTTCCCGGGACACGTGAGCGGCCTCGATCGCGAGCGCGGTCTTGCCGATGCCGCCGAGACCGGACACGGCGGCGACGGGGGCGGCCGACTCCGCGGACCGCGACCCCGCCGGGTCCAGCGCGCGCAACAGGTCCTCGGTCTCGCGCTCCCGGCCGGTGAACCCGCCGGGCCTCGGCGGCAGGCCCGCCAGCGCGTCCGGGACTGCGGCGGCGCCCTCCTGGACCACGACCTGTACGCCGATCACCTCGCGCAGGAAGAGCCCGCCCCGGAAGTCGGCGTGATCGCCGCCGTACCAGGACGGCTCGGCGGCGAGCGACTCGGCCACCGTCGCGCCCCACTCCCGTACGGCGTCCCGCCGCGCCGGTTCCGCCGCCGCCTTCGCGATGTCCCGGACGGACGCACCGGCGTCGAGCCCCACCGCCCGCGCCAGCGCCTGCACCGCCCGGCGTCCCTCGTCTCCGCCCGCACCCTCGGCCAGGGCCGTCAGCAGTGCCGTTTCCATGCGCGCCGCTCCCCTCCTCCCGCGGCAGCGGGGCACCGCTCACGCCGCCTTCGCGTACCGCACGACCTGCGCGGCGAGCCCCGCCACGGCGAGCGCCTCCAGCACCGAGAGCGCGACGAGCAGCCGGGTGGCGTCGCCGTTCACCCAGAAAACGACCAGCGCCGCCAGGGGTACCGCGCAGAACGCCGTCAGGTCGATCACGGTCTGGATCGTCTTGCGGGACCGGCGCCGGGTGTCGCCGCGGTGGTACGCCTCCCACCCGAAGGTCGCGAACCCGCTGCCGTGTGGGGCGAGTTCGGCCAGCTTCGGCCCCAGGTCGTCCCGCACGTAGAGCCCGATGGCCGAGATCTTCTCGTCGTTGACGAGGTAGGTCCACCCGAGGACGAGGCACACCGGCGGCAGCGCGAGCAGCATCGAGGGCCGCTCCGCCTGTGCCGTGGCGGCGATGACGGCGGCCACGACGGCGAGCGTCACGTAGAGGAGGTTGTCCCGGAACCCGATCCTGGCCCGCTGCTCGCTCTTCACGCTCTCGTACTCGGCGAGCAGCAACTGCCCCACCGTGACGTCCTGTTCCGGCACGCGATCCCCTTCTCCCAGCGGTAACTTACGACTATGCCGGACATTGAGCCCACCGTTCTGGTGCTGACCGCACTCCCGCTCGAATACGCCGCGATCCGCGCGCACGTGGCGGAGCGGGAGGAGCGGGTGCACCGGGACGGCACCCGGGTCGAAGTGGGCCGGCTGACGTCGGCTCCCTGGCACGTCGCCCTCGCCGAACTGGGCATGGGCGCCGAGCGGGCCGGCGTCCTCACCACCCAGCTCATCGACTGGCTGCGCCCCGAGGCGGTGCTGTTCGTCGGCGTCGCGGGCAGCCTGAAGGACGACGTCGGGATCGGCGACGTCGTCGTGGGCACGCAGGTGTACGAGATCCACGGCGGCAAGCAGACCCCGGAGGGCTTCCTGGTCCGGCCCAAGGCTCTGCCGGGCTCGCACGCGCTGGAGCAGGCGGCCCGTTCCGCGGTGCGGGACATGCCCGGCGTACGGGCGCACTTCATGCCGATCGCCACGGGGGATGTCGTCCTGGCAGACACCGAGTCCGAGATCGCCCGGTTCGTCCGCCGGAACTACAACGACGCGGGCGCGATCGAGATGGAGGGCTCCGGCGCCCTCCAGGCGGCCCACCTGAGCGGCCAGTTGAACGCCTTGGTGATCCGGGGCATCAGCGACCGCGCCGACGCCGAGAAGCACAGGGCCGACGCCTCGGGTGCACAGCAGCGCGCCGCCGAGCGGGCCGCGGCGGTGACGGTGGCGGTGCTGCACAGGCACCGGCCTCGGGAGGGCTCCTCCGACTCCGAGGAGGAGTCCCGAGGAGCGACGTACGGCGGAGACCACATCGACTTCCGGGGCGGCACCTTCCACGGCCCCGTCACCGGCAAGGGTCCTCCTCCGCGCTCTCATCCGTGACATCAAGGCCGGGAAGGCCGATCACCTCCTCCGGGGGCAATCCGGCGCACACTCATTGACCTGACTAGACCATTCCTCTTACGTTCGCCACGCAGCCGTCCAGGCCACAGTGTCGTGTGCCCGTAGGAGGTCATGCCCGTGCGTCCCACCGTCCGGTTCACCGCCCTGTTCTCCCTCACCGCGCTCGCCGCCACCTCGCTCGCCGCCTGTTCAAGCGGCTCCGGCAGCGACCCGGACACGGTGAAGGTCTCCTTCAAGCAGTCGACGGACAACTCCATCAAGGTGATGGACGAGTATCTGGCCGACATCAAGCAGCAGTTCGAGAAGGCCAATCCGGGGAAGAAGGTCGAGCTGGTTCCGATCAAGGCGCCGGACTCGGAGTACTACACCAAGCTCCAGCAGATGCTCCGCTCCCCCAAGACCGCGCCGGATCTGGTCTACGAGGACACGTTCCTCATCAACTCCGACATCACCAGCGGGTACCTGAAGCCGCTCGACGACTACCTGGCCGACTGGGAGGACTGGGACCAGTTCATCGACACGGCGAAGGCGGCGGCCAAGGGCGAGGACGGCAAGACGTACGGCGTGCCGGACGGCACCGACACCCGGGGGCTGTGGTTCAGCAAGGACGTGTTCGCCAAGGCGGGGCTGCCCGCCGACTGGCAGCCGAAGACCTGGGACGAGGTGCTCGACGCGGCCCGGACGATCAAGGAGAAGGTCCCCGGGGTCACTCCGCTGAACGTCTACACCGGCAAGCCCGCCGGCGAGGCCGCGACCATGCAGGGCTTCGAGATGCTGCTGTACGGCACGGGGGACGGCGGCTCCGATCCGCTGTACGACAAGGGCAGCAAGAAGTGGATCACGGCGGGGCAGGGGTTCGAGGACTCCCTGGCCTTCGTCGAGACCGTGTACAAGGAGAAGCTCGGGCCGGAGGTCTCCGACGCGCTCGACCCCAACTTCGGCACGAAGGTGCGCGGTGAGCTGCTGCCGCAGGGCAAGCTGGGGATCGCGCTCGACGGCTCCTGGCTGCCGCAGGACTGGCTGGAGGGCAGTGGGCACGAGTGGCCCGAGTGGTCGAAGGAGCTGGGGCTGGCCGCCATGCCCACCCAGAACGGGCAGGCACCCGGCAGGGTGAGCATGTCCGGCGGGTGGACCTGGGCGATCCCGGACAAGGCGGGCAACCCCGATCTGGCCTTCGAGTTCATCAAGACGATGCAGACCAAGGCGAACGCCCAGAAGTGGTACGTCGCCAACTCCGGCATCTCGGTCCGCGAGGACGTCGCGAACGACCCCGCCTACGTCGCCGCCCAGCCCGGCATCAAGTTCTTCACCGACCTCGTCGCCGACACCCACTACCGGCCCGCCTACCCGGCGTACCCGAAGGTGTCCGTCGCCATCCAGGAGGCCATGGAGGGCGTGACGACCGGTGACAAGTCGGTCGAGGAGGCGGCGCGCGGCTACGACGAGGCGCTCAAGGAGGCGACCGACAACCAGGTGGTGAGCAAGTGACGGCCACCGCGCCGGGGCACGCCGGGCCGGAGGTACGGAAGACGTCCGCGTCTCCGACCCCCGGCACCCGGCCCGGCACCGTCCGGCGCTCCCTCTTCCGCGCCCTGCCCGTCTCCCCCGCCGTCGTCCTGCTGCTGCTCTTCCTCGCCGGTCCGATCGTCTACTGCGTCGTCATCGCCTTCACCGACCTCCAGCTCACCGGGCAGGCCCAGGAATCCTTCGTCGGCTTCGACAACTTCACCCGCGCCTTCAAGGACGAGGCGTTCCTCAACGCCGTATGGCTGACCCTGGTGTTCACCGTGCTGTCCTCGCTGATCGGGCAGAACACCCTGGGGCTGGCGCTGGCCTCGCTGATGCAGCGGGCGTCGAAGCCGGTCCGCACGCTCACCGGTGGCATCGTTGTCACGGCCTGGGTGCTGCCGGAGGTGGTGGCGGGCTTCCTGCTCTACGCCTTCTTCCGGCGCGAGGGCACCCTCAACGCCATCCTGGACTGGCTCCACCTGCCCTCCCAGAACTGGCTGTTCACGCTGCCGATCCTGGCGGTGTCCTTCGCCAACGTGTGGCGCGGCACGGCCTTCTCGATGCTGGTGTACTCGGCCGCGCTGAACGAGATCCCCAAGGAGGTCACCGAGGCCGCCGAGGTCGACGGCGCGAGCGGCTGGCGCCGGATGTGGCACATCACGCTGCCGATGATCCGGCGCTCCATCGGCACCAACCTGATGCTCAACACGCTCCAGACGCTGTCGGTCTTCGGGCTGATCTGGGTGATGACGCGGGGCGGGCCGAGCGGCAAGAGCCAGACGCTCCCGCTGTTCATGTACGAGCAGGCCTTCCAGAACAGCCTGATCGGGTACGGCACGGCGGTGGCACTGCTGCTGTTGCTGATCGGCTCGCTGTTCTCGGTCGTGTACCTGCGCCTGCTGCGGACGGAGGTCTGAGATGGCCCACACCCACACCCACACCCACGCCTCCCGCCGCAACCGGCGCCGTACCGCCGCCGACGCCGGGCTGCTGGTGGCGGCCGCGGCTTTCGTGCTGCCGCTGGCCTGGGTGGTGCTGTCCGCCCTTGACCCGCACGCGAGCCTGCGGGTCAAGGTCCCCGACGGGGTGACGCTGGACAACTTCGACGCGATCCTCACCCCGGAGATCACCTTCACCCCGCTGCTCAACAGCCTGATTCTGTGCGGCGGGGCGACGCTGCTGACGGTGGTGTGCGCGGTGCTCGCGGCGTATCCGCTCTCCCGCTTCCGGTCGCGGCTGAACCGGCCCTTCCTGCTCACCATCCTGTTCGCGACCAGCCTGCCGATCACGGCGATCATGGTGCCCGTCTACGCCCTGTTCGTACGGGTCAACATGATCGACACCATGCAGGGAACGATCTTCTTCTTCGCCGCCTCGCAGCTGCCCTTCGCGATCTGGCTGATGAAGAACTTCATGGACGGGGTGCCGAAGGAACTGGAGGAGGCGGCGTGGACGGACGGGGCGTCGTCGTTCCAGTCGCTGCTGCGGATCGTGCTGCCGCTGATGGGGCCCGGGGTGGCGGTGGTGACGGTGTTCTCGTTCGTGATGATGTGGGGGAACTTCTTCGTCCCCTTCATGCTGCTGCTCTCCCCGGACCAGATGCCCGCATCGGTCAGCATCAACGACTTCTTCGGCAACCGGGGCATGGTCGCGTACGGACAGCTGGCGGCGTTCTCGATCGTCTACTCCACGCCGGTCGTGCTGCTGTACGTGCTGATCTCGCGACGGCTGGGCGGCGGGTTCGCGCTGGGCGGGGCGGTCAAAGGGTGAGCCGCGCCCCCGTACGTTCCTACAATCCGTATCGCTGGCCGAACAGCCCGTAGTCAGCATCGCCGCGGACCCCTACGGTGTGGCGCGTGCGCCGACCCTCACCCGGCCCGAGCCAGTCGGGCCCTCCGTTCAACGCCCTCGCCGCCCGCCGGCTGCGTGCCGCCCTCAACATGGGACCCGAGCACGTCGCCCACGGCATACGGGTCTCGTACGGGCTGCCGTACGTCTCCCCCGACCTCGTCATCGCCTGGGAGCGGGGGACGGCCTTCCCCGAGGGGCCGGAGCTGACCGCGCTCGCCGGGGTGCTGTGGTGCTCGCCCGGTGAGCTGATCGGGCGGCCGCAGTCCCTGCGCGAGCACCGCGTCGCCCGGGGTCTGGCCCCCGCGGACGTGGCACGTGCGGTCGGGCTCGGGCTCCCGGCCTACCTGCGGATGGAGGAGGCGGACGACTGGCGCGGCACCGACCGTCAGTCGGCCCAGCTCGCCGACGTGCTCGGTCTCACGCTGCCCGACTTCGTGACCGTCACGGGGCGCGAGGAGAAGCTGGCCGACCTGCTGACGAGCGCGGTGACCACCCGCTGGCAGGGTTGTGTGCGCCCGATCGCCAAGCTGGCGCCGCTGGACCGGCGCGTCCTGGAGAACGTCCTCCAGGTGCTGCACCAGGACTACCAGGGGCGGATGGCCGCCACCCTCAGCTGGGGCGGCGGCGCGGCCGACTCGAGCGCCGGGGGCCGGGACTTCCTGGACCGGATCGTGGACCACTTCTGGACGGCGGTGGAGAAGCACCCGTGAGGAGCGCGTCCGACGTCTAGAAGACCGACTCGGCCTCGTCCATCCGGTCCTTCGGGACCGTCTTCAGCTCGGTGACCGCCTCCGCGAGCGGCACCATCACGACGTCGGTGCCGCGCAGCGCCGTCATCCGGCCGAAGTCGCCCCGGTGCGCGGCCTCCACCGCGTGCCAGCCGAAGCGGGTGGCGAGGACGCGGTCGTAGGCGGTCGGTACGCCGCCGCGCTGGACGTGGCCGAGGATGACCGGCTTGGCCTCCTTGCCGAGCCGGCGCTCCAGCTCGAAGGCGAGCGCGGTGCCGATGCCCTGGAAGCGCTCGTGGCCGAACTTGTCGATGGCGCCCTTGCCGTAGTCCATGGAGCCCTCGGCGGGGTGGGCGCCCTCGGCGACGCAGACGACGGCGAACTTCTTGCCGCGGGCGAAGCGCTCCTCGACCATCTTGACCAGGTCGGCGGGGTCGAAGGGGCGCTCGGGCAGGCAGATGCCGTGGGCGCCGGCGGCCATGCCGGACTCCAGGGCGATCCAGCCGGCGTGCCGGCCCATGACCTCGACGACCATCACGCGCTGGTGGGACTCGGCGGTGGTCTTGAGGCGGTCCATGGCCTCGGTCGCGACGCCGACGGCGGTGTCGAAGCCGAAGGTGCGGTCGGTGGAGGAGATGTCGTTGTCGATGGTCTTCGGCACGCCGACCACCGGGAGCCCGGCGTCGGACAGCATCCGGGCGGCCGTGAGGGTGCCCTCGCCGCCGATCGGGATCAGGGCGTCGATGCCGAAGTTCTGGATCATGTCCGAGGCGTCCTCGCAGGCCTCGCGGAGCCGGTCGCGCTCCAGGCGGGAGGAGCCGAGGATGGTGCCGCCGCGGGCGAGGATGCCGCTGACCGCGTTGAGGTCGAGGGTGCGGTAACGGCTGTCCAGCAGCCCCGCGTAGCCGTCCTCGAAGCCGATGACCTCGTCGCCGTAGTTGTCCACCGCTCGGTGCACGACCGACCGGATCACTGCGTTCAGGCCGGGGCAGTCGCCGCCTGCGGTGAGAACTCCGATACGCATCGTGCTGTGTCTCCTGCTCGCTGTTGACGCCGGTGAGCCGATCCAATTGTTTCACGGCCCGGGCGGCGGTGGACGCTGACGGGCGCCCTAACCATCGCCGGAGGTACTGTCAAGAGGATTCCGCTCACCCCTACGAAACGGAGAGCACGCGTGACGCGCAGCGTGTACGTGACCGGTATCGACCGCGGCGACGGCCGCCAGGTCGTCGAGCTGGGGGTCATGGAACTCCTGACCCGGCAGGTCGACCGGGTCGGCGTCTTCCGTCCCCTGGTGCACGACGGGCCGGACCGGCTCTTCGAACTGCTGCGCGCCCGCTACCGGCTCTCGCAGGACCCCGCGACGGTCTACGGCATGGACTACCAGGAGGCCTCCCTCCTCCAGGCCGAACAGGGCGTGGACGAGCTGGTGTCCGCACTGGTCGACCGCTTCCACCTGGTGGCGCGGGACTACGACGTCGTCCTCGTCCTCGGCACCGACTACGCCGACACCCAGTTCCCGGACGAGCTGTCGCTGAACGCGCGGCTCGCGAACGAGTTCGGCGCCTCGGTCCTTCCCGTCGTGGGGGGCCGCAAGCAGACCGCGGAGTCGGTGCTGGCGGAGACCCACAACGCCTTCCGGGCCTACGACGGGCTCGGCTGCGACGTGCTGGCCATGGTGACCAACCGGGTCGCGCGCGAGGACCGGGACGAGATCGCCGAGCGGCTCGCGCACCGGCTGCCGGTGCCGTGCTGGGTGGTGCCGGACGAGCCCGCGCTGTCCGCGCCGACGGTCTCCCAGATCGCGCACGCCCTGGGCGCCGAGATCGTCCTCGGCGACGACTCCGGGCTCGCCCGCGACGCGCTGGACTTCGTCTTCGGCGGGGCCATGCTGCCCAACCTGCTGGCCGCGCTGACCCCGGGCTGCCTGGTCATCACGCCCGGCGACCGCGCCGACCTGGTGATCGGCACGCTGGCCGCGCACAGCGCCGGCACCCCGCCGATAGCCGGGGTGCTGCTGACGCTGAACGAGGTGCCCGGCGAGGGCATCCTCACCCTCGCCGCCCGGCTCGCCCCGGGCACGCCGGTGCTGTCGGTGACGGGCACCAGCTTTCCCACCGCCGAGCAGCTCTTCTCCCTGGAGGGCAAGCTCAACGCGGCCACCCCGCGCAAGGCGGAGACCGCCCTCGGCCTCTTCGAGCGGTACGTCGACACCGCCGAGCTGAACAAGCGGGTCTCCGCGCCCAGCAGCGACCGCGTCACGCCGATGATGTTCGAGCACAAGCTGCTCGAACAGGCCCGTTCCGACCTGCGCCGGGTGGTCCTGCCGGAGGGCACCGAGGAGCGGGTGCTGCACGCGGCGGAGGTGCTGCTGCGGCGCGGGGTGTGCGAGCTGACCCTCCTCGGGCCCGTCGAGCAGATCCGCAAGAAGGCTGCCGACCTGGGCATCGACCTGGCCGGTGCCGAGCTGATCGACCCGGCCGCCAGCGAGCTGCGCGACTCCTTCGCCGAGAAGTACGCGGCCCTGCGCGCCCACAAGGGCGTGACCGTGGAGCTGGCGTACGACGTGGTCTCGGACGTGAACTACTTCGGCACGCTGATGGTGCAGGAAGGGTTCGCCGACGGCATGGTGTCGGGGTCGGTGCACTCGACGGCGGCGACCATCCGGCCCGCCTTCGAGATCATCAAGACCAAGCCGGACGCGGCCATCGTCTCCTCCGTCTTCTTCATGTGCCTGGCCGACAAGGTGCTCGTCTACGGCGACTGCGCGGTCAACCCGGACCCGGACGCGGAGCAGCTCGCCGACATCGCCGCCCAGTCGGCGTCGACGGCGGCGCGGTTCGGGGTGGAGCCGCGGATCGCGATGCTGTCGTACTCGACCGGCACGTCCGGTTCCGGCGCGGACGTCGACAAGGTGCGCGAGGCCACCGAGCTGGTCCGCTCGCGCCGCCCGGACCTCAGCATCGAGGGGCCGATCCAGTACGACGCGGCGGTCGAGCCGTCGGTCGCGGCGACCAAGCTGCCCGGTTCGGCGGTCGCCGGGCAGGCCAGCGTGCTGATCTTCCCCGACCTGAACACCGGCAACAACACCTACAAGGCGGTGCAGCGCTCGGCCGGTGCCATCGCGGTCGGCCCGGTGCTCCAGGGTCTGCGCAAGCCGGTCAACGACCTGTCCCGGGGCGCGCTCGTGCAGGACATCGTCAACACCGTCGCCATCACGGCGATCCAGGCCCAGCAGTCCCCGACCGAGAAGGCGTCCGCCCAGTGAGCTCCACGCGTGTCCTCGTCCTCAACTCCGGCTCCTCGTCGGTGAAGTACCAGCTGATCGACATGCGCGACGGGGAGCGGCTGGCGGTCGGGCTGGTCGAGCGCATCGGCGAGCGGACGTCGCGGCTGAAGCACACCCTGGTGGCCGCCGGCGACACCCGGGAGCAGGAGGGCCCGATCGCCGACCACGAGGCCGCCCTGAAGGCGGTCGCCGCCGAGCTGGGCCGGGACGGTCTGGGCCTGGACTCGCCGGAGCTGGCCGCGATCGGGCACCGGGTGGTGCACGGCGGTGAGTTCTTCAGCGAGCCGACGCTCATCGACGAGAACGTGCTCACGGAGATCGAGCGGCTGATCCCGGTCGCGCCGCTGCACAACCCGGCCAACCTCACCGGCATCCGCACCGCGCGGGCGCTGCGTCCCGACCTGCCCCAGGTGGCGGTCTTCGACACCGCGTTCCACACGACGATGCCGGAGTCCGCGGCGCGCTACGCGATCGACCCGAAGATCGCCGACCGGTACCGCATCCGCCGCTACGGCTTCCACGGCACCTCGCACGCCTACGTCTCCCGCGAGACCGCGCGGCTGCTGGGCAGGGCGCCCGAGGACGTGAACGTGATCGTGCTGCACCTGGGCAACGGGGCGTCCGCCTCGGCCGTGCGGGGCGGCCGGTGCGTGGACACCTCCATGGGGCTGACGCCTTTGGAGGGGCTCGTGATGGGTACGCGCTCCGGAGACATGGACCCGGCCGTCATCTTCCATTTGATGCGCGTTGGCGGAATGTCCGCCGACGAGATCGACACTCTTCTCAACAAGAGGAGCGGTCTGTTCGGTCTGTGCGGTGACAACGACATGCGGGAGATCCGCCGCCGGGTGGACGAGGGTGACGAGCAGGCGGGGCTGGCCTTCGACATCTACATTCACCGGCTCAAGAAGTACATCGGCGCCTATTGCGCCGTTCTCGGACGCGTGGACGCCGTGGCGTTCACGGCGGGGGTCGGGGAGAACTCGGCGCCGGTGCGCGAGGCGGCCGTGGCCGGACTGGAGGGGCTCGGCCTGGCGGTCGACGGCGGGCTGAACGCCGTACGCGGCGACGGAGCCCGGCTGATCTCGCCCGCGGGGGCGCGGGTGGCGGTGGCGGTGGTACCGACGGACGAGGAAATGGAGATCGCGGCACAGACCTACGCGCTGGTAATTGAATCGGGGAATCCCCGTCTCACCTGAGCGGCATCCCGCCCTTTTGTATTTTCCGCCAGACGGAATATTCCGCGCCGAAACAAACCGATAGGATGGCACCCATGCGCCGTTCGAAAATCGTCTGTACTCTCGGCCCCGCGGTCGACTCCCACGAGCAGCTCGTCACGCTGATCGAAGCCGGCATGAACGTGGCCCGCTTCAACTTCAGCCACGGCTCCCACGCCGAGCACCAGGGCCGTTACGACCGGGTCCGGGCCGCCGCCAAGGAGACCGGCAGGGCCATCGGCGTCCTCGCCGACCTGCAGGGCCCGAAGATCCGCCTGGAGACCTTCGCGGAGGGTCCCGTCGAGCTGGTGCGCGGTGACGAGTTCACCATCACCGCCGAGGACGTCCCGGGCGACAGGACGATCTGCGGCACGACCTACAAGGGCCTGCCCGGTGACGTCACCAAGGGCGACCAGGTGCTCATCAACGACGGCAACGTCGAGCTGAAGGTCACCGAGGTCGAGGGCCCCCGGGTGAAGACGATCGTCATCGAGGGCGGCGTCATCTCCGACCACAAGGGCATCAACCTGCCCGGCGCGGCGGTCAACGTCCCCGCGCTGAGCGAGAAGGACGTCGAGGACCTCCGGTTCGCGCTGCGCATGGGCTGCGACCTGGTCGCCCTCTCCTTCGTCCGGGACGCCAAGGACGTCGCCGACGTGCACCGCGTCATGGACGAGGAGGGCCGCCGGGTCCCGGTGATCGCCAAGGTGGAGAAGCCCCAGGCGGTCGACAACATGGAGGACGTCGTGATGGCGTTCGACGGCGTGATGGTCGCCCGCGGCGACCTGGCCGTCGAGTACCCGCTCGAGAAGGTCCCCATGGTGCAGAAGCGCCTGATCGAGCTGTGCCGGCGCAACGCCAAGCCGGTGATCGTGGCGACCCAGATGATGGAGTCGATGATCACCAACTCCCGTCCGACCCGCGCCGAGGCCTCCGACGTGGCCAACGCGATCCTGGACGGCGCCGACGCGGTCATGCTGTCCGCCGAGTCGAGCGTGGGCGCGTACCCGATCGAGACCGTCAAGACGATGTCGAAGATCGTCACCGCCGCCGAGCAGGAGCTGCTCTCCAAGGGCCTCCAGCCGCTGGTGCCGGGCAAGAAGCCGCGCACGCAGGGCGGTTCGGTGGCCCGTGCGGCCGCCGAGATCGCCGACTTCCTGGGCGGCAAGGGTCTGGTGGCCTTCACCCAGTCCGGCGACACCGCCCGCCGGCTCTCCCGCTACCGCGCGTGCCAGCCGATCCTCGCCTTCACCACCGACGAGTCCACCCGCAACCAGCTGACGCTCAGCTGGGGAGTGGAGCCGCACGTGGTGCCGCTCGTGAACACCACGGACGAGATGGTGGACCTGGTGGACCAGGAGACGGCCCGCCTCGGCCGGTTCAGCGACGGCGACGTCGTCGTGATCACCGCCGGTTCGCCCCCCGGCGTGCCCGGCACCACCAACATGGTGCGGGTCCTCCACCTGGGCGAGACCCGGCGCGGCTGACCGCCCCCTCCCCGTCGTACGCACCGAGGGCGCCCCCTGTCGCAGGGGGCGCCCTCGGGCGTGGTGCGGGCTTGCTCAGTCGGTCGTGTACTGGTGCAGTCCCGGGATGTGCAGCGTGCCGCCGAACTGGCCGGCCTGGACGACCGTCACCTTGGTGAAGTAGATCAGCGGGATGTCCAGCGGCGGCGGGTGCTCCGGGTCGAAGGTGATCGGGATCAGCCCGAGCAGGTTGCCCGAGATGCTCTCCGTGTACATCACCGTCTCGCCGTCGCGGATCGTGGACGTGGAGCCCTCGGCCGCCTGCACGTGGTAGGTCTTGCCGGCCTGCTTGTCGTTCACCGTCTGGTGCAGGTCGCCGATGTCGGTGCCGTCGGAGATGACGTACTTCAGCACCTTCTTGGTGGTGCCGTTGGCCGTCTTGACCTCGACGACGCCCTTGTAGGAGGCGCCCTTGAGGAGCAGCGAGCTGGCGTTGAGGTACCACGGGTCGTCGGGCAGCGGCACCTTGTTGTCGACGCCGCCCTCCGCGTCGGTGGCGACCGGGCAGTCGTCGGCGTCCTTGCCGGCCTCGTCGGCGCTCGCGGAGGGGCTCGGCGTGGCGGTGGCGTCCTCCTCGGCCTTCGCCGCGTCCTCCTTCGCCTTCTCCGCCGCCTCCTTGGCCGCTTCGGCCGCCTCGTCCACCGTGTCCTTGGTGTCCTCGGCCGCCTTCGACGCCGTGTCGGTCACGCCCTCGACGGTGTCCTTCGCGGTGTCGGTGACCGCGTCGGTGGTGTCCTTCAGCGCGCCGGACGCGCTCTCGGACGCCGACGGGGTCGGCGTGGGGCTCGGGCTCTCCTCGGCCTGCTTTCCGCCGGTGAAGATGCCCTCGATGGCGTCGCCGAGGCCGTCCAGCAGACCGCCCTTGTCCTCCGACTCGGACGGGGAGGGCTCCGTGGCGCTCTGACCGGACGCCTCCTGGCTCTGCGACGCGGACGGGCTCGGGGCGGGGTCGGCCTTGTCGTCCCCGGCGCCCTTGTCGTCCTCGTCGTCGGAACCTGAATCCGGCGAAGAGGAGTCGTCCTTGTCCGTACCGGAGTCCTTGTCCCCGGTGGAGGCCGAGGGGTTGGGCTCCTTCGCGTCGTCCTTGCCGTCCTCGGCCCCGTCACTCGCCGAGGGCGAGGGGGTGGGCGACTCGGACGGGTCCTTCTCGGCGTCCTCCAGGGCCGCCACGCAGTCCTTGTACTCGTCGGCCGTCAGGCTGTTGGAGGGCGGCGCCGCGTCGTTGCCGTCGGCGAGGGCGAGCGTCGGCGTGAACCCCATCCCCATGAGCACGGCCGTGGGCATCGCCGCGATGGCTATCGCCTTGCCGGCCGGCATGTGGAACCTGGTGAACAACGGCTTCTTGGGTGCCGCGTGGCGCGGCCCGGTTCTCACACGGGACGACTCCACGTCAGTCCCGCGGGTCACCTCGTCAGCCGGCACTGTGCCTCCCGTTCGCCCCGTTGGCCGGGCTCGTTCCTGACAGATCGTGCGCCCCCGGTGCCGCGAAGGCCTGGGAGGGCTCCCCGTCGTCCATGCCGCTCCGCGGCCCCGGTACCGCGGGGCCGGACGCCTGGGTCCCGGGCTCCGGGAAGCGGGGGAACTCGGTGTCGTCGGCCGCGGGGACCGCGCCCCGGGGCGCGTCGTCCGTGCCCTTGCCCTCCAGCGGCGGCTCGGCCTGCGGCGGCTCGCCCGGCACCCACGACACGGCCATGGCCCCGCCGACCAGCGCGAACAGGAAGCCGATGAGGAAGCCGCCGAGATTGGAGACGGGGATGGACACCAGCGCCAGCAGGATCGCCGCGACGCCCGCGAAGACCCGGACGTGCTTCTGGAACCACAGGCTGACGCCCAGGACGACCAGCAGCACGCCGATGATCAGGGACCCGGCGCCCGCCGTGGTGGACATCGCCAGCGTCAGGTGACCGATCTGGAGGTTCGCGTACGGGAAGTAGGCGATGGGGAGTCCGCCGAGCGCGACGAACAGGCCGGCCCAGAACGGCCGCGCGCCTCGCCAGGCACGGAACTGCAGCCTGCGGCGGGTGAACTGGCCGGCGGCGGCAGGAGTCTCGGCGCTCATGGAAATAGCTCCCTGGTACGGCTTTGCTGTGGTGGAGATGTGGGCCGCGCGTGAAGGCGCGGCCGGAGAGTGGACGGGCGGGGGCGCCGTCAAGCTCCCCCGCCCGTCAGCGAGTGCTTAGTAGCACTCCTTGACACCCTTGGACAGCGACATCTTCAGACCGCTGAGCTTGAAGGTTCCGGCGGTGGTCGCCCACGCCGTCTGCTTCACGTCGGTCAGCGTGGCCGAGTCGGCCTGCTGCGAGAACCCGTACGGGTTCGTGGTGTCGCCCTTCTTGATGCCGGGACCCTTGTTGGCGTCCTTGGCGGCCACACCGATGTCGATGCCGCGGAACGTGGCATCGGCCTGCAGGTCCTCGACGTCGATGTACAGGTTCTCCGCCTTGACCGGGGTGTCTCCACCGCCGGCCTTCAGCATGAGGCTGACCGAGCCGATCAACGGGATGTCCGGGGTGACCACGGACTGGCACATGTTCTTGATCTGCGCGGACTTGAACGCCGAGACCGCGACGGGGTGAGCCGTCTTCTCGCCCTTCAGCGTGTAGCCCGAGTCGATCGCGCCGTACTGCATAAAGCCCGTGCCGTCGAGCCGGTCCGCCGTCACCTTGAACGACTGGCCCGACACGCTGAACGACGCGGCGAGAGCGCCCTGCGCGAGGGCGACACCTATCGCAGCCGTGGCGGCCACGCTGGGCACCATCACCACGGCGAACCGCTTCCATCTGGTCCCGCCACGCACCTGGGACTCCATATTTCCTCCTTCTCGGACGTACATCTCCTGGCCTCGGCCCCGTCGCCAGTCGGCGACTCGGCCCGGCAGGGATGGGAGAAGTGCTACGTCCTCGGGAAGGAGAGCGCCTGTCCTCGGCGGCACGTACAACGCGCCCGAACAACCGGCGATCACCCCCGAGCGACAACCACTGGTCGCGCCTGACACGCATCACGCACAACCCTGCTGGACAGGCTTCGCCGGATGAGCGAAGACCCCCCTGCCCAAGGGCCGGCATCACTGCCGCCGACCCTGCTCGGTGGGGACCCAGGAACCCCCGCGACCCGACCGGCTGTCGGGGTACGGGAATGGACCGAGCGTCGCCGATCGTGGTGCATTCTCGCCGTCGGCACAAGGGGGTTCGTTACTGGCTAGTAGCGGCCGTGTGACCGCGGAACGACGCACCGGGCCCGAACGGCGACGCTGGGTGTGTCATGAGGGCAGAACAAAACTATTGATCGATGGACAGAGTCCGACAGATCGACGCCGTCGACTTACTGGCAGTAACAGCGGCCGCGATTACCAAGTTTTGGTAAAGCGCGGCCGCAGTGACGCCTCTTCGACAGCTCCTTCACATACGCAACACCCCGGCGGCGTTTAGAACGCCGATCGGGAGCGCCGGCCGGAAGCCGCCTAGAACAGGGCCCGCGCGAGCGACCGGCGCGCCGCGGCCACCCGCGGATCCTCGGCGCCGACCACCTCGAACAGCTCCAGCAACCGCAGCCGTACGGCGTCCCGGTCGTCGCCCGCCGTGACGCGCACCGTGTCGATGAGGCGCCCGAAGGCGTCCTCCACGTGACCGCCCACCAGGTCCAGGTCGGCGGCGGCGATCTGCGCCTGGGCGTCGCCCGGCCTGTCGGCCGCTTCCTGACGGACCTTCTGCGGATCGGCGTTCTGCACCCGCTGGAGCAACTCGGCCTGGGCCAGGCCCAGTTTGGCCTCCGTGTTGCCCGGCTCTTCGGCCAGTACGTTCTTGTAGGCCTGGACGGCACCGCCCAGGTCGCCCGCGTCCATCGCCTGCACGGCGGCGTCGAGGGCCGCGTCGTGCGGACCGGCGGGGCGCTCGGGGGCGGCGGGCCGCTCGGCGCCCGGCTCCGCCTCGGGGTCGACGACGAGACCGGTCAGGCCGAAGCGCTCCTCGCCGACCTGCACCAGCTGGTCCAGGGTCTGCCGGATCTGCTGTTCGCCCGCGGCCCCCTGGAAGAGCGGCAGCGCCTGTCCGGCGACGACCGCGAACACGGCCGGGATGCCCTGGACACCGAACTGCTGCATCAGCATCTGGTTGGCGTCGACGTCGATCTTGGCGAGGAGGAAGCGCCCGTTGTACTCGACGGCGAGCCGCTCCAGGACCGGGCTCAACTGCTTGCAGGGCTCGCACCACTCGGCCCAGAAGTCGATGACGACCGGGACCTCGGTGGACCGTTGCAGGACATCACTCTCGAAGCCGGCCTCGTCGACGTCGATGACGAGGTCGGCCGGGGAGACGGCGCCCGCGCCGCCGGTCCGGGCCGCCTCGGCGCGCGCCTGCTCCGCCTTCGCCTTGGCCTCCTGGGCCTGCTTCACCGCGGCGAGGTCGACGACCCCGCTCATGGACATGTTCCGTGGCTGCATGGGTCTATCCTCCCCCGTACGGCGCGCGCGTGTGAAAACCGGGTCGAAAGCCCGCCCGGATGTGTGCTGTTCGGCGTGTGTACTGCCCGATGTGTGTGCTGCTCGGCGCCGGGTCCCCACCCCACGCCCGTGGTCGTCGCTGGGGCGCGGGCGGACCCGCGCTTTCGCTACGAGTCGTAGCGTAATGCCAGGACTGCCCTTCGGAACACCCCACCGCCAGACCTCGTCGCGGTGATCTGTCTCACGACCGGCCGCGTGTTACCCGCCGGTTAAGGTCGGGGGATGCAGAGCAGCACCCCAGCCGGCCGTGCCGGGCGCCCGCGCAGTGCCGCGGCGGACACCGCGATCCTGGCCGCGACGCGGGCCGCCCTGGTCGACCTCGGCTGGTCGAAGCTCACCCTGGGAGACGTCGCCACCCGGGCCGGGGTTGCCAAGACGACGCTCTACCGCCGCTGGGCGGGCAAGAACGAGCTGGTCGTGGACGCGGTGGCGGAGCTCTTCGACGAGCTCGAACTGCCCGACCGGGGCTCGCTCGCCGCCGACATCGAGGGCGTGGTGCTCCAGTTCGCGGCGATCCTGGCCCGGCCGGAGGCCAGGAGCGGCCTGATGGCGGTGGTCGCGGAGTCCACGCGCGACGATGCGCTGCGCGAGCGCATCCGCACGTCGATCGTCGAACGGCAGAAGCGCCTGGTACTGGAGGGCAGGGCCCGCGCCCAGGCCCGCGGCGAGCTGCCGCCGGAGACCGGTGCGGCCGAGGCCGCCCGCACGGCGGACCTCATCTTCGACGTGGTGGCGGGTGCGGTGGTGCACCGCACGCTGGTCAGCGCCCGGTCCGCGGACGAGGAGTGGGTGCGCGGCCTGACCCAGGTACTGCTGCGGGGCCTGGTCGGCGCCGACGGCGGCCCCGCGGACGGCGGGGACGGCGGGGACGGCGACCCGGGCGGCGGGACCGACGCGGAACCGGCCGCGCCCCGGTAGGACGCGGCCGGTTCCGGGCCCGCTCAGCGCACGGTGAGGACCAGCTTGCCCGTGGTGCGGCCGGTCTCCCCCTGCGCGTGCGCCCGGGCGCCCTCGGCGAGCGGGAAGGTGCCGGACACGTGGGCGCGCAGGCTCCCCCGTTCGACGAGTTCGGCGATGGCGCGCATCCCGGCGTGGTCGTGCTCGACGAGCAGGACCACGGCGCGGACCCCGGCCCGCTCGGCCGCGGCGCCGGTGTGCGCGTCGCCCGGCAGCAGGGAGACGACGATGCCGCCGGGGCGGAGCACGTCCACGGAACGGGTGGCGGTCTCCCCGCCGAGCGTGTCGAGGACGACGTCGTAGCGCTCCTCGGTGTCGGTGAAGTCCACGGAGCGGTAGTCGACGCAGGCGTCCGCACCGAGTTCGCGCAGGAACGCGTGCTTGGGTGCGCTGGCGGTGCCGGTGACGTGCGCGCCCCGCTCCTTGGCGATCTGTACGGCGAGATGACCGACGCCACCGGCCGCCGCGTGGATCAGCACCCGCTGCCCGGCCCGGAGACCGGCGGTGTCGACGAGGGCCTGCCAGGCGGTGAGCGCGGCCAGCGGGAGGGCGGCGGCCTCTGTGTGGTCGATCCCGGCGGGCTTGGCGGCGAAGGCGCGGGCCGGTCCGGTCACGTACTCGGCGTGGGAGCCGTGCCCGTGCGGGTAGGGCAGCATGCCGAACACCTGGTCGCCGGGCCGGAAGAGGGTGACGCCGAAACCGGCCTCCACCACGGTGCCGGAGACGTCCCAGCCGAGGGTCAGCGGCGGGGGCGGCAGGAAGATCTTCAGGGCGCGGTGCTTGAAGTCCGTGGGGTTCAGCCCGGCCGCGTGCACGGCGACGAGGATCTCGCCCGGTCCCGGTTCGGGCCGCGGCAGTTCGGTGGGCCGCAGCACCTCGGGGCCGCCGAGGGCCGTCTGGTGCAGGGCGAGCATCGTCGGGGCGCCGTGCGGGGAAGCGCCGTTCGCAGAAGTGTCCGTCGAGGTCATGCCCCCATGCTGGCCGCCGCCCCGGGCCCGGACCATGGCAAGAAGGTCAGCCTCCGATACATTTCTGCCATGCTCACCGACGCCGCCGCCCGCGCGGCCGAACTGGACCGCCTGATGCGCCCGGCGCCCCGCCCCGGCGCCCACAGGGTCGCCGTCCTCGCCCTGGACGGCGTCTACCCCTTCGAGCTCGGCATCCCGCACCGGGTCCTGGGTTCCGCCGACGGCCGCTACGAGGTGCTGTCCGCGAGCGTCGACGGGCGGCCCGTGCGCACCGACTCGGACCTGACCGTCACCCCGGCGCACGGCCCCGAGGTGCTGGCCGACGCGGACACCGTGATCGTGCCGCCGTACGCCGTCACGGCCGCGTCCGCCGCAGAGGGGGATCCGCGGGCGCTCGCCGCCCTGGCCCGGGTCCGCCCCGGCACCCGCCTGGTGTCGATCTGCACCGGCGCCTTCCTGCTGGCCGCCGCCGGCCTCCTGGACGGACGCCGGGCCACCACCCACTGGGCGCTCACCGACCACTTCCGGGAGCTGTTCCCCCGGGTCGAGCTGGACGCCGACGTGCTCTTCGTCGACCACGGCGACGTGCTGACCTCCGCGGGCGCGGCGAGCGGCGTCGACGTCTGCCTGCACCTGGTGCGCCAGGACCACGGCAGCGAGGTGGCCAACCAGGTGGCCCGCCGCTGCGTCGTACCGCCGTACCGGGACGGCGGCCAGGCGCAGTACATCGAGCGGCCGGTGCCACCGGCGAGCGGGACGGGCACCGGTCCGACCCGCGACTGGGCGCTGCGCCGGCTGGACCGGCCCCTGTCCCTGGACGAGCTGGCCGGGCACGCGGCGATGAGCACCCGTACCTTCGCCCGGCGCTTCAGGGAGGAGACCGGTCTGAGTCCCGGCCGCTGGCTGACCCAGCAGCGGCTGCGGCGGGCCCGGCACCTGCTGGAGTCCAGCGACCTGTCGGTGGAACGGGTCGCCCACGAGGTCGGCTTCGCCACCGCGACCTCGCTGCGCCGCCACCTGGCCGCCGAGGCGGGAGTCGCCCCCTCGGCGTACCGGCGCACGTTCCGCGCCTCGGTGCCGTAGGAGGCGGCCCCGGGTGAGTGGGTGCCGGCTGGCTCAGAACCCCGCCGGTTCCGTGTACACCCCCCACTCGTCGCGCAGTACGCCGCAGATCTCGCCCAGAGTCGCCTCCGCGCGCACCGCGTCCAGCATCGGCTCGATCATGTTGCCGCCGGAGCGGGCCGCGGCCAGCATGGCGTCCAGGGCGCCGCGCACGGCCGCGTCGTCGCGGGCGTCCTTGCGCTCGCCCAGGACCCGCACCTGCTCGCGCTCGACCTCGTGGCTGACCCGGAGGATCTCCAGGTCGCCGGTGACGGAGCCGGTGTGGACGTTGACGCCGACCACCTTCTTGTCGTCCTTCTCCAAGGACTGCTGGTAGCGGAAGGCGGACTCGGCGATCTCGCCGGTGAACCAGCCGTCCTCTATACCGCGCAGCAGACCGGAGGTGATCGGCCCGACGGGGTGTTGCCCGTCGGGGTGGGCGCGCAGCCCCCGCTCCTTGATCTGCTCGAAGATCTTCTCGGCGTCGGCCTCGATGCGGTCGGTCAGCTGCTCGATGAACCAGGAACCGCCCAGCGGGTCGGCGACGTTGGCGACGCCGGTCTCCTCCATCAGCACCTGCTGGGTGCGCAGGGCGATCTCGGCGGCCTGCTCGCTGGGCAGGGCGAGGGTCTCGTCGAGCGCGTTGGTGTGCAGGGAGTTGGTGCCGCCGAGCACGGCCGCCAGCGCCTCCACGGCGGTGCGTACGACGTTGTTGTACGGCTGCTGCGCGGTGAGCGAGACACCGGCGGTCTGGGTGTGGAACCGCAGCCACTGGGCCTTGTCGGTCCGCGCCCCGTACACGTCGCGCATCCAGCGGGCCCAGATCCTGCGGGCCGCGCGGAACTTGGCGATCTCCTCGAAGAAGTCGAGGTGCGCGTCGAAGAAGAAGGAGAGACCGGGCGCGAAGACGTCCACGTCGAGCCCGCGGCTGAGCCCCAGCTCCACGTATCCGAAGCCGTCGGCGAGCGTGTACGCCAGCTCCTGCGCGGCCGTCGCGCCCGCCTCGCGGATGTGGTAGCCGGAGACGGAGAGCGGCTTGTAGGCGGGGATGCCGGCCGCGCAGTACTCCATGAGGTCGCCGATGAGCCGGAGGTGGGGCTCGGGCTGGAAGAGCCACTCCTTCTGGGCGATGTACTCCTTGAAGATGTCGGTCTGCAGCGTGCCGTTGAGCACGGACGCGTCGACGCCCTGGCGCTCGGCGGCGACCAGGTACATGCAGAACACGGGCACGGCGGGCCCGCTGATCGTCATGGAGGTCGTCACGTCCCCGAGCGGGATGTCCTTGAACAGCACCTCCATGTCGGCGGCCGAGTCGATGGCCACCCCGCAGTGCCCGACCTCGCCGAGGGAGCGCGGGTCGTCGGAGTCGCGGCCCATCAGGGTCGGCATGTCGAAGGCGACCGAGAGCCCGCCGCCGCCGTTGCGGAGGATCATCTTGTAGCGCTCGTTGGTCTGCTCGGCGTTGCCGAACCCGGCGAACTGCCGGATGGTCCACGTACGCCCCCGGTATCCGGTCGGATACAGGCCGCGGGTGAAGGGGTACTCGCCCGGCCAGCCGATCCGCTCGAAGCCCTCGTACTCGTCCCCGGGGCGGGGCCCGTACACCGGCTCCACGGGGTCTCCGGAGAGCGTGGTGAAGTCCGCGTCGCGCTTGCGTGCCGCGTCGTACCGGGCCTGCCAGCGGAGGCGGCCCTCTTCTATGGCGTGAGCGTCCATACCCTCGAATTTACTAGGACGTCCAAGTAAATGTCGATGGGGTACCGCCGTACGGGTGTCCGTACGGCGGTGGGACGGCCGGTGAGGGGCCGGTTACGCCTTGACGGGGGCCGGTGCCTCGGCGGCGGCGACCTTCGCGTCCAGCTCCTGGCTGACCCTGCGCTCCACGAAGAACGCCGCGGTCGGAACGGTCCCGGCGAGCAGCACCCAGAGCTGCTTCTTCACCGGCCACTTCGCCTTGGAGCCCAGGTCGAAGGCGAAGACCAGGTAGATCACGTACAGCCAGCCGTGGGCGATGCTGACGACCTGGGTGAAGTCGGCGGCGCCGCCCAGGTCCAGGGCGTACTTCGCGATCATGCCAAGGCACAGCGCGATCAGCAGCACACCGGTGACGTACGCCATGACCCGGTAGCGGGTCAGCACGCTCTTTTTCATGGCTACGAGCGTAACCGTCCGTTTCGCGCGATCTTCGACCGGGTCGGGCGACTCGCCGGGCCCGCCCGGCCCGCGCGCTCAGTCCTCGTCGAAGTCCCCCGCGGCGACCCGCAGCGGCCTGAGCATCGCGAAGATCTCCCCGCACTCCTCGGCGTCGTACGCGCCCAGGCCGAAGTCCATCGCCATCAGGTCGCGGGTGGCCGCCTCGACGACCTCGCGGCCCTTGTCGGTGATGGTGGCGAGCGTGCCGCGGCCGTCGTTGGGGTTGGGGCGCTTGGCCACCAGGCCGGAGCGCACCAGCCGGTCGACGGTGTTCGTCACGGAGGTGGGGTGCACCATCAGGCGCTCGCCGATCTTGGACATCGGCAGTTCGCCCGACTTGGAGAAGGTGAGCAGCACCAGCGCCTCGTAGCGCGCGAAGGTCAGCCCGTACGGCTTGACCACGGCGTCGACCTCGCCCAGCAGGATCTGCTGGGCGCGCATGATCGAGGTGATCGCCGCCATGGAGGGCACACCGCCCCAGCGCTGTGCCCAGAGTTCGTCGGCTCGGGCGATGGGATCGAAGGAGAGACTGAGGGGCTTCGGCACGCCAACAGACCTTACCGGCCGGTCACATGCCGGTCAGCCCCGTCTCGCCTTTCGATACCACCACCTCGCCGGCCCGGTCACCGGGCGAGGTGCCGCTCGACCGTCTCGACCTTCGACGTGAGACCGTCCGTCACGCCGGGGCGGATGTCGGCCTTGAGCACCAGGGAGACCCGCGGCGCGCGTGCCTCGACGGCGGCCACGGCCCGCCGGACGACGTCCATGACCTCGTCCCACTCGCCCTCGACGGACGTGAACATCGCGTCGGTGCGGTTCGGCAGCCCGGACTCGCGGACCACGCGGACGGCGTCGGCGACGTACTCCCCCACGTCCTCGCCGACACCGAGCGGCGTCACGGAGAAGGCGACGATCATGCGTTGACGATCCCTTCCTGGCGGGCGCGGGAGGCGATGACCGCGCTCTCGGCCTCGCGCTTGAGCTTGCGCTCGGCGAAGAAGCCGCCGGTCGGCAGGACCGAGAGGACGAAGTAGAGGGCGGCGGTCTTCAGCGGCCACTTGGCGCGGTTCCAGGCGTCGGCCCAGAAGATCACGTACAGCACGAAGAGGACACCGTGGATCATGCCCATCGCCGGCACCGCGTTGAAGTCGGTGGTCCGCTTCAGGACGGAGCAGACGAGCAGGAGGAGGAACGAGATCGCCTCGGGGGCCGAGACCAGGCGGAGGCGGCGGAGGGCGGTGGCGGTCTTGAGGTCCACGGGTCACCTTCGGAAGGGAGGGATGCGCCGACGGCGCGGGCGGTGTGCGGTCCGCCTTGTGAACGGAAGCACAATCGTTCGCCCATTGTGGCAAACAATGCCCCAAGGGATGGACTCAGGGTCGTTCTCCACCCGTGGGCCCTGTTCTGTCCACCCGTGGCGGGGCTACTTTCACAGCGTGGCGATGTTCCGACTTCAAGGCAGCAAGGTCCTCGCCGTCGACCTGACCTCGGACGCCGTGAAGGCGAAGAACGGCTCGATGGTCGCGTACGACGGGGAGATGGCCTTCAAGAAGCTGAGCGGCGGCGGTGAGGGCATCCGGGGGATGGTGACCCGGCGGATCACCGGCGAGCAGATGACGGTGATGGAGGTGAGAGGGCAGGGGACCTGCTGGTTCGCGGACCGGGCCTCGGAGATCACCCTGGTGGGGCTCCAGGGCGACAAGCTGTACGTCGAGTCGAGCAACTTCCTGGCGGCCGACGCCGGGCTGCGCACCGGCACCAGTTTCACGGGCACCCGCGGCGCCTCCCAGGGCAACGGGCTGTTCACCACGACGATCGAGGGGCACGGGCAGGCGGCGATCATGTCCGACGGTCCCGCGGTGGTGCTGCGGGTCAGTGCCCAGTACCCGCTGACCGTCGACCCGGGGGCGTACGTCGCGCACCAGGGGAACCTGCGGCAGTCCTTCCAGTCGGGTGTGACCTTCCGCACGCTGTTCGGGGAGGGCGGCGGGGAGGCCTTCCAGATCCGCTTCGAGGGCGACGGACTGGTGTACGTGCAGCCGAGCGAGCGGAACACGATCGCGGGGGATGTGTGAGATGGCCTTCGAGGAGATCAATTCGAAGATGGTCCGGGCGACCGTCGCGCCGGGGCAGCGGCTGTTCAGTCAGCGCGGGGCGATGCTCGCCTACCAGGGCGAGGTGTCCTTCACTCCCAATCTGCGCGGCGGGCAGGGCGGCGTCATGTCGATGATCGGCCGCCGGGTGGCGAACGAGGACACGCCGCTGATGACCGTCGAGGGCAGCGGCACCGTGCTCTTCGGGCACGGCGGCCACCACGTCCAGGTGATCAACCTGTCGGGCGACACCCTGTACGTGGAGGCGGACCGCCTCCTGGCCTTCGAGGGCACCCTGGAGCAGAGCACCGTGTTCCTGGGCTCCCAGGGCGGGGTCATGGGCATGGTGCGGGGCCAGGTGAGCGGGCAGGGGCTGTTCACCACGTCCCTCAAGGGCCACGGCTCGGTGGCGGTGATGGCCCACGGCGGCGTCTTCGAGGTGCCCATCACCCCGCAGCGCCCGGTGCGCGTCGATCCGCAGGCCTACGTCGCCCACCACGGCGACGTGCGCAACAAGCTGTCCACGGCGCTGGGCTGGCGGGACATGGTGGGACGCGGCTCCGGCGAGGCGTTCCAGCTGGAGCTGAGCGGCAGCGGCACGGTGTTCGTCCAGGCGTCGGAGGAGAAGCTGTGAGCACGGTCCACCACGACCCGGCGACGCTGCCGGCCGACGACAACGTCAACGCGTACACCTTCTGTGTGGAGCTGAAGGGGAGCCAGTGGTTCCTGCAGAAGGGGAAGATGATCGCCTACTACGGGACGATCGACTTCAACGGGATCGGGCACGGCCGGCTGGACCGCCTGGTGCGCACGTCGTTCCATTCGCCTCTGCACGCGAGCGACTGGGTCGTGGCGGAGGGCTCGGGCAAGATGCTCCTCGCCGACCGGGCCTTCGACGTGAATTCGTACGACCTGGAGGACGGCAATCTGACCATTCGCTCGGGCAATCTGCTCGCTTTTCAGCCAAGCCTCGCGCTCAAGCAGTCGATCGTGCCGGGCTTCCTGACGCTGATCGGAACCGGGAAGTTCGTGGCCGCGTCCAACGGTCCGGTGGTGTTCATGGAACCGCCGATCCGGGTCGACCCGCAGGCCCTGGTCGGCTGGGCCGACTGCCCGTCTCCGTGCCACCACTACGACCACGGGTACATGACCGGCCTACTGGGCGGTCTACGTGCGATGACGGGGCTCGGCGGGGCCTCCGGGGAGGAGCACCAGTTCGAGTTCGTGGGCGCGGGGACGGTGCTGCTGCAGTCGAGCGAGGCGCTGATGGCGGAGCAGGCCGTGGGGACTCCTCCGCAGCAGGCGGGGGTGCCCGGCGGCGGGGCTCCCGGAGCGCCGGGAGGCCGGTCGGGGGTACCGGGACTTCCCGGACAGCTGGGGGACCTCCAGCGCCGCTTCGGGCTGTGAGCGGTAATCTGCGGAGTGTGACATCGAACGCGTGCGCACCGTCACCGTCACGGAAAACCCCTCACTAGTTCGCCTTTCAACCTTTTAGGTAGACTTCATTCATGGAGACCGAGACGGCCACTCGCTGGCTGACCGATACGGAGCAGTGTGCCTGGCGCACCCACCTGGAGGTCAACAGGCTGTTGACGCACCAGCTCGAGAAGGACCTGCAGCCGTTCGGCCTGACAATGAACGACTACGAGATCCTGGTGAACCTCTCCGAGTCGGAGGGCGACAGAATGCGGATGAGCGACCTGGCCACCGCCACGATGCAGTCCAAGAGCCGCCTCTCCCACCAGATCACCCGCATGGAGAACGCCGACCTGGTCCGGCGGGAGAACTGCGAGTCCGACCGGCGCGGGCTCTTCGCCGTTCTCACCGAGCACGGCATGGAGACGATGCGGAAGGTCGCGCCGCACCACGTGGCCTCCGTGCGCAGGCACTTCATCGATCTGCTGGCCCCGGAGGACCTGACGGAGCTGGACAAGGCGCTCAAGCCCATCGCGGAGCACCTGCGCGGGCAGCGGGGACGACCCTGAGTCCCTGATCACCCCTCCCGGGCCGTGCGGGCCCGGACACCCGGCAGGCGGAGCTCGAACAGGGCGCCGCCTGCCGGCGCGTCGTGCACGGTGAGCGTGCCGCCGTGCCGCACGGCGACGTCGCGGGCGATGGCCAGTCCGAGTCCGGCCCCGCCGTCGTCGCGGCTGCGGGCGTCGTCGAGCCGTACGAACCGCTCGAAGATCCGCTCCCGGTCGGCCGCCGGCACGCCTTCGCCGTCGTCGGCCACGGCGACCACCGCCGTGTCCGCGTCCCACCGCACGGACACCTCCACCGCCGAGCGGGCGTGCCGCTCGGCGTTGTCCAGCAGATTGGCCAGCACCCGCCCCAGTTGCCCGCGCGATCCGGCCACGCTCACCACGCCCTCGTCCCCCCGCACCCGCACCCCGGTCCGCCCCTCGGCCGCCTCCCGCGCGAGCGCCGCCAGGTCGACCCGGGTGTCGGCGGGCCGCTCCCCCGCGTCCAGCCTGGCCAGCAGCAGCAGATCGGCGGCGAGCCGCTGGAGCCGTACGGTGTCCGCCACGGCGCCGTCCAGGTCCAGCAGCTCGGGATGCGCGGCGGCCACCTCCAGCTGGGTGCGCAGCGACGCGATCGGGCTGCGCAGCTCGTGCGAGGCGTCGGCGACGAAGCCGCGCTGCCGCTCCACCGAGGACTCCAGGGCGGCCAGCGTCTCGTTGGTGGTGGTGGCGAGCCTGGCCACCTCGTCGTGGGTGCCCGGCACCGGGACGCGCCGGGCCAGGTCCTCGCTGGCGGTGATCGCGGCCATCTCGCGCCGGATGCCCTCCACCGGGCGCAGCGCGCGCCGGGTGACCAGCCAGGTCACCCACGCCACGACCGCGAGCAGCAGCGGGAAGCCGATCAGCATCACCGTCAGCGCGGTGTTCACGGCGCCGTGTTCGGCGGACAGCGGGGCTCCGGCGTAGACGGTGAGCCTGCCCCGGTCGTCGGTCTTCACCGGGACGGCGGCGAAACGGTAGTCCTCCGTGTCCCCGTCGATGGTCGCCGAGCCGTCGCTGACGGTGATCCGTCCGCCGATCTCGCCGGGTTCGAGGGACTCGCCGGAGTCGTCATCGTCGTCGGCGTCGTCGTCCTCCCCGCTCGGGGAGGCCGCGGGCTGCGGCTTCACCGTGCCGACGCCGGTGCCGCTGATCCGCTCCAGGTCCTCGCTGGCGGCGACCAGCACGCCGTCGTCGTCGACGACCTGCACCGGCCGGTCGTCCACGTCCAGCGACAGGTCCGCGTACGGGGTCCCGACGGCCAGCTCCGTCGCCACCTCCCGCGCCGAGCGCTCGGCCTGGGTGCCCGCCTCGCCGAGCAGGTTGGAGCGCAGGGAGAGCAGGACGGCGGTGCCGGCCGCGACGAGGGCGACGGCGACCACGAGGGTCGCGGCGAGCGTGGCACGGGCCCGCACCGAGGCGAAGGGGCGGCTCACCGCCCGGTCTCCAGCCGGTAGCCGGCGCCGCGCACGGTCCGGATGAGCCCGGCGCGCAGCTTGCGCCTCAGCGCGCTGACGTACACCTCGACGATGTTGGGGTCGCCGTCGTAGGCGAAGTCCCAGACGTGCTCCAGGATCTCCGCCTTGGAGACCACCTGCCCGGCCCGCACCACGAGCTGCTCCAGCACGGCGAACTCCTTGGCGGTGAGGGTGACCTCGTCCTCGCCGAGGAAGACCCGGCGGGCCGCGGTGTCGACCCTGAGGTCACCGTGGACGTGCACGGGCGAGGCACCGGCGCCCTGCCCCCGGCGCCGCAGCAGGGCCTTCACCCGGGCGACGAGGACGACGTAGGAGAAGGGCTTGGTGAGGTAGTCGTCCGCGCCCGTGTCCAGGCCCTCGGCCTCGTCGTACTCGCCGTCCTTGGCGGTGAGCATCAGGATGGGCACGTCGTGCCCGGCGGCGCGCAGGGCGGCGCAGACCCGGTAGCCGTTGAGGCCGGGCAGCATGATGTCGAGGATGACGAGGTCGTACACGCCCTCGCCCGCCCGGTGCAGTCCCTCCAGGCCGTCGTGGACGACGTCCACGGCGTATCCCTCCGCGGTGAGGCCCTTGGCGAGCGACACGGCGAGGCGCTTCTCGTCCTCCACGATCAACAGGCGCATGCGCCAAGAGTCCCAAAGGCAAGCTGAAGATCTCTTCAGGCGGCTTCAGCTTGGCCTCAGCGTCGGTCCGCGACAGTGAACACGTCGAAAACGACGGGACTCTGGACGACTCGGAGGAAACAGCATGAAGCGCAACATCGTGATCGCCGCCGTCACCGCGGCCGCACTGATCGGCGGCGGTACGGCGACGGCGCTGGCGACGACGGGGGACGACGACCGGGGTACGGCGTCCCGCGCGGACGTCGCGGACACGTCGGCCGTCACGGTGTCGGACGACGGCGGCGTACGGGACGAGGCCGACGACCGTGACGACGACCGGCGCGACGGCTCCCGCGCCGCCGCCGCGAAGGTGACGGTGGCGGACGCCATCGCCGCCGCCCTCGCGGACACCCCGGGCACCGCGGTCTCCGCCGAGCTGGACGACGAGGACGACGACGGGGACGACGACGGCGACGACCGCCGGGAGCGCGCGGCCTGGGAGGTCGACGTCCTCTCCGGCGACGGCACCTGGCACAGCGTCCGGGTCGACCCGGCCACCGGCAAGGTCCTCGGCTCGGAGCGGGACGACGACGAGGACGACACCGCCGAGGTGCGCGCGGCCCTGAAGGGCGCGTCGGTGGACGCGGCCGAGGCGGCGAAGGCGGCGGCCGGACACGGCACCGTCACCTCCGTCGAGCTGGACGACGACGGCGACCACGGCGACGGCAAGCCCGCCTGGGAGGTCGAGACGCACGCCTCCGGCACGGGCGAGCAGGACTGGCGGGTCGACCCGAAGACCGCCAAGGTCACGGCCGACCGCTCGGACGACGCGCACGGCTCTCACGACTCGGACGACGCCGACGACTCCGGCAGCTCCGACGACACCGACGACACCGACGACGACTGAGCGGCCCCTCCGGCCCCTCCGGCGGGCCGGGCCGCCCCGCGGCGGTACCCCGGCACCAGTGCCGCCGCCGCGGCCACCGCGCCGGCGACCGCGAAGCACACCGGCAGCGGCAGCCGTTCCACCAGCAGGCCCACCACGGCGGCACCGGCCGACATCCCGGCGTTCACCGCGGTGTTGCACCAGGCGCCCGCCCGGACCCGGAAACCGGGCGCCACGCTCTCGTCGGCGATCAGGTACGCCGTGGTCAGCGCCGGGGCCACGAACAGGCCCGCGCACATGACGGCCAGGACCAGCGTGCCGAGTCCGGGCGCGAGGCCCGCGGCGGCGAGGCAGAGGCCGACACCGGCCGCGAAGAACGGGAGCCGCGCCCGGGTGGGCGAACTCCAGGCGACGGCGCCGTTGACGAGACCGCCGACCGCGGAGCCCACCGACAGCGCCGCGAGCACCCAGGCGACCGTGCCGTCCCCGAGGCCGCGCTCCCCCGCGAAGGCCACGACGAGGAGGTCGACGGCGCTCACCGAGACGCCGACGGCCGCCGCGACGACGACGGGCTGCAGCAGCGCCCGGCCCTGCCCCGGACCACCTCGGCCGGGTGCCGGGCCGTCGCTCTTCTCCCGCCCCGCCGGGCGCAGCGCCGAGGTCGCCGGTGAGGTGACGAAGGCGAGGGTGCCGACCGCCACCAGCACCGCGCTGAGCACCACGCCGACCACCGGCGAGGCGACGGCGACGATGCCGCCGACCAGGAGCGGGCCGGAGACGAAGAGCAGTTCCTCGGCGACACCGTCCACGCTGTAGGCCCGCTGCAACAACAGCCGGTCCGGGAGCAGTTCGGCCCACACCGCGCGCATCGTGGGGCCGAGCGGGGGCGTACAGGCGCCCGCGAGCCCGGCGGTCGCCGCGAGGACGGCCTCGGAGGTACCCGGACGGCAGGCCGCCGCCAGCACGCAGAGCAGGGCGGCGTAGAGCAGGGCCATGGGCAGCAGGGCCCGGCGCGGTCCGTGCCGGTCGACGAGGGAGGCGCGGTAGGGGGACAGGAAGACGCTCGTGGCGCCGAACAGCGCCATGACCAGCCCGGCCACGGCGTACGACCCGGTGGACCGGGTCAGGGAGAGCATCAGCGAGAGGGAGACCGTGCCGTACGACAGCCGGCCGACGAGGGCGGCCGCGAAGGTGCGGCGGGCATGGGGGACGCGGAGTACGGCGGCGTACGAGGGCCGCGAGAGTGGCGTGGACACGCGAAGGGTTCCTCAGCAGGAAGGCAACAAGGGGACGCCGATGCACGCGACGGCCGGATGCGGCGGTCGCGTACGGGGCGGGCCCTAGGCCAAGAGGAGGAACACGCGGGAATTCTAGCCCGTCCGCCGCTTGAGGACGAGGCCGTTCAGGCCGAGAGCGGGGTCTGGGGGCGCAGCCCCCAGGGACGGGAATGGGAAGGGGCGGCGGGGGCGAGAGAAGCTGTACGCCAAAAAGCCACCCCGCACCGCTCAGCCCCCGTCAGCCCCGCGTCAGCCCCGCCACCAGCTCGTCCGCCGCCCGGTACGGGTCCAGCTCCCCGGCGACGATCCGCTCGGCCAGGGTGCCCAGGCGCCGGTCCCCGTGCAGGTCGCCGATGCGTTCCCGCAGCGTGGTGACGGCGATGGTCTCGACCTCGCGGGCGGCCCGGGCGCGGCGGCGCTCGGTGAGGACGTCCCGTTCCTCCATCCACGCGCGGTGCTTCTCCAGCGCCTCGACCACCTCGTCGACGCCCTCGCCGCGCGCGGCGACCGTCTTGACGATGGGCGGGCGCCAGTCACCGGCGGCGCGGGCCTCGCCGAGGCCCAGCATGTGGTTCAGCTCGCGGGCGGTGGCGTCCGCGCCGTCCCGGTCGGCCTTGTTGACGACGTAGACGTCGCCGATCTCCAGGATTCCGGCCTTGGCCGCCTGGATGCCGTCGCCCATGCCGGGGGCGAGCAGCACGACGGAGGTGTCGGCCTGGGAGGCGATCTCGACCTCCGACTGGCCGACGCCCACCGTCTCCACCAGGACCACGTCGCAGCCGGCCGCGTCCAGTACGCGGATCGCCTGCGGCGCGGCCCAGGCGAGCCCGCCGAGGTGGCCGCGGGTCGCCATCGACCGGATGTAGACGCCCGGGTCGGAGGCGTGCTCCGACATCCGCACGCGGTCGCCGAGCAGGGCGCCGCCGGAGAAGGGGGAGGACGGGTCGACGGCGAGCACGCCGACCCGCTTGCCCTGCTTGCGGTACGCCGTCACCAGCGCCGAGGTGGAGGTCGACTTGCCGACCCCCGGGGAGCCGGTCAGGCCGACCACGTAGGCGTTGCCCGTGAGCGGCGCGAGTGCCTCCATGACCTCCCTGAGCTGCGGGGACGCCCCCTCCACCAGGGAGATCAGCCGGGCCACGGCCCGCGGCCGGCCTTCTCGGGCCTGGGCCACCAGTGAGGAGACGTCCTGCATCACAGCTCCGTTCAGTGAGAAGTCGTAACTCGGGGGGGTCAGGCCCCGGGCACCCGCACGATCAGCGCGTCGCCCTGACCGCCCCCGCCGCACAGCGCGGCCGCGCCGACGCCGCCGCCGCGCCGCTTCAGTTCCAGGGCGAGGTGCAGCACCAGCCGGGCGCCGGACATGCCGATCGGGTGTCCGAGGGCGATGGCACCACCGTTGACGTTCACCTTTTCGGTGGACACGCCGAGGTCCTTCATTGACTGCACGGCGACGGCCGCGAAGGCCTCGTTGATCTCGATGAGGTCGAGGTCCGCGACCTCCAGGCCCTCCTTCTTCAGGGCGTGCCGGATGGCGTTCGACGGCTGCGACTGCAAAGAGTTGTCGGGGCCCGCGACATTGCCGTGGGCGCCGATCTCCGCGATCCACTGAAGGCCCAGTTCCTCGGCCTTGGCCCGGCTCATGACGACCACGGCCGCGGCGCCGTCGGAGATCTGCGAGGAGGAGCCCGCGGTGATGGTGCCGTCCTTGGCGAAGGCCGGGCGGAGCTTGCCGAGCGACTCGGCGGTGGTGTCGCCGCGGATGCCCTCGTCCTTGCTGAACAGCACCGGGTCGCCCTTGCGCTGCGGGATCTCGACCGGGGTGATCTCGGCCTCGAAGACGCCGTTCTTCTGGGCGGCGGCGGCGCGCTGGTGGGACAGGGCGGCGATCTCGTCCTGGGCGGCGCGCTCGATGCCGAGGCGGGTGTTGTGCTTCTCCGTGGACTCGCCCATGGCGATGTCCTCGAAGGAGTCCGTCAGGCCGTCGTACGCCATGGCGTCGATCATCTGGACGGCGCCGTACTTGTAGCCCTCGCGGGACTTGGGCAGCAGGTGCGGGGCGTTGGTCATGGACTCCTGGCCGCCCGCGACGATCACGTCGAATTCACCCGCGCGAATGAGCTGGTCGGCGAGCGCGATGGCGTCGAGGCCGGAGAGGCAGACCTTGTTGATCGTGAGCGCCGGGACGCTCATGGGGATGCCGGCCTTCACGGCGGCCTGGCGGGCGGGGATCTGCCCGGCGCCGGCCTGGAGCACCTGCCCCATGATCACGTACTGGACCTGGTCGCCGCCGATCCCGGCGCGGTCGAGGGCCGCCTTGATCGCGAATCCGCCGAGGTCGGCGCCGCTGAAGGACTTCAGGGAGCCGAGCAGCCGCCCCATCGGGGTGCGGGCACCCGCGACGACGACGGAGGTCGTGCCGTTCGTTCCAGAGGTTCCAGAGGTTTCAGTGGTTCCAGAAGACATGAGCTGCGGTCCCCTTTTCCGGCCCGCACAGGCCGAGGAGTGAACGAGGGTTTACTCGAATGTACTGAGCGGTATCCCGCCCGTCACCGGGCTGTCGGTGTGATCGCGCGCACGTTGCGTAACCACCTCCGGAGCGCTGCACTGAAACCATGCTGACGCGAATCGACCACATCGGAATCGCCTGCCACGACCTCGACGCGACCGTCGAGTTCTACCGTGCCACCTACGGCTTCGAGGTGTTCCACACCGAGGTCAACGAGGAGCAGGGCGTGCGCGAGGCCATGCTCAAGATCAACGATACGTCGGACGGGGGCGCCTCGTACCTCCAACTCCTGGAGCCGACCCGCGAGGACTCCGCGGTCGGCAAGTGGCTCGCCAAGAACGGCGAGGGCGTCCACCACATCGCCTTCGGCACGGCGGACGTCGACGCGGACGCCGCGGACGTCCGGGGCAAGGGCGTACGCGTTCTGTACGACGAGCCCCGGCGCGGTTCCATGGGGTCGCGGATCACCTTCCTGCACCCCAAGGACTGCCATGGCGTACTGACAGAACTGGTCACTTCGGCGGCCGTTGAGTCACCTGAGCACTGACCCTCGTACATATGGGCCGGTAGGGTTGGGTGCGGTCGCCGCTCAGTCCAGGGTGACCCGGTCCTGTCGCCTTGGGCGCCGGGACCGCCGGGGTCGTGTTTCGGGGGGCGGGCGACGGGGCAGCAGCACATGCTCCGCCGTTGATCTGACACCATTCCCCGGGGGCCCCGTTCGGCGGACGGACGGAGCTCGTTCGGGAAGATTTGCGACCAGGGGACGGATGGGACCGCGCAGTGCGGGGCTACGAGAGCCAGGAGCGAGAGCCGGCGGCTGACGTCGACCACCTCTCTCGGTTCGAGGCCGAGATGAAGCGGCTGAAGACCGAGCGGGAAAAGGCGATCCAGCACGCCGAGGACCTCGGCTACCAGGTCGAGGTGCTGCGCGCCAAGCTGCACGAGGCGCGGCGCACCATCATGTCCCGGCCCGCCTTCGACGGCGGCGACATCGGGTACCAGGCCGAGCAGTTGCTGCGCAACGCGCAGACGCAGGCCGACCAGTTGCGCGCCGACGCGGAGCGGGAGCTGAGCCAGGCGCGGGCGCAGACCCAGCGGATCCTCCAGGAGCACGCCGAGCAGGCGGCCCGGCTCCAGGCGGAGCTGCACCAGGAGGCGGTCACCCGACGCCAGCAGCTCGACCAGGAGCTGGCCGAGCGCCGGCAGACCGTCGAGTCGCACGTCAACGAGAACGTGGCCTGGGCGGAGCAGTTGCGCGCCCGCACCGAGCAGCAGGCCCGGCGCCTGCTCGACGAGTCCCGTGCCGAGGCCGAGCAGGCCATGAGCGCGGCCCGCGCGGAGGCGGAGCGGCTGACCGCCGAGGCCCGTCAGCGGCTGCGGAGCGACGCGGAGAGCGCCCGCACCGAGGCCGATCAGATCCTGCGCCGGGCGCGCACCGACGCGGAGCGGCTGCTGAACGCGGCCTCCACGCAGGCGCAGGAGGCCACCGACCACGCCGAGCAGCTGCGCAGCTCCACCGCCAGCGAGTCGGAGTCCACCCGGCGTGAGGTCCAGGAGCTGAGCCGGGCCGCCGAGCAGCGCATGTCGGAGGCCGAGGAGGCGCTGCGCAAGGCGCAGGCCGAGGCCGAGAAGGTGGTCGCCGAGGCCGAGGAGGCCGCGGCCAAGGCGCTGTCGAGCGCCGAGGCGACCAACGAGCAGCGCACCCGTACCGCCAAGGAGCAGGTCGCCCGGCTGGTCGGCGAGGCCACCAAGGACGCGGAGAGCACCCGGTCCGAGGCCGAGCAGGTGGTCGCGGACGCCCGTGCCGAGGCCGAGCGGATCGTCGCCGAGGCCGCCGAGAAGGCCCGCACGATCACCGCCGAGGAGTCGGCCACCCAGCTGTCCAAGGCGGCCAAGACGGCCGAGGACGTGCTGAACAAGGCGTCGGAGGACGCCAAGCGGACCACGAAGGCGGCCACCGAGGAGGCCGAGCGGATCCGCTCCGAGGCCGAGACCGAGGCGGACCGGCTGCGCGCCGAGGCGCACGACATCGCCACGCAGCTCAAGGGCGCGGCGAAGGACGACACCAAGGAGTACCGCGCCAAGACGGTCGAGCTTCAGGAGGAGGCGCGCCGGCTGCGCGGCGAGGCCGAGCAGCTGCGGGCGGACGCGGTCGCCGAGGGCGAGAAGATCCGCGCCGAGGCCCGCAAGGAGGCCGTGGCGCAGATCGAGGAGGCGGCGAAGAGCGCCGAGGAGCTGCTCGCCAAGGCCAAGGCGGACGCGGACGAGCTGCGGCAGACCGCGACGGCGGACGGCGAGAAGGTCCGCGCCGAGGCCATCGAGCGGGCGACGACCCTGCGCCGGCAGGCCGAGGAGACCCTGGAGCGCACCCGCGCGGAGGCCGAACGGCACCGCACGGAGGCCGCCGAGCGGGTGGAGGAGCTCCAGGCGGAGGCCGAGCGGGCCGCCCGCGAGCTGCGCGAGGAGACCGAGCGCGCCGTCGAGGCCCGCCAGGCGGAGGCCGCCGAGGAGCTGACGCGGCTGCACACCGAGGCGGAGGAGCGCCGCACCGCCGCCGAGGAGGCGCTGAGCGGGGCCCGCGAGGAGGGCGAGCGGATCCGCCGCGAGGCCGCCGAGGAGAGCGAGCGGCTGCGCGCGGAGGCCGCGGAGCGGGTCCGTACGCTCCAGCAGCAGGCCGAGACGGAGGCCGAGCGGCTGCGCACCGAGGCCGCCGCGGACGCGTCCGCCTCCCGCGCGGAGGGCGAGGCCGTCGCCGTACGGCTGCGCTCGGAGGCGGTCGGCGAGGCGGAGCGGCTGAAGTCCGAGGCGCAGGAGAGCGCCGACCGGGTGCGGGCGGAGGCGCAGAGTGCCGCCGAGCGCATCGCGGCCGAGGCGTCCGAGGCGCTGGCCGCCGCCCAGGAGGAGGCCGCCCGGCGCCGTCGCGAGGCGGAGGAACTGCTCGGCTCCGCCCGGCAGGAGGCCGACCAGGAGCGCACGCAGGCCCGCGAGCAGAGCGAGGAGCTGCTGGCCTCGGCACGCAACCGCGTGGAGGAGGCCCAGGCCGAGGCGGTCCGGCTGGTCGAGGAGGCCGACCGGCGCGCCACCGAGATGGTGTCGGCCGCCGAGCAGCACGCCGCGCAGGTACGGGAGTCGGTCGCCGGGCTGCACGAGCAGGCCCAGGAGGAGATCACCGGGCTGCGCAGCGCCGCCGAGCACGCCGCGGAGCGCACCCGGCACGAGGCCGAGGAGGAGGCGGACCGGGTCCGCGCCGACGCCTACGCGGAGCGGGAGCGGGCGAGCGAGGACGCCGGACGCCTCAGGCGCGAGGCGCAGGAGGAGACCGAGGCCGCCAAGACGCTGGCCGAGCGGACCGTGTCCGAGGCCATCACCGAGGCCGACCGGATCCGCACGGACGTCTCCGAGCACGCCCAGCGGGTGCGCACGGAGGCCTCCGACGCCATCGCCGAGGCCGAGCAGTCCGCGTCGCGCACCCGGGCGGACGCCCGCGAGGACGCCAACCGCATCCGGTCCGACGCGGCGACGCAGGCGGACACCCTGATCACCGAGGCGCGTTCCGAGGCGGAGCGGCTCACCACCGAGACGGCGGCCGAGACCGACCGGATCCGCACAAAGACGCTCGCGGAGGCGGAGCGCGTCACCGCCGAGGCGGCGAGCGAGTCCGAGCGGGTCAGGACCGAGGCGGGTGCCCGGGCCGAGCAGCTGGTCTCGGACGCCACCGGGGAGGCGGAGCGGCTGCGGGCCGAGGCCGCCGACACCGTCGGCTCCGCGCAGCAGCACGCCGAGCGGCTCCGCACCGAGGCGGAGCGGGTCCGCCGCGAGGCGGCCGCGGAGGCCGAGCGGGTCACCACGGCCGCCCGCGAGGAGGCCGAGCGCACCCTCGACGAGGCCCGCAAGGCCGCCAACAAGCGGCGCTCGGAGGCCGCCGAGCAGGTCGACACGCTCATCACGGAGACCACCGCCGAGGCCGACAAGCTGCTCACCGAGGCGCAGCAGCAGGCCCAGAAGACCACCGCGGACGCCGAGTCGCAGGCCGACACGATGGTCGGCGCGGCCCGTTCGGAGGCCGACCGGATCGTCCAGGAGGCGACGGTCGAGGGCAACTCCCGGGTGGAGAAGTCCCGTACGGACGCGGACGAGCTGCTGGTCGGCGCCCGCCGGGACGCGACCGCCATAAGGGAGCGCGCGGAGGAGCTGCGCGTGCGGCTCACCTCCGAGATCGAGGAGCTGCACGAGCGGGCCCGCCGCGAGGCCGCCGAGACGATGAAGTCGGCCGGCGACCGCTGCGACGCGCTCATCAAGGCCGCCGAGGAGCAGCTCGCCAAGGCGGAGGCGAAGGCCAAGGAGCTGGTGTCGGAGGCCAACTCCGAGGCGGGCAAGGTGCGCATCGCCGCGGTCAAGAAGGCCGAGGGGCTGCTCAAGGAGGCCGAGCAGAAGAAGGCCACCCTGGTCCGCGAGGCCGAGGAGCTGAAGGCCGAGGCGGTCCGCGAGGCCCGGCGCACGGTCGACGAGGGCAAGCGCGAGCTGGAGGTGCTGGTCCGGCGCCGCGAGGACATCAACGCGGAGATCTCCCGGGTCCAGGACGTGCTGGAGGCGCTGGAGTCGTTCGAGGCGCCCGGGGGCGCGAAGGACAACGGGGTGAAGGCCGGAGCGACGGTGGGCGCCCCACGTTCGGGTGGCAAGTCGTCAGACGGCTAGCATTCGGGGTGATTTGGGTGTCTGCTGGAGATCTTTGGCCGAGTCCCGACGGGACCCCTGCCGGAGGCTTTGGCAAGCCATCCGAGGGTCAGCCACTCAAAAGAGGTGTCATTCTCCGTATCAAACGTGCATCCGCTCGATGACACACCGCATTGGCGCCTAGGATTCCCTCTATCACCTCACCCGGTCTCTTTCGACAGGAACCCCATGAGCGACACTTCCCCCTACGGCTTCGAGCTTGTGCGGCGTGGGTACGACCGCGCTCAGGTGGACGAACGTATCTCCAAGCTCGTCTCCGACCGTGACAGCGCTCTCGCCCGCATCACCGCTCTGGAAAAGCGCATCGAGGAGCTCCACCTCGAAACCCAGAACGCCCAGGCCCAGGTCAACGACGCCGAGCCGTCGTACGCCGGTCTCGGCGCGCGGGTCGAGAAGATCCTGCGGCTCGCCGAGGAAGAGGCGAAGGACCTGCGCGAGGAGGCCCGGCGCGCGGCCGAGCAGCACCGCGAGCTGGCCGAGTCCTCGGCCCAGCAGGTGCGCAACGACGCGGAGTCGTACGCCGCCGAGCGCAAGGCCAAGGCCGAGGACGAGGGCGTCCGGATCGTCGAGAAGGCCAAGGGCGACGCCTCGCAGCTGCGTTCCGAGGCGCAGAAGGACGCGCAGTCGAAGCGCGACGAGGCCGACGCGCTCTTCGAGGAGACCCGTGCGAAGGCCGCGCAGGCCGCCGCCGACTTCGAGACGAACCTCGCCAAGCGCCGCGAGCAGTCGGAGCGGGACCTGGCCTCCCGTCAGGCCAAGGCCGAGAAGCGGCTCGCGGAGATCGAGCACCGCGCGGAGCAGCTGCGCCTGGAGGCGGAGAAGCTGCGCACGGACGCCGAGCGCCGGGCCCGGCAGACCGTGGAGACGGCGCAGCGCCAGTCCGAGGACATCGTGGCCGACGCCAACGCCAAGGCCGACCGGATCCGTTCGGAGTCGGAGCGCGAGCTGGCCGCCCTCACCAACCGCCGCGACTCCATCAACGCGCAGCTGACCAACGTGCGCGAGATGCTGGCGTCGCTCACGGGCGCCGCGGTGGCGGCCGCTCCGTCGGTCGAGGACGAGTCGGTCTCCCGCGGGGTCCCGGCCCAGCAGTCCCGCTGACGCCCTGTCGCCCGAGCGGTTTCGGCTGCGCGGGGGGTACGCCTGCTGAATCCGTACGAACCTGGGCGAGGCCCGCTGTCACTGGGGTGGCAGCGGGCCTCGTCCCGTTCTAGCGTGGTCGCCATGATCGAGCTCGAGGGGCTGACCAAGCGGTACGGCGAGAAGGTGGCGGTCAACAATCTCTCCTTCACCGTCAGACCCGGCATCATCACGGGCTTCCTCGGCCCCAACGGCGCGGGCAAGTCGACGACCATGCGGATGGTGCTGGGCCTGGACCGGCCGACCGCCGGGGACGTGCGGATCGACGGGAAGCACTACGACCAGCTGAAGGACCCGCTGACGTACATCGGCGCGCTGCTGGAGGCCAAGGCGTGGCACGGCGGGCGCAGCGCCTACAACCACCTGCTGTGCCTCGCGCAGAGCAACGGCATTCCCGCGAGCCGGGTGCGCGAGGTCCTGGACACGGTCGGGCTGTCGGCGGTCGCGCGGAAGAAGACCAAGGGCTTCTCCCTGGGCATGGGGCAGCGGCTCGGCATCGCGGGGGCCCTGCTGGGCGACCCGCGGATCCTGATGTTCGACGAGCCGGTCAACGGGCTCGACCCCGAGGGCATCCACTGGATCCGCAATCTGATGAAGACCCTGGCCTCCCAGGGCCGTACGGTCTTCGTCTCCTCCCACCTGATGAGCGAGATGGCGCTGACCGCCGACCACCTGGTGGTCATCGGCCAGGGCAGGCTGCTGGCGGACACCTCGATGGCCGAGTTCATCGCGGAGAACTCGCGCAGCTACGTCCGGATCCGCACCCCGCAGCGCGAGCGGCTGCTCGACGCGCTGCACGCGGCCGGGGTCACGGTCGTCGAGTCGGGCGACGGGGTCCTGGAGGTGGACGGCGACAAGTCGGAGACGGTCGGCGAGCTGGCGGCGCGCCACCAGGTCGTGCTGTACGAGCTGAGCCCGCAGCGCGCCTCGCTGGAGGAGGCGTTCATGCAGCTGACCGCGGAGTCCGTGGAGTACCACGCGCACGACGGGCAGCCGGCCGGCGCGGTGCCGCAGCAGCAACAGCAACAGCCACCGGGGCAGCCTCCGCAGCAGCCGTGGGGCAGCGACTGGAAGAGGGGATGAGCATGGCGGCGACACAGGTCGTCCGGTCCGAGTGGACCAAGATCCGGTCGGTCGCGTCCACGGTGTGGACGCTGGGCCTCGCCGTGGTCGTCACCATCGCCCTGGGCATGCTGATCTCGGCCCTGTCGAAGAGCGAGTTCGGCGACATGAGCCGGCGCGACCAGCTCTCCTTCGACCCGACCTTCATCAGCTTCGCCGGCACGAGCCTGGGCCAGCTGGCGATGATCGTGTTCGGGGTGCTGGTCGTCGGCAACGAGTACAGCTCCGGCATGATCCGCACCTCGCTGGCCGCCGTGCCCAAGCGCGGCACCTTCCTCTTCAGCAAGATCGCGGTGGCCACCCTCCTCGCCCTGGTCGTGGCCATGATCACCAGTTTCGCCACGTTCTTCCTCGGGCAGGCGATGCTCGGCGACCTGAAGGCGTCGATCGGCGACCCGGGAGTGCTGCGCGCGGTGTTCGGCGGCGGCCTCTACATGACGCTGATCGCGATGTTCTCGATGGGCGTCGCCGCGATGCTGCGCTCCCCGATGCTGTCGCTGGGCATCCTGATGCCGTTCTTCTTCCTGATCTCCAACATCCTGGGCAACGTCCCGGCGACGGAGAAGGTCGGCCGGTTCCTGCCCGACCAGGCCGGCAGCAAGATCATGCAGGTGGTCACGCCGATCGACGACGACGTACCGTACGGACCGTGGGGCGGCCTGGGGATCATGGCACTGTGGGTGATCGCGGCGCTCGTCGGCGGGTACGCGGTGCTGAAGCGGCGGGACGCCTGACCCCCTCCGTCCGGCCTCCGTACGGTGTCGGATTTTGCCCGCGCTTGAACGGAACCGTCAGCGCGTGGATATCCTCCTAACCCTTACGGGGGCGTGTGCCCTGCTGTCCCTGAACCTTCCGATGGGTGCGGAGCATGATCGAGGCTGTCGGCCTGACCAAGCGATACGGCGACAAGACCGCTGTGTACAACCTCTCCTTCCAGGTGCGGCCCGGTGCCGTCACCGGCTTCCTCGGGCCCAACGGCTCGGGCAAGTCGACGACGATGCGGATGATCCTGGGCCTGGACAACCCCACGGCGGGGCACGTGACCATCGGCGGCCACCCGTACCGCAAGCTGCCGAACGCCGCGCGCCACGTCGGGGCACTGCTGGACGCCAAGGCGGTGCACGGCGGGCGGGCCGCCCACAACCACCTGCTGAGCCTCGCCCAGCTGTCCGGCATCCCGGCCCGGCGGGTGGACGAGGTGCTCGGCGTGGTGGGCCTCCAGGACGTGGCCAAGCGGCGTTCCAAGGGCTTCTCGCTCGGCATGGGCCAGCGGCTCGGCATCGCCGCCGCGCTGCTCGGCGACCCCCAGGTGCTGCTCTTCGACGAGCCGGTCAACGGCCTCGACCCGGAGGGCATCCACTGGGTGCGCAACCTGATGAAGGCGCTCGCCGCGGAGGGCCGCACCGTCTTCGTCTCCTCGCACCTGATGAGCGAGATGGCACTGACCGCCGACCACCTGATCGTCATCGGGCGCGGCCAGCTGATGGCCGACATGAGCGTGACGGACTTCATCTCGGCCAACTCCGCCGACTTCGCGCGCGTGCGGACGCCGGACACCGATCCGCAGCTGCGCGAGAAGCTGACCTCGGCGCTGACCGAGGCCGGCGGCCACGTGCTGCCCGAGCAGGACGGCGCGCTGCGGGTGACCGGGCTCGCCCTCGCCCGCATCAGCGACGTCGCGCACGCCAGTGACGTACGGCTGTGGGAGCTGTCTCCGCACCAGGCCTCGCTGGAGGAGGCGTACATGCGGATGACGCAGGGCGCCGTGGACTACCGGTCGACCACCGACCAGAAGGCGGGGCTCCAGCAGCCCCTGCCGCCCGGCGCGCAGCCGCCGATGCCGGTGCCCGGCCAGGGCCAGCCCGGGTGGTACGCGCCGCCGCCGCCCCAGCAGGGCGGTCAGCCCTTCGCCGCGCCGCAGGGCGCGCCCGGCCAGGCCCCCGCGAGCCCGTACGGCGCCCCGGTGGCGCCCGGAGCGGTCCCGGGCGGTCAGCCGGCCAACCCCTACGCGGCCCAGCAGGCGCCCCAGCCGCCGCCGATGCCCCAGGCTCCCGCCGGCGCGCCGACGCCGCCCGCGGCGGGCCCCGCGCCCGTCTCCGCGCCCGTCACCGACCCGACCAAGCCCGAGGACGTCCGATGAGCACGCCCCAGCCCCCGACGCAGCAGGCCGCGCCCGACTGGCACGCGGCGCCCGGTGCGCCGTTCCCGACCTACACGTCGCCGATCCCGGTGGTGCGCACGACCCTGGTGCACGCGCTGACCTCCGAGTGGACGAAGATCAAGTCGGTGCGCTCGACGATGTGGACGCTGGGCGTGTTCGTCCTGCTGGTCCTCGGCATCGGGCTGCTGACCGGCGCGGTGGTGGCGAGCTCGGACGCCGACCTGGCCGGCGAGAGCGCGCTGAGCCTCGGCTTCTTCGGCCTGCTGCTCGGCAGCATGTGCGTGATCACGCTGGGCGTACTGACCACCGCCTCGGAGTACGGCACGGGGATGATCCGCACGACGCTGACCGCCTGCCCCAGCCGAGGCCGGGTGCTGGCCGCCAAGGGCATCGTGTTCTTCCTGCTGGCGCTCGTGGTGACCCTGGTCTGCGCGACGCTGGTCGGGCTGGCCCACGTGTCCATGCTGGAGGGCCACGGCGCCGAGAACCCGACCGGCGCGGAGTGGCTGAAGGGCACCGTCGGCGTCTCGCTCTACGTCGCGCTGCTCGGGCTGCTCTCGCTGGCCATGGGCTCGATCATCCGGCACTCGGCGGGCGCCATCACCATCATGATCGGTGTCCTGCTCGCCCCGCTGGTGATCGCGCTGTTCATGTTCTCGGCGTCGCTCAAGGACGTGCAGCAGGCGCTGTTCGAGTACTCGATCCCGAACCAGATGAGCATCTTCTACGCCAATTCGCTCTCCGAGTCGGGGCCCTCGGGCTGGGACCCGCTGTGGATCCTGCTCGGCGTCACCGCGGCCGCGTTCGCCGCCGCCTTCGTCCTGCTGGAGAGGCGGGACGTGTAGCCGAAAGGTGTGGCGGGGTCTTCAGAACCTCGGCGCGTTACGGGACCGCTGCACCCGTGAGGTGCGGCGGTCCTTCGCGTTCCAGCACGCCTTGTGCCAGTGCCGGCGGTCGTCGACGCCCGAGTGGGCCGGCCACGCCACGACGTGCGGGACACCGTCCGGAATGAGCTGGTCGCAGCCCGGGCAGCGGTACGACTTGCCCTGCGCGCTCGCGCCCGCCACGTGCCGTACGCTCCACTCCTCGCCCTGCCAGTCCTCCGAGGACTGCCAGCCGCCGTAGCGGCCGGAGCCGTCCTCCTCGGCGCTCCGGCCGGAGGAACCGGCTCCCTTGGGTCGGTTGCGACGCGGGGACACAGGACACCTCACGGAGCTATACAGGAAGCAGGGCGGCATCCAGCCTACGCGGCACGGACACGGGTACGCGTACGGCGCCGAACACCGCGACTCCCCCCGACCGGTGTTGTCCGTCCGGGCCCACGCACCGTCCCACAACGGCCGATTCTGCAGACAATCCGCAAATTCCTTCGTCCGGCCGTGTCCTCGGCACGTGTCAGGCGGTTATGCCGTGTGGGGGAGCTCCACGTCGGGGCCGAGGAAGCAGGAAAAGGCAATGCGCGTAGGAAGTTTCGTGTTGGGTGCCCAGTTCCCGGGCCAGGGTCAGGGGGAGGCGCTGCACCGCGCGGTCCGCTCGGCCGAGGTCGCCGAGGAGGCCGGGCTGGACACGGTCTGGCTGGCCGAACACCACTTCGTGCCGTACGGCACGTGTCCGTCGGCCGTGACCCTGGCCGCGCTGCTGCTGGGCCGCACCCGGCGGCTGCGGGTCGGCACCGCGGTGAGTGTGCTGCCCACCGTGCACCCCGTGGCGCTCGGCGAGCAGGCCGCGCTGCTGCACGTCACCAGCGGCGGCCGCTTCTCGCTGGGTGTGGGCCGCGGCGGCCCGTGGGTGGACCTGGAGGTGTTCGGCGCGGGTCTTCAGGCGTACGAGACGGGGTTTCCGGACTCGCTCGACCTGCTGCTGCGCTGGCTGCGCGAGCCGGCTGTCGGCGCCGCGGGCGACCGCTACCGCTTCCGCGAGGTGCCCGTCGTGCCGCGCCCGTCGGAGTCCCTGTCGGAAGAGCCGGGCCCGGAGGTCGTCGTCGCCTGCACCTCGCCGTCGAGCGTGCGGATGGCGGCCGAGCGGGGGCTGCCGATGCTCCTCGGGATGCACGTCGGCGACGAGGAGAAGGCGGAGATGGTCGCCCTGTGGCGGCGCCACGCGCGGGCGGCCGGGCGTCCGGCGGCGGAGATCCACGGCGCCGGACACGTCTCGGCCGGTGTCTGCCAGATCGCGGACCGGCGCACGGACGCGGCCGAGACCCTGCTCAAGGCGATGCCGGGCTGGCTGCGTCAGGGACTCGGCGCCCACGTCACGGTGGACGGCCGGGCCCGGCAGATGCGCGACCCGCACGCCTACACCGAACTGCTCTGCGGGCTGCACCCGGTGGGCACGCCCCGGCTGTGCGCGGACCGGCTCGCGGCGACCGGCGAGCGGACCGGCATCTCCCGCTTCGCCCTGCTCGTCGAGGGCTCGGGAGACCTGGCGGCGACCGAGGAGAACGTACGGCGGCTCGGGGCCGAGGTACTCCCCCAGCTCCGCTGACCTCCCCCGGGCGGGGAGCTTGCCGCTCCGGTACAGAACTGCACCTCCCGCGTACGGAGCGGCAAGCGAGGACCGCGGGCCTCAGCAGTCGCGCAGTTCCGGCGACTGGTTCAGCAACTGGCTGCGCACCGAGGTGAACTTGGTCAGCGTCTCGTCGACAGAGGAGTCCAACGGGAACACCGCCACCCGGTGGCAGTTCTGGAAGGCCAGCCGCACCCCGAAGTGCCGCTGCAGTGCACCGCGTATCGCGTCACTCGCGAGCGCACGCAGGAGCTGACCGCGCGCCTGCTCGTCCGGCGGGGGCGTCTGGTTGTCGGCGAACGCTCCGCCGTCGACCTTCAGCTGTGCCACCAGGGAGCTGACCATCTCCCATGCGTAGGGCAGGGAGGTCCGGACGCAGTCGACGAAGTCTGCTTCGTCGACCTCGCCTCGCTCGGCCTGTTCGAGTAGGGCCGGTGAGACGTCGAGCGACATGGGTTCTCCTCTCGCACCCCCGACCAGCAGGGGTTGCCGGACAGTTAAGGGAGTGCGCGATTCCGAACACGCTGCGTACACAGTTCGCGACCTCCCGTTCAATACCGTAAGCAACCGATCGTGACGGCACCAGGAGAATGCCGAGATGGACACCATCCGGTAGGCCCACAATCGGCCAGTGGGCAAGACGGGGCCAATGGGAGAAGTGGGACAGTGCGCGCGGTGCCCGGGTCCGGGCGAATCGCGTCGGGCCGGGCCGGTCGAGTAGCGTTGCCGACCATGCGTCTCGTCATTGCCCGCTGCTCCGTCGACTACGCCGGACGGCTCACCGCCCACCTGCCCTCGGCCCCCCGGCTGATCCTGGTCAAGGCGGACGGCAGCGTCTCGATCCACGCCGACGACCGGGCCTACAAGCCCCTCAACTGGATGTCGCCGCCCTGCGCCCTGAAGGAGGGAACGGGCGAGGAGGAGGGCGTCTGGACCGTCGTCAACAAGGCGGGCGAGAAGCTCATCATCACGATGGAGGAGATCCTCCACGACTCCTCGCACGAACTGGGCGTGGATCCGGGCCTGATCAAGGACGGCGTGGAAGCACACCTCCAGGAGCTGCTCGCCGACCGCATCGACACCCTGGGCGAGGGCTACACCCTCATCCGCCGCGAGTACATGACCGCCATCGGCCCGGTCGACATCCTGTGCCGGGACGGCCAGGGCGGGACCGTCGCGGTCGAGATCAAGCGGCGCGGCGAGATCGACGGCGTGGAACAGCTCACGCGCTACCTGGAGCTGCTGAACCGCGACCCGCATCTCGCCCCGGTGCGCGGGGTCTTCGCCGCCCAGGAGATCAAGCCGCAGGCCCGCGTGCTGGCCACGGACCGCGGCATCGGCTGCCAGGTGCTGGACTACGACGCGCTGCGGGGCATCGAGGACGACAAGCTGCGGCTGTTCTGAGGGCGCGGCGCGTCCTGGGGGCGCGCCGCGTACGACGTGGACAGGGCCGGGTCCGTGTGACGGACCCGGCCCTCCTGTGCTGCGGCCTTCCCCGGTGGGGTCAGATGATCTGCCCGGTCGCCGGGTCCGAGCCGGCCGGGGTTCCCGTTCCCGGGTCGGTGCTCTCGGTGCTGCTCTGCGAGACGGTGGCCGGCGGGCTGTCGGCGCCGCTGACGGTGTCGGACGTCTCCGGGGTGGACGGCGAGGTCGTCTCGGTCTCCGTGGGCGTCGGTGACGTGTCGTCGGACTCGGTAGGCGTCCCGGGGTCCGTCGGCTCGGTGTCCGACGGCTTCGGCGACGTGGGCTTCGTCGTCGGCGAACTCGGCGACTTGCTCGGCTCGTCCGGCGAGCCGGGGTCGTCGGGGCTCTCGTCGTCACCGGGGTCGGTGCTGTCCGTACTGCTCGGCCCCTGCGAAGGCTCCCCCGACTCCGACGCCGTCGGCGCCTCGGACGTGCCCGGGGTGGCGGATCCGGTGGGGTCGCCGGGCGTCTCCTGGCCCTGGCCGTCGTCCGAGGGCCGGTCGGCGCCCAGGCTGCCGTCGTCGACGCCCTGGCTGGCCGACGGGTTGACGCCGACCTCGTTGGAGGGATCGCCGCCGTTGTTCTCGGACGTGGCCCCCAGGGTCACCACCGTGCCGAGCACGGCGACGAGCAGCGCGCCCGCTCCGGCGGCCACCAGGTTGCGCCGCGCGAAGCCCTTGATGCCGCCGGCGACCGTGCGGGACGGCTCCTCGTCGGGCTCGCGGCGGGTGACGAGGGTGGGGGACTGCGGACGCGGCTGGAGCGGCGGGAAGGGCGCGGGGACGCCCGCGGACGGCGACGCCGACTCCTCGTTGCGGGCGTCGGGCACCTCCTCCCCCACCGTCGGGCCGAGTCCGGCCCCGACCACGCCGAGTCCGGCGGCGGGCGCCGCCGCGGCGAACGCGCCCGCACCGCTGCCCAGGCCCGGTGTGTCGCCGGTGCGGTCGGCGACCAGCGCGAGGGCGCGGCGGCCGGCCACGGCACCGCGCTTGTCGGAGAGCGCGCCGCGCAGCCCGATGGAGGCCTCCAGCTCGGCGCGGGCCCGGTCCAGCTGGCCCTCGCACAGCGCGAGGACGCCCAGTTCGTGGTGGAAGTAGGCCTGTTCGGCGACGTCACCGGCGAGCCGGGAGGCCTCGGTGCCCGAACGCAGCGCCCGTTCCCAGGCGCTCCAGTGCAGCCCGGCGGCGAACGCGGGCGCCGCGGTGCGGGCCAGCTGGACGGCCGGGCTCTCCTCGTCCTCGGCGGTGGGGGTGGTCGCGGGCACCAGCACGGCGAGGGCCGCCAGTACGGCGTCGGCCTCCGCGCAGACCCGCTCCGGGGTGACCGAGGGGTGCCCGGCCCACCAGGCGTAGTGCTGGGCGGCGGCCGTCGCCCGCTCCCGTACGGTGTCGGCGTATCCGGCGCTCTCCAGCTGGGTGAGCACACCGGCGGCCAGCCGGTAGCGGGAGGCGACCGGGGAGACCAGTCCGCAGTCGGTCAGCTCGCCGAGGGCGGCGTCCGCGTGGGTGTCGCCGACCAGGGCGGGCAGATGCGCCTGGTGCGGCACCTCGCCGCCGAGCGCGACGGCGAACTCCAGGGTGGCGCGGGCGGAGGCGCTGAGCCGGGAGGCGAGCAGCGGTGCGGGCGCGGCGGCCTCACCGAGGGACGGCAGGGGTACGTCGTCGGCCTCGGCGGCGTCGTAGGGGGTGTCCTCGGCGGGGCGGGCGTCGGCGAAGACGCCGAACTCGTCGACGGCGTCGGCGCCGGCCCGCTCCCGGTCCCGGCGGCGCAGCAGGGCACCGGCCTGGACGAAGCGCAGCGGCAGGCCCTCGGACTCGAACCAGAGGTCTCCGGCCCAGTTGGCCTCCTCCTCGGTGAGGGTCCGTCCGGCGGCGCGCTCAAGGAGCTCCACGCCGTCCGCGCGGTCCAGGCCGGTGAGGAAGACCTCCTCGACGGCCGAGTCGGCGGAGGGTGCGGCCACTTCCGGGGTGGCGCCGAGGACGAAGGCGCACTCGGGGGTGGCGTCGAGGAGTTCGTCGAGGGCGGTGCCGCCGAACTCGACGTCGTCCAGGACGACGACGGCGCCCACCTCGCGCAGGTGTCCGAGGAGTTCCGTCCGGTCGGGACGGTGCAGGGGTGCGCCGTGGACGGCGTAGAAGAGGTCGTGGAGCAGGTCGTCGGCGGTGCGGTGGTGGCCGCTGAGCCGGACGACGCCGTCGGGCGCGAGGCCCGCGCAGTCCTCGGCGACGACGTCGAGGAGGCTGGTGCGGCCGGAGCCGGCGGGGCCGGTGAGGCGGACGGAACGGCCGCGGGCGAGCAGCCGCACCAGGCGTTCGCGTTCGTCCTCGCGGGCCAGCAGGCCGAGGACCGTGCGGACCGGTCCCGGTGGGACGGGCGGCCGCGCGGCACGCTCCGCCTCGGCGCGTTCGGCCGCGCTGAGCTTCTCCGGCCGGGTGGGCCGCTCCGAGGGCGGGCACACCTCGATCTCGCTGCCGTCGACGGGGTTGACGGTGAGCAGGAAGTCGCCGGACACCAGCTGCACCGTGCGGGCGAGCGCGGGCGCGTGCTGTCCGAAGTCGGAGGTGATGGGGTCCCTGTGCGGGCGCGGGCGCGGCGCCTGGTGGTCGCCGTCCTGGCCGTACTCCTCAGGGCCCCGGTTGTTCGGGTCCATTGGTTCAAGCCCCCCAAAAGCGTCGTGTGCAGGGCCCCGGCAGGGACCACCCTCCCGGCCTTGCCGCACACCGCGCTGTCGCTTCTGGTCCGGGCCCGCCGGCGGGTTTGCAAAGGCAGCGGGCAGCCAGACCCTAAACCTTCGCCCAGTATCTCCGACAGTCCGGGGTGCCGGGCGGCCCGAGAGGTCACGGTCTCGTGAGGATTGCGTGTGTCGGAGGTGTGAACCTTCACTTACACGCGGGGCAGGGTCTCCACACCGATGCCGCCCTCGATGGCGAGGATCCGGTGCAGCCGGGTGGCCACCAGCAGGCGCTGCATCTGCGGCGGCACGCCGCGCAGCACCAGCCGTCGGCCGCAGCGGCCGGCCCGCCGGTGGGCTCCCATGATCACGCCGAGTCCGGTGGCGTCCCAGGAGTCCAGCTCTGACAGGTCGAGCACCAGGTCGCCGACTCCGTCGTCGACGGCCGAGTGCAGGACCGTACGGGCGTCCGCCGCGCTGCGGACGTCGAGGCGGCCCCCGACGACCAGCTCGACGTGGTCGCCCCTGATGTGCATATGCGCTCCCCGGCGTGCGTCTTCTTCGTCGTCTTCTTCGTCTTGTTCTTCGTCTTGGCGGTGCGTTGCGCGCGTTGTGGTCTCTCGGCGATATCAGGCACTGCACCCTCTGACTGGCCGAAACGACCGGAGGTTGCCGTCTGTAAGCGAACCGATACCGAATTCACCCCGGCGTGTGACGTTTGCCGGGGCTGACGTGACCTCAGTGCTTGTAGAAGCCCTGCCCGCTCTTGCGGCCGATGTCACCGGCGTCCACCATCCGGCGCATCAGCTCCGGCGGGGCGAACTTCTCGTCCTGGGACTCGGTGTAGATGTTGCCGGTGGCGTGCAGCAGGATGTCCACGCCTGTCAGGTCGGCGGTGGCCAGGGGTCCCATGGCGTGGCCGAAGCCCAGCTTGCAGGCGAGGTCGATGTCCTCGGCGGTGGCGACGCCCGACTCGTACAGCTTCGCGGCCTCGACGACGAGGGCGGAGATGAGCCGGGTGGTCACGAATCCGGCGACGTCGCGGTTGACGACGATGCAGGTCTTGCCGGTGGACTCGGCGAACTCGCGTGCGGTGGCGAGCGTTTCGTCGCTGGTCTTGTAGCCCCGCACCAGCTCGCACAGCTGCATCATCGGCACCGGCGAGAAGAAGTGGGTGCCGACGACCCGCTCGGGGCGCTCCGTCACGGCCGCGATCTTGGTGATCGGGATGGCGGAGGTGTTGGACGCGAGGATCGCCCCGTCCTTCACCAGCTTGTCCAGGGTACGGAAGATCTCGTGCTTGACTTCCAGCTTCTCGAAGACGGCCTCGACGACGACGTCCGCGTCGGCGGCGGCGTCCAGGTCGGTGGTCGCGGTGATGCGCCCGAGCGCGGCCTCGGCGTCGTCGGCGTCGAGCTTCCCCTTGGCGACGAACTTGTCGTAGGAGGCCCTGATGCCGTCGGTGCCGCGCCGCAACGCCTCGTCGGTGACGTCGCGCAGGACGACCTCCCAGCCCGCCTGGGCGGAGACCTGGGCGATGCCGGACCCCATGAGACCGGCTCCGATGACGGCGAGCTTCCGTGCCACTGTGCGACTCCCCTGATACGCGCTGATTGTCGTCTCTCGGCCGGAGATTAGCGGGCGTGAGGCGCTGTGTGACCGGTTAGTAACGCGCGTCACGTCTCAAATGACGGACGTCACACCGAGGGGTGCCGTTCGGGTGTCACAGCGCGCCTCGTACGGCGTAGTTGAGCACCTTCTCGCTCAACAGCTCCTCCATCTCGTCCAGCAGCAGGAGCATGTCGCGGGACACCTCGGAGGGCTTGCCGCCCGCGACCATGCGGTGGCCGATCTCCACCATCACCGTGCCGTGCAGCCAGTTGATCTGACCGGCCATCAGGGAGGGCAGCGGGTCCTCGGCCGGGGCGCCCGTCTCCTCCCTGAGGGTCTTCTCCAGGTTGACGAGGACCTCCTGGCCGATGGCCCACATCCGGGACCGCAGGGCCGGCGACTCGTGGACGACCTTCATGAACCCGGCATATCCGTCCATCAGGCCGACCCGCGGCGAGACCGACTCGACCTCGTCGCGCAGCTCGCGCAGGACCGCGTACGCCGCGGACTCCCCGTCGCGGCGCCCGCGCACCCAGCGCGACAGCCGGTCGACGACCCCCTTGGAGCGGTCGAGGAACAGGTCCTCCTTGGCCGGGAAGTAGTTGTACACGGTGTTGACGGAGACGTTCGCGGCGTCCGCGACCTCCGCCACCGTCACGGCCTCGAAGCCGCGCTCCAGGAACAGCCCGGTGGCGACATCCGAGATGTACTGCCGGGTCTGCCGCTTCTTCCGTTCCCTGAGTCCCTCGGCCATGACCGCATCCTAGCTGCGCCGACAGCACAGTCTGGGGCGAGTGAAAACTTGGTGTCGTTGCAAAATTTCAGTGACTCTGTTTTTCTGGAGCGCATGGCAATCATCAGTACGGCCCAGCTGGCCCGCACCTTCGCCACGAAGCGCGGCCCGGTCGAGGCGGTGCGCGGCATCGACCTCACCGTCCGCGAGGGCGAGATCCTGGGCTTCTTGGGCCCCAACGGCGCGGGCAAGACCACCACCCTGCGGATGCTCACCACCCTGCTCGCCCCCACCGGCGGCGCGGCCACCGTCGCCGGGCACGACCTGGCGACCGACCCGGCCGGAGTGCGCGCGGCGTGCGGGTACGTGGCGCAGTCGGGCGGGGTGGACACGCAGATCACGGTCCGGGAGGAGCTGGTCACCCAGGGCCGCCTGTACCGGCTGACCAAGGCGCGGGCGGTCGAACGCGCCGACGAGCTGGCCCGCGACCTGGACCTGAGCGAGCTGCTCGACCGCAAGTGCGGCGCGCTCTCCGGCGGGCAGCGGCGCCGGCTGGACATCGCGATGGCGCTCACGCACCGCCCCAAGGTGCTCTTCCTGGACGAGCCGACGACCGGCCTGGACCCGGGCAGCCGCGCCGACCTGTGGGACCTGGTCCGCCGGCTGCGCACCGAACACGGCACCACGGTCTTCCTGACCACCCACTACCTGGACGAGGCCGACGCCCTCTCCGACCGCCTGGTCGTCGTGGACGGCGGCGTGGTGGTCGCCGAGGGCACTCCCGCCGCCCTGAAGCGGGAGTACGGCGGCTCGCCCGACGCCTCCCTCCAGGACACCTTCCTGGCCGTCACCGGCCGCAGCGCGGCTCCGGCCGACGCCGCCCCCGTCGCCGTCTGACCCTTCGAGGATTCCCGATGCTGCTCCACGACACCGGCCTGATCTACGGCCGCTATCTGCGCCAGTCGCTGCGCTCCCGCTTCGCGCTGCTGTTCGGCGTGCTGATGCCCCTGCTGTACCTGCTCTTCTTCGGCCCGCTGCTGACCGACCTGCCGCTCGGCGGTCAGGGCAGCTCCTGGCAGGTACTGGTCCCCGGCCTGCTGCTGCAACTCGGCCTGTTCGGCGCCTCCTTCGCCGGGTTCTCGATCATCATCGAGAACAGCCAGGGAGTGGTCGAGCGGATGCGCGTCACGCCCGTCAGCCGCCTGGCGCTGCTGCTGGGCCGGGTCCTGCGGGACGCCACCGTCTTCGCCTTCCAGGCGGTGCTGCTGGTGCTGGCGGCCCTGGTGATGGGCCTGCGCGCACCGCTGCCCGGCGTGCTGATCGGCTTCGCCTTCGTCGCCCTGCTCACGGTCTCGCTGGCCTCGCTGTCGTACGCGCTGGCGATGAAGGTCCGCACCCCGCAGGAGTTCGGGCCCACCATCAACGCGCTGACGATGCCGTCGATGCTGCTGTCCGGCCTGATGCTCCCGATGACCCTGGGCCCGGCGTGGCTGGACGTGCTGTCGCACCTGATGCCGTTCCGCTATCTGGTGGACGCGGTGCGGGACGCCTACATCGGCTCCTACGCGAGCGCGCACATGCTGTACGGCGTCCTCGTCGCCCTGGCCTTCACCGCACTGGCCGTGACGGTGGGCACACGCGTGTTCCGGACCGCCGGAGCGTAACTACGCTGGCCCCATGGTCAACCTGACGCGCATCTACACCCGGACCGGCGACCAGGGCACCACCGCCCTCGGCGACATGAGCCGGGTCCCCAAGACCGACCTCAGGATCTCCGCGTACGCCGACGCCAACGAGGCGAACGCGGTGATCGGTACCGCCATGGCGCTGGGCGGTCTGTCCGAGGAGGTCGTCAAGGTCCTCGTCCGTGTCCAGAACGACCTGTTCGACGTGGGCGCGGACCTGTCGACGCCGGTGGTGGAGAACCCGGAGTTCCCGCCGCTGCGGGTCGAGCAGTTCTACGTCGACAAGCTGGAGGCGGACTGCGACCGCTACCTGGCCGAGGTGGAGAAGCTCCGCTCCTTCATCCTCCCCGGCGGCACCGCCGGCGCGGCCCTGCTGCACCAGGCGTGCACGGTGGTCCGCCGGGCCGAGCGCTCCACCTGGGCGGCGCTTGAGGCCCACGGCGAGACGATGAACCCGCTGACGGCGACCTACCTCAACCGCCTCTCCGACCTCCTGTTCATCCTGGCCCGGGTGGCCAACAAGGAGGTCGGCGACGTGCTGTGGGTGCCGGGCGGGGAACGCTAGGCGCTCCGCTGGGGGTGCCGGGGACCGGTGCCGTCTTTCGTCTGCTGCTCCGTCGTGGCTGGTCGCGCCCACGCGGCAGAGCCGCACGTCGACTCAGCCCCGCGCCCCTTCGGGGGCGCTCCCGCCCGCCTCGGTCGAAGCCGTGCCCGCCGGGCCCCTCTTCGGCCAGATCAGGTACGTCAGGGCGATCAGGCCGTGGATGCCGACCACGCGCAGGGCCGTCCACTGGAAGGAACGCAGCGACGAGACGTCGCCCTCGTCGCCGACGTACCAGACCGCGCCCTGGAGCAGCGCGCAGGCCACGGCCGCGCCCAGCAGGGTGCGCAGCCACAGCCGGCCCTCGTGGGCGGCCCGGGGCATGCCGTAGCGCGGGGGCTTGACCGGTGGCGGTCCCCCGCCCAGGCGGTGGGCGGCGTGGCCGTCGAGCCAGCGGATCGTGTAGTGGCCGTAGGCGACGGTGTAGCCGATGTACAGCGCGGCCAGGCCGTGCTCCCAGCCGGGCTCGGCGCCGTTCTTCAGGTCCCACGCCGTCACCGCGAACAGCACCAGTTCCAGCACCGGCTCGCACAGCAGCAGGACCACGCTGGTGCGGCGCCACTTCAGCAGGTAGCGGGCGCCCAGCCCCAGGGCCAGCAGGACCCAGAAGCCGACCTCACAGGCGATGATCAACGCGACGACCACGACGCACTCCCTTCGTTCACCCTTCCAGGCTCCCGTCGGAATCCGCCGCCTTCGTCGTCGCCGGTGACGAACCTCCGGTACATCGAAAGATGCAGTGCGGGACCCTTCCCCGGGATCAGGCGCGCGGGGCACGGGCCGTGTTGGATGGTGGCATGGCCGTACGACTCCCCCGCCCGCGCCGCTTCGACGTGTACGCCGCGTCGGCCGGGCTGCTGGGCGGGCTGCTGCTGTGGGGGATCGGCCTGGGCGTGCGGCCGGCCGACGAGCCGGTGGTGCTGTTCGACGGCCGCTGGCCGCTGCTCGTCCCGCTCGCCGTCATGGCGGGCTGCGAGCTGCTGCGCCGGGCGGCGCCCCGCACCGGGCTGCTGATCGGCACCGCCGCGCTGGTCGCGGACACGCTCACGCAGGGCAGCCTGGTCACGCTGATCATGTACACCGATCTGATGTACGCCGCCGTGCTGTACGGCCCGCCCGCCTCGGCCCGCCGCATCCCGTGGATCACCGGGCTGCTCACCGTGGCCGGCACCGTCGTGCCGTACGCGCTGTGGCGGGTGCCCGAGGCGCTGCTCATCGGTGTCGCCGTCGGCGTCGTGTCCTTCGCGCCCGCCTCCACGGGGCTCATCGTCCGCAACCACCGCGAGGCCGCCGACGCCGCCCTGCTGCGGGCCGAGCAGACCGCGCTGCTCGCCGAGATGGACCGGGTCCAGGCGGTGACGGCGGAGCGCTCCCGGATGGCCCGCGAGCTGCACGACATGGTCGCCAACCACCTGTCCGCGATCGCCATCCACTCCACGGCCGCGCTCTCCCTGGACGACGCGGCGACCACCCGGCAGGCGCTCGGCGTGATCCGCGAGAACAGCGTGGCGGGACTGGCCGAGATGCGACGCCTCATCGGCATCCTGCGGGACCAGGACGGGGACACCGAGCCGGCCGCCGCCCCCACCCTCGACGGGCTCGGCGCGCTGGTCGACGGCGCCCGCGCCAACGGCCTCGACGTCACCCTGGACGCGGCACCCGGCGAGAACCTGCCCGCGCCGGTCGAGCTGGCCGCGTACCGGATCGTGCAGGAGTCGCTCACCAACGCCCTCAAGCACGCCGCCAAGGGCACCGTCCTGGTCCGGCTGGACCGGCACGAGGGCGCCCTGCGGGTCCGGGTGACCAGCCCGTACGGCGACCGGGACACCCCGCGCGCCCCCGGTTCCGGCGCCGGTCTGGTCGGGATGCGGGAGCGGGCCGCACTGCTGCACGGCACGTTCGAGGCCGGGGCGGTGCCGGACCCCGGCCCGGCGGGCGGCAAGATCTGGGCCGTACGGGCCACCCTGCCCCTGACCGAAGGAGACCTCGCATGATCCGCGTCCTCGTCGCCGAGGACCAGTCCGCCGTCCGCGCGGGGCTGGTGCTGATCCTGGGCAGCGCACCGGACATCGAGGTGGTGGGCGAGGCCGCGGACGGCGAGCGGGCGGTGGCGCTGGCCCGGGAGCTGCGTCCCGACCTGGTGCTGATGGACGTGCAGATGCCGCGCCTGGACGGGGTGTCGGCGACCCGGATCGTGGTCGGGGAGCAGCTCGCCGACGTGCTGGTGCTGACCACCTTCGACCTGGACGAGTACGTCTTCGGGGCGCTGCGGGCGGGAGCCGCCGGGTTCCTGCTGAAGAACACCGACGCCAGGGACCTGATCGCGGCCGTGCGCACGGTGGCGGGCGGCGAGGGCATCGTGGCCCCGGCCGTCACCCGGCGGCTGATCGCCGAGTTCGCCGCGAACCCGGTGCGCGAGCCGGCCGCGGATCCGGCCGTGCTGCGGGAGCTGACCCGGCGTGAGCGCGAGGTGCTCTCCTGCCTCGGCGAGGGGCTGTCCAACGCGGCGGTCGCCGAGCGTCTCGACATGGCGGAGGCCACGGTGAAGACGCACGTCAGCCGGTTGCTGGGGAAGCTGGGGCTGCGCAGCCGGGTGCAAGCGGCGGTGCTGGCGCAGGAGTTGGGGATCTAGTTTTCCCTGTCAATCACAGGTTCAACCACTGGCCGCCACATTGGTCCAGACCTATTGACCTGTGGTCCAGACCTTTCTATTCTCGCCGCACTGCGGGCATGAGGCTCAGTCATGCCCTCGACAACATCCCCATAAAAGGAGGCGCACATGCGCTTCAGACACAAAGCCGCGGCACTCGCAGCGACCCTGGCGCTTCCCCTCGCCGGCCTGGTCGGCCTCGCGAGCCCGGCCCAGGCCGCCGCGAGCGCGACGGCCACCTTCGAGAAGACCTCGGACTGGGGCACGGGCTTCGGCGGCAAGTGGACGGTGAAGAACACCGGCACCACCTCCCTCAGCTCCTGGACCGTCGAGTGGGACTTCCCCTCCGGCACCAAGGTCACCTCCGCCTGGGACGCCACCGTCACCAACTCCGCCGACCACTGGACCGCCAAGAACGTCGGCTGGAACGGGACGCTCGCCCCCGGCGCCTCGGTCTCCTTCGGTTTCAACGGCAGCGGCCCCGGCTCCCCGTCCAACTGCAAGCTCAACGGCGGCAGCTGCGACGGCACCTCGGTCCCCGGCGACGAGGCCCCCTCCGCGCCGGGCACGCCCACCGCCTCCAACATCACCGACACCTCGGTGAAGCTGTCCTGGTCGGCGGCGACCGACGACAAGGGCGTCAAGAACTACGACGTCCTGCGGGACGGCGCGAAGGTCGCCACCGTCACCGGCACCACCTACACGGACAGCGGCCTCAGCAAGGGCACCGCCTACTCGTACAGCGTCAAGGCCCGTGACACCGCCGACCAGACCGGTCCGGCCAGCGGTTCCGTGAAGGTCACGACCACCGGCGACGGCGGCGGCGAACCGAACCCGAACCCGGGTGCCGAGGTCAAGATGGGCTACTTCACCAACTGGGGCGTCTACGGGCGCAACTACCACGTGAAGAACCTGGTCACCTCCGGCTCCGCCGACAAGATCACGCACATCAACTACGCCTTCGGCAACGTCCAGGGCGGCAAGTGCACCATCGGCGACTCCTACGCCGACTACGACAAGGCCTACACCGCCGACCAGTCCGTCGACGGCGTCGCCGACACCTGGGACCAGCCGCTGCGCGGCAACTTCAACCAGCTGCGCAAGCTGAAGGCGAAGTACCCGAACATCAAGATCCTCTACTCCTTCGGCGGCTGGACCTGGTCCGGCGGCTTCCCCGACGCCGTGAAGAACCCGGCCGCGTTCGCGAAGTCCTGCCACGACCTGGTCGAGGACCCGCGCTGGGCCGACGTCTTCGACGGCATCGACCTGGACTGGGAGTACCCGAACGCCTGCGGTCTCAGCTGTGACGAGACCAGCGCCCCGAACGCCTTCAGCAGCATGATGAAGGCCATGCGCGCCGAGTTCGGCCAGGACTACCTGATCACCGCGGCCGTCACCGCCGACGGCTCGGACGGCGGCAAGATCGAAGCCGCCGACTACGGCGAGGCCTCGAAGTACATCGACTGGTACAACGTGATGACGTACGACTTCTTCGGCGCCTGGGCGAAGCAGGGTCCGACCGCCCCGCACTCGCCGCTGACCGCGTACGACGGCATCCCGCAGCAGGGCTTCAACACCGCCGACGCGATGGCGAAGTTCAAGGCCCAGGGCGTCCCGGCCGACAAGCTGCTGATCGGCATCGGCTTCTACGGCCGCGGCTGGACCGGCGTCACGCAGTCCGCGCCCGGCGGCACCGCCACCGGCCCGGCGACCGGCACCTACGAGGCGGGCATCGAGGACTACAAGGTCCTCAAGAACAGCTGCCCGGCCACCGGCACCGTCGCCGGCACCGCGTACGCCCACTGCGGCACCAACTGGTGGTCCTACGACACCCCGGCCACCATCAAGTCCAAGATGGACTGGGCCGAGCAGCAGGGCCTCGGCGGCGCCTTCTTCTGGGAGTTCAGCGGCGACACCACGAACGGCGAACTGGTGAGCGCCATCGACAGCGGCCTGAAGTAAGAACAGCCGTAAGGACAGTTAAGCGACATTGACGCGCTGACCGGGCGGGGCTGCCTCAAGCCACGCGAGGAATCCGGTCAGCGCGTCTTCGCTCATCGCCAGTTCCAGCCGGGTGCCCCGGTGGAGACAGGCCAGGATCACGGCGTCGGACAGCAACGCCAGCTCCTCCTCGCCGTCCGGCAGCCGGCGGCCGGCCACCTCGATCGCGGAGCGTTCGAGCACGCGGCGCGGGCGCGGGGAGTACGAGAAGACGCGGTACCACTCGACCCGGTCGCCGTTGTAGCGGGCCACCCCGTACGCCCAGCCCTTGCCGCCGGTGTCGCCCTCCTTGGGGGCGTCCCAGCGCAGGGAGCAGTCGAAGGTGCCGCCCGAGCGCTGGATCAGCCGGCGGCGCAGACCGAAGACGAAGAGGCCGATCACCACCACGGCCACCACGATTCCGCACACAGTCAGAGCGAGGGCCATCGACACCGACCTCCTCGTCTCCTAGGTAACGGAACGGAAAAAACACCCGGATCTGCCTCAGCCGCGGCCGGGTCCGGATGGCTCCGGTCCCAGCCGCGGCTGAGTGACGTCATGGCACGACGCTATCGCACTGTGCTGTGGATCAGCGTCCCGCCGCCGCGCGCAGTCGGACGTCCGCGCGACGCTCGGCGTGGGCGTCGCCCTCCGCCTTCGCGCGCTCGAGCTTGCGCTCGGCGCGGTGGACGTCGATCTCGTCCGACAGCTCGGCGACCTCGGCCAGCAGCGACAGCTTGTTGTCGGCGAACGAGATGAAACCGCCGTGCACCGCGGCGACGACCGTCCCGCCGTCACTCGTACGAATGGTCACCGGGCCCGACTCCAGCACACCGAGCAGCGGCTGGTGACCGGGCATGACGCCGATGTCGCCGGACGTGGTGCGCGCGACGACCAGGGTGGCCTCGCCGGACCAGACCTCTCGGTCGGCCGCGACCAGCGCGACGTGCAGCTCAGCAGCCAAGGTGGCTCCTCGGGTCACCACCCGGCGGGAGAGCCGGGTGTTGGTTACAAGTCTAAGGGGCGTGCCGGAGGGGACGGGACGCGCCCGCCCCCTCCGGATGGTCAGCCGTACGGCTCACCGCGAGCCGAGGCTCAGGAGACGCCCAGCTCCTTGGCGTTGTTCTTCAGGTCCTCGATGCCACCGCACATGAAGAACGCCTGCTCCGGGAAGTGGTCGTACTCGCCGTCGCAGATCGCGTTGAAGGCCGCGATCGACTCGTCCAGCGGGACGTCCGACCCGTCGACGCCGGTGAACTGCTTGGCGACGTGGGTGTTCTGGGACAGGAAGCGCTCCACGCGACGGGCGCGGTGGACGACGAGCTTGTCCTCTTCGCCCAGCTCGTCGATACCGAGGATCGCGATGATGTCCTGCAGGTCCTTGTACTTCTGCAGGATGTTCTTCACGCGCATCGCGGCCTGGTAGTGGTCCGCCGCGATGTACCGCGGGTCGAGGATGCGGGACGTCGAGTCCAGCGGGTCCACGGCCGGGTAGATGCCCTTCTCGGAGATCGGACGGGAGAGCACCGTCGTCGCGTCGAGGTGGGCGAAGGTGGTGGCCGGGGCCGGGTCGGTCAGGTCGTCCGCGGGGACGTAGATCGCCTGCATCGAGGTGATCGAGTGACCACGGGTCGAGGTGATGCGCTCCTGGAGGAGACCCATCTCGTCGGCCAGGTTCGGCTGGTAGCCCACCGCGGAGGGCATGCGGCCGAGCAGGGTCGACACCTCGGAGCCCGCCTGGGTGAAGCGGAAGATGTTGTCGATGAAGAACAGCACGTCCTGCTTCTGGACGTCGCGGAAGTACTCGGCCATGGTCAGGCCGGCCAGCGCGACGCGCAGACGGGTGCCCGGCGGCTCGTCCATCTGACCGAAGACAAGCGCGGTCTTGTCGATGACGCCGGACTCGCTCATCTCGTCGATGAGGTCGTTGCCCTCACGGGTGCGCTCACCGACACCGGCGAACACGGACACACCGTCGTGGTTGTTGGCGACGCGGTAGATCATCTCCTGGATGAGCACCGTCTTGCCGACGCCGGCACCGCCGAACAGACCGATCTTGCCGCCCTTGACGTACGGGGTCAGCAGGTCGATGACCTTGACGCCGGTCTCGAACATCTCGGTCTTGGACTCGAGCTCGTCGAAGTTCGGGGCCTTGCGGTGGATCGGCCAGCGCTCGCCGTCGTACTGCTCGTCGACGTTCAGCACCTCACCGAGGGTGTTGAACACCTTGCCCTTGGTGAAGTCGCCGACGGGGACGGAGATGGCCGCGCCCGTGTCGGTCACCGGGGCCTGCCGGATCAGACCGTCGGTGGGCTGCATGGAGATGGTGCGGACCAGGCCGTCACCGAGGTGCTGGGCGACCTCGAGGGTCAGCGTCTTGAGCTCGCCCTCCTTGGCCGGGTCGGCGACCTCTACGTGCAGCGCGTTGTAGATGTCCGGCATCGCGTCGACGGGGAACTCCACGTCGACGACCGGGCCGATGACCCGGGCGACGCGGCCCGTGGCCGTCGCGGTCTCAACAGTGGTGGTCATTAGTTGTCACTCCCCGCGTTCGCGTCGGCCAGGGCACTGGCGCCACCGACGATCTCGCTGATTTCCTGGGTGATTTCGGCCTGGCGGGCCGCGTTGGCAAGACGGGAGAGCGTGTTGATCAGCTCGCCCGCGTTGTCGGTGGCCGACTTCATCGCGCGCCGGGTGGCGGCGTGCTTGGAGGCAGCCGACTGCAGCAGCGCGTTGTAGATGCGGCTTTCGACGTAGCGCGGCAGCAGGGCGTCGAGGACGTCCTCCGCCGACGGCTCGAAGTCGTACAGCGGAAGGATCTCGTCCTTCGCGCCCGACTCCGCGGCCACCTCGTCGAGGCTCAGCGGCAGCAGCCGGGAGTCGATCGCCGTCTGCGTCATCATCGAGACGAACTCGGTGTAGACGATGTGGAGCTCGTCCACGCCGCCCTCGGCCGTGTCCTTCTCGATGGCCTCGATCAGCGGCGCCGCGACCTGCTTGGCGTCCGCGTACGCCGGCTCGTCGGTGAAGCCCGCGAACGACTCCGCGACCTTGCGCTCGCGGAAGTTGTAGTGAGCCAGACCGCGCCGGCCGACGATGTACGTGTCGACCTGGCGGCCCTCACGCTCGAGGCGCTCGGTCAGCTGCTCCGCCGCCTTGATGGCGTTGGAGTTGAAGGCGCCGGCCAGACCGCGGTCGCTCGTGAGGAGCAGGACCGCGGCACGGCTCGGGCTGTCCGCCTCCGTGGTGAGCGGGTGCTTCGTGTTCGACCCGGTACCGACCGCCGTGACCGCGCGGGTGAGCTCCCGCGCGTACGGCGTGGAGGCCGCCACCTTGCGCTGCGCCTTGACGACGCGCGAGGCGGCGATCATCTCCATCGCCTTGGTGATCTTCTTGGTCGCGGTGACGGATCGGATGCGACGCTTGTAGACCCGGAGCTGGGCTCCCATGAGTCAGGTCCCTTCCTTACGTCACTTGGCGGCGGACGGGGCGTCCTCGCCGAGCAGCTTGCCGTCCGAGGTCTCGAACTGCTTCTTGAACGCGGCGACGGCGTCGTCGATGGCCTGGATGGTGTCGTTCGACATCTTGGCGCCCTCCTTGATGGAGGTCATCAGGCCCTGCTCCTGGCGGTGCAGGTACTCGAGCAGCTCCTTCTCGAAGCGGCGGATGTCGGCGACCGGCACCTCGTCCATCTTGCCGTTGGTACCGGCCCAGACGGAGACGACCTGGTCCTCGGTGGCCATCGGCTGGTACTGGTTCTGCTTCAGCAGCTCGACCATGCGCTGACCGCGCTCCAGCTGCGCCTTCGACGCGGCGTCCAGGTCGGAACCGAAGGCGGCGAACGCCTCCAGCTCGCGGAACTGGGCGAGGTCCACGCGCAGTCGGCCGGAGACCTGGCGCATCGCCTTGTGCTGGGCGGAGCCACCGACGCGGGAGACCGAGATACCGACGTTCAGGGCCGGACGCTGACCGGCGTTGAACAGGTCGGACTCCAGGAAGCACTGGCCGTCGGTGATGGAGATGACGTTGGTCGGGATGAACGCCGACACGTCGTTGGCCTTGGTCTCGACGATCGGCAGACCGGTCATCGAGCCGGCACCCTCGGCGTCGGAGAGCTTCGCGCAGCGCTCCAGCAGACGGGAGTGCAGGTAGAAGACGTCACCCGGGTAGGCCTCGCGGCCCGGCGGGCGGCGCAGCAGCAGCGACACGGCGCGGTAGGCGTCGGCCTGCTTCGACAGGTCGTCGAAGATGATCAGGACGTGCTTGCCCTCGTACATCCACTGCTGGCCGATGGCCGAGCCGGTGTACGGCGCCAGGTACTTGAAGCCGGCCGGGTCGGACGCCGGGGCGGCCACGATGGTCGTGTACTCCAGCGCGCCGTTCTCCTCCAGCGCGCCGCGCACGGACGCGATGGTGGAGCCCTTCTGGCCGATGGCGACGTAGATGCAGCGGACCTGCTTGTTCGGGTCGCCGGTGCGCCAGTTGTCGCGCTGGTTGATGATCGTGTCGACGGCCAGGGCGGTCTTGCCGGTCTGACGGTCGCCGATGATCAGCTGACGCTGACCGCGGCCGATCGGGGTCATGGCGTCGACGGCCTTGTAGCCCGTCTCCATCGGCTCGTGCACCGACTTGCGCTGCATGACCGTGGGGGCCTGCAGTTCGAGGGCGCGGCGACCGGAGGTCTCGATCTCGCCGAGGCCGTCGATCGGGTTGCCGAGGGGGTCGACGACGCGGCCGAGGTAGCCCTCGCCGACGGCCACGGAGAGGACCTCACCGGTACGCGAGACCGGCTGTCCCTCCTCGATGCCGCTGAACTCACCGAGGACGACGCAACCGATCTCGCGCTCCTCGAGGTTGAGGGCGAGGCCGAGGGTGCCGTCCTCGAACTTCAGCAGTTCGTTGGCCATGGCCGAGGGCAGGCCCTCGACCTTCGCGATGCCGTCGCCGGCAAGGGTGACCGTACCGACCTCCTCGCGCGAGGCCGCGTCCGGCTTGTACGACTGGACGAAGTTCTCCAGTGCGTCCCGGATCTCCTCCGGCCGGATCGTGAGCTCCGCCATCTGAGTTCCCTGCTCTCCTTGTTGGGCCCGAAGTTTCACTTGGGGGGTATTCCACGAGTCGGGACTCCCCCCAATGAGAGGTGAATCCTCTGCACGGCCCAACCAGGGCCGTCGTAAGTACGTACTGCTACTGCTCTGTTACTGCTGTGCTGCCACGTGCTGTGCTGTTGTCGCGACCGGCGTCGCGCGGACGTCAGCTCGCCAGCCGGCGGCCGGCGTCCTCCAGACGGTCCGCGATGGAGCCGTTGATGACCTCGTCACCGACCTGCACCCGGATTCCGCCGAGGACCTCGGGGTCCACGTCGAGGTTCAGGTGCATCGGACGGCCGTAGACCTTCGCGAGGGCCGCGCCGAGGCGCTGCTTCTGCGTGTCGCTCAGCGGCACCGCCGAGGTGACCACGGCGACCATCCGGTCCCGCCGGTCGGCGGCGAGCTTGGACAGGGACTCGAGTCCCGACTCCAGGCTACGTCCCCGCGGCGCGGTGACAAGGCGCGTCACCAGACGCTCGGTGGTCCGCTCCGCCCGGCCGCCGAGCAGGCCGCGCAGCAGCTCGCTCTTGGCCGCGGTGGTGGCCGACCGGCTGGTGAGCGCGGCACGCAGCTCGGTGTTGGAGGAGATGATCCGGCCGAACCGGAACAGCTCGTCCTCGACGTTGTCGAGCCGGCCCCGCTTCTGGGCGGCGGTGAGGTCGGCGGTGTTCGCCAGCTCCTCCAGCGCGTCCACCAGGTCGCGGGACTGCGACCAGCGGGAGCGCACCGTGCCGGCCACCAGGTCGACGGCGGTGCCGCTGACCTGGGTGCCGAGGAGACGCTGCGCGAGCTCGGCCTTGGCCTCGCCGGACTGCGCCGGGTCGGTGAGGACCCGACGCAGCGACACCTCGCGGTGCAGCAGCGCGGTGACGGCGGCCAGCTCGTCGGCGAGCGAGCCTGCGTCCACGGACGTGGAGTCCGTCAGCGCGTCGAGACGCTCGCGTGCGGCGGCCAAGGCCTCGCGGCTCGCTCCGTGCATCCCACTCATCGGGTTGCCTCTGCCGTCGTCGCCTTGTCGTCCAGCTCGTCCAGGAAGCGGTCGATCACACGGCTCTGGCGGGCGTGGTCCTCGAGGGACTCGCCGACCAGCTTGCCGGCCAGCTCGGTGGCCAGCTTGCCGACGTCCTGGCGCAGCGCGGACGCGGCGGCCTTGCGGTCGGCCTGGATCTGGGCGTGACCGGCGGCGATGATCTCCTCACGCTGCCGCTGGCCTTCCGCGCGCATCTCGGCGATGAGCGTGGCGCCCTGCTCCTGCGCCTCCTGGCGCAGCCGCGCGGCCTCGTGCCGGGCCTCGGCGAGCTGGGCCTTGTACTGATCGAGGACGCTCTGGGCCTCGGTCTGCGCGGCCTCGGCCTTCTCGATACCGCCCTCGATGGCCTCGCGACGCTCTTCCAGAACCTTGTTGATGTTCGGGAGGAGCTTCTTGGCGAGGAAGCCGAAGACGATGACGAAGGCGATCAGGCCGATGACGAGCTCGGGGATCGGCGGGACGAGGGGATTCTCCATCTCCTCTGCCGCGATCTGGAGCATCGGGCTCATGGGTTTGCCTTTCGTCTAGTCGGCTGGTCTGGGATCAGCGATCAGTAGCCGTAGACGAACGGCATGACCAGACCGATCAGGGCGAGCGCCTCACAGAAGGCGAAGCCCAGGATCTGGTTGGCGCGGATCAGACCGGCCGCCTCGGGCTGACGGGCCAGGGCCTGGGTGCCGTTGCCGAAGATGATGCCGACGCCGACGCCGGGGCCGATGGCGGCGAGGCCGTAACCGATGGAACCGAGGGAACCTTCGACGGCAGCAAGGGTCGTGGTCATGCCAGTATTCCTTTTCTTTACGGACCGGTGGGGGTTGGCCACCGGACGATCATTGGAGTTCGCAGGCGCTCTGACTCAGTGGTGCTCGGCCATGGCGCCCTGGATGTAGGTGCACGTCAGGAGGACGAACACGTACGCCTGCAGAGCCTGGATGAACAACTCGAAGGCGGTCATCACCACGGTCATGATGAACGAGACGCCCGCGTAGGCGATGCCGATGCCGTTCAGCAGGTACCAGCTGGCGATCGTGAACAGGAGCAGCAGGGTGTGGCCCGCGAACATGTTCGCGAAGAGTCGCACGGCGTGGGTGAAGGGCCGGATCAGGATGTTCGAGAAGAACTCGATCAGCATGGCCAGCGGCAGCACCGGGCCGAGCGACTTGTCGTAGCCGGTGACGTTCTTGAAGAACCCGACGAATCCCTGGCGCTTGAAGGTCAGCGTGATCCAGGTGACGTAGACGATCAGGGCGAGCACCGCCGGGTAGGCGATGATCGAGGTGACCGGGAACTGGGCGACCGGAATGATCGACCAGAGGTTCATCATCCAGACGAAGAAGAAGAGCGAGACGACGAGCGGGACGTACTTCTCGCCTTCCTTCTTGCCGATGGTCTCGTAGACGACTCCGCGCCGGATGAAGTCGTAACCCGCCTCGGCGACCATCTGGAGCTTGCCGGGGACGACCTTCGGCTTGCGGAAGGCCGCCCAGAAGAACCCGACGATGACGATCGACCCGAGCAGCGCCAGCAGCATGGGCTTGTTGAAGTACAAGTTGCTGTCGTGGTCGCCCCACAGGGGCTCGAACAGGAACGAGTGCAGGCCGGGAGAAGGGAAGCCACAACCGTCGAAGATGTGGCAGTCGGTCTCGAAGGCGAGCACCTGCGTCGGGTCAGCACTCACCGCGGGCTCCTTCAGCGTGGCGCATGGATACGGCAACCTCGTTGTGTCGGCGCGGCGCGGGGCCGCTGTTCGGCACGGGACTGGTGTTACGGGTGTGGGGGCGGCTGTGGGGCATCTCGCCTCGCGATTCAGCAGGCGTCAGCCGAGATGCCCGCGCCCGCGATGCCGCAGTTGGCACCGGACGATAGCAGGAGTTCACATGCCTCTTTATCCCGGCCCTACCCCTCACGACGAGTGGCCCGTCTTTTCGGACTTTTCGCTCGACGAATCGGGCTCGACGTAGAGGATCTTGGCCTTCATGTGCGCCCGCGTCTGCGCGGCGATCCACGCGAGCGTGACGGCGACCAAAGTGATCGCGAAGGACCGGGGGTTGAACAGCGTCGTGTTCTTGAACGCGGCGAGGAAGACGAACAGCAGCAGGATCTGTGCCGCGTAGAGCATCAGGCCCATCGCCTGGAAAAGGTGCGGAAGCGATTTGGCGGTGCGCTGCAGGACGTAGAGGCCGATCCCCATGAAGAGCATCGCAACCACGGTCGCGACAACGGCTCCGACCGCGCCCTTGCCGCCGGCGACCACGGCGCTGACGACGGCGGCTACAGCGCCGACGGCAACCGTGGGCACGGCAGCCTGAAGCAGGATCCGGACGTCATTGGACGGCATGGCGGCAACTCCGCTTTCAACACACAGGGGGCAGGTGTCGTCATGGACGAGCGTAGCCCCGAGCCGGACGAGGTCCTCACTTACAAGAGACCGTCGCACTACGGTCCTTGGGCTCTACCCGGGGGATACTCGTGAACCGTATCACAAACTATTTGATGAGGTCTTTACCTCTGGGTGTGCTTGCTGTCACACGTGAGTATGACTCTGCGCGTTTGTGCAATTACTGCGGCAACTTGTCTGGTATTGCGGCTTTTTCCACACTTACCTGGTCCGCGTACGGTGTCCGACGGCGGTCGCCCCGTTGACGCCCGAGACACCCACCGTGACCGGAACGCGCTCCTCGCCCTCTCCCGCTCCCTCGACTGCCTCGGCCCCGGCCGCGCCCTCGTCGGCGGCTGCGGCCTTGCGGCGCCGGTAGCGCGGCGGCACCAGGCTCTCGGCCCAGCGAGGGGCGCGCGGGGTGAACCGCGGCAGCAGGAGCAGCACCAGACCGATCGCGCTGAGGAAGACGACGCTCAGCACGATCCACATCGACGCCGCGTTCACGGAGTAGGCGAGCGCGCCGAACGCGATCAGTGCCGAGAAGAAGTACATGATCAGCACCGCGCGGCTGTGCGAGTGGCCGATCTCCAGCAGACGGTGGTGCAGGTGCCCCCGGTCCGCGGCGAACGGCGACTGGCCGCGCCAGGTGCGGCGCACGATGGCCAGGATCAGGTCGGCGGCCGGGATGGCGATGATGGTCAGCGGCATCACCAGCGGGATGTAGACCGGCACCATCTGGTGCACCGAGTTGCGCTCCGAACCGGAGAACAGGTTCATCAGGTCGGGGTCGACCTGTCCGGTCACGGAGATCGCGCCGGCCGCCAGCACCAGCCCGATCAGCATGGAGCCGGAGTCGCCCATGAAGATCCGGGCGGGGTGCATGTTGTGCGGCAGGAAGCCGAGGCACATGCCCATGAGGATGACCGCGAAGAGCGAGGCGGGCGCCGCGGCCTCGATGCCGTACGAGTACCAGATCCGGTAGGCGTACATGAAGAACGCCGCCGCCGCGATGCACACCATGCCGGCCGCGAGACCGTCCAGGCCGTCCACGAAGTTGACCGCGTTGATGGTGATGACGACCAGCGCCACCGTCAGCAGGGTGCCCTGCCACTGGGTGAGCGCGACCGTGCCGACGCCCGGCACCGGGATCCACAGGATGGTCAGACCCTGCACCACCATCACGCCGGCGGCGATCATCTGACCGCCGAGCTTGATCAGGGCGTCGATCTCGAACTTGTCGTCCAGGACACCGATCAGCCAGATCAGGGCGGCCCCGGAGAGCAGGGCGCGCGGCTCGTTGGACTTCTCGAACACCTCGCTGAGATTGGTGAGGTGGTCGGCGACCAGCAGGCCGGCGCACAGCCCGAAGAACATGGCGATCCCGCCGAGCCGCGGAGTGGGTTCCCGGTGCACGTCACGTGCCCGGATCTCCGGCATCGCCCCCGCCACGATCGCGAACTTCCGTACCGGCCCTGTCAGCAGATACGTCACCGCGGCCGTGATGCAGAGCGTCAGCAGGTATTCACGCACGGGCTTCCCCACAGGTCTCGCTGGCCATCCTCAACCCCACACCCTAGCGATGCGCTCGGCAATGCAACGCATACGGTTGAGGACTTCCGGGTATCGACGATGGTTGCACGTGTGGCTGTGTACGCCTGTACGCCTACCCGCCCTCAGTCCGGGTACGGGGGGAATTCCGCGGTCAGATCCCTTACGTCCGCCCGTGCCGCGGCCGGGTCCGTCGTCCCGCGCAGCACCCCCGCGACCAGGGTGGCCACCGCCCGCATCTCCCGCTCCCCCATGCCCTGTGTGGTGACCGCCGCCGTGCCCAGGCGCAGCCCGCGGGCGTCCGCGTGCGGCAGGGCGCAGCAGTCCAGGACGATCCCGGCCGCCGCGAGCAGCCCCCGTGCGGCCTTCCCGTCGACGCCGAGCGGGGCGGGGTCCGCGGTGAGCAGGTGGGTGTCGGTGCCGCCGGTGGTGACGACCAGGCCCTCGGCGGCCAGGTGGGCCGCGAGCGCCCGGGCGTTGGCGACCACCTGGTGGGCGTAGGCGGCGAAGGCGGGGGTCGCCGCCTCCCCGAAGGCGACGGCCTTGGCGGCGATGGTGTGCATCTGGGCCCCGCCCTGGGTGAACGGGAAGACGGCCCGGTCGACCCGTTCCGCCAGTTCGCTTCCGCACAGGATCATGCCGCCGCGGGGTCCGCGCAGCACCTTGTGCGTGGTGGCGCACACGATGTCGGCGTACGGAACCGGACTGGGCGCCGCTCCCCCGGCGACGAGTCCGATCGGGTGGGCGGCGTCGGCGATGAGGTAGGCGCCCACCTCGTCGGCGATGTCGCGGAAGGCGGCGTAGTCGAGGTGGCGGGGGTAGGCGATGGAGCCGCAGACGATCGCCTTGGGCCGGCGGGCGCGGGCCAGGGTGCGCACCTGGTCGTGGTCGATCAGCCCGGTCTCCGCGTCCACGCCGTAGCCGACGAAGTCGAACCAGCGGCCGGAGAAGTTGGCGGGTGAGCCGTGGGTGAGGTGGCCGCCGTAGGGCAGGCCGAGGGCGAGGACGGTGTCGCCGGGGCGCAGCAGCGCGGCGTAGGCGGCCAGCACGGCGGAGGAGCCGGAGTGGGACTGCACGTTGGCGTGCTCGGCGCCGAAGAGCGCCTGGGCCCGCTGGGCGGCCAGCCGCTCGGCCACGTCGACGATCTCGCAGCCGCCGTGGTGACGGGCGCCCGGGTAGCCCTCGGCGTACTTGTTGGCCAGCGGTGAGCCGAGGGCGGCGAGCACGGCGGGCGAGGTGAAGTTCTCGGCGGCGATCAGCTGCAGGGTCGTCGACTGGCGGCGGCCCTCGGCGAACAGGATCTCGGCCAGCTCGGGATCGTGGCGCAGCAGCGCTCCGACCGAACTGTCATCGGCCTCGATGATCTCGTGGGTGACCGACATGGTGCGCTCCGGGCATGCGTCGACGGTGACGTAGCACCAATGTAGGCCCGCCGCGACGAAGCCGCCCGGTGTGCGCGCGACCGGGCCTACATCCGCGCCGGGACCCCCGTCAGCGCCGTCACCACCGGGTCCAGCGCCTGGTGTATCTCGTCGCCGATGGAGCGGAAGAAGGTCAGCGGGGCGCCGTACGGGTCGTAGACCTCGTCCGCCTCGACCGTGGGGGCGAGGAGCCACCCGCGTAGCGCGGCGGCGGCACGGACCAGGGCGCGGGCGCGGGTGACCACGCCGTCCTCCAGGGGAGGGAGCGTCGCCGGGTCGATGGCGTTCACCAGGCGGGTGAACTCCTTCAGGGTGAAGGTGCGCAGGCCCGCCGAGTGGCCCATGGAGATGACCTGGGCCCGGTGGTCCCGGGTCGCGGTGAGGACCAGGTCGGCGCGGATCACGTGCTCGTCGAGCAGCTCGCGGCCGGTGAAGCCGGCGGGGTCGGCGCCGAAGTCGGTGAGGACCGTCTCGGCGTTCGCCTCCATGGGCGCGCCCTCGTGGCCCCAGGTGCCCGCGCTCTCCACGATCAGGCCGCCGCCCAGCACGCCGAGCCGCTCCTGCACCGCGTGCCGGGTCAGCCGCTCGGTGATGGGCGAGCGGCAGACGTTTCCGGTGCTGACGTGGAGGATGCGGAAGCTGTCGCGCGGGAGGCCCACGAACGTGGTCGTGATCTCCGCGGCGCGTTCCCCGTTGCCTATGCCACGCCCCGTCTCAGGGGCCGTCAATTCGCCACCTCGAGGTCGGGTACCACCTTGCGCAGTTCCTCCGCCGACAGCGAGCCCGCGCGCAGCAGGACCGGCACCTCGCGGGTGACGTCGACGATGGACGACGGGACGATGCCGGGCGTGGGGCCGCCGTCGAGGTAGACGGAGACGGAGTCGCCGAGCATCTGCTGGGCGGCGTCGCAGTCCTCGGGCGCCGGGTGGCCGGTCAGGTTGGCGGAGGAGACGGCCATGGGGCCGACCTCGGTCAGCAGCTCGATGGCGACCGGGTGCAGCGGCATGCGGACGGCGACCGTGCCCCGGGTCTCGCCCAGGTCCCACTGCAGGGACGGCTGGTGCTTGGCGACCAGGGTCAGCGCGCCGGGCCAGAAGGCGTCGACCAGCTCCCAGGCCATCTCGGAGAAGTCGGTGACCAGGCCGTGCAGGGTGTTCGGCGAGCCGATGAGCACCGGGGAGGGCATGCTGCGGCCCCGCCCCTTGGCCTCCAGCAGGTCGCCGACGGCCTCCGCGGCGAAGGCGTCGGCGCCGATTCCGTACACGGTGTCCGTCGGCAGCACCACGAGCTCGCCACGGCGAACGGCGGACGCGGCCTCACGCAGACCGGTCACTCGGTCGGTCGCGTCGTTGGTGTCGTAACGCCGTGCCATTTAGCGGGCCTCCTCGTACACGTACTGCGGGGTGGGAGTCGTCGGGGTGTTCACGGCAGTGCCTTGCGGGCCGTCGCGAAACGAGGTCGGTTGTTGAGGTCGGGGTGGTCGGCGGCGTCGGCCCAGCCCCGCTCCTCGGTGAAGATCCACGGCACCTGGCCGCCCTGGGTGTCGGCGTGCTCGACCACGACCACGCCGCCGGGGCGCAGCAGGCGGTGCGCGGTGCGTTCCAGGCCGCGGATCAGGTCGAGGCCGTCCTCGCCGGAGAACAGGGCCAGCTCGGGGTCGTGGTCGCGGGCCTCGGGGGCGACGTACTCCCACTCGGTGAGCGGGATGTACGGCGGGTTGGACACCACCAGGTCGACCTGGCCGTCGAGGTCCGGGAAGGCCGTCAGGGCGTCTCCCTGGCGCAGGTCGACCCTGGACCCCTCCATGTTCCTGCGCGTCCATGTGAGGGCGTCCTCGGACAGCTCCACGGCGTGCACGCGCGAGCGCGGCACCTCCTGGGCGAGCGCGAGCGCGATGGCGCCGGAGCCGGTGCACAGGTCGACGATGCAGGGCTCGACGACGTCCATGGCACGCACCGCGTCTATGGCCCAGCCGACGACCGACTCGGTCTCGGGGCGGGGCACGAAGACGCCGGGGCCGACCTGGAGCTCCAGGTAGCGGAAGTAGGCGCGGCCGGTGATGTGCTGGAGCGGCTCGCGCGCCTCGCGGCGGGCGACGACCTCCCAGTACCGGGCGTCGAAGTCCGCGTCCGGCACGGTGTGCAGCTCGCTCCGCTTGACGCCGTGGAGATGCGCGGCGAGCTCCTCCGCGTCGGTGCGCGGCGAGGGCACGCCGGCGTCGGCCAGCCGCTGGGTGGCCTGGGCCACCTCCGCGAGCAGCAGGTTCACGCTGGTCCTCCGAGCTGTCGTACGGGGCGCTTACGCGGCGGCGAGCTTGGCCGCCGAGTCCGCGTCGACGCAGGCCTGGATCACCGAGTCGAGGTCGCCGTCCAGGACCTGGTCCAGGTTGTACGCCTTGAAGCCGACGCGGTGGTCCGAGATGCGGTTCTCCGGGAAGTTGTACGTGCGGATCTTCTCGGAGCGGTCGACGGTGCGGACCTGGCTGCGCCGGGCGTCCGCGGCCTCCTTCTCCGCCTCCTCCTGCGCCGCCGCGAGCAGCCTGGAGCGCAGGATACGCATCGCCTGCTCCTTGTTCTGCAGCTGGCTCTTCTCGTTCTGGCAGGAGGCGACGACTCCGGTCGGGATGTGCGTGATGCGCACGGCGGAGTCGGTGGTGTTGACGGACTGGCCGCCGGGTCCGGAGGAGCGGTAGACGTCGATGCGGAGGTCGTTGGGATTGATCTCGACGTCGATCTCCTCGGCCTCGGGGGTCACCAGGACGCCCGCAGCGGAGGTGTGGATGCGGCCCTGGGACTCGGTCGCGGGGACGCGCTGCACGCGGTGCACGCCGCCCTCGTACTTGAGGCGCGCCCAGACGCCCTGGCCGGGCTCGGTGGCGCCCTGGCCGCCCTTGGTCTTCACCGCGACCTGGACGTCCTTGTAGCCGCCCAGCTCGGACTCGGTGGAGTCGATGATCTCGGTCTTCCAGCCGATCCGCTCGGCGTAGCGCAGGTACATGCGCAGCAGGTCGCCGGCGAACAGCGCCGACTCGTCGCCGCCCGCACCCGCCTTGATCTCGAGGATGACGTCCTTGTCGTCGCTGGGGTCGCGCGGGACGAGCAGCAGCCGCAGCTTCTCGGTGAGCTCGTCGCGCTGCTTGTCCAGCTCCTTGACCTCGGCGGCGAAGTCGGGGTCGTCGGCCGCGAACTCGCGCGCGGTCTCCATGTCGTCGCCGGTCTGCTTCCAGGAGCGGAACGTGGCGACGATCGGGGTCAGCTCGGCGTACCGCTTGTTCAGCTTGCGCGCGTTCGCCTGGTCGGAGTGGACCGACGGGTCGGCGAGCTTCTTCTCCAGGTCGGCGTGCTCGGCGACGAGTTCCTCGACGGCCTCGAACATCTTGGGCTCCTGCTACTGCGTGGGAAAGGGAAGGCGGGCGACCAAAAACGCCGGTCCCGGCGCTCCCCGGGGAGGGGATGCGGCCGTGGACCGGCGGTTGGAGGCTCGCTACTTCTTGGAGCCGGCGGAAGCCTTGCCGAAGCGGGCCTCGAAGCGGGCCACGCGGCCACCGGTGTCGAGGATCTTCTGCTTGCCCGTGTAGAACGGGTGGCACTCGGAGCAGACCTCGGCCCGGATGGTGCCGGACTGAATGGTGCTGCGGGTGGTGAACGACGCGCCACAGGTGCAGCTGACCTGCGTCTCGACGTACTCGGGGTGGATGTCGCGCTTCAAGGTGTCTCCTACTGTTCCGGGAGGGCGCCGGGTCGCAGCCGCGGGATGCGGGAGCGTGAACCGGAGCCGACGTACCAGTCTGCCAGGACTGGGGCCATCCCCCAAAACCGGGGGGCGGGGTGAACTATTCCCCGGTGTTGACGACGCCCTTGGCCTCACCGGTGGCCGTGCCCTGCGTGGCCGCAGCCGGGATCGGGCGGTCGTTCTTCAGGGCCGTCCAGACCTGCTGGGCCTTGTCCTTCTCGACCAGGACGCGGTTGGCGTCGGCGGGGTCGTAGACCACCGGCATGGTGACCATGTGCATCCTGTCCGGGCCGATGCCCTTCAGGCCGCTCGCGAAGGACATCAGGGAGTTCACCGAGCCCAGGTCGGAGTCGGTGGTGACGGTCTTGGTGGCGGTGTCGGCGATGTCGTACAGCTTCTTGGGGTTGCCGAGCAGGCCGATGTCCTTGACCTGGTCGACCAGGGCCTTGACGAAGGCCTGCTGGAGCTGGATGCGGCCGAGGTCGGAGCCGTCGCCGACGCCGTGCCGGGTGCGGACCAGGCCGAGGGCCTGCTCGCCGTCGAGCCGGTGGGTGCCGGCCGTGAGGTCGAGGTGGCTGTCGGGGTCCTTGATGTCCTCGGTGGTGGTGACCCGTACGCCGCCGAGGTCGTCGATGAGGTTCTGGAAGCCGCTGAAGTCGACCTCCAGGTAGTGGTCCATGCGCAGGCCGCTGATCGACTCGACGGTCTTCACGGCACAGGCGGCGCCGCCGGTGGAGTAGGCGGAGTTGAACATCACGCCGTCGGCGGCGGGATGGTCGTTGCCGTCGGTGTCGGTGCAGTCGGGGCGGTCGATGAGGGTGTCGCGCGGGATGGAGACCACGCTGGCCTTCTTGTGGCCCTTGTACACGTGCACGATCATCGCCGTGTCCGAGCGGGCGGTGCCGTCGTCGGTGCCGCCGCCGAGCTTCTTGTTGCCGCCGGAGCGGGTGTCGGAGCCGAGGACCAGGATGTTCTCCGAGCCGTTGTCGGCCTTCTCGGGCCGGTCGGCGCCGAGCGCCTGGTCGATGTCGACGCTCGTGAGGTTGCCGTTGAGCTTGAAGTACAGGACTCCGGCTCCGGTGCCGCCGAGGACCACGATGCCCGCTGCGCTCCACGCCGCGACGAGCAGGGCCTTGCGCCGCCTGGCCGTGGGCCTGCGGCGGCGGCCCTTGCCCCGGCGGCCGGGTCCGGGGGTGCGGGACTGGCCGGGGCCGGGTATCGCGGGATCCGGCGTGCTCTCGGCGGACATGGGCTCCTCGGTGTTCGTCCGGTCGGTTACCCCCTGGGCTCAGGGTCGGGTCGGTCGGCTCCGGTGGTCGGCGCCGCTACCTCACCATGGTCCCTCCGTAGCTCAGACGGCGGAACTCGGGACAGGGTTGCACAACAGTCTGTGGCGACCCGGTGCGGAAACGGTGACGGAGCGTGTTCGGCCCGCGCTGCTCGGCCTGGCTGACCTGGGCATCCGCGAGCACCGGCCCCGACCCGCCGGGACACCGTCCGGGCCGGTCCGTGTGGCGAAGGTCGCAGGTGGAGTCGTAGGCGGTGGTCGTAGGCGCAGGGGTCGCAGGTGGAGGTCTCAGGCACGGGCGCGTGCCCATGACGAAGGGGCCGCCCCCGAAGCGGAGGCGGCCCCTGAGGTGCGCGGCGGTGGCTCAGTCGCCGTTGCCGGGCGTCGGGGTCGTCTTCTGGATCTGCATCAGGAACTCGGCGTTCGACTTCGTCTGCTTCATCTTGTCGAGGAGCAGTTCGATCGCCTGCTGCTGGTCGAGCGCGTGCAGCACGCGGCGCAGCTTCCAGGTGATGGCGAGCTCGTCGCTGCCGAGCAGGATCTCTTCCTTGCGGGTGCCGGACGCGTCCACGTCCACCGCCGGGAAGATGCGCTTGTCGGCGAGCTTCCGGTCGAGCTTGAGCTCGGCGTTGCCGGTGCCCTTGAACTCCTCGAAGATGACCTCGTCCATGCGGGACCCGGTGTCCACCAGGGCGGTGGCGAGGATGGTCAGCGAGCCGCCGTCCTCGATGTTGCGGGCCGCACCGAAGAAGCGCTTCGGCGGGTACAGGGCGGTCGAGTCGACACCACCGGACAGGATGCGGCCGGAGGCCGGGGCGGCGAGGTTGTACGCACGGCCCAGACGCGTGATCGAGTCGAGCAGCACGACGACGTCGTGACCCAGCTCCACCAGGCGCTTGGCGCGCTCGATGGCCAGCTCGGCGACCGTGGTGTGGTCCTCGGCCGGGCGGTCGAAGGTCGAGGAGATGACCTCGCCCTTCACCGACCGCTGCATGTCGGTGACCTCTTCGGGACGCTCGTCGACCAGGACGACCATCAGGTGGCACTCGGGGTTGTTGTGCGTGATCGCGTTGGCGATCGCCTGCATGATCATGGTCTTGCCGGTCTTCGGCGGGGCCACGATCAGACCGCGCTGGCCCTTACCGATCGGCGCGACCAGGTCGATGATGCGGGTGGTGAGCACGCCCGGGTCCGTCTCCAGGCGGAGGCGGTCCTGCGGGTAGAGCGGCGTCAGCTTGTTGAACTCCGGCCGTCCGCGGCCGTGTTCGGGCGCCATGCCGTTGACGGAGTCCAGGCGCACCAGGGCGTTGAACTTCTCGCGGCGCTCGCCCTCCTTGGGCTGGCGCACGGCACCGGTGAGGTGGTCGCCCTTGCGCAGGCCGTTCTTGCGGACCTGGGCGAGGGAGACGTACACGTCGTTGGGGCCGGGCAGGTAGCCGGAGGTCCGGATGAACGCGTAGTTGTCGAGGATGTCGAGGATGCCGGCGACCGGGATGAGGACGTCGTCCTCGTTGATCTGCGGTTCCTGGATCTCGTCGCGCCCGCGACGGCCCCGGCGGTCCCGGTAGCGGCCGCGACGGCCCCGACGGCCGCTGCCGTCGTCGTCGTAACCGTCGTCGTGCTGCTGACGGTCCTGGCGTCCGCCGCCCTGCTGCTGGCGGTCCTGGCGACCGCCGCCCTGGTTCTGCTGGTCGTCGCCCTTGTTGCGCCGGTCGCGGCCGCGCTCGCCACGGTCGCCGCGCTCGCCACGGTCACCGCGGTCACCGCGGTCACGGCGGTCGCGGCGGCGGCCGTCGCCGCCCTCACCGTCGGAACGGGCGTCGCCCTGGCCCTGCTGGTGGCCCTGCTGCTGCGACTGCTGCGGGGCCGACGTGTCGGCCTTCGGCTCGGCGCGGGTCTCCACGGCCACCGTCGTGTCGGTGGCGGACGGGCTGCCCGCGTCGGAGGTGGCCCGGCGACGACGGCGCTCGGAGGGGGCGTCGTCGGCGGGGGCTGCCTGCTCGGCCGAGGCGTTGACCTTGGGGGACGGCTGACCGGGGATCTCGATCTGCTGCTGGGCGGCGGCCTTGTCGGCGGCCGCCTTGTCCGCCTTCTTGTCGGCCTTGCCGGCCTTCTCCGCCCGCTCCGCCTTCTCGGCGGGCGCCTCGTCGCCCGTACGGGTCCGGGAGGTGCTGCGGCGCTTCGGCTTGGTCTCGCCGGCGGTGTCCGCGGGCGCGGCCTTGGCGGGGGCTCCCCCCGCGGCCTGCGCCTCCTTGATGACCTCGATCAGCTGGCTCTTGCGCATGCGCGCGGTGCCCCTGATGCCGAGGCCGGATGCGACCTGCTGCAGCTCGGCCAGCACCATGCCCTCGAGGCCGGTACCGCGGCGCCGCCGGGAGCCGGCACCGGTGGCAGGCGCGGAGGCGTCCGTGGCGGGCGCGGCAGCGGTCTCCTCGACACGTGCGCCCATCAGATCGGTGGTGTCGCTCACGAAGGGTCCTTCCCTGGAGCGGACGTCGGCCTGTCTGGCTCGGCGACCGGTTGTGCTGTCCGGCTTCGGTCCTTGCTGTGTGAACCGTGCCGGGGCGGTGGTCCGCCTGAACGGCGGAAGAGATATCTGGTGATGGCGCTTCCCCTAGCCGTGGCACCCGGTGTCTGTGTCATGCGGCGTGGTCGCACCGGTTCCGAAACTCCCCCAGCGGGGGTAACCCCCACCGGTGGGCCGCTCAATGCCCGTGTCGGCCGTACTGATCACGTACGACATCCACTGCAGAATGCGGCTTGGGGGGCTCCCGGAAGAATGTCTGTCCCGGACGGGGACACGAGGCACCTCGCCATGGTGGGGTCGGGTGCAGACTTGAGGTTAACACTACCGGATCCAACAAACATTCCCCCTCTCGAAATCCGGCAACCGTCCGCGTCAGGTGTCGCTGGCGGTCGCCAGGGGCAGGACGGTCGCGCCCTGCTGGTCCAGGCCGAGCCGGTTGGCCGCCCAGTCCGTTCCGGCCAGCGCCTCGACCTTGTCGGCCGTGTCGGCGTCGGCCAGTGCCATCACCGTGGGTCCGGCACCCGAGATCACCGCGGGGATGCCGTCGCCACGCAGCCGTTCCACCAGCGCCGTGCTCTCCGGCATGGCCGGCGCGCGGTACTCCTGGTGCAGGCGGTCCTCGGTGGCCGGCAGCAGCAGCTCGGGGCGCCGGGTGAGGGCCTCGACGAGCAGCGCGGCGCGGCCGGCGTTCGCGGCGGCGTCGACGTGCGGGACGCTGCGCGGGAGCAGTCCGCGCGCGGTCTGGGTCAGTACCGGCTTTCCGGGCACGAAAACCACCGGAACGATGGAATCGGAGGGCTCCATCCTGATCGCCCGGGCGGCGCCGGACTCCATCCAGGAGAGGGTGAATCCGCCCAGGAGACAGGCCGCCACGTTGTCCGGGTGGCCCTCGATCTCGGTGGCGAGGTCGAGCAGCGCGGCGTCGTCGAGGCGGGCCTCGCCGCCTATGGTCACCGCGCGCGCGGCGACGATGCCGGCGCAGATGGCGGCGGAGGAGGAGCCGAGGCCGCGGCCGTGCGGGATGCGGTTGGCGCAGACGATCTCCAGCCCGCGCGGCTGCCCGCCGAGCAGGTCGAAGGCGGTGCGCAGGGAACGGACGAGGAGGTGCTTCTCGTCGCGGGGAAGGGTCTCGCTGCCCTCACCCGCGATGTCGATGTGCAGCCCGGAGTCGGCCACCCGGACGACCACGTCGTCGTACAGACCCAGCGCGAGGCCCAGGGCGTCGAAGCCCGGACCGAGATTGGCGCTGGTTGCGGGGACGCGCACCCTGACGGCGGCGGCGCGGAACGCTGGACCGGCCATCGCTCGATGACTCTCCTTGAGCTGCGTGACTGTCGAATGACATTCGATGACGACGACGATGACGTACAGAACCCTGGGCGCGACCGCGGAGACGGCGCGGTACCGCGGCATATGCGGCAGGCGGGTTAGGTACAGCCTATCGAAGGAAGGTTCTGTGGCGACATAGGGCGCACAGGAGGCGCACGATGCGTGTCGTAAGCCCCCTGTGCACCCCCCGTCAGTGACTTTCCCGGCCGGGCGTCGCCTACGCCCTCCTGCGCCGGGCGCCTTTCACCGGCGCGGCGCTCAGATCAGCCCGAGCCGCTCGGCCGCCGTCGCCGCGTCGACCGGGACGGTGACCGGCTGCGGGGCGCCGGCGACGGCCCAGTCCGGGTCCTTCAGCCCGTTGCCGGTGACGGTGCACACGATGCGCTGCCCCGGGTCGACCTTGCCCTGCTCGGCGGCCTTCAGCAGACCGGCCACGGAGGCGGCGGAGGCGGGCTCCACGAAGACGCCCTCCTGCGAGGCCAACAGCCGGTAGGCCCGCAGGATCTCACGGTCCGTCACCTCGTCGATGGCACCGCCCGACTCGTCCCGCGCGGCGAGCGCGAAGTCCCACGAGGCGGGGTTGCCGATCCGGATGGCGGTGGCGATGGTCGACGGGTCCTTGACGACCTCGCCGCGCACGATCGGGGCGGAGCCGGAGGCCTGGAACCCCCACATACGGGGCTTCCTGGTGCTGACCCCGTCGGCGGCGTACTCCCGGTACCCCTTCCAGTACGCGGTGATGTTGCCCGCGTTGCCCACGGGAAGGACATGTATGTCGGGCGCGTCGCCGAGCATGTCCACGATCTCGAAGGCGGCCGTCTTCTGCCCCTCGATACGCACCGGGTTGACCGAATTGACCAGTGCCACCGGGTAGTTGTCGCTGAGCGCACGGGCCAGCGTCAGGCAGTCGTCGAAGTTGCCGTCGACCTGGAGGATCTTCGCGCCGTGCACCAGGGCCTGGCCCATCTTGCCGAGCGCGATCTTGCCCTGCGGTACGAGCACGGCGGAGACCATGCCCGCGCGCACACCGTAGGCGGCGGCGGAGGCGGACGTGTTCCCGGTGGACGCGCAGATGACGGCCTGCGCGCCCTCCTCCTTCGCCTTGCTGATGGCCATGGTCATGCCGCGGTCCTTGAAGGACCCGGTCGGGTTCGCCCCCTCGACCTTGAGGTGGACCTCGCAGCCCGTGCGCTCGGAGAGCACCTGCGCGGGCACGAGCGGGGTGCCGCCCTCACGGAGCGTCACGACGGGCGTGCTGTCGGAGACGGGCAGCCGGTCCCGGTACTCCTCGATGATTCCGCGCCACTGGTGGGTCATTGCTGGTTACTCTCCTTCAACCCGCATGATGCTGGCGACACCCCGCACGGTGTCGAGCTTGCGCAGCGCCTCGACCGTACCGCCGAGGGCGGCGTCGGACGCGCGATGGGTGACGACGACGAGGGAGGCCTCGCCGTCCTTGCCGGACTGCCGCACGGTGTCGATGGAGACACCGTGCTCCGCGAACACGGTCGCCACCTGGGCGAGCACGCCCGGTTTGTCGGCCACGTCGAGGCTGATGTGGTAGCGCGTGACGACGTCGCCCATCGGGGAGACGGGCAGGGCGGCGTAGGCGGACTCACCGGGTCCGGTCGCTCCGCCCAGCCGGTTGCGGCACACGGCCACCAGGTCGCCGAGCACGGCGGACGCGGTCGGCGAACCGCCGGCGCCGGGCCCGTAGAACATGAGCTGTCCGGCGGCGTCGGACTCGACGAAGACCGCGTTGTACGCCTCGCGCACGTTGGCCAGCGGATGGCTGAGCGGGATCATCGCGGGATGCACGCGCGCGGTGACCGATTCCCCGTCCGCCGCCCGCTCGCAGATGGCGAGCAGCTTGATGGTGCAGCCCATCTCCTTGGCGGAGGCGAAGTCGGCGGCGGTGACCTCGGTCATGCCCTCGCGGTAGACGTCGTCGAGGCGCACGCGCGTGTGGAAGGCGATCCCGGCGAGGATGGCGGCCTTGGCGGCGGCGTCGAAGCCCTCGACGTCGGCGGTCGGGTCGGCCTCGGCGTACCCGAGGGCCGTGGCCTCGTCGAGCGCCTCCTGATACCCGGCGCCGGTCGAGTCCATGGCGTCGAGGATGAAGTTGGTCGTGCCGTTGACGATGCCGAGCACCCGGTTGACCTTGTCACCGGCGAGGGACTCGCGCAGCGGCCGGATCAGCGGGATGGCACCGGCGACGGCGGCCTCGTAGTACAGGTCCTTGCCGTGCTCGTCGGCGGCGGCGTGCAGGGCGGCGCCGTCCTGGGCGATGAGCGCCTTGTTGGCGGAGACCACGGAGGCGCCGTGCGCGAAGGCGGTGGTGATGAGCGTCCGCGCGGGCTCGATCCCGCCGATCACCTCCACCACGACGTCGATGTCCCCGCGCTTGACGAGCGCGGTGGCGTCGGTGGTGACGAGGGCCGGGTCGATGCCCTCCCGCACCTTGTCGGGCCGCCGTACGGCAACACCCGCGAGCTCCACCGGGGCCCCGATCCGGGCGGCGAGGTCGGCGGCGTGCGTCGTCATGATGCGCGCCACCTCTGAGCCGACCACTCCACAGCCCAGCAGCGCCACCTTCAGCGGACGCGTACGCATCATCCGACCTCGTTTCCTCATACCGTCTACGGTTGGACCAGTCTCACGCACCGGACGGGATTTTCTGCCTTTCGTCCGGATCGTGAGACGTTTATTTCATTTTCGGAGGGGGTGCGGACCGAAAGATCTTCGCCCGCCCCCGCTTCCCCCTCCCTCGGGCATCACCCGACGTCGAGACGCAGCAGATCCTCCTCGGTCTCCCGCCGCACGACGACCCGCGCCGCACCGTCCCGCACGGCGACGACCGGCGGCCGCAGCGCGTGGTTGTAGTTGCTGGCCATGGAACGGCAGTAGGCCCCCGTCGCCGGTACGGCGATGAGGTCACCGGGTGCCAGGTCCCCCGGCAGGAAGGCGTCCTTGACCACGATGTCCCCGCTCTCGCAGTGCTTGCCGACGACGCGCACGAGCATCGGCTCGGCGTCGGAGGCGCGGGAGGCGAGGGCAACGCTGTACTCGGCGTCGTAGAGCGCGGTCCGGATGTTGTCGGACATCCCGCCGTCGACGGAGACGTACGTCCGCAGCCCGTCGAGCGGCTTGACGGTGCCGACCTCGTACAGCGTGAAGGCGGTCGGCCCCACGATGGCCCGCCCGGGCTCGACGGAGATGCGGGGGGTGGCGAGCCGGGCGCCCTCGCACTCCCGGGTCACGATCTCGGTCAGCGCCTTGGCGATCTCGTGCGGCTCGCGGGGGTCGTCGTCACTGGTGTACGCGATGCCGAGGCCGCCCCCGAGGTCGATCTCGGGCAGCTCGACCCCGTGCTCGTCCCGGATGTCCTTGAGCAGCCCCACGACCCGGTGCGCGGCGACCTCGAACCCCGACATGTCGAAGATCTGGGACCCGATGTGCGAGTGGATCCCGATGACCTCCAGCCCGTCCAGCTGCAGCGCCCGCCGCACGGCCTCCGCCGCCTGCCCGCCGGCCAGCGGAATCCCGAACTTCTGGTCCTCGTGGGCGGTGGCGATGAACTCGTGCGTGTGCGCCTCGACCCCGACGGTGATCCGGATCTGCACCCGCTGCCGCTTGCCGAGCGACTGGGCGATGTGCGCGACCCGCACGATCTCCTGGAAGGAGTCGAGCACGATCCGCCCCACCCCGGCGCGCACGGCGCGCTCGATCTCTTCCGGGGACTTGTTGTTCCCGTGGAAGGCGATCCGCTCGGCGGGCATCCCGGCGGACAGCGCGGTGGCCAGCTCGCCCCCGGAGCAGACATCGAGGTTGAGCCCTTCTTCGTCCAGCCACCGCACGACGGCGCGCGACAGGAACGCCTTCCCGGCGTAGAACACGTCGGCGTCGTCGCCGAACGCGGTCCGCCACGCCTGCGCCCGCTCCCGGAAGTCGGCCTCGTCGAGGATGTAGGCGGGGGTGCCGTACTCCTCGGCGAGCTGCGTGACGGCGATCCCGCCGACGGTGACGACCCCGTCCGCGTCCCGCCCGACGGTGCGGGCCCAGACCTTGGGATCGAGGGCGTTCAGGTCCTCGGCCGGGGCGGAGTAGTGCCCTTCGGGCAGGACATCGGCGTGGCGGGGCCCGGCGGGGTGTGCGGAACGGCTCATGGCGTCTTCCGTGCTCTCTCAGAGGTGTTCGGGTGCGTCGATGCCGAGCAGGGCCAGGCCGCCGGCCAGCACCGCCCCGACGGCTTCGGCGAGGGCCAGCCGGGCGCGGTGGGCGGCCGAGGGTTTCTCCCCGCCGCGGGGCAGCACGGTGGGCAGGAACGGCAGCGCGGCGTCGGCGACGGTGACGAGATGCCGGGCGAGCCGGTCGGGGGCGCGGTGGTCCGCGGCGGCGGCGAGAACGCGGGGGTGGTCGGCGAGGGCGGCGAGGAGGTCGCGCTCGGCGACGGGTCCGGGGGCCGCGGTGAACCCGAGGTCGGCGGCGTTGCGCGTGGCGGCCCGGGCACGGGCGTGGGCGTACCGCACGCGGAACAGGGGATTCGCCTCCCGCTGGACGAGGTACTGGTCGCCGGCCCGGGGCCGGTCGTGGGCCGCGGGGTGGAGCAGGGCCCAGCGCCCGGCGTCCCGCCCGAGGGGCATCGGGTCGGCGGACCCGTGTGCGGGGACGGGCCGGACGTTGACGGGCAGCGCGGCCGGGGCGACCCCGACGGCGTCGACCGTCACCCCGAGGACGGAGGCCCAGCCGGGCTCGAACCCCTCGGCGGTCACCCGCACCAGCGCCCCCTGGGAACGCAGGAGCCGCGCCGCGACCTCGCCGACGACGACGGCACGCACCTCGTACGGACAGTGCAGCTGCACGACACGCCCGTCGGGCCCGTCGGCGTACCCGTACCGCTCCCCGCGGCTCAGGATCTCGCCGACGACTCCGGCGGCGGTGGCGGCGCGGTCGAGACTGATGTTGAGAAACCCCGGCCCGGTGAGTACGACGTCGGTGATGCCGTCGGTGCCCATGAGGTAGGGCCGCAGCACCTCGGCGACCTCCAGGGGCGGCTGCCCGGCCGGGCGGGCCAGCTGGAGGGCGATGCTGGTGGCGTAGTCCCCGCACCCGCCGGGCCCCGGCGGCGCGACCACGGCACGCGTCGGCACGGCCACGCTCAGCTCCCCCGCGTCGACGGCGCGACGCACCGCGTGCAGCACGGTGCGGGAGAGCTCTACGGGTGTCACGGGACAAGCGTATGGGAGGAAGGGGGTGGGGACGCGAACCGATTTGCGCCGGTCCCGGGATATGGACGTGAGCCGGCACCCGCGAGGGGGACCGGACCCGGGTCGCAGGTCACGCCTGCGCGGACGCCCCACTCTCCCCGGCGAGCCCACGCACCCTCGGCGGCGAGACCCCGGCCCCGGAGCCCGGCGGCCCGGAACCCGGTCCGGACGCCCCGTTGACGACGGTGGACCCGCTGGCCTTCCGCTCCACCAACTGCCGCACCAGACCGACCAACTCGGCGGGTTCGAAGGGCTTGGACAGAAAGGCGTCCGCCCCCGCGGCGAACCCGGCCTCGACCTCGTACTGCGTACAGGCGCTGACGATCGCGATCGGAAGGTCCCGGGTACGCGGATCGGCACGCAGCCGGGCCGCGGTCCTGAGCCCGTCCAGCCGAGGCATGACCACGTCCAGCGTCACGGCGTCGGGCCGCACCTGATGGACGACTTCCAGACACTCGGCACCATCGCCCGCGGTCACGACCTCGAAGCCCTCCAGCTCGAGGTTGACCCTGATCAGCTGCCGGATGACCTTGTTGTCGTCCACAACAAGAATCCGGCCGGACGGCCTAGGCACCACTCGAGAGTAGGTCCGGACCGGCCACCGCGTCCGGGTTTTCCCGACTTCCGCCCCCCGCGGGTGACAACGCCCCGCACGGGCACCGTCACGACCCGCGAAAACCCGTTCATGACCACCCCGGGCGAGCTGGTAGTGTTCTACCCGTCGCCGCGAGCAACACCGAACGCGACGAACACGCCCCCGTAGCTCAGGGGATAGAGCAACGGCCTCCGGAGCCGTGTGCGCAGGTTCGAATCCTGCCGGGGGCACTCGCCTGGTTACCTACGAAAATCCGTACGTGACCAGGGCGGATGCCGACAGAAGAGGGCGGGAGTCAGTCTCACTGACTCCCGCCCTCTCTCGTTGTCTCTCCGCGTCCGCGACACACCTCCGACACACACCGCGGGCCAAACGCTGCTGCCCTCAGCTCACACGGCACTGCCGGCATCTCACGCTCTGCATCCCGACCGCCCCCGCATGGAAGCCAGGCGGCGCCGACACAGATTGCGTGCACTCAGCACTGCCTGAGAACAGCATGCAGCCGCGGGCACCATCCCCCTTCGCTGCAGGACTGCTATGCGCGCCCCCGCCTCTTCCTCCTAGGTTCCTCGCGCCGCTTGACCGACGAGCTGGGGTCTGAAAGCAACTCGCACACCTTCCGCCCCAGATCGGAATTTCTGTGATTTCCAATCACTACCTTCCCCGGAAGTTTCGTTCCAGAAATTCTATTCAGGACATCTGACAACAGCAAAAGCCACCCTGATCCGGCTAGATAGTTCAAAGCATACGGGTCAGGTGAAAATTTGGGATCATGCTTGACAGCATTGTAGGTACCAGCGAAAACGCTATCCCAGTCTTGGGGATCGCCGATCCACTCAGTGAATTCTCTACCTACATGGCGGGCTAGCGCCAACGGCCGCCTCTTCTCTTGAGCCCATTTCAGCCCAGCCTGATCTTGCAAGGCCACCCAATATTCGATCGCCGAAGCCACCTCCAAAAAGCGAGCTTCCACATTGGCCATGCCGATTCGGTACCCAAGAGAAATAGCCCGATGAACACGCGGCACTTGATCACAATATTTAGCCCAGCGGGCAAGTCCTCGAATTCCTCCAATGTGCGCCAAGGAGAACATCGGCGTTGCGGTCATTGATTTTGGAGTGGTTACCCCGTCAGGAACTTGCATGATCCGAGCACACCAGACCCTGGGGTGAACAAGCGGACTCTCATTCGTCGCGAACCTCACGCGCCCACCACGAGCCGGAACGAAACCTGCATAGGCAAAATTTAGAATATCCTGCACCTGCATCAGCGGATCTAGTAGATCTCGGAAGGCTTGAGCCCTACGCGTAGAACATTCCAGAGACACAGGCGCAAAGATTGACCCGTCGTCAACATCCCCTCCCAGCTTCCAATGCGACGCGATCGAGATCGTGCGGCCTTGGCTAAGACGGCACTCTTGCCTTGGCGCGCCTTCAACATGAAGAGAGACGCTCTTACCTCTCCCCTCATCATCGCTCTGCGATTCTTCAGAAACAGTCTGCAGTCCAGCCCAATGAGTGACGCCGGGGAAGAACACAGAAACAGAGATGGCCGCATCTCTTTTCACATGCTCGGGCGTCGCTCCGAGGATCGCCGTTCCGGCTACCTGAGTACGCACGGATGGCAGCTCATTCGTCCGCCTCGTTACCCTAGATTGAATGAAATCCAGAAGCAAAACACGCCCATTAACAGTGGCACCATAGATGCACTTGGGGAGCACATAGCCATCCCGCCAGGCAGAATCCAGATCCAGAAAATAATCAAGCTGAACATTCCCGTCGTTCAAACTTTTCAAGAATCCGCTCACCTTGCCATTAGAGGATTTTCCAGATCGAACATCTTCCCAGAAGTACCCGAGGCTTCCACCCAAGAGACTCTCATCTTTATCTTCCACGATGCTCCTTTGCTATCTAGAGCGCGACCACGGCCCGATTCGATGCTTACCCAAGCTAGGCAATATCCAGCACCTGCCTGCACAGAGCGAGGGCAGTCCAAGAGGTTTGGACTGCCCTACGGGCGTCGTACTCGTTGCTACACCACGTCTCCGTCCTCTTCCAGCGATTTGGCAATCTTGGCGTTTGGGACTGCTGCATGATCGGGTGACAGCGGGGTTTATGCAGCCAGAGTTGCGGGTGGGGATATGATGGTCTCGTACTCGACGGGGTCAATCGGCCCAGGCGTCGTTGCCGTCGGCGCCGGTGGTAAGTCCGCTCGATCCAGGTGACGATCGCGATCCGCAACTCATGTCGAGTGGCCCAGGTACGGCGGTCGAGGACGTTCTTCTGCAGCAGTGCGAAGAAGCTCTCCATCGCGGCATTGTCGCCGGCGGCCCCGACCCTGCCCATCGAACCGACCAGGCCATGTCTGGTGAGGGCGGCGGCGACCTTGCGGGAGCGGAATTGCGAGCCGCGGTCGGAGTGCACGATGCACCCCGCGACGGGGCCGCGGCGGGCGACGGCTGACTCCAGGGCTCCCGCCGCGAGGCAGGACTGCATCCGGGCGTCGACGGACTAGCCCACGATACGGCCCGAGAAAGCGTCCTTGACGGCGCACAGATACAGCTTGCCCTCGCCGGTTGCGTGCTCGGTGATGTCCGTAAGCCACAGCTGGTTCGGCCCGTCCGCGGTGAAGTCCCGCCGCACCAGGTCATCGTGGACCGGCGGCCCGGCCTTGGCGTTCTTCCCGCGGCCCCTGCGCTTGCCGAAGGCACTCCACCAGCCGTTGTCCCGGCAGATCCGCCAGGCGGTCCGCTCGGCCATCACCTCACCGGCGACGCGTGTTCGTCGAGAAGGAAGCGGTGGCCGAACTCAGGATCGTCGCGGTGCGCATCGAACAAGGCGATGGCACGGTATGCCTCGGTCAAATCGGCGTCGGTGATCGACCGGTCCAGCCACCGGCAGTAGGGCTGGCGGGCCAGCCCGAGCACCCGGTACGTCACCGCCACCGGCACCCGGCAAGGGGCAGCGGCGGCGGCCAGCTCGCGGACGAGCGGGTACATCATTTTGCCGGCAGATTCGCCTGCGACAGATACGCCGCCGCCCTCCTGAGCACCTCGTTCTCCTGCTCCAGCAGCCGGATCCGCTTCCGCGCCTCGCGCAGCTCGGCCGACTCACCGGATGCCGTTGCGGGCCTGGCGCCCTCGTCCGTGTCGGCGCGGCGCAGCCACTTCGACAGCGTGATCGGGTGGACGCCGAAGTCGGCGGCGATCTGTTCCAGCGTGGCACCGGGCTCGCGGTTGCGCGCGACCCGCGCGACGTCCTCGCGGAACTCCTTGGGATACGGCTTGGACACTGCGACATCCTTCCAGGCCGCCTCTCAGCAAGCCAGGTCAGGTGTCACCCAACTCTGCAGCAGTCCCAAGACACCCCGATCGCTTCGGCGGGGCGCAGCCCGGCGTACTACATTCCGGCGAACAGTCCGACCAGCCGCCGTCCACGAGCCCGCTGGTAACTGCCGACGTAGGAGACCGCGCGCAGCGGGGAACGCGCCTGACCTGGGTTGGCGACCACCTGTGGGTCGACCCGGTGGACGGTCTCAGCCACGCTCCATTTGATGAAGCAAGTGGGTCGGCGGGCAACTTGCGCTGCTCGACGGCGTACCGAACTGCATTAACCAGGACCTTGTGCTTGTGCCGCTGCGTCTCGGCCGCCGCCACCGCGCCATCCTGCTTGAGCCGCAGAGCTGTCAACACCGACCGCATCACGGCGGCCGGATCCATCAGGTCGGCCAGCGGACGTGAGGCTCCCGCCACCCAGCGCAGGGCCAGCCGGACATCCGCCGGCATCTGGCACGGCTCCGGGCATGGGACGACGAACGCCCAGCCCCGCATCGCCCCGCCCGCAGCAGTTCATCGCTCGGACGGCCCCGCACGTCCCAGAGCATCCCCCGGGTGATCGCGTACAGCGCATCGCTGGTCTCATCGCGACTCTTCGCCGCGATCAGCGGCCACCTCATCCCCATGTACTCCAGAGCAAAGACGTACCAACTGACCCCAGCCACGCGGCCCTGTGGCAAGCCACGGCTGATCCCCGCAGGGGACTCATCCGCAGCGCCTTGCCGAAGGGAACGGAGGAGCGCCGCGCCGAGGTCATCGGCCAGCGCCCTGATATCCGTAGCACCCGCTGTGCGGCGAACGGCCACGGCCCTGCTTCCACGCCCCGTGCCGGGGACGTCGCGCGCCTGAGATTTCGAGTTGGTCATGACGTCCACGACCCTTCTACTCAGGTGAACGTCCTGGATGCTCACATAAAGCCTCAGTAGTAACGACGCCGCTGCGCTCCCCTCTGCGCTGTACCAGCGGGGAGGATTAGAGGTAGGATGTGTAGCATGAATGACCCTACCGGAAAGTACTCAATCACCATGCCTCGCGACATCGCCGAGGCTGCCAGAGCCCGCAGCGGCCCTTCGGGCCTGTCTGCCTATGTCGCCTCCGCCGTCGCGCGCCAGATCGAGCGGGACAATCTCAACGAGCTCATCCAGGTCGCCGAGGCCGCGCACGGGCCCATCACCGACGAAGAGATCCAGGCCCTGCGCGACCAGCTCCACCAGGCCCGCCAGCAGCAAACGCAAGGCGGGGCGAACGCCGCGTGACCCGCCCCTCCCCCGCTACCCCCGGCGGCACCCTCGTCCTCGACAGCGAAGGGCTGGCGAAGGCCGTCCTTCGCGACCGCACTGTCACCGGTTGGCTCGCCCTCGCTCGCGCCGACGACCTGCGGGTGATCACTTCCGCGGCCACCCTCGTGGAAGTCGTCCACCCCCGGATCAACCGCCCGGCCCTGGAGTGGACCCTCTCCCGCCTCGTCATCGAACCGGTCAACGAACCCATCGCCCGCCACGCCGCCGCCCTCCTAGCCGACGCCGGCCTGCACGGCCACAAATACGCCATCGACGCCATGCTCGGCGCCACCGCCCTCGCAGCCCCCGGTCCGGCGACGGTTCTCACCTCGGACCCCGAGGATCTGACCGCCCTGTGCGGTTCTCGCATCACTGTCATCAAGGTCTAGCATCGGCTCGATCTGGACCATGGCCGCAGCCGCCGGGATAAGGTCCGAGCGTGGCCTTTATAGTGACTCTGAGCTCGAACGAACTCGACGCCAACCAGGGCAAGTTCAGAATTGAGCAGCGCCTGACCAAGTCCCGCCCAAAGAGCCTGAACATCGACGCAGCCCTCGACGGACCGCCTATCGTGCTCTTGATCGGTGAGGCCCCCGCCCAGTCCGGCCGTGACCGGTCACGTTGGCTCGCATGGATAGGTATCGTGGCTCGTCATGGCACTGTGGGAGCCGTCGACAAAAGCATTACCGTCGATCCACTCCGCGAGTGTCTGGAGACTGTTCCGCTCGACGGTCTCGACGGCATACTCAACGACGTACCAGCGCCCCTGCGACAAGAGTTCGACCGCGCTTCACTGCTGGGCACAGTCGGCGCATGCAGCAACGCGGTATGGCAATCGTTGGAGGGCGCGCTACGCGCGAGGTGGCCCGGACTTGGCCCTCTCCTTGACTGGTTGATAGCCCAAGCCGATCCGCCTGTCTTCGGAAACAGCCCTGCCGACCAGTCATGGCAAGAGCAGCGCGACGCGACAGGCAGCCTGCTACGCATCGCGGACTTCCCTCTCTCCGCGCTTGCCGCTTGGCAGCGCCCGCAGTCAGCAGACGCTCCGTACACCGCCGGGCTGATTCCACAGCCCGTGGAGCACAGCCTCATCGACTACGACGTCCGCGTCGCTGGCGAGGCGTTCGGGATGTTCAGCGAATGGCAGCAGGGAAACACTGTCCGCTGTGACATTCACGTACTCCACGACGCATCAGGACGGCGGCTCGAGGTAGTCAATGTCAATGCCACGCCTGTGGAGTCGCGCCTCGGCACTGACATGCTCTACTATCACGAGCCGACCAAGAGCTTCGTTTTCGTCCAGTACAAGCGAATCGATCCGGACACCCGCTCGATATACGTGGATGCACGCCTGAGAAGCCAACTCGACCGCCTCGAAGAAACAGCCAAGATGAGCAGTCCTCCGGCACAGCCGAGCGAATGGCGTCTCGGCAATGACCCGTGCTTTGTGAAACTCGCCTATTGGCCGCAGAGCGCAGAAAGGCGGCCGACTCAAGGGCTGGCCCCGGGCATGTATCTGCCTGTCTCGTACATCCGCCTCCTGCTCGATGACGACTGCACGCGTGGGAAGCGAGCGGGTAGCACCGCACGGATGCTCGGATACGACCAGGTCGAACGTCACCTCACTGGAACCCAGTTCATTGACTTGGTCAAACACGGGCTCACCGGAACCGTCGGAACCACCAGGGAACAACTGCATGCCTTGGTCAAGCAGCGTGTCGACGCCGGGCACAGCGTTGTCTTGGCTACGGAATCCAGCGACGAGTCAGTGCGCACCCGCCAGGCACGTACGCGCGATCGGGGCGCCAAACGCCGGACCTACCTTCACCGCACCCACAAGCAAAACCCGCCGAACAGCTGACAGCCTCCCGCACCGCTCCCGCACGGGACGCCAAGGGTGTACGCCCAAGGAACGAAGGCTCGGCAAACACCTCCCGAAGGCCACATCCATGGACCATTGATATATATAGAGCATTTCACCCTCGCGGGACATGCGCGGGATCGCGAGACTGATTATCTGTCAGTTGTACGCGTGACCTGCATAAACGCTCGGGATTGTTGCGGCCTCCGGAACCGTGTGCGCAGGTTTGAATCCTGCTGGGGGCACACCGTGTGGGTGTGTCCAAGGCCCCGTCAGCAGCGGAGATTCTGAGGTCGGGGTCTTCGTGCATGTGTGGGCGGAGGGCGCCGGAGTTCACCTCGCCGGGCGGGGCAGGCCGGCTCAGAACAGTGCCAAGCCGTCGCCGCCGGTGTCCACGACGACCGGGCGGGGTTGGGGCGGGAGGCCGTCCACCTGGTCGGGGCCGGCCGCGGCGGACACGGCGGGGGCCGTCTCGGCCAGCCAGCCGCGGAACAACCGGACCGCCTCACGGTAGGGGACCTGGGCCAGGATCCGGTGCTCGCCGGAGGGGCAGAAGTCGACCATGACGGTGAGCAGACAGGCTCGCGGCGTGCCCTGATCGCCCGTCCAGGACACACGCAGGGCTCCGCAGGGCTTCCGTCCGCCCGGAGTCCGGTGGGTCGGGCGCAGGGACCGGCAGGCGCTGAAGGCGGTCCACGCGGCGAGGTGCGGCAGCGGCAGGACGGTGCGTGCGCGACAGCCGGTGCAGCGGTGCCAGTGGCGGAGCCATGTGCCGGCGTCGGTGCGGAAGAGGCGGAGGTAGCGGTCCGTGACGCGGACGTCGGTGGCGTAGAGGTGGTCGGGACGTTCCCGCGTGTTGCATGACTGGCAGACGGGGGCGCGGACATAGCCGTGCTCGTGGCAGTGGTCGAGGACCGTGGCGGGCACGCGGAGGCAGACGGCGCAGAGCCACCCGGCCACCCTCTCCGTGATGCCGGGCTCTCTGCTGAGCACGGAGTACTGGCGGTCTTCGAGCTCGTTCCGGTACGGGCGGGGTGGAGCGGTGGCCTCCTCGGCGGGCTGTGGCACGCGCTGCTCCGGACGGCCATCGGCGCCCGTCTCCTGGCGGGCGGTGGGCGGAGGAGTGGTCGAGGCCGGTGCCTGCTGGGGCGCACCCTGCGCCGATCGCACCGGCTCTGCTCGCAGCCACCGTGTCTCGGCGTGCTCGGCCGCGTCGAGCAGCCTCACCACCGTGCGCGGCAGCCACCACGTCCGGGTCCCGGCACGCTCGCGCTCCACCAGTAGCCGCCGCCAGTCGATCCCCGCCAGGTGAGTCGGTCGGCCCCCCGTGTGCCCGGGACCGGTCCGCTCGCTCAGCTCGTCCGCGACGCGCCGCCGCCAGCGCATCCGTGCTTCCCCGTCGTACGCGGGCCCCTGCGACACGCGGAAGGGACCGACGCGGACCAGGTCCCGCCGGTCCAGCCGCACCGCGTTCAACTCCGCCGCCGCTTCGCGCACCTGGGTCTCCGGAACACCCCACCGGCCCCCGTCCACCTGAACGGCCGTGACGACGCGGCACCCGAGGAGGACATACCCCGACCGGGCGGGGTGAGGCCGGTGGGTGAACGGCCCGGCAACCGTCGGCACGGCACCGTCGGCCGTCAGAGCGGCCCACAACGCGTCCGCGTCCTCCGGAGTGACCAGACCCTTCGCACCCCTCGCACGGTGGTGTCCGACGCGCTCCGTCATACCGACAGGCTAGCGAGACACCAGCAGGCCGACCGGTCCGGGCGGGACATGGCCTCCTGGCCGGCCGAGGCGGCGGCCCGGCCGGGTGAGCGCGAAAGCACCGGTGCCTCGCGCTGACCGGGGCCTCGAGATCAGTCCCATTCCCAGGCCAGGCCCACGATGCCCGGGCTGGCGTCCTGTTCCGTCAGGTGGGCGCTGTGGTAGCCGTTGAGGGGGATCTGGCTCACGCGGTGGCGGGGGGCGTGGGCGGAGCGGCGGGTGAAGCGGTAGCAGCGGACGGGGAGGGCCGGTGGGGCGAAGTAGACCTGGAGGAGGTAGTGGCCCACCGGGTAGCGGAAGCCCCGGGTGTACTCGGTGCACTCACCGCCGGTGCCGTCGGTGACGCGGTAGCGGAAGGGCTGGGTCTCGCCGAGGGACAGAGGGCGGTCGAAGACCAGCTCCACGGCGAGCAGGGAGGCCGACTGATCACCGCGTACGCGGCCCAGGCGGCAGTTGTCCAGGGGGTCGATCCGTACCCGGGTGATGTCGCAGCCGGGGTCGCCCTGGTAGATGGAGACGTATCGGTCGACGTTGCCCCGGTGTGCCCGTACGAGTTGCTGGACCTCGCGGCGCCACAGTTCGCGCCGGGGGCCGAGGTGCACCTGCTCCGACTGGCTCACCGTGTGGAGGCGGTCCTCGGTGGGGCAGTCGAGTTGGTCCAGCAGGTGGAGGACCGCCGTGTCCGAACCGATCAGCTCCTGGTAGCGGCGGGCCGCCCGGGTCGTGGTGCCCGTGACTCCGCCTCGGGTCGGCTCCAGCAGGCGCAGCAAGGCGCCGGGGGCGATGTCCAGGATGTGTTCGAGTGCCCTGACCACCTGTACCGACTCGGGCCTTGCCGGTACCCGTTCACCGCGCTGCCAGTAGCTGAGGCTGGTCACGCTGACCTGGAGGCCCTGTTCGGCCAGGTGGTGGCGGATGCGGTGCAGGGCGAGGCCGCGGCGTCGGACGGCCGTGCGCAGGGCCAGGTGGAAGGGGCCGGTGCGCAGGGCCCCGGTCAGCGCGTCGGTCAGGGCATCGGGCAGGGCATCTTCCGGTGGGTCGCCCCGCACGGTACCGCCGGGGTGCGTATCGGTACGCATCACATCTTCACCTCCGCCGGTGGCCGGTCCCGTGTGCTTCGAGTGGATGTTCACACAGCCGGCGGTCGAAGGCACCGGGTCGGACGGGACCATTCCACGGCCGGTGCGCGGAGCGTCCGCGGGCGGTCGGCGGTCGATGCGGGCGGGGCTGGGCAGACGGGGGCGCGGGGCGATCCGGTCCGGCTCGTGCGGCGTTCACGGGTGTTCACACCCGGTTCACCGCTGAACCGGCCCGTTTTGCTCGCACCTTGAACGACCGGACGCGCGGTCCGATTCTCGAGCCACTCCCCCGGCCGGTTCGGGCGGTCCCGGTCCGCCGGTGTCCGGTTCCCGTCGTTCTCCCCTGGGCCCGGCCGGTGGTTCGTCAGGTGAACGGCCGTGTCGGCTGCGGTCGTTCACCGCCCCCACAAGGAGGCCATCCATGCGCTTGTCCCTGTCCCCTCGGAGACGGCGACGGTGGGCCGTCGCGCTCGCGCTCTCCGCGAGCGTCGGGCTGCTCACCCCCTCGGCGGCGTCGGCGGCGTCTTCGCCGTCCGGCCACCCGGCGCAGTCGTCCACCCTCGCTCGCTCGGCGGTCGGCGGCGGCAGCAGCAGCAGCAAAGGCAGCAGCAGCACCCAGGCCGAGTGGACCTGGCGCCGGCTGAACATCTCCATGCAGGCCCAGCAGTTGAGCAACTGGTGCTGGGCCGCGACGGGCGACACCGTCGCGGAGTACTACGGCCACGACTACTCGCAGAACCAGTTCTGCAACCTCGCCTTCGGCCGGGCCGTGAACAGCTCCTGCCCCAACTGGCAGGCCACCCTCGGCAACGACCAGCGGGCGTTCGACGCGATGGGCATCAATCCGGGCCGGTACGTCAACGGCTACCTGAACTACGACACGATCACCCGGGAGATAGACGCCGACCGCCCGGTGATGTCGCGGATCCAGTGGCAGTCCGGCGGCGGCCACATGCTGACCGTGTACGGCTACGACGTCAGCGAGAACTGGGTGTACTGGGGCGACCCCTGGCCGTCGAGCAACCGCTACAACTGGGCCGCCTACGGCTACTACGTCAACAACGGCTCCTTCTTCTGGACCCACTCCCTCTACGGCATCGGAGCGTGAGCCCGGCATGCGACCCCGACTCCGACACACCGTCCTGCTGATCGCGCTGCCCGGCGTGGCCCTTCTCGGGCCCGGTCCGGCGGCCGCCGCCGGCCAGACGGGACCCTCCGATACCGCTGTGGTGGCCGACGCCCCCACCCCGGCGCAGCTGTCCGCCGCCCACCGGGCCGCCGGGGACCCCGCCACCCTGCGGGTCCTGGAGACCTTCTTCGCCCGCGACGGCCTCCCGCCGGGCCGCAAGGGCAGACTCGGCCCCGCCCAGGAGGCCACCGCCGCCGAGGCCGCCGATCCGCGCCTGGTCGGCACGGCCGTACCGGTGTACTCGCTCAACCCGGAGTTCGTCACCGCGGCCTCGGCGGGCCGGACCCCGGTGGCCACGATGGAGTTCGCCGCGTCCGAGGCCGTCGACGCCGACGGCGACACCGCCTCGGTGTGGACGGCCCGGGTCGCCGGGAAGTGGCAGGTGGTCAACATCGCCACCGGGAGCGACGAGACCGACTACGCGGCCCGCGCCGGCGCCGGTTCGGTGGTCTTCCGGGAGCCCCAGTTGAACGCCTGGTACCGGGTGGCCGAGGGCCGGGTGGTCCCGCTGAACGAGGAGGCCCGCGCCTCCGTCGGCGCCGGGGGCACCGGCCTGGCGCGCTACCAGCGCCTGGTGCACCAGCGGTACGCCGACAAGATGCCGGGGTCCGCGTACGACGAGGGCGGCTACGCCGGCGGGTACGACACCGGGGCCGGGCGGGCGCGGGTCGCCGCCCCGGACGCCCACGCGGACTCGGGGCCGGCGGACACCGTGCCGGTCGCCGCCGGGGTGGCAGCCGGCGCCCTCGCCGCCGCCGGGGTGGCCGGTGGGCTGTTGGTCCGCCGGCGGCGGCTCGCCGGGAGGTGAGCCGGACCTGAGCCGACGGCCCCGACGGCCGCGACGGCCCCCGACGACGCCCACGGCGGTCGGGGGCCGTCAGCGCGGGGGCTCGGTGATCGCCTCCGCCAGGGGCTTTCGGGCCAGGTCCGGGACCTCGCAGTCGGGCGCCGCGTAGCCGACGGGGAAGAGGATGTAGGGGCGTTCGTTGCCGGGGCGTCCGCAGATTTTGGTGAGGAAGGCCATCGGGTTGGGCGTGTGGGTGAGGGTGCTCAGGCCCATCGCGTGCAGGGCGGTGATGAAGAGGCCGCAGGCGATGCCCACGCTCTCGTTCACGTAGTAGTTCTTGCGCAGCGAACCGTCCGGCAGCGCGGTGCTCTTCTCGGCGAAGCAGACCACGATCCACGGGACGACGTCGAGGAAGCCCTTGTCGGAGTCCGTTTCGAGGCGGGCGAGCGCGGCGCGCCACTCGGGCGGGATGCGCCCGCCCTCGTAGTTGACCCGTTCCTCCTCCTCGGCGGCGACGCGGATGCGGTGCTTGGTCGCGGCGTCGCCGATCACGGCGAACTTCCACGGCTGGAAGTGGGCGCCGGAGGGTGCGGTGTTGGCCGCGGCGACGGCGAGGTCGACGCACTCGCGCGGGACCGGCTCGTCGCTGAAGAACCGCACGCTGCGCCTGCGGTCGACGAACGACACGAAGTCCCTTCCCCGCCGGACCATTTCGGCCTCGTCGTACCGGTCGGGGCGGTAGGGGACGAACGGGTGCGTGTGCTGCCTCACGGAACGGGTCTCCTCCTGGACGGGAGCACATAGGGTGGGACGGGGAGTGCCCAATGGGCAACAGAGGCATCCGTCGGCTGCCGATTTGGCAGCCGATGCGGGATCGGGCTGCCCTTCGGGTGGCAGATCGGCAGGTACGGTGGCACGACAGGGGCTCGACCAGCTCGACGGCCGGATGCTGCGGCTGCTCCGGGAGCGTCCGCGTGAGGGCCTGCTGGAGATCGCCCGTCGGCTCGGCGTCGCCCGCGGCACCCTGCAGGCCCGGCTCGACCGGCTGACCGGCTCCGGCGTGGTGACCGGTTACGGCCCGGACATGGACGTCGCCGCCCTCGGGCACGTGGTCCAGGCGTTCACGACGTTCGAGGTGCACCAGCCCGCCCGCGAGGCCATCGCGGCGCGTCTGCGGGCCGTTCCGCAGATCCTGGAGGCGCACGTCGTGACGGGCCCCGGCGACATCTGGTGCCGTATCGCGGGCACGAGCAACCAGCACGTGCAGCAGGTGATCGACCACGTGCTCGAGGTGCCGGGCGTGCGGCGCAGCAGGACGGTCATCGCGCTGAGCGCGGTCGTCCCGTACCGCGTCCAGCCCTTGGTCGACGAGGTGTCCGGCCTTTCGGAGCCCGCGGACCGGGTGGCCCGTCCTGTCCGGGCGGCGGGCACGGACGAGTAGCCTGGCACTCGACCAAGGTGGGGTGTCAAGGGCGTTGCGGTGCGGGCCAGTTGGGGAACTGGGCAACCCGTGCGGCCGGAAGACCGTACACCCCGGAATCACACGTCTCCGCGGACGGTGCGGCGCCCGGCCCGGTGCCTCGCGTCCGACGGGGTGTGCGCTGCTGCGGAGGGGACATGGGGCGGGGCGACAACGGGGGCATACCGCGGCGCGGTGCCGGGGCGGCGGCGGAGGGGGGACCCGACGGCACGGGCGGCCTCGGGTCGGGGGTGCAACGGGCGCAGGCGTTCCTGGTGCTCGCCACGCTGCTGTACCGCGCCAGCCATCTGCTGGTCGGGGTCGCCGCCGTCGCCCGGCACCAGGCCGGCCGCCCGGTGTCCTGGGCCGTGCTCGCGACCGCGCTGGGCTGCAGCGTGCTGGTCCACGGCGCCGCCCGCAGGCGCGGCTGGTTCGACCGGCGGGCGGTCGTCCTGGACGTGCTCGTCACCGGGTGCGCCCTGCCCTTCGCCGCCTACGCCTGGGCGGACACCAGGGACGCGCCGTCCATCGCCTGGGTCATGCTGCTGGGCGGCTCGTCGAGCGCCGTCGCCGCCATCGCCCTGCGGCGCTGGGCGGCGCTCGCCTCGGTGCTGGCCGTCGGCGCCGCGCACCTCGTGGGCTACGGCATGGCCGACGCCCAGGTCGCCGTCACCGTCGGCCACCTCAACGCCGTGGCATCGTCCGCCGCGATCGCCCTGGTCTTCTGGTGGTACCTGCGCCGCCAGGGCAGGCTGCTGGACGCCGCGACCGCCCAGGCCGTGCGCGCCGAGGCCGAGAGTGCCCGGTACGCGGAACGGATCGCCCACCACCGGGCCCTGCACGACACCGTTCTGGCCACTCTCACCGCCATCGCCCAGGGCAACGTCGACGCCAACAGCGAGGGCGTGCGCAGCCGTTGTGCCCGCGAGGCGGACTACCTGCGCAGGCTCGTGCAGCAGAACGAGGCCGAGGCCGAGGCCGGGGGCGATCCGGCGCCGGGCCGACTGCCTGCGGGCACCGCCCTGGAGGAGGCCGTACGCGACGCCGAGGACCTGGGGCTGCGGGTCACCACCCGGTACCACGCGCTTCCCGCCCTGCCCTCCGACGTGGCCACCGGCTTCGGCGACGCCGTCCGGGAGGCGCTCAACAACGTGCTCCGGCACGCCGGTACGGGCCGCGCGTACCTCACCGCCACCGGCGACGACGGCCATCTGCTGGTGACCGTCGTGGACCGGGGCACCGGTTTCGGTCCCGAGCGGCCGTCCGCCACGTCCGGGCTGGGCCTGCGCCGCTCGGTGCACGCCCGGATGCGGGACATCGGTGGTGCCGCCGAGGTCGACAGTGCCCCGGGCGAGGGCACCTGCGTCACGCTGCGCTGGCCGGGATGATCAGGGTCGCCGTGGTCGACGACGACCGGATGCTCCTGGAGGGCCTGGCCTCCTGGCTGTCCGGCCGGGCGGAGCTGCGGCTCGTCGCGGCCGTGGCCACGGTCGACGCGCTGCTCGCCGCCCTCCCGGACGCCGGACGCCCGAACACCACCCTCCCGGACGACAGACGCCCGAACACCACCCTCCCGGACGACAGACGCCCGAACGACGGGCTTTCCGAGGGTCCGGGCGTCGATGTCGTCCTGCTCGACCTCCTCCTCAAGGACGGCTCCGAAGCCGTCGCCAACATCCGTCGGCTGAGGGCCGCCGGCAGCCGCGTACTGATCATCAGTACGGCGACCGACCGCACAGGGGTCGTCGAGGCAGTCGCCGCGGGCGCCGACGGCTACCTCACCAAGGACAACGACCTGGACACCCTCGTCGAGGCCGTCGTGACGGTGGCCGCCGGGGGCACCGTCCACTCCCCCGAGCTCGCCTTCGCCTGGGCGCACCACACCGGCCGCCTCCGGCCCCGGCTCTCCCCCAAGGAGCTGGAGGTGCTGCGCCACTACGCCTCGGGGCTCACCCTGAAGGCCACCGCGCGGCGGCTCGGCATCAGCCCGCACACCGCCAAGCACCACCTCGACCGCGTGAAGGACAAGTACCGGCGGGCGGGACGGCCGGCGTACACGAAGATCGACCTCGCGGTGCGGGTGCGCGAGGACGGTCTCGGGTCCGAAGACGACCGACGGTAGCCGTTCCGGGGCGGTCGGCCGCCCGCTCGTCCCCCTCAGGCCATGTCCGCTTCCGGACCGTCCGCGGGCATTGCCCGCCTTTCGCACCGCTTCCTAGGTTGATCCCGCTCGTTGCCCCGTCCTCACGAGTGGGAGAGGAGGTGTCTCATGCTGCGGATCATCGACAAGGTCGAGGAGAAGTACTTCTCCGCCGACGCCACCGTCGCGCCCGGCGGTTGGTGCTGCCACTGTCACTGCACCGTCTCCAAGAAGGTGATGATGTGACGCCGCGGCCGGGCCCGGTCCCCTTCGGTACCGGGCCCGGCCCCCGCACGGCACGCCCGCGAACCCGTGCCGCACCCCTGCCCCCCCGGCGTCCCTGCCGCATCCCTGCCGCGTCTCTGCCGCATCCCTGCCGCGTCCCTGCGGAACCCTTCATCGCGCCTCCCCCCGAGGAGAACCCGTGACCCTGTCCCCACCCCCCGACTCCGCCGAACCCGGCGCGTCCGTGACCGACCGCTCCGGCGCCCGGCTCGTGCGGAACCCCTATCTCACCGTGGTGCAGTGCACCGACGACGAGGTGCTGCTGCGGCACGGGGCCCGCTCGCGCTACTCGCGCGTGCTGCGTGACGACGGCCGGCACCGGGTGCTCGGTCCGCTGCTGCGCGCCTTCGCCGAGCCCCGGCTGCCCGACGACGTCGTCGGCCGCTTCGCCGACCGCGCCGACAAGGAGCAGCTGACCGGGCTCGTCGGTCAACTCGCCGACGACGGCGTGCTCGTACCCGAGGACGCGGGCCTGCTCGCGATGCACGACAGCCTGCGCGACGGCAGCCCCGTGCGCGGCCTGGAGCAGACCACCGTGGGGCTCGTCGGCGGCGGCTCCGTCGCGACGCAGCTGCGCGCCCAGCTCACCGAACTCGGCGTCGGCGAGGTGTCCGCGCCGGCGGCCGGCACCGCCGGACTGGACGGCGCGGACGGCGACGAGCAGCTCGCCGCCCTGCTGGACGGCACCGACCTGCTCGTCCTGGCCCTGGACGGACTGCGTCCCGCGCTGCTGCACCGGCTCAACCGGGCGGCCGTCGCCGCGGGCCGTTCCTGGCTGCCGGTCTACGCCGACGGCAGCGAGCTGATCGTCGGGCCGCTCGTGGTGCCCGGCGAGTCGGCCTGCTACAACGAGCACGAGATCCAGCACGAGTCGTCCCGCGCGCTGCGCCACGAGTACCAGCTGTACAGCGAGGAGCTCTCCCGCCGCACCGCCGACGACCTCCCTCCGCTGCTCGCCCCCTATGCGGCGATCGCCGCCTCGTGGGCCGCGATCGGCGCCGTCCGCTACCTCGTGGACGGCGCGAGCTTCCTGGTCGGCCGGGCGCTGCGGATCGACATGGAGCGTCTGGAGGTCACCCAGGAGCATGTGCTGCGGCTCCCGCGCTGCCCGGTCTGCACGGAGCAGCGGCCCTCCTTCCGGCACCCCTTCCTGTAGGAGGCCCCGTCATGACCCCTCCCGCGTCCTCGCCCACCGGGACCAGCACCTCCCGGACCGACTTCCCCGGCCTCGACCACCTGCTCCGCCGCACCCTGGAGCAGACCCTCCTTCCCTCCCCCAACGTCGTCGAACTCGCCCCCGGCAAGGCCTCCGGGTTCGTCAACCGGGTCGCTCCCGCGCAGGACGACGTGGCGGAGCTGTTCCACCTCAACACCCGGCTCTCCCGGCACCGCCCCGACGACCGGCTCTCCGCCGCCGAACGCGAGGGAGTGCGGCGCTGGTTCTTCGCCACCTGCGGCCGGCACCGGGCCGAGGACTTCACCGCCGAGGCCAATCCCGTGCGCCGCCCGCACGGCACCCTGCCGGGGCCGCTGGCCGGCCTGTGCGCGCCCTTCGGCGACGACGGCCCGCTCGCGGAACTCCTCTACGGCTGCGACCTGATGGTCGTCGCCGACGGTGCCCTGTGCCGCCAGCAGCCCGGTGAGAGCGCCCTGTGGGTGGAGCGCCGTCTCGACGAGGGCCCGGCGGCGCTCGCCGGCGCGATGGCCGACCCGGAGGCCGCCGAGGCGCTGCGCGGTGCCGAGGCCGCGCTCGTGCTGACCGGCGTGCCCTGGCGCACCATGCTCGCCTGGGGGCCCCGCGGCTACCGGCACATGCTCATGGACGCGGGCGTGCTGCTCGACGTGGTGTGCGGGCTGGCCGGGCGGGCGGGCTACGCGGCCCAACCGGTACGGGACTTCTACGACGACGAACTCGACACGCTGCTGCACTGCGACGGCCTGGAGCGGTCCGCCCTGGCGGTGGTCGCCCTGCGCCGCACCGACGCCGCGGAGCACAGGGAGGAGGACCCGGCATGACCGTCGACACCACCAACCCCAGCACCACCAACGCCAGCACCACCAGCCCGAACACCGCCCACGTCACCGACGAGCAGCTCGCGCACGCGCTCGGACTGCGGGTCTGCGACCTGCCCGCGCTGCGCGGGCTCGCCGCGAGGGTCGCCGTGGGCGCGGACGATCCCCCGCTGCGCCCGCGCGACCTGCTGCACCGCCGGCTGCGCGCCGCCGTCTGCGACGACATGATCGACCCGCGCGAACTGCAGGCGGCCCGCCCCCGTCCGGCCGAGCCCGCCCTGCCCGCCGGGCTGCCGTCGGTCCCGCTGCCCGACCCGGAGCCGCTGCCCTCGACGTCCCTGGCGGACGCCATCGAGCAGCGGCACTCGTCCACCGTCTTCGCGCCCGGGCCGCTGCCGTTGACCACCCTCGCCGGGCTGCTGGAGAGCGCGGCGGGCATCCACGACCACCGGCCCGGCTACAACGTGCGGGACTTCCCGGTGCGGCGGGCGCCCTCGGCCGGCGGGCTCAGTCCGGTCGACGTCTATGTCGTCGCCAACGACGTGGCCGGACTGGACCAGGGCCTGTACTACTACCGCCCGGCGGGGCCGGAGCTGACGGTCGTCGACTCCGGGAACATGCGCGGCAAGGTCGCCGAGGCCGGTATCGCCGCCGACTGGCTGTTCCACGCGCCGGCCGTGCTGGTGCTGACCCTCGACATGGCCAGGGTGGAGTGGAAGTACGGCATCCGCTCCTACCGGTTCGCCCACGTCGACCTCGGCGTCCTGACGCAGAACCTCTACCTGGTGGCGACCGCCCTCGGGCTGGGCTGCACCGCGGTGGCCGCCTTCGACGACGACACCGCGAACGAGTTGCTGCGGCTGGACGGCCGGGACACCTTCGTCTCGCTGATGTTCGCGTGCGGCCCGCCCGCCGGACGGTGACGGCGTGAACCGGCTGCTGCTGGTCGTCGCGGTGGCCCCCGCGTTCGCCCTGCTGCTCGGCGCGGTGATCGCGGCGGCCGTGCGGTTCCGGGTCGGCGGCGCGGGCGGTCGAGCGGCGGTCGAGCGGCTGGCGCCGGTGCTGTACACGGGGACCGTGTGCGCGGCGGCGTTCCTGTCCGCGGTGCTCACCGGCTTCGACCCGGTACGCCTCGGGCTGTCCGCGGGGCCGGACCGTACGGGCCCGGACGGGTGGACGGTGGTCGCGGCGGCCACGGCCGCCGGTGTGCTGGCCGGCGCCCTGGGCTACTTCGCCGAACTCCTGCTCGCCCACCGGGCGGCGGCCGTCCCGGGCGGCGCGGCCGGGGCCGGGGCCGGGGCCGGCGGGCACCCTGAAGGGCCCACGACCGGCACCCGTTCCGTGGGCGCCTGGGCGGGCGCCCCCCGTGCCCTGCTCGCCCTGGGACTGCTCACGGGGGTGGGCGAGGAGGTGCTGTTCCGGGGCTATCTGCTGACCGGGCTGCGCGAGGCGCTGCTGCCGTGGGCCGCGCTGGTGGTCCAAGCGGCGCTGTTCGGCGTCCACCACGCCTCGTTCGGGCTGCGCGCGGTGCCCGCGAAGGCGGTGCACGGGCTGCTGTGGGGCGCGTTGACGCTCGGCTCCGGGTCGTTGCTGCCGGCGGTGGCCGCCCACACCGTCTTCCAGGTCCTGGTGTGCCGCCGTCTGACCCGCGCCGCCCGGTCCAACGACACGACACAGGTTGGAGGTTCGCCCGATGACCACGAGCACGACCACGACCGTGCACAGGGCTCCGCTGCTGTGCGACGGCCGCCGATGGCTCGCTGACGGCTGGGTCCGGGTCGGCGGCGACGGCCGGGTGACGGACTGGGGTGCCGGTACGGACCCGCCGGGCGGTGACGCCGAGCCGGTGCGGCGGCACGGTGCGCTGCTGCCGGGCCTGGTGGACGGCCTCGCCCACGTCACCGGCTACTTCAACCGGGCGGTGGAGGGCGACGCGCTCGCCCCGCACCGGGCGGGCCTCGCCCTGTGCGCGGAGGCCGGCGTCACCGTCGTACTGAGCGCCGCCGGACACACCGAGCCGCCGCTCGCCCTCGCCGCGGATCCCGCTCCGGGCGATCCGGCGCTGCTGTGGACCGGGCCGGTGCTGGACGGCCCGCCCGCCACCACCACGGCCACCCGGCTGGTGCGGGACGCCGTGTCCGCCCGCCGGGCCGTGGGCGCGGTCGCCGCCGACGGGGCGCGGGTGGTGTGCACGGGGCCGTCGCTGGAGCCCGGGGCGCTCGGGGAGGTGGTGGCGGCGGCGCGGGAGTACGGCCTGCCGGTGCTGCACCAGCCGGGCCGCACCGACGCCCGCAGCGCGGCGAAGGGCGGCGCGGCGCTGGTGCAGGACCTGCCACGCTGTCTGCTGCCCCCGGCGGCCTCGCCCCGCTCGGCGGCGGCGACGGTACGCGCCTTCGCGGACCCGGGGGTGCGCGCCGCGGCGGACGAACCGCTGCGGGTGCTGGCGGGGCAGGGCACGGCGCTGGTGCCGCTGCTGCACTCCTGGCGGCGCGCCGCGCTGCTGGAGGAGGCGGTGTCCGAGCCGCGCCTCGAACGGACCCTGCCGATGGCGCCGTTCCACCGGTATCTGCTCGACATGCGCGGCCCGGGGCTGGTGTTCGGCCGCAAGTACGCCCGGGAGCACTTCGGCTACGAGCATCTCAAGGGGGTGGCGCGCCGGGAGTTCGACGACGGCTGGGCGTTCCTGCTGGACGCCCTGGCGCGGGCCCGGGAGCTGGGGGTCGCGCTGGTGGCGGGCAGCGACGCGCTCGGGCTGTCCCTGGTGCCGGGATACGGCCTGTACGACGAGCTGTCGTGGTGGGAGCGGGCGGGGCTGTCCCGGCGTACGGTCCTGGCCGCGGCGACCGGCGGCACGCCGGCCGTGCTGCTGGGCGCCGCCGCCACGCCGTGGGTGAGCGGTGTGCTCGCCCTGTCCGGCGCGCCGGACGAACTGCCCGGCCTGGGTGCCCTGCCGGCGGCCGCCCGGACCCTCGTCCCGGCCGTGCCCCTCACCTCCGTACCCGCGCACGCCGTCGGACCTCAGGAGAGGCGACCATGACCGTGACCGAGAAGGGGAGGCGGCCGGCCCAGTCGGGTGCCCCCGTGGTGCTGCGGGCCGAGGACCTGCACAAGAGTTATGACGGCACCGCGGTGCTCGCCGGGGTGTCCGTGCGGGTGCACGCGGGGGAGATCGTCGGGCTCGTGGGACCCAACGGCGCCGGGAAGACCACGTTCCTGGAATGCGTGGAGGGCATCCGGCGGCCCGACCGGGGGTCCGTCGAGATCGCCGGGATGGGACGGGGCGCCGGTCCCGCCGTCTATCACCTGGCGTTCGGCGCGCAGTTGCAGGAGTCCAGCCTCGCCGAGCGGCTGCGGGTGGCCGAGGCGATGGAGCTGTTCGCCGGTTTCTACGACGACCCGTGGGACGTCGGCGACCTGCTGGAGCAGATCGGGCTGAGCGAGCACCGCCGGATGTTCTACCGCAAGCTGTCCGGCGGGCAGAAGCGCCGGCTGACCCTGGCCCTCGCGCTGCTCGGCCGGCCGCCCGTTCTGCTCCTGGACGAGCCGACCACGGGTCTGGACCCGCACGCCCGGCTGGAGTTGTGGGGGCTGCTTGAGCAGCTCACCGGCAGCCGTACCGCCGTGCTGCTGGCCACCCACGACCTGCACGAGGCGCAGAGCCGCTGCCACCGCGTGTACGTGCTCGACGGGGGCCGGATCGCCGCGGACGGCCCGGTCGCCGAGCTGCTCGGCGCGGCCGGGATCAGCACCCGGCTGCGGCTGCCGGACCGGGCGTGGGTGCGGGAGCTGGTGCGCGGGGTGCCCGGCTGGACCACCTCGCGGGTGGTGGCCGGAACCCTCTACGCCTACGGCGGGCACGGGTTCGCCGAGAAGGCGGTGGCGGCCCTGCGCGCCCACGTGGCGGCGGACGACGATCCGGGGCCGGTGCTGGCCGCCGCGGCCACCGGCCCGACCGACCTCGAGGACCTCTATCTGACGAGAACGGGAACCCCCTATGAACCCCGCCACGAGCCCCGCCCCGAGCCCCGCCCCGCGCATGACTGAACCGCCCGCACCGATCTCCCCGCCGGCCCGCCGGTCCCCGCGCGGTCTGGTCCGGCTGTGCCGCGTGGAGCTGCTGCTGTTCCTGCGGGAGCCGGCCGCCGTGTTCTTCGTGCTGGTCTTCCCGCTGGCGATGCTGCTGTTCCTGGGCGTCGCCTACGGCACCGAGCCCACCGGCAGCGGGGACGACGGGGTGCGCTTCATCGACGAGTACGTGCCGCACATCGTGGTCACCATCGCCGTCAACCTGGGGGTGCTCGGGGTGGCCATCAACATCTCCGAGTGCCGCACCAGCGGAGTGCTGCGCCGCTACCGGCTGGCGCCGGTGCCGATGTGGTGGTTCTGGTTCTCGCAGGTCGCCGTGGGGCTGCTGATGTTCGCGCTGGCGGTGGCCGCGCTGCTCGCGGTGGTCGCGGTGGCGTACGGCGTGGTGCTGGCGGCGCCCGCGCAGTTCGCGCTGGCGGTGCTGACCGGGCTGGTGTTCACCTTCGCCGCCGGGGTGCTGCTGGGCAGCCTCGACCTGCCGACCCGCAGCGTGCAGATCACCGGCACGGGGTTGTTCTTCGTGATGTTCCTCGGTTCCGGGGCGGCGGTCCCGCGCGACTCGTTCCCCGACTGGCTTCGGGTCCTCACCGCGTTCAACCCGATGACGCCGGTCATCGACGCGTCCGTCGACTCCTATCTGGGCCGCTCCATGGTCTCCGAGCTGCCGGAGCTGGCCGCGGTGCTGGCCGCCTCCGTGGTCCTCGTCCTGATCGCCCGTTCCAAGTCCACCTGGGAAGGAAACCGATGAGCACGCTGCACAGCGAGTGGCTCAACCACCGGGACCGGCTGCTGAAGCCGGTGCTGAACGACACCGAGTTCGGGGCCATCAGGGAGGTGCTCGACTACTACCACCCGCTCGGTCCGCTGCGCTCCTTCACCACCTACTTCCGTTCCGGGCTCGGCAAGCCCATGTACGTGGCGCACGGGCAGTACTTCGACCTCGACCACGCGATGGGCCGGCTGCTGGGCCTGCCGGGGCTCAACACCGGCTTCGGCGGCCAGGTGTACGGCGGCGGCAAGGGCCACGACCTGTTCGGCACCACCGCGTCGTCGGTGGGCGAGGCGGTGGAGCGGGTGCTGGGCTCGCTCGCCTACCTCACCCACATGGAGCGGATCGTGCACGGCTCGTACCGCACCCTGACGGCGCAGGGTGTTCCCTGTCTGCACCCGGAACTCTTCCCGGTGTTCGCGCCCGAGCAGCTGGCCGAGGACCCGCTGTACGAGCCGTGGACGGAGGACACCGAGCTGGGGTGGATCGCCGGGCGCCGGCTGCTGTCCGGGGAGGAGGTCCACCTCCCCGCGCAACTGGTGATGCTCTTCTACCTGCACGGTCCCGACGAGCCGCTCGTGGGGCTGGCCCCCAGCGGCGGCCTGGCCAGCCACATCAGCCGCCGCGACGCCCTGTGGCACGGCGTGCTGGAGCTGTTCGAACGCGATGCGGTCAATCTGCGCTGGTACGGCGGCGTACCGCTGGACCGGGTGGTCGTCGACCGGCCGGTCCGCGACCCGGTCCTGCGCCGGCTGCTGGAGACGACCGGGGTGCAGCCCGGCGAGATCACCTTCCACCACCACAACCTGGACCTGTTCGACTACCCGGTGATCACGGCGATCGAGCGGGACGGCTGGCTGCGCCGCTACGGCTACTTCGCGGGCGGCGGGGTGTCCGACGACACCGAGGAGGCGATGCTGTCGGCGCTCACGGAGTACGCGCAGGCCGAGCGCAGTCTGCGCATCTCGCTGGCCACGCCGGACTGGGAGTTCACCGAGGCGTTCGGCCGGCAGTTCGCCATCGACAAGGACGCGGAGGCCGCCGACTTCTCCAACTACATCCAGGTCATCCCCTACTACGGCTTCGAGGAGAACCGGGAGAAGGTGTCCTGGTTCTACGACGGCGGCGAGGAGATCCCGCTGTCGGAGCTGCCGCGGCGGCCGGCCGGTGCCGGGCCCGAGCAGCGCTGGGACCGGCTGACCGCGCTGCTCGCGGAGCGCGGCTGGGACCCGGTCGTCTTCGACTTCTCGCTGCCGCAGTTCCGGCACACCAGCCTGATGAAGGTGGTGATGCCGGAACTGAGCCCGCCGTATCCGCCCCAGGCCCCGGGGCTGGGCAACCCCCGTTACGGCAGGGTCCCGTACGAGTCGGGGCGCCGGGAGCGGCCGCTGGAGTTCGCCGACCTGAACGTGCGGCCGCTGCCCTATCCGTGACCGACCGCGTCCGGCTCCGGTGCCACCGGGGCCGCCGCGGCGCCCGACGCCGGGCTGCCCGCACGGGCGGCCCGCTGGCCGATCAGCACCCCGAGCTGGAACCGGGACACGGCGCCCAGCCGGGCGGACACCGCCGCGACGTGCCGGCGCACGGTGCGCGGGGTCACGCCGAGCCGGAGGGCGACGGACTCGTCGGTGAGGCCCTGGAGCAGCCCGTCGATCACGGCGGCCTCGGTGCCGGACTCGGCGGCGGCGACGGGTGCGTAGCGGTGGGCGCGCGGCCACCAGCTGTCGGCGAACCGGACCGCGGTGCGGGCCGCGGCGTCGGTGTGGCGGTCGGTCACCAGCCAGCCGGTGGTCTCGGTCAGCCCCACCGCGAGCGCCAGCACGTCCCGGTCGGCGATCGCGACGCGGACCGGCAGCAGCGCGGCGGTGCGGATCTCGGCGACCGTCCCGAGCGCCCCGCGGGCGGCGTGCGCCACCCCGGAGTCGACGATCGCCCGGTGGCGCACCCCGGAGCGCGGGCCGCCGGCGTCCCGGTCGCACCTCACCTCGGGCCGCACCTCCAGCAGTTCGAGGCGGGCCGAGCCGGCGACGGTGGCGAAGACGCCGTCGATCTGCTCGGCCGTGGCGGGCCGCGGCGCGCCCCGCCCGACGGCGGGTGCGGCCCCGTCGAGCGCCTCCGTCAGCCCGGACAACCGGGCCACGGCGGAACGGAGCTGCCCGTAGAGCTCGTCCATGGAATTGATCCCCCTTGCACGGTCCGGCCGGAACGACGGGACGGGGCGTCTGGGTCAGGACGCCGCCGGGCACGCATGGGAACGGGCGATTCCCGTACGTTCCTGATTTCTCGGGTACGGGTGGCACCGGTACGCGTGACACCCCTTGTGTGCAGATCATGTGAATGATCACGGAAGGAGTGATGGAGCGTCAAGGAACCGGCGGCACGCCCGCATCCCCTGTTCGGGCGGGTTGACACGGAGCCGGCACGAGCATCGGACGTCCGGCGGCCGAGCGGGGCTCAGCCCTGCCAGATCTCCCCGACGCGTCCCGCGTGGGCCGCGCCCTGGCGCCGGCCCGCCCGCGCCGCCCCGGGGATGCGGGAGGCGTCCAGGGCGTTGCGGCCGAAGGCGCGGCGGGCCGCCCGGTCGGGGGTCAGCAGGGCGACCCGGGCCCCGCGCGAGGCGAGGGTCTCGGCCTGGGTCCGCGCGCTCGGGCTCGCTCCCGCGCCCTTGGGGACCGGGGCCAGTACGACGACGCGCGCGCAGTCGTCGACCAGGTCGGCGTTGGTCGTGGAGCGGACGCCGCCGTCCATCCAGCGGCCCGGACCGATGCCGATCGGCGGGAAGAGCGGCGGCAGTGCGCAGGTCGCCGACATGGCGTGCAGCAGGTCGACCCCGCTGTCGGCGTCGAAGGCGGTCGGTTCACCGGTGAGCGCGTCGACGGCGAACATCCGGACGGGCCGGTCCGGCCAGTCCCGGACCGGCAACTGGGCGCCGATGGCGTCGAAGACCGCGGACTGCGGCACGTCGCGCACGGAGAGCGCCAGCCGGCCGAGGCGCCTGACCACCGTCTCCGGGTCGCGCGAGCCCAGCGCGGCCCACAGGTACCTGACCGTCATGCCGAGCGTGAAGTCCACGTCCAGCATGGCGCGTTCACGGTTGAGCTGCTCCTTGTAGAGGTCGGCCGGGGCCGAGCCCCTGGCCAGGTCGAGCGCCAGCAGCGAGCCGGCCGACGTGCCCGCGAGGACGTCGGCCGCCGTGAGGTCCACCCCCGCGTCGGCCAGTCCCGCCAGGACGCCGATCTGCCATCCGTACGCGGTCAGGCCGCCCCCGCCCAGCACCAGCGCCGTATCCGCCACGTCCGCCACCCCTCCCGCACCGGGGACCATACTGGGGACCACTCCCCGTTTCACCGCCGAGCGCGACGCTAGCAGGTAAACGGGGAGTGGTCCACGTTTGGGGCCGCCCGTGCCTCACTCAGCCGCGGGCCAGCACCGTCCCCACCACCTGGCGCAGCATCGACTCCGGGTCGGGGGCGGGACCCGGGGAGCGCCAGGCCACGAAGCCGTCGGGGCGGACCAGGACCGCGCCGCCGCGGGTCACCCCGTGGGCGCGCGCCCAGTCGGTCTCCTCGTCGTCCGGGATCAGGTCGGCCCCGGGCGTCCCGCCCACGCGGTACGACTTCAGCGGGACCCGCATCCCGTCGGCCACCCCGGCGGCCGCCTCGTGCCAGCCGGTGGGCTGGGCGGCGTCGCTGAGCAGGACGAGGGAGTCCTCGTAGAGGTCCAGGGTGGACAGGCGGTCCTGGCCCCGGCGCACCCAGAGGTGGGGAGCCCGGCTGCCGGGCGCTCCGGTGAGGTCGAGGCCCTCCGGGACCACCGGGGTCGCCGGGTCGGCGCCGACCACCGCGCCACGGGGGTAGCGGTAGCCGAGGGCGACGTTGAGGATCCCGCGCTGCGGGCCGCCGCCGGGACCGCCACCGGGCGCACCGCCCGCACCACGAGGACCGCCGGGACCGCCGGGACCGCCGGGACCGCCGGGACCGCCGCCCGCACCGCCGGGAGCACCCGCGCCCGGACCGCCGCCCCCCACGACCGGCGGCGGCGCGAAGCCCGGGTGGCTGTGCTCGACCGAGCGATGGGCGGCGCGGGCGCTGGTGGCCTCCGCGACCGGGCGGCGTTCCGTGTCGTAGGTGTCCAGCAGGCCCTCGCCCGCCCAGCCCTCCAGCACCGCGGCCAGCTTCCAGGCGAGGTTGTGGGCGTCCTGGATGCCGGTGTTGGAGCCGAAGGCGCCGGTGGGGGACATCTCGTGGGCCGAGTCGCCGGCCAGCAGGACGCGGCCGGAGCGGTAGCCGCGCGCGACGCGCTGGGCGGCGTGCCAGGGCGCCTTGCCGGTGATCTCGACGTCGAGGTCGGGGTCGCCGATGGCGCGGCGGATGTGGGCGGCGCAGCGCTCGTCGGTGAAGTCCTCGACGGTTTCGCCCTGGTCGGGGTGCCAGGGGGCGTGGAAGACCCAGTTCTCGCGGTTGTCGACGGGCAGGAGGGCTCCGTCGGCGTTCTCGTCCGTCAGGTAGCAGACGATGAACCGGCGGTCGCCCACGACGTCGGCGAGACGGCGCGAGCGGAAGGTGATGCTGACGTTGTGGAAGAGGTCGCCGGGTCCGCTCTGGCCGATGCCGAGCTGTTCGCGCACGGGGCTGCGGGGACCGTCGGCGGCGACCAGGTAGTCCGCGCGGATGGTGGTGTGCTCGCCGGTCTCCCGGCTCTTCACGATCGCCGTGACGCCCTCGGTGTCGGCCTCGAAGGAGAGCAGTTCGGTGCCGAAGCGCAGGTCGCCGCCGAGGTTCGCGGCGTGCGCGAGGAGTTCGGGCTCCAGGTCGTTCTGGCTGCACAGGCACCAGGAGCTGGGGCTGAAGCGGGCCAGTGAGCCGCCCGGGTCGATCTGCTTGAACAGCCACTCCCCCGCGTCACCGGCCAGGGTCGGCGCCTGGAGGATGCCGTGGTTGTCGGCCAGCGTGGCGGCGGCCCTGCGGATGTCCGGCTCGGTGCCGGCCACCCGGAAGATCTCCATCGTGCGGACGTTGTTGCCGCGCCCGCGGGGGTGGATGGAGGTGCCGGCGTGCCGCTCCACCAGGGTGTGCCGGACGCCCAGCCGGCCCAGGAACACCGAGGTCGACAGGCCCACCAGGGATCCGCCGACGACCAGGACCGGGACGCGGTGGGTCCGGTCGCCCCCGGGGGCGGCGCCGCCGGACCGGTCGGCTCTTTCGTTCATGGTTCGTCCTCCGTTGTACGACAGGTGCGCGTCTGTACGACAGGTGCGCGTCAGGGATGCGAGAGGGGTCCGACCGAGGTGCGCCGGGGCCTTCATGCATGCCCCGTACGGCCCGTCGAGGCCCGCGGCGGCGCAGGCTTCACCCGCTTAACCCTCCTGGTTCGCGGACCCCGCGGGCACGGCCCACGATCGTGCTTACGCGACCGTCGCACCCCCGCCGGCCCGGCGGGAACCGCCGACGATCGCCCCAGTCCACGAGGAAGACCGGAGAAGAGGTGGGCCGGATGACGGTCTCTCCCGTCGTAGCGACGGATGCCCCGACCACGGACGCGACACGGGCCACAGCGACGTCATCGACGTCGACGACGTCGGCGACGTCGCCCGCCGTGGCGACGGACGCCGGTGGCGTGTCGATATCCGCGTTCGACGGTTCCCGCGTGCGGGTCGTCCTGATGCTGGACGTCCACGACGGAATGCAGCAGGAGTTCCTGGACGCCTACGAGCGCATCCGCGACCGGGTCGCCGCCGTCCCCGGACACGTCAGCGACCAGTTGTGCCAGTCCCTGGAGAACCCGACCCAGTGGCTCCTCACCAGTGAGTGGGAGAGCGCCGCGCCCTTCCTGGCCTGGGTCAACAGCGACGAGCACCTGGACACCGTCGAGCCGCTGGCGAGCTGCGTCCGTGACACCCACTCGCTGCGCTACAGCGTCCTGCGGGAGACCGACGGGGGGCGCCCGGCGCCCGGTGAGCCGCGCTCCGCGCCCCGGATCGGGGACAACGTCGTACGGCACGCCCTCACGTTCACCGTGCGGCCCGGCACCGAGGCCGAGACCGCCCGGCTGCTGTCCGAGTACGTGTCGCCCGAGGCCCATGTGGACGGCTCCACGCGGCTGCTGCGCACCTCGCTCTTCATGTCCGGCAACCGGATCGTGCGGGCCGTGGAGGTGCGCGGCGACCTGCAGACCGCGTTGCGCCACGTCGCCCGGCAGCCCGGGGTGCGGGCCGTCGAGGAGGCCCTGAACCCGTATCTGGAGCAGGACCGGGACCTCGGCGACCCGGGGTCCGCCCGGCGGTTCTTCACCCGGGCCGCGATGCCGGCCGTCCACCACGCGACGTCCCCCGACCGGGCGGGCGCGCGCCGGGAACGGCTCGCGCTGCTCTATCCGGTACGCGACGGCGCCGGTGGGGAACTGGCCCGGCTGCTGGCCCGTCAGGACGCGTCCGCCGCCCGGAACCCGGACGGCCCGGTGCTGGCGGCCACCGTCTTCCACCGCGACGACCTCGTCGTACGGCTCGTGGACGTGGACGGCGACCCCGAGGACGCGCCCGCCGAGGTCCTCGGCCTGTGCGGCCGTCAGGGTGCCGCGGATGCCGAGCGGCTGCTGGACGCCGCCGCGGTCGGTGTCGACGGGTCGCCGGCCGAGGCCGCGACGCTGTCCCGGCTGCTGCGCCGGATCCGTATGACGCCCCTGACCGACCGGCGTTCGGCCGGTTCCTGAACCACGGCCCACCCCGACCGCGCGGCCGGCCGGGTCCGACGGCGTGCCCGCCGGCCCGCGCGGCCTTCCCCGCCGCCCCGCTCTCCCGCTCCCCCGCTCCTCCCACCGCTTGCCCCCTTCCTTCCTCCCGTCACCCCGGAGTGAACGACATGACAGACCAGCAGGTACGCATCGTCTCCCTCGGCGACATCGCCCCCAACCGCCGCCGCGGCGGAGACCTCCGCGCCCTCCTCACGCCCACCACCGCCGGGTCGACCAGCGGCTTCATGGGCGTGGCCATCGTGCAGCCCGGCGACCGCATCGCCGAGCACTACCACCCGTACTCCGAGGAGTTCGTGTACGTCACGGAGGGCGCCCTCGAGGTGGATCTGGACGGGGTGCCGCACTCGCTCGGCACCGGGCAGGGGCTGCTGATCCCGCAGGACATGCGCCACCGCTTCCGCAACGCGGGGGACGTCGAGGCGCGGCTCGTGTTCCACCTGGGGCCGCTGGCCCCGCGTCCGGAGCTGGGCCACGTCGATACGGAGGACGCCGAGGGCAACGCGCTCCCCTGCGACGGGGCGCACGCGGGCCGGCACACGGAACACCCCGGCCACGCCGGGCACGAGCGGCCCGCCCCCGCGGCCGGGGTGGTGTCATGACCGGGCGCCGGGTCGCCGTCACGGGCATAGGCGTCGTCGCCCCGGGCGGGATCGGCGTGCCCCAGTTCTGGGGGCTGCTGTCCGAAGGCCGTACGGCGACGCGCCGCATCTCCCTGTTCGACCCGTCCGGGCTGCGCTCGCAGATCGCCGCCGAGTGCGACTTCGAGCCGTCCGACCACGGGCTCGGCCTCGCCACCGCCCAGCGCTGCGACCGGTACGTGCAGTTCGCTCTGGTGGCCGCCTCGGAGGCGGTCCGGGACGCGAACCTCGACATGAACCGCGAGGACCCCTGGCGGGCCGGTGCCACGCTCGGCACGGCGGTCGGCGGCACCACCCGGCTGGAGCACGACTACGTCCTGGTCAGCGAGCGCGGCTCGCGCTGGGACGTCGACGACCGGCGCTCCGAACCGCACCTGGAGCGCGCGTTCACCCCGGCCACCCTCTCCTCCGCGGTCGCCGAGGAGTTCGGGGTGCGCGGGCCGGTGCAGACCGTCTCCACCGGGTGCACGTCCGGCCTCGACGCCGTCGGGTACGCCTACCACGCGGTCGCCGAGGGACGCGTCGACGTGTGCCTGGCGGGCGCGGCGGACTCGCCGATATCGCCGATCACCATGGCCTGCTTCGACGCCATCAAGGCGACCTCGCCGAACAACGACGATCCCGCGCACGCCTCCCGGCCCTTCGACGCGGACCGCAACGGCTTCGTGATGGGCGAGGGCGCGGCGGTGCTGGTCCTGGAGGACCTGGAGCACGCCCGGGCCCGGGGCGCGGACGTGTACTGCGAGATATCCGGCTACGCCACCTTCGGCAACGCCTACCACATGACCGGGCTCACCAAGGAGGGCCTGGAGATGGCGCGGGCCATCGACACGGCGCTGGACATGGCCGGGCTGGACGGCACGGCGATCGACTACGTCAACGCGCACGGCTCCGGCACCCAGCAGAACGACCGGCACGAGACCGCGGCCGTCAAGCGCTCGCTGGGCCAGCACGCCTACGCGACGCCGATGAGCTCCATCAAGTCCATGGTGGGCCACTCGCTCGGCGCGATCGGCTCCATCGAACTGGCCGCGTGCGTGCTGGCGATGGCCCACCAGGTGGTGCCGCCCACCGCCAACTACACGACCCCCGACCCCGAGTGCGACCTGGACTACGTGCCGCGCGAGGCACGGCAGCGGACGCTGCGGCACGTGCTGTCGGTGGGCAGCGGCTTCGGCGGCTTCCAGTCCGCGGTCGTACTGAGCGGCAGTGAAGGAGGGCTGCGATGAGCGGACCACAACGGACCGGCACCGGCGGTGGGAGCCGGCGAGCGGTCGTCACCGGACTCGGCGTGGTGTCGCCGCACGGCACCGGCGTCGAGGCGCACTGGAAGGCGGTGGCCGACGGCACCAGCAGTCTCGGTCCCGTCACCCGGGAGGGCTGCGCGCACCTGCCGCTGCGGGTCGCGGGCGAGGTGCACGGCTTCGACGCGGCCGAGACGGTCGAGGACCGCTTCCTCGTCCAGACCGACCGGTTCACGCACTTCGCGCTGTCCGCGACCCAGCACGCGCTGACCGACGCCCGCCTCGGCCGGGCCGACGTCGACTCGCCGTACTCGGTCGGCGTGGTGACCGCGGCGGGTTCGGGCGGCGGCGAGTTCGGGCAGCGGGAGCTGCAGAACCTGTGGGGACACGGCTCGCGCCACGTCGGCCCGTACCAGTCGATCGCCTGGTTCTACGCGGCCAGCACCGGCCAGGTCTCCATACGCAACGACTTCAAGGGCCCCTGCGGAGTCGTGGCCGCCGACGAGGCGGGCGGCCTGGACGCCCTGGCGCACGCGGCGCTGGCCGTGCGGAACGGCACCGACACGGTGGTCTGCGGCGCGACGGAGGCGCCTCTGGCCCCGTACTCGATCGTCTGCCAGCTGGGCTACCCCGAGCTGAGCCGGGCTTCCGAACCCGACCGCGCCTACCGCCCGTTCACCGAGGCGGCCTGCGGTTTCGCACCGGCCGAGGGCGGTGCCGTACTCGTCGTGGAGGAGGAGGCGGCGGCCCGGGAGCGCGGGGCGGACGTGCGGGCGACGGTGGCCGGGCACGCGGCGACCTTCACCGGGCCCGGCCGCTGGTCCGGGTCCCGGGAGGGGCTGGCCCGCGCGATCCAGGGCGCCCTGGCCGAGGCGGGCTGCCGTCCCGAGGAGGTCGACGTGGTCTTCGCGGACGCCCTCGGGGTCCCGGAGGCCGACCGGGCCGAGGCGCTGGCGCTGGCCGACGCGCTGGGCCCGCACGCCGCGCGGGTGCCGGTCACCGCGCCCAAGACCGGGACCGGGCGGGCGTACTGCGCGGCGCCGGTCCTTGACGTGGCGACGGCGGTGCTGGCGATGGAGCACGGGCTGATCCCGCCGACCCCGCACGTGCTGGACGTGTGCCACGACCTGGACCTGGTGACCGGCCGGGCCCGCCCCGCCGAGCCGCGCACGGCCCTGGTCCTGGCGCGCGGCCTCATGGGGTCCAACTCGGCGCTGGTCCTGCGCCGGGGTGCGGTACCGCCCGAGGGCCGCTGACGGCCGTACGACGACCAACGGTCACGGGCGATGCCCGTGGCCGGCCAACCCGAGTCAAGGAGGACACCCATGACCGACCAGCAGCTGGACTACCAGGTGACCGTCGAGGAGCTGTCGGCGCTGATGAAGCGCACCGCCGGCGTGCACGTCGACCCGGTCACCCTCCGGCAGCAGGCCGACGACGGTTTCGACACCTTCGGCCTGGACTCCCTCGGCCTGCTGGGCATCGTGGCCGAGCTGGAGAAGCGGTACGGCCTGGGCCTGCCCGAGCAGGCCGAGCGCTGCAAGACGCCCGCGGATTTCCTCGCGCTGATCAACGGCGCCCTCAAGACGGGAGTGTGACATGGCAGGGCACACCGACAACGAGATCACCATCGCCGCCCCGATGGAGCTGGTCTGGAACATGACCAACGACATCGAGAAGTGGCCCGGGCTGTTCAGCGAGTACGCCTCCGTGGAGGTGCTCGGGCGCGACGACGACAAGGTCACCTTCCGGCTCACCATGCACCCGGACGCCGACGGCAAGGTGTGGAGCTGGGTCTCCGAGCGGGTCGCCGACCCGGTCACCCGCACCGTCCGCGCCCAGCGCGTGGAGACCGGACCCTTCCAGTACATGAACATCGTCTGGGAGTACGCGGAGACCGCCGAGGGCACCGTCATGCGCTGGACGCAGGACTTCGCGATGAAGCCGGACGCGCCGGTGGACGACGCCTGGATGACGGACAACATCAACCGCAACTCGCGTACGCAGATGGCGCTGATCCGGGACCGGATCGAGCAGGCGGCGGGCGAGCGGCGCACCGCGTCGGTGCTCGCCGACTGACACGTACGCACATCGGCGAAGGGCAGCACCCCCATGCACCACACACTGATCGTCGCCCGGATGGCACCCGGCGCGGCACCGGACATCGCGAAGGTGTTCGCCGAGTCCGACAGCGGCGAGCTGCCGCACCTGGTGGGCGTCAACCGGCGCAGCCTGTTCGAGTTCGGTGACGGCGTGTACCTGCACCTCATCGAGAGCGACGACGACCCGGCCCCCACCATCGGCAGGCTGACCGGGCACCCGGAGTTCCGCCAGGTCAGCGAGCGGCTCGAACCGTACGTCTCGGCGTACGACCCGGCGACGTGGCGCGGTCCGAAGGACGCGATGGCGCGCTGCTTCTACCGCTGGGAGCGGACCCCCGCCGGCTGACGGCACTCCCTCCCCGCATGCGTCGGGGTCGCCCGGACTTCCTTCGGGCGACCCCGACGAAGACGTTCCGGGGGAAGACGTTCCGGGGCATCGAACGGTTGCCCGCACGGCCCGATTGTCCGCGTGAGAAGGGACACTTCGGAAACCGTGACGTTTTCGCACGTCCGTCCGCTTGGATCTTCGGGGCACGACAGCACCGCAGTCCGCGGTGCTCGCCCCGCCGACCAGAGAGAGGACGCACACCGTGGGCCGATCCACCGCCCGCCGGGCCAGCCGAAGAACCGGGCCGGACGGTGCCGGACACAGGTCCCGCGCCCGCAGGCGCAGACGCCGCGGACCCGCCCGAGCGGTCCTGGCCTGCCTCGCCCTCGGTGCGGTCCTGCTCACCGCGGGGGCGGCCGTCGCGTACTGGCGGGACTCCCGGCCACCGGTGACGGACGACCAGGTGGCCGACGTCACGGACGCCCTGGACGCCTCGACCCGGACGCCTTCGGCCTCCCCCTCCCCCTCGGGGTCACCCTCGCCGAAGGCCTCCGCGTCGCCCTCGGCCTCCCCCTCGTCCTCGCCCTCCGCCACCACCATCGCCATTCCGCCGACCGGTCCCGGCACCTTCGTCACCGCCCAGGCCGACGGCACGACCGTGGGCACCGGCAGCCGGGTGCGTCGCTACAAGGTCCTGGTCGAGGAGGGCATCGACGTCCGGCCCAGCGCCGCCGCGGACGAGATATCCGAGGTGCTCGCCGACCGCCGCGGCTGGACCCAGGACGGGACCAACTCCTTCCGGCTGGTCAGCAGCGGCTCGTACGACTTCGTGGTGAAGATCGCCACGCCGGGCACCGTCGACGAGATCTGCGGCGCGGCGGGCCTGCTCACCCGGGGCGAGGTCAACTGCAGCGTCGGCACGGACGTCGTGGTGAACCTCAAGCGCTGGGTGCTGGGCTCCCCGGAGTTCGACGGGCCGATCCACGAGTACCGGGCGCTGATCGTGAACCACGAGGTCGGTCACCGCATCGGCCACGGCCACGAGACGTGCCCCGGAGCGGGCCGGCCCGCTCCGGCGATGATGCAGCAGATCAAGGGCCTCAAGGGGTGCGTGGCCAACGCCTGGCCCTACGACGAGGCGGGCGACTACCTGGGCGGCCCGGCGGTGCCGTGAGTCCGTCCCCGGGTCGGCGCGGTGCGTTCGGCGGACGGTTCGCGGGACAGGCCCCGGGGCGGGGGGTGATGATCGGTCCATGACCACCACACCGCGCTTCGATCCCCGTGCCCTGCTGGCCGAGAGCCGGCTCGGCGTGCTGGCGACGATCAAGTCGGACGGCCGCCCGCAGCTCTCGCCCGTGATGCCCGCCTACGACCCCGACGCGGGCGTCATCCGGGTCTCCACCCGCGAGGGCCTGGCCAAGACGGCGAACCTGCGCCGGGACCCGCGGGCCACCCTGGAGGTGACCGCCCCGGACGGCAGGTCCTGGGCCACCGCCGAGGGCGTCGCCACCCTCACCGGTCCGGGGGCCGACCCGCACGGACCGGAGGTCGAGGCGCTGGTGGAGTACTACCGCGCCGCGGCCGGGGAGCACCCGGACTGGGACGAGTACCGGGCGACGATGGTGTCCGACCGCCGGGTGCTGCTCACCATCACGGTCGAGCGCGTGTACGGCGCCGACATCGGCTGAGGGCACGGCGGCGACCCGGCCAAGTTTTGTGCCGGAGCGGTGAAGGATCCGCCCGCCGCTTGCGTACCTCCTGGCGTACCCGTGTCGCGTCGCCCTTGGAGGCACCATGCGCCTGTCCCGCAGCAGGATCGGAGTCGTCGTCCTGTTCGGTGCGATGACCCTGACCCTCACCGCGCTGGCCTTCCCGGCCGTGCTCGGTCTGGACAAGGCCGACGGCAACCAGAACCGGGTGGTGGCCAGTACGAAGTTCGGTCCGCTCACCGAGGCCGACCGCGACTTCGTGGTGAAGGTCCGCGCCGCCGGACTGTGGGAGTACCCGCTGGGCGAGATGGTGATGGAGCGCGGTACCACGAAGGCGATGAAGACGGCCGGGGAGCACCTGGTCGTCGGGCACGCCGGACTCGACGCGATGTGCCGCGAGATCTCCCCCGAGCTGGGCATCACGCTGCCCAACCGGGCCTCCCCGCAGCAGGAGGGCTTCGTGGCCGCCGTGGACGCCAAGAGCGGCAAGGAGTTCGACTCCTCGGCGGTCAACATCATGCGGGTGACCCACGGTCAGATCTTCCCGGCCATCGCCAAGATCCGGGCCTCCACCAAGAACACCCTCGTGCGGCAGCTGGCGGACCTGGCCAACGACACCGTCCTGGACCACATCACGGTGCTGGAGAAGACCGGGCTGGTCGCGTACGACGACGTCACCTTCAAACAGACGGGCCCGGCGAAGCTGCCGAGGGAGAAGGTCACCCCGCCCCCGCCGCAGCCGGGTGAGCGGGTACTGGTGCTCAGGCCGCGCCCCGACCTGAACGTGAGCACCGCCTCCCCGACGCCCACTCCGTCCCCGGCGGCGCCCTGAGGACCCGGGGGCGGGGGCCCTTGGTGCGGTGCGCGGCGCGAGAACCCGCGCGGGCACGATTACGACCCAGTCACGACCGGCGGCAGGGGGAACGGGCCGCCGGTCGCGCACGTTCTCAGCAGGTGGCGGCCGACGGTGTCCGCCGGGCCATGACCATCCGGCGCCGGAGCCGGTGGTGGGCGGCCGTTCCCCTCCTCCCGCCCGCGTCCGTCCGGGGCCGACGACAGGAGGAGCGGGACCATGACCGCTTCCGGACCGGGCGGCGGCGACACCCCGGATGGACCGGACGACGCGCCGGCCGTGCCCGAGTACGTCTGGCGACTGTTCCTGGAGGACGACGAGCGCGCCATCCACGCCTCCGCCCCCCGGGAACCCGCCGCACGGGACCGGGCACCCGGCCGACAGCCGGAGCCTCCCGCCGACCGCCCCGGCCCTTCCGGCCGCCCCGGCCGCCCCGCCCGCGCCCACGAGACCGTCGGCGAGACGTGGCACCGGGAGGACGCGTGGGCCGGACCGGCCTGGCGCGAGCTGGACGGGCGGGCCCGGCTGCGGCGCACGGGCCGGGTGCTCGGCACGGCGGCCGCGGTCGCGCTCGCCGTGACCGCGTGGTCGCAGCTGACCACCGGCCCGGCGACCCCGGGCGGCGGCCCCGCCGAAACGATCGGGCAGAAGCTGGAGGAAAGCCCCGCCCTGCCCCCGGCGGACTCCGACGTCGGCTCCCCCACGGACCCCCTCACGGAGTCCCTGGCGGAGTCCCTTTCTCCGACCGGTTCCGCCACCGCCGGCCCCGCCGACTTCCAGCCCGCCCCCTCCGCGATACCCCGGGCATCCGCCTCCCCCTGGACAAGCGACTGAACGCCTGTTTAATCTGCTGTACATGCGTTCAATCCCGGAGGACCGGACCACCCGGGCCCTCATCCGCGACGAGGCCCTCGCCCTGTTCGCCGCTCACGGCCCGGACTCGGTGACCGTACGGCGGATCGCGACGGCGGCCGGTGTGTCGCCCGGTCTCGTGGTGCACCACTTCGGTTCGAAGGACGGGCTGCGCCAGGAGGTCGACCAGTACGTCGTGGCCGTCTTCGAGGCCATGCTCGGCGAGCTGACCGGCGGCGACGACGGCGCGGAGGCCGCCCGGGCCTTCGACTCCGGCGCCGGGGCGGCATCCCTGAGCGCGGCCTTCACCCGCCACCTCCCGGCCGGCTCCCCCCTGCCCGGCTATCTGCGCCGCCTGCTGCTGAGCGACACGGACGCCGGACGGCTGCTGTTCGGCCGCCTCTACGAGGTGAGCCGCGCCGCCCTGGACGGGCTGGCGGCGGCCGGCCTCGCCGCACCGGGCCGGGACCCGGCGGTCCGCGCCGCCCTGCTGCTCGCCAACGACCTGGCCGTGTTCCTGCTGCGCGACCGCATCGGCGAGGTCCTCGGCACCGACCCCCTGTCGGCCGACGGCATGGCCCGCTGGGCCCCCGAGGTGCTCGACCTCTACACGGGCGGACTGAACGCGTCACCTCCGGAAGCACAGGAAGGCCCAGGTGACCCGCATGCCGACCGACCCCGCACCCGTACCGCCCGCACCACCCACAGCACCGGCGCGGCACGCCCCAACCCCCGTCCTCCGCGCCCGTGACCTGCACAAGGCGTACGGCGGCCACCGCGTCCTGCGCGGCGCCGACCTCACCGTCGCCCCCGGGCAGCTGGTCGCCGTCGTCGGGGAGAACGGCGCCGGAAAGTCCACCCTGCTCAAGGCGCTGGCCGGCACCCTCGCCCTGGACCGCGGCGAGGTCTCCCTGTCCGGCACGCTCGGCCACTGCCCCCAGGACCCGGTGCTGAGCGACAGCCTCACCGTCGAGCAGCACCTGCGCTACTTCGCGGCCGCGCACCGCCTGCCCGGTCCGGACCGCGGCCGGGAACTGGTCCGGGCCCTGGGCTACGAGCGGTACGAGCACACCCCGGCCGGCGAGCTGTCCGGCGGGACCCGGCAGAAGCTCAACCTCACCCTGGCCCTGCTGCACGACCCCGAGGTGCTGCTCCTCGACGAGCCGTACCAGGGCTTCGACTGGGAGACGTACCTGCGCTTCTGGGACCTGGTCGAGGACCTGCGCGCCCGCGGCAAGGCCGTCGTGGTCATCACCCATCTCGTCTTCGAACAGGACCGGTTCGACCTGCTGGCCGACCTGGCCGACGGCCGCCTCACCGCACGGCAGGCGGCCGGGAGGGAGCACCGTCATGTCGACGCCTGAGCAGGCGGCCCGCCCGGGCCCGCTGTACGGGCAGTTCCCCACCGCGCTGCGCTTCTCGGTGCGCGACCAGACCCGCAACCGGCTCGCCTGGCTGCTGCTCCTGGTGTTCGTGCCCGTCTGGTATCTCGTGATGGACGCGATGGCGGGCGGGGAGCCCCTGGACTTCAAGCTGTACGCCACCGGCGAGGTGCTGCACGTCGACGGCGGCCACCTCACCCTCATCACCGCCGGGCTCAACGGCGTCACGATGATCGCCGGCTTCGTGGTCTTCGACGCGGTGCGCAGATCGCTCGCGTTCGACCGCCGGCTGGTCTTCGCCGGGTACCGGCAGTCCACCCTCATCGGCGCCAAGACCCTCGCCGTCGCCGCGGTCGCCACCGGCATCGCCCTCTACACCGCGCTGGCGGTGCTGTTCTTCTGGCGTCCGGCGGCAGCCGCCTGGTTCGCCGTGCTGGCCGGGTTCACCGTCATCGCGCTCGCCTACGGCGGTCTCGGGCTCCTCCTCGGGGTGCTGGTCAAGCGGGACCTGGAGGGCTTCTTCCTGATCATCATGGGCGGGCTGATGGACACGTTCCTGCAGAACCCGCTGGGCAACCCGCTCGCCAACGAGCCGGTCCTGCAGTGGTTCCCGTCCTTCGGCCCCATGCAGTTCGCGGCGGGCGCCTCGTTCGCGGACACCGCGCTGTGGGGGCACCTCGGCCTGGGCCTGGCCTGGGCGGCCGGGTTCAGCGCGGTGGGGCTGGTCATCTTCCGGGTGCGGACCGGGGACAAACGCAGGCGTGAGAAGAAGCGGCCGCCACTCGCGTGAGGTCGCGCGGGTCACGCGCTTCGCTTGCGGGAAGCGGCCTTCTTGGCCGCCGGCTTCTCCGTCGCCGACTTCTTCGCCGCCGGCTTGCGGGCGGCCGAGGACGCCGACTTCTTCGGCTCCGTCGTCCTGCCGGCCGCCGTCTTCTTCGCGGCCGTCTTCTTGGCCGCGGTCTTCTTCGCGGCCGTCGACGTCGACTTCTTGCCGCCGGTCTCCTTCGGGGTGCGCCGGGACGAGGTCTTGCGCTGCGGCAGGGACCTGACCTGCGCCTCCTCGGCCGCCCCGGCCTCCTCACCGTCCCGGGACTCCCGTGCCGCCCGCACGCTGCTCTCCAGCGCCGCCATCAGGTCGAGCACCTTCCCGGGCGCCGCCTCCTCGCGGGCCTCCGGGGGCCGCTCGCCGGAGGCCTTGGCGGCGACGACCTCCTCGACGGCCTCCCGGTACTCGTCGTGCAGGTCGTCCAGGTCGATCTCACCGAGGGTGTCCATGAGGGCGTCCGCGAGGTCCAGTTCCTGGTCGCGCACGGTGACCCCGGCCTCCGGGGCGACGCCCTCGGGGGCCCGCACCTCGTCCGGCCACAGCAGGCCGTGCATCGCGATGGCGTCGCCGACGACCCGGAGCATGCCCAGGCGCTCCCGGCCGCGCAGCGCGAACTTGGCGATCGCCACCCGGTTGCTGCGCTTGAGCGCCTCGCGCAGCAGCGTGTACGGCTTGGCGGCCGGGGCGCCGCTCGCCGCGAGGTAGTAGGCGGAGCCCATCTGGAGCGGATCGATGCGGTCCTCGGGCACGAAGGCGACGATCTCGATCGTGCGGGCCGTCGGGATCGGCAGCTGGGACAGGTCCTCGTCGGTGATCGGGATCATCGAACCGTCGGCGTCCTCGTAGGCCTTGCCGATCTCGGCCTGGGTGACCTCGCGGTCCTCCAGTTCGCACACCTTGCGGTAGCGGATCCGGCCGCCGTCCTCGGTGTGGATCTGCCGGAAGGAGACCGAGTGGCTCTCGGTCGCGTTCACCAGCTTGATCGGGATGCTGACCAGGCCGAAGGAGATGGCGCCGTTCCAGATGGATCGCACGTGCAGCACCTTTCCTGCCGGTTCCCTGTCGGGCGTTTTGTCATGATTTCGTGAGATTCTCATGGTATGGCGCCGATGACGGAAGTGGAGGGGCGGCGGGTGGCCCTCAGCAACCTGGACAAGGTGCTGTATCCCGCGGCCGGGCTCACCAAGGGCGAGCTGCTGCACTACTACGCGACGACCGCCGAGGTGCTGCTGCCGCACCTGCGGGACCGCGCGGTCTCCTTCCTGCGCTATCCGGACGGCCCGGACGGCCAGGTGTTCTTCACCAAGAACGTGCCGCCGGGTACGCCCGACTGGGTCACCACGGCCGAGGTGCCCCGCTCGGAGGGCCCGGCCCGGATGGTGCTGGTGCAGGACCTGGCGAGCCTGATGTGGGCGGCGAACCTGGTGACCGAGTTCCACACCCACCAGTGGACCGTGGACGACCCCGGCGAGGCCGACCGGCTGGTGTTCGACCTGGACCCGGGACCGCCCGCGACCGTGGTGCAGTGCTGCGAGGTCGCGCTGTGGCTGCGGGAGCGGCTGGCGGCGGACGGGATCGAGGCGTACGCCAAGACCTCCGGGGCCAAGGGGCTGCACCTGCTGGCCGGGGTGCGGGGCGCGTCCTCGGAGCGGGTGTCGGAGTACGCGAAGGGGCTCGCCGTGGAGGCGGAGCGGGCGCTGCCGAAGCTGGTGGTGCACCGGATGACGCGCAGCCTGCGGCCGGGGAAGGTGTTCGTGGACTGGAGTCAGAACGCCGCGCGCAAGACCACGGCCGCCCCGTACACCGTGCGTGCCCGCGGCGTGCCCGCGGTCTCCACGCCGGTGACGTGGGAGGAGGTCGCCGGGTGCGGGCGGGCGGAGCGGTTCGTCTTCCTGACCCCGGACGTGGGGCCGCGGGTGCGGGACCGCGGCGACCTGCTGGCACCGCTGTTCGAGCGGCGGCGGGCGGCACCGCTGCCCTGAGCCGGGCCCTCGGACGCAGCCGGGCCCCGGACGCGGCCGGGCCCTCAGAGGCGCTGCCAGGTGGCCCGGTCCCGGGCCAGGGCGTGCAGGGCCTCCACGTCCGCCGGTTTCAGCACCCCGCCCGTCCGGGCCAGGTCCGGCAGCTCTCGGTCCGTGAGGACGCGCACCGGGCGGGGCGGGGCGGTGACGGTCACGTGTGCCGGACCGACGAGGACGAGCACCGGGCGGACCTCGGCCGTCAGGGCGTGGGAGGCCCGGTCGGCGTCGGCGCGGACCCGGTGCAGCAGGGGGTGGGGAGTGCGGCGGCCCAGTGCCACCAGCGGGTCGGTGACCCGCACCCGTTGTCCGCGGGCGGGCAGCACGTGGAGGGCGAAGAGACCACCGGGCCCGATCAGCAGGTGGTGGACGCGGTCGCCGCCGGGCAGCGGGAGGGAGTGCAGGGTGTGCAGGCCGGCGCCGTCGAGACGGTCGAGGGCGGCCCCGGTCGCCTGCTCGGCGGCCAGCGCCCGGCGGCGCGGGTCGGGGCGCAGCCGGTGGGCCGGTCCCGGGTCGCGTTCCAGGGCGATCAGGAGGGCCTCGCCGGGCCGGTTGGGGGCGAGGTCGTCGTCCGGGTGGAGGGAGAGCCGGGCCAGCTCGGCCGGGGTCGGGACCGGCGGCGGGCCGACCGTGACCGGGCCGGTGACGAAGGGGCGCAGGGCCTGGAGGACCTCGGCCCTGCGGTCGTCGCTGAGCAGGTTGACGCGGGCCTCCTCGCGGTCGTACCAGGCGACGTTCCCGCCGTCCGGGAGGCAGACGTAGAGCCGTTCCCGGCCGTGGCGCCGGGTCGGCACGACGCGCAGTCCGTCCATGCCCATCACCACCCCCGTCCATGGGACCAGGCGGGGCGCCGCCGGGGCAAGAACCCGGTTGCCTTCGGGATGAGTTGGGCAGACCCTGGGCGGGACCGGGAGGTGGCTGTGCGTACCCGTGGGAAAGGTCCGGACGTACCGGCCCCGGACCGGCCGTGGGACGAGATCGTGCCGGGCCTGTGGATGGGCGGGCACGAGTTCCGGCGGACGGCGGGGCGGCTGGAGTTCGCCGTGGTGCGGGACGAGTTCGACCTCGTGCAGACGTTGCTGCGGCTGCCCGGACACGGGCCGGACGAGGGTGTCGAGCACCATGTGTGGCCGATCCCGGACGGGCCCCTGGACGGCACCCAGCTCGCCGGGGTGATCCGGTTGGCCCGGGCCGCGGACGAGGCGCTGGACGGGGGCCGTAAGGTCCTCGTCCGCTGCTATCACGGGTACAACCGCTCCGGTCTGGTCGTCGCGCACACCCTGATGCGCCGGGGCAGCGGCGCCGAGGAGGCGGTCCGGCTGATCCGGGCCCGGCGCTCGCCGTGGGCGCTGCACAACGACCTGTTCGTGTCCTATCTGCGGACCGGCCTGGCCACCGTGCGGCTGCTGGAGGAACTGGCCGAGTAGCCCGGCGGGCCCGTACGCACGCAAAATGGCCTTCCGTACGGCGTCGCGTGCGGTGCCGCGATGCCCGCGGTGCCGCCCGCGGCCGTGCGGGACCGCCGACGCCGATCACCGAACCCCAGGAGTGCAGTGCTCCCGAGCCGCCGCGGGTACCCCGCCCGCGTCCCCGCCGCCCTCGCGCTGCTCCTGGCGACCGCGGCGACCGGTGTGCTGGCGGCCTGCGGGGACACCGGCGGCCTCGAGGGTGCCGGGGCGACGCCCGCCGCCCGCGCCCCGGCCCGGCTGTGGCCCGGCCTCACCCCGGCGTCCAGCCCTGCGTACGACATCGGCGAGGTGGAGCACGCGCCGGTGAAGGGCGTCGCCGTGCCCGGTGGCGACATCCGCGGGGCGGACCCGGTGGCCGCGGTGCGGGCCGAGATCGCCGCGCACCCGGAGGACTACGCGGGCGCGAAGGCGCGGTACCACGAGACGTCGGTGCGGATGGCGGACTGCGGCACGGACGGCGCCGGTGACGAGGCAGGCGGCTGCCCGGTGCTGCGGCCGTACTACCGCGATCTGACCGGTGACGGGCGTCCCGAGATGACGCTGGGTTTCCGGCTGCTGCCGGACCAGCTGACCGCCGTGCGGGTCTACACCGTCGAGAAGGACCGGCTCGTGCGGGTCATGTCCTACGAGGACGCCGTGAGCGCGGTCGAGCTGGCCGGGCGGACGGTGATCGTCCGCTCGCCCTCGGAGGTCGCCGGGTACGAGTACCGCCTGCAGTGGACCTGGGACGCCGACCAGCGGGCCATGCTGCTGACCAGCGACGAGATGCTGCGCACCGACGACGGCGGACGGCACACCACGCGTCCTTCCGCCTCGCCGTCACCCTCCGTGTCGCGCTCGGCCGCACCACCCGCGTCGCCCTCGGCGGGCGCCCGGTGAGCGCCCGGTGAGGCTCGTGCTCCCCCGGTGGACCGGGCCGCTGGCCGTGAAGGCGGCCGTCTTCATCACCGTGATGTGCTGCGGGCTCGCCGCGCTGCTCGGCGTCCTGGTGCACGTCTCGGTGACCAACCGGACCGTCGGCCAGGCCCGTGACGCGGCCCTGTCCCGGCTGGGCGAGGCGACGGAGTCCTACGAGGCGGGGGACCCGCTACGGCGCGGGGCGGGCATCGACCCGGCGGGGCTGCCGCGGCCGCTGCGCGAGCTGGCCCTCTCGGGCCGGCGCGGCACGATGCTCGCCCAGTACGCGGGGCGCCCCACGATGTGGGCGGCGGGGCCCGCCGACGGCGGCCGGGCGCTGGCGGTGCGGGTCGACCACTCGCAGGGCCGGGCCACCATCGACGGCCTGGACGGCACGCTCGTGTGGTCGTCGGCGCTGGCGATCGGGGCGACGCTGCTGGTCGGCGCGTTCGCGGTGACGCGGGTGACGCGGCGGCTGCACACCACGGCCCGGGTGGCGCGGCGGATCAGCGCCGGCGACCTCGACGCGCGGGTCGGCGATCCGCGCGCGCAGGATCCGACCCGCCCGCAGGACGAGGTGGCGTCGGTCGCCGCCGCGCTGGACTCCATGGCGTCGTCGCTGCAGGGCAAGCTGCTCGCCGAGCAGCGGTTCACCGCGGATGTGGCGCACGAGCTGCGCACCCCGCTCACCGGTCTGCACGCGGCGGCCGAGCTGCTGCCGCCGGGCCGCCCCACCGAGCTGGTGCGGGACCGGGTGGCGGCGCTGCGCACGCTCACCGAGGACCTGCTGGAGATCTCCCGGCTGGAGAGCGGGCGGGAGCGGCCGGCGACGGAGCCGGAGCAGCTGGGCGCGCTGGTCCGGCGGGTCCTTCGGGGCTCGGGCACGGACACGCGCGTGGACGTCGTACGGGACGCGTGGGTGGAGACCGACCGGCGGCGGCTGGAGCGGGTGCTGGGCAACCTGGTCGCGAACGCGCACCGGCACGGACGGGCGCCGGTGGTGCTGAGCGTGGACGGTGCGGTGATCACCGTGCGGGACCACGGGGACGGCTATCCGGAGTACCTGCTCGCGCACGGGCCGCAGCGCTTTCGCACCGAGGGCGGGACGAAGGGGCACGGCCTGGGGCTGACGATCGCGCTGGGGCAGGCCGAGGTGCTCGGGGCGCGGCTGGAGTTCACCAACCCGCCGGACGGCGGGGCGCTGGCCCGGCTGACGCTGCCTCAGCAGCCCTGACCACGGCGTCTTCCCCGATGGCTCAGTGCGGCGGGCGGCGTCTGCCGGGCGCTCCTAATGTGGCGGTTAGTCAGCTGAAGACCCGTTCGCTCCCGGGAGGTACTCCCATGTCGCCACTGTCCGCACCGGCCTCGCGTTCGCCCCTGGTCCGCGGCCTCGCCACCGCCCTCGCGGCCGGCGCGCTCGCCACCGCCGTCGCCGTCACGCCCGCAGCCGCGAACGACGAGTGGGGCGGCGGCGCCGGCTCCACGTCCGCCGTCACCGGCGGCGGAAACGGCGGTGGAGGAAACGGGGGTGGAGGCAGCGGAGGAAACGGGGGAGGAAACGGCGGCGACGCGTGGGGCGGGAGCGACGGCCGCCAGGAGCAGGGCCGCTACCGGGGCGTCGTGACGGCCGACCGGCTCGCCCTGCGCACCTCGCCGAGCCGTGGCGCGGACGTCATCCGATACGCCCGCCGGGGCGAGGTCGTCTCCATCTACTGCAAGACGCCCGGCTCCAAGGTCAAGGGCAACCCGTTGTGGTACCTCCTCACGGACGGCACCTGGGCCTGGGGCGCGGCCCGGTACATCGACAACATCGGCCCCGCGCCGCGCTGGTGCTGAGCCGGACGCCGTGCACACCGCATCATTTGGGTAAGTTCCGGACATGACCAAGGCCGGAACCGGAACCGGGATCACCGTGGCACAGGCGGACACCCCCGCTCCCGTCGCCCGGCTCCCCCGGCGCCGGGGCATCGAACTCGCGCTCATCCTCATGGCCGTCCTGCTGTCGGTCTTCGGCTACTGCAACGTCGGCCTCGCCCGGCACGACGCCCTTCCCCCCGGCGCCGCCGGTTACGGCGCCGGGCTCGGGGTGCTCGCGCTCCTCGCCCACCTGGCGGTACGGCTGCGCGCCCCGTACGCCGATCCGCTGCTGCTGCCCATCGGGGTGCTGCTCAACGGGCTCGGCCTGGTGCTGATCTACCGGCTCGACCTGGAGACGCCGGACGACCGGGCGGCCCCGACCCAGCTGGTGTGGTCGACGCTGGGTGTCGCGCTGTTCATCGTGGTCGTCCTGCTCCTGCGCGACCACCGGGTGCTGCAGCGCTACGCCTACGTGTGCGTCGCGGCGGCGCTCGCCCTGCTCACCGTGCCGATCTTCTTCCCGGCGGTGAACGGCGCCCGCATCTGGATCCGGATCGAGGGCTTCTCCATCCAGCCCGGCGAGTTCGCGAAGGTGCTGCTCGCGGTGTTCTTCGCCGCCTACCTGGCCGCCAACCGCAGCGCGCTGGCCTACGCGGGCCGCCGGGTGTGGCGGCTGCAACTGCCCACCGGCCGGGTGCTCGGCCCGATCCTGGCGGTGTGGCTGGTCAGCGTCGGCGTCCTGGTCCTGGAACGGGACCTGGGCACCTCGCTCCTCTTCTTCGGCCTGTTCGTGGTCCTGCTCTACGTCGCCACCGGCCGCACCGGCTGGATCGCCGTCGGGCTGCTGCTGGCCTCGCTGGGCGCGGTCGCCGTGGGCTGGCTGGAGCCGCACGTGCACACCAGGGTGGAGGACTGGCTGCACCCCTTCGCGTCCATCGAGGCGGGCCACGGCCCGAACCAGCTGGCCCAGTCCCTCTTCGCCTTCGCGGCGGGCGGGGTGACCGGCACCGGTCTCGGCCTCGGCCACTCGGTCCTGATCGGTTTCGCCGTCAAGTCGGACTTCATCCTGGCGACGGCCGGTGAGGAGCTGGGCTTCCTCGGCCTGACCGCCGTCTTCCTGCTGTACGGGCTGCTGGTGGAGCGCGGCTACCGGGCGGGGCTGGCCGCCCGCGACCCCTTCGGCCGGCTGCTCGCGGTCGGGCTCTCCTCGATCGTGGCGCTCCAGGTGTTCGTCATCGCGGGCGGGGTGACGGGGCTGATCCCGCTGACCGGCATGGCGATGCCGTTCCTGGCGCAGGGCGGGTCGTCGGTCGTCACCAACTGGGCGATCGTGGCGCTGCTGATCCGGGTCAGCCACGCGGCCCGGCGCGGGACGCCCTCGTGACCCGGAACATCCGGCACGCCGCCGTCTTCTGCGCCCTGCTGCTGGTCGCCCTGGTGGTCAACGCGGCCCGGGTGCAGATCGTCCAGAAGCCGGAATACGACGACAACCCGGCCAACCGCCGTCCCGACATCGCCCGCTACCAGCAGCCGCGCGGCGACATCCTGGTCGGCGGCAGGGCGGTCACCGGCTCCCGGGACACCGGTGAGCACCTGCGCTTCGAGCGGACCTACGCCGAGGGGCCGATGTACGCGCCGATCACCGGCTTCGCCTCCCAGGCGTACGGGACGACGCTCCTGGAGCACGCCGAGGACGGCCTGCTGTCCGGCGCCGACCCGATGCTCGCGCCGCTGCCGCTGTGGAACGACGTCACGGGCGCCCACAACCCGGGCGGCGACGTCGTGACGACGATCGACGGGGCCGCGCAGCGGGCGGCGTACGACGGGCTGGGCGGGCGCAAGGGGGCGGTGGCCGCGATCGAGCCGGCCACGGGCCGCGTCCTGGCCCTGGTCTCCACCCCCTCCTACGACCCGCAGTTGCTCTCCGGCAACAGCGCGGCCGCCACCCGTGTCTGGAACCGGCTGAACGCCGACCCGGACAAGCCGATGCTCAACCGGGCGGTGAGCCGGACCTATCCGCCGGGTTCGACGTTCAAGGTGGTCACCGCGGCGGCGGCGCTGGACGCGGGCGTGATCCGCGACCTGGACGCGCCGACCCGCTCCCCCGACCCGTACACCCTGCCCGGGACGCGGACGAAGCTCACGAACGAGGCCGACGGGTGCCGGAACGCCTCGCTGCGGGAGGCGTTCGAGTGGTCCTGCAACACGGTGTTCGCCAAGCTCGGCGTGGACGTGGGCGTGCGCGGCATGACGGCGATGGCGGAGGCCTTCGGCTTCAACGACGAGGGGCTGCGGGTCCCCTTCCCGGTCGCCCGGAGCACCTTCGACACCAGCGTGGACCGGGCGCAGCTCGGCCTGTCGTCGATCGGCCAGTACAACACCCGGGCGACGCCGCTGCAGATGGCGATGGTGGCGGCGGCGGTGGCGGGCGGCGGCCAGGTGCGCGCGCCGTACCTGGTGGAACGCACGCTGCGGGCGGGCGGCAGCCTGGTGGCGGCGGCCGGGTCACGCCCTTCCCGCGAGGTGATGCGCCCCTCGACGGCCGCGCTGCTCAAGGAGCTGATGACCGGCGTGGTGGACAACGGCACCGGCGCGAAGGCCGCGATCCCCGGCGCCACCGTCGGCGGCAAGACCGGCACCGCCCAGCACGGCGTGGGCAACTCGGGCACGCCGTACGCGTGGTTCATCTCCTGGGCGCGGGGCGCCGCCGACGTGGAGCCGAAGGTCGCGGTCGCGGTGGTGGTCGAGGGCTCGGCCTCCGACCGGGAGGGCATCAGCGGGGGCGGACTGGCGGCGCCGATCGCACGGGCGGTGATGGAGGCGGTTCTCGGGGGTGAGGGCGGGGCTATCGGCGACGGTTCACGGCGGTGAGGTCGATGTCGATGAGGAAGGGGACAGTGAGTTTGAGGCGGTTGTGGAAGATGCCAGTGGGCACGTAGGTCTTCGCCGTCGACTCCAGTTCGTACACGTAGACCACGGGCAGTCCGTTGTTCTGCTCGATCCGCCAGTAGTGCGTAATGCCCGCAGCTGCGTACTTGCGGGGCTTGGTCTCCCGGTCTCTGTCAATCGAGTCCTCGGAGACCACCTCAACGGCCAGAAGAACGTCACCGTGGAGGAGACGAGTCTGCTTGGGTCCCAGGTCCGCACCGGCCCGGGCCACCAGCACGTCGGGCTCCGGACGGTTCCGGTCGTTGAGCGTCACCGTGAACTCGCGGTAGATCTCGAATTCGTCCGGCGCCTGGTCGCTGAGGGCGCGGTCCAGCAAGCGGATCGTACGCATGTGAAAAGCGGTCTGCGGACTCACGAAAACAAGGCTCCCGTCGATCAGCTCCGTGTGCGGAGGCAGGTTCGGAAGCTCGTCGAGGTCGTCCGCCGTCCAGCCGCCCTCCGGCGGACGGGGCCACTCGTAGTCGTCGTCCAGCCCGTAGTCACGTGCGGCGCTCATGATCGCTCCCATGTAGCGGAGTCTGACGGACACGGCCAGCGTACCCAGGACGAACGCCGGCGGAGCGCTCCATCGAGCGGTCCCGCGCCGAGACATTGACGGCGCACCACCTTTACTCGCGGTCAACAAGTTCCGCGCAGGGGATTGACGAGCTTACTGACACGCAGTCTCATAAGACGCAGCACGCTGGAGTGACCGCGGGTAACACGACACGTTCGACGAGGTGGGACACAGCCATGACGACCCTGACGGAAGCCGACGCGCTCGAGGGCCTGCGCGACGCGCTCGGCCTGCTCAAGGACCGGGAGCAGGTGGCCGAACGGCTGCTCGACTCGTCCGCCAAGCACTCCTTCGACCCGGACAAGGAGCTGGACTGGGACGCGCCGTTCGAGGACGGCAAGTGGTTCTGGCCGCCGGAGCTGGTGTCGCTGTACGACACGCCGATGTGGCAGCGGATGAGCGAGGAGCAGCGCATCGCGCTGTCCCAGCACGAGGCCGCCGCGCTCGCCTCGCTCGGCATCTGGTTCGAGCTGATCCTCATGCAGCTGCTGGTCCGGCACATCTACGACAAGGCGGCGACGAGCGCCCACGTGCGCTACGCGCTCACCGAGATCGAGGACGAGTGCCGGCACTCGAAGATGTTCGCCCGGCTGATATCCCGCGGGGAGACCCCCTGGTACCCGGTGAGCCCGGTCCACCAGCACCTGGGACGCCTGTTCAAGACGATCTCCACCACCCCCGGCTCCTTCACCGCCACACTGCTCGGCGAGGAGGTCCTGGACTGGATGCAGCGGCTGACCTTCCCGGACGAGCGGATCCAGCCGCTGATCCGGGGCGTCACGCGCATCCACGTCGTCGAGGAGGCCCGGCACGTGCGGTACGCCCGTGAGGAGCTGCGCCGGCAGATGGTGACGGCCCCGAAGTGGTCCCAGGAGTTCACCCGGGTCACCTCCGGCGAGTTCGCCCGCGTCTTCTCCAAGGCCTTCATCAACCCCGAGGTCTACTCGAACGTCGGCCTGGACAAGCAGGAGGCCCTGGCCCAGGTCCAGGCCAGCGGCCACCGCAAGGAGATCATGCAGACCGGCGCGAAGCGCCTGACCGACTTCCTGGACGACATCGGCGTCCTGCGCGGCGTCGGCCGCAGGCTGTGGCGGTCCTCGGGCCTGTTGGCCTAGTCCGGCCGGTCCGCCTCGCCGGCGTGGGTGGGCGCCCGCTCGTGCGGGTTACGCTGCGGTTCATGACCCCGCAGGCCCCCACCCCCGCCTACCGCCGCCTCAGCGTGGAGGAGCGCCGCGTCCAGCTGCTGGAGGCGGCGCTCGCCCTCTTCGCGCACCGGCCCCCGGAGGAGGTCTCCCTGGACGACGTCGCCGAGCAGGCGGGGGTCTCGCGGCCGCTGGTGTACCGGTACTTCCCCGGCGGCAAGCAGCAGCTGTACGAGGCCGCGCTGAGCTCCGCCGCCGACGAGCTGCGGCTCTGCTTCGACGAGCCCCGCGAGGGCCCGCTGCTGGCCCGGCTCTCCCGCGCCCTGGACCGCTATCTCACCTTCGTCGACGAGCACGACACCGGCTTCAGCGCGCTGCTGCGCGGCGGCAGCGTGGTCGAGACCTCGCAGACCTCGGGCATCGTGGACGGCGTACGCCGGGCCGCCGCCGACCACATCATGCGCCACCTGGACGTCGCCGAGCCCGGCCCCCGGCTGCGGATGACCGTCCGGATGTGGATCACGGCGGTGGAGGCGGCCTCGCTGATCTGGCTGGACGAGGACAAGCAGCCGCCCTTCGACGAGCTGCGGGACTGGCTGGTGGAGCAGTTCCTCGCCGTACTGACGGTCACCGCCCGCCGCGACCCGCAGACCGCGGCGCTGGTCGAGGCGCTGGCGGCGGACCTCTGACACCGGACGCCGATCACCGACACTGGTCCCGTGAAGAGCGAAGACACCCCCTTCGAGGGCGGCCCCATGGACGGGCGCGTGCTGCCCGTCCTGGTCGGGATGACCGGCCACCCGCCGAAGACGTACCGCATCCCAGTACCCGACCCGGACGGCGGCCCGCCCACCGTGCTCGTGTACCGGCGGGTGCCCCGGGACTCCCGGGGCGGGCTGCGGTTCGCCCGGTGGAAGTACACGTACGACCCCTCGGGCAGGAAGGGCACCGGCCGGAAGTGGCCCTGGTCGAAACCGGAGCGCCCGGCGGCCGCCGATCCAGACGCCACGCCGGGTGGCAAGCCGGACGACGCGGACGGGTGACCCCGTTGCGCCGATCCGCGCACACTCGGCGCGCGGAGCCCGCCGGCCCGCCACATGCTCACCGTGCGGAGCGGACCCGCCGCCCCGCAGCGGAGGTGATGGCGTGTCAGGAAGGCTTCTGCGTCTGGTGTGTACGGCGGCGGTGGCGGCCGGGATCGTCCTCGCGCCCGCGCCCGCCGCGGCCGAACCGGCACCCGGCGCGGCCGACGACCGCACCGTGGCCGGGCTGCTGACGGACCTTCAGCGGCTCTACCGGGAGGCCGAGGCGGCCGCCGAGACCTACAACGGCACCGAGGAGCGCCTGAACAAGCAGCGCGCCGAGGTGCGGCGGCTGGACGCCGAGCTGGCCCGGACCCGGACGTCGCTGCACGACAGCCGGGGCGCGGCCGGGCGGCTGGCCCGGCAGCAGTACCAGAGCAGCAGCGACCTCTCCCCCTACCTGCGGCTGCTGCTGGCCCGCGACCCGCAGCACGCGGTCGACCAGGGGCATGTGATCGGCCGGCTGGCCCGGGAACGGGTCGAGACCGTGGGCCGCCTGACGGGGGACGAGAAGAAGGCTCAGGAGCTGTCCCGGCGCTCCCGGGAGGCCCTGGCCCGGCAGGCCGCCCTCGCCGAGCGCCAGGAGCGGGAGCGGGACGGCGTGCGCGAACGCCTGCGCGCCGTCGAGGAGCTGCTCGCCTCCCTCACCCCCGAGCAGCTGGCCGCCGTGGCGGAGCTGGAGAAGAGCGGGATCGCCGGGGAGCAGGAGCGGTTCCTGGCGTCCGGCGCGCTCGGCGACGACGCCAAGCCGTCCGCCGGGGGCGAGAGCGCGGTGCGCTTCGCGGTGGAGCAGCTCGGCAAGCCGTACGAGTGGGGCGCCGAGGGCCCGGCGTCGTACGACTGCTCGGGGCTGACCTCCGTGGCCTGGCAGCGGGCCGGGACGCCGATCCCGCGCACCAGCCAGGAGCAGTGGGCCCGCCTCGACCACGTGCCCCTGGACGAACTGCGCCCCGGTGACCTGGTCGTGTACTTCCCCGAGGCCACCCACGTGGCGATGTACCTCGGGGACGGCATGGTCGTCCAGGCCCCCCGCCCCGGCGCCGACGTCAAGGTGTCGCCGATCGCCGCCAATCCGGTGCTGGGCGCCGTCCGCCCCGACCCCGGCGGGGAGCCGGTACGGCGCTACACGCCACCGCGGCTCCCCCTGGGGGCGACGGACGGGCCGGACGCGGGGTACGCGCCCGCGGCGGCCGAGAGTTCGGCCAGGTAGCCCTCGGTCTTCGCCGGCTCGTAGAAGAAGTTCTCGAAGTCGGCCGGGTCGTTGAAGCCGTTGGCGAAGCGGTCGGCGACCGGCTGGAGCTGTGTACCGGCTCCGATCAGGTTCAGGATGTGCTCCGGCGGCGGGGCCAGCATGGCGTTCGTCCACTTGGTGACGTGCTGGGCGGTCTCCCAGTAGCGGTCGAAGGTCTGCCGCATCCAGGCCTCGTCGAACTCCTGGTCGCCGTGCTCGACGATCGAGGCGAGGTAGGAGGCCGCGCACTTGGACGCGGAGTTGGAGCCCTGGCCGGTGATCGGGTCGTTGGCGACCACCACGTCGGCCACGCCGAGGACGAGACCACCGCCGGGGAGGCGGCCGACCGGGTTGCGGACGGTGGGGGCGTACCGCCCGGCCAGGGTGCCGCCGGCGTCGGTCAGTTCGACCTTGGTGGCTCGCGCGTACTCCCAGGGAACGTACTTCTCCATGAGTTCCAGGGTCAGGGAGAGGTGCTCCGCCGGGTCCTTGACGTCCTTGAAGACGTCGAGCGGGCCGCCGGGTATGCCCTCCAGGAACAGGATGTCGGCACGGCCCGAGGTGGTGAACGTCGGCATGACGAACAGCTCTCCGACGCCGGGCACCAGGTTGCAGCGCACGGCCTCCGTCTCCGGGTGCTCGGGACGCGGGCCCATCCCGTGCACGTAGGCGACGGCGAGGGCGCGCTGCGGCTCGCTGTACGGCGACCGCTCCGGGTCCCGGCCGAACATCTGGACCAGCTCGCCCTTGCCCGCCGAGACCAGGACGAGGTCGTAGGCGCGGGAGAAGTAGTCCAGGTCGCCGACGGCCGCCCCGTGGATGACCAGCTGGCCGCCGCGCTGGGCGAAGGTCTCCATCCAGCCTGCCATCTTCACCCGCTGGTCGACCGACTGCGCGAAGCCGTCGAGGCGGCCCAGCCAGTCGATCGCGCGCTGCGAGGGGCCCGGGTCGAAGGAGCCGGGGGCTCCCACCGAGACGCCGAGTCCCTCGATCTTCGGGGCCTGGGACTCCCAGAAGTTCAGCTGGAGATCGCGCTCGTGCTGGAGTGCCGTGTGGAACATGCACTGCGTCGACATGACCCGGCCGGTGCGGATCTCGTCCGCGGTCCGGTTGGACATCAGGGTGACCTCGTAGCCGTGCGACTGCAGGCCGAGGGCGAGCTGGAGGCCGGACTGGCCGGCTCCGACGACGAGTATCTTCCGCATGCGGTTTCCGTCTCCTGGTCGAGGGCGTCTGATCGAGAGTTCGTCTACTCGGGTGTTTCGTCGAGCGCGTGGCCCACGAGGGACAACAGGGTCTCGATGGCCGAGATCCGACGGCGCGCGTCCATGATCATGACAGGTATGTGCGCCGGGATCGTCAACGCCTCCCGCACGTCCTCCGCCTCGAACAGCTCGCTGCCGTCGAAGTGGTTGACCGCGACGACGTACGGCAGTCCGCAGCTCTCGAAGTAGTCGAGGGCCGGCCAGCAGTCCTTCAGGCGGCGCGTGTCGGCCAGCACGACGGCACCGATCGCGCCGCGCACCAGGTCGTCCCACATGAACCAGAACCGCTGCTGGCCCGGGGTGCCGAACAGGTACAGCACCAGGTCGTCGTCGAGCGTGAGGCGGCCGAAGTCCATGGCCACGGTGGTGGTGAGCTTGCCCGGGGTGGCGGTGAGGTCGTCGGTCTCCTCGCTCGCCTCGGTCATCAGCGCCTCGGTCTGCAGGGGCGTGATCTCCGAGACGGCGGTGACCAGCGTGGTCTTGCCGACCCCGAAACCTCCCGCGACGACGATCTTCGTGGCGACCGGCGCGCGGGTGGGATCGGTCTGCCAGGGCTGCACGGGCCCGTCGGTGTCGACGAGCGGGGGGACGCCGAACGCGGCGGCGTCAGAGACGACGGAGTCCACTGAGCACCCTTTCGAGCAGAGCGCGGTCCGGGCGGCCCGTGCCGTGGCCGGTCCCGGTGCCGTACACACGGATCTTTCCCTGGTCCGCCAGGTCGCTGAGGAGCACCCGGACCACGCCGAGCGGCATCTTCAGCAGCGCGGCGATCTCGGCCACCGTACGCATCCGGCGGCACAGTTCGACGATGGCCCGCATCTCCGGCATCACCCGGGAGGTCAGGCCGCCGTTGGTCAACTCCTTGCGCTCCTCGGCGGCTTCGAGCGCGGCGGTGCCGGCCGTGGCGCCGACGAACGTCTCGACGAGCAGCACGTGACCGAAGCGGGTCCGGCCGCCGGTGAGCGAGTAGGGGCGTACGCGGGCCGGTTTGCGGTCGGCGCCGCGGACGGGGAGCTGCCCCCGGCCGTTCTTCCCGGGCTTCTCGGGACTGCTGCTCATCGGGCGCTCCCCGTCGGCTCGGACTCCAGGGACTTCCGCAGCTCGGTGCGGAGTTCGGGGGTCAGGACGTGGCCGGCGCGGCCGACGAAGAGGGCCATGTGGTACGCCACGACGCTCATGTCGCACTCCGCCGAGCCGTGCACGCCGAGCAGCGAGCCGTCGCTGATCGACATCACGAACAGGCTGCCCTCGTCCATGGCGACCATCGTGTGCTTCACCGGGCCGAAGTCGATCAGCCGGGCGGCGCCGACGGTCAGGCTGCCCACGCCGGAGACGACGGTGGCCAGGTCGGCGGCGGAGCCGCGCGGGCCCGCCCGGGGCGTCTCGCGGGCCTGCCGGGCCTCCTCGTTGCGGCCGGGGTCCGAGGACAGGAGCAGCAGCCCGTCGGAGGAGACCACGGCGACCGACCGGATGCCGGGCACCTCCTCGACGAGGTTGGTCAGCAGCCAGTGGAGATTGCGGGCTTCACTGCTGAGTCCGAACGTACTGGGAGCGGTCAACTGCTTGCCTCCTCGACGGTGCCCCCCGTGGCTTCTTCGGTTGTGTCCGCCCCGGCGTCCGGCGCCGGGTTCCGCCCGGTGCGGTCGGCGATCTCCGCCTCGACGTCCCGGCGGCCGGCCTCCGCCCCGCGGCGGAATCCGCCCAGGCGCCGACGGAGCGCGTCGGCGTCGACGGAACCCGCGGTGCGCGGACGCGGCACCGCGGCGGGGGTGGTGAGCTGCGGGGTCCGCTTGGGCAGGCCCTTGTCGGTGACCGGTTCGGCCGGCGTGGACGGAGCCGGTTCCTGCTGCCCGCCCCTCGCCTCGACCGTGTCCGGTACGTGGTCCGTGTCCGGTACATCCCCCGTGTCCGGTACATGGCCCGTGTCCGGTGCGCGGTCGTGGGCGTCGGGGCCGATGGCGTAGGGATCGGGGACGGTCTCCGGCCGGGTCTCCGGTTCCGCGACGGCCGGGAGGAAGAGGGCCATCGTGGCGTCGTCGGGGAGGTCGCTGCCGGGTGCGGGATCGTCCTGGGCGGGCACCGCCTCCCCCGCGGGTTCCGGGGCCACCTCCCCGGCCGGCTCTTCGCGCTCGTCCGGTTCCGGAGTCCCCGAGGCGTCCACGTGGGACGCGTCCGCCTCCGCACGGCGTACGGCTTCCTCCGCCGAGGCGACCAGCGGGTCGACGCCGGGCTCGGGATCCGGGCGGCCCGGCTCCTCCCCGGCGCCTTCTTCCGCCTGGTCGGCCTTCTCAGGCTTGCCCGCCTGGTCAGCCTTGTGAGCCTTCTCCGTCTTCTCCGCCCGACCGTGCAGGACGTTGGAGTTGGCCTCCGCGTCGGCGCCGGGCAGGGAGAAGGTGCCGGTGCCGTCGGACACCGGCACGGTCGGGGCCAGCGCGGCCGGCGGGGCGGCGGCCAGCAGCGGGCTCGGCAGGACGACGACGGCGGCGACCCCGCCCTGCTTCTGCTCCCGCAGCCGTACCCGCGCCCCGTGCCGGTGGGCGAGCCGGGCGACGACGTAGAGGCCGAGCCCCAGACCGTCCTCGCCCTCCTGGTCGTACGGCGCGTCCGGGTCGAAGTCGGTGAGGCGGGCGTTGAGCCGCTGGAGGCGTTCGGTGGCCATGCCGATGCCCTCGTCCTGGACGGAGAGCATCACCTCGCCGTTCTCCAGGAGCCAGCCGGAGACCTCGACGGGCAGGTCCGGCGGCGAGAAGGAGGTGGCGTTCTCCATCAGCTCGGCCAGCAGGTGGGAGAGGTCGTCGGCGGCGAACCCGGCCACGTGGGCGTGCGGCGGCAGCGCGGCGATGCGCACCCGCTCGTACCGCTCGATCTCGCTGACCGCGGCGCGGACCACGTCGACCAGCGGCACCGGCGTGGCGCTGTGCTGGACGTGCTCGGTGCCGGCCAGGACGAGGAGGTTCTCGCTGTGCCGGCGCATGACCGTGGCGAAGTGGTCGAGCTTGAACAGGGTGGCGAGGCGGTCCGGGTCCTGCTCGCGCTCCTCCAGGCTCTCGATGACGGCGAGTTGCCGCTCGACCAGGCCCAGGGTGCGCAGCGCGAGGTTGACGAAGGTGGAGCCGATGCTCTTGCGCACCACGTCCAGCTGGGCGGCGGACTCGGCGAGTTCGGCGCGCAGTTCCTCGCGGGCGTCGGCCATCTTCTGCCGCTGGCCGACCAGGTGCTTGCGGTCGGACTCCAGCGTGGCGACCCGTCCGGCGAGTGTGGCGGCGTGCGTGTGCAGGGCGTTGACGGAGCGGACGACCTGCGCGAACTCGTCGTTGCGGCCGGTGAAGGCGACCGCCTCCTCGGTCGTCGGGTCCTCCGCCTCGGCCAGCCGGGCCGAGCCGCGGCGCAGCACCGACAGCGGGCGGGTGAGGGTGCGGGCCAGGGCGGTGGCGATGCCGACGGTGAGCAGGATCAGGGCGCCGAGGACGGCGATCCGGATCTCCAGCGCGGTGACGTCGTCGTCGCGCAACTGCTCCAGGGCCTCGACGCGCTTCTCGTACAGGGCGGACTCCGCGCCGCGCATCGCGTCCACGCGGGCGGAGAGGGCGGCTTCCAGCCGCTTGGTGCTGGTGCGCAGGTCGCCGTCGGAGAGCGTCGGCTCGTCGGTGAGGCCGGCGAGGTACTTCTCGGCGGAGTTGACCTCGGGCCCGGCGACCGTGGCGTCGAAACTGCCGCGCGCCTCCTTGGGGGCGCCCTCGCGGAAGTCGGCGAGGGCCGCTTCGGAGCGCACCCGGGCCTGCTGGGCCGCGGCGGCGAGGGCGTCGCGCTGTTCGGCGTCGGCGTCCGAGGAGGTGGTCGTCTCGGTGGGCAGGCCGGTGACCGGGTCGATGACGGTCTCGGTGCTGCTCGGCACGTTCAGGGCCGCCAGCAGCAGGCCGCGGGTGGCGGCGGCCTGCTGGACGGCGGTGTCCAGCTCGGCCAGCGCGTACGCGCCGGAGCCCGCGCGGGGCGGCATCTCCTCGGCCAGCTTCTCGGCCAGGGCGTGGAGTTCGGTGATCGCCTCCGAGTACGCCTGGTGGGCTTCCAGCGCGGTGCTCTTGCCGGTGAGGGCGGCGCGGCGCAGCGCGGCGACGGCGTCGAGGTCCTCGCGCAGGGAGGCGGGCGTGTCGGTGTCGGTGCGCAGTTCCTCCACCTGGCGGTCGACGCGGGCGCCGCGCTGCTCGGAGGGCGCCTTCGACTTGGGGCGGCCGGCCGCGATGTAGGGGGTGACCTCGTCGCGCTCGTCGGCGAGGGAGTGGGCGAGGGTCAGCGCGCCCTGGGTCTGCTCGGCGAGCGTCACCAGCTTCTGGGAGTCGTGCAGTTGCCCGGAGGCGGCCACGACCGAGGGGGCTCCGGCCCCGGCGACGGCGGCTGCCACGACGGCCACCGCGACGATGAGTCGGTTGCGTACGTGGGTGGCACGGCCCTTGCCGACGGGAGCCTCCGGCGGCTGCGGAGGGGTGGAGGTGCCGGGGGTGCGCTCCGCGCTCCCCGCGGGGGCCGCCTGCTTGCCTGTGCGACGAGGCCGCGTCTTCTGCACCGGTGCTCGCATTCCTGACTCGTGTACCCGTGGGCCCGGGTGGCGCTCCGTCAACTGGCCGGCCGGGGGCGCGTGCACCCACTGCCGGGCGCTGGGCTGTTCCCCGGCCGCCGGCAGCGCGTCGGGCGGGGAGACCGCGTGAGCGGGGCAGTCCCCCCACCGGTTCCCGACCCTCCCAGTGCCGGTGGGCGGTGAGCGCGCATCATCCGACCCGCCACCCGAAGGAGTGAACCCCGGAGGGGAGTTGGGGAGCAAGTTCCCCCGGCGCGTGCCGCCCGGCAGCCCGGCGAGCCGGTTGGACGTCTGCGACGGGCGGTGGCACTATGTGCCGCCACGCGCCGCCCGATCTTGGAATTCCACCCCAAATCCGGCGCCTGACCTGCGCCGCCGCCTCGATTCCGGGAGAACGCGAGGAAGGTGCCAGCCTTTTGCGAACGCTGTGAAGGGGTCGTGCAGACTGGCCGGATGCGTACGGAACTCGTCTCGGAACCAGGCCTCGCCGACCAGCCCAACGAGGACTTCGCGAGCGTCGGACTACCCGCCTCGGGACAGGGTGGTTCACTCGTCGTCCTTGACGGCGTGACGCCGCCACGGACCGCGACGGGGTGTCTGCATTCCGTGCCCTGGTTCACGGCGCGCCTGGGCGGGGCGCTGACCGAACTGACCGTTTCACTCCCGGATCTCCCCCTCGCCGAGGCCCTGTCCCGCGCCGTCGCGCGTACCGCGGCGGCACACGCGGAAACCTGTGACCTTTCTCACCCGCGCACGCCGCAGGCAACCGTGGTCCTCGCGCGCTGGTCCGCGGCCGCCGTCGAGTACCTGGTCCTGTCCGACTCCGCGCTCCTGCTGGAGGCTCCCGACGGCACCCTCACCCCTGTCCTGGACGACCGGCTGGCCCGGCTGCCCCGCTCGGCCCTCGTGAGCGACGCGGTGATCGACGCCGGGCTGCGCAACAAGGAGGGCGGCTTCTTCACGGCCGCGGCCGACCCCGCCGTGGCGGCCCGCGCCGTGACGGGGGTGCTCCCGCGCGGCGAGGTGCGCACGCTGGCGGCGCTCACGGACGGGGCCGCGCGGTGGGTGGAGAAGTTCGGGGAGGGCGACTGGGCGGATTGCCTGGCCCTGGTCCGCAAGCAGGGCGCGCAGGCGCTGGTGGACCGGGTGCGGGAGCTGGAGCGCGCGGACGCGGCGGACGGGCGGGCGTTCCTCGGGCGCAGCAAGACGCACGACGACGCGACGGTGGTCTACGCCGAGTTGTGAGACGGACGGACGGCGCCGGTACTACTTCTCCATCCCCCGGTTGAGTTCGTGCAGCAGCCGGGCCAGTTCCGTCACCTCGCGCGGGTCCCAGCCGGCGAGCCGGCGGGCGTACCGGGCGCGGCGGGCCTCCCGGACCCGGCCGACGCGTTCCTGGCCCTCCGGGGTCAGGGTGACCAGCCAGGCCCGGCCGTCGGCGGGGTCGGGCTCGCGGGCGACGAGCCCGAGCTCCTCCAGCGCGCGCAACTGGCGGGACATGGTGGCCTTGCCGACGCCGATGAAGGCGGCGAGGTCGGTGGCGCGCTGGCCGCCGCACTCGCCGAGCCGGACGAGCAGGCCGTACGCGGACGACTCCAGGTCGGGGTGGACCTCCCGGGCCATCTCGCCCTGGTTGGCCCGGGCCCGCCGCAGCAGGACGGTCAACTCCCGCTCCAGGGCCAGGAACTCCGGTTGGTTCACACCACTGCCGGACAGGTGGGATTCGCCTCCGCGACCGTCGCCGTTCCCGTCTTCGTGCACGTCAGCCCCTGCCTCGATTTTCCGGTCCTGAAAGTTTCCGCCACGGGCCGCCATCGCCGCAGCTCGCCAAGTATTTCGCAGGCTTAGACCAACGGCGGCTCCCGGTCCTCTTCCACCCGCCGTTTCTACGTGCGTAGAGTCTTCACCGGACCTCCTGATGGCATGCGCACGCCATCCCTACGCCATCCAGGGGTTCTCCCCACTCGCGCATCCCCCACGGAGCACCACCGAGCCATCGGAGGCACGTCATGCTCGTGCACAGATCCGGATCGGCCCGCGGACGGCGGTTCGCCGTCACCGGGATCCTGCTCGCCGCGTTCTCCCTCGTGTTCACCCTTCCCGCCGACGCCGCGTCGTCCGCGGACGTCCCGGCCCGCGGCTCCGCCCACATGGGCATGGGCGTCGCGGCCCACGACGGCGAGCACGGCACCCCCGTCCCGGGCCGCGCGGCCCAGACGGAGGGCGTCGACGTCTCCAGCCACCAGGGCAACGTCGCCTGGTCGACCCTGTGGAACAGCGGCGTCAAGTGGGCCTACGCCAAGGCCACCGAGGGGACGTACTACACGAACCCCTACTTCGCCCAGCAGTACAACGGCTCCTACAACGTCGGCATGATCCGGGGCGCCTACCACTTCGCCACCCCGGACACCACGAGCGGCGCCACCCAGGCCAACTACTTCGTCGACCACGGCGGCGGCTGGTCCAAGGACGGCAAGACACTGCCGGGCGCGCTCGACATCGAGTGGAACCCGTACGGCGCCACCTGCTACGGCAAGTCGCAGAGCGGGATGGTCTCCTGGATCCGGGACTTCCTGAACACGTACAAGGCCCGTACCGGCCGGGACGCCGTGATCTACACGGCGACCAGCTGGTGGACCCAGTGCACCGGCAACTACGGCGGCTTCGCCTCGAACAACCCGCTGTGGGTCGCCCGCTACGCCTCGACGGTGGGCACGCTGCCGGCCGGCTGGGGCTACTACACGATGTGGCAGTACACGTCGTCCGGCCCGACGGTCGGCGACCACAACAAGTTCAACGGCGCGCTGGACCGCGTCCAGGCGCTCGCCAACGGCTGACGGGCCCCAGCGGCACAGGGAAGGCCCGGGTTCCTTTTCAAGAACCCGGGCCTTCCCCCCTTTCCTCATCCGGTCGCGTCCGTCACGCCGCGACCGGAACCTCCGGCCGCGCACCGTTGGTCGCCGGTGCGAGCGCCAGTTCCAGCACCTGGCGGACGTCGGTGACGGCGTGGACGTCGAGCTTGTCCAGCACCTGGGCCGGGACGTCGTCCAGGTCGGGCTCGTTGCGCTTGGGGATGATCACCGTGGTGATCCCCGCCCGGTGCGCGGCGAGCAGCTTCTGCTTGACCCCGCCGATCGGCAGCACCCGCCCGGTCAGCGAGACCTCGCCGGTCATCGCCACGTCGGTGCGCACCAGCCGGCCGGACAGGAGCGAGGCGAGGGCCGTGGTCATGGTGACGCCGGCGCTCGGGCCGTCCTTGGGGACCGCGCCCGCCGGGAAGTGGATGTGCGCTCCCCGGTCCTTGAGGTCGCCCACCGGCAGCTCCAGCTCGGCGCCGTGACTGCGCAGGAAGCTCAGCGCGATCTGCGCCGACTCCTTCATCACGTCGCCCAGCTGACCGGTCAGGGTCAGTCCGGCCGCGCCCGTCTCCGGGTCGGCCAGCGAGGCCTCGACGTACAGGACGTCGCCGCCCGCGCCGGTGACCGCGAGGCCGGTGGCCACGCCGGGCACCGCGGTGCGCCGCTCGGCCGGGTCCTGGGCGGACTCGGGCACGTGGTGCGGCCGGCCGACGAGACCGCGCAGGTCGGCCTCGGTGACGGTGAACGGCAGCTCCCGCTCGCCCAGTTCGTGCTGGGCCGCCACCTTGCGCAGCAGCCGCGCGATGGCCCGCTCCAGGGTGCGCACGCCCGCCTCGCGGGTGTACTCACCCGCCAGCTTGCGCAGCGCGCCCTCGTCGACGGTGACCTCGTCCGCGTCCAGTCCGGCCCGCTCCAGCTGGCGCGGGAGCAGGTGGTCACGGGCGATGACGACCTTCTCGTCCTCCGTGTAGCCGTCCAGGCGGACCAGCTCCATGCGGTCGAGCAGGGCCTCCGGGATGGCTTCCAGGACGTTGGCGGTGGCCAGGAAGACCACGTCGGAAAGGTCCAGCTCGACCTCCAGGTAGTGGTCCCGGAAGGTGTGGTTCTGGGCCGGGTCGAGGACCTCCAGCAAGGCCGCGGCCGGGTCGCCCCGGAAGTCGGAGCCCACCTTGTCGATCTCGTCGAGCAGGACGACCGGGTTCATGGACCCCGCCTCCTTGATCGCCCGCACGATCCGGCCGGGCAGCGCGCCGACGTAGGTACGCCGGTGGCCGCGGATCTCGGCCTCGTCGCGGACGCCGCCGAGGGCGACGCGGACGAACTTGCGGCCCATCGCGTGGGCGACGGACTCGCCGAGGCTGGTCTTGCCGACGCCGGGCGGGCCGACCAGGGCCAGTACGGCACCGCCGCGCCGGCCGCCGACCACGCCGAGGCCACGGTCGCCGCGCCGCTTGCGCACGGCCAGGTACTCGGTGATGCGCTCCTTCACGTCCTCCAGGCCCGCGTGCTCGGCGTCGAGCACCGCCTGGGCGCCCTGGATGTCGTAGGCGTCCTCGGTGCGCTCGCTCCACGGCATCTCCAGGACCGTGTCGAGCCAGGTGCGGATCCAGGAGCCCTCGGGCGACTGGTCGGAGGACCGCTCCAGCTTGTCGACCTCCTTGAGCGCGGCCTCGCGGACCTTCTCGGGCAGGTCTGCGGCCTCCACCCGGGCGCGGTAGTCGTCGGACTCCTCACCCTCCTGCTCGCCGTTGATCTCGCGCAGCTCCTTGCGGACCGCGTCGAGCTGGCGGCGCAGCAGGAACTCCCGCTGCTGCTTGTCGACGCCCTCCTGGACGTCCTTGGCGATGGTCTCGGCGACGTCCTGCTCGGCGAGGTGGTCGCGCAGCTGCTGGGTGGCGAGCTTGAGACGGGCCACCGGGTCGGTGGTCTCCAGCAGCTCGACCTTCTGCTCGGTGGTCAGGAACGGCGAGTAGCCGGAGTTGTCGGCGAGCGCGGACACGTCGTCAATAGCCTGGACCCGGTCGACGACCTGCCAGGCGCCGCGCTTGCGCAGCCACGCGGTGGCGAGCGCCTTGTACTCCTTCACCAGCTCGGCGACCTGGCCGGGCAGCGGCTCGGGGACGGTCTCGTCGACCCGGGTGCCCTCGACCCAGAGCGCGGCGCCGGGACCGGTGGTGCCGGCGCCGATGCGCACCCGGCCCCGGCCGCGGATCAGGGCGCCGGGGTCGCCGTCGGCCAGGCGGCCGACCTGCTCGACGGTGCCGAGCACGCCGGTGGCGGCGTGGGCGCCGTCGATGCGCGGGACGAGCAGCACGCGGGGCTTGCCGGGCTCGGACCTGGCGGCGGCCTGGGCGGCCTCCACCGCGGCCCGTACCTCGGCGTCGCTCAGGTCCAGGGGGACGACCATGCCGGGCAGGACCACTTCGTCGTCGAGCGGCAGCACGGGCAGGGTGAGCGGTGTGAAGGCGGCGGACTCAGCAGCCATGATCTCCCCTTCGGCAGTCAAGTTGAGTTACATCGACTCAATGAAAGGGAGCCCCGGATTGTTCCCCCGGGTGTGTTCGCTCTGAGCGATCAAGTCCCGAGGGGGTACGTCCCGCCTCTTACGTCCCGCCTCCGGTGACAGCACCGTCGTACCGGCGGGCATTCCTCCGCCGGGCGGGTGCCAGGATGGGCCGATGCCCCTCACTACCCACGACTCCCCCGACGCGGACTTCCCCGACGCGCCCGAGGTGCTGGACCGCCGCGAGGGTCCGTACGGCGAGGTGGTCCTGCGCCGGCACGGAACGTTGCTGCAGATCATCGCGAACGGCTGCTTCCTGATGGACACCTCCGACGGGCGCTCGGAGCGGCGCCTGGTCGACGCGGCGGCCGACGCGCTGGCCGCCTCCGGCGGGCGGACCGCTCCGCACCTGCTCATCGGCGGTCTCGGGGTCGGCTTCTCCCTCGCACACGCGGCCGCCGACCCCCGCTGGGGCAGGATCGCGGTCGTCGAGCGCGAGGGCGCCGTCATCGACTGGCACCGCGCCGGACCGCTGGGCGCGCTCTCCGCCGAGGCGCTGGCCGACCCGCGCACGGAGATCGTCGAGGCGGACCTGGTCGAGTACGTCAATGAGACATCCGACACGTACGACGCCCTGTGTCTGGACATCGACAACGGACCCGGCTGGACCGTCACCGAGGGCAACGACGGGCTGTACGCGCCGTCCGGACTGGCGGGCTGCGCACGGCTGTTGAGGCCCGGCGGGGTGCTTGCCGTATGGTCCGCGCAGCCCTCTCCGGAATTCGAAGAAACCTTGCGTAATGCCGGTTTCCAGCAGGTGCGTACCGAAGAGATCCCCGTTGCCCGGGGCGTTCCGGACGTCGTTCACATCGGCGTCGGGCCTGGATAGCAAAGCCGCGGTGACTCCCCGTACGCTGCTGCCCTGACGCGGATCATTCAAGCGTCGAGCGCAGTCATGGGATCACCCCACGGATTCCGGAAAGCACACCTCAGGGGCGGGCGATGGAGCAGACACAGACCTCCCACAACGGCACGGCCACCCAGGGCGCCCAGCGCCGGGTGCTGGTGGTCGAGGACGATCAGACGATCGTGGACGCCATCGCGACCCGTCTGCGCGCCGAAGGGTTCCTGGTGCAAACGGCGGGCGACGGTCCGTCCGCCGTCGACACCGCCGAGGCTTGGCAGCCCGACCTGCTGATCCTCGACATCATGCTGCCCGGCTTCGACGGCCTGGAGGTCTGCCGGCGCGTGCAGGCCCAGCGGCCGGTGCCGGTGCTGATGCTCACGGCGCGCGACGACGAGACGGACATGCTGGTCGGCCTCGGCGTGGGCGCCGACGACTACATGACCAAGCCGTTCTCGATGCGCGAGCTGGCCGCCCGCGTGCACGTGCTGCTGCGGCGGGTCGAGCGGGCCGTGGTGGCCGCCTCGACGCCGCGCAGCGGCATCCTGCGCCTGGGCGAGCTGGAGATCGACCACGCCCAGCGCCGGGTGCGGGTGCGCAGCGAGGACGTGCACCTCACGCCGACCGAGTTCGACCTGCTGGTCTGCCTGGCGAACACCCCGCGGGCGGTGCTCTCCCGCGAGCAGCTGCTCGCCGAGGTGTGGGACTGGGCCGACGCCTCGGGCACCCGGACCGTGGACAGCCACATCAAGGCGCTGCGCCGGAAGATCGGCGCCGAGCGCATCCGTACCGTGCACGGCGTGGGCTACGCGTTGGAGACACCGACGCCATGAGCCGGGGACGGGAAGCCGCACGGAGGAACCCCGGCCCCCGGAGAACCGGGGATCCCTGGGGTGGCGTACGCCCGTTCTCGATCAAGACCAAGCTGGGCGCGCTGGTCGTCACGTCGGTGCTGATCACCACCGGCCTGTCGGTGATAGCGGTGCACACCAAGACGGAGCTGCGGTTCATCACGGTCTTCTCGATGATCGCCACGCTGCTGATCACGCAGTTCGTGGCGCACTCGCTGACCGCGCCGCTGGACGAGATGAACGCGGTGGCCCGGTCCATCTCGCACGGCGACTACACCCGCCGGGTGCGGGAGAACCGCCGGGACGAGCTGGGCGCCCTGGCCGTCACCATCAATCGCATGGCCGACGACCTGGAGGCCCAGGACCTCCAGCGCAAGGAGTTGGTGGCGAACGTCTCGCACGAGCTGCGCACCCCGATCGCGGGCCTGCGCGCGGTGCTGGAGAACATCGTCGACGGCGTCACCGAGGCCGACCCGGAGACCATGCGCACCGCGCTCGGGCAGACCGAGCGGCTCGGCCGGCTGGTGGAGACGCTGCTCGACCTCTCCCGCCTGGACAACGGCGTCATACCGCTGCGCAAGCGGCGCTTCGAGGTGTGGCCGTACCTGTCGGGCGTACTGAAGGAGGCCAACATGGTCGCCTCCGCGCGCGCGGGCATCGCCTCGGGGTCCGGCAGCCACTCCCGCACCGACGTGCATCTGGCCCTGGACGTCTTCCCGCCGGAGCTGACCGCGCACGCCGACCCCGAGCGCATCCACCAGGTCGTCGCCAACCTGATCGACAACGCCGTCAAGCACAGCCCGCCGCACGGCCGGGTGACGGTCCGGGCGCGCCGCGGCGAGCTGCCGGAATCGCTTGAGCTGGAAGTTCTCGACGAAGGACCGGGCATCCCGCGCTCGGAGTGGCGCCGGGTGTTCGAGCGGTTCAACCGCGGTTCGGTGTCGCGGCCGCACGGTCCGGGCAGCGACGGGGGCACCGGTCTGGGCCTCGCGATCGCGCGCTGGGCGGTGGATCTGCACGGCGGCCGGATCGGAGTGGCCGAATCCGAGCGGGGCTGCCGGATTCTCATCACTCTTCCGGGCCTGCCGTCGACGTCCGGTTGACGTAGGGTTCGAAGCGGAGCGTCAAGATCCACTGCATCCGCGCTGGCGGACACGTGTGATCAGGCACAGGCCCGCGTCGGAGAGGCGCCGGGTCCCGGTCTCCCGATCCCGCACGCAGCAGAACCTCGCTTGTTTCCCGCCATTTCCAGCGCCGAAACGCAGTCTGCAATGTGACTTACGCGACGATGAACGGGCCCAGTCTGACCTTCCGGGGCCGGTAGGCGTAGCCTTGATTCCCGCTGTCCACCATCTTGTGAAGCGGAAGAGGGCGGTTCTCGCCGTGTCGCCACAGTCCCCCAGTAACTCGAGCATCTCGACCGACACCGACCAAGCGGGCACCGCGGGAAAGAACCCCGCGGCCGCGTTCGGTGCCAATGAGTGGCTCGTCGACGAGATCTATCAGCAGTACCTCCAGGACCCGAACTCCGTGGACCGAGCCTGGTGGGACTTCTTCGCCGACTACAAGCCCGGAGCGGCGGCGACCCCGACCGCCTCCGGCGCCGTGACCACGGATGCCGGCAGCACGCCACCGGCCGCCCCCGCCCCGCAGGCGCAGGCCCCGGCGCAGCCGCAGGCCGCCGCCCCGGCGCCCGCCCCCGCGAAGCCCGCCGCTGCCGCCCCGGCGGCGCCGGCCGCTCCGGCCACCAAGCCCGCTGCCGCGCCGGCCAAGCCCGCCGCCAAGCCGCAGGCGAAGGCCGCCGCGCCCGCCAAGGACGCCGGTGCCGCCCCCGAGGGCCCGGAGCTGGTGACCCTGCGCGGCCCGGCCGCCGCGGTCGCGAAGAACATGAACGCCTCGCTGGAGCTGCCCACGGCCACGTCCGTGCGCGCGGTCCCGGTGAAGCTGCTGTTCGACAACCGCATCGTCATCAACAACCACCTCAAGCGCGCCCGGGGCGGGAAGATCTCCTTCACGCACCTGATCGGCTACGCGATGGTGCAGGCCATCAAGGCCATGCCGACGATGAACCACTCGTTCGGCGAGAAGGACGGCAAGCCGACCCTGGTCAAGCCGGCCCACATCAACCTCGGCCTCGCCATCGACCTGGTCAAGCCCAACGGCGACCGCCAGCTGGTCGTCGCGGCGATCAAGAAGGCCGAGACGCTGAACTTCTTCGAGTTCTGGCAGGCCTACGAGGACATCGTCCGTCGCGCCCGCGACAACAAGCTGACGATGGACGACTTCACCGGCGTCACGGTCTCCCTGACCAACCCCGGCGGCCTCGGCACCGTCCACTCCGTGCCGCGCCTGATGCCCGGCCAGTCGGTCATCCTGGGCGTCGGCTCCATGGACTACCCGGCGGAGTTCCAGGGCACCAGCCAGGACACCCTGAACAAGCTCGGCATCTCGAAGGTCATGACGCTCACGTCGACCTACGACCACCGGGTCATCCAGGGCGCCGCCTCCGGCGAGTTCCTGCGCCAGGTCGCCAACCTGCTGCTCGGCGAGAACGGCTTCTACGACGAGATCTTCAAGGCGCTGCGCATCCCCTACGAGCCGGTCCGCTGGCTCAAGGACATCGACGCCTCGCACGACGACGACGTCACCAAGGCCGCCCGCGTCTTCGAGCTGATCCACTCCTACCGGGTGCGCGGCCACGTCATGGCCGACACCGACCCGCTGGAGTACCAGCAGCGCAAGCACCCCGACCTGGACATCACCGAGCACGGGCTCACCCTGTGGGACCTGGAGCGCGAGTTCGCGGTCGGCGGCTTCGCCGGCAAGTCCCTGATGAAGCTGCGCGACATCCTCGGCGTGCTGCGCGACTCGTACTGCCGCACCACCGGCATCGAGTTCATGCACATCCAGGACCCGAAGCAGCGCAAGTGGATCCAGGACCGCATCGAGCGCTCGCACACCAAGCCGGAGCGCGAGGAGCAGCTGCGCATCCTGCGCCGCCTGAACGCCGCCGAGGCGTTCGAGACGTTCCTGCAGACCAAGTACGTCGGCCAGAAGCGGTTCTCCCTGGAGGGCGGCGAGTCCGTCATCCCGCTGCTCGACGCGGTCATCGACTCGGCCGCCGAGTCCCGCCTGGACGAGGTCGTCATCGGCATGGCCCACCGCGGCCGGCTGAACGTGCTGGCCAACGTGGTCGGCAAGTCGTACGCGCAGATCTTCCGCGAGTTCGAGGGCAATCTCGACCCGAAGTCGATGCACGGCTCCGGCGACGTGAAGTACCACCTGGGCGCCGAGGGCACCTTCACCGGCCTGGACGGCGAGCAGATCGCGGTCTCGCTGGTCGCCAACCCCTCGCACCTGGAGGCGGTGGACCCGGTCCTGGAGGGCGTCTCGCGCGCCAAGCAGGACATCATCAACAAGGGCGGCACGGACTTCACCGTCCTGCCGGTGGCGATCCACGGCGACGCGGCCTTCGCGGGCCAGGGCGTGGTGGCCGAGACCCTGAACATGTCGCAGCTGCGCGGCTACCGCACCGGCGGCACGGTCCACGTCGTCATCAACAACCAGGTCGGCTTCACCGCCGCCCCGGAGTCGTCGCGCTCCTCGATGTACGCGACCGACGTGGCCCGCATGATCGAGGCCCCGATCTTCCACGTGAACGGCGACGACCCGGAGGCCGTGGTCCGCGTCGCGCGGCTCGCCTTCGAGTTCCGCCAGGCGTTCAACAAGGACGTGGTGATCGACCTCATCTGCTACCGCCGCCGCGGTCACAACGAGACCGACAACCCGGCCTTCACCCAGCCGCTGATGTACGACCTGATCGACAAGAAGCGCTCGGTGCGCAAGCTGTACACCGAGTCCCTCATCGGTCGCGGCGACATCACCCTGGAAGAGGCCGAGCAGGCGCTGCAGGACTACCAGGGCCAGCTGGAGAAGGTCTTCACCGAGGTCCGCGAGGCCGTCTCCCAGCCGGCGTCCGCGGAGCCCTCGGAGCCGCAGGCGGAGTTCCCGGTCGCCGTGAACACCGCGATCAGCGCCGAGACCGTCAAGCGCATCGCCGAGTCCCAGGTCAACATCCCCGACCACATCACCGTGCACCCGCGCCTGCTGCCGCAGCTGCAGCGCCGTGCGGCGATGGTCGAGGACGGCACGATCGACTGGGGCATGGGCGAGACCCTCGCCGTCGGCTCCCTCCTCCTGGACGGCGTGCCGGTCCGGCTGACCGGCCAGGACTCGCAGCGCGGCACCTTCGGCCAGCGCCACGCGGTCGTCATCGACCGGGAGACCGGCGACGAGTTCACGCCGCTGCTCTACCTGTCCGAGGACCAGTCCCGGTACAACGTCTACAACTCGCTGCTCTCCGAGTACGCGGTGATGGGCTTCGAGTACGGCTACTCGCTGGCCCGCCCGGACGCGCTGGTGATGTGGGAGGCGCAGTTCGGCGACTTCGTCAACGGCGCGCAGACGGTCGTGGACGAGTTCATCTCCTCGGCCGAGCAGAAGTGGAACCAGACCTCCGGCGTCACCCTCCTGCTCCCGCACGGCTACGAGGGCCAGGGCCCGGACCACTCCTCGGCCCGCCCCGAGCGGTTCCTGCAGCTGTGCGCGCAGAACAACATGACGGTCGCGATGCCGACCCTGCCGTCGAACTACTTCCACCTCCTGCGGTGGCAGGTGCACAACCCGCACCACAAGCCGCTGGTGGTCTTCACCCCGAAGTCGATGCTGCGCCTGAAGGCGGCGGCCTCGAAGGCGGAGGAGTTCACGACGGGCCAGTTCCGCCCGGTCATCGGCGACGACTCGGTCGACCCGGCCGCCGTCAAGAAGGTCGTCTTCACCGCCGGCAAGGTCTACTACGACCTGGACGCCGAGCGGAAGAAGCGCGGCCTGACGGACACGGCCATCATCCGCATCGAGCGCCTGTACCCGCTGCCGGGTGCCGAGCTCCAGGCGGAGATCGCCAAGTACCCGAACGCCGAGAAGTACCTGTGGGCCCAGGAGGAGCCGGCGAACCAGGGTGCCTGGCCGTTCATCGCGCTCAACCTGATCGACCACCTGGACCTGGCGGTCGGCGCCGACGTCCCGCACGGCGAGCGCCTGCGCCGCATCTCGCGCCCGCACGGCTCGTCCCCGGCCGTCGGCTCCGCCAAGCGGCACCAGGCCGAGCAGGAGCAGCTGGTGCGTGAGGTGTTCGAGGCGTGAGCCTCTGACGCCTGCCACGGCCGCACCGTGCAGGGCCCGGCTCCGGAACTCCCCGGGGCCGGGCCCTTCGGCGTCCCCGGCGCAGGCGGACGCCCGGTCAGGTGCGCTGGGGTTCGAAGTCCCAGAACGGAGCGCGCCCGGCACGGGCGGACAGGGTGCGCGGGTGCTGGGGGCCGAGGGCGGCGACCAGGCCCTCCAGGGCCTGACTGTGCACCGCGTCGGCCTGCCCGCGCCGCCCCCGCACGCGCAGTGCGGCCGCGAGGGCCACCCCCGCGAAGAGCGTGAACGGATGGGCGGGGCCGAGGACGCGCGCCGCGGTGTCGGCCGTGTCCCGGCTCAGGGTGAGGGCACGCTCCGCGTCTCCGGCGTCCCCGTGCAGGATCGCCGCGTTGAGCGCGCAGCCCAGCGTCCAGGGGTGGTCGTGCCCCACGACGGCGTCCATGTCGGCCAGCGCGGCGGCGGCGAGGGCAGGTGCGCGGTCGTGCTCGCCCGCCCGGTGCAGCAGCAGGGCGTGGTTGGCGCGGGCGCCCGCGGCGTAGGGGTGACCTGCGGTGAGCGTCTCCTCGTAGCGGCCGACGACGCGCTCGCTCAGCCCCCGGGCCGGGCCGAGGTCTCCCTGCTCCCGGGCGAGGCAGCTCCGGCCGGCGAGGAGCATCAGCACCAGCGGGTCGCTGTCGCCGAGCACCCGCTCCGCCAGCTCCAGTGCCCGGCCGACGTGGTGGGCCGCCTCGTCGGTGTCGCCCACGGCGTGGTGGCACAGCGCGAGGTTGTGCGCGGCGAGCAGAGTCTGCCGGTGGTGGGCGCCCAGCGTCTCGCGCACCAGCCGCCAGTTGGCGTCCTGCCTCGACAGGGCCTCCTCGTGGCGGCCGAGCAGCCGGAGGTCGACGGCGCACGTCGTGTCGGAACTCAGCGTCCACGGGTGCCGGTCCCCGAGCAGCCGGCGGCGCTCCCGGAGGGTGGGCAGGTCGACGCTCAGGGCGTCCTCGTAGCGGCCCAGCAGCCGCAGCGAGACGGCCACGTTGTTCCGTGCGTTCAGGGTGCGGGTGTCCTGGTCGCCGAGGAGTTCGCGGTACGTGCCGTGCACCCGCCGCGAAATGTCCAGGGCCTCCGCGTAGTGCCCGAGGCCGCGCAGGTCCGCGGCCAGTCCGCCGAGTGCCCGCAGCAGGTCGGGGTCGCGTTCCCCCCGCTGCTCGCTCAGGTGCCGGACGGCCGCCCGCTCGATCTCCATCGTGCGGTGGAAGTCTCCGGCGGCGCGCAGCAGGTTGGCGTAGTGGTAGGTCAGTTCCCAGACGAGGGGGTGCTGGTCGCCGAGGAGCGAACGCCAGATCCGGGTGGCGTGGCCGCCGAGCCGGACGCCCGGTCCGTACTCGCCCGACAGGTACAGGTAGCGCAGGCAGTCGAGGACCAGCGTCTGCACGGCCTCGTCGGTGGTCGCGAGGACGTCGGCGTACTTGAGGTGCGGCACGATCTCGGCGTACCTGGGCCACTGTTCGGGGGCCGAGGGCCGGCCGCGCCCGGCCGCGGCCAGGGCCCGCCGTACGACGTCGACGAGTTCGCGCCGGACCTCTTCCGGCATGGCCTTGTGCGCCATCTGGTGCACGACCCGGTGCACGTACAGGTGCTCGCGCTCCGGTTCCGCCGGGTCCGGTTCCACCCGGACGAGGGAGTGCCTGCGCAGGTGGCCGAGGGCCCGGTCCCAGCGCCGGGTGTCGCTCAGCAGTCCGGCCACGGAGTCGGGCAGCCCGTCGTGCGGCATGCTCCGCAGCAGGTGGACGGGGACGAGGCCCGGCGCGAAGAAGGTGCACAGCCGGAGCAGGACGACGGACTCCGGGGCTCTCGCGCGCAGTTCGGCCAGCAGGATCGACCAGGCCGTCCGGAAGGCCGGCGGGAAGTCCTCCGCCGCGTTCCGCGCGTCGCCCTCCGTACTGTCGCCGTCCGCCAGCAGGGCCAGGTACTCGTCGACCGAGCGGTCCGAGTCGTTCAGCCAGCCCACCGTCTGGGCGAGCAGCAGCGGCAGGTCGCCCAGGGCCTCGGCGATCCGGTCGGCCTCGGCCGGTGTGGGACCGGGCGCGCGACGGCGGATGAAGGCGATCGACTCGTCGCGGGTGTACACGGGGACCTCCAGCAGCCCGCTGCCGTGGCGGCTCCACTCCGGGTTCCGCGAGGAGACCAGGACGTGTCCCGGGCCCCTCGGCACCAGGTCCTCGATCTCCTCGGGCTCGTCGGCACCGTCCAGGACCAGCAGCCACCGGGAGCAGGGCTCGCCGCGGCGCAGCGCGTCCCGCACCGCGCGCAGCCGCTCCCCGTACTCCTGGCCGGTCCGCAGGCCCAGTCTGGGGGCGAGGTCGGCCAGTTGGCGGCGGCAGTCGGCCCGGTCCTGCGCGTTGACCCACCAGACCACGTCGTACTCGGGCCCGAGCCGGTGCGCGTACTCGGCGGCGAGCTGCGTCTTGCCCACCCCGGACATGCCGTGCAGCGTCAGCATTCCCGTGTCCGGCCGCGCACCGCCCAGCAGGTCGTGGATCTCGTCCAGCAGGGCCTCACGGCCGGTGAAACGGCGGTTGCGACGCGGCACGGCGCCCCACACGCCCGGCGCGTCCGCCGGAAACCGCGGCCCGGTCCCGGCCTCGGCGTCCTCGGTCACCGGTTCGGACGGCAGGCCGAGCCGCTCCAGCAGGCGCCGCTCGGCCTCCTCGGCACTCAGGCCGTGGAGGGCGACGGGCGCCAGCAGGGAGACCTCCGAGGGGAGCGTGGCCCCGGTGACCGACACGGCCGCGAACCGGTCCGGGTCGGGGGCGACGACCTCGCGCAGAACCGCGTTCCACTCCTCGTACGAGTGCGTGCCGTCACCGAAGTAGGGGGCGTTCAGGACCAGCAGGGCCCGCCCGGGCGCGAGGGTCAGGTCGCGCAGCAGGGCCGCCGGGGGGACCTCGGCCGGGGAACCCAGGCGCAGCGGCACCACCCGCACCCCGCGCCGCTCCAGCCGGTCCCCGATCCAGGCCGCCCAGGCCCGGTCGAGACCGGCGAAGCTGATCGAGACCGGCTGCCGGTCCGGGTCGGGACGCACGGTGGCCGGGGACGGGCGGGGCAGGGGCGTCCGGGGGACGTTCGGGGGCGTCGGTCCGCCCCGGGCCGGTGCGGCCGCGGCGCCGGTGGCCGCGTGGATCTCGCAGCGCAGCTCCGCCTTGCGGACCGGCACGCCCCACTGGTTGCTGACGGTCAGCCAGAGCGAAGCGGGTCCGAGGTCCGTGCCCGCACAGACCCGGAACCGCGCGGGTCCGTAGGTGCCGCCGAAGCGGTGCAGGACGACGTTCGGTTCGCCCAGGGCGGAGCAGTCCAGGTGCGGGGCGCCGTCCAGGGTGACGGTGAAGGTGAACTCCTCCTCGGGGTGGGGCCACTGGTCCGGCGCGCCGTCCGCGGAGGGGAGGGGGCCGCGCAGATCGACGGTGACGAGGTAGTCGGCGCCCGCCTCCGCCTGCCGGGGCCACGCGACGACGGGCTCGATCAGCAGCGGTTGCCCGGCCGGCCGTCCGGCGGCGCTCACCGGCCGCCTCCCCCCTCGGTGCTGAGCACGTCCACCGCGGTGAGCCGCAGCGCCGTTCCCGGATGCCCGTAGTAGTGGAACATGAACGCGTACAGGAGCCGCAGTACCCGTTTCTGGCCGACGACGTCGACCTGTCCGTCATCGTTGCGGACCCGGGGCAGCTCCGCCAGGGACCCGAACTCCTCCAGGGCCCGCACCCGGAAGTCCCGCAGTGTCCGCACCACCGGGCGGCGGGGCTGCTCGGCCACCTCGCGCACCAGGCGCCGCGCCATCGCCCGGGCCTCCAGGTCACCGACCTTCCCGGAGCTGACGATGCAGCCGCCCGCGCCCTTGCGCAGGAACAGCTCCGCGAATCCGCGCAGCGCCTCCTCCCCCTGGGCCCGGTTGTCCACGAACCGGCCGGAGTCGCAGGCGTTGAGGCAGACCAGCGAGCCGTCCCGGCGCAGCACCGACATCGGCTCGCCGTTCAGCTCGGCCCAGGTGCGATCACCGAGCGTGAGGCCCGGCACGGCCTCGCCGTAGGTGCCGTGACAGCCCAGGTAGACCAGTCCGGTGCGGTCGTCCTGGCTGTCGAGGTCTCTGAGGAAGGGCGTCATGCGCGGGTGCAGCCGGTGCGCGTACGAGGTGAAGACACGGCCGTCGTCCGCCATGTCCTGGTGGAGGTAGCCGAGCACCCGGCCGTGGCAGTCCCCGGTCTCGGCGGGCAGGCCGCCCTGACCGAGATCGCGCACGGTGGTCCAGCGGGCCACGGCGACCAGCGCCCCCAACGGGCCGCCCGCCAGGCCGGCCCCGGCGTCCCCGGGCAGCAGGAGCAGCTCCCAGGGCAGGTCGTATCCGGTGTCGTCCCACACGACCAGCCGCAGGCGGTCGCCGTGCCGGGCACGGATCCGGTTGATCCAGCCGGCGAGTTCGTACTGGTTGTCCGACCACAGGCGGATGCCCCGCAGCACCTCCGAGGGGTAGTGCCCGTCGCCGTCCTGCCGCAGCCGGGCGAGGCTGACGGCGGGAGCGGGCCTGCGGGTGGGTCCGGCCGCGCAGTTCACCGACAGGTCGCCGCACCAGCCCTGCAGCCGGTAGCCCGGCAGCCCGTCGGCCCCGTCCGCGCGCAGGACGCGCAGCACGGCGAAGCCGTCCTCCAGGCGGGCACCGGGCCGAGCGTCGGTTCCGCCGAGTCCGGCGGGCGGCTCCGGGGCGCGGCGCAGGTTCAGCACCGTAGCGGCTGGACGGCGGGCCACGGCCTTCAGTCCCGGCAGGGCCGCCCGGAGTCCGGCGGTGCCGTTGCCCGGGAGTCTGGGGGTCCCTCGGCGCGGATCACTCACCGGCGGCCTCCGCCCCGGGCGCTTGACGCCCGTCGACGACGATCGCCCCGAGCCGGTCGGCGAGGACGTACGGCAGGTCGCCGTACGGTTCCCGGCCCGGGTCGACGACCGCCACGTGCAGCCGTGTCCGGTCCATGGCGCCGATCCGGGCGGCGGCCTCCACCGCGTCCTCGACCCCCGCGGCGGCCACCGGGCCCGCGAGACGTCCGGTGTGGCTGGCCCGCAGCGGGACGTTGCCGCGGCCGTCGGTCACCACCACCAGCCACGCCTCCGCCGGGCCTGCGCCCTGTCGGCGCAGCAGCCTGCGCAGCGCCTGGGCCGCGAGTTCGACTCCGTGGGCGAGGGGCGTCGCCCGGCCCGCCCGCCGGTTCAGCGCGCCCGGCACCCGGGGGTCCAGGACGCCGCGGGCCGTGAAGGACCCCGCGCGCAGCTCGTCGGCCGCGTCCGCCGCGCCGACCTCGATCACCTGGACCGCGGCCCGGCTCGTGTACGCCCACTGCAGGAAGGGGGCGAGGACCTCCGGCCAGTTTCCGTCCCCGGTCCCGCCCCGGCAGGTGTGGTCCAGGAGCAGTACCAGGACCCGCTCGGGGGCGGCGGCGCGCACGTTGCTGTGCAGATCGACGGGGGCGACGGTGAACCGGTCGGTGCCCCGGGCCCGCTGGTGCACGGCGGCCTCGCGCACCGTGCGGACGTGGGCGATGTCCCGCAGGTCCGTGGCACGGCGGGTGCCGATCACGGTGCCCCGGGTGGAGACCGGCCCGGTGGTGCGCCGCCGGGGACCGCTCAACGGCACGGCGTCCCACGCCGCGGCCGGCTCGTCCTCCGGGTAGGGGATCCCCTCGGCCGGGGCGGGCGCGGCGCCGGGTGCGGTGCCGATTCCCTCGGCGGGTCCGGTGTCCAGCAGCCCCCGGTCGCCCTCGCGCGTCCGGAGTCGTCCGTCCCCGCCGGCGGTGCGACGTTCCGGGAGGGTGCCGGGCGGGCCCGTCGGTTCCGGCGCCGGACCGGACGGCTCCGGGTCGCTCTCCGGGCGGCCCGGCGCGCTCTGCGGCACGGCCACCCCGATGAGCCGGGCCGCGGCGTCGCTGTCGTCGGCCGAGGCCGACGGGCGGCCGTCGAGCGCCGCCAGGGTGCGGGCGAGCCGCAGGAGCGCCAGCTCCCGGCGGACCCCGGCGTCGGGTCCAAGCAGCTCCCGTGCCCGGTCGATCGCCGCGTCGCCGACGGGCACGGGCCGGATGCCTCCTTCGGCCGCCGAACGCCAGGCGGCCGGGAGCCCCGCGAACAGTTCCTCGCGCGCCTCCCCCTCGCCCGCCGCCCCCAGCCGCGGTACGGGTCCTGGTTCCGCGAGTGCCTCGCGCACACCGGGCGGCCGCAGCCCCACCGCCGACAGCCGTACGGCGAACCGGTCCAGCAGGTGCCGGCTGACCCGTCCCACGTCGGCGCTGCGGCAGACGGCCAGCCAGCGGGCCCGGGGCCGGACCGTCCGGCGCGGTCCACCGCGTTCGACGGTCACGACGTCGGCGCCGAGCAGCTGCACCGCGGCGCGCATCCCGGCGACGCTCAACCGTGCGAGGTCGGGCACCACGACCAACGGCGGCGCACCGTCGGCGTCGTCCCCCTCGGTCAGGGGGCCGGGATCGGTGCGGACGGTGATGCCGTGCTCGCCGCCGCGGATCCTGGTACGGGTCCACAGGTCCTCGTCCCGGTCCGAGGCACCCAGTACGAGCGGCGGGCGCGCCGGTTCGGCGGCTCCGGCGAGGACGGCGCCGAACAGCCGGGCGACCGGGTCGACGAGCCGGGGATCCAGGTCGAGGAGCAGGATCCCGGAGAGGGCCGGATCGGCCGCCGCGCAGACCAGTGCGAGGCCGAGCCGGTGCGCCGGGTCGTCGTACGGGGCGGCTGGCATCCCGGTCAGACCTCGAAGAGGTCCTGGAGACGGGCCTCGTCGTCCGGCTCCCAGTCGAAGGTGTCGCCGTGCACCGCTTCCGGCCGCCGGTGCCGCAGGGCCATCGGCAGGATCCGCCGCAGATGCCCGGGGGTCACCCGGTCCGCGTCCTCCAGGGCCGCGAGTGCCCGGGCCGCCAGCACGGCCACGATCTCCCCCCGCTGGCCCACCGCCTCGGTCCGTTCCGCGACCCGGGCGCACAGCTCCAGGATCTGGTCGGGGACATCTACGTCACGCACCCGGCGCCGGGCGGCCGTCAGCCGGTCCCGGGTGCGCGCGTCGTCCCGCCGGGCGGCGGAGAGCCACGCGGAGTCCTCGCGCCCGAGTTCCTGCTCGAAGTCCAGCACGGTGCGCAGCAGCCGGTGCCGCGCCGTCGCGTCCAGGGTCTCGGCGGTGACCATCAGCCCGAAGCGGTCCAGCAGTTGGGGCCGCAGCCCGCCCTCTTCCGGGTTCATGGTGCCGACCAGCCCGAACGACAGGTACTTGGCGGTGTCCAGCCCCTCGCGCTGCACGGACAGGACTCCGGTGGCGGCGACGTCCAGAATGATGTCCACGAGGTGGTCGTCGAGGAGGTTGACCTCGTCGACGTAGAGCAGGCCCTTGTCCGCCGCGTCCTCCAGCAGCCCGGGTTGCGGCCGGGTCTCGCCCCGGATGAGCGCGTCCAGGTCCCAGCCGCCGACGACGCGGTCGTCGGTGGCGTTGATGGGCAGGGTGACCGGCAGCTCACCGTGGGCCATCAGCGCGAAGGCCCGTACGAGGGTCGACTTGGCGGTGCCGCGCGGTCCGGCCATCAGCACGCCGCCGATGCGGGGGACGACGTGGTGGAGCTCCAGCGCCAGCTTGAGCTCGTCCTGGGCAACGACACGGGAGTACGGCAGGATGCGCGGCCCCGGCACCGCGCCGCTCACGAACCGGCCCCGTCCGCCGCGCCGGTCCTGTGACCGTCGGGGGCGGGAGAGGGAGCGGGGGCGGTCTGCCAGCGGAGCGTGATCTGGAGCTGGGCCTCGGCCCCGCTCTTGACGAGGGTGGCCACCCCGGCGTCGATCTTGATGGCGAGCTGCATCTCGATCTCGTCCGGCCGCAGCCCCTCCTGCAGCTCGCCGAAGCGCCGTACGGCCTGGGCGGCGCATCTGCGGGCGAGGTCCAGCCCGTCGGTGTAGACGTCCCGGGCCACCCGGACGACCCGCTGTCCGGCGCCGTCCCGGGTCTCCTCGTCGCCGAAGACGAGGTCGAGCCCGTCGGCGGCGGACGGGTCGAGGCGCGCGTCGACCTCGACCGGTATGGGCCCGTCCGCGCCTTCCGGCACGGGACCCAATAAGATCACCACACGCTCCCCCTGGCCCAACTCGTGTGTGTTACAGGTGTGTTGAGTGGACCCGTGTTCTTCCCCGGGGCGCGGGGGGTTATGCGCCCCGGGGCAACGAACGTGACCGACCGGTCTCGTCCTTCGCGATGTCAGGGGGTCTGGGGCTCGAAGTCCCAGTACGGACGGTTGCGGGAACGGGCGGAGACGGTGTGCGTGTGCTTGCTGCCCAGGGTCGCGTCGAGGTCGGACAGGGCCTCCTGCTCGACCTTCTCCGCCTGCCGGCGGTCCCGCAGGCCGCGCAGGTCCGCCGCGTACGCGATACGGGTCGACAGCGTGAGCGGGTGCGTCCGCCCGAGCGACTCGATGGCCCGCGCCGCCGTGTCCCGGCTGAGTTCGGCGGCCCCCTCGGTGTCGCCCACCAGATTCCGCAGCGCGGAGGCGTTCAGGGCGCAGCCGACGGTCCAGGGGTGGCTCTCGCCGACGGCCTGCGTCATCTCGGCCAGCGCCTGTTCGACCAGGACGTGGCCGTGCTCGCGTTCACCGACGTTGCGCAGGATCAGTGCCTGGTTGGCGCGGGACCCGGCGATGTACGGGTGACCCGCGGGAAGCATCATCTCGTAGCGGGCGACGACCGCCTCGCTGAGCTCGCGGGCCTGGTCGATGTCGCCGTGTTCGCGGGCGTAGCAGCTCTGGCCGGTCGCGAAGATCAGCGTGTGCGGATGGGTCTCGCCCAGTACCCGTTCTCCGCGCTCCAGAACACTGCTCAGCATCGTTCCCGGCTCCTCGCCGCGAGGTGCCCGCTCGCCGAGGCGGTACCGGCTCAGCGCCAGGTTGTACTCGGCCTTGAGGGTCTGCGGGTTGTCCGAGCCCATCACGATGCGGTTCTCGCGCACGTTCTTCGCCTGGAGGGACTCGGCGTCGGCGTAGCGGCCCAGCAGGCGCAGGTCGGTGGCGTACGAGATCTCGGAGCTGAGCGCCCACGGATGGCGGGCGCGCAGCAGTTGGCGGCGGGCCTCCATGGTGCTCCGGTCGGTCTCCAGCGCCTCCTCGTAGCGGCCGAGATGGCGCAGGGAGACACCCAGGTTGTTCTGCGCGTTCAGGGTCCGGGAGTCCTGGTCGCCGAGGAGTTCGCGGTAGGCCGCCAGGACCCATTGGGAGAGTTCCAGGGCCTCGTCGTAGCGGGCGAGGCCGCGCAGGTCGCCGCCCAGGCCCGCGGCGGCGCGCAGGTGGTCGAGGTCCTGCGGTCCGCGTTCCTCTTTGAGGTGCTCGACCGCGTCGCGGCTGAGGGCCTCGGTGCGGGCGTAGTCGCCCATGACCCGCAGCAGGTTGGTGTAGTGGTGGGTCAGCTCCCAGATCCGCGCGTGGGTCGGACCGAGGAGCCGGCGCCAGGCGGTGAGGGCCCGCTCGCCGAGTTTGATGCCGGCCCGGTACTCGCCGGAGAAGTACATGTAGCGCAGGCAGTTCAGGACCATGCGCTGGACCTTCGTGTCCTTGCTCTTGAGGACGTCCGCGTACTTCAGGTGCGGCACGATCTCCGCGTAGCCGGGCCACAGCCGGGTTTCGGTCGGCCGGCCCGGATCGGCCGCGGCGAGGGCCCGCCGTACGACGTCGATGAACTCGCCGCGGTCGGCGTCCGGCATGTCCTTGTGCACGATCTGGTGGACCATGCGGTGCAGGTAGAGCGATTCCCCGGCGGACACCGGTTCGTCGAGGGACGCCTCGTGGGACTCCAGCCGGACCACCGAGTAGGTGCGCAGCTGGTTGATCGCCTTGTTCCACAGCAGCGGGTCGTTGAGCAGCCCGGCGAGCTGCTCGGGCAGCTCGTCGACGGGCATTTCCTTCAGCAGGCGTACCGGGATGAAACCCGGCGCGAAGAAGGTGCACAGGCGCAGCAGGTCGACGGACTCCGGGACGGTCTCCCGGAGTTTGTTCAGCAGTATCGACCAGGCGGTCTGGAAGGCCAGCGGGAAGTCCGCCGACACCTTCACCACATCGCTGTCGATACCGCCCTCCAGCAGGGCGATGTACTCGTCGACCGACAGGTCGGAGTCGTTCAGCCAGCCCGCCGTCTGGTCGAGCAGCAGCGGCAGGTCGCCCAGCGCCTCGGCCAGTTGGTCGGCGTCCGCCTCCGACAGGCGGGGGGCGCGGCGGCGGATGAACGCGACCGACTCGTCGCGGGGATAGACCCGGACTTCGAGCAGCTTGCTGTTGTGCTCGCTCCACTCGGGGTTGCGCGAGGTGACGATGACGTGTCCGGGGCCGGTGGGCAGCAGGTCCCAGATCTGGTCCGGCTCGTCCGCCCCGTCGAGGACCAGCAACCACCTGGAGTAGGGCTCCCCGCGACGGAGCGCGTCGCGTACGGCGCGCAGCCGCTCACCGTACTCCTGACCGGTCCGCAGGTTCAGTTTCGGGGCCAGTTCGGCCAGTTGCCGCCGGTAGGTGACGCGCTTCTCCGCGTTCACCCACCAGACCACGTCGTACTCGGACCCGAAACGGTGCGCGTACTCGGCGGCGAACTGGGTCTTGCCCACCCCGGACATGCCGTGCAGGGTCAGCACGCCGGCGCCGGACTCGGCGCTCTGGAGGAGGTGGTAGGCCTCGTTGAACAGCGGCTCGCGGCCGGTGAATCGGGTGTTGCGCCGCGGCACCACGCCCCACACGTCCGGCATCGCCGCCGGGAACCGCGGCGCGCGCCGTGACTCCGCCGGGGTCTCGGCGAGCGCCTCGGGCGACAGGTCGAGCCGGTCCAGCAGGCGGCGCTCCGCCTCCTCGGCGCCCATGTTGGTCAGGGCGACCGGTGCCAGTACGGCCGCGGCGGCCGGGACCGCCGCCGTGGTGACCGACACGGCCGCGAACCGGGAGGGATCGGGGGCGACGATCTCGCGCAGGGCCGCGTTCCACTCCTCGTGGGTGCGCGGTCCGAGCTGGAAGTACCACTCGCTGACGATGATGAGGACCCGGCCCTCGGCGAGCGTCAGGTCGCGCAGCAGGTCCACCAGCGGGACATCGGCCGGGGAGTCCCAGCGCAGCGGCACCACCCGTACGCCGCGCCGCTCCAGCCGGTCCCCGATCCAGGCCGCCCAGGCGCGGTTGAAGCCTGCGAAATGGATCGTGACCGTCTGCCTGGCGGTCCCCCTCTCGGCCGTCTCGACCGGCTTGCGAGCTCCAGACATGCAGTGGCCTCCAGCACGTAGTACCACAAAATCCTAGGACCCCGGAGCGTCGCGCGTAAGTCCGCCGACCGACGGCAACACCCCCTGTACGGACGATCTTTCCGTACCCGGGCGCCGCGCGTGGGCATTCATCCGTTAGAGGGCGGGAGCGTGGAGGCGTGCCGCCGGGTCCACAGGGTGCGCGCGGCGGCCACGTACGCCTGTGCGCGGGCGACGTGGCCCCTGGGCGCGGGGTGTTCCGCCATCCGTTCGTGGGTGGCGGCCATCTCGTCGACGAACCGGCGTCCTCGCACGGTGAGGTCGGGCGAGCCGACGAGGGCGGGCAGGGCGGCCCCGACCTGGGCGCGGTAGCGCGCGTGCTGGGCCCACGCCCAGTCCCGGTCCGGCAGCCCGCCGACGAGCGCCCGGCGCTGGTGGAACGCGGCCAGCGCGAGGTGCGAGTACGTGCCCTGGAGCAGGCCGTCGTAGGGCCGGGGATCGGCGCGCCAGGGGGCGAAGTACCGCGCCGCGGGACCTGCCCGGTGCAGGGTCACCAGGTCGCTGAGGGCGGCGAGTTTGGCGTGCTGCAGCTCGTGCACGAGGGTGGCGGCGAGGGTCACGGGGTCGGGCGGGGTGCTGCTGAGGAGGGCGCCGAACGCCTCGCGGCGCGTGGCGCTGCAACTGCCGCGGCCGGTGCCGACCTCGGGCGGCGTCTCCAGCGGGACGAGGCAGCGCAGCAGCGCGCCCGCTTCGGCCAGGCGTTGCGCGCCGCCCGCGCGGAGCGCGAGGGCCGTGCCGGACCAGGCCTGGAGCCACCGTTTGCGTTCCGCGTCGTCGAGTGCGAGCGGTGTGCGCAGGTCGCCGTGGCCGGGGCCGTCGGGCAGTTCGCGGTACGGGTCGAGGTCGTCGAGCGGCAGGGGCGGTGCCGTCGGGGTGAGGCCGGGGAGCGCGTGGGCGGGCGTCCAGGCGAGGGCGCCGGACCAGGCGCCGACGCCGCTCTCCAGGTGGACGGTCACGTCGGGGGCGTCGGCCTGGCGCAGGACCAGCCGGCCTTCGGCGCAGGTGACGTCGACGGGCACGTCACCGGACCGGGCCGTGTGCAGGGCGCCGAGCGAGGGGAGGGCGAGGACTCCGGCGCGGGCGGTGAGCCGGGTGCTGAACGGGATTCCGGCACCGGCGGCGACCACCGCGGCGATCGCGCTGAAGTGCGCGAGGTCGCGCCGCAGCCGCCGCTCCCGCTCGCCGCCCGCGGGCCCCGGGGCGGCGTCGAGGCCGCGCAGACAGGAGCGTGCCCAGGGGCCGGTGAGCGGATGGAACAGGCGGGCACGCGCCGGGTTCGCGAACCGCGCGTCGCCACCGGCCGGAACCGCACCGGCTCCCGCCCGGCTCCTCCACGCACCGGTCGGGGCTTCGTCTTCACCGGCGGCCCGGGTCCACACACCGGGCGGAGCATCGGCGTCGGCGCTGGTACGCCGCGCACCGGGCGGAGTATCGGCTTCGGCGGCCGCCCGGGTACTCCACGCACCGGGCCGGGCGTCGTGGTCGCTGCGCGTTGCCGCGCGGCCGGGCCGGTGCTCCGGGGTCGGCGCTCCCGGCGCCGGGAGCCGGTCCGCCTCGGTCAGCAGCGCCCAGTCCGCGCGCAGCCTCGCCTTCTGCGCGGCGGTGCAGACGGACCGCTCCGCCGACTCGGCCGCGTCGAGCACCGCGCGCAGCAGGAGCAGCCGTCGCGTGTCCTGGTCCCGCACGAGGAGCGTCAGGGTGTCGGATCCGCCCTCGGTCCGGGCGAGTTCGAGAAGGGCCCGCTCGGGAACGGCTGGAAACATCACGAAGCACCCCCTCCGGCCGGGCCCGTCCCGGCGGCAGCCCAACCACTGACGCCCGCCGACGCGGGACTGCCCGAGACACCCGAACCGGCCGTCACCGGCCCAGCGGGTGCTGGAGTGGTCGCGGTCGGCCCGGCCGACGCCGGTCCGACGGCGGAGGAACCAGCCGACGCCAGGCCGGTCGCCGACGAACCAGCCGAAGCCGGCCCGGATTGCGCTGGGCCGCCGGTGGCGGCGGAACCGGCTGGCGCTGGAACGATTGCCACCGGACCGACTGACCCCGGGCCGATGGCGTACGGTCCAGCCGAGTCCGGGGCCGTCGCGGACGGACCGGTCGCGGCCGGACCGCTCCCGGAGGGACCGCTCTCCGGCGCGCCGGTCGTAACCGGCCCGCCCGGAGTCGGTCCCCCCGTGGCGGCGGTGAGCCGCGAGGACACGTGGCGGATGAAGCGCTGGAGGTCCGCGCAGTACACGGACGGGTTCCGGAAGCCGTGCCCGGCGCGGTAGCGGTGCGCGTAGTGCCCGCCCCCGCAGACCCGCAGCAGCGGGCAGGCCCGGCACTCCCCCGCGAGCGACGCGGGCCCGGCCTGCCGGGCGGCCACGCCCGGGTGCCGCAGCGCGTCGTCGAAGGTGTGGCGGAACACGTCGAGGCCGGTGCGCGCCGCGCCGGGGTACGCCGATTTGAGGGAGTCGACCTGCTCGATCGACCCGTCGGTCTCCACCACGACCGCGTCGAACGGCGTGAGCCCCAGCGCCTCGGTGGCCGCGGGCAGCCCCAGCAGGAGCGCCACGCACTCCTCGAAGAGCCGCACCCGGACCTCCCGCCGCCCGGCGGACCACCAGCGGTCGAAGACGGCGCACAGCCAGTCGCCGTACCGGACGCCGGTCCGGCCCGGCGGCGGCGCGGTCCAGTTGCCGTGCGGCAGCAGCAGGTCCAGCGCGGGCGGGCGCAGGCCGAGCAGCGACTCGTACGTCTCGACCGGGTCCAGCGTCGGGTCGACGACGGTCAGGAGCCCCGCGTACGACGTGGGGAAGCGCTCGGCGATCAGGCGGGCTCCCCGTGCCGCCGCGGGCCAGGACGGGCGGCCGGCGTGGTCCACCCGCCGTCGGTTGTGGGCGGCGGTGCCTCCGTCGAGGCTGATGCCGACGCGGATACCGGCGTCGGCCAGGACGGCGAGGCGTTCCTCGGTGAGCAGGGTGGCGTTGGTCTGCACGGTGGCGTGGACCTGACATCCTCGCGGGACGAGCTCCCGTACCCGCCCGGTGACCTCGGCGAGCGGACCGGCCCCCGCGAGCAGCGGTTCGCCCCCGTGCAGCACCAGGGCGAGGTCACGCAGCGCGTGCCGGTCGGCGTGCTCGGCGATGCGGGTGGCGGTGCGGTCCAGGACGGCGGCGGAGGCGGCCGCGGGACGGTCCCGCCAACCGCTGTCGGGGCCCTCGTAGAGGTAGCAGTAGGTGCACGCGAGGTTGCAGCGGCCGTGCATCTTGACGATGAACTGCCGGAAGGGAAAGGGTTCTTCGGGTCCGGCCCGCCGACCGGGTACGACCGGAGCCGGACCGGTCATGGCCTGTTCCGACACTCCAGCACCCCCCATGCCGTAACGGTCCGCCGGCGTCGCCGCGAGTCGGCGCCACGGCACCGTGCCGCACGAAGCCGCATTCCCGGCGCGGCGGGTGCCCGAAACTCGGCGCCGCGAAAGTTGTCCTATTCACATGTCTTCATGCGCCCGGATGACCGCGCCCGCCGGTCAGAAGGAGTTGTCGAAGCCCCACAGCATCTCGCTCGGCTCCGCGGCCCGCGCCCTCAGTTCCCCCAGCACCTCGCGCAGCACCGGATGTTCGATGGTGCCCAGCTGCGCGAGGTCCAGTTCCAGCAGATCCGGCAGTGGCTCCCCGGCGCCCTCGGTCGCCTGCTCCGCCCCGGCCTCGTCCCGTATGTCCATGCCCCGTTCCTCTCCCGCGCTCCGCGCCGCTGTTCCGCCCTCACTCCAGGTCGGCGAGCCGCTGTGCCGTCTGCCGTGCGGTCGGCTCCCCCGTGGCCAGCCGGTCGTCCGGCAACCGGTCCCACTGCGCCCGCGCCGCCGCGTAGGCCTCCCTGGCCGCGCGGGGCCGCACGGCCGCCTCGAAGGACATACCCCGCCAGTGGTGCGCCTGTGCGGCCAGCTCCACGGCTTCTTGGCGCCGGCGCTCGGTTTCGGCCTCCTCCTCGGCCCGTCGGGCCGACTCGGCGGCCGCCCGGAAGGCGTCGACCGCCACGTCCAGGCGCGCCGCGCGGCCCAGGCTCTGGAACGCCTCGAACTGGGCCTGCCCGAGCTCCAGTCGGCAGCGTGCCGCCAGCAACGGGTCCTCCGCGTCCGCCGCGGCGAGCCCGAAGAGATGCTCCGCCTCCCGGAGGTCGACCCGGTCGCCGCGCGCCTGGTACCGGACCATGAGCGCCTGCCCGAGGAGCAGCAGCCGGTGGGCGACGCGCCGACTGCCCGCCGGGGTCTCCATCCGGCAGTCCCGCAGCACCCGTATCGCGCGGGACAACTGGCCCTGGCGCCGGTCGGCGGGCTCCAGCGTGGCCAGCCGGAGCAGTACGCCGCCCCACTCGGCGAGCACGTCCGCGTGCGCGGGCGCGTCCCGGGACATCCAGTGCGCCGCCTGTGCGAATCGGTCGGCGGCCCCGTGCAGTTCGGGCGGCTCCCCCGACTCGGCGTAGCGTGCGACGGCCACCCGCCCGGCGCGGACCAGCAGCGCCGCGCGCTGCCCCTGCTCGCGGACCACTCCGAGGGCCTCGTCGGTCCTGGCCTGGGCGTCGTCCAGCGGGCCGCCCGCCGACAGCAGCGCGTCGACGAGGTCGAGGAGCACCCGGACCCGGTCCCGGACGGACTCGTTGGTGTCCGGTGCCGGGCCGGAGTCCAGTCCCCGGCGCAGCGACCGCGCCGACTGCTCCGCGTACTGCCGGACCTGGACCGGGTCCGCCGTCACCTCCGACAGGCGCAGCAGGGTGCGGCCGTGGGCCAGCAGCAACTCGAAGGGGCGGTCGCCGCGGTCGGGCCAGGCGTCGGCGAACGCCTCCAGCATGCCGACGGCACTCTGCAGGAGGGCGCTGTCGCCGCCCAGGCGCCACTGGGTCTCCAGGGAGGCGACCCGTTCCAGGGTGAGCCGCAGCGCCTCCCCCTCGTCCAGGCCGGGTGCCGCGCAGGCGACCGCGTACTCCCGGTCGGCGCGGCGCAGCAGGTCGAGCGCGCCGGACCGGTCTCCGCGCCGTCGCGCGTCGGTGGCGGCGGCGTGCAGTACGCGTGCGAGGACGGCGCGTTCGCGCAGGGCGTGCGGCGACGCGGCGGCCCGTTCCGCGGCTCCGGTGGCCTCCCGCAGCAGCGCGGCCCCGCCCTGCACCTCCCACAGCCGCAGGGTGCAGCGCGCGTACTCGCCCCACAGTTCGGGGTCGGCGCCGGGCGGCCGTTCCTGCTCGGTGGCGCCGCGCAGCAGCTGCACGGCGTCGATGACGTCCTGGACCATGCCTTCGCCGTCGAACCGGGCGAGCAGGGCGCGCGCCCGGACGACCGCCCGGTGCGTGGGCCGCTCCGCGGCGACCTGCGGGCCGGTGCGGCTGTCGTACGTCGCGAACTGGTCGGGCAACGGCATGAACCGCTCCAGGATCCGGGCCGCGACCTCCGCGAAGGGCTGCGGGACCGGGGCGGTCCCGGCGTCGCCGCCGCTCTCGCCCGGGTACCCGGGTTCGGCGCCGGAGGGGTGCGGGTGCGGGCGTCCTGGACCGCCGTCGCCGAGCTGGGCCAGCGCGAGCGCCGGGAAGTTGGGGCCGCCCTTGCCGAAGTGCTGTTCGATGTACTCCGAGCAGTGCTTGAGGACCAGCATGGCCTCGTCCCGCCCGAGCCGGGACAGCAGGGCCTCGCGCACCTCGGGGTCGATGTCGTACCACTGGGAGCCGTCCCCGCCGTGGTCCGCGCGGACCCGGCTGACCAGGCCGCCGACCAGGACCTCGGCGAGTTCGGACGGGCCGGAACCGGGCAGCATCGTCCGCTGGACCAGCTGCATCACCGGGAGGCAGAGCGGGGTCGCCGCGAGGTAGACGGCCAGGCGCGCGGCGGCCGGAGACGCTCCGGCGCTGAATCGGCTGACCCGTTCCAGCGGTGTGCGGCGGCGGTCCGGGCGGGCGGCCGCGGCGGGCGGCTGGTCGGCACGCACCCAGCCCACGGCGCCGGGCACCGGACCGGCACCGGCCAGCAGCCGGGCCCACGACCCGAGGGCCACCGGCTCCGGCGGCAGTACGGGGACGGCCAGCGCACCGCGGCGGGCCTCGGCGGCGGCGCCGGAGGCCGTGCGCACCCGCAGCACGGCGCCGCCGCCCAGGGTGTCACCGCGCGACAGGCCACCGAAGGTGACGGGCAGCCGGGTGCGGTTCCACATGCGCTGCGGCAGCGGCTGGAGCACGACGACGGGGCCCTGCCGGGACAGGTGGTGGAGCAGCCGGTGGGCGTGGCCGCCGTGCCACAGCGGGCCGGCGCAGTCGCTGACCAGGACGACGATCCGGCGTCCGGTCGGATCGCTGAGCCGGTCGGCGGCGTGCAGCGGCGCACCGTACGGGTCGGCGCTGCGGCTGACGGCCGGACCCCCGTCGGGCCCCTGGTGCAGATGGCTGACCTGGACGTCCGAGAAGGCGCCCAGCCGGCTGAAGACCTGGGCCAGTTCGGCGAACAGCCGGCCCCACACGCGCATCGAGGAGGAGGCGTCCAGCACCAGTTGCAGCCGGGCGTCCCGGCGGGACAGGTACCGGCGGACGGGCAGGATCAGTCCGCCGGCCCGGGCGCTCACCTCCGCGGTCCCGACCTCGTCGAGCTCGGACCGCAGGGGGGTGGCCGGGCTCCGGTACCCCTGCAAGGGGCGCAGGGCTCGCTGGAGTTCGAGCGGCGCGGGCAGCACGGGGGCGGCGGGCACACCCACCGGCAGTGCGCGGGCCGGGCCGGCGCCGTGCGCACCGGGCCCGTCGCCGGGCGGCAGCGGGTAGAGGGCCACGCGGCGGGCGGCCGGTGCGGCGGGCGGCTCCGGCTCGGGCGGCCGGGTCCGGTCCGGTGGCAGTGCCGGGGGTCCGGCGGGCGGCCGGCCCACCGGGGGCGCCGCGCGGGCGTTCGGGGCGGGCGGAGCGTCCGTGGCGTCGGCGGAGCGGGTCCAGCGGGCCAGCCAGAGCGCGTCGCAGAGCTGCTCGGCGTCCGGATCCAGGCCGATCTCCCGCAGCCTCAGGACGAGCCGGGCGAGCGGGTCGTCGGCGGGCACGGCGGCGCGCCCTGCCTCGGAACTCTCGGAACCCTCGCCGCCGGGGCCGCCGGGGGTGCGGTGGTGGCCGGGACCGTGGCGCGCCGTCTCGTCGGGCATCGCGTCACCTCGGACGATCGAGCCGCTGGATGAGCAGGTCGGCCAGGCGGTCGCGGCTGGGCGTGGCGGCGGCGTCGGTGAGGTATATCGCGTTGAGCAACTGGTCCGTGGCCAGCAGCTCGCTGCGGGACCGCTCCAGGAACCGGGTGACGAGGTCGTCGCCCGCGCGTGCCGCCTCGTCGCCCAGGTGGGCCCGTACGAAGGTGGCGAGCCGGTTGTGGTCGGGGCGACCGAGCTCCAGGTGGATGCAGCGCCGCATCAGCGGGGCCGGGAAGTCGCGTTCGCCGTTGCTGGTGAGCACCACGAACGGGAAGGCGCGGCAGCGCACGCGGCCGTCGCGCACCGGCACCTTCACGCCGTCCGCGGTGAGCACCTCGGCCGTGCGGTCCGGCAGCCGGTCCGCGATGCGTTCCAGTTCCGGGATGGCGAACTCGCCCTCCTCCAGTACGTTCAGGAGGTCGTTGGGCAGGTCGATGTCGCTCTTGTCCAGCTCGTCGATGAGCAGGACGCGCGGCTGGTCGGAGGGCAGCAGCGCGGTGCCGAGGGGGCCGAGCCGGATGTAACCGCCGATGCCGTCGACCGCGCCCGGCGTCCCGGACCCCGGGCCGTTGTCCGCCTGCGCGGCGATCTGCACGTCCTGCAGACGGGCGATGGCGTCGTAGTGGTAGAGGCCGTCCTGGAGTTCGGAGCGGCTGACGATGGACCAGCGCAGTACGTTGCCCAGGCCCAGTTCGTACGCCACCGAGTGGGCCAGGGTGCTCTTGCCCGCGCCGGGGCTGCCGGTGACGAGGAGCGGCCGGCGCAGGTACAGCGCGGCGTTGATCATCTCGAGTTCCTCGGCGCCCGGCCGGTGCAGTTCGGCCAGGTGCCGGTGGGCGCCGAGCCTGCGGTCCTCGGACCCGTCGCCGGAATCCGCCGCGTCCCGGCTGGTGAAGTCCCGCCACGGGGGCGGGTCGGGAAGGCGGTCGATGCCGTCGTGGGGTTCGCCGGCGCCCCGGTAGATGAGCCACTCGCTGGATTCGCTCATGATCCAATCCTCGTCGTCACTCGTCCGGGGGGCGCTGTCGTCGTGGGGCGTCCATCACGGTATCGATCCTGAACGGGACTGGTAAGAGGCACATCGCCCAAGGGGTGCCTCGTCAAGGGGAGTTGAAACGCATGAGCGCGCGGTCGACGCGGACCCGCGCGGGCCGCGGTCAAGGCGCCTCCAGCAGGTCGCCCGCGCCGGGCAGGGGCTGGTGCGGGTCGTCGTACAGCAGCGCTATGCCGTGGGCCCAGAAGGTCTCCGGCCGTCCCGACCGCAGTCTGTGGCGCAGGTCGCGCACCGCCTCGGGCAGTCGGTGGGCTCCGGCCGGGCCCGCGATCTGGTCCAGGGTGCCGCGGTGGAACTCGCCGCAGACCGTCTCCGGCAGCCCGTACCCACGGCGCCACAGCGCCACGCCGAAGCCGCCGCGCACGAGCCGGGCAAGGCCCTCCGCGTCGCCCTCGCCGACGCGGGCGTCGAAGCGGCACAGCACCGGAACCGTGCCGTGCGACAGGCCCCGCAACTCCTCGACGGGCGGCACCGGTTTGCGCAGCCCGTCGTCGCAGTCCAGGACCGCGGCCGTCACCGGGTGGGCGTGCAGCCAGCGCCAGCGGGCTCTGCGTTCCTCGTCGATGTCCAGGCGGTGGTCGGCGTCCTGAGCGGCCGCCGGCTGCCCGCCGCCTGCTTCGGTCCCACGGCTCCGGCCGATTCCGCCGCCTTCACCGTTCCCGCCGTACGCGCCGTATCCGGGGTACGCGCCGTATCCGGAGTTCTCGCCGTACCCGGAGTTCGCACCGTACCCGGAGTTCTCGCCGTTCTCGGTCAGCTGGTCGCGGTCGGAGCAGCGCAGGACGACCGGGCGCTGTGTGCCGAGTCGCTCGTCCTCGGGACCGAGCCGCCATTCGTCCACGTCGAGTGCCAGCAGTGAGTGCTCCGTAGCCACCTGCAGAACCGCCGGCCGGCCCGGCGTGTCGCACTGCCGGAACGCCTCCTTGAGCGGTGCGGACAGATGGGTGGGCAGGTCGGCCAGCGGGACGCGCTGGACCTCCTTGAGCCGCTTCGCCTCTCCGTCGGAGCGCACGACGAAGACCGACCAGTCGCAGCGGTCCGGCTCCCAGCCCCGCCGCACGATCTCCACCAGCACGGACGACTGCCCGGCCGCCGACCGTTCCGGACCGCCGGCGGGCGCCCCGCGCGGTCCGCCGACCGGGCCCGGGGCGGGCCGGCGCGCCGTCATCCTGGCCATCCGCCGTTCGACCAGGGCACTCCGGCGGCCGGGACCGAGCCGCTGGGCGGCCTGCCAGATCCCGGCCCACAGGGCCTCCTCGGCGGCCGGCGTACTGGGCGCGAGGAACGGGCGGTCCGCGGTCATGGCGTGCACCGCGTAGTCGAGCACCAGGTAGAGGGCGCCGTCGTCGCGCGCGTACTCGTACAGGGCACCGAGTCCGTCGCGCCAGCCGCGCGGGGCGGGCAGCGGAGCCGGTGCCTCGAAGTCCTGCAGGGAGTCGAGGAGGTCCAGCAGGGAACGGGTGCTGGCGGGCGGCGGCAGGTCCGCGAGGCGTCCGAGCAACTGGACGCGCTCGTCGGGGCTCAGCGTCTGACCGGGCCGGGACCCGAGCCGGCCCTGCACGTCGGCCCAGGTGTGACGGCGCGCGTCCGGATGGCGCTGCCGGTCGCGGTGGTAGCGGTCGTGGGCGTGCACCACCGCCTGGTACAGGTCGTCGGGTTCGGTCGTCAGCTCTCCGGCGGGCACGGGCAGCGTCCGCAGTTGTTCCAGCCCGGTGGAGGTGCCCCCGCGCGCGTGGTCGGAACGCGACTTCAGTACGCCGATGACCTCGCCGCGCTCCGGATCGATCACGGGGCCGCCGGAGACGCCGTCCGGGAGGTCGTTGTCCCCCAGCCGCATCTGGACGTCCGCGTTCCAGCCGCCGATGGTGCCCTGCACGGTGAGGGTGCCGTCGAGCATCCTCAGCCGTCCGTCGACCACCGTCCAGCCCGCGTACAGGACCTTGCCCTCGCCGAAGTAGGCCGCCGGGCGCTCGGAGAGGTACACGCACTCGTGGTCGACCGGCTCGCTCAGCCGCACCAGCGCGAGGTCCGGGGCGGGCCAGTTGCCGGGCACGGATCCGGCGCCCTCGGGAAGGGCCGCCGCCACGTGGCCCGAGACCGCGGACATGCCGCGGCCCGGTGCGGGCTCGTACACCACCACGACCTCGCCCCCCTCACCGCCGCATGCCACGTGTGCGCAGGTCAGAACCCAGCTCGGGGCGACGAAGTAGCCGCTTCCGAGGAACGTCGCGGGTTCGTCCAGGGCATACCCGGCGTCCGGCCGATGAATGCGAACCGTCGCCGCCATGACGAGGCCACGCAGCGCACGGCGGGCCGCGTCCCCGGCCCCCGGTGCGCCGGGGGCGCGTCCGTGCGTCATGCCCCGCTCCCGGAAGCGGCGGCACCGCTCCCGCCGTGCTCCGGGGCGCGGGCGGACGCGTCCGCGGTGGCGTCGGGGGGCTCACCGCCCGGGGCGCGCGCGTCGGGCGCGGACGGATCCGGCGGGCCGCCGTTCCAGGTGAGGGTGACCGAGATGCCCGCCTTGGCCTCGCCGTCGGCGAGAAGGCCCACGACCTTGCCGGCCTTGGCCGTCAACTCGATGCCGAACTGGACGCTCACCTCGTCCGGCCGCACCGCGCGCAGCGGTTCCGCCAGCGAGCGCGCGACACCGGTCACGAGCGCGTTCAGGCTCTCCACGCTCGCCTCGATCCGCTCGGCGAAGCCGGTGTCGCTGTACGACAGCTGCCCGGGCGGTGCCGGCAGCTCGGCCGCGCCCGAGATCCGGGCCCAGACCGGTGTCCCGTCCGGCAGCACGATGCGCGTGACGCGCGTCGCTTCCTGTCCCATGCGATTCCCCCGTCCCCGCGCCCCTCGACGGCCCCGGAAGGCACGGCCCCGTGGGCGCCTATCCTTGTGCTGTCTTCTTCACAACTGACGGAAAGACCCCATCTCTCCACCCTGCAGGCACAGGTTTCTTCCCGCCCGGGAGGCTCTCAACCCTGCAAAGACCCGACGGAGCACGATCCATGTACTTCACCGACCGCGGCATCGAGGAGCTGGAGAAGCGGCGCGGCGAGGAGGAGATCACCTTCGAGTGGCTCGCCGAGCAGCTGCGCACGTTCGTCGACCTGAACCCGGACTTCGAAGTACCGGTGGAGCGCCTGGCCACGTGGCTGGCACGGCTGGACGACGAGGACGAGGACGAGGACGAGTAGGAACGGAAGGGCCGGGGCGGACCGTCGGACCGGTCCGCCGCGGCGGACCGTCAGGTGTGTCTGGAGAGCCCGTAGGCCGCGCCGAGCGCGCCGTGCCCGACGAGCAGCGCCCCCGCCGCGGTCCAGCCTCCGCTGCGGCGCCGCAGACCCCAGACGGTGAGCGGCAGTCCCGTCGCCACCTGGGCCAGGGCCAGGACGCGGGCCCCCGGACCGCCCGTCCAGGGCATCCAGGCGGCCAGCGGGCTGTCGTCGGCGGTCGGGCGGCGTCCGGCGGGCTCGGTCCGGCGGACACCGGGCAGGGCGCGGGCAGCCGCGCCGAGGCGGTCGGCGCCTTCACCGGGGTCGAGCCCCGCGGGGAGGGTGATTCCCGCGCGTGCGAGCACCGCCAGCAGCCCCCGCAGCCTGGCCCGGGCACCGGCTCCGGCCCCGAACGCGCCATCGGCGTCCGGGTCGGGCCGCGTCAGCCGGTCCAGCGACTGCACGTCCAGGACCGGGTCGAGGCCCAGCCGGGCGGCGAAGGTGCGCATCGCCTCGTCCTCGCCGGCCGGTGTGCCGTTCGCGAGCCACACGTAGCCCACCGGGCGGCGGAATCCGGACGCGAGGACGTATCCGGCCCGGTCGGCGTCCCACCACAGGGCGAGTACGGGCCAGGGGGCGCCGACGGCGAGCGCCGCGGCCCAGCCGGCGACGACCCGGTCGACCGGTTCGCCCCCGTCCCGCCAGGGCCCGCCCTCCGGCACCAGCGCGCTCCACTGCGCACCGGCCCGGACCAGCGGCATCGGTTCGCCCAGCAGGGGGGCGACCACGGCGACGGAATCCGGCTCGGCGCGGCAGAGCAGCAGGGCGCCGGGAGTGAGAGCGAAGACCGACCCTTCCGTCGTCATATTGACAAGGTAGGACAAGTAGGACATACCCACCCACTCAGCCGATCACCGGCCGCCCACTGGCCGATCACTGATCACCGGAACGGGTGTCTTGACTTTCCGTGTCCGCGATATATCGTGAATTTCGGAGGACGCGATATGGCGCGTTCGGTCGAGGAGGTCTGCACCATGTCCGAGTGGTCCGTCGCGGAGGCCAGGAAGCTCACCTTCGACGAGCCGGTGAGCCGGCTCCACGTACGCATCGCCAGTGGAACAGTGAACGTGGTGGGCACGGACGAAGGTTCCGCCCGCCTGGAGGTCTCCGAGATCGAGGGACCCCCTCTGATCGTGACCCACCGGGACGGCGTGCTCACGGTGGCCTACGAGGACATGCCCTGGAAGGGCTTCCTGAAGTGGCTGGACCGCAAGGGCTGGCGACGCAGTGCGGTGGTGTCCCTGGCGGTGCCTACCGGCACCCGGGTAGAGGTGGGGGCGGTCAGCGCCGCGGCCGTGGTCTCGGGTCTCGACGGACCCGCCGAGGTCAAGGGCGTGTCCGGGGACACCACTCTGGTGAGCCTCGCGGGCCCCGTCCGCGCCGACACCGTCTCGGGGAACGTGGAGGCGCAGGCCCTCACCGGCGACCTCCGCTTCAACTCCGTCTCCGGCGACCTGACGGTGGTGGAGGCGGGCTCCTCCGTGCGGGCCGACTCGGTCAGCGGTTCGATGATCGTCGACCTGGACCCGACCGGAGGCCCCACCGACATCAGCCTGAACAGCGTCTCGGGCGAGATCGCCATCCGACTGCCCCAGCCGGCCGACGCCCAAGTCGAGGCGAACACCGCCAGCGGCATGGTCAGCAGCGCCTTCGAGGACCTCCGGGTGGGCGGCCAGTGGGGGGCCAAGCGCATCACCGGACGGCTCGGCGCGGGCAACGGCCGGCTGAAGGCCACCACCGTCTCCGGCTCGATCGCCCTGCTCCGCCGCCCGGCGACGGAGGACACCCCGTGGGAGCGGAAGCCGGAGGAATCCGGCCCGGCGGGCACCGCACGGGGCGACTCAGGGGACAATTCCGCTTCCGTCCGGGACCAGGGCGCCACCGACGCCCCTTCCGACGGCACGACCGACAAGAAGGTGCTCTGACATGCCCCCCGTCTTCGCCCACGGCCGCCTCCGCCTCTACCTCCTCAAGCTCCTGGACGAGGCCCCGCGCCACGGTTACGAGGTGATCCGACTCCTGGAGGAACGCTTCCAGGGCCTGTACGCCCCGTCCGCGGGCACGGTGTACCCCCGCCTGGCCAAGCTGGAGGCGGAGGGCCTGGTCACCCACACCACCGAGGGCGGCCGCAAGGTGTACGCCATCACGGACGCCGGTCGCGCCGAGCTGGCCGACCGCAGCGGCGAGCTGGCCGATCTGGAGCTGGAGATCCGCGAGTCGGTCGCCGAGCTGGCCGCCGAGATCCGGGCCGACGTGCGGGGAGCGGCCGGTGATCTGCGGCGGGAAATGCGGGCCGCGGCCACGGCGGCCCGCCGGGGCACCCCAGGGGCGCACGACGAGGGGGGCGGCTCCGCCGCCGGTGCCGGGGAGGGCGACGAGAAGGAGGCCTGGCGGGCCGCCAAGGAGGAGATGCGGCGGGTGAAGCAGGAGTGGAAGGAGCAGGCCCGCCGAGCCAAGGACGAGAGCCGCCGCGCCCGCGACGAGGCCCAGCGGGCCCGGCGCCAGGCCAAGGAGGCCCAGGAGCGGGCCAGGGCCCAGGCACAGGAGGAGGTCCAACGCATCGCCCAGCGCGTGCAGGAACAGGTGCAGGACCACTTCTCGCGGGGCGACTGGCCGACGGGACTGCGTGAGGGCCTGAGCGAACTGGCCAAGGAGGTCGGCGACTTCGGAAAGGACTTCGGGAAGGAGTTCGGCAGGGACTGGGGCTTCGGACGCACCGACACCGGGAGCCCCGCCTCGCGCGCGGAGCGTTCCCCGGGCCCCGGGTACTCCGCCACGCCCGAGTACTCAGCCACGCCGGAGGACTTCCCCGCCGGATACACGCCGAGCTGGGCCCACGAGGACGCCGCGGAATCCACCGGTGACCCGGCGCGCGACCTCGACCGGCTGCTCGACCGCTTCCGGGACGACATCCGCGACGCCGCCCGGGACCATGGAGTGACGTCCGACCAGTTGCGCGACAGCCGCCGCCGGCTGTCGGAGGCGGCGGCGCACATCGGGGCGATCCTGCGTACGCCGAAGGCCTGAGCGCGGCACGGCGCGGCGCCCCCGGCCCGCAGGGGCGCCGCGCGCGCCGGTGAGCCGCCGGGCCACCGGGCCGCCGGTCAGGCGGTCAGGCGGTCAGGCGGTCAGGCGCAGGCCTCCCCGGTGCCCTCGCCCAGCACCCTGGACAGCGACGCGTGGGTCACCCCGTGGTCGGCGAGCACCTCGGCGGGCACTCCGGGACGCAGGGCCAGGGCGAGGAGGAGATGCTCGTCCCCGATGTGCCGGTCACGGCGGGCGACGGCGACCCGGAGCGCCTTCTCCAGGACCTCCTTGGCGCCCCGGCTGAAGCTCCGGTGTCCCGACCAGCGGCGCCCGCGCTTGCGGTCGTCGGCGGACATCGCCCCCACACCGTGCGCCTCCTCCACCCTGGCGACGATCTCCGTGACGTCGATGCCGAGTCCGGCGAGGGCCTCCGTCTCGGACTGCGACAGACCCGCACGGCGCCGTGCGTCCCCCAGCTCCCGGCGTACCGCGTCCCGGTTCTCGGCTACGCCGAGTGCCGCCAGCGCGAAGGAGGCGCGACTGCCCTCCCGGTCGAGCAGGGCGAGCAGCAGGTGCTCGGGCTCGACGGTCTCCGCCCGCGCCTGCTCGGCGTGTCCGACCGCCCCCTGCACGACCGCGCGGGCGTCCTTGGTGAATCGCTCGAACATCAATGCCTCCCGTACTTCTTGTGCACGGCCTGCCTGCTGACTCCGAGTTCCGTGGCGATCTCCTGCCACGACCATCCCTGCCGGCGGGCGCTGCGCACCTGTACGGCCTCCAGCTGCTCCACCAGCTTCCGCAGGGCGGTGACGGCCCGCAGCCCGATCCGGGGATCGCGGTCACCCGCACGCGTGGCGAGATCCGTTGCTTCACTCATACAGTCAACCTAGGTTGACATGACCCTCATGTCAACCCTGGTTGACATGAGGGTGGCGTTACCGAGCGGCCGGGACACGCGAAAGGCGGGCCCGGTGAACCGGACCCGCCCTGCCTGGGGGGACGCGTCAGGAGTTGCTGAGCACGATCTTGCCGAACTGCCCCCCGGAGGCCATCCGCTCGAACCCCTCACGGGCCCGGTCCATCGGAAGCACCTCGTCGATGACGGGACGCACACCGGTGGCGGCGCAGAAGGACAGCAGGTCCTCCAGCTCGTCCTTGGAACCCATCGTGGAGCCGACGACCTTGAGCTCCAGGAAGAAGATCCGGGTGAGTTCGGCGTGGGAGGGCCGGTCGCCGCTGGTGGCACCGGAGATGACCAACGTGCCGCCGGGCCGCAGCGACTTGATGGAGTGCGACCAGGTGGCGGCGCCCACGGTCTCGATCACGGCGTCGACCCGCTGCGGCAGCCGCGCGCCCGTCTCGACGGCTTCCACCGCACCCAGCTCCAGCGCCCGCTTGCGCTTGGCCTCGTCCCGGCTGGTGGCGAAGACCCGCAGCCCCGCCGCCTTGCCGAGCACGATCGCGGCCGTGGCGACCCCGCCGCCGGCGCCCTGCACCAGCACCGAGTCACCGGGACGCACCCCGGCGTTGGTGAACAGCATCCGGTACGCCGTCAGCCAGGCGGTCGGCAGGCAGGCGGCCTCCTCGAACGAAAGCTCCTTGGGCTTGGGCAGGATGTTCCAGGTCGGCACGGCGACCTGCTCGGCGAACGTCCCCGGGTAGCGCTCGGTGAGGATGGAGCGGGGCTCCCTGGGGCCGACCCCGTGGCCGGTCTGGCCGATCACGGAGTGCAGGACGACCTCGTTGCCGTCCTCGTCGATCCCGGCGGCGTCGCAGCCGAGGATCATCGGCAGCCGGTCCTCGGGGAGGCCGACGCCGCGCAGGGACCACAGGTCGTGGTGGTTGAGGGAGGCGGCCCTGACATCGACGGCACTCCAGCCGGGGCGGGCCTCGGGAGCCGGAAGCTCTCCCAACTCCAGGCCGGCCAAGGGCTGGTCGCGGTCGATTCGGGCGGCGTAGACAGCGAACATGACCTTGACGATAGGTTCCCCACCGCCCAACCGGAACCACAGCCCCGTGTGACACACCCCCTCTTGCCAGCCCCCAGCCGCGGTCAGTCGTGCTTGCCCCCTCCCCCCCCAGCTGCGGGCAGTCGTGCCTCCCCCAGTGCCTGAACGGCCTGGGAGGTACCCCCAGGCGGCACGGGTGGGCGCAGCGGCACCCGCCCAGCGCCGGTCAGCGCCCCACCCCGCGCCCAGCACCAGCACACCCGCACTCGCACCGGCACTCGCACCCGCACCCGCCCCCAAAGACAAGCGGCCCCGCCCACCAAGGACGAGGCCGCTCACCACACCGCAGGCATCACACCGTCACCGGCGCGCAACCCCCTCCGCCCGGGCCGCCGCGGCCACCGCCGCCGTCACGGCCGGCGCGACCCGCTCGTCGAACGGGGACGGAATGACATAGTCCGCGGCGAGGTCGTCCCCCACCACGGAGGCCAGCGCCTCGGCGGCCGCGAGCTTCATGCCCTCGGTGATCCGCGACGCCCGCACCTGGAGAGCGCCCGCGAAGATGCCCGGGAACGCCAGCACGTTGTTGATCTGGTTCGGGAAGTCCGAGCGCCCCGTCGCGACGACCGCCGCGTACTTGTGGGCGACCTCCGGATGCACCTCCGGGTTCGGGTTGGCCATCGCGAAGACGAAGGCACCCTCCGCCATCGAGGCCACCGCCGGCTCGGGCACCGTACCGCCGGAGACGCCGATGAAGACGTCGGCACCGGCGAGCGCCGCCTCCAGCGGGCCGGAGAGCCCGGCCTTGTTGGTGAAGGAGGCCACCTCCTGCTTGACCGGGGTCAGATCCTCCCGGTCGGCCGAAACGACACCCTTGCGGTCGGCGACCGCGACGTCCCCGATGCCGGCCTCCACCAGCATCTTGGCGATGGCGATCCCGGCCGCACCCGCACCCGAGATCACCGCCCGCAGCTCACCCAGCGTCCGCCCGCTCAGCCGCGCCGCGTTGCGCAGGGCGGCCAGCGTCACGACGGCCGTGCCGTGCTGGTCGTCGTGGAAGACCGGGATGTCCAGGCGCTCCTGGAGCTTGCGCTCGATCTCGAAGCACCGCGGCGCCGAGATGTCCTCCAGGTTGACGCCGCCGAAGGAGGGCGCGAGCCGGACCACGGTCTCGACGATCTCGTCGGCGTCCGTGCAGTTCAGGGCGATCGGGACCGCGTCCACGCCGCCGAACTGCTTGAAGAGGATGGCCTTGCCCTCCATCACCGGGAGGGACGCCTCGGGCCCGATGTCACCGAGCCCCAGCACCGCCGTGCCGTCCGTCACGACCGCGACGACCGACGACTTCCAGGTGTAGTCGTGGACGAGGTCGGGCTGCTCGGCGATCGCGCTGCACACTTTCGCGACGCCGGGCGTGTACGCCAGGGACAGGTCTTCCTTGTCGCGGACCGGCACGGTGGCCTGCACGGCCATCTTGCCGCCGCGGTGCAGCGCGAACGCGGGGTCGAAGGAGTCGAGCGGCTCGGCGCCCGCCTCCTGCTCCGCACCGGCTTCGCTGTCGCTGCGAGGATTGACGATCTCCGCTGCCACTTTGTCTTACCCCTTAAGAGTTCATGGTTTGAGGGTTTGTCCACTCCTGGTGAGGAATGGGCGGGCACCGCGCAGGGAGATGGCTGTCCGGGCCACGAGAACCCCGCGCGACGGGCGCGCCGCACACGCGCCCTGAGCCCCTGATGAGGGGTGTAAAGAACCTTCTTACCCGACGGACGCCCCCTGCGACGAGTCCGATAAGCGCAAGCTCACATGCCGGACCCCGAACGCCGCATGTCGGTGACATGGCTCATAGCCAGGGTTCCGGACAACCTCTCCGGACCCCTTGACAGACCCGCGCACGGCACCTTCAACAGCCCTGCTCACTCGCGATCCATGGTCGGATAACGAGAAATTCCGCAGATCTTCCGGCCGGAAGGGCAGATTCCCGCAAAGGTTCGGTCGTGATGTACCGACCTGGTGCGGTTCGGGGGGTGACCCGTTATCCGATTTTGACATGACGGCCCCCCTGAATGGCCGAGTCCGAATGGCAAGATGCCGTAATCACACGAGGTCGCGGCACTCGAAGGTGTGTGCTCTCGTCGACCCACGGCACCGGCCGGTCCCCGGCCGGCGTCCCGTCCCACCGGAACTCCACCGTCCCCATCGGCAACTCCCTCATCCGCCGGAGGAACCACCATGACCGCACGCTTCACCCGTCGTACGACCGCCGCGCACTCCCGGCTAGCAGCGGTCGGTGCGATCGCGGTCGCCGGCGCCCTGCTGCTCACCGGATGCGGCGACCAGACCGAGAACGGCGACTCCGGCGGCAGCGACAACCAGTCGGCCGGCGGTGCCCCGCTGGCCGACAAGCTGCCGCAGTCGATCCGCGACAAGGGCACCATCAAGGTCGGCTCGGACATCGCGTACGCACCCGTCGAGTTCAAGGACGACTCCGGCAAGACGGTCGGTATCGACCCCGACCTCGCGGACGCCCTGGGCAAGCAGCTCGGCGTGAAGTTCGAGTTCGAGAACGGCACCTTCGACACCCTGATCACCGGCCTGCGCTCCAAGCGGTACGACATCGCCATGTCCGCGATGACCGACACCAAGGACCGCCAGGAGGGCATCGACGCCGACACCGGCAAGAAGGTCGGCCAGGGCGTCGACTTCGTCGACTACTTCACCGCCGGTGTCTCGATCTACACCAAGAAGGGCGACGACCAGGGCATCAAGACCTGGTCCGACCTGTGCGGCAAGAAGCTCGTGCTCCAGCGCGGCACGGTCTCCGAGGACCTGGCCAAGGCCGAGAACGAGAAGTGCCCGGCCGGCAAGAAGATCTCCATGGAGGCCTTCGACAACGACCAGCAGGCCCAGACCCGGCTGCGGGCGGGCGGCGCGGACGCCGGTTCCTCCGACTTCCCGGTCGCGGCGTACGCGGTGAAGACCTCCGGCGGCGGCAAGGACTTCGAGATCGTCGGCGAGCAGGTCGAGGCCGCTCCGTACGGCATCGCGGTCGCCAAGGACAACACGCAGCTGCGCGACGCCCTGAAGGCGGCGCTGGACGCGGTGATCGCGAACGGCGAGTACAAGAAGATCATGGACAAGTGGGGCGTGTCGGAAGGCGCCGTCACCGAGGCCGCCGTCAACGGCGGCAAGTGACCGCGCGGCGGGCGCTGAAAGGCAACATCCGTGACTGTTGACATCGACAAGACGGCGGGCGGCCCGGCCGGCACCCCGCCGACCCCGCCCGAGGCCATCAAGGCCATCCCGGTGAGGCACTACGGGCGGTACGTCTCCGCGGTCGTGGCGATCGCGCTGCTGGCCGCGGTCGTCTACGCCTTCTCCCAGGGCAAGATCAACTGGGGCGCGATCCCCGACTACTTCTTCGACGACCGTGTCCTGACCGGCATGGGCAAGACGCTCCTGATCACCGTCCTCGCGATGCTGATCGGCGTCGTCGGCGGCATCCTGCTCGCCGTGATGCGGCTGTCGAAGAACCCGGTGACCTCGTCCATCGCGTGGTTCTACATCTGGTTCTTCCGCGGCACGCCGGTCCTGGTGCAGCTGGTCGTCTGGTTCAACCTGGGCCTGGTCTTCGAGTACATCAACCTCGGCCCGTTCTACCGCGACGAGTGGTCGGACTTCATGACGCCGTTCCTGACGGCGCTGCTCGGCCTCGGCCTCAACGAGGCGGCGTACATGGCGGAGATCTGCCGCGCCGGCCTGCTCGCGGTCGACGAGGGCCAGACCGAGGCGGCGCACGCGCTCGGCATGAGCCACACCAAGACGCTGCGCCGGATCGTGGTCCCGCAGGCGATGCGCGTGATCGTGCCGCCGACGGGCAACGAGGTCATCAACATGCTGAAGACGACCTCACTGGTGTCGGTCGTCCAGTACGCCGAGTTGTTCAGAGTCGCCCAGGACATCGGCCAGACCTCCGGCGCCCCGGCCGAGATGCTGTTCCTCGCGGCGGCCTGGTACCTGCTGCTGACCTCGATCTTCAGCGTCGGCCAGTACTACCTGGAGCGCTACTACGCCCGCGGCTCCAGCCGCAGTCTGCCGCCCACCCCGATGCAGAAGATCAGGGCGAACCTGTTCTCCCTGTCGAACCGCTCCAGCACGACGGGAGGTGCGGCATGACAGCCATGGTCAAAGCCGAGGGCGTCCACAAGTCCTTCGGTGCCGTCGAGGTCCTCAAGGGCATCGACCTGGAGGTGAAGCAGGGCGAGGTGTTCTGCCTCATCGGCCCCTCCGGCTCCGGCAAGTCCACCTTCCTCAGGTGTATCAACCACCTCGAGAAGATCAACGCCGGGCGTCTGTACGTCGACGGCGAGCTGGTCGGCTACCGCCAGAAGGGTGACAAGCTCTACGAGCTGAAGGACAGCGAGGTCGCCCTCAAGCGCCGGGACATCGGCATGGTCTTCCAGCGCTTCAACCTGTTCCCGCACATGACGGCCGTGGAGAACGTCATGGAGGCGCCGGTCCAGGTCAAGGGCATGAGCAGGGCCCAGGCCAGGGACCGTGCGCGGAGCCTCCTGGAGCGCGTGGGCCTGGCCGACAAGGCCGGCAACTACCCCTCGCAGCTCTCCGGCGGCCAGCAGCAGCGGGTCGCCATCGCGCGGGCCCTGGCGATGGACCCGAAGCTGATGCTGTTCGACGAGCCGACCTCGGCGCTCGACCCCGAGCTGGTGGGCGACGTCCTCGACGTCATGCGCGACCTCGCGGAGTCCGGCATGACGATGGTCGTCGTCACCCACGAGATGGGCTTCGCCCGCGAGGTCGGCGACAGCCTGGTCTTCATGGACAACGGCGTGGTGGTCGAGTCGGGCAACCCGCGCGACGTGCTGACCGACCCGCAGCACGACCGGACGAAGGCGTTCCTGTCCAAGGTCCTCTGATCGACCGCACGATTGCGCGCCGAGGGGCGGTACGGATCTCCGTACCGCCCCTCGGCGCGTGGCCCTCGGCGCGTGGCCCTCGGCGTGTGGTCCTCGGCTCGTGGCCCTCGGCTCGTGGCCCTCGGCGCGTGGTCCTACTTGACCGCCAGGAGCAGGGTGTCCGACGGCGAGCACCACACCGGCCGCGCCTCGCCAAAGCCCTTCTCGCGCAGCACGCGCGCGTGCCACGCCGCCGAGGGCATCTCGCCGTCGGCGTGCTCGCCGTAGATCTCGAAGCGGCGGGCGGTGGGCCCGGCGAGCGCCGGGTCCTTGGCGGCGAGCTGCCACCACTCGGACCAGTCCAGCGCGCCCTGCCCCTTGGCGGCGTCCATCCGCGCGCGCCGCTGGGCGCGCTCGGCCGCGTTGATCCGGGGCGTCGCTTCGTCGATCATGTGGTCCGCGTTCATGAAGACACCGCCGTCGCGGACCAGCTCCGCGACCCGGCCGTAGAGATCCGCGAGGGGTTCGGCGTGGAACCAGTGCAGGGCCGTGGCGGTCAGCACGGCGTCGTACGCGTCGTACGGCAGCTTCGCCGGCCAGTCGGGGTCCTTGAGGTCGGCGGCGACGAAGGAGACCCGCTCGTCGCCCGCGAAGGTGCCCTCGGCGATGGCGAGGAGGGCGGGGTCGAGGTCCACGCCGGTGCTCGTGGCGTCCGGGAACCGGTCGAGCAGCCGGGCCGTGATGGTGCCGGTGCCGCAGGCCAGGTCCAGCACGCGCGGCGCGGGACCGACGAGCGCCTCGACCATGTCGAGCATGATCCGGAACCGTTCCTCGCGGTCCGGCATGTACCACTCCTGCTGCCGGTCCCAGCTCTGCTGCCAGGCCTGCCAGTCGGCACCCACCGCAGTGGTCGTGGTGGCCGTCGTGGTGGCCGTCGTGGTCGTGTCCGCGTTCGTCATCGAGCCCCTCCGCATCGCATCGCGTAATACCCTGGAAGCACGATCAGCTGTTACCTGACCGCAGGCACGACCCTAGAGCCCCGTCGTAAGGACTACAAGTGGAACTGGCCTATTACTCGGATTACGCCGTACGTCTCGTCAACACCGAGGAACCGTCGCGGGGACAGGACTCCCTGACCTCGGTGGAGGCCGTCCGCGAGCTCTTCGGCGCCAACCAGTCGGCGGCCCGGCGCGCGTCCGACGCCGACGTGACGCGGTTCCGCTCGGTCCGGGGGCGGCTGCGCGCGGTCTTCGAGGCGGCCGACGGCGGCGACGAGACCCTCGCCGTCGACCTGCTGAACTCACTGCTCCTGGAGTTCCCGGTGAGCCCGCAGATCTCCGGCCACGACCACCGCGCGGAGGACGGCAGCCCGCTGTGGCACATGCACCTGGCGGACCACCCCTCGAACGCGACGGCCGGTTTCGCGGCCATCGCGGCGATGGGCCTGGCCTTCCACCTCACCGAGTACGGGGTGGACCGGCTGGGCCTGTGCGAGGCGGCCCCCTGCCGCAACGCCTATCTGGACACCTCCACCAACCGCTCCCGGCGCTACTGCTCCGACCGCTGCGCCACCCGCGCCAACGTGGCGGCCTACCGCGCCCGCAAGCGCCTGGAGGCGGACCGGTCGGCCAGCACCGGCCTGACCGCCGACAGCGCCCAGCGGACCACGGCGAGCGGCGAACGCTGACCCGCCCGCGGCGGCCGGTACCGGAACCGGACCCGGCCGAGGACGAGGTCCTGCGGGACCACCCCGTAGTCGGTGCTGTCCCCGCCCGCGAACGCGTTGTCCCCCAGCACCCACCAGCCGGCCCCACGCCGTTCGGCCGCCCGCTTGACCACGAGCAGGTCCTGCTGGAAGGGGTGCCGCAGCACGACCACGTCACCCGGCCGGACCCGGGCCCCCCAGTGCACGAGCAGTACGTCACCGTGGTGCAGCGTGGGCACCATCGACGGCCCGGTCACCTCGGCCGGCCCGAAGGGCAACGCCCCTCTGGCACGCTCGGTCTCCTGCGACAGTTGCTCCGGCATCACCCGGCTCCTCCCCGGTCTTTCCTCCACCAGTCTCAGTCTCACCCCGGACTTTTGTCCTAAGCCCACGGGGGCACCCGCGAAATCAGGTCTCCCAGGGAGTAATGTCCCCCCTGAGAAGACGATCACGAGGAAGGAACGCTTCATGCTTTCCCGCCTGTTTGCCCCCAAGGTCACGGTCAGCGCCCACTGCGACCTGCCCTGCGGCGTGTACGACCCTGCCCAGGCCCGCATCGAGGCGGAGTCGGTGAAGGCCGTCCAGGAGAAGATGGCCGGCAACGACGACCCGCACTTCCAGACGCGCGCCACGGTCATCAAGGAGCAGCGCGCCGAGCTCGCGAAGCACCACGTATCCGTGCTGTGGAGCGACTACTTCAAGCCCCCGCACTTCGAGAAGTACCCGGAGCTGCACCAGCTGGTCAACGACACCCTGAAGGCCCTGTCGGCCGCCAAGGGCTCGAAGGACCCGGCGACCGGCCAGAAGGCCCTGGACTACATCGCCCAGATCGACAAGATCTTCTGGGAGACCAAGAAGGCCTGACGGACGTCAGTATCCCGGGGCCCGCGATCGGTGCACCATCGCAGGCCGCAGGGCAGCCCGAAGGGGCCCGGCGCGCTACTGGCCGGGCCCCTTCGGCGTTGTCGTGGTCAGGGGTTCTCGGTGACCGATTCCCGGGAGTGCTCCGGCCTCCCGGGCCGTGTCTGGGCTTCGGGGGCCCCGGTGTTCTTCTCGGGGCCCGCCTCGCACTCCGGGTTGCCGCACGGGCCCGGGGCCCATTCCGGCACCCATATGCCCAGCGTCTTGTGGCGCCGGACGACCGCTTCGACTGGCTGTCCGCACACGGGACAGGCGTACGTGTCGCTGTCCATACCCCCAGGTTAGAACGAGCGGCGGCTCAGCGCTTGCGGTGGTACGTACGCACCACGACGCCGTTGCCGAAGGTCCGCACCGAGTCCGGCACGAATTCGGCGACCTCGAAGCCGGAGCCGAACATCGGCATGCCGGTGCCGAGCACCACGGGGTAGGTCTTGATGACCAGTTCGTCGACCTCGTCGGCCAGTTCGCCGGCCACGGCCGATCCGCCGCACAGATAGATGCCCAAGGCACTGTCCTCGGCCTTCAGCTCCCGGACCCTGCCGACCAGATCCGCCGAGATGATCTCGACGTTCGGGTCGGGCGACTCCGTGAGCGTGCGCGAGGCGACGTATTCACGCAGGTGGGCATAGGGGCTGGTGACGCCCTCCTTGAGGGCCAGGTCGTAACTGGCGCGTCCCTGCACGATCGTGTCGAACCGCTTGTTCGGCAGGTCGTCGATGCCCAGCGGACGACGGCCGTGGGTCGGCAGTGTCTCCGGATACTCCGACTTCAGGAACTCGAAGAACTCCTCGTCGACGAACGGGACCATGAACGACGCGTCGCCGTCCGGGCCGCCGATGAAGCCGTCGATCGAGCAGGCGATGAAATACGTGAGTTTGCGCAAACCGGTCTCCCCTTGGTGTTGACCACTACGGACACAGTACTCCGTGCGTAGTTGTTTGGGGAACGGATTTATGTTTGGGGAACGGAGTACGAGATCACGGAGTCCGCGGCTCGCGCCACATCGGCCACATGCGGGGGCCGTCCGGCAGATCCAGGGCCCGGCCGGTGAACTCGAAGCCGAGTCGTTCGTAGAGCACCTTCCCGCGGGCGCTGCTCGCCTCCAGATAGGCGGGCAGGCCCTCGCGGTCGCAGCGGTCGAGGACGGCCTCGATCAGCGCGGTGCCCAGTCCCTCGCCCTGCCGCTCCGGGACCACACCGATCATCCACAGGTACTCGTGCGCCCGGCCGGAGGGGTGGATCCCGTCCGTGAGCCGGGCTATCAGCTCCACGCGCTCGTTCTCCGGGTCGACGGCCGCGCGAATCAGGGCGGGGACGTCCTCGGCGCCCTCCCCCGGCCCGTCGCCCGCGGGCTCGTCCGCCGGGACGGGCAGCCACAGCGCGCAGGCGGCGCCGTCCTCGGTGAGGTCGACACGGCCGTCCGCGAAGACGGCGTCGGCGAACGCGGCCATGAGCCGGTGGTGTGTCCGGCGACGGTACTCCGCGCCGGGGAAGACCCAACTGCTCACCGGATCGTCCTGGAAGGCCTCGTCCAGCAGCCGGACGACCAGATCCCGGTCGCCCTCCCCCGCCGTGCGGATCACCACACCCATGCCTCGCTCCTTCGACCCAACATCACCGGCACATACGGCGGTTGAGCCTATCCGGTGGGCACGCACACCCCACGGAGGAGAGAAGGAGGCGGGCCCCGCACACCGTGGGGAAGTGCGGGACCCGCCGGACCGGAGCCGTCGGCGGTGCGGCCGTACGTCGGTCAGGTGCCGTACGGCCCTGCACGGGCTCCGGGGTCTTGCGTGGCCGGCCCGGCGCTCCACGACGCCGGGTCGGGCGAGGGGGCCGGGGCGGCGCTCAGGCGCTGCGCCGGGTCACGAACTCGGCCAGCGCGAGCAGGCCACCCGCCGCCTCCGGCTCGGGCACGGCACGCGCCAGCTCCTGCATGGCCCTCGCCATCCGGTCGGCCGCCTGGGCCTGTGCCCAGTCCCGGCCGCCGGCCCGCTCCACGGCCAGGGCGGTGCGCTCCAGGTCCTCCTTGTTCTCGTCGTAGGGGCCGGTGTACAGCCCGGCCAGTTCCGCGGCGTACGGGGTGCCGGAGGTGAGGGCGGCGACCACCGGCAGTGACTTCTTGCGGGCGGCCAGGTCCGCACCGGCCGGCTTGCCGGTGTGGCGCGGGTCGCCCCATATGCCGATGACGTCGTCGATGAGCTGGAAGGCCATCCCGGCCTCACGGCCGAAGGCGTCCAGGGCCTCGACGTCCTCCGTGGCGGCGCCCGCGTACAGCGCGCCGACGGCACAGGCGCAGCCCAGCAGGGCGCCCGTCTTGGCCTCGGCCATGACGAGTGTCTCGTCGAGGGTCACCTCGTCCGGCGGGCGCCGCTCCATCGCCGTGTCCGCGTGCTGGCCCTCGCACAGCTCCATGACGCAGTCGGCGAGCCGGGTGGCCGCCGCCGCGGACGCCGGATGCGGGTCGGCGGCGAACAGCCGCAGGGCGAGCGCCTGCAGTGCGTCCCCGGCGAGGATCGCGTCGGCGTCGCCGAACACGGTCCACGCGGTCGGCCGGTGCCGCCGGGTGGCGTCGCGGTCCATCACGTCGTCATGCAGCAGGGTGAAGTTGTGGACCAGTTCCACCGCCGCCGCGGCCCGGACGGCCGCCGCGCGGGCCGCCGGACCGCCGAGCGCGGCCGCCGCGGTGAGGACGAGCGCGGGACGGATCGCCTTGCCCGCGTTGCCCGACGCGGGCGAGCCGTCCGCGTGCTGCCAGCCGAAGTGGTAGAGCGCGACGCGGCGCATCGACTCGGGCAGCGTCGCGATGGCGGACCGCAGTTCGGGATCGACCGCCGCTCGTGACTCGCTCAGGAGCACCGCCGCCTCCTGCCCTTCGGCCACCGCCTGCCCCTGCCCGTCGGACGACTCCCCCGGCTCCTTCTCGCGCTGTGTGCCGATGGGCCCGTGCCTTTCCGGCATTCCGGTGGGACGGCACGTCGCGGTGGCGCCGCGCCGGGTCTCCGTCATGGACTCACCTTCCCCCTGGGCCCGTCCGTACCCCGGGGGTGTACCCGCCCAGGAGGGCGGGAACACGGCGTTCGGGACAGTGACGTCACCGCCAGCGGCCGATCTCGACGTTCTCCAGCACGCCGAGCGCGTCCGGGACGAGGACCGCGGCCGAGTAGTAGGCCGTGACCAGGTACTTGATGACCGCCTGCTCGTTGATCCCCATGAAGCGCACCGACAGACTCGGCTCGATCTCGTCCGGGATGCCGGTGGCCCGCAGGCCGATGACACCCTGGTCCTGCTCGCCGGTACGCATCGCGATGATCGAGGACGTACGGGCCTCGGTGACCGGGATCTTGTTGCACGGGTAGATGGGCACACCGCGCCAGGTCGGGATGCGGTTCCCGGCGACGTCGATGGTCTCGGGGACGAGGCCGCGCTTGTTGAGCTCGCGGCCGATGGCGGCGATGGCGCGCGGGTGGGCGAGGAGCAGCTTGGTGCCGCGCCGGCGGCTCAGCAGTTCGTCGAGGTCGTCGGGTCCGGGCACGCCGTCGTGCGGCTGGATGCGCTGGTCGTACTCGCAGTTGTGCAGCAGGCCGAACTCGCGGTTGTTGATGAGTTCGTGCTCCTGGCGCTCCTTCAGCGCCTCGACGGTCAGCCGGATCTGCTGCTCGGTCTGGTTCATCGGCTGGTTGTACAGGTCGGCCACGCGCGAGTGGATGCGCAGCACGGTCTGGGCGACGCTCAGTTCGTACTCGCGCGGCCGGCCCTCGTAGTCGACGAAGGTGTGCGGGATGTCCGGCTCGCCGCTGTGGCCCGCCGCGAGGTCGATCTCCTTCTCACCGTGCCGGTTGGTGCGCTGCTCCGGGATCGAGCGCAGCAGCTCCAGGTGCTCGCGCAGGGAGTCGGCCCGCTCCGCGACCTGGTCCACCTCCTGACGGGGCAGCACCAGCACCGTGCAGGCGGTGACCGTGCGGGCGGTGTACTCCCAGATGGCGTCCCCGTCGAGGAGCGCCTGGTCGCCGAAGTAGGCGCCGTCGGCGAGGACGCCGAGCACCGCGTCGTCGCCGTAGGGGCCGGTGCCGATCTTCTCGACCTTGCCGTGCGCCAGCAGGTAGACCTCGTCGGCCCGCGCGCCGAACGAGGCGATCACCTCGCCGGGGCCGAACTCCCGCTGCTCGCAGCGCTGTGCGAGTTCCGACAGGACCTCGTCGTCCTCGTACGACCGCAGGGCCGGCAGCTCGCCCAGCTCGGCGGGGATGACCTCGACGCGGTCGCCGGTCTTCACGAACGTCACGCGGCCGTCGCCGACGGCGAAGGTCAGACGCCGGTTGACCCGGTACGTGCCGCCCTGGATGTCCACCCAGGGGAGCGAGCGCAGCAGCCAGCGCGAGCTGATCTCCTGCATCTGAGGAACGGACTTGGTGGTGGTGGCCAGGTTCCGCGCGGCCGCCGTGCCGAGGCTCTGCTGCGGCCTGGTCTGCTCGGTGCGGACCTCTTCGCCTACCGACATAAGGAATTGCCCTCCCGGTCATGCCGGACGACTGCGCCCGGCATCGATGTGCGTGGACCAGCCTTCCTCACGGAGCGTGCCGGTGCTATTACACGAACGAGCGGGAATGGATCACTCACGGCCGGGGCAGATATGGGGGCTTGTTTCGACTTCGACACCCCTCTGGCCGGGATGAGAATGTCCGAAACGACTCGCACACGGACCGAACAAGCAATAGGAGTTGCTCCGTTTCGGTACAAGCTCCGTACGAGGCGGTCGCGTCGGGCGGTCGTCGCGCAGCGTGAAGGAGTCGGCGGTGGCCTCACCCATGTCCGCGAGCAGTTTCCTCAAGGCACTGAAGGCGGAGGGCCTCACCGTCGTCCAGGTCGGCGACTGGCGGGACCACAACCGCAACCACAAGGGCCCGTGGGGTCCCGTGCACGGTGTGATGATCCACCACACGGTCACCAAGGGCAGCGCGCGGACGGTGGACATCTGCCGCAAGGGCTACGAGGGTCTGCCGGGGCCGCTGTGCCACGGGGTCGTCACCAAGGACGGCAGGGTCCACCTGGTCGGGTACGGCAGGGCCAACCACGCCGGTCTCGGCGACGACGACGTCCTGCGCGCGGTGATCGCGGAGAAGGCGCTGCCCCGGGACAACGAGGCGAACACCGACGGCAACCGGCACTTCTACGGCTTCGAGTGCGAGAACCTGGGCGACGGCGACGACCCCTGGCCGGCGGCACAGCTCGAGGCGATCGAGCGGGCCGCCGCGGCCGTGTGCCGCCACCACGGCTGGAACGAGCGGTCCGTCATCGGCCACCTGGAGTGGCAGCCGGGCAAGGTGGACCCGCGCGGGTTCACGATGGCGTCCATGCGAAACCGAATCCGCGACCGCCTGAAGTGACCCGGCCGGGGTGGGGTGACCGGGGCGCTCGGTGGCGGGACAATGGCGGGGTGACCGGCACCGACACCCGTGAGCTCGCCGCACTGCGTCCCCGTCTGCCCTCTCCGCTGCACGAGGTGGCCGACGGACGGTTCGAGCGCCACGGTGTCCGGCTGCTGCTCAAGCGGGACGATCTGATCCACCCCGAGCTGGTCGGCAACAAGTGGCGCAAGCTGGCGCCGAATCTCGCCACGGCCGGCGGGCGCACCGTCGTCACGTTCGGCGGCGCCTACTCCAATCACCTGCGGGCCGCGGCCGCGGCCGGCCGGCTGCTCGGGCTGCCGACGGTGGGTGTGGTCCGCGGTCAGGAGCTGGCCGGCCGGCCGCTCAACCCCTCACTGGCCCGGTGCGCCGCCGACGGCATGCGGCTGCACTTCGTCGACCGCTCGACGTACCGGCGCAAGTCCGAACCCGAGGCCCTGGCGGCCCTGCTGCGCGCGGCGGGCGCCGAGGGCGCCGTCGTCGTCCCCGAGGGCGGAAGCAACGCGGATGCCGTCCGCGGCTGCCGTGCCCTGGGCGAGGAGCTGGGCACGCACGCCGACGTGGCCGCTGTCGCCTGCGGCACCGGTGGCACGCTCGCCGGGCTCGCCGCCGGGCTCCCCCGGGGGCGGCGGGCCCTCGGCATACCCGTGCTCAAGGGCGGTTTCCTGGAGGGTGACATACGGCGGCTCCAGGAGCGCGCGTTCGGCGGGCCGCGCGGCGACTGGAGCCTGGCGGACCGCTTCCACCACGGCGGCTACGCCCGCACGACGCCCGGTCTGGACGCCTTCGCCGAGGACTTCGAACACCGCCACGGCCTCCCCGTGGAGCGCGTGTACGTCGCCAAGATGCTGTACGCCCTGCTCGCCCTCACCGAGGAGGGCGCCTTCCCACGCGGGACGACCCTGGCGGCGGTCGTCACCGGACGGCCCTTCCCCTGAACGTGCCGGACCGCCGCCCCGACCCGCCCGCGCGCCCCCGCACCCGCTCACGTCGTCTCCCGGTACGCGGCGGCCTCCTCCAGGTCCAGCCGGCGCAGCAGGGTCCGGAGCATCTCGTCGTCGATGTAGCGCCCGTCCCGCAGCCGGACGAAGACCTCGCGCTCGGCGCTGATCATCTCCCGGGAGAGTCGCCGGTAGGTGTCGTCGACGGTCTCGCCGGTGACGGGATTGACCTGGCCGAGCCGTTCCCAGACGGCGTTGCGGCGGCGCTCCAGGACCATACGGAGGCGGTCGGCGAGCGGCGCCGGCAGGGCGTTGCGCTCGTCGGCGAGCAGCTCGTCCAGGCGCAGCTCCGCGACCCGCGAAGCCTGCGCCTGGGCGTTGGCCTCCGCCAGCGTCTCCGCCTGCACGTCGTGCGCCGGGAACTTCAGCAGGCGGATCAGCGGCGGCAGGCTGACGCCCTGGACGACCAGCGTGCCGATGACCGTGGTGAAGGTCAGGAACAGGATGAGGTTGCGTTCGGGAAAGGGCTCGCCCCCGTGCACGGTGAGCGGGATGGAGAACGCGATGGCCAGGGAGACCACGCCCCGCATCCCGGCCCAGCCGATCACGAACGGCCCCTTCCAGGAGAGCTCGCCCTCGCGCGCGCGTACCCGTGCCGACAGCCGGGGCAGGAACGTCGCCGGGTACACCCACACGAACCTCGCCACGGCGACCACCAGGAAGACGGCGAGGGCGTACCAGGCGGCGTCGGCACCCTCGTACTCCCCCAGGCCCTTGAGGACGACGGGCAGCTGGAGTCCGATGAGGGCGAACACGGCCGACTCCAGGACGAACGCGACCATCTTCCACACCGCCTCCTCCTGGAGACGGGTGGCGAAGTCGACCTCCCACGCGCGGTGGCCGAGGTAGAGCGCGACGACGACCACCGCGAGCACCCCGGAGGCGTGCACCTGCTCGGCGACCGCGTAGGCGACGAACGGGATCAGCAGGGAGAGCGTGTTCTGCAGCAGCGCCTCGGTCAGGTGGGTGCGCAGCCAGTGCAGCGGCACCATCAGGACCAGCCCGACTCCGACGCCGCCCACCGCCGCGATGAGGAACTCGCCGATCCCGCCGGCCCAGGTCGCCCCCTCGCCGACGGCCGCGGCGAGCGCCACCTTGAAGGCGGTGATCGCGGTGGCGTCGTTCACCAGGGACTCGCCCTGGAGGATCGTGGTGATCCGGGAGGGCAGCCCCACGCGGCGGGCGACCGCCGTGGCCGCGACGGCGTCCGGGGGCGCCACGACCGCGCCGAGCACCAGGGCCGCGGTCAGCGGCAGGCCGGGCACGATGAGGTACGCCGCGCAGCCGACGACGAAGGTGGCGAACAGGACGTAGCCCACGGACAGCAGCGCCACGGGCCGGGCCTGCGCCCGCAGGTCCAGGTAGGAGCTGTCGGTGGCCGCCGTGTAGAGCAGCGGGGGCAGCAGCAGGGGCAGGACGATGTGCGGGTCGAGGGTGTAGTCGGGCACACCGGGCACGTAGCTCACCACCAGGCCCACCGCGACCAGGAGCAGCGGTACCGGCACCGGTACGCGTCGTCCCGCCGCGGCGACCGCGGCGCTGCCCGCCACCAGCAACAGCAGCGGCATCACGTCCATCGTCCTCGCCCGCCCTCGTTTTCCGCGCGGTCATCCGCACACCCGTCGTAACCTGGCAATCATGAAACAGTGCACGCACGCCGACGCGCTGCCTCACCCGGAACCCGAGCCGTGCGGCGAGACCTGTCCCGAGTGTCTGGCCGAGGGCACGGACCCGGTGCAGTTGAGGCTGTGCCTCAGCTGCGGTCATGTCGGCTGCTGCGACTCCTCGCCGAACCGGCACGCGACGGCGCATCACAAGGAGAGCGGCCACCCGGTGATGAGGACCTTCGAACCCGGGGAGAGCTGGCGCTGGTGCTTCGTCGATCACGTCCTGGTGTGACCTCTGCCGGGGACGGTTCGACCGTCTGACGTCTGGGTACGTCAACCCGGCGCGCGCTCTTCCGATTTGAGCCCGCCGACCCCCTAGCCACTGTGCGTGTTCGCGTGTTTACTATGAGTGACAGCACGGGGTTGGGGTCTCGGGGACAGGAAACTTCGGAGCGCGATAACGTCACCGCTGAACCACGTATCGCGTTGTCCCGAGGGGTGTCCCTCGGCCCTGTAACGCTTGTACCACCTTGGAGGTGAGGGTGTCCCAGATCGCAGGCGAGCCCGCGACCCAGGACTTCGTCGAAGTCCGGCTGCCGGCCGCGGGTGCCTACCTGTCGGTGCTGCGTACGGCGACGGCCGGCCTCGCAGCTCGTTTGGACTTCACCCTCGACGAGATCGAGGACCTGCGCATCGCAGTCGACGAGGCCTGCGCGATCCTGCTGCAGCAGGCCGTGCCCGGCTCGGTGCTCAGTTGCGTCTTCCGCCTCGTCGACGACTCGCTCGAGGTCACCGTCTCGGCCCCGACCACGGACGGCCACGCGCCGTCCCGGGACACCTTCGCCTGGACGGTGCTCTCCGCCCTCGCGGGCAAGGTCTCCTCCGCCGTGGACGAGGACAAAACCGTTTCGATCAGCCTCTACAAACAGCGCGGCGCGGGACCCGGGCCGACGTGAGGAACGGGGACGGGGACGGGCCGGTGCGGGACGAAGAGCGCGGTACACGGGAGCTGCCGGCCGAGGGCACACGTTCTCCGAACGAGGCGCGACGCACGGCGGACGGCATCGACGGCATCCCCGAGCAGGCCCGGCCGCATCCGGAGGACGAGACCTCGCCCGGGGCCGTCGTTCCGGGCGACGGGCAGCGGACCGGGGAGAGCCCCGTCCGGCCCGTCCGAGCGGAGGCGAGGGCTCGGGAAAGGGCAACGGGCGGGACGATGAGCGAGCACGAGCGACACTCCGAGGGCCACGCGCCGGGTGCACGGGGCACGCAGGGCACACGGCACGACCCGCAGGACCGCAGCGGTGCGCGCCTCCTGTTCGCCGAGCTGCGCACGCTGGAGAAGGAGAGTCCGGAGTACGCGGAGCTGCGCAATCGGCTGGTCCGCATGCACCTGCCGCTGGTCGAGCACCTCGCGCGCCGCTTCCGCAACCGCGGCGAGCCCCTGGACGACCTGACCCAGGTCGCCACCATCGGCCTGATCAAGTCGGTGGACCGCTTCGACCCGGACCGCGGCGTGGAGTTCTCCACGTACGCGACGCCCACGGTCGTCGGCGAGATCAAGCGGCACTTCCGGGACAAGGGCTGGGCGGTGCGCGTCCCGCGCCGGCTCCAGGAGCTGAGGCTGGCCCTGACCACGGCCACGGCGGAGCTGTCCCAGCTGCACGGCCGCTCCCCCACGGTCCACGAGCTGGCCGAGAAGCTGTCGATCTCGGAGGAGGAGGTCCTGGAGGGCCTGGAGTCGGCCAACGCGTACTCCACGCTGTCCCTGGACGTCCCCGACACCGACGACGAGTCCCCGGCGGTCGCCGACACCCTCGGCGCCGAGGACGAGGCCCTGGAGGGCGTCGAGTACCGGGAGTCGCTCAAGCCGCTCCTGGAGGACCTGCCACCGCGGGAGAAGCGCATCCTGCTGCTGCGCTTCTTCGGCAACATGACCCAGTCCCAGATCGCGCAGGAGGTCGGCATCTCCCAGATGCACGTGTCCCGGCTGCTGGCCCGCACGCTGGCACAGCTGCGGGAGAAGCTGCTCGTCGAGGAGTGACCGCCGGCCGGCGGGTGCCTTACGGCTGCTTCCCGGCGTTGCCGGGCCCCCGGATGCCGAGGGCCTGGGTGGTCGTCGGATTGACGAGCAGCACCAGCGCGGTGACGGCCACCACACCGAGCACGATGCCCGCCGGGACGGCCAGGCTGTCGGCCCGCACCATGTTGTAGGCGACCGGCAGCGCCATGATCTGCGTGATCACGGCGGGCCCCCGGCTCCAGCCGCGTCGGGCGACCAGTCCGCGGGCGGCGAGCAGCGGCAGCAGGGCGAGGACGATCAGGGTGACTCCGCCGGTGACGGCCGAGGTCCGGTCGTCGGGGTGTCCGGTGAGGCCCTCCACCAGCATCCAGACGCCGCCGACGACGAGCGCCAGCCCCTCCAGCGCGGCGATCGCGGCCGCGGCCGTCAGCCGGCCGGGGCGCGGGCCCGCCTCTTCGGCGGTTGCGGAGGCGGGGGTGGGGGTCTGCTCACTGCTCACCCCGAAAGGGTAGCCCTCCGCGCGCCCGCGTCCGCCGCGGTGTCCCGCGTATCACGCGTGCCGTCCGCCGGTGACCATCTTCACCTCGGTCTGGGCCGAGTACCACCCAGTAGGTACCCTGCACACCATGCGTGCACTTCTCGTGGTCAATCCGGCGGCAACCACCACGAGTGCGCGCACGCGCGACGTGCTGATCCACGCGCTCGCGAGCGAGATGAAGCTGGAGGCGGTCACCACCGAGTACCGCGGCCACGCGCGCGACCTCGGCCGCCAGGCGGCGCAGAGCGACGACATCGACCTGGTGGTGGCCCTCGGCGGCGACGGCACGGTGAACGAGGTCGTCAACGGCCTGCTGCACGCGGGCCCCGACCCGGAGCACCTGCCCGGTCTCGCGGTGGTCCCCGGCGGTTCCACCAACGTCTTCGCCCGCGCCCTCGGCCTGCCCAACCACGCGGTGGAGGCCACCGGAGCCCTGCTGGACGCCCTGCGCGAGGGCAGCGAGCGGACCGTCGGCCTGGGGCTGGCGTCGGGTACGCCCGGCTCGGAGGACGAGGGGGTTCCGGCCCGCTGGTTCACCTTCAACGCCGGTCTGGGGTTCGACGCCGGGGTGGTCGGCCGTGTCGAGCAGCACCGCGAGCGCGGCAAGAAGTCGACGCACGCCCTCTACGTCCGCCAGGTGGTGCGCCAGCTCATCGGCGAACCGCACCGCCGCAGCGGGACGATCACTCTGGAGCGGGCGGGCGAGGACCCGGTCACCGATCTGGTCCTGTCCATAGTTTCGAACACCTGCCCCTGGACGTTCCTCGGGAATCGCCCGATCTACGCCTCCCCCGAGGCGTCGTTCGACACCGCCCTCGACGTGTTCGGCCTCAGCCGGCTGTCGACGGCCGCGGTTGCCCGGTATGGCACCCAGTTGCTCACTTCGTCCCCCGAGCGCGGGCCGCGGGGCCGCCATGCGGTCTCCCTGCACGATCTGACCGAGTTCACCTTGCATTCGAAGGTGCCCCTGCCCCTTCAGATGGACGGTGACCACCTGGGGTTGCGGACTAGCGTGACGTTCACAGGCGTACGCCGTGCACTGCGTGTGATTGTGTGAGCAGAAGGGGCGAAAGTCCTTTCACTCGAACGTTTAGACCAGGATCCACCCCATGGAAGTACGGCTGTGACCTAGTCGACACCGAAGAATCAAAAAAAACTTTCCGGAAGGGGTTGTATCCGCCGCCGAGGTTTGCGAGTCTCTTCTTGGCGATCGGGACAGCCCGCAGGACCGGCATCCACAGATCACCGGAACCCCTCTTCAAACCACAGGACCACGCCAGGGAACCTGGCGGTAGGCCCTTCCCTTGTTGAGGGATTCGTGAAAGCGTTCACATTCACAAGCATCCCAGCATGTAATACCAAGGAGAGGTAGCAGCCATGGACTGGCGTCACCGCGCCGTTTGCCGCGAGGAAGACCCCGAGCTCTTCTTCCCCATCGGCAACACCGGTCCCGCGCTGCTGCAGATCGAGGAAGCCAAGGCCGTCTGCCGTCGCTGCCCCGTCATGGAGCAGTGCCTGCAGTGGGCGCTCGAGTCCGGTCAGGACTCCGGCGTCTGGGGTGGTCTCAGCGAGGACGAGCGCCGCGCAATGAAGCGCCGTGCCGCCCGCAACCGGGCTCGTCAGGCCTCCGCCTGACAACCCACCCCTACTGACAGCCTCAGCTTGGCGGCGCGTGTGCCTGACGGCATTACTCCGTAGACAGCGAGTACGCATCCCCCGCTCCCGAGCCGCAGCGCGCAGTACCCCCGATGCGCATCGGACGATGTATCGCACGAGCACTGGCCTCGGACCTTCACCGGTCCGGGGCTTTTTGCTGTGCCCACCGCCCAACGGCCGCTACTTCTCGGCGGGCACCGGGATGTCGAGGATCACCCGGCACCCGCGTTCCCCGGCCTGGACCATGTCGAAGGCGCCGCCCAGCTCGCCCTCGACCAGGGTGCGGACGATCTGCAGGCCGAGGTTGCCGGAGCGGTGCGGGTCGAAGTCCTCGGGCAGTCCGACCCCGTCGTCCTGGACGGTGACCAGCAGCCGGGCCTCCTTGGTCGTGCCGCCGCGGACCGCCGAGACCTCGACCGTGCCGGTGTCGCCGTCCCGGAAGCCGTGCTCGAGGGCGTTCTGCAGCACCTCGGTCAGCACCATGGACAGCGGGGTGGCGACCTCGGCGTCGAGGATGCCGAAGCGTCCGGTGCGCCGGCCGGTGACCTTGCCCGGCGAGATCTCCGCCACCATCGCCAGCACGCGGTCGGCGATCTCGTCGAACTCCACGCGCTCGTCCAGGTTCTGGGAGAGCGTCTCGTGCACGATCGCGATCGAGCCGACCCGGCGCACGGCCTCCTCCAGCGCCTCGCGGCCCCGGTCGGACTCGATGCGCCGGGCCTGCAGGCGCAGCAGGGCCGCCACCGTCTGGAGGTTGTTCTTCACCCGGTGGTGGATCTCCCGGATCGTGGCGTCCTTGGTGATCAGTTCGCGTTCGCGGCGGCGCAGTTCCGTCACGTCGCGCAGGAGGACCAGCGAACCGATGCGGGTGCCCTTGGGTTTGAGCGGGATGGCGCGGAACTGGATCACCCCGTCGTGCGCCTCGATCTCGAACTCCCGCGGCGCCCAGCCGCTGGCCACCTTGGCGAGCGCCTCGTCCACCGGTCCGCGGGAGGGGGCGAGTTCGGCGGTGGTACGGCCGAGGTGATGCCCCACCAGGTCGGCGGCCAGGCCCATGCGGTGGTAGGCCGACAGCGCGTTCGGGGAGGCGTACTGGACGATGCCGTCGCCGTCCACCCGGATCAGGCCGTCGCCGACGCGGGGCGAGGCGTCCATGTCGACCTGCTGGTTCTCGAACGGGAAGGCGCCGGCCGCGATCATCTGGGCCAGGTCGGAGGCGCTCTGCAGGTAGGTGAGCTCCAGCCGGCTCGGCGTACGCACCGTGAGCAGGTTGGTGTTGCGGGCGATGACCCCGAGGACGCGTCCCTGGCGGCGCACGGGGATGGACTCGACGCGGACCGGGACCTCCTCGCGCCACTCGGGGTCGCCCTCGCGCACGATGCGGCCCTCGTCCAGGGCGGCGTCCAGCATGGGGCGCCGGCCGCGCGGGACGAGGTGGCCGACCATGTCGTCCTGGTACGAGGTGGGGCCGGTGTTGGGCCGCATCTGGGCGACCGAGACGTAGCGCGTGCCGTCGCGGGTGGGGACCCACAGGACCAGGTCGGCGAAGGAGAGGTCGGAGAGGAGCTGCCACTCCGAGACCAGCAGATGGAGCCACTCGAGGTCGGAGTCGTCGAGCGCGGTGTGCTGGCGTACGAGTTCGTTCATGGAGGGCACGGGGCCGAGCGTACCTGGCGGTACGGACAGCGCTCGAAACCAGCCACTCTCCACTGCGCCCCGCCCCCGACGCGGTCGGCGAGACCCCGGAAACACCCGCGGGCCGCGGCGCCTGAGAGGGACCCTCAGCCCTCTCGGCACCGCAGCCCGGAGCAACATCGGCCGTGGGGTGTGCGGTCCCGGTCGGCCGAAGGATGAGGAGCCGGAGCAGTCAGGGCAGAGAGCGCCGGTTCCTCGGTCCGTCCTCCTGTGCGGGGAGGGCGGAAGCCTGACGATCAGCTTGCGTGAGCGACACGGTCAGTTCCTCAGCAACCATTGTGGACTAGACCACTAACCGTGTCCATGCGGTGGACGTTGTTTGTTGTTGGTGACTTGTGCCGACCGCGCCACCGCCCGGACAGCCGCCAGAAGCCTAACCCCGTTGGCTCAACCTCGGGGCCAGACCGCCAGGGCAATTTCCGCGAGCGCCTCCAGGTCCGCCCGGCTCGCGCCGTCGCGCGCCTGCTGGGACATGCCCTGGATCATCGCACCGGTGTACCGGGCGAGCGCGGCGGCATCGGTGTCCGGCGGCAGCACGCCCTCGTCCACGTCGGCGCCGATCCGGGTCTCGATGGCGGCGATGTTCGCGTTGCGCCGCTGCCGCAGGGACTCCTCCACCTCGGCGGTCGAACAGTTGGCGGCCGCGTGGATGACGAGGCAGCCGTGCGGCCGGCCGGGGGCCGTGTACTCGGCGGCGGCCTCGCGCAGCATCCTCGCTATGCCCGCACGCGCGGTCGGCTCCTCGGCGAGGGCGCGCTCGCCGAACGAGCCGTACCGCACCCCGTACTCCTGGACGACCTCCTCGAAGAGCGAGCGCTTGTCACCGAAGGCGGCGTAGAGGCTCGGGGTCCCGATGTCCATGGCCCGCGTCAGGTCGGAGACGGACGTGGCCTCGTACCCGTGCTCCCAGAACGCCAGCAGCGCCGCCTCCAGCGCCGTCGCCCGGTCGAAGGAGCGCGGACGGCCGCGGGTCCTGGCCGCGCCCCTTGAACCGGGCGACGGCGCGGGCGCCCCGGACCGTTCACTCTTCTCACCGCTCACCATGGAGTGCATTTTATAGCGACCCCTAGAAAAAGTCGCCATCCCGTTGTAGCGTCATTTCTGTAGCGACCACTAGCGAAATGAGGGGGACGCCGGAATGGGCGTGCTTGCGGGCAGGACGGCACTCGTCACGGGGGCGAGCAGGGGCATCGGGCGGGGCATCGCGGAGCGGCTCGGCCGCGACGGCGCCCGGGTCGCGGTGCACTACGGGAGGAACGAGGCGGCGGCGAAGGAGACGGTCGCCGCGATCGAGGCCGGGGGCGGCTCGGCGTTCACGATCAGGGCCGACCTGGGCGCTCCGGGTGCCGCCGAGACCCTGTGGGAGCAGTTCGACAGACACGCCGACGGACTGGACGTGCTGGTGAACAACGCGGGGATCGGCAACACCCGCCCCATCGGGGAGATAGGGGAGGCGGAGTACGACGCGGTCTTCACGGTCAACGTGAAGGCACCGTTCTTCATCCTCAAGCACGGCATGGGGCGGCTGCGCGACGGCGGCCGGGTCATCAACATCTCGTCGGGCCTGGCCCGCACGGCGGTGATGCCGGACAACATGGCGTACGCGATGACGAAGGGCGCGCTGGACGTGTTCTCCCGCGACCTCTCCAAGGTGCTGGGCACCCGGGGCATCACGGTGAACTCGGTGGCGCCCGGCATCATCGAGACGGACAACACGGCCGGGATGCTGCACGGGAGCGAGGGCGGCTGGGAGCGGGCGGCGGCGTTCTCCGCGCTGGGCGGGGTGGGGGCGCCGGCCGAGGTGGCCGACGTGGTCGCGTTCCTCGCCTCGCACGGGGGCCGGTGGGTCACGGGCAGCTGGGTGGACGCCACGGGAGGTTCGCTGACCTGACACCACGGCCGGAACACCGCCACCCGCCTGACCGTTTCAGCGCGACCGCGAGGTCCCGCTCTGTTAGATTGGTCTAAACCACATAGCCAGTCCCGGGCCCCGGGTGAGTCCTCTCTTCGAAACGGCAGGCCAGCGTGGAAGTTGTCATCGTTCCCGATGCCAAGGCGGGCGGCGAACTCATAGCCGAAGCCATGGCGCAGTTGCTCCGGCGCAAGCCCGACGCCCTGCTCGGGGTGGCCACCGGCTCGACGCCGCTGCCCGTGTACGAGGCGCTGGCGGCCAAGGTGCGCTCGGGTGCCGTGGACACCGCACGGGCGCGGATCGCCCAGCTCGACGAGTACGTGGGGCTCCCCGCGGAGCACCCGGAGTCCTACCGCTCGGTGCTGCGGCGCGAGGTGCTCGAACCGCTGGGCATCGACATGGACGCGTTCATGGGTCCCGACGGGACGGCCGCGGACGTGCAGGCGGCGTGCGAGGCCTACGACGCGGCGCTGGGCGCGACCGGCGGGGTCGACCTCCAGCTGCTGGGCATCGGCACGGACGGGCACATCGGCTTCAACGAGCCGTGCTCCTCGCTCGCCTCGCGGACGCGGATCAAGACCCTGACCGAGCAGACCCGGGTCGACAACGCACGCTTCTTCGACGGTGACATCGAGCAGGTGCCGCACCACGTGATCACCCAGGGCATCGGCACCATCCTGGAGGCGCGGCACGTGGTGCTGCTCGCCACCGGCGAGGGCAAGGCCGACGCGGTCGCCGCGAGCGTCGAGGGTCCGGTCGCGGCCGTGTGCCCGGCCTCCGCCCTGCAGCTGCACCCGCATGCCACGGTCGTCGTCGACGAGGCCGCCGCGTCCAAGCTCAAGCTCGCCGACTACTTCCGGCACACCTACGCCCACAAGCCGGACTGGCAGGGCATCTGACGCGTCCCGTCCCGTCCCGGGCCCGCGGGACGGACACCTACGCGCGCGGAAGGCGCCGGATCCCGTCACCGGGCCCCGGCGCCTTCGTCGTACCCGCACAGCCACCGGCACCGCGACCACGTCCCAGCCGCACCGTCCCGGGGCACGGCACCGGCCGCCGCGTCCGTTCTCCCGTCGGCGCCGGGGGCGACGCGGGACCGGACGGAGGGAGGGGCGGGGGGGGGCGGGCCGTCGCCAGGGCCCGGCCCTCGGCGGAGCCCCGCGCGGCCACCCACGCTGAAGGCGCCGGCCCCGTCGAGGGACCGGCGCCTTCGGTGGGCGACGAGTGGTCGTCAGACGCCCGCGATGGCCTCCGCCGCCGCTCGGCCGCAGACCCGGGCCGCGCCGTGGGTGGCCAGGTGGAGCGCGCCGCGGGGTTCCGCACGCGGGACGCCCATCTCGACGACGACCGTGTCGGGCCGGGCCGCCAGCAGGACGTCGAGGGCCGCCGCCATCCAGGGGTGGCGGTGCTCGTCGCGGACGACGGCGACGATGCGCCGCGAGCCCGCCGCGGCCAGCGCCTCGGAGCCCGCGTCGGCCCCGTTGAAGCTGCCGGTCTCCGTGCCCGGGAGCAGCCGGCCCAGCTCGGCCGCCACGCCCCACGGGGTCTCGTCGCCGACCGCGATGTTCGCCACCGGCGTGAGCGCGGCGACGTACGGCGGCTCGGTGAGCGGCGCGGGCTCCCCCGCGACGGTGACGCGCAGTGCGCGGCGGGCCGCACGCAGGCCGACGTCGCCGTCGGCCGTGTCCGAAGCGCCGTCGGCAGGACGGTTCTCCGCGGCCCACCGGGACAGCGACCGGACGCGTTCGGCCGCGTCGGCCAGGCGCTCCTCGGGCAGTTCGCCCGCGCGCACGGCCTCGACCAGCGCGTCGCTCAGCCGCCGTACGGTGCCCTCGTCGTGCAGGCCGCCGCCCACGCAGATCGCGTCGGCACCGGCGGCGATGGCCATGACGGTGCCGCGTTCGATGCCGTAGGTGCCGGCGATGGCCTTCATCTCGATGCCGTCGGTGACGATGAGCCCGTCGTAGCCCAGTTCGCCGCGGAGCAGGTCGGTCAGGATGCGCCGGGACAACGTTGCCGGGAGCTCCGGGTCCAGGGCCGGGACCAGGATGTGGGCGCTCATCACCGCGCGGCTGCCGGCGGCGATGGCCGCGCGGAAGGGCACCAGGTCGCGCTCGGCCAGCACGTCGGCGCCCACGTCGATGCGCGGCATGGAGTGGTGGGAGTCGATGCCCGTGTCGCCGTGCCCCGGGAAGTGCTTGGCGGAGGTGGCCACGCCCGCGGACTGCATCCCGGTGATGTAGGCGGCGGTGTGCCGGGCGACCAGGTCGGTGTCGGAGCCGAAGGCGCGCACCCCGATCACCGGGTTGTCCGGGTTGGAGTTCACGTCGGCGGACGGCGCCCAGTTGAAGTTGACGCCCGCGGCGGCGAGCCGGCGGCCCAGTTCCGCGGCCACCGCCCGGGTGAGCCCGACGTCGTCCACCGCGCCGAGGGCGTGGTTGCCGGGGAAGGAGGAGCCGGTGCGCACCTCGAGACGGGTGACGTCGCCGCCCTCCTCGTCGATCGCGACCAGCAGGTCCTCGCGCTCGGCGCGCAGCTGTGCGGTCAGGGCGGCCACCTGCTCGGGCGAGGTGACGTTGCGCCCGAACAGGGCAACGGACGCCAGCCCTTCGCCGATGCGGCGCAGCAGCCAGTCGGGGGCGGTGGTGCCGGCGAAGCCGGGCTGGAGGACGGCGAGCGCGTCGCGCGTGAGGGTGTCGGTGGCCCTGGCGAGGGTCGTCATCGGTGGTGCTATCCCTTCACGGCGCCGGCGGTCAGGCCACTGACGGCCTTGCGCTGGAGGTAGACGAAGAGGATCAGGATCGGGATGGCGAACAGGGAGGAGGCGGCCATGGTCGCGCCCCAGTTGTCGCCGAAGACGGTCTGGAAGCTGGTCAGCCACAGCGGCAGGGTCTGGGACTCCGCCTCCTTGTTGACGACCAGGACGAGCGGCAGCTCGTTCCAGGCGGTGATGAAGCCGAACATCGAGGTGGACATCAGGCCCGGGGCGAGCAGCGGCAGGATGACGCGGCGGAAGGCCTGGACCCGGGTGCAGCCGTCGACCATCGCCGACTCCTCCAGCTCCTTCGGCACCGCGGCGACGAAGCCGCGCAGCGTCAGGATGGTGAAGGGCAGGATCATCATCATGTAGAAGAGCGTGAGCGGCACCAGGCTGTTCAGCATCGACGCGTCGCGCACGATCATGTAGATCGCGATGACCATGACTTCCCAGGGTGCCATCTGGGCGAGCATGAAGCCGACGATGAAGCCACGCCGGCCCTTGAACCGCATCCGCGCCAGGGCGAAGGATCCGGCCAGCGCGATGACCAGCGAGAAGACGACCGCACAGACGGTGACGATGAGCGAGTTGCTCACGTACGTCCAGAAGTGGTCGGCCTCGGTCGCGGTCTTGAAGTGCTCGAAGGTGACGTCGGTCGGGAACCAGACCGGGTCCTCCGAGATGATGTCCCCGGTCGGCTTGAAGGCCGTGGCGAACATCCAGTAGACGGGGAAGACGAGGCCGATGAACAGGACGACGGCCGTGACGTTGGGCCACACGCGGCCGAAGAGCGAGCGCTTCACAGCTCGTCCTCCTCTTGCTTGAGCACGATCCTGAGGTAGTACGCGGTCAGGCCGAGCAGGATCAGGATGGTCAGGACCGCGATCGCCGCACCCATGCCGTAGTGCTGGTTGCCGACGCCCTCGATGTAGGCGTAGACGGGCAGGATCTCGGTGAGACGGTCCGGTCCGCCGCCGTTGAACGTGTAGACCTGGACGAAGGCCTTGAAGATCCAGATGACTTCGAGGAACGTCGTCGCGTAGAGGAACGGGCGCAGGAACGGCAGGGTGACCGAGGTGAAGCTGCGCCACATGCCGGCCCCGTCGAGGGCGGCGGCCTCGTACAGCTCGTCGGGGATGGTGGTGGTCGCCGCGTACAGGTTGATCGCGACGAACGGGACGGACATCCAGACGATCAGCACGGTGACGACGAAGAAGGTCGAGAACTGGCTGCCGGTCCAGCTGAAGTCGGCCATGGAGTGCCAGCCGAGCTTGTCGAGCACCCAGTTGACGACACCGAAGCGCTGGGCGAAGAGCCACTGGTAGACGGTGGTCGCGGCGACCACGGGCATGGCCCACGCCAGTACCAGGCCGATCATCAGCACGAACCGCATCACCCTGCCGAGGCGGGCGAGCAGCAGTCCGATCAGACCGCCCACCACCATGGTGAGGACGACGTTGACCGCGGTGAAGATGATGGAACGGAGGGTGACGCGCCAGAAGTCCTCGCCGGTGAGGACCTCCTTGTAGTTGTCGAAGCCGGTCCACTCGGTGACGTGCTGGATCAGCTGCGCCATGTTGAGGTTCTGGAAGGACAGCAGGCCGTCCTTCACCAGCGGCCAGCCGAGCAGCAGCACGGTGGCCGCGGCGGCGGGCAGCAGCAGCAGATACGGGGCCAGCGCGCCGGCGCGCGACGCGGCTCTCGCTCTGGGCCCGCCGGTTCCCCCACCGTCCGCCTTGCGGACGTCCGACGGGCCTGAGGGCGGCCGTTCGGTCTGCACGGTCATGCTCGCGGTCTCTCTCTTCTCGACCTGTTCACCTCGACGCCGGGGCGGGGGCCGTCGTGTGTCAGCCCCCGCCCCGGCTCACCCGGTGCTACTGCTGCTGCGCCAGGCGCTTGTTGAACTCGCCCTCGACCTGCTTGGCGGCGTCGGCCGGGGACTTCCCCTTCATGACGGCCGTCAGGTACGTCTTGATCGGGTTCGGGTCGTTCTCGACGGCGGCCCACTCCGGGATCAGCGGCGTGGTGTCACCGGTACCGGCGGCCGGCGCGGCGGCCTCGGCGGCGGCGTTGCCCTTCAGGTTGCTCTGCAGCGCCTCCTTGTTCGGGATGACGCCGTTGGCCTTGGCCAGCGCACCCTCGTACTTGTCGGAGAGCGCGAGCTTCAGGAACTCCTTGGCGAGGTCCTGCTTCTTGCTGCCCGCGGCGACGGCCAGGTTGGAGCCGCCGAGGAAGACGCCCTCGGGCTTGTCCGCCGTGGGGCCGGGGATGGTGAAGTAGCCGAGGTCCTTCTCGATCGCCGGGTTGGTGGCGATCGCGGTGGCGCCCTCCCAGCCCATGCCGATGAAGGAGCCGGTCTTGCCCTTGGCGAAGATCTCACCCTGCTGCGGGGTGGCCTCGTCCTTGTCCTTGGGGGCCTTGGACAGGGCCTGGAACTTCTTGTAGGTCTCGGTGGCGGCGGCGACCTTCGGGTCGGCCAGGTTGGAGACGTACTTGTCGCCGTCCTTCTTGACCAGTTCGCCGCCCTCGCCGATGACCAGGCCCACGAAGTGGTACCAGTTCTGGCCGGGCAGGTAGATCGGCTCGGCGTCGGTCTTCTCACCGATCGTCTTGAGGTCGTTGTAGAACTCGTCGCGGGTCTTGGGCAGCTCCTTGATGCCCGCGTCCGCCCAGATCTTCTTGTTGTAGACGACGACGCGGTTGACCACGAACCACGGGGCCGCGTACTGCTTGCCGTCGAACACCGCGGACTTGTTGAGCGACTCGGACCAGTCGGTGCCGATCTCGCTCTTGAGGTCGCTCAGGTCCGCGAGGCCGCCGGTCTTGGCGTAGGCCGGGGTCTGGGTGTTGCCGATCTCGAAGACGTCGGGCGGGTTCTCCTCGGAGAGAGCGGTGGTCAGCTTCTGCTGAATGCCGTTCCACTTCTGGATCTCGAACTTGACCTTGGCCTTGGTCTTCGCCTCGAACTCCTTGGCGAGGTCCGCCTGCCAGTCGTCGGGCGAGGATCCGTCCATCACCCACACGGTGAGCGTCTCACCGGCGTAGCCGTCGGCGCCGGCCTTCTTGTCGTCGTCACCGCTGTCGCCCCCGCACGCGGCGATCGAGACCATCATGCCCGCGATACCGATCGCGGCTATAAGCTTGCGCTTCACGCCAACCCTCCTCAGGGATGCCACACAACCCCCCTGCCTCCCCGCGGTTGCTCGTCGACGCGGACCGCCCATGGGGCCGGGACCTGGACCAATGGTGTAGACCAGTACGGGGAGCTTGGCCCAGACCAATAGGACTGTCAAGGGTGTTCAAACCCAGTCGTCGCCTCCGTGATGGGACCGAGATATGCAGGGACCTTTCATTGCGCAAGCGACAGATCGGGCGGACCGGGACCGGCTGTACCACCCCCCACCGAATGACGTGCCGCGACCGCCGCGAAGGCGCGTACCAGCGACGCCTGACCGCCCTATGGACTAGACCAAGGGTGTTCCCGCGGGTATACAGAAGGGATCACGGAGCGTGCGGGGGCCATCCCGGCACGAAGCCGTGCCACGATGTGAGCCGTGGCCGACAGGGATAGCGGTCGCTTCGGCACCCGGAGCCGGGAAGGCAGAGCATGAGCACCGACGTCAGCAGTGCGGAGAACGAGGGTGGGGCGACCGTCCGTACCGCGCGCGTGCCCAAGTACTACCGTCTGAAGAAGCATCTGCTCGACATGACCCGGACCCAGACGCCGGGCACACCGGTCCCGCCGGAACGCACCCTGGCCGCCGAGTTCGACACCTCGCGCACGACGGTGCGCCAGGCCCTGCAGGAGCTGGTCGTCGAGGGCCGCCTGGAGCGCATCCAGGGCAAGGGCACCTTCGTCGCCAAGCCCAAGGTGTCGCAGGCGCTGCAACTCACCTCGTACACCGAGGACATGCGGGCCCAGGGCCTCGAACCGACCTCTCAGCTGCTGGACATCGGCTACATCACCGCCGACGATCGGCTCGCCGGACTGCTGGACATCACGGCCGGCGGCCGGGTGCTGCGCATCGAGCGGCTGCGCATGGCCAACGGCGAGCCGATGGCGATCGAGACCACCCACCTCAGCGCCAAGCGCTTCCCCGCCCTGCGCCGCTCCCTGGTGAAGTACACGTCCCTCTACACCGCGCTCGCCGAGGTGTACGACGTCCACCTGGCCGAGGCCGAGGAGACCATCGAGACCTCGCTGGCCACCCCGCGCGAGGCCGGCCTGCTCGGCACCGACGTGGGCCTGCCCATGCTGATGCTCTCCCGGCACTCGCAGGACCGCACCGGTCAGCCGGTGGAGTGGGTGCGGTCGGTCTACCGGGGCGACCGCTACAAGTTCGTGGCCCGCCTCAAGCGGCCCCAGGACTAGACCAAAGCCCGCTCGCCCGGGCCCCAGATTGCGGTTGAGGACCGATATACGGACGAGGTCTTCCGCTGTCTTGACACCGTCACCTACATTTCGTGCGCACTGCACGAGGTGATCAGCGAGGGGACGGAGCCGCGCATGTCAGAAGACACAGAAGTGAGCAGAGAGCCGGTGGTGACGCCGGTGCGCGTCGTCATCGGGCTCTGTCTCGTCGCACCGTTCGTGGCCATGCTGTGGGTCGGTTCGTACACCAAGACGGACCCGGACTTCATCGGCATCCCGTTCTTCTACTGGTACCAGATGGCCTGGGTGCTGATCTCCACCCTGCTCACGGTGACCGCGTACAAGCTGTGGCAGCGCGACCAGCGCGGGCGCCGGGAAGGCGGGACCAAGTGAACGACGGCGTGAACGGCGTCGCACTCGCCGTCTTCATCTTCTTCTTCGTCCTCGTCACCGCCATGGGCTTCCTGGCCGCCCGCTGGCGCAAGGCCGAGAACGAGCACAGCCTCGACGAGTGGGGCCTCGGCGGCCGCTCGTTCGGCACCTGGGTCACCTGGTTCCTGCTGGGCGGCGACCTGTACACCGCGTACACCTTCGTGGCCGTCCCGGCGGCGATCTACGCGGCGGGCGCGGCCGGCTTCTTCGCGGTGCCGTACACGATCCTGGTCTACCCGCTGATCTTCACCTTCCTGCCCCGCCTGTGGTCGGTCTCGCACAAGCACGGGTACGTGACGACCTCGGACTTCGTACGCGGCCGGTTCGGCTCCAAGGGTCTGTCGCTGGCGGTCGCCGTCACCGGCATCCTGGCGACCATGCCGTACATCGCGCTCCAGCTGGTCGGTATCCAGGCCGTCCTGGACGTGATGGGCGTCGGCGGCGGCGAGGACACCAACTGGTTCGTCAAGGACCTGCCGCTGCTGATCGCCTTCGGTGTGCTGGCGGCGTACACCTACTCGTCGGGACTGCGCGCGCCCGCGCTGATCGCGTTCGTGAAGGACACGCTGATCTACATCGTCATCGCGGTGGCGATCATCTACATCCCGATCAAGCTGGGCGGCTTCGACGACATCTTCGCCTCGGCGAGCGACAAGTTCACCGCGTCGGGCAAGGGTGGAGTGGTGCCCGACTCGGGGGGCCAGTGGACGTACGCGACGCTGGCGCTCGGCTCGGCCCTGGCGCTGTTCATGTACCCGCACTCGATCACCGCGACGCTGTCCTCGCGCAGCCGTAACGTGATCCGCCGCAACACCACGATCCTGCCGCTGTACTCGCTGATGCTGGGTCTGCTCGCGCTGCTCGGCTTCATGGCGATCGCGGCCGGGGTCAAGGTGGACAACGGCCAGCTGGCGATCCCGCAGCTGTTCGAGAACATGTTCCCGGACTGGTTCGCGGGCGTGGCGTTCGCGGCGATCGGCATCGGCGCCCTGGTCCCGGCGGCGATCATGTCGATCGCGGCCGCGAACCTCTTCACCCGCAACATCTACAAGGACTTCATCAAGCCGGACGCCACGCCGCAGCAGGAGACCAAGGTCTCCAAGCTGGTGTCGCTCCTGGTGAAGGTGGGCGCGCTGATCTTCGTCCTGGGCATGGACAAGACCGTCGCGATCAACTTCCAGCTGCTGGGCGGCATCTGGATCCTGCAGACCTTCCCGGCCCTGGTCGGCGGCCTGTTCACCCGCTGGTTCCACCGCTGGGCGCTGCTCGGCGGCTGGGCGGTCGGCATGGTCTACGGCACGGTCGCCGCCTACGGTGTCGCCTCGCCGACGCAGAAGCACTTCGGCGGCTCCTCCGACGAGATCCCCGGCATCGGCGAGATCGGCTACATCGGCCTCACCGCCTTCGTGCTGAACGTGCTGGTCACCGTGGTCCTCACCTTCGTCCTGAGGGCGGTCAAGGCGCCCGACGGCGTCGACGAGACCAAGCCGAGCGACTACACGGCGGACGCCGGCGACCCGGGCGTCCAGGTGGAACTGCCGCCGGCCACGGCGGGCAGCTCGCACTGATCCCCAGTTCGAGGCGGGCCGCCGGAGAAATCCGGCGGCCCGTTGTCGTACCCGTGGGGCACACTCGGCGTCATGGACTTCGTGATCCGGCGGGCGACGGCCGAGGAGTACGACACCCTCGGCGAGATCACCGCGCAGGCCTACCTGCGCGACGGCCTCCTCGACTTCGGGGAGAGCGACTCCTACCTGGTCGAGCTGCGGAACGTGGCCAAGCGCGCCGCCGCCGCGGAGGTGCTGGTCGCCGCGGCGGACGGCCGGGTGCTCGGCGGCGTGACCTTCGTGCCGTCCGGCGGTCCCATGGCGGACATCGCACGCCCCGGCGAGGCCGAGATACGCATGCTCGCCGTCGCCCGCGAGGCACGCGGCCGCGGGGCGGGCGAGGCCCTGGTGCGGGCCTGCGCCGACCGGGCCCGGGCCGTCGAGGGCTGCCGGAGCGTCGTGCTGTCGACCCAGGCCAGCATGCGCACCGCCCACCGCCTCTACGAGCGCCTGGGCTTCGTCCGCACGCCCGACCGCGACTGGAACCCCCTGCCGGAGCTGGACGACATCATGCTGCTCGCCTACGCACTGACGCTCTGACCCAGCTGCGGCACCCCGCCACAACACCCCGTCGGGACACAACATCTGGGGGTGCTCGCGTCACCGGGCACAAGATGTATGCTCGTGCTCGCTGTCGCCGCAGGGGAATCCGGTGCGAATCCGGAACTGTCCCGCAACGGTGTACTTGCGTGCATCCGTACGTCTTCACACGTGCGCGCACGCCTGTCCAGTCCGAGGACCTGCCGACGGTGCGCCCGGCCGCCCTGGCCCGGGTGCCATGACGTCCGGGCCTCGTGGAGTGGGCCGGTGGACGCGACGCCGCGTGCGCTCGTGAGCTGCCTCCTGCCCTCCCTCCGCCGGGCCTCGTGCCGAGCGAGGGAGTGCTCCACGTGACCATCGCGCCAGCCGATCCGGCTTCAGCGACCCCGGTGACGGCGACCGGGGAACCCGACGGACCCGGTGCCGCCCTGCTGCGGACCCTGACCGGGCTGACCGCCGACCTCCCCGGCGCCGACCCCGGCCGGGTGGCCGCCGCCGCACTGCGCGGCCGGTCCGCCCGCGCCGACGAGGCCGAGCTGCGCGAGCTGGCCACCGAGGCCGCCGCCGGTCTGATCTCCGAGGACCCGGTCTACTCCCGGCTGGCCGCCCGCCTGCTGACCATCGGCATCCGCGCCGAGGCCGCCTCCCAGGGCGTCGTCACCTTCACCGACTCCGTCGCCACCGGCCACCGCGAGGGCCTGATCGCCGACCGCACCGCCGCCTTCGTACGGCTGCACGCGGGCCGCCTGGACGCGCTGGTCGACCAGGACGCCGACGACCGCTTCGGCTACTTCGGCCTGCGTACGCTCTACAGCCGCTACCTGCTCCGGCATCCGATCACCCGCAAGGCCGTCGAGACTCCCCAGCACTTCCTGCTGCGGGTCGCCGCCGGACTCGCCGAGGACGACACGGTCCGCGCCGTGGACGAGGTCGCGGCCCTGTACGGCCTGATGAGCCGCCTGGACTACCTGCCCTCCTCCCCCACCCTCTTCAACTCCGGCACCCGGCACGCCCAGATGTCGTCCTGCTACCTCCTGGACTCCCCCAAGGACGAGCTGGACTCCCTCTACGACCGCCTGCACCAGGTCGCCCGCCTGTCCAAGCACGCCGGCGGCATCGGCATCGCCTACTCCCGCGTCCGCGCCCGGGGTTCGCTGATCCGCGGCACCAACGGGCACTCCAACGGCATCGTCCCGTTCCTGAAGACGCTGGACGCCTCGGTGGCGGCCGTGAACCAGGGCGGCCGGCGCAAGGGCGCGGCGGCGGTCTACCTGGAGACCTGGCACGCGGACGTCGAGGAGTTCCTGGAGCTGCGGGACAACACCGGCGAGGACGCCCGCCGTACGCACAACCTGAACCTCGCGCACTGGATCCCGGACGAGTTCATGCGCCGGGTGGACGCCGACGGGACCTGGTCGCTGTTCTCCCCCGCCGACGTGCCGGAGCTGACGGACCTGTGGGGCGAGGAGTTCGACGCGGCCTACCGCAGGGCGGAGGAGGCGGGGCTCGCCCGCCGGACGCTGCCCGCCCGGGAGCTGTACGGCCGCATGATGCGCACCCTCGCGCAGACCGGCAACGGCTGGATGACCTTCAAGGACACCGCCAACCGCACGGCCAACCAGACCGCGGTCCCCGGCCACGTCGTCCACTCCTCCAACCTCTGCACGGAGATCCTGGAGGTCACCGACGACGGGGAGACGGCGGTCTGCAACCTGGGCTCGGTCAACCTGGGCGCCTTCGTCGACCCCGCGAAGGGCGACATGGACTGGGAGCGCCTGGACACCACCGTCCGCACCGCGGTCACCTTCCTGGACCGGGTCGTCGACATCAACTTCTACCCGACCGAGCAGGCGGGCCGCTCCAACGCCCGCTGGCGCCCGGTCGGCCTCGGCGCGATGGGCCTCCAGGACGTCTTCTTCCAGCTCCGGCTGCCCTTCGACTCCCCCGGGGCGAAGGCCCTGTCCACCCGCATCGCCGAGCGGATCATGCTCGCCGCGTACGAGACCTCCGCCGACCTCGCCGAGCGGGGCGGCCCGCTGCCGGCCTGGGAGAAGACCCGCACGGCCCGGGGGGTGCTGCACCCGGACCACTACGGCGTCGAGCCCGCCTGGCCGGAGCGCTGGGCCGCGCTGCGCGAGCGCATGGCGACGACCGGGCTGCGCAACTCCCTGCTGCTGGCCATCGCGCCGACCGCGACCATCGCCTCCATCGCCGGTGTCTACGAGTGCATCGAGCCGCAGGTGTCCAACCTGTTCAAGCGCGAGACGCTGTCGGGCGAGTTCCTCCAGGTCAACTCCTACCTGGTGGACGACCTCAAGCGGCTCGGCGTGTGGGACGCCCGCACCCGTGAGGCGCTGCGCGAGGCCAACGGCTCGGTGCAGGGCTTCAGCTGGATTCCCGAGGACGTGCGGGCGCTGTACCGCACCGCCTGGGAGATCCCGCAGCGCGGCCTGATCGACATGGCCGCCGCCCGCACCCCGTACCTCGACCAGGCCCAGTCGCTGAACCTGTTCCTGGAGACGCCGACCATCGGGAAGCTCTCCTCGATGTACGCGTACGCCTGGAAGCAGGGCCTGAAGACCACGTACTACCTGCGCTCGCGACCGGCGACCCGGATCGCCCGCGCCGCGGCCCGCGCCACCACCGTGCCCGTGCAGGCCGCCCCGGACCCCGAAGCGGTCGCCTGCTCCCTGGAAAACCCCGAGTCCTGCGAGGCCTGCCAGTAATGACCACCGAGACCCCCGCGAACCCCACCACGAAGAACCTGCTCGACCCGGGCTTCGAACTGACCCTGCGCCCCATGCGCTACCCGGACTTCTACGAGCGCTACCGGGACGCCATCAAGAACACCTGGCACGTCGAGGAGGTCGACCTCCACTCGGACGTCGCCGACCTGGCGAAGCTCAGCCCGATGGAGCAGCACCTGATCGGCCGGCTCGTGGCCTTCTTCGCCACCGGCGACTCGATCGTCGCGAACAACCTGGTGCTGACCCTCTACAAGCACATCAACTCCCCCGAGGCGCGGCTGTACCTGTCCCGCCAGCTCTTCGAGGAGGCCGTCCACGTCCAGTTCTATCTGACGCTGCTGGACACCTACCTGCCCGACCCGGAGGACCGCGCCGCCGCCTTCGCGGCCGTGGAGAACATCCCGTCCATCCGGGAGAAGGCCGAGTTCTGCTTCCGGTGGATGGACTCGGTCGAGTCGATCGACCGCCTGGAGACCAAGGCCGACCGGCGCCGCTTCCTGCTCAACCTGATCTGCTTCGCGGCGTGCATCGAGGGCCTGTTCTTCTACGGCGCCTTCGCCTACGTCTACTGGTTCCGCAGCCGGGGGCTGCTGCACGGTCTGGCCACCGGCACCAACTGGGTGTTCCGGGACGAGACGATGCACATGTCCTTCGCGTTCGACGTCGTCGACACCGTGCGCAAGGAGGAGCCGGAGCTGTTCGACGACCAGCTCCGGGAGCAGGTCACCGACATGCTGAGGGAGGCCGTCGAGGCCGAGCTGCAGTTCGCGCGCGACCTGTGCGGTGACGGCCTCCCGGGCATGAACACCGACTCGATGCGGCAGTACCTGGAGTGCGTGGCCGACCAGCGTCTGACGCGGCTCGGCTTCGCCCCGGTGTACGGCTCCGAGAACCCCTTCTCCTTCATGGAGCTGCAGGGCGTTCAGGAGTTGACCAACTTCTTCGAGCGGCGCCCCTCGGCGTACCAGGTGGCGGTGGAGGGCACCGTCGACCTGGACGAGGACTTCTGAGTCCTCCGGGTCTCCTTCCCGTGGCGGGTGCGGGTCTCCCCGTCCTCCTGGGCCTCCCTGATCTGGCGGTCGATGCGCCTGTCGCGCACGATCCCGATCACCGAGGGGAGGATCATGAGGACGAGGAGTCCGAAGGTCGCGAGCATTCCGACAAGGGCTTCGATCTGGTTTCCGGTCATGACACCACTGTCGCGCCGGATACTCCTTACCGGGAGTGGCAGGACTGCCGTAAGGCCTCGATTTCCTGCCACCGGGGAGGCACACTGGCGGCATGCTGCAGAACGTGGCCGCCGTCCTGCTGGACGGTGCGCATCCCTTCGAACTAGGCGTGATCTGCGAGGTCTTCGGCATCGACCGGAGCGACGAGGGCCTGCCGGGGTACGACTTCGCGGTGGTCTCCGCGGAGGGCCCCACGCTGGGCACCCACGTCGGCGGGCTGACCGTCTCCACGCCGTACGGTCTGGAGCGGCTGGAGGAGGCCGACCTGATCGCGGTGCCGGCGGGCAGCGACTTCGTCCGCCGGGAGTACCCGCCCGACCTGCTGGACGCCCTGCGCAGGGCGACGGACCGGGGCACCCGCGTCCTGAGCGTGTGCTCCGGCGTCTTCGTGCTGGGCGCCGCCGGCCTGCTGGAGGGGCGGCGGTGCGCGGTGCACTGGCACCACGCGGCCGAGCTGGCCCGTCAGCACCCGGGGGCCCGGGTCGAGCCGGACGTGCTCTACGTCGACGAGGACCCGGTGATCACCTCGGCCGGGACCGCCGCCGGCATCGACGCCTGCCTGCACATCGTGCGCAAGGAGCAGGGCCCGGAGGTCGCCAACCGGATCGCCCGGCGCATGGTGGTGCCGCCGCACCGGGACGGCGGGCAGGCGCAGTACATCGAACGGCCGCTGCCGCGCTCCTCCTGCGACACCGTCGGCGAGGTGCTGGCCTGGATGGAGCAGCACCTCGACGAGGAGGTCACGGTCGAGCAGCTGGCGGTCCGTGCCCACATGTCCCCGCGCACTTTCGCCCGCCGCTTCCAGCAGGAGACCGGGACGACCCCCTACCGCTGGATCCTGCGCCAGCGCGTACTGCTGGCCCAGCGGCTGCTGGAAGCGACGGACGAGACGATGGACACGATCGCCTGGCGCGCCGGTTTCGGCACGGCGGCGGCCCTGAGGCACCAGTTCACCAGGGCCCTGGGCACCACCCCGCACGCCTACCGGCGCACCTTCCGGGGCCCGGAGGCCGCCGCCTGACCCGTCCGGGTCGTCACCGCGCCACGGGCCTGACCAGCAGGTCGTGCGGGCGCAGCGTGATGCCGACCCGGACCGCGTCGTTCGAGCCCGCCACCTGTTCGAAGCGGTACTTCGTGGCGAGCGCGGCCGTGATCAGCGTGAGCTGGGCCATCGAGAAGTGGTCACTGGGGCACTTCCGCTTGCCCGCACTGAACGGCTTCATGGCGTATTTCGGCACATTCGCCGCGCGTTGTGGGAGCCACCGGTCGGGGTCGAACTCCAGGTTGTCGTCGTACGACTTCGGATCGCGTTGGATTGCGTACGGACTGTAGATGATGTCCGCACCGGCCGGAATGCGATACCCACCGAGTTCGCTCTCGGCCACCGCGCGCCGCGTCAATACCCATACGGCGGGACGCAAACGCATGGCCTCCACGATGACATTGCCGGTGTGCGTGAGCTTCCGGACGTCCTCGAATGCCACGGGACGTCCGCCGGTGACCGCTTCGACTTCGTCGCGTATGCGGTCGGCATGTTCCGGATGCTCGGCAAGTGCCTGGAGCAACCACATGATCGTGGACGCGATGGTTTCACTGCCCGGGGTGAGTATCGCGACCACCTGGTCGTGGATCTCCTGTTCCCCGATCGGGTCGCCATTGTCGTCCTTCGCCTCCAGCAATGCCGTGAGCAAATCGTCCGGCTTTTGACCGGATGCGCGGCGTTCGGCGATGATCTCGTCAACCAGCAGGTGCAGATCGGCCAACGCGTCGTTGAACCGGCGGTTGGCCGGAAGCGGCAGCCGGTACAGCGGTCCGAGCGGGACCACCATGCGCCGGTACATGCCCCTGAAGACGGTGGCGAGCGCGACGCACAGCCGCTCGGCCCGCTCGTCCATGTACTGCCCGCGCAGCAGGCAGCGGGCCGCGACACGCACGGCGACCCGGAAGGACTCCGAGGTGGCGTCGACGGTCTTCCCCGGCTCCCAGCGCTCGCTGAGCGCGTGCGCCTCCTCCTCCATGATCGGTCCGTAGGCGGGGATGGCGTCGAGCCGGAACGCCGGCTGGATGGTGCGCCGCTGGCGGCGGTGGAGCGGGCCATTGGCGGTCGCCACGCCCTCCTTGCCGAGCAGGCCCTCCAGCGACTCCCACAGCGGACCGGCTATGTGGTAGTCGGGGTTCAGGGCGAGGGCGCCGGTGAGCTCGGGGTTCGTCACGGCGTAGACGGTCTTCGGGCCGAGCTTGATGCGCACGATGTCGCCGTGGTCGCGCAGCTGGGACATGAAGGCCAGCGGGTCGCGGGCCAGCCGCCAGCCGTGGCCGAGCAGCGGCACGCCGCCGCCCGCGACGGGCGGCTCGCGCAGCTCCGGTGCTTCCGGTGCTCCCGGTGCCGCGGGTGCGCGGGTTTCGGGGTTGACGGACTCGACGGTCATTTCTCACCTGCCGCTTCGTTGTTGACGTACGGGGGCGTGGACCGGTCGTCCCAGCTGTCGACCATGTACCGGCCGGACTCGTGGTGGAACCAGTAGACGGAACTGAACCAGTTCCGCATATTGCCGACGTTGGCCCGCACGGCGCCGCTCAGTTCCTTTCCGCGTACGGTTCCGTCGGCGAGTTCGTCGGCGAACCGTAAGGCGTCCCGCTCGGCGGCGAGGAATTCCGTGATGCATTCCTCGACACGGTGCCGGACTTCTCCGATTGCTTCTTCCAGGGTGAGTGAATGGTGGGTGATGAGACTGATGCCAAGATTGTGGACCTCGTCTCCCGCTATTTCCTTGGGCAGCGAGCAGAGGTCGTTGTACCAGGCGGCGAATTCCTGACTCAGCAGCGCCGCCCGCCGATATGCCGGGTGTTTCCGTACGGCGTCGGGGAGTTCGCAGCCCGAGCTCGGCTCCAGCAGGTCGGTCCAGATCCAGTGCGCGAAGGTGAGCCGGCGCAGTTCGAGGTACTCCTCCACGCCGGGCACGATTCCGCGCGTGCGGTTGTGGAATTCACGGTCGTACGCGTCGATCACCGTGTGGAAGTGCCGGGCGAACCGGGCGTTCCAGGTGGCCGGCAGGAAGGCGTAGAGCCGTCGCACACTGTCGGCGAACCCGGCCACCAGGGTGTCCTCGTGGTGCAGGTGGTCCCCGGGTGAGTCGAGTGCCGTGTGCAGCCGGCCGCGCAGTCGCCGCCAGGCGCCGGCCCGGCCGTGGACGATGTCACGGTCGTGGCGGTCGTCCCAGACGAAGAACCACGCGCTGTAGTCCGCTATCGCCTGCATGACCTCGTCGGGGGCGCCCAGGTAGTAGCCCGCCATGAGGTCCGTGTAGCACAGGCCGTCGGCATATTCCGCGACCTTGTCGGCCGGCATGAGCCGCTTTTCGAGCAGCCAGGTCCGGGTTGTCTCCTGGAGCTTCGGCCAATACGGGTGCAGTTGCCGGGGAAATGCCGCCTCGATCACCGGGAGGCGGAGCGATGGCGGTACTGCGATCGCGGTCGGTGTCGCTGTGGTGCCGTGTGGGAAAGCATGCACGAACAAACCCCTCTCAGCCGCCGGTGGCGCACCCCTCTCGCTGAGCGGGGCGTGCGCCGTTGCGTATCCCCGCACTTCCCATTCAGCACCACAACTGACCGTTCTGGGAACGGATTTGCTTCATTCACTACCCCTCGATACCCCTCGATGCCGGAATTCTCCTGTTGTGTGGCGGCTTTCCGCGGGCCGGCACAGACGAACGGCGCCTGCTCGGGGGAAGACCCGAACAGGCGCCGTGCGCAAGGGAGATGTGGGGCGGGTGAGGCCCTGTCAGTCGTTCGCGACCACGGGGTAGCGCGGCTCGTTCTCGGCCATCTGCCGCAGCGCGTCCTTGCGTTCACGCTTGGAGAGCCGGTCGATGTACAGGTACCCGTACAGGTGGTCCGTCTCGTGCTGCAAACACCGAGCGAAGTACCCGGTGCCGCGCACCTTGACCGGGTTGCCCTTCTCGTCCTGCCCGGTCACCTCGGCGTAGTCGGGGCGGGCGAGCGGCGCGTAGGCGGTGGGGACGGACAGGCAGCCCTCGTTGCTGTCGTCCAGGCGGCGGCGGTCGGCCGGCAGCTCGACGAGCTTCGGGTTGCAGACCACGCCGACGTGGCGGACGCCCTCGTCGTCGGGGCAGTCGTAGACGAAGACCTTCTTGGAGACGCCGATCTGGTTGGCGGCCAGGCCCACGCCCTCGGCGGTGCGCTGGCTGGCGAACATGTCGGCCACCAGCTGCTGGAACTCCTCGCCGAAGTCGGTGACGTCCTCGCACTCCTTGTGCAGCACCGGGTTGCCGACCACCGTGATCGGACGCGAGGTGCCGCGCCCTCGCCAGTCGGCCTCACGCTCCTCGCAGTCCTGGCTGTCGACGACGAACCCGTCGTCGTCCACGGGGAGCACGCCCGGGTGCTGCTGATCGGTGTCCTGCTGGGCCATGACCGACGTATGCCTTCCTGGATGAAACCTGCGTGATGCTTGGTACAGGGTACGGTGACGCGCCCCTTCAGGGGCGCGGGGAACTGCGCGACCAGCCACGACGTAGCCGCACTCGAAAGAGAGTCCTCAGCAGACCTCTTCCAGGTCCCGCCAGTCACGCGAGTCCGGGCTGTCCGCCACCCACCCGTCCAGCAACCCCTTCACCAGCCCGGCCGGCGCAGCCACCCCGCACTCCCGCTCCGGCACCCACAGCTGCCCGTCGGTGCGGTGCCCCAGGGGCCCGGGGTGTCCGGGTTCGCTGTGGTCGTGCGGATCGAGGTGCTCGCCCTCGCCCTCGTCGGACGGCATCCGGGACTCCGAGCACATCCGGCACAGCAGCCGGACGGAGGACGACCAGTCCTCGGCGGCGAACCCGGCGTCGGCGGCCAGCTGCTCCAGGGCGTCGCGGTCCGACTCGGTGGCGGCCTCCAGGAGGACCACCCAGGTGGGCACCGGCGAGGGCGCCCACAGCTCGATCTCGTCGAAGACGGGGTAGGAGTGCCCGGCCGAGGTCGTGCGCTCCCCGTGCGGTACGCCGTCGTGCAGGACGACCTCGCCCCAGCGCCGCCCGGAGGACGGCAGCGGGATGGACAGCACCTCGACGCGGGCGGGGTCGAGCCGCCGCCCCCACACCACCTCGGCCTCGCCCTCCGGGGACAGCCGTACGGCCGCGCTGCCGAGGTCCATGCCGAGCGGCTCACCCGCGTCCGTGGCGGCCCCCGGGGTGCGCAGCCCGTAGGCCTGCCAGGCGCGACGGGCCAGCGGCCAGTCCTGCAGGGCGGTCGCGGCGATGCCGACGTTCCACCAGTCGGGGGCGCCGATGTCCCGGTCGAGCAGCGCGACGGCCCGCAGACCGGCCGCCCTCGCCTGCTCCCAGTCGTGCCGGAACTTGTGCAGCAGCGCCAGGTTGAACCAGGACTCCGACAGCCAGGGCTCCAGGTCGGCCGCCCGCGTCAGCAGCGCGCCCGCGTCCTCGTAGCGACCGTCGCCGATCAGCGTGAACGCGCGGTCGGTGGCCTGCCGCCAAGAGGCGGAGGGCCGGTGCCGTGCCTTGCCGAAGATCCTCACGATTCCCGCCTGCCAGTTCCGTTCTGTGGGCTGGCTGTGCCTTTTCGCGCCCCCGGACACCCTCTCCCGGGCATCAAACCACGTACGGCTGTAGAGGCGCTCATTACCCATGGGTTACCCAGCCGCGGGCTCGGTAAGGCTGCCTCGGGAAAGGACCCGGGCCAGCGCTTCCACCACCTCGGGAGCGTAGTCGCCCGCGGTGGCCAGACGCAGCTCCTCCAGCGCCGTCAGGACGCCTCCGGGACCCGCGTCCCGCGCCTTCTCCTCGTAGGCGTTCACGACGCGTACGATCCGCGCGGCGACCGGCTGCTCCCGGCAGGGGTCGGCCTGCCGCTCCACCACCACCGCGACCGCCGCGTCGACGCCGGTCTGGCGGACGACGGCCCCGCCGAGCAGCGCGATCCGCCGCTGCTCGGTGACGGGCAGGCCGGCGGTGGCACCCGAGGGGATGGGGTCGACCAGGCTCAGCTGGCCGATGTCGTGCATGAGGGCCGCGTACTCCAGCACGGTCAGCTCGGTCCCCGACAGCCCCAGGTCCCGGCCGACGGCCACCCCGAGCCCGGCGACCCGGCGCGCGTGCCCGGCCGGGGTGTATCCGGCGATCTCGGTGGCGCGGGCCAGGGAGGCGATGGTCTGCCGGTAGGTGGCCCGGACGGCCGCGTACCGACGGTAGGACAGCTGGGCGAGCAGCAGCGGGACGGAGAAGACGGGCAGCGCCCACAGTCCGGCGACGCCGACCGCGAGCGCCATCACCGCCCCGGTCGCGCACACCGCGGAGGTGATCCCGACCATGCCGCGCAGCTCTTCGCGCAGCAGCGGCCCGAAGGGCCAGCCGGTACGCGCGTGCGCGGGCGCCGCGGCGAGCACCGCGTCGCACAGCGTGGTCAGGGCGAGCAGCCCGAGCAGCAGCAGCGCGTAGGCGGGGCCGCTCCAGTCGTCGAAGACACCCTGGTTGGACAGCGGGCGGAAGCACACGGCGGCGAAACCGACAGTGAGCACGCGCCGCGCCAGGTGGTCGAGGACGGGCCCGCTGCCGCGCGCGACGTAGGGCACGCTGCCGAGCAGCGAGGCGGCGAGCACGACGGTGACGGTCTGGGCCACACCGTGCCGCGCGGGCTGCCCGGCGACGTCTCCGAGCAGCGCGTACGCCAGCGCGCCCGCGGCGCCGAGCGGAGCGGCCTCCCGGGCCTCGGCACCGGTCCGCCGGGTCAGCTCACCGAGGACGACCAGCCCCCCGAAGGCCAGCGCGACGGGCCGCTGGGCGGGCCCCGAGCCCAGCACGGAGGCCAGACATCCGAGCGCGAGGAGCCCGGCGCAGCCGGGTACGAGGAGAACGGCCGCCGGCGGCGGGGACTGGGCCGACGGCTGCGAGGGTGTCATGGCGCTCCCCTGCCGACGCTGTCCCGCACGCCCTCGCCCCGGCCCGGTGCCGGTCCGGCGGGGGCGGCGAGCGGGCCGTCCGCCGTCACGGACGGGCGCCAGCCGTGGCGGCCGAGGGCCAGGACGAGTGCCCGCACCATCCGCGGGTCGAACTGTCCACCGGCACACCGCTGGAGCTCCGCCAGCGCCGTCGCGACGGGCCGGGCCCTGCTGTAGGAGCGCGTGGACGTCATCGCGTCGAAGGCGTCGGCGACGGCCACCACCCGGGCCGACTCGGGGATCCGGTCGCCGGCCAGCCCATAGGGATAGCCGCTGCCGTCCAGCCGTTCGTGGTGGTGGAGGACCGCGGCGCGGGCCTCCCCAAGGAAGCGGATGCCGCGCACCATCTCGTGCCCGTACTCGGGGTGCAGTTCGATCACCCGCCGCTCCTCCGGCGTCAGCGGACCGTCCTTGCGTAGCAGCCGGGTGGGCACGCCCAGCTTGCCCACGTCGTGCAGGATCCCGGCGAAGCGGAGGGTCTCGACGCGCTCGTCGTCCATGCCCAGCTCGCGGGCGATCATCATGGAGGCCTGGCCGACGCGTTCGCTGTGGCCGCGCGTGTAGCCGTCCTTGATGTCGACGGCCTGCACCAGGGCACGGATGGTCGCCTGGTGCGCGGCCCGCTCGCGGTGGTACTGGGCGAAGGCCCACCAGGCCACGCACATCGGCAGCAGCACGAGCAGCGCGGCCACCGGACCGTACGGGCTGCGCCACAGGACGGCCATCATCAGCCCGGCGAGCCCGTGCACGGCGATCGGCGCGAGCGACCGGGAGAGCAGACCCCGCCACGCCCGGCCCGGCGGCACGTGGTCGGCGAGGGTGAGGATCCCGCCGTCCAGCACGGTGCGGACCAGGCAGAAGGCGAGTACGGCGGCCCCGGCCGGCAACAGGGCGTACGGGAAGGCGGGCTCGACGACCGCGTCCCGGCCCCCGAGCCGCCAGTGGACACAGGCCGCGGCCCACACGGCGAGGGTCAGCTGCGCGGCCCGCCACACGCGCCGCAGCCCGAAGGGGCGGCGCGGCACCGGGGCCAGCAGGGCTCCCGGCAGTGCCACGAGCGCGGCGGCGGGTGGCGGCAGCAGGAAGGCGCCGGCGAGCAGCACGGGGTAGCAGGTCCCGACGAAGCGGGACCGCGCGACCAGTTCGGACCCCGCGTACAGCCCCGCCAGCAGCAGCACCGCCCACCAGGGCGCGTGCACCGCGGGCAGCGGTCGCAGGCAGAGCAGGGTGGCGAGGGCGACGACGGCCACGTACACCCGTGCCCGCGCCGGTACCGCGTCCATCAGCCCCTCCCCTGGCCACGCCTGTCAGGCTCAGGAGCCTAGGACGGCGGCGGGGAGGCCGCGGGCAGATAACCCGCGGATTAGCACGTACGAGTGACTTCTGACCGAGTCGGGACGCTCAGACTGACTCAGGCAGGCCGGCTCAGGGCTCCTGCGGAGCCGACGACGGTGCGGCGGTGACGTCGTGTTCCGGCACGGACTGCCCGGACCGGATCAGGTCCAGCCGTCCCATGACCTTGGAACGCAGGTCACCGGGCACGTCGTCCTGCCCGCAGCACCGCTTGACCAGCTTCTTCACGGCCTGCTCCAGCCCGTACTTCTCCAGGCAGGGCGAGCACTCCTCGAAGTGGTGCTCGAACTTCACGCAGTCCGAGTCCGGCATCTCCTTGTCGAGAAACTCGTAGAGATGATCGAGGATTTCGCTGCAATCCGTCTCGTGCGGCTCTCCGCAGCTCATGACCCCGAGCCTTTCGCTTCGTTCGACTCTCCGGCGCCGGCCGGGACCAGACCGCGGTCGCGGGCGTAGTCCTCCAGCATGCCGCGCAGCTGACGGCGTCCACGGTGCAGCCGGGACATCACCGTACCGATGGGTGTTCCCATGATGTCCGCGATCTCCTTGTAGGCAAAGCCCTCGACGTCCGCCAGATACACGGCGATACGGAATTCCTCGGGGATCGCCTGCAGCGCCTGCTTCACGTCCGAGTCGGGCAGGTGGTCCAGCGCCTGCGACTCCGCGGAGCGCAGACCCGTCGACATGTGCGACTCGGCACGCGCGAGCTGCCAGTCCTCGATCTCCTCGGCCGCGCTGCGCTGGGGTTCGCGCTGCTTCTTGCGGTACGAGTTGATGAAGGTGTTGGTGAGGATGCGGTACAGCCATGCCTTGAGGTTGGTGCCCTCGCGGAACTGGTGGAAGGACGCGTACGCCTTGGCGTAGGTCTCCTGCACCAGGTCCTCGGCGTCGGCCGGATTACGCGTCATGCGCAGCGCTGCCGAGTACATCTGGTCGAGGAACTCCAGCGCGTCCCGCTCGAAGCGCGCGCTGCGCTCCGCGGTCGACTCCGCGCCCGTACCCCGGCCCTCGGGCTGCTCCGCCTGGCCGTGTTCGGTCCCTGCGTCGGTCCCAGTGACCGGACCCACCTCCTCCAGTGTCGTCGTGAAACCGAGACCGGTCTCACTCGAATCGGAGGATAGACGACGATCCGGTCCGCCCGCCGCCCGAATGGGGGCGGTCTTCGCCGCGTGCAGCACCGTCCAGTCCAGGTCGGACCGGCTGCTGCGGCTCGGGCAGAAGGCTGAACCCATGCGGCGGACTTCCTCTCCTACGGCGTCGGTGCTGATTCTCAGCAACGTACGCACCGCACAACAGTGGCCGCGCGCCGGTCATTCCCGGGCGTTCAGCCGAGTGAGCCGGTCCACCTCAGGACGCCGTCGGTGATCAGCTCCAGCGCCTCCTCCTGGCTGATCTCCGCCCGTTTGGGCACGGCGAAGCCGTGGTCGCCGTACGGCACCTCGATCAGGTCGTAGGTCGCTCCGGGCGCCTCGGGGAACTCCTGCGGCCTGCCGAAGGGGTCGTTGCCGCCCTGGACCACGAGGGTGGGCACGCCGGCCCCGAGCAGCTCGTCGGCGCGCGACTTCTCCGGCTTGCCCGGCGGGTGCAGGGGGAAGCTGAGGGCGAGGACGGCACGGGCGCCCAGTTCGCCGGCGGTGCGGCAGGCGACGCGGGCGCCGGCGCTGCGGCCGCCCGAGACCACCGGCAGGCCGGGGGCGGCGAGCGCGGGCCAGACGCCCCGCCATCCGGTGTCGAGGGTCTTCGGCGCGGGCGCCAGCTTCCGGCCCGCCACCCGCCAGGGCTGCTCGACGAGGGCGACGCTCACCCCGTGGCCGGGCAGTGCGGCCGCCAGCGCCTTCAGGTCGCGCGCCTCGATGCCGCCGCCCGCGCCGTGGCCCAGGGCGAGCACCAGCCGGGGCCGCTTCGCCCGGTGCCAGGTGATGCGGGCGGGGCCCGCATCCGTCTCGACCGGCTCTGTCACAACCTCTGTCACAACCTCTGTCGCATCCGTCACGTCAGAAGAGTGTGCCCTCTTCCGGCGCCTCCAGCTCCTTGAGCAACTCCGGTCCGTTGTTGCGGACGTTGCTCACGGCCGTGGAGACGGGGAAGGCCCGCATCAGCCCGGCGGGCGGCGGCGCCAGCAGGGAGGTCAGCTCGTCGGGGTCGGTGCGCGCCGGGTCGAGCCAGTCGTCCCAGCGGTCCGGCGTCAGCATCAGGGGCATCCGGGGGTGGATGTCGGCCAGGGCGTGCGGGCCGTCGGCCGGGGCGACCGCGAGCGGCGTGGTCTCGGCCTCGGTGGTGATCACCGAGCACGTCACCCACCAGGCCTGCGGGTGGTCGTCGGGGAGCGTCCTGTCCCGCCAGAACTCGTACAGCCCCGCCATGGCGAACACGGAGCCGTCGGCGGGGGTCACGAAGTACGGCTGCTTGCGGGGCCGCTTCTTGCGCCCCTCGACCTCCAGGTCCCGCTCCTGCGTGCCGGTGACCCACTCGTAGTAGCCGTCGGCGGGCAGGATGCAGCGCCGGGTGCTGAAGGCGCGGCGGTAGGAGGGCTTCTCGTGGACGGTCTCCGCGCGGGCGTTGATCATCCGGGCGCCGCCCTCGGGCGTCTTGGACCAGGAGGGGACGAGGCCCCACTTCAGCTTCCGCAGCTGGCGAACCGGCTTCGGGTCCTCGACGTCTTTCAGGGGACGGTCCAGGACGGCGTACACCTCCTTGGTGGGCGCCACGTTGTAGTCGGGTTCCAAGCTCTCCTTGGGCTCCCACTTCTCGATCTCGAAGATTCCCGCGAGATCCTCGGGTCGACGACTCGCCGCATACCGTCCGCACATACGTGCCACACTGCCAGACCCCACGCGTCAACGAGGAGCCCTCCCCGAACATGGACCACCTCGCAACGGCCTCGCCCACCTCCCTGTGGGACGAGGTCTCCGGCATCCAGCCCGACCCCGACCTGTGGGTGGTGGTCGCGACCCTGGTGGCCGCGCTCGCCGTCGTCGCGACGCGCGGGTCGTGGCGGATAGCGCGCAACGCGATCACCATCGCCCACGAGGGCGGCCACGGCCTGGTGGCCCTGCTGACCGGCCGTACCCTGACCGGGATCACCCTGCACTCGGACACCAGCGGTCTGACGGTGAGCCGGGGCAAGCCGCACGGCATCGGCATGATCCTCACCGCGGTCGCCGGTTACACCGCTCCCCCGCTGCTCGGCCTCGGCGGCGCCGCGCTGCTGGCGGCGGGGCGCATCACGCTGCTGCTGTGGCTGGCGACGGCGCTGCTGGTGGCCCTGCTGGTGATGGTCCGCAACGCGTACGGGGTGCTGACGGTGGTGGTCACCGGCGCCACGTTCGTCCTGGTGTCGTGGCTGGCCGGGCCCCAGGTGCAGGCGGCGTTCGCGTACGCGGCGGTGTGGTTCCTGCTGCTCGGCGGGGTGCGCCCGGCCTTCGAGCTGCAGGCCAAGCGGTCGCGGGGCGGCGCCGGCGACTCGGACGCCGACCAGCTGGCACGGCTGACGCACGCGCCGGCGGGAGTGTGGTTCTTCCTCTTCCACGCGGTGTCGCTGTGCTCGCTGATCGGCGGGGCGCGCTGGCTGCTGGAGCTGTGAGACGCCGGGCGCGGTCCGCGGGGGCCGCGGGGGCCGCCGCACGCTCCGCATATATGCACGGCAAGTGCACTGTTGCGTTTTCGGTCAGGTTTCGGTGCTTTTGATCAAGATCTCCGATCGTCCTCAGCCATTAAAGTGGGCCCCATGACCGTGAACCCCACGCACACCGCCCTCTGGCCCGCCCCGCACGCGAGCGGAGCCGTCGACGCGACCGTCCACGTGCCCGGGTCCAAGTCGGTCACCAACCGTGCCCTGGTGCTGGCCGCCCTCGCCTCCGAGCCCGGCTGGCTGCGCCGCCCGCTGCGCTCCCGCGACACCCTGCTGATGGCCGAGGCGCTGCGCACGATGGGCGTCGAGATCGAGGAGGGCGTCGGCCCCGAGGGCACCGGCGAGTTCTGGCGGGTCATCCCGGCCGGTCTGCGCGGCCCGGCCACGGTCGACGTCGGCAACGCCGGCACGGTCATGCGCTTCCTGCCGCCGGTCGCCACGCTGGCCGACGGCGCCGTCCGCTTCGACGGCGACCCACGGTCGTACGAGCGTCCGCTGCACGGCGTGATCGACGCGCTGCGTGTCCTGGGCGCCCGGGTCGACGACGACGGGCGCGGCGCGCTGCCGCTGACCGTGCAGGGCGGCGGGGCCCTGGAGGGCGGCCCGGTCGAGATCGACGCGTCCTCCTCCTCCCAGTTCGTCAGCGCCCTGCTGCTGTCCGGGCCGCGCTTCAACCAGGGCGTCGAGGTGCGCCACACCGGTTCCGCGCTGCCCTCCATGCCGCACATCCGTATGACGGTCGACATGCTGCGCGCGGTCGGCGCCCAGGTCGACACCCCCGAGTCCGGCGGCGAGCCGAACGTGTGGCGGGTCACGCCGGGCGCGCTGCTCGGCCGGGACCTGACCATCGAGCCGGACCTGTCCAACGCCCAGCCCTTCCTCGCGGCGGCGCTGGTGACCGGCGGCAAGGTGGTGATCCCCGACTGGCCGTCCCGCACCACCCAGCCCGGCGACCGGCTGCGCGAGATCTTCACCGACATGGGCGGTTCCTGCGAACTGACGGACTTCGGGCTCGTGTTCACCGGATCGGGTGCGATCCACGGCATCGACGTCGACCTGAGCGAGGTCGGCGAGCTGACCCCGGGCATCGCGGCCGTCGCCGCCCTCGCGGACTCCCCCTCGACCCTGCGCGGCGTGGCCCACCTGCGGCTGCACGAGACGGACCGGCTGGCCGCGCTCACCAAGGAGATCAACGAACTCGGCGGTGACGTCACCGAGACCGCCGACGGTCTGCACATCCGCCCGCGCCGGCTGCACGGCGGCGTCTTCCACACCTACGAGGACCACCGCATGGCCACCGCCGGCGCCGTCCTCGGCCTCGCGGTCGAGGGCGTGCGGATCGAGAACGTGGCGACGACCGCCAAGACCCTGCCCGACTTCCCCGACCTGTGGACCGGGATGCTCGGGGCGTAGGGACGGATCGCCATGCGCCGCTACGGCAAGCACACCGACGAGGACGACATCCGCTCCCGCCCCAACCGCAAGGGCAACCGACCGCGCACCCACATCCGGCCCAAGCACGAGGACGCCGCCGAGGGCCTGGTCCTCACCGTGGACCGCGGCCGGCTGACCTGCCTGGTCGACGACCGGGTCGTCATGGCGATGAAGGCCCGCGAACTGGGCCGCAAGGCGGCGAACGTCGGTGACCGGGTGGCCCTGGTCGGCGACCTCTCCGGCAAGAAGGACACGCTCGCGCGCATCGTCCGCATCGAGGAGCGCACCTCGGTCCTGCGCCGCACGGCCGACGACGACGACCCCTACGAGCGGGTCGTCGTCGCCAACGCCGACCAGCTCGCCATCGTCACCGCCCTCGCCGACCCCGAGCCGCGCCCCCGCCTCATCGACCGCTGCCTGGTCGCGGCGTTCGACGGCGGCCTCACCCCGCTGCTGGTGATGACCAAGTCGGACCTGGCACCGCCGGACGAACTCCTTGAGCTGTACGGCGCGTTGGACATCCCGTACGTGGTCACCAGCCGGGAGGAGCTGGAGAACGGGGCCGCCGCCGACCTGGTGCGCGAGCACCTGGACGGGAAGATCACGGCTTTCGTCGGCCACTCCGGCGTCGGCAAGACGACCCTGGTCAACACCCTGGTGCCCGAGGACCGCCGCCGGGTGACGGGTCATGTCAACGCGGTGACGGGCCGCGGCCGGCACACCACGACCTCGGCCCTCGCCCTGCCGCTGTCCTCCGCGGAGGGCGGCTGGGTCGTCGACACCCCGGGCGTACGGTCGTTCGGGCTGGCGCACATCGACCCGTCCCGGGTGATCAACGCCTTCCCCGACCTGGTGCCCGGCACCGAGGGCTGTCCGCGGGCGTGCAGCCACGACGAGCCCGACTGCGCGCTGGACGCCTGGGTCGCCGAGGGGCACGCCGACCCGGCCCGGCTGTACTCGCTGCGCCGGCTGCTGTCGACGCGGGAACGCAAGGAAGGCGACTGACCATCGCGTTGTTTGGCGTGCCGTGCGGCCGGTAAGTGCATAATCGCACCAAGCCGGAACCAAGCCTGAGCAAAGCCTGACGCCGACCGGCACCGACACAGCGGTCGCGGTAGGGACCACGGGAGGACAAGACATGGCGTGGCTGCTGGTCATAGTGGCCGGAGTGCTCGAAACCGGCTTCGCCGTCTGTCTGAAGCTGTCGCACGGCTTCACCCGGCTCTGGCCCACCATCGCCTTCTGCGCCTTCGCGCTGGGCAGTTTCGGCCTGCTGACGATGTCTCTGAAGAAGCTCGACGTCGGCCCCGCGTACGCGGTGTGGACCGGCATCGGCGCGGCGGGCACCGCCATCTACGGCATGATCTTCCTCGGCGACCTGGTCTCGACCCTGAAGATCGTCTCGATCAGCTTCGTCATCATCGGCGTGATCGGGCTGCAGCTGTCGGGCTCGGCGCACTAAGGATTCTCCCCGGCACCGGAACCGGCGCAGGCGCAGGCGGCCGCTATGCCGTCGGGCGGCGTGGCAGGACGGTGCGTACGAGGTCGGCCACCCCGCCCTCGGCGGGCGGCGCGGCGACGCAGGAGAGGGCGAGGCGCACGGTCAGTTCGCAGGAGCGGGCCAGTTCTGCGGCGTCCGGCGGCGGGAGCGGACCGGCGCCGCCCAGGACGGCCACGGCACGGTCGCGGACGAGGCCCACGAAGTCGCCGGGTGAGGGCAGCGGACCGTCGGCCCGTCGCTGGGCCGGCACGGCGGAGGAGGAGGGCACCGCCGTCAGGGCCGGTGCGGGCAGCCGCTCGCTCCAGCACCCCGTGAGCATGGCCCGGACCAGCGCGTTGTCGTGGGCCGCCGACATCATCCACTCGGCGGTGGCGGTGAGTCGTTCACGCGGGTCGCTGGGCGCGGAGAGCGCGCGCTCCACTCCGGCGAGATAGCCGTCGGCCTCCCGCCTCACGAGCGCCCGGGCGAGCCCCTCCTTGCTGCCGAACTCGTTGTAGAGGGTCTGCCGGGACACCCCGGCGGCAGCCGCCACGTCGACCATCCGCACGGCGGACCACGGCCTGCGCGCCAGCGCCGTGTACGCGGCGTCGAGCAGGGACTCCCGGGCTGCAGGCACCCTCGCCTCCCTCGGGCCGAGCGAACGCTGCCGGATGTGCCGAGCGACTTGCTGCCAGATTTGACGGGTATGGGAGCACTGTCAAGGGTCCTCGCACCCGCGGGGCGGAGCCCCCGCACCGCCCGGCCCGCCCCGCCACGCCCGCCAAACCCCTGGTAGCCCCGCCCCGCCCGCGGCAGATAGCGTGACGGCATGCCCGATTACCTCGACGACCTCCGCCTCGCCCACGTACTCGCCGACGCCGCCGACGCCGCGACGATGGACCGCTTCAAGGCCCTCGACCTGAAGGTCGAGACGAAGCCGGACATGACCCCGGTGAGCGAGGCGGACAAGGCCGCCGAGGAACTCATCCGTGGCCACCTCTCCCGCGCCCGCCCCCGCGACTCGGTGCACGGCGAGGAGTTCGGCGTGGCGGGCACCGGCCCGCGGCGCTGGGTCATCGACCCGATCGACGGCACCAAGAACTACGTGCGCGGTGTCCCCGTCTGGGCCACCCTCATCTCCCTGATGGAGGCCCAGGAGGGCGGCTACCAGCCCGTCGTCGGCCTCGTCTCGGCGCCCGCGCTCGGCCGCCGCTGGTGGGCGGTGCAGGACCACGGCGCGTTCACCGGCCGCAGCCTGACCTCCGCCTCCCGGATCCACGTCTCCCAGGTCTCCACGCTCTCCGACGCCTCCTTCGCGTACTCCTCGCTGAGCGGCTGGGAGGAGCAGGGCCGCCTCGACGGCTTCCTCGACCTGACCCGCGAGGTGTGGCGCACGCGCGCGTACGGCGACTTCTGGCCGTACATGATGGTCGCCGAGGGCTCGGTGGACATCTGCGCCGAACCGGAGCTCTCCCTCTGGGACATGGCCGCGAACGCGATCATCGTCACGGAGGCCGGTGGCACCTTCACCGGCCTCGACGGCCGCCCCGGCCCGCACAGCGGCAACGCGGCGGCGTCGAACGGACGGCTCCACGACGAGCTGCTCGGGTATCTCAACCAGCGCTACTGAGCGCCCGCCGACTCGCCCTCCGCGCCCCCTTGTTGACCCGTGCTTTACCTGCCACTCTGAGAGTTCCCTCACTTGTGAACTTGTGAATCCATGAACCAACTCATGGATCACCGGCAGGAGGTGGCTCCACCCATGCTCGTCCGCGAAGTCATGAGCACGGTCGTCCTCACCATCGGTCCCGCCCACACGCTCCGCCAGGCCGCCGCCCTGATGTCCGCACGCCGCGTCGGCGCGGCCGTGGTGTACGACCCCGACGCCGGCGGCATCGGCATCCTCACCGAACGCGACGTCCTGGTCTCCGTGGGCCGGGGCCAGGACCCGGACACCGAGCGCGCCCACGGCCACACCACCACCGACGTCGTCTTCGCCGCACCGACCTGGACCGTGGAGGAGGCGACGGGCGCGATGGCGCACGGCGGTTTCCGCCACCTCATCATCCTGGACCGCGGCGAGCCCGTCGGGATCGTCTCGGTGCGCGACATCATCCGCCGCTGGGCTCCGGCGCGCTCCCCGCACAACGCCCCGGCGGTGACCGCCTGACGGGACCGAGCGGGATGCGGGCCGGCACGGGGCGTGCCGGCCCGCACGGGCCGTGCCTCTTGGCCAATGCCGCCCCGGTTCCTACAATGGACTGCGTCTAAGTCGAGCAGGACTCCAAAGTCACACCCATTCGGGACCTGGTCCCCCTTGCTGTTAGGCTGATGTGTATGAGTGACCTTTTGGAACGGCTGCGCGGGCGCGGCTGGCGCATGACCGCGCAGCGGCGCGTCGTGGCCGAGGTCCTCGACGGCGAGCACGTCCACCTGACGGCCGACGAGGTGCACTCCCGGGCCGTGGACAGGCTCCCCGAGATCTCCCGGGCGACGGTCTACAACACCCTGGGCGAGCTGGTCTCGCTCGGCGAGGTGCTGGAGGTCGCGACGGACAAGCGCGCCAAGCGCTACGACCCGAACGCGCACCAGCCGCATCACCACCTGGTCTGCGCGCGCTGCGGCGCGATCCGCGACGTGCACCCGACCGGCAACCCGCTGGCCGACCTTCCCGACTCGGAGCGCTTCGGCTTCACGGTGTCGGACGTCGAGGTGACGTACCGCGGCACCTGCCCGAACTGCGCGGCGGCCTGAGCAGGGATTTGCCTCACGTCTTCATCTTGACGTAGTGTTCTCTTCATCGACGCGGGGTGGAGCAGCTCGGTAGCTCGCTGGGCTCATAACCCAGAGGTCGCAGGTTCAAATCCTGTCCCCGCTACTGAAGCCCTAGGGCCGGAATCCTTCGGATTCCGGCCCTAGGTACGTCCGCCCCAGCTGCGGGCAGTCGTGCCGCTGGGGCGGCACGGGTGGGCGCAGCGGCACCCCGCCCGCGCCGGGGTGCGCACCCCCGCCCCACTCCAACGCCGGGCACCTTCAAACGGCGCCCCCGGCTCAGCGCAGCGTCACGCCGACAGCTCCTGCCGCAACGCGTCCCGCAACCGCGCCGCCCGCTCCCCCACCTCCGCCGGCCCCAGCGACACCGCCAGGTCCGCCCACCGCTGCCCCTCCGCCAGCTCCCCCCGCCGCGCACAGACCAGCGCCAGCCGCAGCGCCGCCCGCCCGTGCCCGGCGTCGGCCGCCCTGCGCCACCACACGACGGCCTCGGGCTCGCTCCCCTCACGGGCCAGCAGCAGCCCCAGGTTGAACGCACCGTTGCGGGACCCGGCCTCGGCCGCCTCGCGGTACCACCGCGCGGCCTCCACCACGTCACCCCGCGCCGCGGCGAGCATCCCGACCCGCACCTGCGCGCGCCGGTGTCCCTGGGAGGCCGCCCGCTCGTACCACTCCTCGCACTCGGACTTGTCCTGCGCGGGCTCACCCAGCTCGTGCGCGGGCGCCGGCGGCCGACGCGCGTCCAGCACCGTCGCCAGCCGGTACGCGGCCTCCGCGCTGCCGCCCCCGGCCGCACAGCGCAGGAACCGCTCCGCCTCGCGCTCGTCCCCGCCGCGCAGCCGCGCCATCCCGACCTGGAGCGCCGCCTCGGTGTGCCCGGCGGCGGCGGCCCGCTCGTACCAGCGCAGCGCCGCCCGCTCCTCGCTCCGCCCGGCGTGCAGGATCCCGAGGTTGAAGGCGGCGTCGACGCTGCCCGCCTCGGCGGCCTTGGAGAACCACGGCTCGGCGCCGCTCTCGTCCCCGGCGCGCAGCAGCAGGATGGCCAGCGCGTTGGAGGCCTCCCGGTGCCCGGCGTACGCGGCCCTCCGGTACCACTGCTCGGCCTGTGTGGTGCGCCCCTGCTCGGCGCAGAGCAGCCCGAGGTTGTACGCCCCGTTGTCGTCGCCCGCGTCCATCGCGGCCCGGTACCAGCGCTCCGCGGTCTGGGTCTCGCCGCGCTCGGCGTGCAGCGCGCCCAGCGCGTTGGCGGCGTTGCCGTCGCCGTCCTGGGCGGCGCGCAGCCACCACACGGCGGCGCTCTCGGTGTCCCCGGCGTCCCGCAGCAGGAAGCCGAGCGCGCAGGCGGCGCGGGCCTCGCCGTCCTTGGCGGACGTGAGGTACCAGCGGCCCGCCTCCTTGAGCTCGCCGCGCTTCTCCAGGATCGTCCCCAGGTGCAGCGCGCCGCGCCGGTGACCGCGCGCGGCGGCCTGCCGGTACCACTGCTCGGCCTCGTCGGCCGTGCGGGCGGCGGCCTTGTCGTCGCCGTTCTGCCCGGCCCGCCGGTCCAGCGTCCGCGCCAGCCGGTACGCCGCTTCCCGGTGCCCGCGTTCGGCGGCGGCCCGCATCCACCGCTCGGACCCGGTGTCGTCGCCGCGGTGCTCCAGCAGGTCGGCGAGCGCGTAGGCGCCCAGCACGTGCCCCTGTTCCGCGGACTGGCACAGCCAGTACTCGGCGGCGGGCTCGTCCCCGCGTTCGCGGAAGTGCCGGCCGAGCGCGTGCGCGGCGGCGGCGGATCCGGCGACGGCGGCGATGCGCCACCAGCCGGCCGCCTCCTCGGCGTATCCGCGCTGGTGCAGCAGGACGCCCAGGTTGTTGGCGGCGGCCCGGTCGCCGGCCGCGGTGGCGGCACGCAGGTGCGACTCGGCTCCGTCGAAGTCGCCGCGGCGCAGCAGCATCGCGCCCAGCACGCTCATGGCCTCGGCGTCACCTCCGTCGACGGCGAGTCGCAGGCGCACTTCCTCGGCGGCCTCGTCGGCGGCTTCCTGAGCCTCGTCCGTGGCCTCCTCCTGGCCGCACGGCTGACCGGACGGCTGCGCAAAACGCCCTGTCCCGAACAGATTTGCCATGTCCCCCATAACGTTCATCGTCGCACCACCCGCAACCTCGGTACATCCGGTATACCGCAGTCAGTGAGGTCACTTCAGCGTTTTGTCGACATGCCCACAGGGAGACAAGTCAAACACAGATCGGCCCAACTCCCCTTGGCGGCGCGGCCGTCGCGTTCTCCGGTACATGCGTTCGCACATCACGAAGGCCCGGATTCCTTGTGGGAATCCGGGCCTTCGTGGTCGCTCGCACACAGCTCACGACATCAGTAGCGGGGACAGGATTTGAACCTGCGACCTCTGGGTTATGAGCCCAGCGAGCTACCGAGCTGCTCCACCCCGCGCCGTTGTGTTCACAACCCTAGCACGGCGCGGGATGGGCTTTGACCAGCTGGAACAGCCGGCCCGACGCGACCGGACGGTCAGCCGGTGTCCGCTCCGCCACCGGCATCACCGGTCGGTGTCGCGTCCGGATCGGCCTTGTCGCCCCCGGCCTTGTCGCCGCTGTTCTTGTCGCCGGCGTTCTTGTCGTCGCCGTTCTTGCCGCCGGCGCCCTGGTCGGCCTTGGCCTGTGCGTCCTCGGCCCGCTGGAGTGCCTCCTCGAGGTCCTTCTGCGCCTCGGCGTACGCGGCCAGGTCCTTCTGCTCCAGGGCCTTCTGCCCTGCGTCGAAGGCCTTCTGCGCGTCGCTCAGCGCTTCCCGGACCGTGGGGTTGGTGGACGTCGGTGGCGGCTCGGTCGTGTCGTCGCCCTCGTCCGGTGGCTGCTCGGTCTCGGCGGCCTGCGCTCCGAAGACCTTGTTGAGGGCCGCGTCGAGCGTGTTCTCGAAGGCGGTGTTGCCCCCGTAGCTCACCAGGACCTTGCGGAGCAACGGGTACTTGAGGTCACCGCCGCGGACGTAGACGGGCTCGACGTACAGCAGTCCGCCGTCCAGCGGCACCGTCAGCAGGTTGCCGTACTCCACCTCCGAGTCGCCGCCTCTCAGCAGCCTGATGGACTCGGCGATGTCCTGTTCGGAGTTGAACTGGCTCTGTACCTGTTTGGGCCCGTCGACGGTCGTGCTCGTCGGCAGTTTCAGAATTCTGATCTTGCCGTAGTCGCTGGTGCCCGCCTCGGCGTCGACCGCCATGAACGCGCTCAGGTTGTCACGCCCGTTGGGTGTGAAGGTCGTCGTCAGCGAGAAGGCCTGCGCCTTCTGGTCGGGCATCTTCATGCTCAGGTAGTACGGCGGTACGGCGTCGCCCGACTTGTTGGTCGGGTCGTCCGGCACCTGCCACACCTCGCTGCCGCTGAGGAACGTGTTGGCGTCCTTCACGTGGTAGCGCGTGAGCAGCTCGCGCTGGACCTTGAAGAGATCCTGCGGATAGCGCAGATGCGCCATCAGCTCCTTGGAGATCTCGCCCTTGTCCTTCACCGTGTCCGGGAACGCCTTCATCCAGGTCTTCAGGATCGGATCCTGGGTGTCCCACTGGTACAGCTTCACGTCACCGCTGTACGCGTCGACGGTCGCCTTCACGGAGTTGCGGATGTAGTTGACCTGGTTCTGCTGGGCCACCACCGCGCGCGAGTTGTTGTTGGCGGTCAGCGAGTCGGCCGTGGTGTCGCCGAGCGTGGTGCGCGAGGCGTACGGATAGCCGTTCGTCGTCGTGTAGGCGTCGACGATCCACTGGATGCGGCCGTCCACCACCGCCGGATAGGCGTCGCCGTCGATGGTCAGCCAGGGGGCGACCGCCTCGACGCGCTCCTTGGGCGTGCGGTTGTACAGGATCCGCGACCCGTCGCCGATGGCACCGGAGTAGAGGATCTGCGGTTCGCTGAACGCCGCCGCGTACGCCGCCCGGTTGATCGGGTTGGACAGGTCGACGCCGCCGTCGCCCTTGTAGCTGAACGTCTTCTCGCCGGTGTCGTCGGAGTAGTCGATCTCCTTCTGGGGACCGCCGACGATCGAGTAGGTGGTGGTCTTCTCGCCGTAGTAGATCCGCTGCTCGTACTTTCCGAGGTCGCCCTCGGACGGCAGGTTGGACTCGGTGAAGACCGGGCGTCCCTCGGAGTCGACCTGGGTGCCCTTCGCCGCGACCACGCCGTAGCCGTGGGTGTAGCGGAAGTGGTTGTTGATCCAGTTCTTCTTCGGGATGCCCGCCAGGTTCAGCTCGCGCAGACCGATGACCGTGTCCTGGTCCTTGCCGTCCTTGGCGTAGCGGTCGACGTCCAGGTTGGTCGGGAACGCGTAGTAGTTACGCATCTGCTGGAGCTGCTGGAACGTCGGCGAGATGACGTTCGGGTCCATGATGCGGACGGACGCCGCGGCGTCCACGTCGTCACGAAGCTTGGTCTTGTCCTTGGTCTCGCTCTTGCCCGGGTACTCGGACACCTGGGTGCCTTCGATGCCGTACGCGTCGCGCGTGGCCGCGAGGTTCTTCTCGACGTACGGCGCTTCCTTGGCCTGCTCGTTCGGCTGGACCTGGAACTTCTGGACCAGCGCCGGGTACAGGCCGCCGATGAGGATCGCGGAGAGCACCATCAGGCCGAAGCCGATCACCGGCAGCTGCCAGGTGCGCCGCCACAGGGTGGCGAAGAACAGCAGGGCGCAGATGACCGCGATGCAGAACAGGATCGTCTTGGCGGGCAGGTAGGCGTTGGCGTCGACGTACCTGAGGCCCGTCCAGTTGTCGGTGGCCTTGAAGTCGCTGGACTTCACCGCGAGGCCGTACCGGTCGAGCCAGTAGGCGACCGCCTTGAGGGCGACGAAGACGCCGATGAGCACCGAGAGGTGCCCGGTGGCCGCGGCCGTGGCGCGCGCGCCCGGGCTGGTGACGCGGAGCCCGCCGTACAGGTAGTGGGTCAGCGCGGCGGCGATCACGGAGATGATCACGGCTGCGAAGCCGAAGCCGAGCAGGAACCGGTACCAGGGCAGGTCGAAGGCGTAGAAGGAGACGTCCAGCTTGAACTGGGGGTCCTTCTGCCCGAAGGGCACGCCGTTGACCCACATCAGCCAGGTCCGCCACTGCCCGGAGGCCGAGGCGCCGGCGATCAGGCCGACCAGGGCGGTGATGCCGAGCAGCAGCCACTTCTTGTACGGGGCGATGCCCATCCGGTACCGGTCGAGGTTCTGCTGCTCCATCGACATGGCGCTCAGCGGCGGGCGCAGGCGGTGGGCCAACCAGATGTTGAACCCGACGGCGAGCGCCATCAGCAGGCCGAAGACGAAGAAGAGACCGATCTTGGTCCACAGGGTCGTCGTGAACACCGACGAGTAGTGGACCGACCGGTACCAGAGCCAGTCCGTCCAGAATCCCGCGAACATGGTGAACGCCATGAGGAGCACGGCTAGGACACCAAGTGTCAGCAGCAGGGTTCGGACACGCCGGGACGGGCGGCCCACTCTGATCCGCGGCCCCGACGGGGGGCCTCCGCCGCGGTCCGGCATCTGGAAAGCCAAGGTGCGCACCTCGAAGTTCGCTGTTGATCCGTCAGGCCCTCGGGTTCGCGGGCCCCCCGTGCGCCCCCGTGATCGTGGGCCCACACTTATGCAACTTACTCATCGTTTACTCGGTTCCCGATTCCGGCCATGAACGAGGCAGGATTGTGACCATGTCCAACACCCCCATGGCAGCGAGCCCCCTCACCCGGGCCGTACTCGAGATCGACGAGTACGTCTCCGGCCTCGGCTGGGACCAGCCCGCACGCCTCTTTGCACTTGTCGACACCGCACGGCTGCGGGCCGACCAGCCCTCGCTCGCGGACCGGCTCGGTCTGCAGGAGGAGCCGGAGACCTCCGGCCTCACCCCGATCGAGCAGGACGAAATTCCAACGGACCAGGCGCTCGACGAGTTCCTGGGCACCATCGCCTGGCCCGACGCCGTGGTCGGCTGCGCGCTCGCCGTGGAGCGCCTGATGCTGCCGCCCTCGGCCGAGGCCCAGGTGCCTTCGGGCCTCAACGAGAAGAAGCTCGCGCAGTGGGTGGCGGAGCACCCGGACCGTCAGGAGGTCCGCATGACGGTGGCGGTCCTGCGCGACGGCAGTCGTGACTCGGCCCTGCGGCTGCGGGAGAAGGACACGGCCACGGAGGTCCTGACGGGTTCCGATCTGGTGCCGGGTCTGGCCGCGGCGCTGACGGCGACCTTCGAGGAGTAGTCCCGCAGGAGCAGGACGGCGGTGCTGGGGTGGGGCCACCCGGCTACTACCCCGCTACCCCTGCGTGCACTTCGGCAGGTCGGCGGTCTTTCCGGAACGGATGTCCGTGAGCGCGCCGAGGGCGTCGTCGATGGTGTCGACCTTCACGAGGGTGAGTCCGTCGGGGGTGTCCTCGGCGGCCGCCGCGCAGTTGTCCGCGGGCGTCAGGAAGTACTGGGCGCCCTTGTCGTGCGCGCCGATGGTCTTCATGCCGATGCCGCCGATCGGGCCGACCTTGCCGTTGTCGTCGATCGTCCCCGTGCCGGCGACGAACTTGCCGCCGGTGAGGTCACCGGGGGTGAGCTTGTCGTAGATGCCGAGGGCGAACATCAGACCGGCGCTGGGGCCGCCGACGTCGGCCAGCTTGATGTCGATCTCGAACGGGAACGTGTGGTCGGTTCCGGCGGAGATCCCGACCACGGCGCGCTGCGCGCCCGCGTCCTGGGAGGTCTCGGTCTTGATGGTGACCTTCTGGGTCTTCGTCGCCGTCCGGCCCTCCTTCTCCGCGGCGGCCTGCTCCTTGGCGGGCACGATCGTGAAGACGGTGTCCTGTCCCGGTTCGTGCTTGGTCACCAGCTCGGCGACGTCCGCGGGCTTCTTGACGGTCGTGCCGTCCACGGCCTTGATCACGTCGCCGGCGTGCAGCCGGTCCTGCGACGGGGAGTTCTTGACGACGGCGGAGACGACCACCCAGGACTTCACCGGGATGTCGAGCGCCTTCAGGGCGGCGACCTTCGCGCTCTCCTGGGACTGGCTGAACTCCTCCGCGTTCTCCTGGGTGGCCTCTTCCTCGGTCTTGCCGTCCGGGTAGAGGGTCTCGTGCGGCACCACGCTGTTGTCGTGTGCCAGCCAGCCGTAGACGGCCTCCACCAGGTTCATCCGGTACTCGGCGCTGGTGACCCGGACGGTGGTCATGTTCAGATGGCCGCTCGCCTCGTAGGTCTTGTGACCGGAGATCTGGAGCACCGGCTCGCCGTCGTGGTCCCCGAGGGTGTTCACCGTCGGCCCGGGCGACATCTCCGAGTACGGCACGGGGATGAAAACACCCGCGCACAGGAGTGCGATCAGCATCAGGGTGGAGGCGAGCATCGTCGCGGTGCGGCGTGGCATGGCACGACAGTACGGGACGCGGCTGTCGGAACACCGTCAGGGCGACCGTCGCCGGACGACCGTCGGGCTGCCGTCAGGCACCCGTGCGCGGCTTCTCCATGGCCTCACGGAACCGGGCGTACCCGTCCAGCTCGGGGCCGTCGCTCCGTGCCCTGCGGGTCCGGTTGGCCCAGCTTCCCCACAGGCCCGCACCGATAGCGGCCACCAGTGGAATCAGCAACCAGGCAAGCGCTCCCATGCCGACCTCCCAACCCCATGAGCGTCCGCGACTGACTGATCAGCAGATTAACCATTCGCAGTGACAACGCTCACGCCGGGGGGCGGGTTACGCAACCGGAGCCGCGCAGGTGACACCCGTGCTCAACAGGCTCCCACCCACTCCTCGGTACCGTCCGAAAACGTCTGATGCTTCCAGATGGGCACCTCGTGCTTCAGGTCGTCGATGAGCTTCCGGCAGGCGTCGAAGGCCTCGCCCCGGTGCGGGCAGGACACGGCGACGACCACCGCGAGGTCCCCGACCTCCAGGTCACCCACACGGTGCAGTGCCGCGAGCGCCCGTACGGGGTACTCCGCGACGACCTTCTCAGCGATCCGCCGCATCTCGGCCTCGGCGCTCGGGTGGCACGAGTACCCGAGCCGGTCGACGTCGGTGCCGCCGTCGTGGTTGCGCACGGTGCCCACGAACAGCGCGGTGCCGCCCGACGCGTCGTCCCCGACCGCACCGAAGACCTCGTCCAGGGACAGCGGCGTCTCACGGATGCCGATCAGCTTGACCGGGTCGGCCGCGGCCAGCTCACCGGGGTGGTCGTTCGTGGTTGCCATGGCTCCATCGTGCCCCACGCCACGGACGGGGCGGAATAGCGTGATCGCCCGGCACGCACGCGTGAGGCGTCGGAGTCTCCTACAGGGCCGCGCCGGCGGCCACCGGCCGGCGGGCGGGGCGCCTCAGATGCGGCGCCGGGCCTTGCGCGCGCGACGCACCACGGCGGCCGCGCCCAGCAGCGCCACCGTCGCGCCCGCGGCGCCCGCCGCCGTCGCGTCCTTGCGGCCGAGACGCCGGCCTGCGACCGTGTGCCGGCCCGAGACCTCCTCGAGCAGCTCCGCCAGGACCTCCTCGTTCGTGTGCTTCGGACGCCATCCGGCATCGTGCAGGCGGCTGCCGCTCACGACCCAGGGGTACATCGTGTACGCCAGGTCCCCGGCCGGGGAGGGTGTCAGGCCGATCCGGTGCAGCCGGGCCGCCGCGCCGAGCGCGACCGCGGAGGGCAGCTCCATGCGCCGGATGCCGCTGAGCTCCTCGACCTCCTCCTGCTCCAGCCAGCCGTCGCACCCGACGGCCAGCTCTCCGTCGGCCTTCTCCAGGACGGCGTACTCCAGGGCACTGCACAGGTCGTCGACGTGGCAGAACTGCCAGGCGGGCCGCGATCCGGCCACGACCAGCAGCCGGGGCGACTCGAAATACCTGGTCAGCGCGGTGTCCATGCCCCCGACCAGCACGGCGGGCCGCACCACGGTGACGTTCAGGCCGGGGTGGGCCCGGGGTGCGCGCCGCGCGAGCCGCTCGATCTCCAGCAGGTCTCCGACGCCCGTGGCCTCGGCCGTGGCGCGCAGCTCGGCGTCCTCGGACAACGGCAGTTCGTTGTCCGGGAGTGCGCCGTAGACCATCGCGGAGGTGCACAGCACCACCCGGTGCACGCCGGCCGCCGCGGCGGCGGTCAGGACGGTCTGCGTCCCCCGGACGTTGTAAGCCGTGCGGGCGGCCGCGTCGGTCTCCAGGTCGAGGTCGAGCGCCAGGTGCACCACGACGTCCGCACCACGCAGTTTCTCGGCGATGGCCGGGTCCCGTACGTCCAGGATCTGCCACTGTGCCGCCTCGCACCCGCCGCGCCGCTCATCAATGGCCACGACCTGTCTGACCTCGTCGGACGCGGCGAGCCGCGCGGTGAGCAGCGCCCCCACCCCGGACGCGGCACCGGTGACCGCGACGACGGGTCCGCGCGCGCCGGGGCGGGCGGAACTGGTTGACTGGTTTCGCGCTGCGCGAACCTGCGGATCTGGGGAACTCACCGGGCGTCTCCAGAGGTTGTCTTCAGTACGAGCGCGAGCGACGCGTGCGTACCAGGTGGCATCCATCCTGCCGCAGGCCGTCAGTCGGCGAAGCACCGAGGCCCGATCGGCTTCGGGTGTCTACGCTGGGTGGTGAAGTCGGGCAGCCGTGCCGCCGGAAAGAACCGGCGGCCCTACCAGCCGAGGAACCCCGTGAGTGACACCCCATTCGGATTCGGCCTTCCGCCGGAGGAGCCGGACGACGGCGACGAGGGCAAGAAGAAGGACCAGCAGAGCGGCGGTGGTCAGGGACCGGCCAACCCGTTCGGTTTCGGGATGTCCGGAGCCGGAGGCCTGGGCGGCCCCGGCGCGGACAACCCGTTCGCTGCCATGTTCGGTTCCATGAACCCCAACGACCTGGGCGCCGCGTTCCAGCAGCTGGGCCAGATGCTCTCCTACGAGGGCGGCCCGGTGAACTGGGACATGGCCAAGCAGATCGCCCGCCAGACGGTCTCCCAGGGCACGCCGGACGGCCGCAAGGACGCCAGCGTCGGCCCCGCCGAGCGCAATGCCGTCCAGGAGGCGGTGCGCCTGGCCGACCTGTGGCTGGACGACGCGACGGCCCTGCCGTCCGGCGCGGGCACCGCCGTGGCCTGGAGCCGCGCGGAGTGGGTCGAGGCGACCCTGCCCGCGTGGCGCGAGCTGGTCGACCCGGTCGCCGAGCGCGTCGGCAACGCCATGGGCGACGTGCTGCCGGAGGAGATGCAGGCCATGGCCGGCCCGCTGATCGGCATGATGCGGTCCATGGGCGGCGCCATGTTCGGCACGCAGATCGGGCAGGCCGTCGGTGTGCTCGCCGGCGAGGTCGTCGGCTCGACCGACGTGGGTCTGCCGCTCGGCCCGGCGGGCAAGGCCGCGCTGCTGCCGGCGAACATCGAGTCGTTCGGCAAGGACCTCGGCGTGCCCCAGGAGGAGGTGCGGCTGTACCTGGCGCTGCGTGAGGCCGCCCACCAGCGCCTCTTCGCGCACGTGCCGTGGCTGCGCTCGCACCTGTTCGGTGCCGTCGACGGCTACGCCCGTGGCATCAAGGTGGACACGGCCAAGCTGGAGGACGTGGTCGGCCAGTTCGACCCGCAGAACCCCGAGCAGCTGCAGGAGGCTCTCCAGCAGGGCATGTTCCAGCCGGAGGACACTCCGGAGCAGAAGGCGGCCCTGGCCCGGCTGGAGACCGCTCTCGCGCTCGTCGAGGGCTGGGTGGACGCGGTGGTGCACACCGCCGCGAAGCCGCGCCTGTCCTCCGCCGACGCGCTGCGCGAGACGCTGCGCCGCCGTCGCGCCTCGGGCGGGCCCGCAGAGCAGACCTTCGCCACGCTGATCGGCCTGGAGCTGCGCCCGCGCCGGCTGCGCGACGCCTCCCGCCTGTGGGCGTCCCTGACGGACGCGCGCGGTGTCGACGGCCGGGACGGGCTGTGGGCCCACCCGGACATGCTGCCGACCGCGACCGACCTGGACGACCCGGACGGCTTCGTGCACCGTGAGCAGCTCGACTTCTCCGAGCTGGACAAGATGCTCGGCGAGGCGGCGGGCAAGCCCGACCTGAAGAAGCCCGATCCGAGGAAGAAGGACGAGGGCGACCGGGGCGAGGGCGACCGGGGCGAGACCCGGGCCGACGACCAGGACAAGCCCAAGGGCGACGACGGCGAGTGAGCCTCCACGACTACGCGGTCCTGGTCCTGAAGGCGTACGAGGGCCAGGACGAGCTGCGCCAGGTCTACCTGGACCATCTCGCGACGCACCCGGACGGGATGTGGAAGGCGTGCGCGGACGGACACGTCACGGCGAGCGCCTTGGTGATCGACCCGTCGCGCGAGCGGGTCCTGCTCACCCTGCACAAGAAGATGCGCATGTGGCTGCAGATGGGCGGTCACTGCGAGCCGGTCGACGACACGCTGGCCCGGGCGGCCCTGCGCGAGGGCACGGAGGAGTCGGGCATCGCCGGACTGACCCTGCTGTCCGGCGGCCCCGTGCGGCTGGACCGCCACCACACGCCCTGCGCCTGGCACCTGGACGTCCAGTACGCGGCCCTGGCTCCCGAGGGTGCCGTGGAGACGATCAGCGACGAGTCCCTCGACCTGCGCTGGTTCCCCTACGCCGAGGTCGCGGAGGTGGCCGACGACTCGGTCGTACGCCTGCTGGAGGCGACCCGCGCCCGCCTGTGACCGGTAAGGGGTGACCGCTGTGGCGATCACCCCTTACCGGACAGTGGCGGCCGGGCGGCTCAGCTCCAGACGTTGCCCTGGTTCTGACCGCGGGCCCCGTGCTGCCCCATGCCGTACTGGGCGGCGACGCCCTGCCCGACCTGGGCGTTCTGCGGCGGCAGCAGCTCGCTGGGCTGGACGAGCGCGAAGCCGCTGCCCATGAAGCTCAGCTCCCAGCCCTCGCCGGTGTTCCCGCGCCGCCGCCACACCCCGGAGGAGTGCGTCTGGGCCTGCATCTGCACGCGCAGGCCGGTGGACCAGGCGACGATCGCGTCGGCGTCGCAGTTGACGTACTTGTCGGGTGTCACCTGCATGAACAGCGGCGAGCCCGAGGTCATCAGGGCGACCTTTCCGCGGCCGGTGATGTTGAGCTGGTACTTCCCCGAGCCGGAGATGCCGTAGAGGCTGTCCACCGCGATGACCTCGTGGTGCAGGTTCGAGTCCATCGCGAGCACGTAGCTGCTGTCGACGGTGAGGCCGTCCTGGTCGACGTCCACCACGTGGACGCACTGGGCGAGGTTGGAGAAGTAGACCGTGCCCTGCCCGTGGCAGCGCATCAGGTCCAGGCCCTCGCCGGTGTGCGCACGCGAGCGCGACTGGTTGTTGCTCTGGTACTCGGCGTCGAACTCGACGAGCCCCTGGTAGGCGACCATCGTGCCCTTGCGGGCGAGCACGTCGTCGTGGCCGGTCAGGGCGACCCGGAGCATGTGCTTGTTCTGCAGGCTCCAGGCTTCCTGGGTCTGCTGGTCGTTGTAGGCGAAAATCGGGCTCTGCATGATGTTCTGGCTCCCCCTCAGCCCCGGACCCGGAGGCGGTCGGTGCTGTCCTCGCTGGGCTGGACGACGACGATGCCCTGACCGGAGAAGGCCATCTGGAAGGCCTCGCCGCTGCCGCGGCCGATCAGCGACTGCGCCTTGAAGCTGCGCTTGCCCTTCACCTTGAGGTTCGGGGACCAGGCCACGAGCGCGTCCGGGTCGACGTAGGTCTCGTCCTCGCCGCCGCCGCAGTCGACCACGATCGGCTTGCCCCGGGAGGTGAGCGCGACCCAGCCCTGCCCGGAGATCTTCGTGTTCCACAGGCCCTGCCCGGCGAATTTCGCCAGGCCCTTGACGCGCTCCACGCCCCACGTCAGGTGGGCGTCAAAGGCGAGCAGGTTGGTGGCGTTGACGGAGATCCCGTCGCCGTTGAGGTTGATCACGACGACGTTGGCGCCGTAGTCGGCGAGGTAGAGCAGCCCGTCGCCGGAGCATTTCATCAGGGGCGCGCCCTCGCCGGTCATCCAGTCCTTGGCGATCTGGCGGACGGCCGGCGGGTTCGGCTCGTACTGGACGAAGCCCTCGTAGGCGGTCATCGAGCCCACGCGCGCGAGGAGGTCGTTTCCGGTCTGCATGGCGACCTTCAGCATGTGGTTGCCGTGGTTCTCCATGCGGGCGGCGACGGGTGCGGGAGCGTAGCCCGCGAGCGGCTGGTTCATGTCGGGCTCTCCCTCAGATCTCGTACGGCTGGACGACGACGAAGCTGCCGGGCGCGGCCCGGAACTGCAGGTTGACGCTTTCGCCCGTGTCGCCGGCGTAGGAGTTGCGGCGCATCCGCACCTGGCTGGAGACGACCACCTGGGCGGCGGCGGACCAGGCGACCACGGCGTTGCAGTCGGCGAAGGTCGTGGGCGTCACCGGCAGCACCACGGGCACACCGCGCGTCTTCACGACGATCGTGCCGGTGCCCTGGAACTGCATCGTGAACAGCGCGCCGCCCGGGATGCCGTGTCCCTCGATGCGGCGAACCTCGTACTGGAGGCTCTCGTCGAAGGCCAGGACGTTCTCCGCGGAGACGCAGACGGCGTCGCCCTGGAGCTCGATGGGGTGCAGCATCGCGGAGTTCTCCGCGAGGAACACCTGTCCCTTGCCGGTGCAGCGCATCAGCTGCATCTCCTGGCCGGTGGCGTTGCCCACGACCCGGCCGGCGAATCCGGCGCCCTTGTAGCTGAAGTCGACCTTGCCCTGGTAGAGCACCATGCTGCCCTGCCGGGCGAGCACGGGCTGGCCTTCCGCGCCGAGGTCTACCCGGACCAGCTTCTTGTTCTGCTGCGTCCAGCGCTGGCCGGTCGCGGTCTCCCGGAACTGCTGGAGCGCCGCGGTCACACCGGCGCCCTGCGGCGCGCCCTGGGGCATGCCCTGAGGCATGCCTTGGGGAGGCTGCTGCCCGTAGCCGGGCGGCGGCGCCGGCTGGCCGTAGCCCGCGGGCGGTCCGGGCTGCTGCCCGTAGCCGGGAGGCGCGGGCGGCTGCCCGTAGCCGGGCGGCGGGGCCGGGGCCTGGGGGGCCTGGGGCTGGCCGTAGCCGGGGGGCGGCGGGGCGGTCTGGCCGGGGACCTGGCCGTAGGGCGGCTGCTGACCGGGCTGGCCCGGCTGGCCGTACGGCGCGGGCGCCGGGGCGGGAGGCGGCACCGGGGCGCCGCCGGGCGACGTGTTCATGGGCGCGACGATGGTCTGCGCGGCGTGCACGTCCGGCCCGGGAGCCGGTGGCGGCGTGGCGACCGGCGGCGGGGCGAAGCCCTGTGGTGCGGGCTGCTGCGGTGCGGGCTGCTGCGGCACGGGAGCCGGGGCGGGGGCCGCGGGAGCCGGGGCGGCGGGCGCGCCGAAGCTCGGCGGCGCCGCGGCCTGGGCCGGCGGGGCGAAGCCCGGGGCGGCACCGGCCTGCGGCTGCGGGGCCTGCTGCGGTGCGGGAGCCTCGTCCTCGGCCACCTCGCCGCCGAAGTTCCTCAGCAGCGCGTCGAGACCGCCGTCGAAGCCCTGGCCGACGGCGGCGAAGCGCCACACGTCCTTCAGGTAGAAGTCGCCCAGCATCACGGCGCGCTCGGTGGAGAACTCCGAACCGCTGAACGGGTACCGGGCCACCTCCTCGCCGCCCGCGACGATCCGGATGTATCCGGGCCCCACCTGCGACATCTGTCCCGCGCCGTCGATCGTCGCGGTGAAGGACAGCTTCTGGATCTGCTGCGGGATGCTGTCGAGGGTGACCCGGAAGGACTCGGTGTCACCCGCCTGCGCGCCCAGGAGCTGGATGGACTCCTCGGGGGTCTTCGGTTGGTTGAAGAACACGAAGTACCGGTCGTCCGACAACCGCTCGTCGGCGTCGAGACCGAAGCAGCTGATGTCGAAGCTCAGCCCGGGGCCGGAGATCTGTACGCCTACGTACAGATCCGTGCCCGAGGTGAGGTCACTGATCCTGGCCTTGTGGCCGCGTTGAAATTCCCTGGCCATGCGTTACGACCGTCCCCCATCCGAATGTGAGTGCGTCGCGACAGGCTAACGGCAAACACCGACACCGGAGGAAGTCGGTACAGACCCGGTACGAAACCCGTGCGCGACCGTGTCGGACCCCGTTCGGGGCCGCCCGGGCTACTCGCTGCGGGCTCCGGGCACGTGCGGCAGCCGGTCCGCGGCGACCACACCCTCCAGGTAGCCCCTGGCGCGCTCGGTCCGCGGATACGCCTCCAGGAGCCGCCAGAACCGGGGCCCGTGCCCGGGGACCAGCAGGTGGGCCAGCTCGTGCAGGAGGACGTAGTCGACGACGTACTCGGGCATGCCCTGGAGGCGGTGCGACAGCCGGATGCTTCCCTCGGACGGGGTGCACGAGCCCCAGCGGGTGTTCTGGTTGGTGACCCAGCGGACCGAGGTGGGCCGGGCCCGGCCCTCGAAATACTGTCCCGACAGGCGCTCGGCGCGCTCGGCCAGCTCGGCGTCGCCCAGGACGCGCTTGCTCTCCTGGGCGGCCAGCTTGTCCAGCATGACGCTCACCCAGCGTTGCTCCTCCGCCTCGGACATCCGGGCGGGGATCAGCACGACGGTGCGATCACCCTCCCGGTACGCGGAGACCGTCCGGCGTCGCCGGGTGCTTCTGCGCACCTCGATCGCGCTCGTCCCCGGGCCGCTCGGCAGTGGATTCGTCGGTGTGCGCGGGGGTGCCCCGGCGCGGTGCAGTGGGTCGGCGGACACGCCACGACGTTACCCGCTGCACACGGGGAAGTCCCGGCTCCGGGACGCATCGGTGCCGATCCACCACTCGTCCTGGGAGACGGGCGGCTGATTCGTACGACTAATACCCACCGCCTGTGGACAACTTTCGACGCCTCTTTGCGCATCCGGGCATGCTGGCACTCGCCGGCGGATTCGCGGCCGACGACGGGACCGCACAAGGACACCGCACGACATTACGGGGGGGACCTGGCATGCATCCGATGGTGAAGCCCGCGCTCAGGCGCGGCTGGCGCGACCTGAACACCGTGCAGTTCGGAATGACACCGGCGCACGCGCTGACACTGGCACCCGTGGACACGGCGACGGGCAGCTTCCTCGAACTGCTCAACGGCACCCGTGGCCCGGCGCTGCTGCGCGAGGCGGGGCACCGCATGGACCTGCCGGACGGGCACGTCGACCGGGTCGTGGAGCGCCTGGCGCTGGCCGGTCTGCTCGACGACTCCCGGGGCGGCGGGCCCGCCGCCGACGCGCTGCGCGCGAAGAAGGAGGTCCTCGACCGACTCCGCCCCGACCTGGCCTCGCTGTCCCTGACGACCTCGGAACCGGGCGACGCGATCAGACACCTGGCCGCCCGACGCGCCCTGCGGGTGGGAGTGCGGGGCGCCGGACGGGTGGGCGCGGTGCTGGCGGGCCTGCTGTCGGGCGCGGGCGTCGGCGGGATCGACGTGCGCGACGGCGGACGCGTCGAGCCGTGGGACGTCGCTCCGGGCGGCCTGCCCGCCGACTCGGTCGGCGACCGCCGGGACGAGACGGCCCGCCGCCTGGTGCGCCGGGCCGCTCCCGACCGGGCTCCCCGCCGAGGCCCGACGACACCGCCCGAGGAAGGCACCCCGGGCCTCTCCCTGGTGATCGTCGCCCCGCGCGACGACGTCGCCGTGCACACGCCCGACCCCACCGCCGCGGAATCCCTGATGGCCTCCGGCACACCCCACCTCTACGCCGGTGTCGTGGAGGGAACCGGTGTCGTCGGCCCCCTGGTCCTGCCCGGCGAGACGGGGTGCGCCGGCTGCCTGCACGCGGACCGCACGGACCGGGACCCCGCCTGGCCGCGGCTGGTGGCACAGTGGCGCTCCGGCCGGCAGCGCCGGGTGCCGCCCTGCGACCTCGCCCTGGCGACGACGGTCGCCGGGTTCGCGGCGGCTCAGGCGCTCGCCTTCCTGGACGGCAGGACGCCCTCCGGCACCGGCGCGCGCTGGGAGGTCTCGCTGCCCGGCCTGCGATGGCAGCTGCGGCCGGTCCGGCCACACCCCGCCTGCCCCTGCGGGGCGGCCCGGAAAGGTAAGCAGGAACACATCCCCGAGGACGGGGGCCGGCGCGCGACAATGGCTGGGCAAGGGCCGTCAGCGGAAGTACGCCAGGAGGCGGAACCGGAGCGGCCGGCTGGGACTTGGAGGGCGCATGTCTGATCTTCCGCGCAAGGCGGTCACCCGGACCGCCAAGCTCGCCGCGCTCCCGCTCGGCTTCGCCGGGCGGGCCACCTGGGGGCTGGGCAAGCGAATCGTCGGCGAGTCCGCGGAGATCGTCGGCCAGCAGTTGCAGCAGCGCACCGCGGAGCAGCTGTTCAAGGTGCTGGGCGAGCTCAAGGGCGGGGCGATGAAGTTCGGGCAGGCCCTGTCCGTCTTCGAGTCGGCGCTGCCCGAGGAGGTCGCCGGTCCCTATCGTGCGGCGCTGACCAAGCTGCAGGAGGCGGCACCGCCGATGCCGACGCGCACCGTGCACTCCGTGCTGGCGGAGCGGCTCGGTGAGGACTGGCAGGACCTGTTCCTGGAGTTCGAGGACAAGCCCGCCGCGGCCGCCTCGATCGGCCAGGTGCACCGGGGGGTGTGGCACGACGGCCGGGAGGTGGCGGTCAAGGTGCAGTACCCGGGCGCCGGGGAAGCACTGCTGTCCGACCTGAACCAGCTCAGCCGCTTCGCCCGCCTGCTCGGCCCGCTGGTCCCCGGCATGGACATCAAGCCGCTGATCACAGAGCTGAAGGACCGGGTCTCGGAGGAGCTGGACTACGACCTGGAGGCGCAGGCCCAGCGGACGCATGCCGAGGTCTTCGGCGACGACCCGGACATCGTGGTGCCGGACGTCGTCCACCAGTGCGAGCAGGTGCTGATCACCGAGTGGATCGACGGCATCCCGATGTCGGAGATCATCTCGAACGGCACGCAGGAGCAGCGCGACCGGGCGGGTCAGTTGCTGGCCCACTTCCTGTTCTCCGGCCCCGCGCGCACCGGGCTCCTGCACGCCGACCCGCACCCCGGCAACTTCCGGCTGCTGCCCGGCGGGCCTCGGGGCGAGGACGACTGGCGCCTGGGCGTCCTGGACTTCGGCACGGTCGACCGCCTTCCGGGCGGTCTGCCCGAACCCATCGGCGACGCCCTGCGCATGACGCTCGACGGCGAGGCGGAGGCCGTCTACGAGATGCTCTGCACGGAGGGCTTCGTCAAGGAGTCGATAGAGCTGGACCCCGATGCCGTTCTCGACTATCTGCTTCCGATCATCGAGCCGGCCAGGGTCGACGCGTTCACCTTCACCCGCGGCTGGATGCGGAGCCAGGCCGCCCGCATCGGTGACCCCCGCTCCCCCGCGTACCAGCTGGCCAAGCAGCTCAACCTGCCGCCGGCGTATCTCCTGATCCACCGCGTGACCCTGAGCACCATCGGTGTGCTCTGCCAGCTGGGGGCCACGGTCCGGCTGCGCGACGAGTTGGAGGAGTGGCTGGTCGGGTTCGTCGCCGAGGACGAGGCCGAGGCGGAAGCGGCCGAGGAAGCGGAGGAGGACGTGTACGAGGTGGAGGGGACGCCCGCCGAGGCCTGATCCACTGATCCACTGATCCACCGGAGCCGAACGCGCCGTGGGGGCCGGTCCGTTCGGACGGACCGGCCCCCACGGGCGGAGCTTCGTCTCCCGTCGGGAGACCACTGCTTCAGGTGTGTCGGTTACTGCATGACCGCCATGGCCAGCGCACGCCGAGCACGCATCGAGGCGCGCTCCGCCCGGCGCTGCATCCGGCGAGCGGTCGCCAGGCGCAGCGCCCGGCGTTCCTGCTCGGCCTCATGCAGGCGGTCGTGCATATGCGCACGTGCCAGGGCTTCTGGGATGAGTTGCATTTCACGGGTCCTGTTCTGACGCGAGTCCTTCGCGCCACTGGTGGTGAAGTCTTCAGGCGCGGTGCCTGCGATGTCGTGGGTGGACGGCTTCATCGGGGCCTGCTTCTGGGGGTCGTACGTCAGGGGGCGGTCGATCGTTCCTGCGGTGTTCATGCCGAAACCGGGTTCTTGCGCGGGCGACCACGGGGCCGCTTCCGGGCGACGACGACACCCTGGACGAACAGCTCGCCACCCCAGACGCCCCAGGGCTCACGCCGCTCCTTGGCACCGGCGAGGCAGGCCTCGATCAGCGGGCAGGTGCGGCAGAGGGACTTGGCGTACTCCACGTCCGCCGGAGACTCGGCGAAGAAGACCTCCGGGTCGTAGGAACGGCAGGGGACGGGCACGCCGAGGTTCTCGATGGCGTCGTCGAGCGCGGTGAGCGCGGTGAGCGGGGTCAAGGTGGAGTCCTCCGTGGAACAGGGCTTGGGGATCGTGTCGGAAGGCGGTACGGACGGGGCGTGCGCTTCGAGTTGCACGGGGTGGTCTTCCTCGTCTGTTCGTTCCGGCCGGTTGACCGGGTGGCGGCTTGGTACCGGGTTCTTTTCTTGTCCCGAGGCTCCTTCGTGCTGTCGCCCCCGTTCGGGGACAAACAGAAGGGCCGCGGATCCCGGGTGGGGTTCCGCGGCCCTGAAGGCGCCGGCCTGATCGGCGATCAGGCTGGATCACTCCAGGGTTCTGGCCCACGGAAGGCCCACATCAGGTGGTGCTGCGTCGTCTGCTTCCGGAATCCGGCACCGGTCGCGGTAAAGGCATAGGCCTGCGCCTGTGCCGCTACTGCTGCTTCCAGTGCCTTGGTCGGTCGCTCATTGCGCTCCCGGACGGGAAGGCCCGCGGGAGCAGCAGCGGCGGCAGCCGGACGCACGGCACGAATGCCGGACAGACCGGTGCCCGAGTGAGAAGCGCCGAGCGTGCACAGGGAGACGGCCGAGCGATCGGTCATTTTGGCGGTGGAGCTGACGACGAAGCTGCTGTTGATGCTGATCACTGGACTCGCCTCCTCTCGGCGTCTCGGGGGACTGGGACGAACCAGTCCGCGGATATGCAAGTACAACACGGATTCAGGGCCTCCGGGAAGGCCGCTGTTCCCGTGACCAAGAACCTATGGGGATTCCCGGGGCATGCGCAAACTATTTTTTCGACGAGTTTGTATCAGTCGTCCTCGTCAAGCCCCACACCTTCCTGGCCTGCGCAGATGGCCAGGACGTCGGTCCCGTACCGATTGAGCTTGCGCATCCCGACTCCCGGGATCCTGGCCAGCTCCCGCTCGTCCTCCGGGACGGACTCGGCGATCGCCATCAGCGTCTTGTCGGTGAAGACGCAGAACGCGGGCTGTCCGCTGCGCCCCGCCTGCACCGCCCGCCACTCGCGCAACCGCTCGTAGACGCCCTCGTCCATGTCCGACGGGCACCCCTCGCAGCGCATCAGCTTCATCTCACCGGCGTCGGTGAGGGTGCGACCGCAGACCCGGCAGCGGGCCGGCGTCCGCTGGGTCCGCCTCGGCGCGGCGGCCGCGCCACCACTCCCGCCGCCTCGGAACCCGCGCTCCACGCCCCCGGCGCCCCCGGCGGCCGCCTGCCCGCCCGCCGTGCCCGAACCGGGCCGCAGCCCCTTCAGAAAGCGGCTGGGCCTGCGGTTCGGCCGGCCGCCGGGCGACCGGGCCAGTGCCCAGGACAGGTGCAGGCGTTCACGCGCGCGGGTGACACCGACGTAGAGAAGGCGGCGCTCCTCCTCGATCTGCTCGTCGGTCTTTGCGTAGGTGATCGGCATCATGCCCTCGGCGACGCCGACCAGGAACACGACGTCCCACTCCAGGCCCTTGGCCGAGTGCAGGGAGGCGAGGGTGACGCCCTGCACCGTCGGGGCGTGCTGGGCGCCCGCGCGCTCGTCGAGTTCCACGACGAGGTCGCTCAGCGTGGCTCCCGCTCTGGCGGCGGCGAAGTCCTGGGCCAGTCCCACCAGGGCGGCCAGCGACTCCCAACGCTCCCGGACGGCGCCCGACCCGGCCGGGGGCTCGGTCGTCCAGCCCTCCCCGGACAGCACCGCGCGCACCTGCGAGGGCAGGTCGACGGCGTCGTCGAGGAGGGAGTCGTTGCCGCCGAAGCGGGCGGCGGCCCGCAGGGCACTGCCGGCCTTGCGCACCTCGGGCCGGTCGAAGAAGCGCTCCGCGCCCCGCAACTGATACGGCACCCCGGCGTCGGCGAGCGCCTGCTCATAGGTCTCCGACTGCGAGTTGGTCCGGAACAGGACCGCGATCCCGGCGGCCGGGACGCCCGAGTCGATGAGCTCGCGGATGCGGCGGGCGGCGCCCTCGGCCTCGGCCGGCTCGTCGGGGTACTCGGCGTAGACGGGCTCGGAGCCCGCGGGCCGCTGGGAGACCAGCTCCAGGCGGTGATCGGCGGCCCGGCCCCGGGCCTGGGCGAGCAGGCCGTTGGCGAGGTGGACGACCTGAGGGGTGGAACGGTAGTCGCGGACCAGCTTGACGACGGTGGCGCCGGGGTGGCGGCCGCGGAAGTCGAGCAGGTGGTCGGGGGTTGCTCCCGTGAACGAATAGATCGTCTGGCTGGCGTCGCCGACCACGCACAGGTCGTCGCGGTCGCCGAGCCACAGCTCCAGCAGACGCTGCTGGAGAGGGCTGACGTCCTGGTACTCGTCGACCACGAAGTGCTGGTACTGGGCGCGGACCTGCTCGGCGACATCGTGACGGTCCTGGAGGACGGCCACCGTCAGCAGCAGCACGTCCTCGAAGTCGATGACGGAGCGCGCGCGCTTGAGGTCCTCGTAGGCGGCGTACAGCTGCGCGATCTCCGCCGGGTCGCGGGGCGCCTCACGGCCGGCCTTGGCCGCCGCCGGCGCGTAGTCGGCGGGCACCGTCTGGGTCACCTTGGACCACTCGATCTCCGCGGTGACGTCGCGCAGCTCGCCCCGGTCGAGGCGGATGCGGCAGGCGGCGGCCGCGTCGGCGACGAGCTGGATCTTGCGGTCGACGAGCCTGGGCAGGGAACCGCCGATCGCTTTCGGCCAGAAGTACTGGAGCTGCCGCAGCGCCGCCGAGTGAAAGGTGCGGGCCTGCACACCGGAGGCGCCGAGTTGGCGCAGCCGACCGCGCATCTCGCCGGCCGCACGGTTGGTGAAGGTGACGGCGAGCACGCTGGAGGGCTGGAGGATCCCGGCGCGCACGCCGTAGGCGATGCGGTGGGTGATCGCGCGGGTCTTGCCCGTGCCGGCTCCCGCCAGCACGCACACCGGACCGCGCAGGGCGGTCGCCACCTCGCGCTGCTCGGGGTCGAGCCCGTCGAGCACCGCGTCGGCCGAGTCCGGTACCTGCGGGAAGAGGGTGGAGTGCGTTGCTGCTGTCACACCGCCATGCTGCCAGGTCTCGCGGGACGGATGAGTCGGTTGTCCACAGGCACGCACCGACAGTCGTACCAATACGACAGACATCACACGGCGGGAGTGCGCGACGGGAATGGGCGTGCCGCCGCGGACGTTCACCTCCTGCGACCTCATCCCCGGGCCGCCGCTTTCCGAGTCGCCTAAGGAGCACGAGAGACATGTCGGGCACTGTGACGATGTACAGCACCACCTGGTGCGGCTACTGCCGTCGGCTGAAGAGCCAGATGGACCGCGAGGGCATCGCGTACACCGAGGTCAACATCGAGCAGGACCCGGAGTCCGCCGCGTTCGTGGAGAAGGCGAATGGCGGAAACCAGACGGTGCCCACCGTGCTCTTCTCCGACGGCTCCACTCTGACCAACCCGTCGCTGGCTCAGGTGAAGCAGAAGATCGGCGCGTAGCCGGTCGGCCGGACGGCACGACGAGAGGGGCGGCCCTCCCCCGACGGGGACGGCCGCCCCTCTCGTGGCGTCTGCGGTGTCCGGGCTCAGAAAGCGCCGCGCGTCGGCAGCGGCCTGCCGTACCAGAGCTCGATGAGGCGGGCCGCGATCGAGATGCCGTAGGGCGGCAGCACCTCGCCGGACTCGAAGGCGGCGCCCAGCTCCTCGCGGGAGAACCAGCGGGCCTCGTGGATCTCGTCGCCGTCGACGTTGATCTCGGTCGAGGTGGCGTGGGCCATGAAGCCGAGCATCAGGCTGGACGGGAAGGGCCACGGCTGGCTCGCGACGTACTCGACCGGGCCGACGGTGACGCCGACCTCCTCCTGGACCTCGCGGCGCACCGACTGCTCGATGGACTCGCCGGGCTCCACGAAACCGGCGAGGGTCGAGAAGCGGCCCTCGGGCCAGTGCACCTGGCGGCCGAGCAGGATGCGGTCCGCACCGTCCGTGACCGCCATGATCACCGCGGGGTCGGTGCGCGGGTAGTGCTCGGCGCCGCAGGCGGGGCAACGGCGGATGTGGCCGGCCGCGGCGATGACGGTGCGGGCTCCGCAGCGGGAGCAGAACCGGTGCAGGCGCTGCCAGTTCTCCAGGGCGACCGCGTGGGCCATCAGCCCGGCGTCGCGCGGGGACAGGAGTAGGCCGGCCTCGCGCAGGCCGGCGGGGCGCGCGGACTGGTCCATGCGCCCGGGCAGGGAGTCCTTCTGGAGGGCGAAGTAGCTGGTCCCGTCCTCGTCGGTGCCCAGGAAGTAGCGGTGCGCCTCGGTGAGCGGGGCCTCGAAGGAGGGGGTCATGACGAGTTCGGTGGCCCCGTCGGGCGTCTCGTCGATGAGGACCTGGCCGCCGGAGACCACGAAGCAGCGCGTCGAGGGGTGACTCCACGCCGCCGCGAGCCAGGCCTCGTCGAGGCGGTGGTGGGCGGCGCGGTCGATGCCGCTGGCGGCGGTGAGCGAGATGGGACGGTCGGCGGTGTGGTCGGTCCAGGTGGTCACGGGTGCTTCCAACTCCCCCGGTGAGCGGTTCGGTTCGGCAGGCGGTTTCGGCGGTTCGTACGGCGGGTGGTGACCGGGTCCGGGAGGGCTCGGCGGGTGCGGGGCGGCCTTTCCAGTGTGCCGCGCGCGATGCCGGTCGGGTCCGGACCGTGCTCGGCGCTCAGGGCGCGTGACGCCAGTGCTCCCCCAGGTCGCCCCAGAGGTGGGCGGAGGTTTCGACGCCCTTGAGGAGCAGGTCCAGTTCCACCTTCTCGTCGGGGGCGTGCCAGCCGTCGGACGGGACGGAGATGCCGAGGAAGAGCACCGGGGCGCCGAGGACCTCCTGGAGGTCGGCGGCCGGGCCGGAGCCGCCCTCGCGGGTGAAGCGGACCGGTTTGTCGAAGGCCCGTCCCATCGCGCGGACGACGGAGCGCAGCGCCGGGTGGTCCAGCGGCGTCAGGCACGGGCGGGTGGCGGAGCCGAAGACGACCTCGCAGCGGATGCCCGCGGGTACCTGTGCGTCGGCCCAGGCGCGGACGGCCTTCTCCACGTGGTCGGGGTCCTGGCCCGCGACGAGGCGGAAGGAGAGCTTCACCATCGCGGACGACGGGATGATCGTCTTGCTGCCGGGGCCCTGGTAGCCGCCGCCGATGCCGTTGACCTCGGCGGTGGGGCGGGCCCAGATGCGCTCCAGGGTGGTGTGTCCGGCTTCGCCGTGGGCGGCGTACGACTTGGCCGTGCGCAGCCATTGCCGCTCGTCGAAGGGCAGCTCGGCGAAGAGCTCGCGCTCCCGGTCGGTGAGGTCGGCCACTCCGGCGTAGAAGCCGGGTATCGCCACGCGCGCGTGCTCGTCGTGCAGGGCGGCCACGAGGCGCGCGACTGCGGTGGCCGGGTTGGGGACCGCGCCGCCGAAGGACCCCGAGTGGATGTCCTGGTCGGGGCCGTGCAGCCGGATCTCGCACTCGGCGAGGCCGCGCATGCCGGTGCAGACGGTGGGGGTGTCCTCGGACCACATGCCCGTGTCGGAGACGACGACCGCGTCGGCGGTGAGCCGCTCGGCGCGCTCCTCGACGAGGGTACGGAAGTGCGGGGAGCCGGATTCCTCCTCGCCCTCGATCAGCAGTTTGAGGTTCACCGCGGGAGCCGTACGGCCGGTGGCGGCGAGGTGGGCGCGGACGCCGAGTGTGTGGAAGAACACCTGCCCCTTGTCGTCGGCCGCCCCGCGCGCGTAGAGGCGGTTCTCGCGGACGACGGGGTCGAAGGGCTCGCTGTTCCAGCCGTCCTCGCGGGCGGCGGGCTGTACGTCGTGGTGGCCGTAGACGAGGACCGTCGGTGCCCGCGGGTCCCCGGAGGGCCACTCGGCGAACACCGCGGGGGCGCCCTGGGTCGGCCAGACCTCCGCGGTCGGGAAGCCGGTCTCCTTCAGCTTGGCGGCGAGCCAGTCGGCGCTGCGGCGCACATCGGTCGCGTGGTCGGGCTGGGCCGACACGGACGGGATGCGCAGCCATTCGACGAGGTCGTCCAGGAAGGCGGCGCGGTGCCGCTCGATGTACGTGCGGACAGCGCTGACAGCATTGTCAACGGGGTGGCTCATACTTACGAGCCTATCGGCCCGCGCGGACACCCCGGTCGTGCGGTTCGTCACCGACCGGCTCGGCCAGCAGCAGCTTCTCGAGCGCCGCGCGGTCCGGCAGCCCCTCGGGCCGTACGACCTCGCCGGTGCGTACGTACAGGAAGGCGGCCGTCACCGAGGCGGGCGGTACGTCCTGCTGCTCGGCCCAGGCGATGCGGTAGAGCGCGAGCTGGAGCGGGTCGGCGGTGGCGGCGCGGTTGGTCTTCCAGTCGACGATCTCGTACGTCGCGGTGTCGCCGTCGCCCTCCTTGTAGACGGCGTCGATGCGGCCGCGTACGACCCGCCCGGCGAGCGAGAGCTGGAACGGCGCCTCGACGCGGAACGGTGTGCGGCGGGCGTACTCGGTGCGCTCGAAGGCGTCCTTCAGGAACTCCAGGTCGTGGTCGTCGGCGATCTCGGCGTCGCCGCCGGGCAGCTCCTCCGGTTCGAGCAGGGGCAGGGTCAGCGGTTCGAACCGGGCCTCCACCCAGGCGTGGAAACGGGTGCCGCGGCGGGCGGCGGGCTGGGGCGGGCGGGGCATGGGCCGGGCCAGCTCCTGGGCGAACCCGTCCGGGTCGGCGGCCAGGCTCAGCAGCTGGGAGGCGGTCAGCGACGCCGGAAGGGGAACTTCGGTGACGCTCTCACGGGCGCGCAGAAGCTCTCCGGTGAGCGCGTCGAGGTCGCGGTCCCAGGAGGCGACGGTGCGGGCCTCCTCGGGTGTGAGGCGAGCGGGAGCGGTGAGGGGTGCGGTGCCTGGAGGCTGTTCGGGGGGCGCTGCCTGGTGCGGGACGGTGGGGCTGCCCTGCGGGGTGGCAGGGCTCTGCGGCGCGGTGGGGGACTCCTGTGCGGCGGCGGGGCGGTCCGTGGTCCAGCTGTCCCAGTCGGCGGGGTCCCCGGTCCAGTCGGGCTCCGCTTCCTCCGGGAGTTCCTCGTCGTCCTCCGGGGGCGGCGGCCAGTCCGGGTCCTCGTAGGTGACGGCGCCGGGGGGAAGCCCGCCTTCCCGGGCGGCGAGTCCGTCCAGGTGGGCGAGGACCGTCTCGGCGGCGGCCCGGCGCCGCGCGAGTGCCGCGTCGTCCAGGGGCAGGGGCCAGACCTCGTCGGCGGTCGCCCGGTGCAGGGCGGGGTTCTCCTCGTCCTCCGCCGGTTCGTCCGCCCAGGCCTCGATCTCGCCGTGTCCGGCCGCGCAGTGCTCGTACAGGGCCGTCAGGAAGTCGGACGGACCGCGGGGCTTCTTCTGGCTGGGCCCCCACCAGTGGCCGGAGCCCAGGAGCAGGGAGCGGGGGCGGGTGAAGGTGACGTAGCCGAGGCGCAGCTCCTCGGTGTGCTGGTGGTCCTTCATGGCCTCGTGGAAGGCCTTCAGGCCGCGGGAGTCCCAGGAGGCGACGTCGGGCAGCGTCTCGGCGTCGCCGCGCAGGCCGTGCGGCAGCACCTTGCCCTGGGCGGTCCACTTCTCCCGGCCCTGACCGCTGGGGAAGGTGCCGGTGACCAGGCCGGGCACGGCGACGACGTCCCACTCGAGGCCCTTGGACTTGTGCGCGGTGAGTACCTTGACGGTGTTCTCCCCGCCGGGCAGCGCGTTGTCCAGGCCCTTCTCGTACTGGGCGGCGGTGCGCAGGAAGCCCAGGAAGGCGAGCAGGGTGGCCTCGCCGTCGCCCGCGGCGAAGGACGCGGCGACGTCGAGGAAGTTCGACAGGGTCTCGCGGCGGCGGGCCGCCAGGGCGTGCGGGGACGCCGACAGCTCGACCTCCAGGCCGGTGACGGCGAGGACGCGGTGCAAGACGTCCATGAGCGGGTCGGACAGGGCCCGGCGCAGCTCGCGCAGTTCGGTGGCGAGCCGGGCGAACCGCACGCGCGCGTCCGCCGAGAAGGGCAGCCCGTCATCGTCCCCGGTGCCGTCCAGCGGCGTCTCCAGGAAGGTGTCGAGGGCGTCCGCGAGCGATATCACCTCGGACGGGTCGACCCCCTCGACGGCCTCGGCGAGCCGCCGGTCGGGGTCGTCGTCGCCCTCCACGCGCGCGTGGCTCACCAACAGCCGGGCCCTGCGGCCCAGGAGGGCGAGGTCGCGCGGGCCGATGCGCCAGCGCGGGCCGGAGAGCAGCCGGACCAGGGAGGCGTTGGCACCCGGGTCCTGGAGGACTTCGCAGACGGCGACCAGGTCTGCCACCTCGGGCAGGTGCAGCAGCCCGGACAGGCCGACGACCTCCACGGGGACGTCACGGGCCACCAGCGCGCCCTGGATCTCCGCGAAGTCGGTCGCCGTACGGCACAGGACGGCGATCTCACCGGGCGCCTTGCCGGTGCGCACGAGGTGGGCGACGGAGTCGGCGATCCAGTCGATCTCCTCGGCGTGGGTGCGCAGCAGGGCGCAGCGGACCATGCCGTCGCGTTCGGCGCCCGGGGCGGGGCGCAGGGCCTCCACGCCCGCGTGCATGGCGCGCAGGGGCTCGGCGAGGCCGTTGGCGAGGTCGAGGAGGCGGCCGCCGCTGCGGCGGTTCTCGCTGAGCGCCTGGCGGGCCGCGGGCCGTCCGTCCGCGTGGGCGAAGTGTTCGGGGAAGTCGTCGAGGTTGGCGACGGAGGCGCCGCGCCAGCCGTAGATCGCCTGGCAGGGGTCGCCCACGGCGGTCACGGGGTGGCCGGTGCCGCCGCCGAACAGGCCCGCCAGGAGGATGCGCTGGGCCACGGAGGTGTCCTGGTACTCGTCCAGCAGCACGACCCGGTAGTCGTCGCGCAGGACGCGGCCCACCTCGGGGAGTCCGGCGAGTTGCGCGGACAGGGCGATCTGGTCGCCGAAGTCGAGCAGGTCCTGCCGGCGTTTGGCGGCCCGGTAGCGGATCACCAGGTCGGCCAGTTCGCGGCGGGCGGCGGCGGCCTCGGGGACCTTGCGCAGCTCGGCGTTGCTGAGCCGGACGCCCTCCAGGGTGTCCAGGAGGCCGGCGTCCCAGGCGCGCAGGTCTTCGGGGCGCACGAGGTGCTCGGCCAGTTCGCCGTCGAGGGCGAGGAGGTCGCTGACCAGGTCGGCGAAGGACCGGGTGAGCGCCGGGTACGGCCCGGGGGCCTCGCGCAGGACCCTCGCGGCGAGCTGGTAGCGGGTGGCGTCGGCGAGCAGGCGGGAGGTCGGCTCCAGTCCCAGGCGCAGACCGTGGTCGGTCAGGAGGCGGCCCGCGAAGGCGTGGTACGTCGAGATCGCGGGCTCGCCCGGCGGGTGGTCCGGGTCGATCACGTCCGGGTCGGTCACGCCCGCTCTGATCAGGGCCGTACGGACGCGTTCGGCGAGTTCGCCGGCCGCCTTGTTGGTGAAGGTGAGCCCGAGGACCTGCTCCGGGGCGACCTGGCCGGTGCCGACCAGCCACACCACGCGTGCCGCCATCACCGTCGTCTTGCCGGATCCTGCTCCGGCCACGATCACCTGCGGCGCGGGCGGCGCGACGATGCAGGCCGTCTGCTCGGGGGTGAAGGGGATGCCGAGGAGCTCCTTGAGCTGCTCGGGATCGGTGATGTGGGCGGGCACGTCACAGAGGCTAGCGGCGGCCACTGACAGCGGGTGCCGGATGTCCTCTCGGGCCGAGCGGAAGCGCAGGTCAGCCCCTGTGGTGCGACGTGTCACACCGACCGCTCGGCGCGGCGGCTCCGGGTCGGCCGGGGCGGCTCCGGTCCGGGCCCACGCCCGGCCTCCCGGCCCCGGCCTCCCGGCGCCCGTCGCTCACTCCACGACGTGCCGCCCCTCGGGGCGAGCGCTGCACGACGCGCGGAACGCACAGTGGGTGCAGTGCTGGCCCGCGCTCGGGGTGAACCGTTCGTCGAGGACCTTTCCGGCGGCCGTGGCCAGCAGGTCGCCGACCCACTCGCCCTCCGGCCCCTCCTGCGACTCCTGTGCCTGCACCTTGGGCAGGGTCTCGCCGCCGTCCCGCTTGGGCGCGCCCTGGCGCAGGTGGACGAGCTCGGCGCCGCCCGGCTGCGGGCGCACGCCGTCGAAGACCTCGTCGACGGCGCCCTCGCGGACGGCGAGCTGGTACACGGCGAGCTGGGGGTGGCGGGCCACCTCCGCGGAGGTGGGCGCCTGTTTGCCGGTCTTGAAGTCCACGACGTAGGCGCGGCCGTCGCCGTCGGCCTCCACGCGGTCCATCTGGCCGCGGATGCGCACCTCGTAGTCGCCCGCGTCCAGGGTCACGTCGAAGTCGTGCTCGCTCGCCACCGGGGTGCGCCCGGCACGGTCCATGACGTGCCACTTCAGGAAGCGTTCCAGCGCCACGCGCGCGTTGGCCTTCTCCTGGGCCGACTTCCACGGCGCGTCGAAGGCGAGCGCGTTCCACACGGAGTCCAGACGCTCCATGAGGACGGCGAGGTCGGCGGGGGTGTGTCCGGAGGCCACCTCGTCGGCAAGCACGTGCACCACGTTGCCGAAGCCCTGGGCGGTCGTCGCGGGCGCGTCGGCCTTCACCTCACGGCCCAGGAACCACTGCAGGGCGCAGGTGTTGGCCAGCTGGTCCAGGGCGCTGCCGGAGAGCGTGACGGGCTGGTCGCGGTCGCGCAGCGGCACCTTGCTCTCGGTCGGGTCCCACATGCCCCACCAGCGGTAGGGGTGGGCGGACGGCACCAGGGGACGGCCGTCCTCGTCGGTCAGGGCGGCGAGGCGGGCCAGGCGTCGCGCGGCGGCCTCTCTCAGCGGCTCGGAGACGCGCGGGTCGACGGTGGTGGCGCGCAGTTCCGCGACGAGCGCCGCGACGGCGAGGGGGCGGCGCGGGCGGCCCGTGACATCGGCGGGTTCCACGCCGAGTTCGGTCAGGAAGCGGGACGGCTGGTCCCCGTCGTCGGCCGGTGCCTTCACCGCGGTCACGACGAGCCGTTCACGCGCGCGCGTGGCGGCCACGTAGAACAGGCGGCGCTCCTCGGCGAGCAGGGCTCCGGGGGTGAGGGGTTCGGCGAGCCCGTCGCGGCCGATCCGGTCGGCCTCCAGAAGGGAACCGCGGCGGCGCAGATCCGGCCACAGGCCTTCCTGGACGCCGGCCACGACGACGAGCCGCCACTCCAGTCCCTTGGAACGGTGCGCGGTCATCAGGCGGACGGCGTCGGGGCGTACCGCGCGCCGCGCGAGCGTGTCGGCGGCGATGTCCTCGGCGTCGATCTCCTCGAGGAAGTTCAGGGCGCCCCGGCCGCCGGTGCGCTCCTCCGCGCGGGCGGCGGTCGCGAACAGGGCGCACACCGCGTCCAGGTCGCGGTCGGCGTTGCGCCCGGCGGCGCCGCCGCGGCGGGCGGAGCGTTCCAGGCGGGTGGGCCAAGGGGTGCCGTTCCACAGGTCCCACAGCGCCTCCTCGGCGCTGCCGCCCCCCGCCAGTCGCTCGCGTGCCTTGCGGAGCAGCGCGCCGAGCCGCTGGGCGCCGCGCGCGTAGGCGGGGTCGTGCACGGCGAGCCGCTCCGGCTCGGCCAGCGCCCGCGCGAGCAGTTCGTCCGACGGGGGCGGCAGCGGGTTGCCCGCGACGCGCTGCTCGTCGCGCAGGGCGCGGCCGAGGCGGCGCAGATCGGCGGCGTCCATCCCGGCGAGGGGCGAGGTGAGCAGAGTGAGAGCGGTCTCGGTGGACAGCCAGCACGGCTCGTCCGCGCGGTGCACGCGTTCACCGCGCGGGGGCTTCGTCCCGGTGTCTCCGCCCTCGTCAACGTCGGCGTCGGCGTCGGCGTCCGCGTCCGCGTCGGGATCGTCACCGGCGTCGGTGTCGGTGTCGGCGCGCGGATCAGCGTCGGCCTCGGGCCCGACGGCCCCGGGCCGCTCCCCCGCCCAGGTCCCCGTGTCCGCATCCGCCTCCGCCTCCGCCACGGCTCGCAGCGCCATCAGCAGGGGCGCCACCGCGGGCTCGTGGCGCAGGGGGAGGTCGTCGCCGTCGATGTCCAGCGGGACACCGGCCGCCGTGAGGGCACGGCGGAGCGTGGGGATGGTGCGCGAGCCGGCGCGTACCAGGACGGCCATGTCGCGCCACGGGACGCCGTCCTCCAGGTACGCCCGGCGCAGGATGTCGGCGATGTTGTCCAGTTCGGTGCCGGAGGTCGGATACGTGTATGCCTCGACCCGCCCGCCGTCCCGCACCGGAGTCAGCTCACGGTGGGCGCGCACCTTGTCGGCGGGGAGGCGGGTCAGTGGCATGCGCTGGGTCAGCAGCCTGGTGGCGGCCAGCAGGCCGGACCCGGACCGGCGGGCGGTCCGCAGTACCCCGACCGGCGCCGGACGGCCGTCCGCGCGCGGGAAGGCGGTCGGGAAGTCCAGGATGCCGTTCACGTCCGCGCCCCGGAAGGCGTAGATCGACTGGTCGGGATCGCCGAAGGCGACGAGGGTGCGGCCACCGTCCGCCAGCGCGTGCAGCAGCCGTACCTGGGCCGGGTCGGTGTCCTGGTACTCGTCGACGTACACCGCGTCGTACTGGGCGGTAAGGTGCGCGGCGACCTCGGGGCGGCGGGCGAGGAGCACCGCGCGGTGGACCAGTTCGGCGTAGTCGAGCACGCCCTGGAGGTCGAGCACGTCGAGGTACTCGGCGAGGAAGACGGCGGCGGCACGCCAGTCGGGGCGGCCGATGCGGCGGGCGAAGGCCGCGAGCGCGTCCGGGCCGAGTCCCAGCTCGCGGCTGCGGGCGAGCACCGCCCGGACTTCGTCGGCGAAGCCGCGGGTGGTCAGGCAGGCCCGCAGCTCGTCGGGCCAGCGCACATGGGCGAGCCCGAGCCGCTCCAGGTCCACCTGACCGGCGAGCAACTCGCGCACCGTCACGTCCTGCTCCGGGCCGGACAGCAGCCGCAGCGGCTCCACGAACAGGTCGCTGTCCTGGTGGGCACGGACCAGGGCGTAGCCGAAGGAGTGAAAGGTCGTCGCCCGGGGCGCCCGCGCGGCGCCGATACGCAGCGCCATCCGGTCGCGCAGTTCGACGGCCGCCTTGCGGCTGAAGGTGAGCACCAGGATGCGCTCGGGGTCGCCGCCCCTGGCGATCCGGTCCGCCACCGACTCGACCAGGGTGGTGGTCTTCCCGGTGCCCGGCCCCGCCAGGACGAGCAGCGGTCCGGACCGGTGGTCAACCACGGCGCGCTGTGCGGCGTCCAGACGAGGGGGGTCCATGCGGGCCGGCGGGGTACGCACCAGTCGGTAAGCGCCACGGCTCCCCCGTCGCACCTGGGGGTGCGGCGGGTGTCCGGTGGAGGAAGAGGAGCTCACGTGGTTCGCCGGTCCTGGTGGGTGTGCTGGTGGGCCGTCCGCGCCGTGGGCGGGGCGGTGGCCACGGGATGAGGGGCACGCGTGCGGCCGACGCTACGCCGGGGGACGAGGCGGAAGCGGCGCTTCCTCTTCTTCCCTCGGGTCACTCGCGGCACGAGCGCCCCCTGCCCCACGAACGTACGTCATGCCACGGACATGCCCGAAGTGCGTGGTTTACCTCATACGGATCACACGCCGCACATCGGCCGGTCACATGGCGGAAGCTGTCAGGTGTGACCCTGTGCACGTCCGCCGTGCCCCTGTGGGCGTCCGTCGCCGTCCCACCGCGCCCGCTTGAGGTCGAGGCGCGGCAGGTGCCCCTCTGCGGCCCTGCTCGCCTCCTTCAGGGGCGTGCCCTCCTCCCGGTAGCGGTCGAGCGCCTCCAGCTCGTGCCCGGCGAGCAGAACCCCGTCCGCGCGGACCACACGCCACCAGGGGACGCCTCCCCCGTAGAGGGACATCACCCGGCCGACCTGGCGGGGGCCGCCCTCCTCCAGGTACTCGGCCACGTCTCCGTAGGTCATGACGCGGCCCGGCGGGATCAGTTCGGTCATGTCGAGGACCCGCTCGGCGTACTCGGGCAGCGCGTCCGCGTTCTCCGGACGGACGCCGTCCGGAAGGCTCTGCTCGCTCATCCGCCCCATCCTGCCGCACCGGGCCGACAACGCGACGCGCTCCCGAGGGCCCGCGTCCCTCGCCCACGGGCGGCGCTTCGGGCAGACTGTGCGGCCCGCACGGGCACCCTGATGCCTGCCGAGGCCGACGCGGCATGCCACCATCGTGCGGGCGGTGACCAGTGATACGAGAGCAAGAAGAGGCGATGAAGCAGCAGGGTGTGCACCCCGAGGGCGCCGAGGGCACCTCTGACGCTTCGTCGCGCCCGGACACCGCGGACGCGGGCGACGGCGAGGCCGGTGAGCGGGTGGCCGAAGGCCCGTCGGCGACGGCCGCCGACCCCGACGACGTGGCGCACATCGACGAGGTCGAGGGCGACGAACCCCTGCTCCCCGCGCGCGTGCACCGGCCCTCCGACCTGGTGCGCCTCCTGGTGGGCGTGCTCGCCGTCGCCGTACTCCTCGCCATCGCGGCCTTCGCGCACGGCACCACGTCCGGTCTCGAACAGGACATCAACAAGGGCACCGGACAGGCCCCCGACCTGCTCATCAAGATCGCCGGGCTGGCCTCCAGCATCGCGATCCTCCTGGTGCCCGTCGCGTTCGCGATCGAGCGGCTGATCAAACGGGACGGTCTGCGGATCGCCGACGGCGTGCTGGCGGCGGTCCTCGCGCACGGAGTGACCCTCGCCACCGACCTGTGGGTCGCCAAGGCCGCTCCCGGCTCCATCCAGGAGGCGCTCACCCAGCCGTCCCCGGGTGACATCCACGCGCTGACCGATCCCGTGCACGGTTACCTCGCCCCGGTCATCGCGTACATGACGGCCGTCGGCATGTCCCGCAGGCCCCGCTGGCGCGCGGTGCTGTGGATCGTGCTGCTCCTCGACGCCTTCTCGATGCTCGTCACGGGCTACACGACGCCGTTCTCGATCATCCTGACCGTCCTCATCGGCTGGACCGTCGCCTACGGCACCCTCTACGCCGTCGGCTCCCCCAACGTGCGCCCGACCGGCCGGACGCTGATGGCGGGCCTGCGGCACGTCGGCTTCCGGCCGGTGACCGCCGCCCGGCAGGAAGCGGCGTCCGACAACGTCGAGACCGGTGACCGCGGACGCCGCTATTTCGTCACACTGGAGGACGGCCGGCCGCTCGACGTGACGGTGGTGGACCGCGAGCAGCAGGCGCAGGGCTTCTTCTACCGTGCGTGGCGCAATCTGACGCTGCGCGGCTTCGCCACCCGCAGCAGCCTCCCTTCGCTGCGCCAGGCGCTGGAGCAGGAGGCGCTGCTCGCCTACGCGGCCATCGCGGCCGGGGCCAACGCACCCAAGCTGATCGCGACCTCGGAGCTGGGTCCGGACGCCGTGATGCTCGTCTACGAGCACACCGGTGGGCGCTCCCTGGACTCGCTGGCGGACGACGAGATCACCGACGACCTGCTGCGCGGGACCTGGGAGCAGGTACGGGCCCTGCAGTCCCGGCGCATCGCGCACCGCAGGCTGGTGGGCGACGCGATCCTGGTGGATCGTTCCGGCACGGTGATCCTCACCGACCTGCGCATCGGCGAGATCGCCGCCGGCGACCTGCTGCTGCGCATGGACATCTCCCAGCTCCTGGTGACACTCGGCCTGCGGGTCGGTGCCGAACGGGCGGTCGCGTCGGCGGTGGCGGTCCTCGGCCCCGACACGGTGGCGGACTGCCTGCCCATGCTCCAGCCCATCGCGCTCAGCCGTTCCACCCGCGCGACCCTGCGCAGGCTGGCGCGTGAACGGGCCCAGCGCGAGCGCGAGGCGGTGCTGGAGTCGTCCCGGCAGGCCAAACTGGCCCGCGCGGAGGCGGCCGGTCACGACGCCACGAGCCACCCGGCGGAGCAGACCGACAAGGCCACCCAGACCGACAAAGCGGACAAGAAGGCCGTACGTGCCGAGCAGCGGGCCGAGAAGCGGGCCGTGGACGAGGCCATCGAGGAGGCCCGCGAAGAGGATCTGCTCACCCAGATCCGCCACGCGGTGCTGCGCATCAGGCCGCAGGCCCCCGTCGAGCCGGCCCGGCTGGAGCGGGTGCGGCCGCGCACACTGATCAGCTTCATCGCCGGCGCGATCGGCGCCTACTTCCTGCTCACCCAGCTCACCCACATCGAGTTCGGCCCGCTGATCTCGAACGCCCAGTGGGGCTGGGTGGCCGCGGCCGTGCTGTTCTCGGCGGCGAGCTATGTCGCGGCGGCGATGTCCCTGCTGGGTTTCGTGCCCGAGCGGGTGCCGTTCCTGCGGACCGTGGCCGCGCAGGTCGCCGGGTCGTTCGTGAAGATCGTCGCCCCCGCCGCGGTCGGCGGCGTCGCCCTGAACACCCGCTTCCTGCAACGCGCGGGCGTGCGTCCCGGACTCGCGGTGGCGAGTGTCGGCGCGTCCCAGTTGTTCGGGCTCGGCTGCCACATCCTGATGCTGCTGTCCTTCGGCTATCTGACCGGCACCGAGAAGACACCGTCGCTGTCGCCGTCCCGGACCGTCATCGCGGGTCTGCTGACGGTGGCGGTGCTGGTGCTCGTGGTGACCTCGGTGCCGTTCCTGCGCAAATTCGTCGTCACGCGCGTGCGGTCGCTCTTCGCCGGGGTCGTGCCGCGCATGCTGGACGTGCTGCAGCGTCCGCAGAAGCTGATCACCGGCATCGGCGGCATGCTGCTGCTCACCGCCTGTTTCGTGATGTGCCTGGACGCCTCGATCCGCGCCTTCGGCGACGAGTCGTCGTCCATCAGCCTGGCCAGCGTCGCGGTCGTCTTCCTCGCGGGCAACGCGCTCGGGTCCGCCGCGCCGACGCCCGGCGGTGTGGGCGCGGTGGAGGCGACGCTGACGGTGGGTCTGATCGCCGTCGGCCTCCCCAAGGAGGTCGCCGCGCCCGCGGTGCTGCTCTACCGGCTGCTCACCCTGTGGCTGCCGGTACTGCCGGGCTGGCTGGTCTTCAACCACCTCACGCGCAAAGAGGCGCTGTAACCGGATACGAGAAGGGCGCTCCGTACCTCGTACGGCCCTGGCCCCGCGCGGGTGCTCGCGCGCGACCGCACGATGGACGCATGCCGAATCCCTCCCGGCTGCGCGCCGCCGCCCTGACCGCCACCGCCGCCGCGCTGTCCGTCCTGCTGGCGGGCTGCGGCGGCGGGTCGCAGGAGGAGGACGAGGACCTGTCGGGCCAGCAGCTGCACTGGAAGGACTGCCCGGCACCGTCCGAGGCCGAGGGCGGCGGCGCCGCCCCCTCCCCGCTGCCGGACGGCGACGAGTGGCAGTGCGCCACCATGAAGGCGCCGCTCGACTGGGACGACCCCGAGGGTGACACGATCGGCCTCGCGCTCATCCGGGCCGAGGCGAGCGGCGCGGCGGACCGGCGGATCGGATCGCTCGTCTTCAACTTCGGCGGCCCGGGCGGATCGGGCGTCACCACCCTGCCCGCCTTCGGCCAGGACTACGCGAAGCTGCGCACCCGCTACGACCTGGTCAGCTTCGATCCGCGCGGCGTCGGCCGCAGCGACCCCGTCGAGTGCCTGGACGACAAACAGCTCGACACCTATTTCCAGCAGGACGCCACGCCCGACGACCGGGCCGAGCGCACCGAGTTCGTGGACAGCACGGAGGAGTTCAACGCGGCCTGCGAGAAGCACTCGAAGAAGATCCTGCCGCACGTCCGCACGACCGACGCCGCCCGCGACATGGACCTGATGCGCCAGGTACTCGGCGACGAGAAGCTGCACTACTTCGGCATCTCCTACGGCACCGAACTCGGCGGCGTCTACGCCCACCTCTTCCCCGAGCACGTGGGCCGCGCCGTCTTCGACGCGGTCGTCGACCCGACGCAGACCGCGGAACAGGGCTCGCTGGGCCAGGCCAAGGGTTTCCAGCTGGCGCTCGACAACTTCGCCGAGGACTGTGTGTCGAAGGTCGAGGACTGCCCCATCGGGGACACGGCCGAGGACGCCGAGGCACGCATCGCCCGCCTGTTGAAGGACCTCGACCGCAAGCCGATCCCGGGGGTCTTCCCCCGCGAACTCACCGAGACCGCCGCGACCGGCGGCATCGCGCAGGCGCTGTACTCGAAGGACTTCTGGGAGTACCTCACCGAGGGCCTGGAGCAGGCGTACGACGGGGACGGGCGGGTCCTCATGGTGCTGTCGGACGCGTTGAACGGGCGCAACGAGAACGGCGAGTACAGCAACATCACCGCCGCCAACGTCGCCATCAACTGTGCCGACGACAAACCGCGGTACGACCCGGCGTACGTGGAGGACAAGCTCCCCGAGTTCCGGGAGGCCTCCCCGCTGTTCGGCGACTACCTCGCCTGGTCCATGCTCAGCTGCACGGACTGGCCGGTCGCCGGAGCCGCCGACCACCCGGACGTCCGCGCGCCTGGCGCGGCGCCGATCCTGGTGATCGGCAACACCGGCGACCCCGCGACGCCCTACGAGGGCGCCGGAAGGATGGTGGACGCGCTCGGCAAGGGCGTCGGCGTCGAACTGACCTACAAGGGCCAGGGGCACGGTGCCTACGACAGCAAGAACAGGTGCGTGCAGGACGCGGTGCACGGCTACCTGCTCGACGGAAAGGTACCGGCGGCCGGGACCGTGTGCTCCTGACCGCGCACTCCTGACTGCGGACGCCGCCGCAGGTCGACGGAAATAGCAGGTCAGGGCGTTATCCACAGGCGTCGGCGGGTGCTGCCCGCGCCACCTACCATGGCAGCAACGCCATCCGCCGCACGGCGCGGACGGCTTGCCAGGGGGGGAGAGGACATGGCGCGTCTCGTCCGGTGGACGGCTCTGACGGCCGCCGCCGCACTGCTGACGGCGGGCTGCAGCGGCGGCTCGTCCGACGAGGACAGGGACGACGGGGGCAGGAGCAGCGCGGGACCTTCGGCGGCGGCTCCGTCCGGAGTGCCGGAGGCACTGGCGTCCCAGACGCTGGACTGGGCCCGTTGCGAGGGCACCGACGACGCCCCGGCACCGGACGGCGACTGGCGGTGCGCCACGCTGAAGGCACCGCTGGACTGGTCCGAGCCGGACGGCGAGACGATCGATCTCGCGCTGATCCGGTCCCGGGCGAGCGGGGACGACCGCATCGGCTCCCTGCTGTTCAACTTCGGCGGCCCGGGCGCTTCCGGCGTCGCCACGATGCCGTCCTACGCCGACACCGTCTCCTCCCTGCACGAGCGGTACGACCTGGTGAGCTGGGACCCGCGCGGGGTGGCCGCCAGCGAGGGCGTCCGCTGCCGCACCGACGAGGCGATGGAGGCCGCGGAGTCGGTGGACTCCACGCCGGACACCCCGGCCGAGGAGCAGGCCTACCTGAAGGACGCCGCCGACTTCGGCAAGGGCTGCGAGAAGGCCGCCGGCAAGCTCATGGAGCACGTCTCGACCACGGACACCGCCCGGGACATGGACCTGATGCGGCACGTCCTGGGCGACGAGAGGATGCACTACTTCGGCATCTCCTACGGCACCGAGCTCGGCGGCGTCTACGCCCATCTGTTCCCCGAACACGTGGGCCGCGTGATCCTCGACGCGGTGGTGGACCCGGCCGCCGACACGATGGGCCACGCCGAGAACCAGGCCAGGGGTTTCCAGCGCGCGCTGGACGACTACCTGGAGTCGACCGGGCAGGAACCCGAACAGGGCTCGCGGAAGATCGCCGACCTGCTGGAGCGGCTGGACGCCGAGCCGCTGCCCACGTCCTCGCCGGGGCGCGAGCTGACGCAGACCCTCGCGCTCACCGGCATCGTGCTGCCGCTGTACAGCGAGAGCGGCTGGCCGGCCCTGACCAGTGCGCTGGAGGCGGCCGAGGAGGGCGACGGCTCGGAGTTGCTGGCCCTCGCCGACGGCTACAACGAGCGTGATCCCTCGGGGCGCTACGGCACGACGACCCACTCCCAAAGGGTCATATCGTGCCTGGACGACAAGCAGCGGCCGACCGCGGAGGAGACGAAGAAGCTGCTGCCCAGGTTCGAGAAGGTCTCTCCCGTCTTCGGCGCCTTCCTCGGCTGGGACACGGCCGGGTGGTGCCACGACTGGCCGGTGGCCGGTCAGCACGAGACCGCGGAGGTGAGCGCGCCCGGCGCGGCCCCGATCCTGGTGGTCGGCAACACGGGCGACCCGGCCACGCCCTACGAGGGCGCCCGCAGGATGGCGGACGAGCTGGGCAAGGACGTCGGCGTGGTGCTGACCTGGAAGGGCGAGGGGCACGGTGCCTACGGGAGCGGGAGCGACTGTGTCGACTCCGCGGTGGACGCCTACCTGTTGAAGGGGACGGTGCCGAAGGACGGCAAGGTCTGCTCATGACGGCGGCGGGGGCTTCGGGCACCTGCGGTGCGCGAAACCCCCGCCGCCGGGAAAGCGGGTTCGGGAGCCGGTCAGTAGACGGGCGAGTCAGGGCGGGCGGGCCATGGCCTGCACGTTCGGACTCGTCTCACTCCTCCTGGGCCGTCGTGGGGCCGTCGTCCGTTTCGGGGCCGTCCGCGAAGGCCCGGTTCACTGCCTCCCGGGTCCGCTTCTCACTGCTGGGCATCAGGTGGGTGTACGTGCGCAGCGTGAAGCCCGGGTCATGGTGACCGAGGTACTCGGACAGGGCCTTGACGCTCTCCCATGCGTCCAGCAGAACGGACGCGTAGAAGTGCCGCAACGCGTGCATCCCGCTCGCACGCCCGAAAGGCACGTCTGCCCCTGCGAGGGCCGGGCGCCAGGTCCAACGGTTGAAGTCGTTTCGGTTGACCGGACGGGCCTGATCCCGGTGGAAGAGCAGCGACGCCGTAACCGGCTCTCCGTCGACCGTCCGCCAAGGGAGCGTGACAGCCGCGGCGGATGCTGGCTGATGTGCTCCTCGATGGACCGCGCGACGCTCTCGGGGAGCGGGACCGTGCGCGTCTTCCCTCCCTTGGGCGGCGCGAACACCGGGCGGTTACGGGGCTGGACCAGGTTCCCATGGAGCATCAACAAAATGTGCTCATACGGCGTGCAGACGCGATCTTCCTTACCTGCCCTTGAACCTTCGTCCACGAACGATTGAGCAACAGCCATCTAGGCTCGGGCCATGACGCCTATAGACGGAGAGCTCGCGCACGACTTGGCCCCCACCGGAGTGCTGCGCGCCTCCATCAACCTCGGCAACCCAGTCCTTGCTCAAGGCACACCCGACGAGCCGTCCGGGGTCACTGTCGAGCTTGCCCGCGAGGTTGCTACACGTCTGGCTCTGCCGGTGCAGTTCATTTGCTTCGATGCGGCCCGCAAGTCCTACGCCGCGATGGCCGAGGGCCACGCCGACCTGTGTTTCCTGGCAGTGGATCCGGATCGCGAGAAGGAAGTCGCGTTCAGCACGCCGTACGTGCACATCGAAGGGGTGTACGCGGCACCAGTGAACTCGGCTTTTGCCTCTGCCGACGACGTGGACCGGGACGGGGTGCGCATTGGCGTCAAGAAGGGGTCCGCGTACGACCTCCACCTGAGCCGCACCCTGCGTCACGCCAGCGTGGTGCGCGGCGACGAGGGGACCGATGTCTTTCACGCCCAGGGCCTGGACGTGGCGGCCGGCATCCGCCAACCACTGACCGCGCACATTTCCCAGCGGGCCGAACTGCGCCTGCTAGAGCCAGCGTTTATGACGATCCGACAGGCCATGGGTACCACGAAGGAGCGGCGTCCGAAAACCACACAGTTCCTCAGTGAACTCGTGACCGAGCTGGTGGCGTCCGGGTTCGTCGCGGAGGCGCTGCGCCACTCGGGCCAGGACCCGGCACTGACTGCCCCCACCGTAGTTTGACGCGGGGCTGGGCGTCGACAGCGCCTCCGTGACGACCGAACAGGGATGGATGGCCCCCGAGGGGGCCTACTCTCGCCGGGGAGCGCGGGAGGTAGGCGCCTGTGCCCCCTACGTGCCCGATGGAGCGGAACGGAGCGGGGAAACAACGGGGAGTCTCGGCGAGCGCCTCGAGAACGCGCGGGTCAGCGCCTTTCATGCTCAAAGCGGGTGCGCATACGCGGTCTTCCACACCGGTGCTCCAAATTTGAGTGCCGAGCAAAGCCGCTCCATCGGCCAGGGGAGACAGATACGTAGTCAACACGCCATGAGCGTGACGTTCTGTTCACAGGGAGAACGTATTCGTTCCCAGCAGGACTGCCATGGCGATGGCAACGCACGTGCCGACTATGACTCTCCGTGTCTTGAAGGGACGGCGCCGTAACCAGCTCTCTGCAGACTGCCCCGCCGATGATCCCAGCGGTATGACGATCACACCCGCCATGATCTGGCTGACGCTTGAATCAGCGATCCCTCGACTCAGAAGGAAAATACCGACCAGCTGGATGGCCACCCCAGCGACAGTGAGGAAGAGGATGATTCCCGCTCGCCACTCCGCCGCCTCTTCCTCAGGAGTAAGGATCTTGACTCGGATGTATCGAGGCATAGCTCTCCCAAGCTTCACGGGTCGCAACTGATCATTCAGCGAGCCTAGCGAATCAACTGAACACCGTTGCCATACAGGAAGAGGTCATATCCCCCAGCTTGCGGCGGCACAGCTAAGAGCTCGGGCCGTCCCTGGGCCGTCCGAGGCCACCTAACGCCGACCACCAACGACAGAGGCCCACAGCATCTGAACTGGTCAGAGCCGTGGGCTTCGCCTGTCCCGCTGGTCAGCGGAGCCGGTGATCAGTAGACGGGCTTCTCCGGCTCGATCTGGTTGACCCAGCCGATCACGCCGCCGCCGACGTGGACGGCGTCCGAGAAGCCGGCGGACTTGAGGACCGCGAGGACTTCCGCACTGCGGACACCCGTCTTGCAGTTCAAGACGATCTTCTTGTCCTGCGGGAGGTTCTCGAGGGCCGAACCCATGAGGAACTCGTTCTTCGGGATCAGTCGGGCGCCCGGGATGGAGACGATCTCGAACTCGTTCGGCTCGCGGACGTCGATGAGCTCGATGTTCTCGCCGTCGTCGATCCACTCCTTGAGCTGCTTGGGAGTGATCGTGGAGTCGGCGGCGGCCGCCTGGGCCTCCTCGGACACGACGCCGCAGAAGGCCTCGTAGTCGATGAGCTCGGTGACGGTCGGGTTCTCGCCGCAGACCGCGCAGTTGGGGTCCTTGCGGACCTTGACCTGGCGGTAGGTCATCTCCAGGGCGTCGTAGATCATCAGGCGGCCGACCAGCGGCTCGCCGATGCCCTGGAGGAGCTTGATGGCCTCGTTGGTCTGGATGGAGCCGATGGACGCGCACAGCACGCCCAGGACGCCGCCCTCGGCGCAGGAGGGGACCATGCCGGGGGGCGGGGGCTCCGGGTAGAGGCAGCGGTAGCAGGGGCCGTGCTCGGACCAGAAGACGGAGGCCTGGCCGTCGAAGCGGTAGATCGAACCCCAGACGTAGGGCTTGTTCAGCAGCACGCAGGCGTCGTTGACCAGGTAGCGGGTCGCGAAGTTGTCCGTGCCGTCGACGATCAGGTCGTACTGGCTGAAGATGTCCATCACGTTGTCGGCCTCGAGCCGCTCCTGGTGAAGGATCACCTCCACCAGCGGGTTGATGCCCTGGATGGTGTCACGGGCGGACTCGGCCTTGGGCCGGCCGATGTCGGCCTGGCTGTGGATGACCTGCCGCTGCAGGTTCGACTCGTCGACCTCGTCGAACTCGATGATGCCGAGCGTGCCTACGCCGGCTGCCGCCAGGTACATCAGGGCCGGCGAACCGAGGCCGCCCGCGCCCACGGCGAGCACCTTGGCGTTCTTCAGCCGCTTCTGCCCGTCCATCCCCACATCGGGGATGATCAGGTGGCGGGAGTACCTGCGGACCTCGTCTACGGTGAGCTCGGCGGCCGGCTCGACCAGGGGTGGCAGCGACACGGGGACTCCGTTGGTCGGTCAGTAATTACGGTTGTTCTCCAAGTAACACTGCCACGGCCTTTTTCATTCCGAGACACCCGTCCCGACCCGCGAGACGATTTCGTCCCAGTAACCGGGCATCGTCTCCCAGGGGTCGGCCCGGCCGCCGCGGTCCGTGCGGTCGGTGAAGCAGATCGTCGCGGCCCCCTGCCAACGGGCGATGCGCAGCGCTTCCTCCAGGTGCCCGCGCGGCAGGCCGTGTACGAAGTGGCAGAAGCGCTCGGGCGGATAGTCCGCGCTCCACTCGGCCGCCTGGGACCAGCGGTAGTCGGCCCAGGTGCCCGAGAAGGTGACGAGCTGGTCGGCGTTCTCGGCATAGCCCGGGCAGGGATGGGTGCCGTGGCCGAGGACGATGTGGGCATCGTCACGGACCGCCCGCAGGGTGGTGACCGTGCGGCGGACCTCGGGCAGGGCGGCCCGGTCGGAGGGACAGTGGGCGAGGAGGAATCCGTCGACCTGGTACCAGTCGAGATAGCGGTGGGCGTCGGAGATCTGCTCGCCGAGGCTGCGGGTTCCGTACGCGGCGTCGAGATGGCCGAGGACGCGGACGCCCGCGTTGCGCAGGCGGCCGGCGGCCTCCAGGCATCGCGGGTCGGGGTGCGCACCGGGGCCGTCGGCGATGTTGAGGACGACCCAGTGCAGCGGGGTGCCGGGGCAGGTGAGGCCGGCCCACTCGTCGGGGGCGACGAGGGGGTGGGCCAGCCCCGGGACACCGAGGCCGGTGCGGACGCCGGTGCTCGGGACGCCCGCTTTGGTGCTGGTCAGATACGACATGCCGCCTCCATCCAGATGTCGGCGAGGGACTCTTCGAGGGCGATCCGGGGCCGCCAGCCGAGCCGGTCGCGTGCGGTGCGCACATCGGCCTGCTGCCAGCTGCCGCAGCCGTCGGGGTACGGGTGCGCCGCCGGGACCGCGTGCTCGGGGTCGGTGCGCTCGCCGCGGCTCTGGAGGGGGTCCGGGCGGTGGTGGCCGAGGGCGTCGCTCCGGTGGTGGCCGAGGGCGTCGACCCGGTGGCCGAGGGACTCGGTACGGGGGTGGCCGATCGTGGGCCGCAGCGCTCCGGGGGGTCCGTCGAGTTCGTGCAGGGCCCCGCCGTAGCCGGCGACCCGGGCGAGGGTGGCGGCGGCGTCGCGCAGCCGGACGGCGCGGCCGGAGCCGATGTTGATGACGCCCTGCGCGGCGGAGAGCGAGGCGGCGTGCACCGCTCGTGCGACGTCGCGGACGTCGACGAAGTCCCGCTGGGCGCCGAGGCCGCCGAGCCGGAGTTCGCCGTCGCCGGACTGCATCGCGCGGCGCATGGCCTCGGCGAGCCGGCCCAGCGGGGAGCCGGCGGGCGTACCGGGCCCCGCGGGCGAGAAGACCCGCAGGACGACGGCGTCCAGGCCGGAGCCGAGGACGAGTTCGGTCGCGGCGAGTTTGCTGACGCCGTAGGGACCGCCGGGGCGGGGGACGGCGTCCTCCGCGGTCGAGGAACCGGGCTGGCTGGGTCCGTACTCCGCGCTGCAGCCGACCTGCACGAGGCGGGCGCCGCAGCCGCTGCGGCGCAGGGCCTCGCAGACCGTCGCGACGGCGACGGTGTTGTGCCGGGTGAGTTCGCGGGCGCCGCCCCGGGTGGCGCCCGCGCAGTTGACGACCACTCCGGGATGGACCGCGTCCAGGAAGCGGGTGAGGGCGCCCGGGCTTCCGGTGGCGAGGTCGAAGCGGACGTCGGCGTCGTCACCGCGGCCGAGGGCGGTGAGCTGGACGGCGGGGTCGGCGAGCAGACGGTCGGCGACGAAGCGGCCGATGTAGCCGTTGGCTCCGATCAGCAGGACTCTCATCGGGCGGCTCCCGGTGCCGAGGCGTCGGGTCGGGAGGTGGTCATCTGGGGGCTCCTTCAGGGGGTGATGCGAGGGTGTTGCGGACGGTTGAGGGGCTGTCCGTGCGCGCGCTCACCGCGTTCGCTCCGTCGGGGCGTGGGCCGAGGCCCTGGTCAGGCGACGGCACGCGTGGACGAGGAGGGTGAGGGCGCCGATGCCGCAGGCGGCCGTCGGGACACCGGCCGGGCCGCAGGCGGCGACCAGTGCCTCCACGGGCGCGGACAGGAAGCCGCAGCCGGGGAGGCGGCCGGCGAAGACCGTGGCCAGGGCGGCCGCCTCCGCGGCGGCCGTGGCGGTGAGGACGAGCGGACCGGCGTGGGCGTGGCCGTGCACGCCGAGCAGCCGGGCGAGCAGCAACAGGGCGCCCAGACCGAGTCCCTGGGGCCAGCCGGCGGGTTCGCCGAGCACGGCGCCGGTCAGCGTGAGCAGAGCCGCCAGGGCCCCCAGGTACAGGGTGAACGCGCCGAGCAGCAGGGGGCGCACGGAGGCGGAGAAGTCCGTGAGACCCCGGCTGGACGACAGTTTGCGGCGGGCGCCCGCCGTGAAGAGGTGGGCGCAGCCGGCCGCCGGCGCGTAGGACAGCGCGAGGGCCAGGACGGGGGCAAGGGTGACCGGCCACTCCCCGTCGGCGGTGCCGTCGGGCAGGCCGTCGGGGCCACCGCTGGCCGCGGTCTGCAGGAGCCCGTCGCCCAGGAGGGCGTAGCCGAGGAGCCAGCAGGTCCAGGTGCTGGTGGTGCGCGGCGCGGCGCTCAGCGGCCCGCGGCGCAGTGCCGCGCCCAGGGCCAGGGCGACCGCGAGGACTCCGACGGCGGCCGCGATCAGGCGCGGCCGGCCGTCGGTCAGGCGCAGTCCCGCCACGGCGGCGGCGCACAGCACGCCGGGCAGCAGGGCGAGGACGAACCCGGCGGCGCGGGGCCCGCCCGGACGGGGCGTCGGCCCGTCCTCGGAGGGTGCGGGGGTGTCGCCGTCGCGCGGGACCCGGGCGTACATCTCTTCCGCGAGGGAGAAGACGTCCCGGTGGCGGAAGCGTGCGGCGGTCCGGTCGGTGACGCCGTGCGCCTCCAGGCCCGCCGCGATCTCCAGCGGGTCCACAGCGCGTTCGCACAGTTCGCGGTGCCGGTGCAGCAGCCCCTTCACGGGGTCCGCGGCGGAGCGGCGAACGCCTGACGCGGGTGGCGGCTGCCTGCCTTCGCCAGGGCCCGTGCCGCGCGGGGCCCCGGGCCGGTCCAGTTCGCCGAGGCCGCTCATCGGGACGCTCCCTCGGCCGCCGAAACCGGTGTCGTGGCCCGGACCGGTCCCGGCCGGCCGCCGTCCGTCGCCCAGCCGGGACCGGTCCGGACCGCGCCGGGACCGCCCCGGGCAGCGATCCGGGCCGTGGCATCGCTCCAGCGGCCGGGGACGTGGGCCTCGGCGGGGACGCCGAAGGGCAGGGGTTCGCCGGTGTCGTCGAGGACGACGCGGCGGACCGGTGTACGCGAGAGGATCTCCAGGTAAATGCCGTGAAATGCCGTGATGTTCTGCTCGACGGTGAACAGCTCCAGTGCGCGGGCGCGCGCGGCGGCGCCCAGGCGTTCGCGGCGCTCGGGGTCGCGCAGCAGCGCGACGCACGCCTCGGCGAGCGCCCGCGGATTGCGCGGGGGCACGACCAGTCCGGTGCCTCCGATGGCCTCCACCACCGCGCCGACGTCCGTGGACACCGTCGCCCGGCCGCAGAACATGGCCTCGACGAGTCCGGTCGGGAACCCTTCGACGACGCTGGAGAGCACCACCAGCGCCGCCGAGGCGTAGGCGTCGGCGCGGGAGGGCAGTTCGGGTCCGCCGGTCTCCTCGAAGGAGACCGGGTTGCGGCCGACGGCGTGCGGACCGTCGGCCTCGTCCGGGAAGAGCTGCGCCGCCAGCCCCTTGCAGTGGGCCAGGTAGGCGGGGCCCTCGGGGCCGAAGGGGGCACCGACGATCCTGAGCCGCGAGCCGGGCTCCGCCCTGCGGACCTCCGCGAAGGCGTGCAGCAGCGAGACCAGGTCCTTGGCCGGTTCGACGCGGCCGACCCAGACGAGGGTCTGCGGGTCGGCGCACTCCGGGGACTCCCCGGCCTCGGCGAAGGGAGCCGCGTCCATGCCCGGGTGGACCGTGCGCAGTTTGGCGCGCTCGGCGCCACAGCGCTCCTGCCAGCGACGGGTATGGGTGTTGCCCGGGGTGACCACGGCCGCGCACCGGTAGGTCTCGGTGGCCAGCCGACCGTGGAAGGCGGCGAGCAGCGACCGTATCGCGGGTGAGGAATCGGGTTCCGTGAGGTAGTGCGTCCGCAGCCGCACGCCGTATTCGGTGACGAGCAGCGGTACGTCGCAGAAGTGCCGGGCGAGCAGGCCCGGGAGGGCGCCCGTGCCTCCGGAGGCCGCGTGGCACAGGTCCACCGAACCGAGGTCGTCGTCCTCGTACCAGTCGAGGGACAGGGGGCGCAGGACGCGTTCGAGGCGCGCGGCGACGGCCAGCAGATCGGGAACGCGCGCCTCGCGCGCGGAGCGGTGGGCGCCAGGCGCGCGACAGGCGCGTTCCAGGGCGCGTACGGCGGTCTCCGAGCGGAGTGCGGCGGGCAGTCCACCCTCGTCGCGGGCGAGTTCGGCGAGGCCGTACAGCGCGCTGGCGAAACGGTCCGCCTCAAGGGCCGACTGCCCTTCCGACTGCCCTTCCGGCTCCGCCTCCGAGCTCCTGGCCGGATCCCCGGGCGCGGCGGTGCACAGGGCCGTGGCCAACTCGCCGTAGTACTCGGCGAAGCGCCGGCGCGCACGCCGTCCGTGGACGATTCCGTCGTCCACGGTTTCCCACAGCGGGGCGGTGCGCACCCGGCCGACCTGCGGCGGCAGCGGCACCCAGCCCTCGTCCTCCTCGCGCTCGCTGCGGCTGAGCGCGTAGACGTCGAACTCGTGGTGCTCCAAGCCGCGCACGAGCCGGTCGCACCAGAGCCCGGCCTCACCGCTCACATACGGATAGCCACCCTCCGTAAGCAGTCCGATGCGCACGCGCGCACCCCCGATCTCCCGTTTGGGGAGCCGCCGTTGGCCCGGCGGCTCGCAGCGGGACGAACGTATGCGGACAAGGAGGTGGTGCGATGGACGGTTGTCCATCGCACCACCAAAAGGGGTGAACGGTCGTAACTTTCCCGTGCGAGGCGCGTTCGGTCGCGTTAAGAGATCAAGCGGTCACCGAGTGCGACGCGTGGGCCCGAACCGGCCGTCAGCCGTTCGGGTAGGCCCAGGCGTTGGGGCGGCAGTCGATTCCGTCGTGGTCTACGAATTTCGTCTGCTGTTGCATGACCGGGGCGAGTTCGCCGTCCTTGTCGCAGGTGACGTGGTTGTAGCCGATGCGGTGCCCGACCTCGTGGTTGATCAGCATCTGCCGGTAGGCGTGGATCGCATCGCCGTACGGCGCGGCGCCCTGGGCCCAGCGGTAGGCGTTGATCATTACGCGCTGGGTGGCGGCCGAGTCGCAGGAGACGTTGTCCTCGGTGGTGTCCAGGCCCGACTTGGCGCACCACTCGGCGGTGGTGCCGGGGCTGGCCAGCGTGAGGACGAAGTCCGGCTGCCCCGATTCGACGCGCTCGAAGGTACGGGCGCCGTTGTGGGCCCAGCTCCGGTCGTCGTTGAGGGTCTTCTGCACGGCCTCGGCGAAGAGTTCGCCGTCGAGGCCGAGCCCCTGCTCCACGTCGATGCGGTAGGTGTACTTCTGCCCCTTCCCGGTCCCCTTGGCGATGCCCGGGATCGCGTCGAACTTCCCCGAGGCCTTGAGGGTGGCACCCAGCGGGTACCTCTTGCCCATCTTCTGCTCGTACGTCAGCGGTTTCGCGGAGGCGGACGCGGAGGGCGTCGGCCGCTCGTCGTCCCGTGACGCCGGGTCGTGGGCACCGCGGGCCTGGTCGGTGGCGGACTGCGCGCGCATGTCGCCCTCGTCCGACCCGTCGGCGACCTGACCGGCCACGACGACGGCCAGCACGGTGGTGACGGCGGCCGCCGCGACACCGGTGAAGGTCCGGCCCTTGGCCCCCTTGACCGGTGCGGGTTCGCCCGTGGGCGGCTCGTCGTCGGCGTCCTCGTCGGCACCGCCGGGGATGCCGCCGCCTCCGGAGGCGCCCCCGTCCGCGGCGCTCCAGTCGGTGACGGAGGCGTACGGGTCGGCGGGCCGGGCCGCACCGGGGGTACGGCCGCGGGGACGGACCGCGAAGACGTCGTCGTCCGCGCCGAAGGCGTCCAGGTAGTCCTGGCGCGGCCCCTCCGCCGGCGCCTGCCGCTGCCTCGGGAAGGGCGGGGCCGGTCCGGACGGCGAGGGCGGGACGAAGGGCGCGGGGGCCCCGGTGCGCGGTCCCGCCGCCGGTCCGTACCCGGCACCGGGCCGCCCGGCCGGCTCGCCCCAGCCTCCGCCCGGTTCCCGCTGCTCGGGGTGACCGCCCCGGACCCGCGGCACACCGTGTGCCGGGGTGCCGTCGGGGAACCCGGGGACGCCCTGCGCGGGCGTACCGTCCGCCGTCCGCGGAAAACCGTGGGCCGGCGTCTCGTCCGGGAATCGCGCGCCCGGACCCCGCCCCGGACCGGGACCGGGGCCCACGTACCCCTGGCGGCCACCCGGGACGTCGCCCGGCGCCGCCCCGCGTGGCGCCGCCCCCTCGACCCCCCGTGACTGGTGGGGGCCCTGTGACTGGTGGGGCCACTGTGGCTGATGAGGGCCCTGCGGCCGGTAGGGCCCCTGCGGCCCCTGCGGCGGCCCGTTCGTCCGGCGCGGGTCGGGCCGACCGGCCCGGTTCTCACTTGTCGCGGCGGTGTCCGCGGCGTCTGCCTTGGGAGCGGGCCCGCGGCGGCTGTGGCGTCCCACGTCGCGCCTCAGCCTCCTGACGTCTGGTTGGCGGGCTCGTCGTCGACGGCCCCGTCGGTCCTCTCGCCACCCGCCGGCTTCCCGGTGCCCACCGCGTCCGCGGTGCCCACCGTGTCCGGGGCAGCCGCGGTGTCCGCAGCGTCCGCGGTGTCCGCGAGGAGTTCGCGGAACGCCGTGGCAACGGCTTCCGGATACTCCATCATCGCCACGTGTCCCGCGTCCGGCAGGGTCAGCAGCCGGGAGTCACGGAAGGCGCGGGCGGCCCGCTGGGCCATGCGGTAGCCGACGAGTTGGTCGCGTCCACCGTAGACCAGGAGCGTGGGTGCGAGAACCCGCTCGGCCTGTCGCCACAGTCCGTGCTGGCCGCCCACCGTGTACGCGTTGACGAGTCCCCGGGTGGAACGCGCCATGGCGTCCCAGAAGTACGGCAGCCGCAGCCGCCGCTCCATCTCCTGCACCGCGTTGCGGAAGCCTTCCGGCGTCACCCGCCCCGGATCTCCGTAGCAGAGTGCCGTCACGCCACGGACCCGCTGCTCCGCGGTCCACTCCCGGGTGAGCCGGTTGAACAGCGGAACCACCCCCGGCACCGCCAGCAGCCCCGTCGGCAGTGCGCTGCGCTGCACGCGGATCTCCGGCAGCGCGGGCGACACGAGGGTCAGCGTCCGCACCAGGTCGGGACGCACCGCGGCGACGCGGGTGACGACGGCGCCGCCCAGCGAGTTCCCGAACAGGTGCACGGGACCGCGCCCGGACGCGTCGAGGTGGCGGACGACCGCGCGCGCGTGGCTCGTGATCGAGTAGTGGCCGTCGTCCGGCGGCGGGGAGTCGCCGAAGCCGGGCAGGTCGAGGGCCTCGCTGTGGACGACGCCGTCCAGCAGCGGCATGAGCGCCGACCAGTTCTGCGAGGAGCCGCTGAGGCCGTGGACGTAGAGGGCGGGCGGCAGCCCCTCGCGGGCGGGCCGTCTCGACCGCACCGTCAGGGTGATGCCGGGGAGGTGGACCGACCTGAGCCGCTCCCCGTCCGCGACCCTGACGGCCGCGACCTTCGGCAGCACGCTGGCGGGCGGCACGGACGGCGGCTCGGTCGAAGGCATGCGGCAATGTTACGAGACGATCACGCAGTGGTTCATGTGTTCGCCGTCACAAGGGTGCTGCGGCGGCGCGTCGCCCGGGTACGGATGCCGTCGGCGCCGGGACCGGGCGCACAAGACCGGGACCGGCGACGCATGGCGTCCGGATCGGGTGTCTCCTAGGCTCGTGAAGTGGGCACCCGCGTGTGACCCCTGCACCCCGGGGACGTCCGTAGGAAGGGAGCCCAGCATGACCGTCGACCCGACCGACCCCGACACCTTCGACGACGAGGCGCAGGCACCGGATCCGGAGGACCGCGACGTCGAGGCGCCCGACGCCGACGCCGCCGAGCAGCGGGCGGACATCGGGCAGGAGCGCGACGAGCCGCTGACCGGCGTCGAGCCGGACCGCGCCAACGAGGCGGACCTGGCCGAGCAGGCCCGGGTCGTCTCGCACGACGAGGACGACTACCGCTGAACACCGAAACGGAGGCCGATCTTTGCCCGGTCTGGCTCCTTTTGAAACCTGTTGTGCGGCTTTCGCCACCGTCCGGTCCGTGAAATTCTGCGCTCGCAGCACACACACCACGGTTACCGAAAAGTACGATGTCAACGCGGCGCACACCGCACGAGGACGACTATGGGAGGCGGCGTGACAGCCATCGAGCAGACAGAGGCGGTACGCCCGCGGGGCACACGCCTTCCCCGCCGAGCCCGACGCAACCAGCTGCTGGGCGCCGCACAGGAAGTGTTCGTGGCCCAGGGCTACCACGCGGCCGCGATGGACGACATCGCCGAGCGCGCAGGCGTCAGCAAGCCGGTGCTGTACCAGCACTTCCCCGGCAAGCTCGACCTCTACCTCGCCCTGCTGGACCAGCACTGCGAGGCACTGATCCAGTCCGTGCGCAGCGCGCTCGCGTCGACCTCCGACAACAAGCAGCGCGTCCGGGCGACGATGGACGCGTACTTCGCCTACGTCGAGGACGAGGGCGGCGCCTTCCGCCTGGTCTTCGAGTCGGACCTGACCAACGAGCCCGCCGTGCGCGAGCGCGTGGACAAGGTGACGAACGAGTGCGCGGAGGCGATCTGCGACGTCATCGCCGAGGACACCGGCCTCTCGCGCGCGGAGTCGATGCTGCTGGCCTCGGGACTGGGCGGTCTCGCGCAGGTGGTGGCGCGCTCCTGGCTGCACAGCGACCGCAGCGTGCCCCGCGACCAGGCGGTGCAGCTGCTGACCTCGCTGGCCTGGCGTGGCATCGCCGGCTTCCCGTTGCACGGCACCGAGCAGCACTGAGGACCGCGGCACCGGTTCTGTTCCCGCCGGCTGTTCGCTCCTGGCGTTCTCCGACGCTGCGTGTACGTCCCCTCACCGGGCTAATGTGTGCTGGTACGGCGCGGAAGATCGCGCACTTACTGACCGTCGGAGGGACATAGCCGTGGAGGTCAAGATCGGCGTGCAGCACGCGCCCCGCGAGATCGTTCTGGAGAGCGGTCAGAGCGCCGAGGAGGTCGAGCGCGTGGTGGGCGAGGCACTGGCCGGCAAGTCGCAGCTGCTGAGCCTCGTGGACGAACACGGCCGCAAGGTCCTGGTGCCGGCCGACCGGCTCGCCTACATCGAGATCGGCGAGCCGGCCCCGCGCAAGGTGGGCTTCGGCGCGCTGTAGCCGCCGGACGCGGGACGACGGACGTAGAACGGGTGGGGCCCGGCGGTGACACACCGCCGGGCCCCACCCGTCTTCGCGTTTCCGGCTCCCCCCACTCCCGTTCACTGGCGGAGCACAGTTCACCCACAGGGGGAGGATTGCATTCCGCAGGTCAGGGGTAAGTCGGCTGTGACCGTTTGGGGCAGGCCGGCCATGTGGGAGGGACCCCGACATGATCTTGGAAGCGCTCAGCGCCGCACTTCTCGGCCTCGCCCTGGCATGGGCGGCCGCGCACCGTCTGCCGCACCGTCTGCCCGCGCCGCTCCTCGTCCTGCCGACCGGTGTCGCCGGGGCCCTCTTCGGGGCGTTCGTCACGCACACCGCGCTGGGCGCCGGGGGACTCGTGCTGGTGCTACTGGGTTCGGCGACGGTCTCCGCGGCCTCGCTGTCGCTGCTGCTGCGCCCCGCGGGAAGGCTCCGCCGCAGTTCGGCGCCCGCCTGACCGGCAGACCGTCCGCACCGCGTCGGGCCCGGGCGACGGCGCCCGGCCCGAGTGGTGACACCCGGCCCGAGTGACGGCGCCCGGCCCCTGCGGTTGCGCCCGGCCCGAGTGATGACACCCGGCCCGGGTGACGGCGTCAGGCCGCCAGACCCAGCGCCGCCATCCGCTTGGTGTGCGCCTCGGTGATCCGGGAGAACATCTTGCCGACCTCGGCCAGGTCGAAGCCGTCCGCGACCCCGCCCACGAGCATGGTCGACAGCGCGTCCCGGTCGGCCACCACCCGCTGGGACTGCGAGAGCGCCTCCCCCATCAGCCGCCGCGCCCACAGCGCGAGCCGCCCGCCCACGCGCGGATCGGCGTCGATCGCCGCGCGCACCTTCTCCACGGCGAAACCGGCGTGCCCGGTGTCGTCGAGCACGGCGAGGACCAGCTCGCGGGTGTCCGTGTCGAGGCGGGCGGCGACCTCGCGGTAGAAGTCGCTCGCGATGGAGTCGCCGACGTAGGCCTTGACGAGACCCTCCAGCCAGTCCGAGGGGTCCGTCTGCTTGTGGAAGCCGTCGTAGGCGGCCACGAACGGCTCCATCGCCCCCGTCGGCTCCTCACCGATCTCGGCCAGCCGGTCGCGCAGCCGCTCGAAGTGGTGGAACTCCGCCGACGCCATCTTCGCCAGCTCCGCCTTGTCCGCCAGCGTGGGCGCCAGCTTGGCGTCCTCCGCGAGCCGCTCGAACGCCGCCAGCTCGCCGTACGCGAGCGCGCCGAGCAGGTCCACGACCGCGGCGCGGTACTGCGGGTCGGCCGCGGCCGCCGCCCAGTCGCGGGCGGCGACCGGGGTGGTTCCGGCGGTACCGGCGTTACCAGCGGTCTCGGCGGGGGCGTCTGCGGCGGTGCCAGGCTTGTCAGAGCTCGTCATGCAGCGCACAATAGCCCGCTCTTCAGCGGCGGTAAGGCCCTGGTCAGTCAGTGTGACGACGACTACGTGAGGAAATCGGCCATCGCGTGTGCGCGAATCCGGGGTATGGTGGTAATGCGCCTGCCGAGTATGCGACGTACGGGTACGTGACATCGTCGTCGGGCCGCACGCATGAGGATGCCCGGTCGGTGGCCCGATCGGCTCCGACCCGACAGCCCTCCTTGCCGTACGCCGCATTGCGTACGGGTTCCGGAGGGGGACCCTCAGTGGTACGAGCGCTGGAGCGTCGACAGAGGTCCCGTGTCCTACGGCTCACCCGTAAGGCAGCCGACGTCCCCGACACGGTCCGGCACGACCCGCGCGCTCGCCTCGCACCACGTACACAGAAGAGGCAGCACCCTGACTACGACGTTCCGATCCCTCGGGATCCTCCCCGAGACCGCCGAAGCCCTCGAAGCCGTCGGCATCACGACTCCCTTTCCGATCCAGGAGCTGACGCTCCCCGTGGCCCTCTCGGGCACGGACGTGATCGGCCAGGCCAAGACCGGCACCGGCAAGACGCTGGGCTTCGGCCTCCCGCTCCTTGAGCGCGTCACCGTCCCCGCCGACGTCGAGGCGGGCCGGGCGGCGCCCGAGTCCCTCACCGACGCGCCGCAGGCCCTCGTCGTCGTCCCGACGCGCGAGCTGTGCCAGCAGGTCACCAACGACCTCCTGACCGCCGGCAAGGTCCGCAACGTACGCGTCCTCGCGATCTACGGCGGCCGCGCCTACGAGCCGCAGGTGGAGGCCCTGAAGCAGGGCGTCGACGTGATCGTCGGCACCCCGGGCCGCCTGCTGGACCTGGCCGGCCAGAAGAAGCTGAGCCTGAAGCACGTCAAGTGCCTGGTCCTCGACGAGGCCGACGAGATGCTCGACCTGGGCTTCCTGCCCGACGTCGAGAAGATCATCAACATGCTGCCTGCCCGGCGTCAGACCATGCTGTTCTCGGCCACCATGCCGGGCGCGGTCATCGGACTGGCCCGGCGCTACATGTCGCAGCCCACGCACATCCGCGCCACCTCGCCGGACGACGAGGGCGCGACGGTCGCGAACACGAAGCAGTTCGTCTACCGCGCGCACAACATGGACAAGCCCGAGATGGTGGCCCGCATACTGCAGGCCGACGGCCGCGGACTGGCCATGGTCTTCTGCCGCACCAAGCGCACGGCGGCCGACCTGGCCGACCAGCTCAAGCAGCGCGGCTTCGCCTCCGGCGCGGTCCACGGCGACCTCGGCCAGGGCGCCCGCGAGCAGGCCCTGCGCGCCTTCCGCAACGGCAAGGTGGACGTGCTCGTCTGCACCGACGTCGCCGCCCGCGGCATCGACGTCGAGGGCGTGACGCACGTCATCAACTACCAGTCGCCGGAAGAGGAGAAGACCTACCTGCACCGCATCGGCCGCACCGGCCGCGCGGGCGCGAAGGGTACGGCGATCACGCTGGTCGACTGGGACGACATCCCGCGCTGGCAGCTGATCAACAAGGCGCTGGACCTGGGCTTCAACGACCCGCCGGAGACGTACTCCACCTCCCCGCACCTGTACACCGACCTGGGCATCGCCGAGGGCACCAAGGGCGTCCTGCCGCGCTCGGAGCGCACCCGCGCCGGGCTCGACGCGGAGGAGCTCGAGGACCTGGGCGAGCCGGGCGGCCGCGGTGGCCGCGGTGGCCGCGGACGTGGCGACCGGGGTGGCCGAGGCGGGCGCGACGACTCGCGTTCCGGCGACCGCGAGCGCGACCGTTCGTCCCGTACGACGCCGCGCCGCCGCCGTCGGATGCGCGGCGGTGCGCCGGTGGACGCGGAGGCCTCCGTGGCCCCCGCGGCCGAGGCCGTGACCGGTGGTGCGGACGCCTCCGCGGGTACCGACGGCGACAAGGGTCCCCGCACGCTGCGCCGCCGGCGCCGTACCCGGAGCGGTGAGCCCTCGCGCCGCCAGGAGACCGCCGCGACGCCCGGCACCGACTCCCCTGCGGCGCAGGCCGCCGAGGACGCCGCGCTCGCGCCTTCCGAGGCTCCGGTCGTGGAAACGGTGGAGACCCCGGAGGTCGTGGAGGTCGTGGAGGCCGTGGAGGCCCCGACGAAGCCGCGCCGCCGCACCCGCACCCGCAAGGCGGCCGAGGCCCCGGCCGCCCCGGCCACTGAGGAGTCGATCGAGGCTCCGGCAGTCGTCGAGGCTCCGGCAGTCGTCGAGGCTCCGGCGGTCGTCGAGGCTCCGACGGTGGAGGCTCCTGTCGAGAAGCCGCGCCGGCGCACCCGCAAGGCCACGGCCGCCGAGGCGGCGGTCGACACGGCCGAGGGAGCGACCGAGCCCGCGTCCGAGCCGGCCGAGACCAAGCCGCGCCGCCGGACCCGCAAGGCGGCCGAGCCCGCCGTGCAGGCTGCTCCGGACGCCGAGGCCGAGGCCAAGCCGCGCCGCACGCGGAAGACGGCCGCCGCCAAGGCGGAAGCCGTCGCCGACACCGCCGAGGCCGCGGACGCGAAGCCGAAGACCCGCCGCACCCGCAAGACCGCCGAACCGGCGGTGCAGGCTGCTCCAGACGCCGAAGCGGAGGCCGAGGCCAAGCCGCGCCGCACCCGCAAGACGGCCGCCACCAAGGCAGCGGAAGCCGCCGCCGACACCGCCGAGGCCGCGGACGCGAAGCCGAAGACCCGCCGCACCCGCAAGACCGCCGAACCGGCGGTGCAGGCTGCTCCAGACGCCGAGGCCGAGGTCGAGGCCAAGCCGCGCCGCACCCGCAAGACGGCCGCCACCAAGGCAGCGGAAGCCGCCGCCGACACCGCCGAGGCCGCGGACGCGAAGCCCAGGGCCCGCCGCACCCGGAAGGCGGCCGCGGCCGTCGAGGCCGCCGCCGAGATTCCGGCGCAGGCCTCGCAGGAGCCGGAGGCCGCCCCGCGGCGCCGGACCCGTAAGGCCGCGGTTGCCGTCGAGGCGCCCGCGGCGGGTGCCGAGACGGCGGAGGCGAAGCCGAAGGCCCGCCGTACCCGCAAGACGGCCGCCGCCGCGCAGCCCGCGGAGGCCGGCGAGAGCTGATCCGCGCCGCTCGTCCCGGGCCGTCGGCCCCGTCCCGCCACCCACGTGGGACGGGGCCGACGGCGTTGGGCGTCGTCACTCCCGTGCGCATCGCCCGATAGCCTCTGCCCGTGAGCAGGAACGCCGCCTTCAGCCCGCCCCCGGACGCCCGCACGTACCGGCTGCGTACCGCACGCGGTGAGTTCGCCGTCGTCGACTCGCCCGTGGCCGCCGGGGTCGCGCCGAAGGGCGTGGTGATGATGCTGCCCGGCTTCACGGGGAGCAAGGAGGACTTCACCCTGCTGCACCGGCCGCTCGGGGCGCGCGGCTACCGCACGGTCGCCGTGGACGGACGCGGGCAGTACGAGTCGGACGGGCCCGAGCACGACGAGGCAGGGTACGCGCGGGCCGAACTGGCCCGGGACGTGCTCGCGCAGGCCGCCGCCCTCGGGACGCGCGTGCACCTCGTGGGGCACTCCCTGGGCGGCCAGATCGCACGGGCCGCCGTCCTGCTCGACGCCGCCCCGTTCCTTTCCCTCACGCTGATGTCCTCGGGCCCGGCGCGGATCTCCGAGTCGCAGCGGCAGCGGGTGAAGCTGCTGCGGGACGCGCTGGACACGATGACGATGGCGGAGGTCTGGAACGTGATGCAGGCCATGGGACCGCCGGAAGAGGCCGGCGCCCCGGACCCCGCCCACGGACCGGAGGACCCGGTACGGCTGCGCGACCGCTGGCTGGGCACCAGGCCGGCGCAACTGCTCGCCACGGGACGCCAGTTGTGCACCGAGCCGGACCGTGTCGCCGAGCTCGCCGCCGTACCGCTGCCGTTCCACGTGCTGTCGGGCACCTATGACGACACCTGGCCCGTGCCCCTCCTGGACGAGATGGCCCTGCGGCTGGACGCGCGCCGGACGGTCGTCGCGGGCGCCGAGCACTCCCCCAACACCGACCAGCCCCTGGCGACCGCCCGCGCCCTCGCCGACTTCTGGGACGACCATCCCGTGCCGCCCCGGCCGTACGTGCGCTGAGCCCCGCGGACAGTACTCCGCGGACAGGCCCCCGTACTCCGCCGACAGGCCCCGGTACTCCGCCGGCAGGCTCTAGTACTGCGCCCGCAGGTGCTCCCAGAAGCCGTCCCGCAGCGCCCGGCGCAGGTCGGCCTGGCCGCGCAGCGAGTACTGCAGCAGTCCCTCGGCCTCCACCAGCAGGTCCTGGTCCACGGAGCCGGGCAGGTAGGGGTGGCCGGGGAGCAGCTCGACGAGGGACTCGCGCCCCCGGGCCGCCAGCCATTTCGCCGCGATCTGCGCACCCACGAAGCGGACGTCCTCCCGGGCCGGGCGGGTGAGACCCGTCGCCTCGACGGCGGGGGCCGTGCGCCGGGAGACGTACGGCTTGAAGAAGTCGAGGTCGAGGGTGCGCTGGCTGTCGACCTCCCAGAGCAGCGGCTCGGCCTGGTTGCGGCCCTCGGGGGCCTCGATGCCCCACAGGTGGACGCGGGCGCCGAACCCCTGGGCGGCTTCGACCGCCGACACGAGGTCCTCGTCGCCGCCGAGCAGGGCCGCGTCGCTGATGGCGCGGTGCCGGGCGAGGGACTCCAGGTCGGTGCGGATGAGGGAGTCGACGCCCTTCTGCTGGTTGTTGGCGTTGAGGTTGCCCAGGCGCACCTTGACGTCCGGCAGCTCGGCGATGGACTGCTGCTCGGCGGTGTGAATGCGGCGGCGGGCGCCGTCGTACCAGTACACGCGCAGCAGGCGGCTGTCGGCGAAGATGGTCCGGGCCCTGTCGATGAGGGCCTCGATGAGCCCCTCGGCGTCCAGGTCGAAGGCCCGGCGGTCCTCGGTCCCGGCCACCAGTCGCCCCGCCGCCGCGTACAGGTAACCGGCGTCGACGAAGATCGCGTGGGTCGAGGGGGTCTTCGCCACCTCGGCGAGCATGCGCTGGAGCAGCTCGTTCGTGCGATCGATGCGAGCGTTCAGGGACGCGAGGTCGTCGTTCATCACCTCCATTGTCCCGGCGGTCACGCTACGAACACAACCGGTCCCGGTCAGTCTTGTACGAGACACCTATCGCGCTGTAACAAGCGACTTACCTGTCAGTAATTAGTCGTGCGAAAAATTTCCTTAGCGTAGGGAATGTTTGCAGAGGGCATCCCGTTGACCACTACGGAAGCCCGGGCACCGACGACCCAGGAGCCACACCAGTAGTTCTCCGCAGGAGGATGACCAGATCAAGGGAGAGGCCATGCGCTTTGAAGTCATGCGACTCGACGACGTCGACGGGACCCCCGTGGACACGACTGTCGTGGACGCCGCCTCCGTGAACCGCATCGTTCAGCAGGCCGCCGCCATCGGGCAGCGCCTGTGGATCCGCCCCGCCGACACCTCGGCCTTGTAACGCGGACTGTTCGCACATGCTCAGGGCCCCCGCACGGAACACCGTGCGGGGGCCCTGTCGCTGCGCTCACGCGCCCTGGATCACCTGGGTGACGCCGTTGATGATCTGCTGCACGGCGATCGCGGAGAGCATCATGCCGGCGAGCCGGGTCACCAGGACCACACCGCCGTCCTTGATGACCCGGATGATCAGCAGCGAGTACCGCATCACCAGCCACAGCACCACGTGGATGGCGAGGATCGCCGCCCACACCGAGACCTGCGTGGTCACGCTGTCCGCCTTCTGCACGGCCAGGATGACCGACACGATCGCGCCGGGCCCGGCGAGCAGCGGCATGCCCAGCGGAACGAGGGCGACGTTGACGTCCTTGGTCTGCTTCGGCTCGTCCGTCTTGCCGGTGAGCAGGTCGAGGGCGATCAGCAGGAGCAGCAGCCCGCCCGCGATCATCAGGGCGGGCACGGACACGTGCAGGTAGTCGAGGATCTGGTGCCCGAGCAGACCGAACACCGTGATCACACCACCGGCGACGCAGACGGCCTGGAGGGCCATCCGCTTCTGCACCTTGCCGGGGCGGCCGGAGGTGAGCGCGAGGAAGATCGGGGTGATCCCGGGGGGATCCATGATGACAAAAAGGGTCAGGAAGAGGGAGCCGAAGACGGCGACGTCGAACATGGGTGAGCTACTGGCCTTGCGGAGGAGGGGGAAGAGTGGAAGGAGATCGCGCGGAGGGTGAGGCTCAGGCCCCGCCGGCCCCCGGCACGGGGAACGCCCCGAACGCCCGTCGCGTGATCTCCCCGTACACCTCGGGGTCGGTCGTGTACTCGCCGAGCACGCAGGTCTTCCGGCTGCCGTGGTAGTCGCTCGAACCGGTCACCAGGAGCCCCAGCTCCTTCGCCGTCCCGCGCAGCCGTGCCCGCGTCTGCGCGTCGTGGTCCATGTGGTCGACCTCGATGCCGTCCAGCCCGGCGGCCGCCAGGTCGGCGATCGCGGCCTCGGACAGGGTGCGTCCGCGCTTGGCGGCGGCCGGGTGCGCGAACACGGCGACCCCGCCCGCGCCCTTGATCAGCCGGAGCGCCTCGAAGGGGTCGGTCTCGTGCTTCGCCACGTGGGCCCGGCCGCCGTCGGCCAGCCAGTCCTGGGTGAATGCGTCGTTCACGGTGGGGACGACGCCCAGTTCCACGAGGGCGGAGGCCACGTGCGGCCGGCCGACCGAGCCGCCGCCGGCGATCCCGGCGACCTGCTCCCAGGTGACGGGCACGCCCAGTTCGTTGAGCTTGGCGACCATGGCCCGGGCCCGCGGCACCCGGTCGTCCCGGACCAGCTCGCGCTCGGCGAGCAGGGCGGGCTCCTCGGGGTCGAAGAGGTAGGCCAGCATGTGCATGCTGACGCCGTCGAGGCGGCAGGAGAGCTCGGCGCCGGTGACGAGGGTGAGCCCCTCGGGCAGGGCGGCGACGGCCTCGGCGTGGCCGCGGGTGGTGTCGTGGTCGGTCAGCGCGACGACGTCGAGTCCGGTCGCGGCGGCCTTGCGCACCAGCTGGGCCGGGGTGTCCGTGCCGTCGGACGCGGTGGAGTGGGTGTGCAGATCGATACGCACGACGCTGACTCCAAGCGGTGACGGGACGGAAGGGGACGCTCAAGGATAACCGGAACTCGACCCCCCGCCGTCACACCCGCAGCACCCCTGCGCCCCCTACGCCACCACGGCCCGCCGCCCCGCCGCCCCGCCGCCCCGTCCGCCCCCGGCGGCGCTACGGCGCCGTCGGCTCGATCAGCCGCGGCGACAGCGCCCCGCACGGCACCAGGTCCACCTCGGCACCGGCGTCCCGCAGGTCGGTCAGCACCAGCTCCTCGTACATCAGCAGCCCGGACCGCTCGGGCCACACCACGGCCCACAGCCACATGCCGAGGGCCTCCCCGGCGAAGACGGCACGGTCGACGGGCCCCCCGGAGACGTGCCAGAGGGGGGTGGGGCGGCCCGCGGCCAGGACCTTGACCTGGGGCGGTTTCTCGACGTCCAGGTACGGTCCGGGATCCGGGCCGTCGAGGCCCGCGTACCGCGCGCCGAGGCCGACGCCGAGTTCCTCGGCGACCAGGATCAGCTCACCGATGCCCCCGAGCGGGCCCGGCCCGGAACAGGCGACGGCGGTCGCCCGGCCCCCGCTGCGGTCGTCGCCCGCACAGGCCACACCGGTGAAGAGCCAGCCGACCGGCAGCGGCCAGGGCATCCACAACGGCACCTGCGTGCGGTGCACGACGACGCCGAGCGCCTCGACGCTGGGCGGGAGTACGGGCTGGACCGGGTGCACGATGCCGTGCAGGTCGCACTGCCAGGAATCGGCGAAGAGGCCGGGAGCCCTGACCCGGCCACCACACTTCGGGCAACTGGGTTCGCCCCTCATAGAGCCCCACGGTCCTACCCTCGCCCGCCCACGTCAAGGACGATCACCCGTGCGCGGAACTAGGTGTATGTTGCATTAATTAGCAGAGCTAACTTACTATGTGTATACGCCAACCATTTGGCACCCCTCTTGTCCCCCTCCCGTCCCCTCTCGTCCCCTTTGGAGAGCAAGCATGGATCCCTTCGACGCGGGTGCGGGCAGCATCCTGCGGCAGCCCAAGGCCGTGTGGGCGACCGCGGGCGCGTCCGTCGTGGCCTTCATGGGCATCGGGCTCGTCGACCCGATCCTCCCGTCCATCGCCAAGGGCCTGGACGCGAGCGCCGGACAGGTCTCGCTCCTGTTCACCTCGTACTTCCTCATCACCGCCCTGGCCATGCTGGTCACCGGCTTCGTCTCCAGCCGCATCGGCGGCCGCAAGACCCTGCTGCTCGGCCTGGCCTTCGTCGTGGTCTTCGCGGGCCTCGCCGGCACCTCCGACACCGTCGGCCAGCTCGTCGGCTACCGGGCCGGCTGGGGCCTGGGCAACGCGCTGTTCGTCTCGACGGCCCTCGCGGTGATCGTCGGCGCGGCGGCCGGCGGCAGCGCCGCCGCGATCCTGCTCTACGAGTCCGCCCTGGGCCTCGGCATGGCCTGCGGCCCGCTGCTGGGCGCACTGCTCGGCGACGCCAGCTGGCGCTACCCGTTCTTCGGCACGGCCTTCCTGATGGCGATCGGCTTCCTGTGCATCACGGTGTTCCTCAAGGAGCAGCCGAAGCCCGCCCGCAAGACCTCGCTGCTCGACCCGATCAGGGCGCTGGGCCACGGCGGCCTCGCCTCCGCCGCGGTCTCGGCGTTCTTCTACAACTACACGTTCTTCACCGTGCTGGCCTTCACGCCCTTCGTGCTGAACATGACGCCGTACAAGTCCGGCGCGGTGTTCTTCGCCTGGGGCGTGCTGCTCGCCGTCTTCTCGGTGCTGGTGGCACCCCGCATGCAGCGGCGCTTCGGCTCGCTCAAGGTGCTCGGCGGCTCGCTGGTGCTGCTCGCGGCCGACGTGCTGGTCCTCGGGTACGGCAACCACACCGCGGCGATCGTCTGCACGATCCTGTCCGGCGCGTTCATCGGCGTGAACAACACCGTCTACACCGAGCTGGCCCTCGGGGTCTCGGACGCTCCGCGTCCGGTGGCGAGCGCGGGCTACAACTTCGTGCGCTGGTTCGCCGCGGCGGCCGCGCCCTACTTCGCGCCGAAGATCGAGGAGTGGACCGACGTCCACATCCCGTTCGTGGTGGCGGCGGTGACCGCCCTGCTCGGCGCGGTCGTGGTCCTCGTACGGCGCCGGGCGCTCACCGCCGACGCCGAGGAACTGGAGCCGAAGCACGCGAGCGAGGACTCGGTCACGGTCTTCGCCAACTGACGAGACGGAACCGGTGAGTTACGTCACTCCGGCGGGTCGGCCCACCGGGCCGGCCCCCGGTGTCAGTCCAGCGGGACGGACCTGCGCGACGGATCGCGCAGGTCCGTTCCGTGGTTCAGCCAGCGCTCCTGGAGGGCGGGCGCGCCGTGCACCCGCTTCCAGGCGGCCTCGTTCGGCGTCATCGGCAGCAGCGGCAGGAAGCGCACCGGGTCCAGCGGGGCGTCCAGCTCCAGGTCCTCGACCAGGCCCCCCGGCTCGGCGACCAGGACCGAGGTGAACGGGGCCCCGGGCCACAGCGGCTCACCGACGTCCAGCGACGCGCCGGGCGCCACGATCACGCCCTCGACCTGCGGGGACGCGGCCAGTACGGCGAGCGGGCGCAGCACCTTGTCGGTGTCGGCCGCCCCGGAGCGCACGGAGAGCACCAGCTCGGCGCGGGGGCCCTTGACCGGGTCGGCGAGCGCGGCCGTCGGGTCCGCCATGGGCTGGGCCGACATGCCGAGGGTGGCGTAGCGGACGACGTCGCCCTCCTGGCCGGCGGCGGGGAAGCGCAGCACCTCGATGCGGTCGGTGCCGAGGAAGGTGACCGCCGCGCGCGCGTCCGGCTCACCCAGCGCGCTGTGCAACCGGGCCTCGACCAGAGGAAGAACATCAGCCATGCGGCGAGCATAGAACTCGTCGGGAAGAGGCAAAGCGGCGCCTTGACACGTCGGGTGACTGGTACTCTGGCCCAGCGGTTCGGGGCAGCACGCAGTGCGTCGCGATCAAGTCCCCGACACTGTGAACACTCCCCTACGGGGAACCCCTCCAAACAAGGGGAATGGATCGTCCCTCACGAGGGACCGGCCGGAGGAGGTGGGGCTGGCATGGACCGAAGTCGACCGTGCAGTACCACCCGCTCTTCCGGCCGCTGACGCAGCCGCACCGGCTTTCTTCCCGTCGCCGCTGTCCGCAGGCGCGCCCTCGCAAGGAAGAGCACTTCGTCTCGTTTTGCCTGACCCGGCCGTCGGTCCGGGTCAGCAGCTGAATCAGCAGCGAAGTCGGCCACCGCGACGGTGCGGTGCCCCCCGCTTTGTGGACGCGCCGAGCACGCGTGGTCTGGACGTCCTCATTCCGGGTGGTTCCACCCGTCTCCGGCCTCGTTCGCCGCCCGCCGCGAAGGAGCCTGCCATGTCGATGATCCGTGACCTGCGCGCCGCGGTCCGCCCGTCCCGCGTCTCGCTGCGCAAGGACGGCGGTGCCTACGACACCACCCGTGACCCGGCGACGGCCTCCGCCGTCGTCGACTGCGCCGTCTACCGCGACGGCACCCGCGTCGAGACGGACCTGCCGCTGACCCCGCACACGGCGATGCGCCAGGTGCGCCGCGACGGCGGGTTCGTGTGGATCGGCCTGCACGAGCCCACCGAGGACGAGTTCGCCGGTATCGCCCGGGAGTTCGGGCTGCACCCGCTGGCCGTGGAGGACGCGGTCCAGGCCCACCAGCGGCCCAAGCTGGAGCGCTACGACGACTCCCTGTTCACGGTCTTCAAGACCGTCCACTACGTCGACCACGACCAGCTCACCGCCAACAGCGAGGTCGTCGAGACCGGCGAGGTCATGTGCTTCACCGGCCGGGACTTCTTCATCACCGTCCGGCACGGCGGGCAGGGCTCGCTGCGGGCGCTGCGCCGCCGCCTCCAGGAGGACCCGGAGCTGCTGCTCAAGGGCCCCTCCGCGGTGCTGCACGCCATCGCCGACCACGTCGTCGACGGCTACATCGCGGTCGCCGACGCGGTGCAGGACGACATCGACGAGGTCGAGACGGAGGTGTTCTCGCCGGGGCGCAAGGGCTCGCCGCGCGGCACGGACGCCGGGCGGATCTACCAGCTCAAGCGCGAGGTGCTGGAGTTCAAGCGGGCGGTGGCGCCGCTGCTGCGTCCCATGCAGCTGCTCAGCGAGCGGCCGATGCGGCTGGTCGACCCGGAGATCCAGAAGTACTTCCGAGACGTCGCCGACCACGTGGCACGGGTGCAGGAGCAGGTCATCGGCTTCGACGAACTGCTGAACTCCATCCTCCAGGCCAACCTCGCCCAGGCGTCCGTCGCGCAGAACGAGGACATGCGCAAGATCACCTCGTGGGCCGCGATCATCGCCGTACCCACGATGGTGTGCGGGGTCTACGGCATGAACTTCGACTACATGCCGGAGACGCACTGGAAGTTCGGCTACCCGCTGGTCCTGTCGATCACGGTCGGCATCTGTCTGGGCATCCACCGCACCCTCAAGCGCAACGGCTGGCTCTGAACCCGCCCCCGGGCCCCTGGATAGGCTGACCGCATGACAAGCGAGCTGCTCGACCAGGCCCTCATCGAGGAGGCCACCAAGAAGTCCGGCCTCGTCTGGGTCAAGGGCCCCGGGGTGCCCGCCCGGGCGCTGTGGCACGTCTGGCACGACGGCGCGGCCTGCGTCGTCGGCGACGGGCCGGGCGAGCAGCCGCTGCCGGGTCTCGCCGACGGGGCCGCGGCCGAGGTCACGGTGCGCAGCAAGGACAAGGGCGGCCGGCTGGTCTCCTGGACCGCCCGGGTCGTGGAGCTGCCGTCCGGTTCCGAGGCGTGGCAGGCGGCGGTGGGCGACCTGAAGGGCAAGCGGCTGAACGCCCCGGACGGCGAGGCCATGACCGGCCGCTGGGCCCGCGAGTGCCGGGTGCTGCGCCTGGAGCCGACGGGGACCACGGCGCCGCTGCCCGACGCCTCGCTGGCCGAGGCACCGCTGCCGAGCCCGGCGACGACCCGGCAGCCGGTGCCGGCGGGACTGCCGCGCCTGCTGCTGAAGCGCCGCAAGCGGCGCTGACGGCTTCGGGACGGCTCAGGAGGACGGCAGCTGCTTGCCGTAGTCCAGGGTGTCGTCCTTCGTCGGCTGCTCCAGCGCGAAGTCCTTGTTCCAGTCGGAGAAGCCGATCGTGCCCGCGCTGCCCGCCCGCACCAGGCGCATCGGGTACGGGGTGCCCTCCAGGGAGACGTCCAGCGAGCCGCCCGCGCCGTCGTCGCCGGAAATCCGGATGGTGCGCACCCCGGCCTGCTCGTGGCGGCCGTCCGTCTTCACCGTGCCGTGCAGGGTCAGCAGACCGCCGAGGAGGACGTCCTTGTCCGTGAAGCCGCTGAACTTCTTGTACACGGGGTCGCTCTGCGGCACCTTCACGTACTTGCCGGCGAGCTTGTCGGCCGCCTTGGCGTCGCCGCCGTCGTGGCTCCAGAACCCGGCGTCGGCCTTGAGGAAGAGCTGCTCGCCGACGCGCAGCAGTCCGAACGTGGTTCCCTCGGCGGCGACCGACCCGGTCCCTCCGTCGGCCTTCAGCCGCATGTCGAGGGTGTACGTGCTGCCGCCGGCCTCCACGGAGCCGTGCAGGCGCACCGTCCGGGCGGCCCGGGCGGCCGTCCCGGCCTTCGCCTGGATCTTGTCGGCCGGGAGCTTCCCGAGGCCGTTGGTGCCCGCGTCGGGGTCCTCGCTGCTGCATCCCGTCAGCCCGGCTCCCGTCACGGCCAGGGCGCACACCGCGCCCAGCCAGGCGGCCCTGCGGATTCGGCGCCGGGGAGTCACAGACACAGGTGGGACTGCCTTTCTGACGGGGCTGACACGGGGCCGACGGACGTCGGCGGCGAACCGACCGGGCCAGGGCGCAGCGTACCGGGGCCGTGCGGGGCGAACGGAGCCAGTCCGTCCGGACCGGCCACCAGGGCGAGGCGGATCGGGACGGGCTGGGCCTGTCCGGCGGATCAGGTCGCAGGAAAGTCACGGCGCCTCATCGACGCGGGTGAGCGGGGTCTGGTGCGTGCAGCTGCAAGGCGGAGGAGGGAGTCGACGCGATGGGGGTCCCCCCGCGCGAGCGCAGTCGAGCGTGGGGGAGTCGGCGAGTGACGACAACGCGGCAGATGGGCGTGCCAGACCCCGCGTCTGCGGCATGATCCGCCGGACAGGCCCTAGCCTGAAGCGCGTCCGAGCGGGCAATTCGGAAAAGGGACACCGTACGAATCAGCTTTCACTCACCCCCACTCGACTCTCAGGCTCGCGCGCTCCGCTCCGCGAAGCGCGAGCGTGAGGAAAGGAGCCGCGGCCATGGCAGCGGGCGCCCCCCGGATCTTCGTCTCCCACCTCTCCGGCATCGCCGTGTTCGACCCGGCCGGTGACCAGGTGGGACGCGTGCGCGATCTGGTCGTCATGCTCCGCGTCGGCCGCAAACCCCCGCGCGTACTCGGACTGGTCGTCGAACTCACCACCCGCCGCCGGATCTTCCTGCCGATGACCCGGGTCACCGGCATCGAGTCCGGTCAGGTGATCACCACCGGCGTGCTCAACGTCCGGCGTTTCGAGCAGCGGCCCACCGAGCGCCTCGTCTTCGGCGAGCTGCTCGACCGGCGGGTCACGCTCACCGAGACGGGCGAGGAGGTCACGGTCCTCGACCTGTCGGTGCAGCAGTTGCCCGCCCGCCGGGACTGGGAGATCGACAAGGTCTTCGTCCGCAAGGGCAGGAAGGGCGGCGCCTTCCGCCGCAACAAGGGCGAGACGCTCACCGTCGAGTGGTCCGGCGTCTCCGGCTTCTCCGTCGAGGAGCAGGGGCAGGGCGCCGAGAACCTGCTGGCCACCTTCGAGCAGCTGCGCCCGGCCGACCTCGCCAACGTCCTGCACCACCTGTCCGCCAAGCGCCGCGCCGAGGTCGCCGCCGCCCTCGACGACGACCGGCTGGCCGACGTGCTGGAGGAGCTGCCGGAGGACGACCAGATCGAGATCCTCGGCAAGCTCAAGGAGGAGCGCGCCGCGGACGTCCTGGAGGCGATGGACCCCGACGACGCCGCCGACCTGCTCGGCGAGCTGCCCGAGGCGGACAAGGAGCGGCTGCTGAGCCTGATGCAGCCCGACGACGCGGCCGACATGCGGCGCCTGATGGCGTACGAGGAGCACACGGCCGGCGGTCTGATGACGACCGAGCCGATCGTGCTGCGGCCCGACGCGACCGTCGCCGACGCCCTGGCCCGCATCCGCAACCCCGACCTGTCGCCGGCGCACGCCGCCCAGGTCTACGTCTGCCGCCCGCCCGAGGAGACCCCGACCGGCAAGTACCTGGGCACGGTCCACTTCCAGCGCCTGCTGCGCGACCCCCCGTACACGCTGGTCGGCTCGATCCTCGACGACGACCTGCAACCCCTGGAGCCGGACGCCGCGCTGCCCGTGGTCGCCGGGTTCTTCGCCGCGTACGACATGGTCGCGGCGCCCGTCGTGGACGACTCGGGGTCGCTGCTCGGCGCGGTCACGGTGGACGACGTACTGGACCACATGCTGCCCGACGACTGGCGGGAGACCGAGTACCACCTGGACGGGACGGAGCCGGCGACGGGGGAGGTGGGCGCCGATGGTGCCTGAGCGCGAGACGACGACCCGGGAGCGCGCGGCGTCGGGGGCCACCGCGTCCTCCCGGGCCCGCGCCCGTCTCGACCAGCCGCGTCCGCCGCGCCGCAGGCTGCTGCCCGAGTGGGACCCGGAGTCCTTCGGCCGCCTGTCGGAGCGCGTCGCGCGGTTCCTGGGCACCGGGCGGTTCATCGTCTGGATGACGGTCGTCATCATCCTGTGGGTGGTGTGGAACGTGTCCGCGCCGAGCGGCCTGCGCTTCGACGAGTACCCCTTCATCTTCCTGACGCTGATGCTGTCGCTCCAGGCCTCCTACGCGGCCCCGCTGATCCTGCTCGCGCAGAACCGGCAGGACGACCGGGACCGGGTCAACCTGGAGCAGGACCGCAAGCAGAACGAGCGGTCGATCGCCGACACCGAGTACCTGACCCGGGAGATCGCCGCCCTGCGGATCGGGCTCGGCGAGGTCGCGACGCGGGACTGGATCCGCTCCGAGCTCCAGGACCTCGTCAAGGACCTGGAGGAGCGGCAGAACGGCCATCACCCCGACCGCGGGGTATTCCCGGCGGATCGGTCCGCGGGGCGTGACGTACACGACCGCTGACGGGGCTTTCCGTGCCCCGTGGGCGGCGCCGTACCATCGACCCTATGGCTACGGAAGACGCGGTGCGCGAAGCACTGGCGACGGTGAACGACCCCGAGATCAACCGGCCCATCACCGAGCTGGGGATGGTCAAGTCGGTGGAGATCGGCGCGGACGGAGCGGTCGCGGTCGCCGTGTACCTGACGGTCTCCGGCTGTCCCATGCGGGACACCATCACGCAGCGCGTGACGGACGCGGTCTCCCGCGTCGAGGGCGTCACGCGCGTCGACGTCGAGCTGGACGTGATGAGCGACGAGCAGCGCAAGGAGCTGGCCACCGCCCTGCGCGGCGGGCAGACCGAGCGCGAGGTGCCCTTCGCCAAGCCCGGCAGCCTGACCCGGGTGTACGCGGTCGCGTCCGGCAAGGGCGGCGTCGGCAAGTCCTCGGTGACGGTGAACCTGGCGGCCTCAATGGCGGCGGACGGGCTGAAGGTCGGTGTCGTCGACGCCGACATCTACGGCCACTCCGTGCCGCGCATGCTGGGCGCCGACGGGCGTCCCACCCAGGTCGAGAACATGATCATGCCGCCTTCGGCCAACGGCGTGAAGGTCATCTCGATCGGCATGTTCACCCCGGGCAACGCGCCGGTGGTCTGGCGCGGCCCGATGCTGCACCGCGCGCTCCAGCAGTTCCTGGCGGACGTGTACTGGGGCGACCTGGACGTCCTGCTGCTCGACCTGCCGCCCGGCACCGGCGACATCGCGATCTCGGTGGCGCAGCTGGTGCCGAACGCCGAGATCCTGGTCGTGACGACCCCTCAGCAGGCTGCCGCCGAGGTGGCGGAGCGGGCCGGCGCCATCGCGGTGCAGACCCACCAGAAGATCGTCGGCGTGGTGGAGAACATGTCCGGGCTGCCCTGCCCGCACTGCGGCGAGATGGTCGACGTCTTCGGCACCGGCGGCGGGCAGGCGGTCGCCGACGGCCTGACCCGTACGACCGGTGCGTCGGTGCCGGTCCTCGGCTCCATCCCGATCGACGTCCGGCTGCGCGAGGGCGGCGACGAGGGCAAGCCCGTCGTCCTGTCCGACCCGGACTCCCCGGCGGGCGCGGCCCTGCGCTCGATCGCGGGGAAGCTGGGCGGGCGCCAGCGCGGCCTCTCCGGCCTGTCGCTGGGGATCACGCCGAAGAACAAGTTCTGACGTCCCGTACGGGAGTGGGGGCGCTGTCCGCCGGGACGGCGCCCCTCGTCGTACGTACGGCTGCGGGGCGGGCCCCGGTCAGGCGTACGCGGCGATGTCCTTGACGACGGCGAAGGCCAGCCCGTAGGCGCTCATGCCCCGCCCGTACGCGCCGAGGTGCACGCCCTGCCCGGTCGAACCGGCCAGCACCCAGCCGAACTCGGACTCCCGGTAGTGGAAGGGCGTCGGCACGCCGTCCACCGGCAGGGACAGCGTCGTCCAGTCCTCGCTGTCGAGGTCGTCCGCGAGGACCCACGCGGTCTCCGTCTGCTGTTCCAGCCAGTCGTCGCGCAGCGAGTGGTCCATCTGGCCGGGCCAGGTGAAGGACAGCAGGCCCACGCCGGCCAGCCAGGCCGCCGAGGACACCGAGGTGGCCTCCAGCAGGCCGGTGCCGTCGGCGCTGCGCCGGTCGGGGTTGGCCGCGACGGTCACGACGACCGCGAACTTCTCCTTGGCGTCCTGCTCGTCGCCCGCCACGTGCTCGTTGCGCACCGACGGTTCGTCGCCGTGCCCGATCGAGCCGTGCTCCACGGCCCCGTCGGCCGCCGTACCGATCTGCATCAGCCGGCGCCGTCCCGTGAAGGCCTCGTCGAGGCCGTACCACGGGAAGGGCGCACGCAGGTAGCCGTCGACCGTGTGCCGGCCGGCGGGGGACTGTGGTCCGCCCTCCGCGGCCGGCGCCTGCGCGACTGCCCGACTCGTCGTCTCCATGTGCCCGGACGCCTCCTCGCTCTGGTCGGACCGGAACGGCCCGCCCCCCTTCGGGCGCACTCGTCCGGTCCGCACAACAACTCGGGCAGCATAGCCACCCCACTGGCGGCAGCCGGGAAATCGCCCGGCGCGTGAGCCGCGCGGGCGTCGCCTTCAGGGCCTGTGCGCCCCGTCCGGAGTATGAGACACGTCACGTTCCCGCCCGCGGGCCGGGCGTGGGAGGAGCAGGGTCAGGTGGCGTCCATGTCGAAGGGCGGTCGGTCGTCGGCGGGCTTGTCGGTCTTCCCGGGCTTCTCGGGCTTCTTCGACATGTCGACGCGGCCGCCGCCGGACGCGGCGGACGACGATCCGGAGGACGGCGATCCGGCGGACGACCCCGAGGACGAGGGCTCCGCGTCGCGGCCGTGGACCGCGTCGGTGACCTCGGCCATCTCCTTCTTCAGGTCGAAGCCGTTGCGGATCTCCTTGAGCCCCAGCTCGTCGTTGTCCAGCTGCTTGCGGATGAACGTTTTGGGGTTGAGGTCCTCGAACTCGAAGTCCTTGAACTCGGGGCCCAGCTCCTGGCGGATGTCCTGCTTGGCGCTGTCCGAGAACTCCCGGATCTTCCGGATGGTGCGCGTCACGTCCTGGATGACCTTGGGGAGCTTGTCCGGACCGAAGACGAGCACGGCGAGGACGACGAGCGTCACCAGCTCTAGTGCGCCTATGTCATTGAACACCTGAAGCTCCTTGGGATGTCCGGGCCGCCACCACGGTACCCGCCGATCCCGTCCGACCGGTACCGTCCCGTGAGCCCCGAGTGGGTGTACGTGGGCGCTTTCCGAATTGTTTGCCTTCCTGGCGCCTTGTCGGGACCTTCCGGCGGTCAGTCGCCGCCGGAGGAGCCGAGCACCAGTGAGACCTTCGTCTCCTTGCCGTCGCGTTCCAGGGTCAGTTCCAGGCGGTCGCCGGGGCGGTGGGCGCGGGTCTTGACGATGAGTTCCTCGCCGGAGTGCACGCGTTGTCCGTCGACCGCGGTGATCACGTCCCCCGGCTTGATACCCGCCTTCGCGCCGGGGCCGCCGGTGGTGACCGCGGGTCCGCCGTCGCCGCCCTTGGCGCTCACGCGGGCGCCGTCACCCGTGTAGTTCATGTCGAGGGTGATGCCGATGACGGGGTGGGCGGCCTTGCCGGTGTTGATCAGTTCCTCGGCGACGCGCTTGCCCTGATTGATGGGGATGGCGAAGCCGAGGCCTATGGAACCGGCCTGCCCGTCGTCCGACTCGGCGCTGCCGCTGTCGGCGGAGCGGATGGCGGAGTTGATGCCGATGGCCCGGCCCCGCGCGTCCAGGAGAGGGCCGCCGGAGTTGCCGGGGTTGATGGGCGCGTCGGTCTGCAGGGCGTCGACGTACGAGATGTCGCTGCCGTCGCCCTCCTCACCGCCCGCGGTGATGGGCCGCTCCTTGGCGCTGATGATGCCGGAGGTGACGGTGCCGGCCAGGTCGAAGGGGGCGCCGATGGCGACGACGGGGTCGCCGACGCGCACGTTGTCGGAGTTGCCGAGGGGCATGGGGGTGAGGCCGCTGACGCCCTTGACCTTCACCACGGCGAGGTCGTACCCGCTGTCCCGGCCGACGACCTCGGCCTCGGCGGTGTCGCCGCTGTTGAAGGTCACGGTGATCTCGCCGCCGGAGCCTGCGGGCTCCACGACGTGGTTGTTGGTCAGGATGTGGCCGCGGCCGTCGAGTACGAACCCGGTGCCGGTACCAGCCGCCTCGCTGCCGCTCACGTGCAGGGTCACCACGCTGGGCAGGGCACGCGCGGCGATGCCCGCGACGCTGTCCGGGTCCCGCTCGGCCGCCTCGGGTCCGGCCTGGGGCAGCTCGACGGTGCCCACACCGCCGTTCCGTTCCAGGTACGCGCCCACGCCGCCGCCGATGCCGCCGGAGACCAGGGCGATGAGCAGCGCCCCGCCGACCAGCGCCTTCGTGCGCGGCCCGCGTCGCCGCTTCGGCGCGCGGTCGGCCGCGTCGTGGTGCTGTGCGGAGGCGGCCCAGGGGTCGTAACGCCCCCACGGATCGGCGGGCGCGGCCGGGGGCGGGGCCGCGTCGTGGGGCGCCGTGTCGTACGCCGGGGCGGCCGCCGCCGGATGCTGCTCCTGTGCCGTCGGCGGCACCGGGGGCGGGGCGTCCGCGAACGCGGGGTCGGGCACCGCACCCGCGGGCGGAGACACCGACGACGCGCTCGGGTGCGGCCCGTGGGCGTGCGGGCCCTCTGTCGCGGGCGCGACCGGGGCGTGCGGCGCCGCGGCCGTCACCGTGCCGTGCGCCGGGGTGGCCGCGGGGTGCTGGACCGGCGGTGCGGGGGCCCAGGGGCCGGGCTCACCGTACGGCGGGGTGCTGTACGGGTCGGGTTCGTGCAGCGGCTTGGGCCGCTCGGCGTCGGACGTGCCGTCCCCCTGCCGGGGCAGACCGGCATCCGTCGGCTCGGCGGCGTCGGCGCCTCCGTGTCCCGACGACCCGGTGGCCACCGCTGGGCCGGCGGCCGTCGACGGACCGGCGGGAAGACCGTCCTGACGTGGCCCGCCGGCCGCCGTCGGTTCGGAGGCGTCGGCGGCCGGCTGCCGGTGTGCGTCCGGGTGCCGGTGTGCGCCCGGACCGGCCGCCGGGTCGGCGTCGGCTGCGCGGGCCGTGCGTGGACGCGGTGGCGCGTCCGTCGGTTCGTCCCGCTCGGGCCGGGGCAGATCCAGTTCGTAGTCGCCCGCTTCGGCCGAGCGGGGGGTCGCCGCCGGGCGGGCCAGCTCGAAGTCGCCCCCGTCGGCCGCCCGGTCGTCGGTGGCCGTGCCCGTGCCCGTGGTGGGGGCCGGGCGAGGGCGTTCCAGTTCGAAGTCGCCGTCGGGTGCGTCCTCGGACGAGCGGGGACGACTCCACCACTTCGCCTTCGTGGGCTTCCCCTCGTTCATCTTCTCCCCCGCAGCTGGCCGCAGATCGTCGGCTCCGAGAACTCTGGCGCCACCCCGGATTCAATCAGGTTCGCGGACCGGCGCGCAGATCCCGTCAGCGAAGCGGAGGGTACGAGGCGGTCGGGGAAGCCGCCGGGTAGGGGGACGGAGCGGGGTCGGGGGCGGCGAGCAGGCCGGGCGGCCTGACCTCGGGGGCCGCCGACCAGGAGCTCAGGGGGAGTGGCGGAACGGCTTCCAGCGGACGTATCAGCGGGGACATGGCGGCGGCTCCGGCCGTCACCGGAGTGGTCAGCGCCCGGACCGCCTGCTGGCGTGCGTCACCCCCGGCGGGGGCCGGCATGCCGGGCAGCAGTGGCGCCGACGCCGTGGTGGACGCGACGGGGAGGTCACCGAGCGCGCGCTGCCCCTGCCCGAGCAGCGGCCCGCCCGTGCGGCGGCGCTGGCTCTCGGAACCGGTGGCCGCGGCCGAGCCCGGGGTGCGCAGCGGCGTCACATTGCTGCCGCTGCCCGAACCGCGTGCCTCGGTGGTGGTGTCCGGTGTGCCGAGGGTCACGCCGCCCAGCGCGATCGCGGCCAGCGACACCGCTCCGGCGGCCGCGAAGGCGAGCCGCAGGCTGCGCGAGGCCGAGCGGTCGGGTTCCTGCCTGCTCACCTCGTGGATGCGGAAGCCGCGCCCCGACGTGGCGGACGTCAGCACCGGGGCGTGCGACCCGGCGGGGACGTAGTCGAACTCGAACCGCTCGTCCCGCCTCGGGCCGAAGACGCCGGAGGCCGCGGACGCGCCGAAGCCTCCGGGCAGCCCGCTGAACGGCGAGCCGCCACCGTCGAAATCACCACCGCCGGGAAGCCCCTGGAGGCGGGCCAGGAAGCTCTCGGACGGGGCCGGCGGGGCCGCTTCCGCGAAGACGTTCTTCAACCGGCGCTGCGCGTCGACCTCCGCCTTGCACTTAGGGCAGGTCGCCACGTGCGCCAGCACGCGCTCACGCGCGTCATGACCGAGCTCTCCGTCCACCAGGGCGGAGAGTCGGTCTCCCAGGTGCTGCTCTGCGAGGTGTCCCTCGGTCTCAGGCCGTGACCCACTCACGCGCTCGTGCCCCCTCCTCCCAGTGCGGGCACACCGGCCGCGAACGAGCGACGGTCGGCCCGCGCCTTCGGGGACCGGTGCGCGAGCGCCTTGCGCAGCTGGGAACGGCCGCGGTGGATGCGGGAGCGCACCGTGCCCAGCTTGACGCCGAGAGTCGCGGCGATCTCCTCGTACGACAGCCCTTCGATGTCGCACAGGACGACGGCGGCACGGAACTCGGGCGCGAGGGTGTCCAGCGCCTGCTGGACGTCCGCGTCGAAGTGGGCGTCGTGGAAGAGCTGCTGCGGGGTGGGCTCCCTGCTGGGCAGCCGCTCGGCGGCGTCGTCGCCCAGCGCGTCGAACCGGATGCGCTGCTTGCGGCGCACCATGTCCAGGAAGAGATTGGTCGTGATGCGGTGCAGCCAGCCCTCGAAGGTGCCAGGCGTGTAGGTCGACAGGGAGCGGAAGACACGGACGAAGACCTCTTGGGTGAGGTCCTCGGCGTCGTGCTGGTTGCCCGTGAGGCGGTAGGCGAGGCGGTAGACCCGGCCGCTGTGGGTGCTGACGATCTCCTCCCAGGTGGGCGGAGTCCACGCCTGCCCGTCCGCGTCGCCGGAGAAGGTCGCGGTCTGGGCGTGTCCCGTGGTGGGACCGTCGGCGTGGCTGTGGTCAGCAGCGGTGTCGTTCACGGATTTCGGCCTGCCTGCCGATCCGAGGAAGCGCCTCAGCACTCCGCCCCGATCCGCGGGTGCGGCCGCACCTCCCCTGTCGGCTCTGGTGGTGTCCAGTGGAGCCCCTACCATAGCCACCTCGCCCGTTAGCTCCGGATAAGCGGTTTTACGAGAATTTGATCTGGGCCGGTACGGCTCGTCCCCGCCCGCTCGATCGCCTCTCGGCACCGCCTGTTTGCTTCCCCCTTTAAACGACCGGTCCCATCTGCGAGTTCCCGACGCCAACGGATACAGTCACGCCGAGGCAACGACGGGGACAGGAGAGGGTCATTACCGGCAACCGGCAGACGAGCTGGGCGTTCGCCGACGCCTATGTCGCCGAGGACGACGCGCTGCTCTGGGCACGCGACCGGGCCCGCGAGGCGGGTCTGCGCTCGGTGACGCCGGGCACGGGATCCGCCCTGGGGTTGCTCGCCGCCGCCGTGGACGCCAAGGCCGTCGCGGAGATCGGCACCGGCTGCGGCGTCTCCGGTATCCATCTGCTGCACGGCATGCGGCCGGACGGGGTACTGACCACCGTCGACCCCGAGCCGGAGCACCAGCAGTTCGCCCGCCAGGCCTTCCGGGCCGCGGGCTTCGCCAGCAACCGGGCCCGGTTCATTCCCGGGCGCGCCCTGGACGTGCTGCCCCGGCTCGCGGACGCCGGATACGACCTGGTCTTCTGCGACGGCGACCGTCTGGAGTACCTGGACTACCTCGCTGAATCGTTGCGCCTGCTGCGCCCGGGGGGTCTCGTCGCCTTCGAGGGCGTCTTCGGCGCCGGCCGCACGATCGACTCGGGACCGCAGCCCACCGAGGTGCTGCGGGTGCGGGAACTCCTGCGCGCGGTGCGGGAGAGCCAGGAACTGGTGCCGTCACTGCTCCCGGTGGGCGACGGACTGCTGTGCGCCGTGAAGCGCTGACCCGAAACGCCGGGGAGAAGTCCCGCGCACCGGGAAAGGCCCTCGAAGAACAATCACCCCGGCACCGCGAACGGTACCGGGGCGACTGAACGGGTATGGTCGCTCGCGCGTCAGCCGACGACCTTCTTGAGGGCGTCGCCGAGCGCGTCGGCCTCGTCGGGGGTCAGCTCGACGACGAGCCGCCCGCCGCCTTCGAGCGGAACGCGCATGACGATGCCCCGCCCCTCCTTGGTCACCTCGAGCGGGCCATCGCCCGTCCGCGGCTTCATGGCCGCCATGCTCGTTCCCCTTCCTGATACCAGCTCACCGTCACCGCCGACGGCCCGTGAGGGCACGCGCAGTCCGGCTTGGACGCGCGACACCGGCATCGAACACATTGCTTCCCAGCCATTATCCCGCATCCCAGGACCCGATGACCAACATCGGTCGGCATCGCTTGGGCAACGCGCGCGAGCAAAACCACTCAATTCGGCGATGTGACTGCGATACTGCGCGCCCTCACGCACTTCCACCGAATGGATACGGACCGGATTTCTTTGACGCAGGTCACACCTCATGAGCGATCCGTTCCCGGTGATCTCCGTCATGCTGTCTCCCGGACACATGCCACTGCATGCCACGACGCGGAGGGGATCTCCATGGCCGACACCGTGCTCTACGAAGTGAGCGACGGGCTCGCGACGATCACGCTGAACCGCCCCGAGGCGATGAACGCGCTGAACATCGAGACCAAGGTCGCGCTCCGGGACGCGGTGCGCTCCGCGGCGGCGGACGACGCCGTACGGGCGGTGCTGCTGACCGCGGCCGGGGACCGGGCGTTCTGTGTCGGCCAGGACCTCAAGGAGCACATCGGGCTGCTGGCCGCCGACCGGGAGACCGGCTCGGGGCAGACGATGAGCACGGTGCGCGAGCACTACAACCCGATCGTCCGGGCGCTGGCCGGCGCCGAGAAGCCGGTGGTCGCCGCCGTGAACGGCGTGGCGGCCGGAGCAGGGCTCGGTTTCGCGCTCGCCGCGGACTACCGGATCGTCGCGGACACGGCGGCGTTCAACACGTCCTTCGCGGGCGTGGCGCTCACCGCGGACTCCGGCATCTCCTGGACGCTGCCGCGCGTCGTCGGCCCGGGCCGCGCCGCCGACCTGCTGCTCTTCCCGCGCAGCATCCGCGCGCAGGAGGCGTACGAGCTGGGCATCGCGACCCGGGTCGTCCCCGCCGCCGAGCTGCGTGCCGAGGCCGAGAAGACGGCTCGGGCGCTGGCCGAGGGGCCGACGGTGGCGTACGCGGCGCTGAAGGAGGCGATGGCGTACGGGCTGACGCACTCGCTCTCCGAGACGCTGGACAAGGAGGACGAGCTGCAGTCGCGGGCGGGCGCCTCCGAGGACCACGCGATCGCGGTGCGGGCGTTCGTCGAGAAGGAGAAGCCGAAGTACCTGGGCCGGTAGGCGAACACCGGCGGACACGCACCCGCCGGCCCGGCACCCGGCCGCCGGGCCGCGGGCGACCGCCGACGGGCGGCAAGCGACCGGTGACAGGCGGCCGACTGACGGGCCGCCTACGGCCCACGCCGGACGGCGGGCGTTCCGGCGGCCGCCCGCGGACCGCCGATGCCGACGACAGGCGGCCAGGTGACAGGCGGCCGACGGCAGGCGGCAAGCAGCCCGGCGACAGGCCACGGACGGCCGACGGCGGGCGGTAAGCGGGCCCGCGGCTGACAGGCGGCCGACGGCAGGCGGCGAGCAGCCCGGCGGCTGACCGCGGGCCGCCGGTGAGGCCACGGGCGGCCGGTGACGACGGGCGGCCCGGCGACAGGCCGCGGGCGAGCGGCGAGCGGACCTGCGGGTGACCGGCGGCCGGGCGACGGTGGGTGACAGGCCGCCGGTGGCAGGTGGTCCGTGGTTCAGGGTCTGCGGGCCACGCACGCTGCCAGGTGGTCGTCGACCAGTCCGCACGCCTGCATCAGCGCGTACGCCGTCGTCGGGCCGACGAAGCGCAGGCCCCGCTTCTTCAGGGCCTTGGACAGGGCCGTGGACTCCGGGGTCACGGCCGGGACGTCGGTGAGGGTCTTCGGGGCCGGTCGTCCGGCCGGGTCCGGGGCGTGCGACCAGATCAGCTCGTCCAGGTCGCCTGGGTCCCACTCGGCCAGCACGCGCGCGTTGGCGAGGGTCGCGTCGATCTTGGCGCGGTTGCGGATGATGCCGCTGTCGGCGAGCAGGCGCTCGCGGTCGGTGTCGGTGAAGGCGGCGACCTTGGCGATCTCGAAACCGGCGAAGGCGGTGCGGAAGCCGGTGCGCCGACGCAGGATGGTGATCCAGGACAGGCCGGACTGGAAGGCCTCCAGGCTGAGCCGCTCGTACAGCGCGTCGTCGCCGTGGACCGGGCGGCCCCACTCGTCGTCGTGGTACGTGACGTAGTCCGCGGTGGACAGCGCCCAGGGGCAGCGCAGCGCGCCGTCCGGGCCCGCGACGGCCTCCCCGGCGCTCACTGCTGCTCCTCCTGAGCCGGCTTGTCCATGACGACGTGGCGGTGGGCCGCCGCGGCCCGTGCACCCGCCAGCGCGGACTCCAGGTCGGCGATCCGGGCCTCGCGCTCGGCCAGCTCGGCGCCGAGGCGGCCGAGGGCGTCGTCGACGTCGGCCATGCGGTACCCGCGGACCACGAGCGGGAAGCGCAGCCGCTCCACGTCCGCGCGGCCCACCGGTCGGTCCGGGGGCAGCGCGTCCCTCACCCGCTCGGGTGCGGCGTCGGGCAGCGCCCCGCTCTCACCGCCGCCCACCACGGCGAGCGTCACCGCGGCCACCACGACGGCCAGCGCGATGACGAGGAACAGGAACATGACCATCGCTGGGCCCCCATGGTCGGGTCGGCGTCGGTTGTGCCGGAGTCGGTTGTGTCGGGTTCGATCGTGCCATGCGAGTCTGACAGTCGGGGCCTCGGTGGTCGAAGGGCCGCCCGACCGGGGTCGAGAGCGGCACGAGAGAACGGTGTGGACGAGGAGATGTCACAGGGGATGCTCAGGCTGGGCAGGCGCGAATTCGCGGCGCACGAGCCGGTGATCATGGCGATCGTGAACCGGACCCCGGACTCCTTCTACGACCGGGGGGCGACCTTCCGCGACGAGCCCGCCCTCGCGCGCGTGGAGCAGGCCGTGGCCGAGGGCGCCGCGATCATCGACGTCGGCGGGGTCAAGGCCGGTCCCGGGGACGAGGTGTCGGCCGCGGAGGAGGCGCGGCGCACGGTGGGGTTCGTCGCGGAGGTGCGGCGGCGGCACCCGGACGTCGTGATCAGCGTGGACACCTGGCGGCACGAGGTCGGCGAGGCCGTGTGCGAGGCCGGGGCGGACCTGCTGAACGACGCGTGGGGCGGCGTCGACCCGAAGCTCGCGGAGGTCGCGGCCCGGTACGGGGTGGGGCTGGTGTGCACGCACGCGGGCGGCGCCGAGCCGCGGACGCGGCCGCACCGGGTGACGTACGACGACGTCGTGGCCGACATCCTGCGGGTGACGCTGGGGCTGGCCGAGCGGGCGGTGGGGCTGGGGGTGCCACGGGAGTCGGTGCTGATCGACCCCGGGCACGACTTCGGGAAGAACACCCGGCACAGCCTGGAGGCGACGCGACGCCTCGGGGAGATGGTGGACACCGGGTGGCCGGTGCTGGTGTCCCTGTCGAACAAGGACTTCGTCGGGGAGACGCTGGACCGGCCGGTGAAGGAACGGCTGATCGGCACGCTGGCGACGACGGCGGTGTCGGCGTGGCTGGGAGCCAGGGTGTACCGGGTGCACGAGGTGGCGGAGACCCGGCAGGTGCTGGACATGGTGGCGACGATCGCCGGGCACCGGGAGCCGGCGGTGGCGCGGCGGGGGCTGGCCTAGGACCCGGTCCGGGGCCTCGCCCCCGCCCGTGACCGGCCGTTAGCGGCCCGCCTCCTTGGAGACCAGGGCGACCGCCTCGTCCACGTCGTCGGTGACGTGGAAGAGCATGAGGTCCTTCTCCGCGGCCTTGCCCTGGGCCACCAGGGTGCCGCGGAGCCAGTCCACCAAGCCGCCCCAGTACTCCGAGCCGAACAGGACGATGGGGAAGCGGGTCACCTTCTGGGTCTGCACCAGGGTGAGGGCCTCGAAGAGCTCGTCCAGGGTGCCGAGGCCGCCGGGCAGCACGACGAAGCCCTGCGCGTACTTCACGAACATCATCTTGCGGACGAAGAAGTAGCGGAAGTTCAGGCCGATGTCGACGTAGGGGTTGAGCCCCTGTTCGAAGGGCAGCTCGATGCCCAGGCCGACCGAGGTGCCCTTCGCCTCCAGGGCGCCCTTGTTGGCCGCCTCCATGGCGCCGGGCCCGCCGCCGGTGATGACGGCGAAGCCAGCCTCCACCAGGCCGCGGCCCAGCCGGACGCCCGCCTCGTACTCCGGCGAGTCCACGGGCGTCCGGGCGGAGCCGAAGACGCTGATGGCGGGCGGCAGTTCGGCCAGCGTGCCGAAGCCCTCGATGAACTCCGACTGGATGCGCAGCACGCGCCAGGGGTCGGTGTGTACCCAGTCCGTCGGCGCACGCTCGTCCAGCAGGCGCTGGTCCGTGGTGCTCTCCTGCACCTGGTCCCGCCGCCGGAGGACGGGGCCCAGGCGCTGCTCCTCCGGTGGCCGCCTCTTGCCCTCCGGGTTGCCGGTAGCCATGCGAGCTCCCTCCAGTTGCAGGTTCTTCCACCTCAGCGTAGATCTACGCGGGTTACGTACGAGGGACCTCAGCATGTCCGCCACGCAGCGGCACAAACCCGCCGCGGCCGCCGTGGATCACGCCGTCAGCCAGGAGCGCAGGCGCTCCTCCCCCGCGAGGATCTTCGCCACCTCGACCCGCTCGTCGCGCTTGTGCGCCAAGTGCGGGTTGCCGGGGCCGTAGTTGACCGCCGGGACGCCGAGCGCCGAGAAGCGGGACACGTCCGTCCAGCCGTACTTCGGCTGCGGGGTGCCGCCCACCGCCTCGATGAAGGCCGCCGCGGCCGGGTGGGACAGGCCGGGCAGGGCCGCGCCGCTGTGGTCGTCGACCACGAAGTCCGTCACCCCGCAGTCCGCGAAGACCTCGCGGACGTGGGCGAGGGCCTCCTCGGGACTGCGGTCCGGGGCGTAGCGGAAGTTGACGGTGACCACGCACTCGTCGGGGATGACGTTGCCGGCCACGCCGCCCGTGATACCGACCGCGTTGAGGCCCTCGCGGTACTCCAGGCCGTCGATGACCGGGTAGCGGGGCTCGTACTCCGCCAGGCGCGCGAGGATCGGGGCGGCGGCGTGGATGGCGTTGGAGCCCATCCAGGAGCGCGCCGAGTGCGCCCGCTCCCCCGAGGTCTTCAGCAGCACCCGCAGGGTGCCCTGGCAGCCGCCCTCCACCTGGCCGTCGGACGGTTCGAGGAGCACCGCGAAGTCGCCCTCCAGCCACTCGGGGTGCGCCTCGGCGACGTGCTTCAGGCCGTTCAGCTCGGCGGCGACCTCCTCGTTGTCGTAGAAGACGAAGGTCAGGTCGCGGTTGGGGGCGGGAACGGTGGCGGCGATACGCAGCTGGACCGCGACGCCCGCCTTCATGTCGCAGGTGCCGCACCCCCACAGGACCCCGTCCTCGTCCAGCCGGGACGGGACGTTCCCGGCGATCGGCACGGTGTCGATGTGGCCCGCCAGGATCACGCGCTCCGCGCGGCCCAGGGCGGTGCGCGCGACGACGTTGTTGCCGTACCGCTCGACCGACAGGTGGGGCAGCGACCGCAGGGCGCTCTCGACCGCGTCCGCCAGGGGCTTCTCGGTGCCGCTCTCGGACGGGAAGTCGACGAGCCGCGCGGTAAGCTCCGCGGCGTCCAGCGTGAGGTCAAGCGGGGTATCGGCCATGGCCCCGACCCTAACGCCCTGCCCTTTCGGGCAAGGTGCGCACCCGGCGGACACCGAACCCTACCCTCCAGTACCTTGTACGCGTGCTCCAGCCGTCCCCACCTCGCAAACGCCGTGGCCGCCTCGCCCGTTCGGGCGCCGCCGCCATGGTCCTGCTCGCGGTCGCCGGCTATCTGGCGGTGCAGTACGTCACCGGCGGCGGGGGCGCTCCGGGCTGCAAGGTGGCCGGCGGCAAGGGCGTCCGGACGACCTACGAGTTCACGCCGGAGCAGGCGGTGAACGCGGCGACGATCACCGCCGTGGGCACCGCGCGCAAGCTGCCCGAGCGGGCCGTGACGATCGCGCTGGCGACCGCGTTGCAGGAGTCGGCGCTGCGCAATCTGGACCACGGCGACAAGGACTCGCTCGGCCTGTTCCAGCAGCGGCCCTCGCAGGGCTGGGGCAAGCCCGAGGAGATCATGGACCCGGCCTACTCGGCGGGCCTGTTCTACGACCACTTGGTCGAGGTGCCCGGCTACCTCGACCTCCCGCTGACCGACGCCGCCCAGCGGGTGCAGCGCAGCGCCTTCCCGTACGCCTACGCCAAGCACGAACCGGACGCCGAGTTGCTCGCCGCCGCGCTCACCGGGCGGTCGGCGGCCACGCTGACCTGCGACGGGCGCCCCGGCGCGACCCCGCAGAAGGGGCCGGACGCGGTCCGCGCGGCGCTGGTGCGGGACTTCGGGCACGACGTGCTGCGACCGGCCGGCGCAAAGGTGGGCGGCGACGCCGGGTCCCGGCGGCCCGCGGCCGGTTCGGACGAGCGGACCGTGACACTGCCGGTGACCGGCGGCACCGGCTCCGGGTCGGCCGAGGAGCGCGGGCGGCGCGGCTGGCAACTGGCGCACTGGGCGGTGGCCAACGCCTCCTCGCTGCACATCCAGCGGGTCACCTACGCGGGCCGGGAGTGGACCGCGGGCAACACCGACAGCAAGTGGTACCCGATGGGCACCGCGGGCGCCAAGGGCGCGGAGCGGGCGGCGGGAGCGGTGCGGATCACGTCCGCCCGGTAGGGCGCCCGTACGAAGTGTCATCTTTGCGAGTGACCCGCGTCGGCGCGAAGTCGACGCGGAGCACGGGTTTTCGCACCCTCACCCCCGAGCGCGTCGCGGCCCAGGAAAATCAAGGGCCGTAAGGATTCAGCAGACTTTCCGACCGGCGCCCTTTTGCCCGTTTTTCTGTGCACCTGATAATGCGACGCATTACCAACTCTTTACGTTGGGTCGCCGCAACCTTCGTGGCTCTCGAGCGGTAGTCACTGCGTCCGAGCCCGGTCGATCACTCTCCGGTCGCCCTCCGGGCCCGGTCGGATTCCCATCGTTGTTGTCGACTTACGCCCAAGGAGCATCATGTCCCTCCCCCTGACCCGCCGGATCGCCCGTGCCGCGCTGCTCGTCGCTGCGGGAGCGGCTGCCGGGGTCGGTGCGGCCGGCTCCGCCAGCGCGGCTCCCGAACTGCCGGCCACCCCTAACCTCGGGGGACTGACCGCCCTGGACGGGGCGAACGTCGGCAACACCGCCGCCTCCGCGGCCCAGAACGTCACCGAGACCGCGGGCGACACCGGCGGCAAGGCCGTCGAGAAGACCGTGCCGGCGGCCGGCAAGACCGGTGGTTCGGTCGTCAAGAAGGCCACCCCGGCCGCGCAGAACGCGGCCGGGGACGCGGCGGGCTCCGCCGGGGACATCGTGGGTGACACGGCGGCGAGCGCCACGGAGGGTGGGCTGCCGACGGACGCGCTGGGCAAGGGTGGGCTGCCGGTGCAGGGTCTGCCGATCGGCTGACGGCGGCTGCGCCGGGCTTGTACGGCGCCGGGTCCTGGGGTTCCCAGGGCCCGGCGTTTTGCTTGCCTACGTGGGGGCAGTGGGCGTGTCTTTAGCCGTGGCCCGGCGTCGGGGGCTGTGCCCACCCGTTCCGCCCTGCGGAACGATTGCCCACAGCCGAGTCAAGCTTTCAGGCGCTCTACTGCCGCATCAACGCGGTCGTCCGTTGCTGTCAGGGCTACGCGGACGAAGTGGGCGCCCGCCGGGCCGTAGAAGTCGCCCGGGGCCACCAGGATGCCGCGGTCGGCCAGGTGGGCGACCGTGGTCCAGCAGGACTCGTCGCGGGTGGCCCAGAGGTAGAGGCTGGCCTCGCTGTGCTCGATGCGGAAGCCGGCGCCCAGCAGGGCCTCGCGCAGGGCGGTGCGGCGAGCGGCGTAGCGCTCGCGCTGGACGCGGACGTGTTCGTCGTCGCCGAGGGCCGCCACCACGGCCGCCTGGGTCGGCGCCGGGGTCATCATGCCGCCGTGCTTGCGGATCTCCAGGAGCGAGCCCAGGACCGCCGGGTCACCGGCCAGGAAGGCCGCGCGGTAGCCCGCGAGGTTGGAGCGCTTGGAGAGGGAGTGGACGGCGACCAGGCCGTCGTACGAGCCGCCGTTGACGTCCGGGTGCAGGACCGAGACCGGGTCGGCCTCCCAGCCCAGCTCCAGGTAGCACTCGTCGGAGACGACGAGGACGCCGTGCTCGCGGGCCCAGGCGACGATCCGGGTCAGGTCGGCCTTGGACAGGACCCGGCCGGTCGGGTTCGACGGGGAGTTGAGCCACAGCAGCTTCAGGCCCGCCGGGTCCAGCTCGGTCGGGTCCTCGTACGCCTCGTACTCGGCGCGGGCCAGGCGGGCGCCGACCTCGTACGTCGGGTAGGCCAGGCGCGGGAAGGCCACCTTGTCGCCGGGGCCGAGGCCGAGCTGGGTGGGGAGCCAGGCGACGAGTTCCTTGGAACCGACGACGGGCAGCACATGGCGGTGGGTGACGTCGCGGGCACCGAGGCGGCGCTCCACCCAGCCGGTGATGGCGTCCCGCAGCGCCGGCGTGCCCCAGACGGTCGGGTAGCCCGGGGAGTCCGCCGCGTCCACCAGGGCCTTCTGGATCAGCTCGGGGACCGGGTCGACCGGGGTGCCGACCGAGAGGTCGACGATGCCGCCGGGGTGGGCCGAGGCCGTCTTCTTGTACGGCTCCAGCTTGTCCCAGGGGAAGGTGGGAAGTCGGTCGGAGACTGATGACACGGTGGGTGGCTCCCTTTCCTCGTCGGCGCCGGTACGGCAAACGCCTCGGTCCCGTGCGGCGCCGATCGGGGTGATCAGGCCGTACGGGACCGAGGCGGCGCGTGTGCCGGCCGCTCTTACTGGTTCTGCGGCGGCAGCGCGGCGACGAAGGGGTGGTCGCGCTCGATCAGCCCCAGCTTGCTGGCGCCGCCGGGCGAGCCGAGCTCGTCGAAGAACTCGACGTTCGCCTTGTAGTAGTCCTTCCACTCCTCGGGAGTGTCGTCTTCGTAGAAGATCGCCTCGACCGGGCAGACCGGCTCACAGGCACCACAGTCGACGCATTCGTCCGGGTGGATGTACAAGGACCGCTGGCCCTCGTAGATGCAGTCGACCGGGCACTCCTCGATGCACGCCTTGTCCTTCACGTCGACACAAGGCTGCGCGATGACGTAGGTCACGCTGTCGTTCCTCCTCGATAGGGCGCTGGCGGGCCTCCGTAGGCTCCGCCGCCTGGCGCGCGGGAGCGCGGCGTCGTCGATGCCCGCCCCTAGTATCTCCGTTCTTGGGCATGATCCGAACAGGAGGGGTGGACAGACCCGTGGAATTCTCTGCCGCCGGGCGTCTTGAGGTCCGTATCACCACTGCTGACGTGGGCAAACGAGTCTCCGTACGGCGCTTGAGCGAAGCTGGTGTCGCAGGTGAGAAGTTCACCGACACGGTCGGCGTTCTCACATCATGGACCGATGGTGTGCTGCTGATCACACGAAAGAGTGGCGAGTCCGTCCGTGTCGCGGAATCCGCCCTGGTCGCCGGGAAGGTCGTGCCGGCCGCCCCGGCCCGCCGTCGCGGCCCCGCCGCGTCCTACGAGGAGCTGGTGCGCGTCGCCGCGCGGTCCTGGCGCCCGGTGGAGAGCGAGCGGCTCGGTGGGTGGGAGCTGCGGGCGGCCGGGGGTTTCACCCGGCGGGCCAACTCCGTGCTGCCGCTCGGCGATCCGGGGCTGCCGCTCGACGAGGCGCTGACGGCCGTACGCCGCTGGTACGGCGAGCGCGGGCTGCCCGCGTACGTCCAGACCTCCACCGGCGCCGCCGGTACGCAGGAGCTGCTGTGCGCGGAGCTGGAGCGGCGGGGCTGGGTCCGGGAGGTGACGGCCGAGGTGTGGACCGGGCCACTGGCGCCGGTCGCCGACCTGGCCGAGGGCACCGGTGTGGTCCTGTCCCGGGAGGCGGACGAAACCTGGCTGGCCCGGTACCAGCGCAAGGGGGTGAGCGAAGTGGCACTGCGGGTCCTGGAGTCGGGTCCGTCGGTGTGGTTCGCCACGGTGCCCCGCGCGGAGGGGCCGGGGGGCACGGACGGCGCGGGCGGCGTGGCGGCGATCGGGCGGTGTGTCGTGGACGGGCGCTGGGCCTCCTTCGCGGCCGTCGAGGTCGACCCCGCGCAGCGGCGCCGGGGACTCGCGACGGCCGTGATGGCCGCGCTGGCCCGGCGGGCGCTGGACGAGGGGGCGTCGGCGGCGTGGCTCCAGGTGGAGACCGACAACGCCGGGGCCCGGGCGCTGTACGCCGGGATGGGCTTCGCGGCGCACCACGCCTACCACCACTACCGGGAGCCCGCGGCCGCCGGGGCCGACCGGTAGACCGCCACCGAGACATCCCTCCGAAAGGGCACGAGCCTGCCATGCGTCCTCCTCGTCCTCCTCGCCCCCCGTCGCCCGAGCGGTCGGCCGAACTGCGGCGGCGGTTCGCGCAAGAGGCGCGGTCCGAGCGTCCCGACCTGGCCACGCTCTGCCTGCTGGTGGGCGCGGAGGCGGACGGGGCGCTGGACGAGGCGGGGCTGGACGCCGCGCAGGTGGAACTGGACCGGCTGGCCGGAGAGCTGCCGTTCCGGCCGGGTACGCCGCGGGCCTGGGCGGTGGCGCTGCGGGACCTGCTGGGCGAGCGGTACGGGTTCCACGGGGTCGCCGCGGACTACCAGCGGCTGGAGTCGTCGTTGCTGCACGAGGTGCTGCGGCGGCGGCGCGGGCTGCCGATCCTGCTGTCGGTGGTGTGGCTGGAGGTGGCCCGGCGGGCCGGGGCGCCGGTGTACGGGGTCGCGTTGCCGGGGCACTTCGTGGTCGGCTTCGGGGCCGAGCCGGGAGCGGCGTCCGGCGCCGGGTCCGCGGCGCCGGAGGAGCCGGTGCTGGTCGATCCGTACGACGGGGGGCGGCTGCTGAGCGGTACGGACGCGGAGGTGCTGGTCGCCGGGGCGACGGGGGCCGAGCTGCGGGCGTCGATGCTGGAGCCCGCGGCGCCGTTGGACGTGGTGGCACGGGTGCTGAACAACATCCGGGCGTGGGCGGCGGCGCGGCCGGAGCAGTCGGCGGTGGGACTGTGGGCGGTCGAGCTGGCGCTGCTGTTGCCGGCGCATGCGGCGCGGCTGCGCTACGAGCGGGCGGTGCTGTTGGTGCAGCGGGGGGAGTTCGCGGCGGGCGCCGGGGCGTTGGAGGCGTACGCCGAGGTGGTGGGGGCGGTGGACGAGGCGGTCGCCGAGGAGGTGCGCAGGGAGGCCCGGGCGGCTCGGGCGATGTTGAACTGAGGTTTCGCCCACCCGCCGTGGGACTCCGGTCGTCCGGGGCCGCGGAGGGAGGGCGCCCGGCGAGTGCCGGGCGCCGCCCCTCGCTCCTGTGCCCGCGTCAGCTGGGGTTGGTGTCGATGACGGCCACCCGGTCGGTCTTGCTCTTCAGGGCCTGGCGCATGGCGCCGTAGACGTCCTGGGGGGTGACGGCCGTCTTCTCACCGTTGGCGCGGGTGATGAGCACACCGTCGAACGTCTGGCCGTAGAGCTCCTTGAGGGCGTTCAGGTCGGGCTTGTCGACGAGCTTGCCGTCGACGGCCGTGACCCTGAGGAACTTCCACAGCGACTTCTCGGGGCTCAGCGGAATGGAGTGCGCGGCATCGGTCTGCACGGTCACCCTGTCCGACATCGCCGGCTCCGCGAACTCCTTCAGCATCCGGTCGACCTCGGCCTTGGAGACCGTGGGCTGCTTGGTGGTCGTCGGCACGTTCACCGCGGTGGCGGTGCCGGACTCCACCTGGGCGCGGTAGGCGCTCTGCACGGCCTCGGTCGACTTGGCCACGTCTATGCCCTGGCCGGCCTTGCCGTACACGGGGACGGCCTTGCCGGACTCGAACTTGATCGTGCCCTCGGTCGCCGACCCGGCCCCGCCCGCGGCGTCCTCCAGGGCGGCCTGCAGCTTCTCCTCGTCGACGGGCATGACCGGTTCGACGACCCGCTTCTGGCCGAAGAGCGAGCCGATCACGGACATCGGGTTGTAGTCGCTGGTCGCCGCGGAGCTGGCCGTGGCCTGGGTGTCGAGCTGGAGGCCCGCCTGGTCCGGCTTCAGGGAGACGGTCTCGCCGCCCACGGTGAGCTTGAGCGGCTTGGCCGCGCGGGCGCCGAGGGCCTTGTCCAGCTTCTCGACGGCGTCGTCGCGGGTGCCGCCGCCGATGTCGACGCCGAGCACGGTGGTGCCCTTGGGCACGTCGGAGCGGTTCATGAGCAGGCCGGCGCCGTAGGTGACACCGGCGACGACGACCAGGCCGCCGACGAGCAGCGGGAGCTTCCCCCGCCCCTTCTTCTTGGCTGGCTTGGCGGGGCTCGCCGGCGGGGCGGAGACCGGCTCGGGCAGCTTGGGCGGCGTGTGCGCCATCGGCCCGTCGCCGGACCCGGCCGGGAACGGCGGCGCGGTGCGCTCGCCCGGTACGACGGGGATGCCGCTGGTGACGGTGTTGCCGGAGATGTTGTCCGGGTTGCCCGCGCCGGGCGGGACCGGCCGCTGCGGGGTGAGGATCGCGGTGTCGTCGCTGAGCCCGCCGCCGGGGCCGAGGCGGGCGGCGTCCGGACCGGCGCCGGGGCCACCGGGGCCACCGGGACCGCCCGGGCCGCGCATGGCGTTCGGCGCGGACTCGCGCCGGCCGCCCGGAGCCCCGGGAGCGCCGGACATGCCGAGGTCGCCGAGGTCGCCGACCGGGGGCGGCGTCAGCCGGCTGGCGCCGGTGGCCGGGCCGCTCGTCGGTCCCGCGGGGCCGCTCGTGGGTCCGGCGGGACCCTGGGGCCCGTTGCCGTACGGGGACTGCCCGTTCAGGCCGTTCTGCTGCCCGCCGGTGGCGCCGGGGGCCTGGCCGGTCCGGCCCTCGCCCGCGAAGTACGGCAGGTCGTCACGGCGCGGCTCGCCACCGGCGTCGGCGCCCGGCCGGGGGCCGTTGCCGTTGCCGCCCAGCGGACCGGCCGCCAGCGCCTCGGTCACGTCGAAGGAACCGGTGCCGCCACCGTGGCCGGGCGCCACCGGCCCGCCGGTCGCACCGGAGCGGGCGGCGCCGCCCGCGGACCCGGACCGGGCACCGCCGGGTGCGTTCATGGAACCGACGACGCCACCGGGACGGCCACTCCCGCCGCCCGGCCGCGCACCGGCACCCGAAGCACCCGCGGGACCCGCGCCACGCGCCCCCGCCGCACCCGGGGTTCCGGCGGTGGGCGCCGAACCGGCGGGCAGACCGGCACCGTTGGTGGAACCGCCGCCCTGAGTGCCTTTGCCCGGGCCCGACTTGCGTGGCGCGAACCAGTCGCTCGTCGGCTTCTCCTCGGCGGGCTGGGCGGGCTGGGCGGGCTCGGCGGGAGCCTCGGGCGCGGCGGCACTCGGCGCCGGCGCGGGCCGCTCGCCCGTCGTCTCCGTACCGTCGGCGGCGTCCTCGCCGTCCGCGACGGGCTTGCGCACCACGACCGGCGGGATGGGCCGCGACCCGGGGATGTTGATCCGGATCCGGGTCGTCAGCGTCGTCTCGGTCTTGCGCTCCTCCGGTCGCGTGGCCGAACGGCCCGCGTCCGCACCGGCGTCGGAAGCCGTGGGTGTCCCGTAGGGCGGGGTGCCCGACGGGTATGCGGCTCCGCCGCGCCCGTGGGGCCCGGAGGACGAACTGTCAGTTTCACGACTCAAGGCAGGTTCTCCCGGTTGGCTCCGCCGCCCGTCACGCCTTCAGCGGGCGGCTCGGCGGCGCGCACCACCATACTGGCCACTTCTCGCGCGTATCCCGTGACCGCCGTGGAAACCCACACGGGACTCCCACGCCCACGGCACGGCGAAGTGGTACGTCACTTGCGAAGTCGGGCGGGGCCGCCGTCCGGTTGCCGCACCGGCGCGAGGGTGGCGCAGATCACAGCAACGGCGATCCCGCCGAGCAGAAAGACATAGGAGCCGGCACCGGCGGCGAAGAGGAAGTCGCCCTCCGGACGGCTGGTGGTGAGCAGCACCACGGCGAGCGCCCAGCCGAGGGCGGGCGCGACGGCCCCTCCCCGGCGCCCGACGGCACGGCCCGCCCCGACACACAGCCCCGCCTCGGCGGCCAGCGCGAGCAGCAGCCCGCCCGGGAACCAGGCCGGCTGGAGCAGCGCGCCCGCCACTCCGAGGACGGCGCCGAGCACGAAGAGTCCGGCGTACAGGGCGGCCCGTCCGAGCGAGGGCGGGCGCAGCGGCTGGGCGAGTGCGGAGCTCGGCGGTTCGTTGCGGCTGTTCACGAGGTCGCCTCCCCGGTGCCGGAGGTCCCGGCGACGCCCGCGAACAGGTCGCTCTCGCGTCCGTCGCCGCCGTCCCGCTCGCCGCGCACCAGTTCGTAGTACTCGGTGGTGAGGATCGGCTGGGCCAGGTCGTTGGAGAGGACGAAATACGGTTCGCCGACCGTGATCTGGGTGGCGTGCGCGCGCATCGCGGCGGCCTTGGCGGCGGCGTACGCGGTGCCCTCGCCGCGGATCTCGGTGGTGATCCGCTCGTCGTCGACGACACCCGGTACGTCCTCGACGCCGGCCGCCTTCTCGAACGGCAGGCCGGGCAGGTCGTCCCGGAGCCGGGCGAAGGCGTCCTTGGCCCAGGAGCGCGGCACCCGGTTCCAGTAGACCTTCGCGATCGGGCACCCGGCCTCGGCGGCCAGCTCCGCCGCGCGCATGGCGATGCGGTGGGCCTGGATGTGGTCGGGGTGGCCGTAGCCGCCGTTCGGGTCGTAGGTGACCAGCACCTGGGGACGCACCTCGCGGATCACGTCGACCAGCATCCCGGCGGCCCGGTCGACGTCGGCCTGCCACAGGCAGCCGGGGTCGTCGTTGTCGGACAGCCCCATCATCCCGGAGTCGGCGAACCGCCCCGGCCCGCCGAGCAGCCGGAAGTCGTCGACGCCGAGGGCGCGCATCGCGTCCGCCAGCTCGCCCCGGCGGTGCCCGCCCAGAGCGGCTCCGGACAGGTGGGCGAGCTCGGGCGGGATGACCTCGCCCCGCTCGCCCAGGGTGCAGGTCACCAGCGTCACGTGGGCGCCCTCGGCCGCGTAGCGGGCCATGGTGACGCCGTTGTTGATCGACTCGTCGTCCGGGTGCGCGTGCACCAGCAGCAGACGCCGGCCGGGGAGTTCCTTCATGGGGTCCACCCTATGAGGCCGCCCGCCCGTCCCCGTAACGCAGGAGCCCGTCCGCGACCACCGCCGGGCGGTCGTCGACCAGGGACTCGCCTCCGACCTGGGCACGCTCCACTCCCGCAGGCGGGCCCTGTCCGTCCTCGTCGTCCTCGTCCGACCTCACCGAGATCCCTGGCAGGACATCCGCTCGAGCTTCGGCGACTCCACGACGACCTCCCCGGGCATCCCCCTGACCTTCGGGCTCACCCTGCTGGACATCGTCAACGACGGCCGGTCGGCGGACGCCGACCTGAGTGTGCCGGCAGTCAGCCCGTCACGGCGATGACCACGCCGATGCCGAGGAACACCAGGGCCACGGCGAGGACGAACAGCACCGGGCCGGTCATGTGGCGCCGGGTGAACACGCGGGCCGTCTGCGGGTCGTGGGGGAGGTAGACCACGTCGACCTGGCGGCCGGTCGCGAGGCCCATTCCGGTCCCGCGCATGCTCGGGGTGAACTCCACGCGGTATCCGTGCTGGTCGGCGAAGGCGATGATCGGCGCCCACGAGGGGCCGCTGTTGCTGTCGCGCACCCGGACGTTGTCGACCACCATGCCGGTGGTGCGGACCCCGTGGTGGCGCAGTCGGCGCACCCGTGCGGCGTCGTACAGTCCGGCCCACAGGAGCAGCGCCCCGACCAGGCCGCACAACAGAGCACCCATCACGTTCGACATGCCTCGGCGCCTCCGTCTCCCCGGGGTTCTTCGGGCTCCGGGTACAGGGACGCCGTCGGCGTGCCGGTCGGTTGCGGCGTCAGAAGTTGATGCCTCCGATCACCCCCGCGATGTTCGTCGTCAGCTCACTGATCGTGGGAGCCATCGTCGACGAGGCCAGGTAGAAGCCGAGGAGCATGCACACCACCGCGTGCCCCGCCTTCAAGCCTGATTTCCTGACCAGCAGGACGACGATGATCGCCAGCAGCACAACCGCCGAAATCGAGAGTGCCACGGCGGCTCACCTCCAATGGGCCCAGGGACATGGGGGGTCGGTCGCAGTCGGAGCTCGGGGCAGATAAATCCACGCAGCGGGCACCTGGTTGATACCCACTATGCGCTAGTGATCATAACTATCCGTGCGCGCGCATCTCTCGGCGCACGGCCGCACAAGGGGGCGCATGGCCAATATGGTCAAGGCATGACGACCGAGTCCGACTCCTTCCCCAAACGCCACGCCCGCACCCAGCGGTTCACGCTCGGCGCGCCGCGTTCGTTCACCGTGGCACCCGATGGTTCACGGGTCGCCTTCCTGCGCTCCGGTACCGGTACGGACCGGGCCAATTCGCTGTGGGTGCTCGATACCGAGAAGGGCGGGGAGCGCGTCGCCGCCGACCCCCGCGCCCTTCTGGGCGGCGCTCAGGAGCATCTGTCGCCCGAGGAACGGGCCCGGCGCGAACGCAGCCGCGAGGGCGGCGCCGGGATCGTCGGCTACGCCACCGACTCGGCGGTCGAGCTGGCCTCTTTCGCCTTGTCAGGGCGGCTCTTCGTGGCCGAGCTGCCGGTCGGCACCGCGCGCGAACTGCCCACCCCCGGGCCGGTGATCGACCCGCGCCCCTCCCCCGACGGCCGGCACGTCGCCTACGTCGCCCAGGGCGCCCTGCGCGTGGTGGGCGCCGAGGGTGACGGGGACAGGGCCCTGGCCGAGGCGGACGGCGAGGGCGTCACGTACGGGCTCGCCGAGTTCGTGGCGGCCGAGGAGATGTCGCGCAGCCGGGGCTTCTGGTGGAGCCCGGAGTCGGACCGCCTGCTGGTGGCCCGCGTGGACGACACGCCGGTCCAGCGCTGGTGGATCTCCGACCCGGCCCGGCCCGAGCGTGATCCACACCACGTGCCGTACCCGGCGGCGGGCACCCCCAACGCGGACGTACGGCTGTTCGCGGTCGGTCTCGACGGGGGGCGCACGGAGGTCCTCTGGGACCGGGCACGGTACCCGTATCTGGCGCGAGTGCACTGGTCAGCCGCGGGTGCGCCGCTGCTTCTCGTACAGGCGCGCGACCAGCGCAGCCAGCTGTTCCTGGCGGTGGACCCCGAGTCGGGGACGACCCGGATGGTGCACGCCGACGAAGATCCAATTTGGCTGGAACTCTTCCCCGGGGTGCCCTGCTGGAGCCCCTCGGGCCAACTCGTACGGATCGCCGACGAGGGCGGTGCGCGAGTGCTCGCGGTGGGCGAACGGCTGCTCACCGGGGCTCAGTTGCACCTGCGGGCGGTGCTGGACGTCGGCGCCGACGACGTGCTGGTCTCCGCCTCGGCGGGCGAGGAGGCGGCCGGGGCGGAGATCGGCGAGGTGCACGTCTACCGGGTGAACGAACTGGGCGTCGAACGCCTGTCGCAGGAGCCCGGTGTGCACTCGGCGGTTCGCGCGGGGGCCGTGACGGTGCTCGTCTCCGCGACGCTCGACCGGCCGGGATCCCGAGCGCAGGTACTGCGGGAGGGAAAGCTTGCGGCGACCGTCGCGTCATATGCGGAAGACCCGGGTTTGTCCCCGCGCGTGACCCTCACCCAAGGGGGCGCACGACGCGTCCCGTGCGCCGTGCTTATGCCAACGGACTACCACGGTGACACCCCCCTCCCCGTCCTCCTGGACCCCTACGGTGGTCCGCACGGTCAGCGCGTCGTGGCCGCGCACAACGCCCACCTCACCTCGCAGTGGTTCGCGGACCAGGGTTTCGCGGTGGTCGTCGCCGACGGGCGGGGCACTCCTGGGCGCTCCCCCGCCTGGGAGAAGGCCGTCAAGGACGACGTGGCCGCCGTGGTGCTCCAGGACCAGGTGGACGCGCTGCACGCCCTCGCCGCCGACTTCCCGCTGGACCTGAACCGCGTCGCCGTCCGGGGCTGGTCCTTCGGCGGCTATCTCGCCGCCCTCGCGGCGCTGCGCCGGCCGGACGTCTTCCACGCCGCGGTCGTGGGCGCCCCGGTCACCGACCTCAGGCTCTACGACACCCACTACCAGGAGCGCTACCTCGGCGACCCCGGCGAGCAGCCGGAGGTCTACCGCCGCAACTCGGTGATCGACGACGCCGGTCTGGTCGACGCCGCCGAGCCGCACCGGCCCATGATGGTCATCCACGGCCTCGCGGACGACAACGTGGTGGTCGCCCACTCGCTGCGCCTGTCCTCGGCCCTGCTGGCGGCCGGCCGGCCGCACGAGGTGCTGCCCCTGTCCGGCGTCACCCACATGACCCCGCAGGAGTCGGTCGCCGAGAACCTGCTGCGGCTCCAGGTGGACTTCCTCAAGCGGTCGCTGCCCGCCCCGGCGTAGCCCCCGCCCGGCGGCGGGCCGGGGCCCGGTCGCCCGGCCCGCCGCACCGCCGCGTCATGCGCCTTCGCCGTCCTCCCGGTGCGCGCCGTGCGGTCCGGGCGACTTGGGCGACTTGGGCGACTTGGGCGGCCCGGGCGGCACGGACGGGCCTGGCTCCTCGGACGGCGCGGACGGGCCTGGCTCCTCGGGCGGCACCACCTGCTTCTCCTCCGCGAAGTGGCAGGCGGAGTCGTGCGCCGCGGGCCCGGAGACGGAGCGGAACTCGGCGGGGACGGCCAGGGCCGGTACCTCCAGCGCGCACCGCTCCCGCGCCTTCCAGCACCGGGTGCGGAAGCGGCAGCCCGAGGGGATGTTGGTCGGGGACGGGACGTCGCCGGACAGGATGATCCGCTCGCGGTGTTCCCGGGCCTCGGGGTCGGGCACCGGTACGGCGGACAGCAGCGCCTGGGTGTAGGGGTGCGTGGGGTGATCGTAGATCTCCTCGTCCCGGCCGGTCTCCACGATGCGGCCCAGGTACATCACGCCGACCCGGTCCGAGATGTGCCGGACGATCGACAGGTCGTGGGCGATGAAGATGTACGAGAGGTCGAACTCGTCCTGGAGCCGGGCCATCAGGTTGATCACCTGGGCCTGGACCGACACGTCGAGGGCCGAGACCGGTTCGTCGGCGACGATGATCTCCGGGCGCAGTGCCAGGCCGCGGGCGATGCCGATGCGCTGGCGCTGGCCGCCGGAGAACTGGTGGGGGTAGCGGTTGATGTACTCCGGGTTCAGGCCGACCACGTCCAGCAGGTCCTGGACCCGTCGCCGCCGGTCGCCCTTCGGGGCCACCTCGGGGTGGATGTCGTAGGCCTCGCCGATGATGTCGCCGACGGTCATGCGGGGGTTGAGGGAGGTGTAGGGGTCCTGGAAGACCATCTGGATGTTGCGGCGGACGGACTTCAGGGCCCGGCCCGACAGACGGGTGATGTCCTCGCCCTTGTAGCGGATCTCCCCCGCCGTCGGCCGCTCCAGGTTGACCAGCATCTTGGCGACCGTGGACTTGCCGCAGCCGGACTCGCCGACGATGCCGAGGGTCTCGCCGCGGGCCAGTTCGAAGTCCACGCCGTCCACGGCCTTGACCGCGCCGACCTGCTTCTTGAAGAGGATGCCGGAGGTCAGCGGGTAGTGCTTGACCAGGCCGCGGACTTCGAGGATCGGCTCCGTGGTCTCAGCCATGCAGGCACTCCCTCCAGAAGTGGCAGGCGCTGCCCCGCTCGGCGTCGGACTCGGTGACGTCGTAGAGGGGCGGTACGTCGGTGCGGCAGACGTCCTGGGCCATCGGGCAGCGGGGGTGGAAGGCGCAGCCGGGCGGGATGCGGGTCAGGTTGGGCGGCAGTCCCTTGATGGCGTAGAGCTCCTGGCCCTTCTGGTCCAGGCGCGGGATCGACTCCAGCAGGCCGCGGGTGTACGGGTGGGCCGGGGCCTTGTAGATGTCGTGGACCGGGGCCGTCTCCACGATCCGGCCCGCGTACATGACCGCGATCTTGTCGGCGACGTCGGCGACCACGCCGAGGTCGTGGGTGATGAGGATGAGCCCCATGCGCAGTTCGCGCTGGAGCTCCGCGAGCAGGTCCATGACCTGGGCCTGGACGGTGACGTCGAGGGCGGTGGTCGGTTCGTCGGCGATGATCAGCTTGGGTTCCAGGGCCATCGCCATGGCGATCATGATGCGCTGGCGCATGCCGCCGGAGAACTGGTGCGGGTACTGCCGCACCCGCTCCCGGGCGGCCGGGATGCGGACCCGGTCCATCAGCTCGACGGCCTTGGCGTGGGCGTCCTTGCGGGACATGCCGCGGTGCACGGTGAACATCTCGGCGAGCTGGGCGCCGACGGTCAGGACGGGGTTCAGCGAGGACAGCGCGTCCTGGAAGATCATCGCCATCTCGGCGCCGCGGACCTTCCGCCGTTCGTCCTCCTTCAGCTTCAGCAGGTCCCGGCCCTCGAAGAGGATCTCCCCCGCGGTGACCCGGCCCGGCGGGACGTCCAGGATGCCCATGATCGTCTGTGCGGTGACGGACTTGCCGGAGCCGGACTCGCCCAACACCGCGAGGGTCTCGCCCGCGTCCACGCCGTAGCTGACGCCGTTGACGGCCTTGGCGACGCCGTCCCGGGTGTGGAACTCCACGTGCAGGTCGCGCACTTCGAGCAGCATGCGGTCGCTCACCTCAGCTTCGGGTCGAGGGCGTCGCGCACCGCGTCGCCGAGCATGATGAACGCCAGGACGGTGATGGCGAGGGCTCCGGAGGGCCACAGCAGCGCGTGCGGGGCGTTGCGCACGTAGGGGGCGGCGGAGGAGATGTCGATGCCCCAGGAGACGCTGGGCGGCTTGAGACCGACGCCGAGGAAGGACAGGGTCGCCTCCAGGGAGATGTAGGTACCGAGCGCGATGGTCGCCACGACGATGACCGGGGCGACGGCGTTGGGGGCGATGTGGCGGAGCAGGAGGCGGGAGTTGGAGGCGCCGAGCGCCCGGGCCGCCTGCACGTAGTCGTTCTGCTTGGCGGTGATGACGGCGCCGCGGGCGATGCGGGAGATCTGCGGCCAGCCGAGCAGCACGATGAAGCCGATGACCGGCCAGATGGTGTTGCTGGTGATGACGGAGAGCAGGACGAGGCCGCCCAGGACGACCGGGATGGCGAAGAAGATGTCGGTGATCCGGGACAGCACCGCGTCCCCGCCGCCGCCGAAGAACCCAGCGAGGCCGCCGAGGACGCTGCCCAGGAGCGCGACGCCGAGCGTGGCGAGGATGCCGACCGCGACCGAGGTGCGGGCGCCGTAGACGGTGCGGGTGTAGACGTCGCAGCCCTGGCCGTTGAAGCCGAAGGGGTGACCGGCCTGCGAGCCCTCCTGGGCCTTGGACAGGTCGCACTTGAGCGGGCTGCCGGAGGCGATGAGGGAGGGCCACAGGGAGATGACGATCAGGAAGAGGATCACCAGGGCGGAGATGATGAAGACGGGGTTGCGGCGCAGGTCGTGCCAGGCGTCGGACCACAGGCTGCGGGGCTTGTCGCGCGGGTCGGCCCCGTCCGGGCCCGGCGGCTGCTCCAGCGTGACCGCCTCGCTCGCGCCGAGGTCCATCGTGCCGCCCATGCCGGTGCCGGCGATGGCGCGTTCGGGCTCGTAGGGCTCCTGGTCAGGCATAACGGATCCTCGGGTCGAGTACGGCGTACAGGAGGTCGACGACGAGGTTGGCGACGAGGAAGACGAGGACCAGGACGGTGACGAAGCCGACCACGGTCTGGGTGTTCTGGCGCAGGATGCCCTGGTAGAGCTGGTAGCCGACGCCGTGGATGTTGAAGATCCGCTCGGTGACGATGGCGCCGCCCATCAGGGCGCCGATGTCGGTGCCGATGAAGGTGACGACGGGGATGAGGGAGTTGCGCAGCAGGTGCCGGGTGATGACCCGGTGGCGGGGCAGGCCCTTGGCGATGGCGGTGCGGACGTAGTCGGAGCGCCGGTTCTCGGCGATGGAGGTGCGGGTCAGCCGGGTGACGTAGGCCAGCGAGACCGAGGCGAGCACCAGGCCGGGGACGATCAGCTCGCCGAAGGCCGCCTCGGAGGAGACGGCCGGGTCGATCCAGCCCCACTTGACGCCGAGCAGCAGCTGGAGCAGCAGGCCGGTGACGAAGGTGGGGACGGAGATGACGACGAGGGTCAGCAGCAGCACCCCGGTGTCGACGGGGCGGCCGCGGCGCAGGCCGGTGACGACGCCGAGGACGATGCCGACGACGATCTCGAAGAGGATCGCGACGATGGTGAGCCGGATGGTGACCGGGAACGCCGTCCCCATCAGCTCGGTGACCGGCTGGCCGTTGAAGGCGGTGCCGAAGTCGCCGGTGAAGACGTTGCCCATGTAGGTGGCGTACTGCTGCCACACGGGCTGGTCGAGGCCGAACTCGTGCCGCAGCTGCGCGGCCGTCGCCGGGTCGCACTCCCGGTCCCCGCACAGGCCCGCGATGGGGTCGCCCATCACATTGACCATCAGGAAGATCAGCAGCGTGGCCCCGATGAAGACCGGGATCATCTGGAGCAGCCGCCGGACGACATAGCGTCCCATGGCGCCCCCTCAGCCGACCTTGATCTCGTTGTAGACCGGGACGCTGAACGGGTTGAGCTTCACGTTGGAGAGCCGGTCGGAGTAGCCGGCGCTGCCGTTCTGGTACCAGAGCGGGATGGCCCCCATGTCGTCCCTGAGGACCTCCTCGGCCTGCTGGAAGAGGCCGACGGCCTTGGCGGTGTCGGTCTCGGCGTTGGCCTGGTCGACGAGGTCGTCGAACTTCTCGCTGGACCACTTGCCGTCGTTGGAGGAGGCGTTGGTGTAGTACAGCGGCTGAAGGAAGTTCTGGATGAGCGGGTAGTCCATCTGCCAGCCCGCGCGGAAGGGGCCGCTCATCTTCTGGTCGGTGATCTGGTTGCGGAAGTCGGCGAAGGTGCCGACCGGGTTGCCGGCGCAGGCGCGGTCGTTGTCCAGGGCGTTGTTGATGGAGTTGCAGACCGCGTCGACCCACTGCTTGTGGGAGCCGGTGTCGGCGTTGTAGGTGATCTTGACCTGGCCGCCGGGGAGTCCGCCGCCCTCCTTGACCAGCTTCTTGGCCTCCTCGGCGTTGTACTCGCAGGCGTCCCCGCACAGGCCCGGCTTGTAGCCGCCGTCCTCGCCGAGGACCGGTGAGGTCCAGTCGGTGGCCGGGGTGCGGGTGTTCTGGAAGATCGTGTCGGTGATCTGCTTGCGGTCGATCGCCATGGACAGGCCCTTGCGGACCTTCTCCGAGCCTGGCTTGCTCCAGTCGTTGTCGTAGAACGGGAAGGCGAGGGTCTGGATGATGCCCGCCGGGGTGTTGATGTAGCGGTCGCCGAGGTCGTTCTTGACGTTCTTGAGCTGGGAGGCCGGGACGTCGTCGACCAGGTCGAGGTTGCCCGCGATCAGGTCGGTGTAGGCGGTGTTGTTGTCGGTGTAGACCTTGAGGTCCACGCCGCCGTTCTGCGCCTTGTCCGGGCCGGGGTAGTCGTCCCACTTGCGCAGGGACATCTGGGAGCCGCGGGTGTAGTTGTCGACCTGGTAGGGGCCGTTGCCGATCGGCTTCTTCAGCCAGGCGTCGTGGTCGTCGAAGAACGCCTTGGGCAGCGGCGCGAAGGCCGGGTAGCCGAGGGTGTCGGGGAACGTGGAGAACTTCTGGCTGAGCTTGATCGTGAAGGTGAGGGGGCCGGTCACCTTCAGTCCCGAGAGCGTGTCGGCGCTCTGCGAGCCGCTTTCGGGGTGCACCTTGTCGTAGCCGTCGATGTAGGCGAAGAAGTACGCGTTGCGCTGGTTGTTCTTGAGGCTCGCGCCGTAGTTCCAGGCGTCCACGAAGGACTGGGCGGTGACCTTCTCGCCGTTGCTGAAGGTCCAGCCGTCCTTGACGGTGACGGTGAAGTTCTGCGAGTCGGAGGTGTCGATCTTCTCGGCGAGCATGTTCTGCGCCTCGCCGGTCTCGGGGTCGTACTTCTTCAGTCCCCGGAAGATCATGTCGAGGACCTTGCCGCCCTGCACCTCGTTGGTGTTGGCCGGCTCCAGCGGGTTCTGGGGGTCGCCCCAGGAGGAGCTGAGCACGCCGCCGCTGCCCCCGCCGCTGCCCCCGTCCCCGCCCCCGCCGCCGCAGGCCGTCGCCGCGAGGACTACCGCCGCCGCGCAAGCGGCCCATTTGGCGTGCGTGGCTCCGCGCATGGAGTGCCTCCTCGTGCCCTGACTCGTCCGCTGGTCCGTTCCGGTCCAGCTTCGAGGGGCGTACTCGGGGGCGCACACCCGTACGGTCCGTACGGGTTGCCGGTGTCCTCCGGACGGGTGCGGGAGGTGTGGCGGCATGCGGAAGGGCGGCGGCGGGAGTCCCGCTCCCGCCGCCGCCCTTCCCGGCTGCCTTCGTGGGCCGGTCAGCCCTTGGAGACGGCGGCGCCGTCGGCGCCGTCCTCCATCGCCTTCAGGCCCGGGTCCATGACGATGTCCTCGGCCCTGGCCTCCGTCGAGCCCGCCTCCGGGAAGTGGCAGGCCGTCAGGTGGCCCTCCCGGTTCCCGGAGAGCTGCACCAGCGGCGGCTCCTCGGTGGCGCACTTGTCCTGCGCCTTCCAGCACCGGGTGCGGAACCGGCAGCCGGAGGGCGGCGAGATCGGCGAGGGCACGTCGCCCTCGAGCCGGATCCGCTCCTTCTTGTCGGCGTCGAGGTCCGCCTCGGGCACGGCCGACAGCAGGGCGTGCGTGTACGGGTGACGGGGGCGGTTGTAGAGCGAGTCGCGGTCCGCGATCTCCACGATCTTGCCCAGGTACATCACCGCGACGCGCTGCGAGAAGTGCCGCACGATCGCCAGGTCGTGGGCGATGAAGACGAACGCGATGCCCATCTCCCGCTGCACTTCCTGCAGCAGGTTCACCACCTGGGCCTGGATCGACACGTCGAGGGCCGAGACCGGCTCGTCGGCGACGATGAGCTTCGGCTGCAGCGCGACGGCCCGTGCCACGCCGATGCGCTGCCGCTGGCCGCCGGAGAACTCGTGCGGGAAGCGGTTGTAGTGCTCCGGGTTGAGACCGACGATCTCCAGGAGCTCCCGGACGCGCTTCTCCCGGCCGCCGGGCGGGTTGATCCCGTTGATCTCCATCGGGCCCGAGATGATCGTGCCGACGGTCTGCCGCGGGTTCAGGGACGCGTACGGGTCCTGGAAGATCATCTGGATCTCGGACCGGATCGGCGCCAGCTCCCGCCGGTTGGCCCGGGTGATGTCCTTGCCCCGGTACTCGATCCTGCCCTGCGTCGGCTCGTACAGCCGGGTCAGCAGCCGGCCGGTGGTCGACTTGCCGCAGCCGGACTCCCCGACGAGGCCGAGGCTCTCGCCCGGGAAGACCTCGAAGTCCACGCCGTCGACAGCCTTGACGTGGCCGACGGTGCGCTTGATCGGGAAGCCGCCCTTGATCGGGAAGTGCTTCGACAGGCCGCTGACCTTGAGAAGCGGCGCGGTGTCGCCGTCCCGCTGCTGCGGGAAGTCGTCGGCCACCGCTGTGGTGGTCTTGCTGTTGTCGCTCATGGTGATGCCCCAGTCGCCGGTTTCCGCTCAGCCCAGCCGGGGCTGAATCTTCTCGATGAACACCTGCTGCCGCTGGTCGCCCGTCAGGTGACAGGCGGCGGCGCGGCCGTTCGGGAGCGTCGGACGCTCGCCCGAGCAGCGCTCGCCGGAGACCAGGTCGGTGAAGCCGCACCGCGGGTGGAACGCGCACCCGGAGGGCGGGTTCATCAGCGAGGGCGGCGATCCCGGGATGGGCATCAGCGGCTCGTCGACGTCGGAGGTGAGGTTCGGCATCGAGCTCAGCAGACCCCAGGTGTACGGGTGCTGCGGGGACTTGAGCACCTCGCGCACCGTGCCGCGCTCCACGGCCCGGCCCGCGTACATGACCATGATGTCGTCGGCCATGTTGCCGACCACGCCCAGGTCGTGGGTGATCATGATGATCGCGGAGCCGAACTCCTGCTGCAGGTCCTTGAGCAGGTCGAGGATCTGCGCCTGGACGGTCACGTCGAGCGCCGTGGTGGGCTCGTCCGCGATCAGCAGGTCGGGGTTGCAGGACAGGGCCATGGCGATCATGGCGCGCTGGCGCATACCGCCGGAGAACTGGTGCGGGTAGTCGTCGACCCGCTTGTGCGGGTGCGGGATGCCCACCTTCTGCAACAGGTCGATGGCGCGCACCCGGGCGTCCTTCTTGGACGCGCCGTTGTGCTTCATGAACGGCTCCGCGATCTGCCGGCCGACCGTGTAGTACGGCGACAGCGCGGTCAGCGCGTCCTGGAAGATCATCGCCATCTTCTTGCCGCGCAGCTTCTCCAGCTGCTTCTCACTGGCGTCGGTCAGTTCCTGGCCGTCCAGCGTGATCGAGCCGTCGACCGCGGTCTTGCGGCGGTCGTGCAGGCCGAGGACGGCCAGGTTGGTCACCGACTTGCCGGAGCCGGACTCGCCGACGATGCCGAGGGTCTTGCCCCGCTCCAGGTCGAAGGAGAGACCGTCCACCGCCTTGACGACGCCGCCCTCGGTGGAGAAGTGGACCTTGAGGTCGCGCACCGAGAGAAACGCGTCCCCCGCGGCGGCGGCCGGGGCCGCTTCGGGCTTGGTCTGAGTGGTCACGGTGGTTCTCCTAGGACAGGCGCACGCGCGGGTCGATGACTGCGTACATGGCGTCCACGATCAGGTTGAAGAAGATGATGAGCGCGGCGCTGACCAGCATGACGCCCATCAGCATCGGCAGGTCCTTGTTGGTGACGGAGTCCAGCGCGAGCCGGCCGACACCGGCCAGGCCGAACGTCAGCTCGGTCACCATGCCGCCGCCCATGAGCGAGGACAGGTCGATACCGAGGATGGTGACGATGGGGACGAGGGAGCCGCGCCAGGCGTAGCGGAAGAAGGTGTAGTTGCCCGACATGCCCTTGGCACGGGCCGCCTTCACATGCTCTTCCTGGAGTTGCTCGATCATCGACGAGCGGCCCATACGGGTGTATTGGGCGGTGAAGATGGTCGCCATCACCAGCCATGGGATCAGCAGACCCATGAACCAGCCGCCCAGGTCCTCGGAGAACGGCACGTACTTGGGCTTCTCGAGCCAGCCCGTGTTGTACACGAGCAGGAGCAGCACCAGCGGGCCGAGGAAGTAGATCTGCAGGGAGCTGATGACCAGCGAACCCGAGGTGAAGACCTTGTCGATCCAGGAGCCGCGGTACTTGGCGGCCAGCAGGCCCGCTCCGAGACCGACGACGAGGAAGACGACCAGGCTGCCGACGGTCAGCGAGACGGTCAGCGGGAAGCGGTCCAGGATCGTGTCCCAGACGTTCTGGTTGTTCGCGAAGGAGACGCCGAAGCAGGGGGCGTCGCAGTGGCCCACCGCGAAGTCCCGCCCGGTGAAGATGCCGGCCAGGAAGTGCCAGTACTGGACGGTGACCGGCTGGTCGAGGCCCAGGTTCTTGTGGATGATCTCCAGCGCGTCCGGAGTGCAGTTCTTGCCACAGGCCAGCAATGCCGGGTCCTGCGGGATCGCGAAGAACATGAAGAAGGTGAAGGCACTGATCAACACCAGGATCAGCACCGCGCCGAAGGACCGGCGAATGAGGAATTGAAGCATGGCAGACAGCTGCTCTCAGGACTGCGGCAGTCGGATGGGGAGGTGTGGACCGGATCCGGGCCCGGTGGGGGCGCTCCGCCGCGCGCCCACCACCGGATTCCCTACCGTGCGGGTTACTTCTTGAGGAAGACCCGGGTCACGTCCACGTAGCTCGAGTCCGAGCTGTAGCGGATGCCGCCGATGTTCGAACCGAAGATCTGGAAGACCTTGGTGTAGTAGATCGGGGCGGCCGGGTTGACCTCCTTGGAGATGTACTCGTTCAGCTCCGCCCACGCCTTGGTGGCCTCGGCCGTGTCGGTGATCTGCTGGATGCGCTGGATCTCCGAGTTGACGTGGTCGTCGTTGATGTGCGAGTAGTTCGACGCGCCGTCCTGGATCTGCGTGCCGTCGTACACCGGCGGGATGACCGTGGAGGCGGACGGCCAGTCCTGGCCCCAGCCGGTCATGTACAGGTCGTAGCCGTTCTTGACCTTGCCGACCTGCTCGTACCAGGTGGCGGAGTCGATCTCCTTCTTCTGGATGTCCAGACCGATCTTCTCCAGGGCGTCGGCGATCAGGACGGCCTGCTGCTGACGGGTCGGCGTGTTGCCGTAGGCGTAGACGAGGCTCTTGCCCTCGAAGCCGCCCTCCTTGATCAGCTTCTTGGCGGCCTCGATGTCGCCGTTCGGCTTCTTGGCACGGTTGAACGGGTCGAACGACTCGTCGTAGCCCGGGGTGGTGGGCGACATCAGCGAGTTGGCGACCTCACCGCCGTAGGCACCGCCGTCGGCCTTGAAGACCGCGGCCGAGGGCAGGGCCAGGGTGATCGCGTCACGGAGCTTCTTGTCCTTGACGCGGTCCAGGTTGAAGTTGAGCTGCCACACGTAGGGGGCGTAGCCCTGGATCGTGCGGTTCTTCATCGCGTCCTTGTCGCCGACGACCTTCTGGAGCTGCGTCGTGGCGACCTGGCCGGTGAACATCATGGCGTTCTTGGCGCCACCCTGGTCGGCGAGGAGGGTCTTGGTCTGGTCCTCGTCGTCGTGGTTCATCTCGATGTTGAAACCGTCGACGTACTGGTGGCGCACCGAGTCGGACTTGGGGTCCCACTGGGTGTTCTTGACCAGCTTCATGGACTTGCCGGGCTTGAACTCGGCGATCTTGTACGGACCGACGGCGACGGGGGCGGAGTCGTACTTCTCCTTGGTGTCCGTCTCCTCCGGGACGACGCTGTAACCGGGCATGGTCAGCATCTGCGGCAGGTCGGGGCGGGCGACCTTGAAGTGGAAGACGATCGTCTTGTCGTCCGGGGTCTCCAGGACGTTGTCGGGCAGGTGCTTGCCCTTGTCCGGACCGCCGTAGGCGTCGCGGTAGGTGGTGCCGTCACCCGACAGCCACTGCTGCAGGTACGTGGGACCGTCGGTGATGTAGTTCGAGTACAGGCGCTCGACCGTGTTGCGGATGTCCGCCGAGTTGATCGGGTTCCCGTTCGCGTCCTTCAGGTTGTCCTTCAGGGTGTACGTCCAGGTCTTGCCGCCGTCGGACGCCTTGCCCGCGTCGGTGGCGAGGTCGCCCACGACGGTCAGGTTGCCGTTCTCGTCCTCGTTGTACTGGGTCAGACCGCGGAAGATGAGGCGGCTGAGCAGCTTGCCGTCGGAGACGTAGATCTGGCCCGGGTCCAGGTGCGAGAAGTCCGCCTCCTGGTAGACGGTCGCGGTGCCGCCGGGCTTGGCGCCGGGGACCTCGGGGGCCGGGCCGGTGGACGCCTGCGCGTCGCCGATCTGGACCGGCTTCGACTGCGACTTGGCGTCCTCCTTCTTCTTGCTGTTGTCCTTGGCGGAGCCGTTGCTGTCGCCACCACCGCAGGCGGTGAGGGTCAGGGCGCCGGCGGCGACTGCGACTATCGCGGCCGTCGCGGTGCGGTTACGGAGAATGCTCATGAGGACGAATCCACCTGCCTGTGAGTAGTGAGCACTGCTGGTACGTGGCCGGAGCCGGGCTGAGCGGCGCCGAACCGGCCGGGCGAGGATGTGGGGGGTCCCCCTTGGCCTCAGCGGTTTCCCTTGGGATCGAAGGCGTCCCGCACCGAGTCACCGAGGAGGTTGAAGGCCACAATGAAGATCACCATGGCCACACCGGGGAAGAGCATGTAGTACGGATCCTGCTCGACGATGTTGGCGCCGATGGAGAACATCCGTCCCCAGTCCGGGGTGGGCTCGACGTACCCCACGCCCACGAAGGACAGGAACGCGATGTTGAGGATGGTGCTCGGCAGCGTGAGCGTCGCCTGTACCAGCGTCGGGGTGACGATGTTGGGCAGCAGTTCCTTGCGGATGATGCGCCAGGGCGAGGCCCCGGAGATGCGCGCCGCCTCGATGAACTCCCGGTCGCGCAGGGACATCGTGGCGCCCCGGACGATGCGGGACATGCTCATCCAGCCCAGGAAGGCCAGCACGATGATGATCGCCGAGGCTCGCACATAGGTCGGCGTCTCCTTGTCCGGAGCGACGAACACCGTGGTGATGACGGGCATCGCGGCGACGAAGAACAGCTGGCTGGGCAGGGCCATGAAGAAGTCGGTGATCCGGCCGAGCCAGTAGTCGATCTTGCCGCCGAAGTAGCCGCCGGCGAGGCCGATCAGGACGCCCAGCACGGTCATGATGATGGTCGCCGCCAGCGCGGTGGCCATCGAGTTGCGCATGCCGTACAGCAGCTGGGTGAACACGTCGCGGCCCAGGCCCGGTTCGATGCCGAACCAGAAGTCGCCGTCGATGCCGCCGAACGGCGCGGCGGGCATCGTGAACATGTCCAGAAGGTCCGGGTTCTCCTGCCCGTACAGCGTGTACGGGTCCTTGCCGTAGACCTTCGAGATCAGCGGCGCCGCGGCCGCGATCACGAAGAAGAACAGGACGACGCAGGCAGAGATCACACCGGCCCGGTCGCGCTTGAAGCGCGCCCACATCAACTGGCCGGGCTTGCGCCCTTCCGGCTCCTTGGGCTTCGGGGCGTCGCCCTGCGGCGCGCTCTCTTTGTCCAAGACGGAAGAGGCTTCAGCACCCTCAATCTCGATTGGACTCGTCATGATTCGTCCATTTCACAGGTAGGAGGTCGTCGGGAGTGCACGCGGCCGACGGCCTTCGCACGGCGTACGTCTTCCGCAGCGCGCGAGGGGAACAACGACGGAGGGGCGGGACCGCCCCCGGGAGAACCCTGGCTCGCGGTCGGCGGCTACCGACCGACAGCACACGACGTCAAGGAAGTTCGCGACGCCGGGCCGCTGCCGTATCAACCGTGACGGCACTGAACGCACCCGCGGGGCCTACACCTGCCATCGGGGACGACGCGACCCATATGGCGCTTGTGGCACCTCGCATGGGTTCCTCCTCATGAATCCGCTGGTTCACCGCAAAGAGGAGCACACGACACATTCCGGCCATCGGCCGATGATGAGATCGTCGCGCGCCCTCACGCTCGCGAGCCTGCGCCCCGTCAGCGCGTGACCCGTTTATCCGAGCTCTACGCGCCTAACTATCTGCCATCCTCCGGGGAACGAACCACAGGTTCGAGGTCTCGGTTCGATCACAGATAGGGGCCAGATCTTTCAAAATCCGGACAAAGGGTTTGGTACGAGATCGCTGCGAAACGGACTTGTTACACATCTAACGGTGGTGACCGTCCGTATAACGGACGTCCGCGCGACAGAAATTGATTGCGCGTAACGTGCACGAGGTGCAAGCTGACCCGCAGGTATGTCCCGCGCCCGGCACGTCCGTCGGCGCCGGCCGCCCGGCCACCGGACGGGGCTGCCCGCCGGCGCTCCGGGCGGAGTGCTTCCGCGCAGGTTAGTGCGGCCCTGGCCGCCCCGCGCCGCCCCGCCGGGAAATCGAGGGTTTTCCCTACCCCGCGTCCCGCTCTTACGCCAAACGGCACCGGACCCCACGTGAGCCGTGGTGTCCGGTGCCGTCCGGCGTGCGGTGGGGTCAGCCGTGCTTGGCCCGGCTGGCGGCGCGGGCGCGCTCGCGGGCGTCCAGGTTCACCTTGCGGATCCGGACGGCCTCCGGGGTCACCTCGACGCACTCGTCGTCGCGGCAGAACTCCAGGGACTGCTCCAGGGAGAGCTTGCGCGGCGGGACGATCGCCTCGAACGAGTCGGCCGAGGACGACCGCATGTTGGTGAGCTTCTTCTCCTTGGTGATGTTCACGTCCATGTCGTCGGCGCGGGAGTTCTCGCCGACGATCATGCCCTCGTACACCTCGGTGCCGGGGTCCGTGAAGAGCACGCCGCGCTCCTGGAGATTGGTCATCGCGAACGCGGTGACGGCACCCGAGCGGTCGGCGACCAGCGAGCCGTTGTTACGGGTCGTGAGGGTGCCGAACCAGGGCTCGTGGCCCTCGTGGATGGAGTGCGCGATGCCGGTGCCCCGGGTCTGGGTGAGGAACTCCGTCCGGAATCCGATCAGGCCGCGGGACGGCACCACGAACTCCATGCGGACCCAGCCCGAGCCGTGGTTGGACATGTTGTCCATCCGGCCCTTGCGCACGCCCATCAGCTGCGTGACCGCGCCCATGTGCTCCTCGGGCACGTCGATCGTCATCCGCTCGACGGGCTCGTACGTCTTGCCCTCGACCTCCTTGGTGACCACCTGCGGCTTGCCGATGGTCAGCTCGAAGCCCTCGCGGCGCATCTGCTCGACCAGGATGGCCAGCGCCAGCTCACCGCGGCCCTGCACCTCCCAGGCGTCCGGGCGCTCGGTGTCCAGGACGCGGAGCGAGACGTTGCCGATCAGCTCGCGGTCCAGGCGGTCCTTGACCTGGCGGGCGGTGACCTTGCGGTCCTTGACGACCGCCTTGTTGTCGGCGCCCTTGCCGGTGGCGCCGCGGCCGACCAGCGGGGAGGTGTTGGTGCCGATGGTCATGGAGATCGCGGGCTCGTCCACCGTGATCAGCGGCAGCGGGACCGGGTTCTCCACGTCGGCCAGGGTCTCGCCGATCATGATGTCCGGGATGCCGGCGACCGCGCAGATGTCACCGGGGCCGGCCTTCTCGGCGGGCTTGCGGGTGAGCGCCTCGGTCATCATCAGCTCGGAGATCCGCACGTTCTGCACGGACCCGTCGCGCTTCATCCAGGCGACGGTCTGGCCCTTCTTCAGCTCGCCCTGGTGGACGCGCAGCAGCGCGATGCGGCCGAGGAAGTTGTCGGCGTCCAGGTTGGTGACGTGGGCCTGGAGCGGGGCGTCCTCGTCGTAGGTCGGCGCCGGGATGTAGTCCAGGATCGTCGAGAAGAACGGCTCCAGGCTGGTGGAGTCGGAGGGGACCGTGCCGTCCTCGGGCTTGGTGAGGGAGGCGATGCCGTCCCGGCCGCAGGCGTAGACGATCGGGAACTCGATCTGCTCCTCGTCGGCGTCCAGGTCGAGGAAGAGGTCGTAGGTCTCGTTGACGACCTCGTCGATGCGGGCGTCCGGGCGGTCCGTCTTGTTGATGCACAGGATGATCGGCAGCCGCTGGCTGAGCGCCTTGCGCAGCACGAACCGGGTCTGCGGCAGCGGGCCCTCGGAGGCGTCCACGAGCAGCACGACACCGTCCACCATCGACAGACCGCGCTCGACCTCGCCGCCGAAGTCGGCGTGGCCGGGGGTGTCGATGATGTTGATGGTGATGACGTCGCCGCCATCCTTCGGGTGGTACTTCACCGCCGTGTTCTTGGCGAGGATCGTGATGCCCTTCTCACGCTCCAGGTCGTTCGAGTCCATCATGCGGTCGTCGACGCCTTCGAGCTGGTGCGCGGCGAAGGCACCGGCCTGCTTCAGCATTCCGTCGACGATGGTGGTCTTGCCGTGGTCGACGTGGGCGACGATGGCGACGTTGCGGATGTCGTGACGCGTTGTAGACGCGGCCATAAGTGGCTTACTCCCGGAGGGTGTGAGGACGGCCGTCGCGGACGTCCGTGTCACGCGGGCCTGCCGGGCGGTACATGCCACGGCCTCACCCAATGGTACGGGGCCCCGGGGGCTGCGGCTTGCCGGGAGGGTTCAGGACGAGGGGGAGGGCGAGGCGGAGGACGAGGACGGGGCGGTGGGGCGGGAGCCCTGGGCGCCCTTCTTGAGGAAGCCCATGTCCTCGTAGACCGGGGTCCCGAAACCGAAGGCGCCCGCGTTGGCGAGGTTCTTGCGGGCCGCCGTCAGCTGGGGGCGCTGGTAGAGGGGAACGGAGCCGGCCGCGGCCCAGATCCGCGAGTCGGCCTTGCGCAGCAGGTCCCGGGCCTCCTTCTGGTCCAGGGTGGCCAGGGCCCGGTCGAAGAGCTGGTCGACCTGGTCGGTGCCGACCCGGGTGTAGTTCTGGGCGACGTTCAGGGAACCGTCGGCGGCCGGGACGGGCTTGGCGTAGATGGGGCGGGCGTCGGTGGCGGGGAACGCGGAGGCGGGCCAGGAGTACAGGGCCAGGTCGTACTCGCCGGCGGCGATGTGGTCCTTGAAGTAGCTCTCGTCCGGCACCTTGGTGATCTTGGTGCCGATGCCGATCTCCTTCAGCATGTCCGTGATGCGGTCGGCCACGGTGCGCAGGGTCCCGGAGCCGGGGCCGGAGGGGAGCACGAAGCGGAGGGTGAGCGCCTTGCCGTCCTTGGCGAGCGGGGCCGCCGCCGCGCCGGCCGGAGCCGCGGTGCCCTTGGGGGCGTAGGCGCCGGGTGCGCCGCCCTGCGCGGTGTTCTTGCCGCTGCTGTGCTTCTCGCCGCTCTCCCGGTCGGCGCCGTCCTTGGCGTCGTCACCGTCGTCGTTCTTGTTGTCCTCGCCGACGATGTACGTGCCGTCGTCGCCGCCCTCGGACTTCTTCTCGTCCTTCTTGTCCTCGTCCGCGTTCTCGTTCTTGTCCTTGGCCTTGTCCTTCTCGGCGCCGGCCGCCTCCTCGCCGTCCTGCTTCTTCACCGGACCGCCGGGGACCCATCCGGCGTCCGCGAGCAGGGCTCGGGCCTCCTTGGCGTTCTGCTCGCCGAGGGCGCCGCTGCCGTCGGCGTAGGCGGGCTGGCCGGACAGCGCGAGGTGACTGCCCACGGGCTCGGCGGGCAGGCCGAGCGGCTTGAGCACCGCCTCGGCCAGCTCCTCGCGGTCCAGGGCGCGGGCCACGGCCCTGCGGACGCGTTCGTCGGCGAGGGGACCGTCGGCGCCGTTGAGGGCGAGCTGGGTGTAGGCGGGCTCCAGGGACTTGCGCAGCTCGAAGCCGCTCAGGGCCTGCTGCCGGCGCCGGGCCTTCGCCTCGGCCTCGCTGCGCTCCTCGCGGGCGAGGACCTCCTCCTCGGCGGCCTCCTCGTCGGAGCCGTTGGCGATGGCCCAGGAGCGCAGCGCCTGTGCGGCGGACCTGCCCTGCGCGCCGGCGGCCGGGGTGCCCCCGGGGCCCATGAGCGGGGTGCCGGTGGCGGGATGCCGGGGACCGGCGGCCAGGGTGACCTCGTCGGCGGTCTCCGGGTCGATCTCGGCGAGGTCGAGCTTGCCGGCGACCAGTTCGGCGACCCGCTCGTCGCGGGGGACGGCCCGCAGCACGATCTCGTCCAGCTTCGCCGGCTCGCCCCACCAGCGCGGATTGCCGGTGAGGACCACCTTGTCGCCCTTGGTGTCGACCTTCTTGACGGCGAAGGGCCCGGCGCTGACCTTGAGCGCCCGCCGCGCGCCGTCGTTGAAGGCGTCCGGGGTGCCCGTGACGTCCTTCGGGTACAGGGGCGTGAACAGGGCCTTCCAGTCGGCGTAGGGCCGGCTGAAGGTGACCTTGACCTCCAGGTCGTTCGCACCGCGCTCGACCTTCTCGATGCGGTCGTACCCCGCGTTGCGGGCGGTCCAGTAGGCGCTGTCCTTGCCGGACAGGGCGCGCCACTGGGCGGCGAAGTCCGCGGCGCCGATCTCCCGGCCGTCGCTCCAGACGGCCTGCTGGTTCAGCTTGTAGACGACGACCTGCTTGGGCTCGGTGTCGACGACCTCGGCCGACTCCAGGTAGTCGGGGTTGCGCACCGGGCTGCCGGTCTCGTCCGTCCGGTACATGGAGGGCAGCACGGCCTGCGCGACGCGGGTCGTCGTGGCGTCGGCGTCCGACTGGAAGGCGTTCAGCGTGTCCGGTACGGAGTCCACGGCCCAGCGCAGGGTGCCGCCGTCGGAGATCCTGGCGCGGGCCGCGGCGGCGACGTCCTGTTCGGCGAGCGGCTTGCCGGCCGGGTCCTCGGAGGTGCAGCCGGCCAGCGCGGGGACCGCGAGGACGCCCGCGGTGAGGAAGGCGACCGAACGCATGACCGCGCGCGGTCCGACGCCTGCGTGGGACATCTCTGCTACCTCCGGAAGGCCGCGTTCGCCGCGTTGTGCCGTATTTGCCGTATGTGCGGTATTCAAGTTGATCATTTGTATCCGGACGGGGATGCGGCCACTGAAGGGGAAACGGTTCCGCCACGCTCGGAGACACGGCGGCGACGGTGCGTAAGGTCACCCGTGCGGCGCAATGCCGCCCGCGGTGCACCGACACGCCCCGGCCAATCGCTGCACATCCCTTCCCAGCGGCTGGTGTGACGCGCGACACTCTCAGGCGCATGAACGTAGCCCCCCAAGGCCGGCGGCCCGCTGCCGTGTCCGACGGAAGCGAGGTCACGTCTTGTCCGTCCACGACGATCTGTCATCGGCGCAACGCAGCCTGGACGAACTGTCCAGGACGGTGACCCGGCTGGAACAGCAGCTGGGCAGCGGCGACCTGGAAGTCCGCCGGGTCCGCACCGACGCCGACCACCTGCGCGAGAGCGTCGCGCTGCTGCGGGCGGCGGCCGCCGCGCCGGAGGCGCCCAGGCGTCCGGACCTCGTCCCGATCCCCGACACGCCGTACGACGGCTCGCTGTGGACGGACTCGGACGACGAGGGTCTCGGCGCCCGCGACCGCCACGCCCCCTAGGGCCTGTTCCGGGGACTCGAGAAAGGCCCTCAACCCGACCCGACCGACCGGAGCCGCCCAGTGGCCACTGGTACCGAACCGCCAGCCACCGAAGACCGTCCCCCGGGCGGTGGCGTCCACACCCCGACGCGCGCCGCCATCCGCGCCCCGCACCTGCGCACCGACCGCTGGTGGCTGGCACCGGCCGCCACCGCCGCGGGCCTGCTGGCCTTCGTCGTCTACTCGACCTGGCGGGCCTTCGCGAACGCCGACTACTACGCGGCACCGTACGTCTCGCCCTTCTACTCCCCCTGTCTGGCGGAGAACTGCGAGCCGATGCGCTCGGGGCCCAACTGGGAACTCTTCGGCACCTGGTGGGGCATCTCCCCCGCGATCATCATCCTGATCTTCCCGCTCGGCTTCCGCCTGACCTGCTACTACTACCGCAAGGCCTACTACCGGGGCTTCTGGGCCTCCCCGCCGGCCTGCGCGGTGGCCGAGCCGCACCAGAAGTACACCGGCGAGACCCGCTTCCCGCTGATCCTGCAGAACGTCCACCGGTACTTCTTCTACGCGGCCCTCCTGGTCGCGCTGATCCTCACCTACGACACCGTGCTCGCCTTCCGCGACGAGCACTACGCCTGGGGCCACATGGGGCTCGGCACCCTGGTCTTCCTCGCCAACATCGCGCTGATCTGGGCGTACACCCTCTCCTGCCACTCCTGCCGGCACATCGTCGGGGGCAAGCTCAAGCACTTCTCGCGGCATCCCGTGCGCTACCGGACGTGGCAGCTGGTCGGCCGGCTCAACGCCCGGCACATGCAGCTGGCCTGGGCGTCGCTGGTGAGCGTGGCGCTCGCCGACTTCTACGTGTACCTGGTCGCGTCCGGTGTCTTCGACGATCCGCGCTTCTTCTGATGAGTGAGGCTTTCTGATGTCCGTGGTCGACCGGCAGGAATGGGACGTCGTCGTGGTGGGCGCGGGCGGTGCCGGGCTGCGCGCCGCCGTCGAGGCCCGCGAGCGGGGCGCCCGTACGGCCGTGATCTGCAAGTCGCTGTTCGGCAAGGCGCACACCGTGATGGCGGAGGGCGGCATCGCCGCCTCCATGGGCAACGTCAACGCGGGCGACAACTGGCAGGTCCACTTCCGCGACACCATGCGCGGCGGCAAGTTCCTCAACCAGTGGCGGATGGCCGAGCTGCACGCCCAGGAGGCTCCGCAGCGGGTGTGGGAGCTGGAGACCTGGGGCGCGCTGTTCGACCGGACGAAGGACGGCCGGATCTCGCAGCGCAACTTCGGCGGCCACGAGTACCCGCGCCTCGCCCACGTCGGCGACCGCACCGGTCTGGAGCTGATCCGCACCCTCCAGCAGAAGATCGTCTCGCTCCAGCAGGAGGACTTCCGCGAGACCGGGGACCACGAGTCCCGGCTGAAGGTCTTCCAGGAGTGCACGGTCACCCGCGTGCTCCAGGAGGACCGGAAGGTCTCGGGCGTCTTCGGCTACGAGCGCGAGAGCGGCCGCTTCTTCGTCCTTCAGGCGCCGTCGGTGGTGATCGCCACCGGCGGCATCGGCAAGTCGTTCAAGGTGACGTCGAACTCGTGGGAGTACACCGGCGACGGCCACGCCCTGGCGCTGCTGGCCGGGGCGCCGCTGCTCAACATGGAGTTCGTGCAGTTCCACCCGACGGGCATGGTCTGGCCGCCCTCGGTCAAGGGCATCCTCGTCACCGAGTCGGTGCGCGGGGACGGCGGGGTGCTGCGGAACTCCGAGGGCAAGCGGTTCATGTTCGACTACGTCCCCGACGTCTTCAAGGAGAAGTACGCCGAGTCGGAGGCGGAGGGCGACCGCTGGTACGACGACCCGGACCACAACCGGCGTCCGCCCGAGCTGCTGCCCCGCGACGAGGTCGCCCGCGCGATCAACGCCGAGGTGAAGGAGGGCCGGGGCTCACCGCACGGCGGGGTCTTCCTCGACGTGTCGACCCGGATGTCCGCCGAGGTGATCCGGCGCCGGCTGCCCTCGATGTACCACCAGTTCAAGGAGCTGGCGGACGTGGACATCACGGCGGAGGCGATGGAGGTCGGGCCGACCTGCCACTACGTGATGGGCGGCATCGCCGTCGACTCCGACACCGCCGCCGCCCGCGGGGTGCCGGGGCTGTTCGCGGCCGGTGAGGTGGCGGGCGGCATGCACGGCTCCAACCGGCTGGGCGGCAACTCGCTGTCCGACCTGCTGGTGTTCGGGCGCCGGGCGGGCCGGTACGCGGCCGAGTACGCGGCGGGGCGGACTGAGGAGGGCGCCCGCGCCCGGGTCGAGGACGCCCAGGTCGACGCGGCCGCCGCGGAGGCCCTGCGGCCGTTCTCCGCCGAGGCGCAGGAGCCGGACGCGGGCCCGCCGGAGAACCCGTACACCCTCCACCAGGAACTCCAGCAGACCATGAACGACCTGGTGGGGATCATCCGCCGCGAGGCGGAGATGAAGCAGGCCCTGGAGAAGCTGGCGGAGCTGCGGGTGCGCGCCCGCCGGGCCGGGGTGGAGGGGCACCGGCAGTTCAATCCGGGCTGGCACCTCGCCCTGGACCTGCGCAACATGCTGCTGGTCAGCGAGTGCGTGGCACGGGCCGCGCTGGAGCGCACCGAGTCGCGCGGCGGGCACACCCGCGAGGACCATCCGTCGATGGACCGGCGCTGGCGCCCGGCCAACCTGCTCTGCTCGCTGGCCGACCCGGCGGGCGGCGACCTCGCGGGCGACCCGGCGGCGACGGACCCGGAGCGCGGCCGGATCGCCCTGGAGCGGCAGACCACCGAGCCCATCCGGCCCGACCTGCTCGCCCTCTTCGACAAGGAGGAGCTGGTGAAGTACCTCGCCGACGAGGAACTGGAGGACCGGTCCGAATGAGCGGCTACGAGGCCCGCTTCAAGGTGTGGCGCGGCGACGTGGAGGGCGGCGGCCTGGCCGACTTCACGGTCGAGGTCAACGAGGGCGAGGTGGTCCTCGACATCATCCACCGCCTCCAGGCCACCCAGGCCCCCGACCTCGCGGTGCGCTGGAACTGCAAGGCGGGCAAGTGCGGTTCGTGCTCGGCGGAGATCAACGGGCGGCCGCGGCTGCTGTGCATGACCCGCATGTCCGTGTTCAGCCGGGAGGAGACGATCACCGTCACTCCGCTGCGCGCCTTCCCGGTGATCCGGGACCTGGTGACGGACGTCGGGTTCAACTACACCAAGGCCCGCGAGGTCCCGGCCTTCGTGCCGCCCGCCGATCTCGGGCCCGGCGAGTACCGGATGATGCAGGAGGACGTGGACCGCTCGCAGGAGTTCCGCAAGTGCATCGAGTGCTTCCTGTGCCAGGACACCTGCCACGTCGTGCGGGACCACGAGGAGAACAAGCCCGCCTTCGCGGGCCCGCGCTTCCTCATGCGCGTCGCCGAGCTGGACATGCACCCGCTGGACGCCGCCGGTGACACCGGCCTGGACCGCTCCCGCACGGCCCAGGACGAGCACGGCCTCGGCTACTGCAACATCACCAAGTGCTGCACGGAGGTGTGCCCGGAGGGCATCCGGATCACGGACAACGCGCTGATCCCGCTGAAGGAACGGGCCGTGGACCGCAAGTACGACCCGCTGGTCTGGCTGGGATCGAAGATCGGACGCCGCTCCCGGGACGGGTCCTAGGCCGACATCGCCTAGCGGACCCAGCCGTCCCGGTACGACGCCCAGTCCTCGTCCGTCGCCGCGAAGTCGATGTACGCCGCGACGCCGAACCGCTCGCGGTCGGCGTCCGTGCGGGACAGGCCGAGGCGGACACCGCGGACGGCGGCGGCGACGGTCTCCGCGTGGTTCCAGTGGCCGAAACGGTTCTCGTGGTAGAAGGGCAGGCCCATCAGGAGGTGGGTCGTCGGCGGGGTGACCTCCAGGGCCAGCGAGGTCTGCTGGGCGACGTAGCCGCCGTACAGGCTCTCCAGGGGCTGCATCGTGTCGTACGACATGACGGCGATCTGGTCGACGCGGCGGGCGACCTGGCCGAAGAACTCCTGCGACCACCACTTGGGGTGTCCGGCGACCGTGCCCCAGAAGGAGTGGAAGCCCGGCAGCGGGTCGATCTGGTGGGCGGCGACGGAGAGCTGCGCGTCGCGGGCGCGGGTGACGGCGCGGACGTCGTCGAGGAGGGAGAGGTAGTTCCGGTCGCCCGAGTGCAGCGGTTCCAGGTCGAGGTGGACTCCGTCGTAGCCCACGTCCAGGACCTGGCGGGCCGAGTCGACGACGGCGGCGCGGGTGGCGGGCTTCTCCAGGCGCATGCCGTCGGGGCTCTCGGTGGCGAGGACGTCGCCCAGGAAGGCCTGGACGCGGACGCCGGGCATCTCGCGGTGGACGCCGTCCACCAGCCAGCGGGCCCTGGGGTAGAGGGACTTCGGCAGGGTGCCGTCGTGCTCCATCGGGCCGGTGTGGACGTACAGGTCGCGGATTCCGGTCGTCTTGAGGCTGCGGGCCAGTGCGGTGAGGTCCGCGTCCTTCTTGCGGCCGTCGACCCAGGCGTGGCCGAGCCAGATCGCGTCGCGGTTCCTGGTGCGGGTGCCGTCGGCGGGGTCGCCCATGTAGTTGATGCGGAGGGCGGTCTCGGCGGTGAGGAGGGGGACGAGGAGGACGAGGAGCACGGCGAGGGTGATGCGGCGGGTGCGGCGGAGCCGCTTCTTCTTTTTCGTGTTCCCACCCGCACCGTCCGTGCCGCTTTGGTCGCCGGGTGCGGGTGGCCCCTGTGGGGGCTGATCGCCGTCGGCGGCTGCCGGTTCGGTGTCTCTCGGTTCCGTGTCCGCCACGGTGTCCCCTCCCTGTGGTCCGTCCCCGGTCGCGGTGACCGGTCGCCGCGCTTACGCTCCGAGCGTGGTGCCAGCGGGGACGACTCGAACCGGTGTTCCGGTTGCGGTCAGGGGTGTGCGGCGGTGATCTCCGTCGATCTGGTGCCGCCCCTGGCCACGGCCGGGGCGGCCCTGCTGCTGGCCGGATACGGCCGGGTGCGCCGTATCCGGCGGGCCCGGACCCGTACGACGCCGGGCCGGGTCAGAACAGGCTCAGCAACGCCTCCGCGGGGTCCGTGAGCTGGGTGTCGGCGCCCGGCAGGGGCAGTTCGAACCAGACCGTCTTGCCGTGCGGCGTACGGCGTGAGCCCCAGGCCGCGCTGAGCAGGCCGACCAGTTGCAGGCCGCGGCCGCCCTCGTCGGTGTCCCGGGCACGACGCCGGCGCGGCTGGACCAGGCCGGAGTCCCAGACCTCGCACACCAGGGTGCGGTCGAGGAGGAGGCGGAGCCTGATCTCGCCCTCGCCGTAGCGGAGCGCGTTGGTGACCAGCTCGCTGACGAGCAGTTCCGTGGTGTCGACCAGCGGCTCCATGTCCCAGGCCAGCAGCTGGGCGCGGGCGTACTCGCGGGCCCGGCCGACGCTGCGCGGCTCGCGCGGCAGGGTCCAGTCGCCGACGCTGTCGCTGGGCAGGCCCTGGACGCGGGCCATCAGCAGCGCGATGTCGTCCTCGCCGTGGTGGCTGTCGAGGGTGTTGAGGACCTGGTCGCAGACGTCCTCCAGGGGCTGGGTGGGGTCCGTGAGGGCGCCCACGAAGGCCTGGAGGCCCTCGTCGAGGGGGTGGTCGCGGCTCTCGACCAGTCCGTCGGTGTAGAGGGCGAGCAGGGCGCCCTCGGGCAGTTCCACCTCCACCTCCTCGAAGGGCTCCCCGCCGACGCCGAGCGGCAGACCGGGCGGCACGTCCAGCATCAGCGCGGACTCGCCGGGCTCGACCAGGACGGGCGGCAGGTGGCCCGCGTTGGCGAAGGTGCAGCGCCGGGTCACCGAGTCGTAGACCGCGTACACGCAGGTCGCCAGGTAGACCTCGGACAGGTCGGCCTCGCGGGGGCGGCGGGCGGCCCGGGTGGCCTGCTGGACGCCCCCGGGCGCGCCGAGGCCGCGCGCGATCTCGTCCAGCTGGGAGAGCACCTCGGCCGGTTCGATGTCGAGCTGGGCCAGGGTGCGTACGGCGGTGCGCAGTTCGCCCATCGCGACGGCGGCGCGCAGCCCGCGGCCCATGACGTCGCCGACCACCAGCGCGGTGCGGTGCCCGGGGAGTTCGATCACGTCGAACCAGTCGCCGCCGACCTCGCTGGCCCGGCCGGTGGCCGCCTCGCCGGGCAGGTAGCGGCAGGCGATGTCGAGTCCGGAGGCCTCCGGGTCGCCGGGCGGGAGCAGGGAGCGTTGCAGTATCAGGGCGCGTTCGTGCTCGCGCCGGTAGAGCCGGGCGTTGTCGATGCAGACGGCGGCGCGCGCGGCCAGCTCCACGGCGAGGTCGCGGTCGCGGTCCCCGAACGGCTCGCTGCCCTTGGTACGGGCGAACTGGACGAGTCCGACGACCGTGTCGTGGGCGACCATCGGCACGGCGAGCGTGGACTGCACGAGGCCCCCGTCCTCGGCGGGGACGCTGCGCGGCCGGGCGGTGCGCAGGGCGTCGGCGCAGGGCGAGTTGAACGGGTAGTGGTGGACGGCGCCGAGCTTGACCCGCTCGCCGGTGCCCAGGAACGGGGCGTCGGAGACGGCGCTGGAGAAGGCGACCCGGCGCAGTTCCGCGCTGCCGTCGGCGAGTCCCGGCGGGGTCTCGTCGCCGACCAGCAGGCCCTGGTAGAGGTCGACCGTGGCCAGGTCGCAGAAGCCGGGGACGACGACGTCGAGGAGTTCGCGGGCGGTGGTCTCCAGGTCGAGGGAGTTGCCGATGCGGGCACCGGCCTCGTTGAGGAGGGCGAGGTTGCGCCGGGCGTTGGCGGCCTCGCGGGCGGCCTGGCGGCGGGCGGTGATGTCGGTGCCGAGCCAGGCGACGCCGATGGGCCGGCCGGAACCGCTGTGCACGCGGTAGAGGTTGACGGACCAGTGGCGGCGCTCCTCCGAGCCCGGCACAAAGCCTGTGACGTGCATGTCCGTGATGGAGTCGCCGGTCTCCAGGACCCGGCGCAGGGTCGCGGAGACCCGGTCGGCCTCGGCGCGCGGCAGGTAGTCGTGGACGCCCTTGCCGCGGTGGTCGTCGGGGGTGCCGCCGAAGATGGAGGCGAACCGCTGGTTGGCGCGGCGCACCGTCAGATCGGGGTCGATGAGCAGGAACCCGAACGGAGACTGGCCGAATATGGCCTGCGAGGCGGCGAGATCCGTCTCGATGCTGCGCAGGACGCGGACGTCGACGACGATGCAGACGGCGGCCTTCTCCCCGTCCTCCGTGCGCGTCGGCATGACGTACACCTCGGCGAGTCCGCGCTGTCCGCGTGGGCCGCCGGTGTGCCGGCCGCCCGCGTGCCCTGCCGTCCCCCCGGCCTCGTCCGGGGCCCGGAAGGGGACCACTCCGGTCCATTCCCGGCCGTCGAGGATTTCGGTCATCTTGCGCTGGCCGCGCTCCCGCAGGTCGGGATCGATGAAGGCCTCGATGGGGTCGGTGCCCACGGCGTCCTCGGCCCGGATGCCGAGCAGTTGCTCCGCACGCAGGCTCCACTGGTCGACGAGTCCGTCGGGGCCGATGGAGAAGGAGGCGACCTTGATGTAGTCGTAGATGGAGCCGGGCGGGCTGCTCTGCCACACCGCGTCACCGAGTGGCGCGTCCGCCGACGGGCCCTCGGACTCCGTGGACTCCGTGGGCTCCTTGGCCCTCGCTGGTATCTCGCTCACGCGAACCGTCCCCTCCAGCTCACCGCATCCGGCACCGGTCACCGGAGGCGGCTGCCCGCAGTATCCAGCACTACGGCGCCGCACGACACGGTGTTCACGATCACAGCACGGTCCCGATGGTTTTCGGTCCGGACCGCGACAACACTTCCAGTCTTCTAACCAGCGGACACGGCATCGAATCACGCAGTTCCACAACTGCCACTGGCCTGAACCGGTTGGCGCCCCGGACCAGGGACGATACCGGGACATTCAGTACGTCGGCCGATGTGTCGGCGACAGTGCGTCACGAGGCCGTCGCACTAACGCGGCAGGGCGAGTTCGAACCACACGGTCTTGCCCGCCTCCCCGGGACGGGTGCCCCAGCGCCGCGCGGCGGAGGCCACCAACTGCAGACCTCGGCCGTCCTCGTCGTCGGGCCGGGCGACGCGCTCGCGGGGCGGGTCCGGCAGCGGGTCGGAGACCTCCACCAGCAGGACGCCGTCGACTCCGGCGGCGGCCGGGGCGGCGGGACTGCGCACCAGGCGGACGCCGATGGGGCCGGTGGCGTGCCGCAGGGCGTTGGTGACCAGCTCGCTGACCAGCAGGGCGGCGATGTCCCCGACGCTGTCGAGCCGCCACTCGCCCAGGGTGCGGCGGACCAGGGAGCGGGCGGTGCGCACGGCGTCCGGCGCCGCGGGAAAGACCCACTCGGCGCAGTCGCCCTCACCGTCACTCACGCCGATCACTTCCCCGGCCGACGACCCCACTACTGTCCGTTTTCATGGGGTTAATGGGCACATACCCTTTATCCGGGCTCGATACCGTTCCTCGCGCGGCCCGCCTCGACTCGCAGGTGTGCGAGCACCCGCTCGACGGCCGGTACGTCCTGGTCGAGCCAGGGCACGTCCCAGATCTGGCCGGGGGTCAGCCAGCGCAGCTCGTCGTGGTCCTCCAGGGGCGCGGGGGCCGCGGAGCCGGGGCGCAGGCGGGCGGTCCACACCTGGAGGACGAAGGGGGCCCGCAGGGGCCACTGCCCCGGAACGCGCTCGCCGGCCTCGGCCGCCACCCCGAGTTCCTCGCGCAGTTCGCGCACGAGTGCCGCCTCGGGCGTCTCGCCCGCCTCGACCTTGCCGCCGGGCAGCTCCCACCGTCCGGCCAGTTCGGCGGGTGCGCTGCGGCGCGCGGCGAGCAGGCGCCCGCCGTCGAGCAGGGCGGCGCCCACCACGATCCGTTCCGTCATGCGCCGGAGCCTACGGCCTGCCCGGCCGGGCCGGTCCGCGGTGGGTCGGTCCGGGGTGGGTCAGTCCGCCGCGCCCGCGCCGGGCGCGGCGAGCTTCTCGACCCAGTAGAGCTGCTGGTGGCCGCGACCGTCGAGGGTGTCCGCGATCTTCTGGGCCTCCGCCCGGGTGGCGTACCTGCCCACGCGATAGCGATTGCCGTTGTCGTCCTGCCGGAAGACCAGCCAGGGAAGAGTGACCGTGCTGTCGTTCATCGCGCCCCTCCACTTCCCGTTCCCGCCGCCCACGGCACCCGCCGCGCCCCGCCCGCCAAGGAAACCGCAATCCGCATATGCCCGAGCCTACGCCCAACCTTCACGGAGCGAATACGGCTTTACACAAAGAGGTACGCAACCAGCCAGAACGCAGGGGGCGCACGGTACGGAACGCGCCGTCCCCGCACACCGATGCCTCCGGTCACGGGCGGGACCGGGTCCGGGGAGGCGACCTGGGGGAACGACCGGATTCCGGCGCGGGGCGAACGGCGCGGCGGGCCCCGGCGCATGCGTGAGCGGGGGAACGGGGCGCGGGAGGCGCACGACAGGCGTGCGCCATCTCACACCGCCGTCTCACACCGCCGCCGTGCACCGCAGAACCCGCACGACGGGCAGGGCCCCCCGAACTCTCCCGGCCACGGCCCCGCTTGAGGGGTTGCCCGACGGGCTACCTGACGGGCAGGTGGTACGCCACCCGGTAACGGTCGGCCGGGACGACCACGTCGGCGGTCTCCACGGCACGCCCCGAGGCGTAGAACGTGCGCTGGACGACCAGCACCACGTGCCCCGGAACACCGCCCAGGGCGAGCAACTCCTCGGCGAGGCCGGGGCGGGCGCCGACCTCCTCGGTGACGTTGTCGACGACGACGTCGATGGCGGCCATCCGCTCGACGACGCCCATGCCGCCGAGCGGCCCCTCCTCGGGCAGCATCACCGGAGTGCGGCCGGTCAGGTCCAGCGGCTCCCAGGAGGTGGAGAGCATCACGGCCTCACCGCCCTCCCGGAAGACGTACCGCGTGCACATCACCCGGTCACCGGGCTTGATCCCGAGCCGCTCGGCCACGGCACCGCTCGCCTCGGCCTGCTCGCTGCGCGACTCCCAGGTGCCGCGCGCGTCCCCGTCGGCCTGCTCCTGGCGGAAGGGGGTGGCCCCGCCGGCCGGCCGGTATCCGGAGCGGGCGACGCGTCGCGGGACGGGCCGCTCGCGCACGTAGGTGCCGGAGCCGGAGCGGCCCTCGACCAGACCCTCGGCCATCAGCACCTTGCGCGCCTCCAGGGCGACGGTGTCCGAGACGCCGTACTCCTCGCGGATCCGCGCCTGGGACGGGAGACGGGTATGGGGCGGCAGCAGGCCGTCGGCGATCTTCTTGCGGAGATCACCCGCGACACGCAGATACGCCGGCTGCTCACCGAATGTCACTGGTCGCTCCCATCAGGTTGTACAGACAGCAACAGCGTGGCAACCGTAGGTTGGACCAGGCAAGCAAAGGCCAAAGAATCACTCGATGTGATGACTTGTGGCGCCCGAGGGCTTTGCGCAGGCACTTTCTCCCCGCTGTGGCCGCTCTCACACCTCCACGCCGGGGTCGTCTCCCCCGCCGTCGCCGCCCTCGTACTCCGGCGGCGTGGTGGCCAGGCCCAGAGCCTTGCGGGCGGTGACCGTGCTGTCGGCGACGACGAGGTCGTAGCCCTTGCCGTAGTGCTCGAAGTACGCGTCGAGGTCGGCGGCCTTCGCCGCCAGGCCCCACTCCTCCTGCGCCAACCGCAGGTCGTCGGTCAGCGCGGCGACCGGGCGCTCCGCGCCGGCGGGCCAGTCGTGCCCGTCCAGCATCGCGACCTCGCCCCTGAGCGCCTCCGAGACCTGCCCGGCCCAGACCCGGTAGCCCGCGAGGTCGTCCTCGACCGCCTCCGCCGCGGGCACCTCGTCCATGGCCCGGTTCAGGTAGCCCTCGGCGAGCAGGTACGTGTGCTGGTCCGCGTCGAGCCGCGCGCCGTCGTTGCGCAGCGAGCCGGTCAGCGTGCCCCGCTCGTCCGTGTTCCCGAACAGGCAGGTGATCTCGCGGTCACCGGTCCGCCAGCTCGCGGACGTCGGGGTCAGGTAGTACACGTCGACGTCGGCCGGCAGCGCCCAGCGGTCCATCGCGTAGGCGTCCTGGAGGGCGTAGCACCGGTCGTCGGCGGCCCGCGTGATCTCCCCGTCGCCCGGGTAGGAACCCTCCGGCAGGTCGAAGGCGGCGAAGACCTCGCCGTCGTGCTCCCGCGCGCAGGGCACCTGGTCGACGTCGTACGTCACCCCTTGGAGGGAGCCGCTGGGGGTGGTGAAGCACTGGCCCTTCTCCAGGGAGTAGGCGGTGCCCTCGCCGCGCGCGGCGTCCCGGAAGCCGTCCCAGAAGTCGCCGGCGGCGCCCGTGGACAGCGTCAGCGTCCACAGGGCCAGCCCCACGGAGGACAGCACGCAGCCGGCCACCGCGAACCCCTTGCCCCGCTCCCCCCGCTTCCGGATCCGGGCCAGCGCGATCAGGCCGAGCACGAGCCCGACCGCCGGCACGAAGCAGAGGACACCGAGCACGAACGCGGCGACGGCGAGCCCGTTCACGGGAGCCTGCCGGGGGTACGGCGCGAGCGGGTGGCCCCACTGCGGAGCGTACGGACCCTGGGGGTACTGCCCTTGGGGTCCTGGTGGGGGCGGTATGGACACGGGGTCATCGTAGGCGCTCGGCGCCGCCGGTTCTTCAGAGCTTCTCCACCCCTGCGCTATCCGCTGCCGTGACTCTCCTGTGCGGAACACCCCGCACCCCACAGCGAGAGAGGACCTACGGCGATGGCAGCCACCGACGCAGCAGCACCCGGCCCCGTGGAGACCCGCGGCCATCCGGGACGCACCGCCACGGTCACCTCGGTGGCCGTGTTCATGGTGTCCCTGGACAACCTGGTGGTCACGACCGCCCTTCCGAAGCTCAGGGAGAGCCTTGACGCGAGCCTGGCCGGGCTGGAGTGGACGGTCAATTCCTTCACTCTCGTGTTCGCCGTGCTCCTGCTCTCCGCCGCCGCGGTCGCCGACCGCTTCGGACGCAAGCGGCTGTTCGCGATCGGCATCGGCGTCTTCACGCTCGGTTCCGTGCTCTCCGCGCTCGCTCCGGGCATCGAGATGCTCGTCGCCGGGCGGGCCGTGCAGGGGGTGGGCGCCGCGATCGTGCTGCCGCTCACGCTGACCCTGCTGTCCGCGGCCTACCCGCCCCAACAGCGGGGTGCGGCCCTCGGCATCTGGGGAGCGGTCGGCGGTCTCGCCGTGGCGCTCGGTCCGGTGGTGGGCGGCGTGGTGATCAACTACCTGTCCTGGCAGTGGATCTTCTGGATCAACGTGCCGATCGGGGTGGCGCTGCTGGCCCTGACGCCGGGCTGGCTGGCCGAGAGCCGCGGCGAACGCAAGCCGCTGGACATCGGCGGCACGCTGCTGGGCTGCGTCGCCGTGCTCGGACTCGTCTTCGGCCTGGTCGAGAGCAACTCGGCGGGCTGGGGCAGCCCGCGGGTCACGGGTGCGCTCGCGCTCGGTGCGGTGGCGCTGCTCGCGTTCCTCGGCTGGGAGCACCGCACGCCGACGCCGATGCTGCCGCTGCGCTTCTTCCGCAACCGGGGCTTCAACGCGATCAACGGCGTGTCGCTGCTCATGTACTTCGGCATGTTCGGGTCCATCTTCCTGGTCACGCAGTACGTCCAGACGGTCCAGGGCGCGTCGCCGCTCGGGGCCGGGCTGCGGCTGCTCGCCTGGACCGGCATGACCCTGATCGCGGCCCCGATCGGCGGGGTGCTCTCCGACCGGATCGGGGGCAGGCCGATCGTGCTGACCGGCATGGTGCTCCAGGCGGCGGGGCTCGTGGTCATCGCCCTGACGGTCACCGAGTCCTCCGGGTTCCTGACCCTGCTGCCCGCCTTCGTCCTCAACGGCCTCGGCATGGGCCTGTACTTCGGCCCCGCGGCCAATCTGGCGCTGGGCGCCGTACGGCGCACCGAGGAGGGCATCGCCTCCGGGGTCAACAACACGATCCGGGAACTCGGGGGCGTGTTCGGCGTGGCCGTGCTCAGCGCGGTGTTCGCCGCGCGGGGCGGCTACGAGAGCGGGCACGCCTTCGTCACGGGTATGCGGGCGGCGGTCTGGCTGGGGGCGGCGGCGGTGGCGGCGGCCGCGGTGTGGTCGCTGTGGCTGGGCGGACGCACACCCGGGTCCGGTGCCGACGCGGACCCCGGGCCGGCCGGCACCGACGCGGAGTTCTCCGGCGGTGCCCCCGCGACACCGGCCCCGGCGGCGACCGTGCCGGTGCCCGACGGCGCCGCTGCCGCGAAGCCGCCGGTCGGCCTGCGCGGCTGACCGGCGGGCGGGCCGACCGGCGGGCCGGACGTCCGCGGGCGGCCCACGGCCCCGGGGTCAGAGGGAGCCGAAAGGGGCGGAGGTTCGAGGCAGCGGGCCCGCGTCGCGCGGGAGTCCGAGTGTGAGGAGGAGGTTCGGGTGAGATTGCCATGAGGTACGAACAGGACGTCTTCGTCGCCGGTGTCGCCGGCGTGCTGCCCCCGCTGCACCCGGTGCGGGACGCCGTGGCGGCCGGCCTGCTCGACGAGCGGACGGCGCGCCAGACACGGATGGAGAGCGTGGCCGTGTCCCCGGGCACGGCGGGCCCGGAACTGGCGGCCGAGGCCGGTCGGGCGGCGCTCGCGCACGCCGGGCTCGGCGCCGTCGACCTCGATCTGCTGCTGCACGCGAGCGTGCACTACCAGGGCCACGACCTGTGGCCGCCCGCCTCCTACGTACAGCGGGCGGTCCGCGCCGACACCTGCCCCGCGATCGAGATCCGCCAGATGTCCAACGGGGGGATGGCCGCGCTGGAGCTGGCCTCCGGGTACCTGCTCGGCGCCCACGACCGGTCCGCCGCGCTGCTCACCGCAGGCGACCGGTTCTGCGCCCCGGCCTTCGACCGCTGGCGCTCCGACCCCGGCACGCTCTACGGCGACGCCGGCGCCGCCGTCGTCCTGTCCCGCCGCTCCGGCTTCGCCCGGCTGCTGAGCCTGGCCACGGTCTCCGACCCCGAGCTGGAAGGCATGCACCGCGGCGACGACCCCTTCGGCGCCGCTCCGTTCGGCCGGCGCCCGGTGGTCGACCTGGAGGCGCTCAAGCGCGCCCACGTCGCCCGCAACGGCATGTCGTTCTGTGTGGCCCGGGTCTCCGCGGGACAGCGCGCCGCGCTCAAGAACGCCCTCGCACAGGCCGACGTCGAGCTGGAGCGGATCGACCTGTTCGTCCTGCCCCACCTCGGGCGGCGGCGGCTCGACGCGGCCTTCTTCCAGCCGTTCGGCATCCCCGTGGAGCGCACCGTCCTCGACTGGGCCGGCACGGTGGGCCACCTCGGCGCCGCCGACCAGTTCGCCGCGCTCGCCCACCTGGCCGCCGAGGGGCGGCTGACCCCCGGGCGGCTGGTCCTCCTCGTCGGTGTGGGAGCCGGGTTCACCTGGTCCTGCGCCGTGCTGCGGATCGTCGACACCCCGCCCGTACCGGCCGCTCCCGACGCCTGACTCTTCTCTTCCCCCGTCGCTTCTCCCATCGCTTCTCCCATCGCTTCCCCCACTGCTTCTCCCCTCCCTTCCCCCGACTTCGCCACGCGCCCGCACCAGCGGAAGGACTGAGCAACGTGAGACAGATCCAGCACCACCCACGGGCCGAACGACGGCCGGTGCACCGAACGACGGCGCACCGAACGGCGGCGCACCGATGACCCGCCGAGTGGTGATCACCGGCATGGGAGCCGTCGCACCGGGCGGCGTGGGCCTCAAGGCCTACTGGGAACTGCTGACGGCGGGCCGCTCCGCGACCCGGACCATCACCCACTTCGACGCGTCGCCCTTCCGTTCCCGCGTCGCCGCCGAGGTCGACTTCGACCCGCGCGCGGCGGGACTGGGACCGCAGGAGATCCGACGGCTGGACCGCGCCGCGCAGTTCGCGGTCGTCAGCGCCCGCGAGGCCCTCCAGGACAGCGGTCTCGACCCGGTGTCGTACCCCGACCCGGGCCGGATCGGCACCACGCTGGGCAGCGCGGTGGGCTGCACCACCAGCCTGGAACGCGAGTACGTCGTCGTCAGCGACGGCGGGCGCACCTGGGAAGTCGACCACGAGTACGCCGTACCGGCCCTCTACCGGCACTTCGTGCCCAGCTCGATGGCGGCCGAAGTGGCCTGGCAGGCCGGCGCCGAGGGGCCCGCTGCCGTCGTCTCCACCGGCTGCACCTCCGGCCTGGACGCGCTCGGCCACGCGGCGGAACTCATCCGCGACGGCTCCGTGGACGTCATGGTCGCCGGCGCCACGGAGGCACCGATCTCCCCCATCACCTCCGCCTGCTTCGACGCCATCCACGCCACCACCCCGCGCAACGACGACCCGGAGCACGCCTCCCGGCCGTTCGACCGCACCCGAAACGGACTGGTGCTCGGGGAGGGTGCGGCCGTACTCGTCCTGGAGGAGCTGGAGAGCGCGCGCCGGCGCGGCGCGCACATGTACGCCGAGATCGCCGGGTACGCCTCGCGCTGCAACGCGTACCACATGACGGGCCTGAAGCCGGACGGCGTGGAGATGGCGGAGGCCATCGACCGTGCCCTCGACGAGGCACGGATCGCGCCCGAGGACATCGACTACGTCAACGCGCACGGCTCCAGCACCAAGATGAACGACCGGCACGAGACCGCCGCGTTCAAGCGGAGCCTCGGGGCGCACGCCCACCATGTACCGGTCAGCTCCGTCAAGTCGATGATCGGGCACTCGCTGGGCGCGATCGGCGCCCTGGAGGTCGCGGCCTGCGCGCTCGCCATCGAGCACGACGTCGTCCCGCCCACCGCGAACCTGCACGAACCCGACCCGGACTGCGACCTCGACTACGTGCCGCTGACCGCCCGGGACCACGACACCGACGTGGTGCTCAGCGTGGGCAGCGGATTCGGCGGGTTCCAGACGGCGATGGTGCTCGCCGCACCGGACAGGAGGCAGCCGTGAGAGCCGTCGTGACCGGGCTCGGTGTCGCCGCACCGAGCGGCCTCGGCACCGGGGCCCACTGGAAGGCCGCGCTCGACGGGAGCGGCGCCATAGGCCCCGTGACCCGCTTCGCCGCCGACTCGTACCCCACCCGGGTCGCCGGCCAGGTCGACGGGTTCGAGCCCGCCGGGCACCTGCCCAGCCGGCTGCTGCCCCAGACGGACCACATGACGCGGCTCGCGCTGGTGGCGGCGGACGAGGCACTCGGCGACGCGGCCGTGGACACCGCCTCGCAGGACCCGTACGGCATGGGTGTGGTCACCGCCGCCTCCGGCGGTGGCGTGGAGTTCGGCCACCGCGAGCTGCAGAACCTGTGGGGCCGGGGCAAGGAGTACGTCAGCGCCTACCAGTCCTTCGCCTGGTTCTACGCCGTCAACACCGGCCAGATCTCCATCCGGCACGGCCTGCGCGGCCCCAGCGGGGTGCTGGTGGCCGAACAGGCCGGCGGGCTGGACACGCTGGGGCAGGCCCGGCGGCACCTGCGCCGCGGCACGCCGCTGGTCGTCGCCGGCGGGGTCGACGGGGCGCTGTGCCCCTGGGGCTGGGTGGCCCAGGTGTCCACCGGGCGGCTCAGCAGGGTCGACGACCCGGGCCGGGCGTACCTGCCGTTCGCGGCCGGCGCACCCGGGTACGTGCCCGGTGAGGGCGGCGCCCTGCTGGTCGTCGAGGAGGCCGGGGCGGCCCGCGCCCGCGGGGTGCACCGGGTGTACGGAGAGATCGCCGGGTACGCCGCCACGCTGGACCCGCGTCCGGGTTCCGGGCGGCCTCCCGGGCTGGAGCGCGCCATGCGCACCGCGCTGGCCGACGCCGGCGCCGCACCGGGCGACGTGGACGTGGTGTTCGCGGACGCGTCGGGGGTCGTCGGACACGACCGCGACGAGGCCGCCGCCCTGGTCGCCGTGTTCGGACCGGAAGGCGTGCCGGTCACCGCGCCGAAGGCGGGCACCGGCCGGCTCTTCGCCGGCGGTGGGGCGCTGGACGCGGCGACCGCACTGCTCGCCCTGCGCGACGGGGTGATCCCGCCGACGCCCAACGTGGAGCGTGCCGACCCCGCTTACCGCATCGACCTGGTCACGGGCGCCGCGCGGGAACTGCCGCTGCGCACCGCGCTGGTGCTGGCCCGCGGTGACGGCGGCTTCAACAGCGCCGTGGTGCTGCGCGGGGGCGACGCCCGGTGAACGCCGTCGCGAGCGCCGCGGGAGTCGTGGCGGCCGCCGCGGGCGACGCCGCGCCGTCGGTGGCCGTACTGCTGCCCGGCCAGGGCTCGCAGTACCCGGGCATGCTGCGCGGGCTGTACGGGACCGAGCCGGTGTTCACCCGGGTACTGGACGAGGTGTTCGAGCGGCTCGGCGAGGAGGGCGCGCGGACCAGGGACGACTGGCTGGGCCACTCCCCGGGCGTCCCGCTGGACGACGTGCGCCGTGCCCAGCCCCTGCTGTTCGGGCTGGACGTGGCGCTGGGCACACTGCTCGCCTCGTGGGGTGTGCGGCCCGCCGCGTACCTCGGGCACAGCGCCGGTGAGTACGCGGCCGCCGTACTCGCCGGGATCATGAGCCTGGACGACGCCGTGGACGTGCTCGCCGCGCGCGTGGAGTCCCTGGCGGGGGCCCCGCCCGGCGGCATGGTCGCGGTGGCGGCGAGCGCGGCCCAGGTCGCCCCCCGGCTCACCCCGCAGGTCGTGGTGGCCGCCGTGAACGCGCCGTCCCAGGTGATGCTGGCCGGCCCGCACCCGGACCTCGGCGAGGTCACCGCGGCGCTCACCGAGGACGGGACGGCGTGGATGCCGGCCAAGGCCACCACCGGGTACCACAGTCCCTCGGTGGCCGGGGCCTGCGCGGCGACCGTACCCGCCTACCGGCGGATCTCCCTGCGCGCGCCGCACACCCCGGTGGTGTCCGGGTACACCGGACGGGAACTGGCCGATCCGCTCGTGCGCGAGCCGCGGTTCTGGGCCATGCAGCCCTCCCGGCCCGTGCACTTCGGGGCGGCGCTCAGCCATCTCCTCGGGCCCCGCGGTCCATTGGGGGCCGGGCCGTTCCTGCTGGTGGAGGCCGGTCCGGGGCAGGGCCTTTCGACGGTCGCCCGCCGCCATCCCGCCGTCACCCGGGGCGCCGGCACCGTCGTCCCGCTCTCCCCGGCGCGGGCGGGGGCGGAGCGCGACCGGGCGCAGCTCGCCGAGGCGGCCCGCCGTCTGCGGCCGGTCGCCGACCCCGCCCTCCTGCCCGCCGGTTCCGCTCACACCGTCGCTTCCACCCCCGTTCGAGGAAAGGACACGTCATGGACACCAGCCGACGCCGTGCGGCACTGATCACCGGCGGCACCAGCGGAATCGGCCTGGCCTGTGCCGAGCTGCTGGCCGAGCAGGACCACGCGGTCTTCCTGTGCGCCCGCGACCAGGACGCCGTGGACACGGCCGTGGAGAAGCTGCGCGCCGCCGGTCACGAGGCCGCCGGGGCGCGAGCGGACGTGACCTCGAAGCAGGACGTCAAGGACCTGGTGCGGGCCGCCGCCGACCGGTTCGGACCGCTGCACGTGCTGGTGAACAACGCCGGTCGTGGTGGCGGCGGCGTCACGGCCGAGTTGCCCGACGCGCTGTGGGAGGACGTCGTCGAGACCAATCTGAACGCCGTCTTCCGGGTCACCCGCGAGGTGCTCACCAGCGGCGGCATGCTCGACCGCGGCGCCGGCCGCGTGGTCAGCATCGCCTCCACCGGCGGCAAGCAGGGCGTGGTGCTCGCGGCGCCCTACTCGGCGTCGAAGCACGGCGTCGTCGGTTTCACCAAGGCCCTCGGGCTCGAACTGGCCCAGGCCCGCTCGGGCATCACGGTGAACGCGGTCTGCCCCGGGTACGTGGAGACGCCCATGGCGGGCCGGGTGCGCCGCGGGTACGCGGAGCACTGGGGCACCACCGAGCAGGACGTCCTCCAGCGTTTCCAGGCGAAGATCCCGCTCGGCCGCTACTCCACCCCGCAGGAGGTGGCGGGCCTGGTCGGCTACCTCGCCTCGGACACCGCGGGCTCCATCACGGCGCAGGCGCTCAACGTCTGCGGCGGTCTGGGCAACTACTGAGACCCGGCGCCCGCCGCTCCCCCTCCCCTGTCGTTCTGCTCCTGGAAGGAAGCATCCGTGCAAACGGTCCATCACACCCGCCACGAAGTACTCACCAGCGCTCCGCCGGACCACGTCTTCGCCCTGGTGGCCGACGTGACCGGCTGGCCCCAGGTGTTCGGCCCCACGGTGCACGCCGAGGTGGCCGAGGAGAAGGAGGGCGAACAGCTGCTGCGCATCTGGGCGTTCGCCAACGACGAGGTCCGTTCCTGGACCTCCCGCCGCACCCTGGACCGGTCCGCCGGCACGGTCGCCTTCCGCCAGGTGGTCTCCTCGCCGCCGGTGGCGGGGATGGGCGGCGAGTGGCGCGTCGAGCGGGTCGGCGACGCGACCCGGGTGGTGCTGCTGCACGACTACAGCGTCGTCGACGACGACCCCGGGGCGACGGCCTGGGTGGCCGACGCGGTGGAGCACAACAGCGAGGCCGAACTGGCCGCCCTCCGCGGCGCTGCCGAGACCGGCGTGCAGCGGCCGGAGCTGACCTTCTCCTTCAGCGACAGTACGGAGATCCAGGGGTCGGCCGACGACGTGTACGCCTTCCTCGACCGCGCCGACGCCTGGCCGCGGCGGCTGCCGCACGTCGCCGCCGCACGCTTCACCGAGGAGCCGGGCGGCGTCCAGGTACTGGACATGGACACCCGCGGCCCGGACGGCTCGGTGCACAACACCCGCTCGGTGCGGGTGAGTTTCCCCGAGCGCGGCCTGCTGGTCTACAAGCAGCTCAAGGTCCCGCCCGTCATGACGGGCCACACCGGCCGCTGGACGGTCGAGCAGCACGGCGACACCGTCACCGCCACCTCCTGGCACACCGTGAGCCTGGACCCGGCCGGCGTCCGGGAGCAGCTCGGCGCCCGAACGACCCCGGCCGAGGCGCGGACGCTGGTGCGCCACGCCCTGGGCACCAACAGCTCCACGACGCTGCGGTACGCGAAGGAGTACGCCGAGAAGCGTCGAGGCTGAACACCGAACACCCGGAACGAACACCCGGAACGAACGCCGGGAACGAACACCACGGAAGGATCACCATGGGACACCTGACACTGGACCAGCTCCTGGACATCCTGCGCGACTGCGCGGGCGAGGACGAGAACGTGGACCTGACCGGAGAAGTGCTGCACACGTCCTTCCTGGACCTCGGCTACGACTCGCTGGCCATGCTCCAGGCCACCGGACGCATCGAGCGCGACCTCGGCCTGGTACTGCCCGACGACGTCGTCGCCGAGGCGGAGACGCCGTACCAGCTGCTGGCCGTCGTCAACGCGACGCGCCCCGCACAGGCCGCCGCCTGACCCGGCCCCCCATGCCGCCGCCCGCCCACCGTTCGATGGGCGGGCGGCGGCATGCGGCGTGCCGGCGGGACGCGGGCATGATCGTGCCCCGGTCGCGGGGGACGTCGACCGGGGCACGGGTTCAGGGGGCGTACGACCAGGGGCGGGCCGTCCTAACGGGTCGCCGGTGGCAGGTCGTCGCGGTCCACGTGCCGGGACAGGATGCGCAGCCGGCCGTCCTCGCGGGTGAGGACGTCCTCGCACACGGTGCTGGCCAGCAGCGTGGGGGCACCGTCGTCGGCGCCCCGGCGGGTGGCGACCACCAGGACGTACGCGCGGGCGAGCAGCAGGCCGTCGGGGCGCTGCTCCACGGTGAGCTGCGTGAGCATGTGGCGGTGGACGACGCCCTGGGCGGCACGGTCCGCGAACATGCGGGTCACGGCCGCCTCGATGACCGGCCGGCCGGTCACCGGCTCCGGGCGGGCGTTGGAGCTGAAGGTGCCCGCACGGGCGAACCCGGTGGCCCAGGCGACCGGGTCGCCGCCGTCGCCGGCCTGGAAGTGGCGGGCGTAGAACTCCTCCACCTCGTGGCGGAGTCGCGGGTCGGTGCCCGGGGTGACGGCCTCCGGCTGCGCGGTCGGCATGGCGGTTCCTCCGATCAGTGGGGCGGACGGCGGTCACGCGTGCCGCGCCGCCGGTACGACGGTGGCGGCGCGGGCTCGAGGGCGGCTAGGCCGGCGCTGAGGGCCGCCGCGCGTTCACGACTGCTCCAGGGAGGTACGAGGGGCGTTGCACAGGATGGCCGGAACAGCGCCACCGCCACACCGGCGTTCCGTCCCGTCTGCGAGGAGCAGCCCATGGCACTGATCGATCTGTCGTCCCCCGTGGACAGCACGTTCTGGGAGCCGGACCCGGTGACCCACACCATCATGTCCGCGCAGGAGGGCGCCCGGCACATGGCCGACGGGATGCGCCGGGCGTTCGGCGTGGACTTCGACACCTCCGTGCTGCCCGACGGCGAGTTCCTGACCAACGACTTCCTGACCCTGACCGCGCACACCGGCACGCACGTGGACGCGCCCGCCCACTACGGCTCCCGCGGGCCGGGCGGCACCGAGCCGCGCACCATCGACCAGATGCCGTTGGACTGGTTCCACCGCCCGGCCTTCACCCTCGACCTGCGCGGCGCCGGGACCGGCACGGTCGACGCGGCGTTCCTGGAGAAGGCGATCGCGGACACCGGCTACCCGCCGCAGCCGCTGGACATCGTGCTGCTCGACACCGGCGCCGCCGAACGGGTCGGTACGCAGAGCTACTTCACGGACTTCACCGGGCTGGACGGCTCGGCGGTGCGCTTCCTGCTGGACCTGGGCATCCGGGTCATCGGCACCGACGCGTTCAGCCTGGACGCCCCCTTCGGCCACATCATCCGAACCTTCCGGGAGACCGGTGACCCGGGCGTGCTGTGGCCGGCCCACTTCGCGGGGCGGGAGACCGAGTACTGCCAGATCGAGCGACTGGCCGGGATCGAGGCGCTGCCGCGGCCGTTCGGCTTCACCGTCAGCTGCTTCCCGGTCAAGATCGCCCGGGCCGGCGCGGGCTGGGCCCGGGCGGTGGCGCACGTGCCGGAGCCGTGAGCGGCCGCACACCTGCCGCGGGGCGGGTCTCCGGTGAGGAGGCCCGCCCCGCTGTACGTGTCCGAGTACCCGGGGGTACCCGGCGGAGTACGCGGTCAGCCGAGCGGCGGCAGGTCGTCGCGCTGCACGGTGCGGCTGCGTACCTGCCAGCCGTCGTCCCCGGCGATCACCTCGTCCGCGCAGACCGTGCTCAGGTAGGCCTGTGGGCCGCCCCCGCGGGGCGTCTCGACGAGCAGGACGTAACTGCGGGTCGCCAGCGCGCCGTCCGGCAGGTCGTCGACCGTCAACGAGGTGAGCAGGTGCCGTCGTACGACGCCGCGGGCGGCGCGCGCCGCGCCGAACCGGCGGGTCGACTCCCGGACGGTCTCCCGGCCCCGGACGGGGGCGGGCAGGGCGTTGCTGACGAAGAGGGTGTCCTCGGTGAACGTCCGCGCGTACGCGTCCGCGTCGTCCGAGTCGGCGGCGTGCATCTGGCGGGCGTAGAAGTCCAGCAGCGAGCGGTGGCGTTCCACCGCGCGAGCGTCGTCGTGGGCGGCGGTGTCGTGGGCGGTCGTGTCCTGGGCGGTGGTGTCCTGGGCGGTGGTCATGCGGGCTCCTGACGCGGGCGTGGGCGCTGAGCTCGGCAGGCTGGTGGCGACCGCTCGGCACGGACTCGGGCGGCTCTCGTTCAGGAGTGCTCGATCTGCCCTCCAGCCGGGCCGCGCAGGGTGCGGGCACGCGCGTCCCGAAGGGGGTCCGCGCACCCGAGAAGGGACGGAAGACCGTGACCACAGCTCCCACCCAGGCCGCCGGAAGCGGGCGGCCGGTCCTGTTGGACGCGCTCCCCGGGGCGGCGGCCCGTCGCTGCGGCGACCGGATCGCGATCCGCGTCGCCGGCGGTGCGGACCTGACGTACGCGGGTCTGGACGCCAGGATCGACGCGATCGCCGCCGTACTGCGCGCACGGCTCGGCACCGGCAGGCGCCGGGTCGTGGCCGTCTCCTCCGTCCTCGGACCCGACTTCCCCGCGGTGTACTACGCGGTGGTCCGCAGCGGTCACGTGGTGGCCCCGGTCAACCCGCTGCTGCCGCCGCACCTGTGGCAGGCGTTGCTGACGTCGGTCGGCGCCGGTGCGGCGGTGCTGGGGGACGACGTGCGCGCGCGGGTGGGGCGGGCGCTGGACGGGGTCGCGAGCCTGCGGCACGTGCTGGGCTTCGAGGAGCTGCCGCCGGCGGGCGGGCCCGTGCCGGACACCGGGCCGACGGCCGACGGCAGCCGGGGCGCCGAGGACGACGTCGCGGCCCTCATGTTCACCAGCGGCAGCACGGGGCGGCCCAAGGCCGTCGCACTGACCCACCGCAACCTGGTGGCGGGCGCGGGCCAGATCGGCTCCGCCCACGGCCTGGGCGCGGACTCCGTGGTGCTCAACGGCCTGCCGATCTACCACCCCATGCATCTGAACGCCGCGGTGCGGGCCGGGGCCACCCAGGTACTGGCGGGCTGCCCGGACCCGGTCGACGCCGTGCACGCCGGGGCCGCCGCGGCGGCCACGCACTTCTACGCGCTGCCGTTCCAGCTGGCCCGACTGGCCGCCGACCCGCGTCTCGGCACGCTGGCCCTGCCGCAGGCGCGGCTGATCGGGACCGGAGGGCTGCCGCTGCCGCCGTCGGCGGTCCGGCGGCTGACCGAACGCCTCGGCGTGCCCCTGGTCCAGGGGTACGGGCTGACCGAGACGGCGGGGCTCGCGCACTCCGCGGGCGCCGAGGGCGCGGCCGCCGGTTCGGTGGGCCCGGCGCTGCCCGGGGCCAGGACCCGGGTGGTCGGCCTCGCCGACCGCAAGCCGCTGGGGCCGGGGCAGGTCGGTGCGATCGAGGTGGCCGGACCGCACGTGGCGGCCGGCTACGCCCGGGCGGACGCGGCCGGTGCGCTGACCGTCACCCCGCTCGCCGACGCCGAGGGCTGGCTCGCCACCGGCGACGCCGGACGGCTCGACGCGGACGGCACGCTGTTCGTCCTGGACCGGATCGGCGACCTGTACCGGCACGGCGGCGAACTCGTCTCGCCGGGGCGCGTCGAGAGGCGCCTGGGCGCCCATCCGGACGTACGGGAGTGCGTGGTGCTGGGCGTACCGGCCGAGGGTGCCGCGGACGGGGAGGCCCTGACGGTGGCGTTCGTGGTCACGCGCCCCGGCGGCCCCGGGGTCGAGGACCTGGTGGCCGAGCTGGACCGGGGCCGGCCGGCCGCCGAGCGCGTGCACCGCGCCGAGCACCTGGACGCCCTGCCCCGGCTGCCCAACGGCAAGGTGGACCGGGCCGCGCTGCGCGCACGCGTCCCGGCCCCGGCGGCGGCGGCCCGCTGACCGCGCCGGGGGTCGACCCGGACGACACCCTTCAGCCCGCCCGTTGCCAGGACGCCGTCGGTACCTCGGGCGGGCTCCAGCGGGTCCGGCGGGCCCCGCGGTGGCCCGTGGCACGGGCCCGGGGGCCGCGGCGGGGCAGGACCGCCAGGATGGCCGCGGTGACCGCGGCGATCTCGTCCGGGGTCGGGTCTCCGTGGAAGACCAGCAGCGGCTTCGGGGGCTGCTCGGCCGCCGACGCGTCGGTGGGCGTCACCGCCGGAGGGAGGGGGAAGGGCGTGGAAGTGGTCGTCCGTGAGGTCATTGCGGCTGATTCCCATGCTTGCGGGCCGGGCCCGCACGGTGCTTGGCGCGCAGCACGGCGAGCGCGTCGATGAGCACCCTGCGGGTGTCGGCGGGGTCGATGACGTCGTCCACGAGGCCGCGCTCGGCGGCGTAGTAGGGATGCATGAGTTCGGTGCGGTACTCCTCGACGAGCCGCGCTCGGGTGGCCTCCGGGTCGTCCGCGGCGGCGATCCGCCTGCGGAAGACCACGCCCGCGGCGCCCTCCGCGCCCATGACGGCGATCTCGTTGCCGGGCCAGGCGAAGGACAGGTCGCAGCCGATGGAGCGGGAGTCGAGCACGATGTACGCGCCGCCGTACGCCTTGCGCAGGATCACCTGGACGCGGGGCACGGTGGCGTCGCAGTACGCGTACAGCAGCTTCGCGCCGTGCCGGATGATGCCGCCGTGCTCCTGGTCCACGCCCGGCAGGAAGCCCGGCACGTCGACGAGCGTGACCAGCGGGATGCTGAACGCGTCGCAGAACTGGACGAAGCGAGCGGCCTTCTGGGAGGCGTCGATGTCCAGGACACCGGCGGACACCGAGGGCTGGTTGGCGACCAGGCCCACGGTCTGGCCGCCGAGCCGGGCCAGCGCGCACACCACGTTCGGCGCCCACAGTTCGTGCACCTCGGTGAAGTCGCCGTCGTCGACGATTTCCGCGATGACCGGACGGATGTCGTAACTGCGGCGGGGCTCGGCCGGGACCAGGTCGAGCAGCGCCTCGCAGCGCCGGTCGACGGGGTCGTCGGGCTCGGTCTCCGGGGGGAGTTCGCGGTTGTTGGCCGGCAGCAGGGTCAGCAGGTGGCGCACCTCCGCCAGGCAGGTCTCCTCGTCGTCGTGCACGAAGGCGGCGACCCCGGAGCGTGCCGCGTGCACCTCGGCGCCGCCCAGTTCCTCGTGGGTGACCTCTTCCCCGGTCACGGCCCGCACCACGTCGGGGCCGGTCACGAACATCTGGGAGGTGGAGCGCACCATGAACACGAAGTCGGTGAGTGAGGGCGAGTAGGCGGCCCCGCCGGCGCACGGGCCGAGCATGACGCTGATCTGCGGCACGACGCCGGAGGAGCGGACGTTGCGCCGGAAGATCCCGCCGTACCCGGCGAGGGCTGAGATGCCCTCCTGGATACGGGCGCCGGCCCCGTCGTTGAGGCTCACCAGCGGTGCGCCGGCCGTTTCGGCCAGGTCCATCACCTTGTGGATCTTCTGGGCGTGGGCCTCGCCGAGGGCGCCGCCGAAGATCCGGAAGTCGTGGGCGTACGCGAAGACCCGCCGTCCCTCCACCAGCCCCCAGCCGGTGACCACGCCGTCGGTGTGGGGCCTGCGGTCCTCCAGGCCGAATCCGGTGGCCCGGTGCCGGCGCAGGGTCTCGATCTCGTGGAACGTCCCCTCGTCGAAGAGCAGTTCCAGCCGCTCTCGGACGGTGAGCCGGCCCCGCCGGTGCTGGGCCTCGGTCGCCGCCTCCCCCGGTCCGGCGGTGGCGAGCGCCCGCAGCTCGGCGAGCCGGCCGGTCAGTTCGCGCAGGTGGGGTGTGCCCTGTCCGGCGCCCGGGGACGCGGGGCGCGGCGACCCGGTCGCGGACGCCGCCAGGGGGTGTCGTTCGCCCTCCTCCGCCTTGCGGCCGCACGCTCCCCGAGGCGCGGTCGTGGGCCGTTCCGCCTCTTCGACGCTCATGTCGCCCGTTCACCTTCCTGTTCCTGTCGGCGGTTCGCCGCGGGCCTTCCGCGGTGCCGGCCCGGCCGGTCCTCCGGCGGGCGGGTCGGGCGCACCGGGCCGATGCGCCGCGCGCCCGCGGCGTATTCCTCCAGCGGGCCGACCAGTGCGTCCGGCGGCGACAGCGCCGCCATCTCGGACCTGAGCCGTTCCGCGGCGGCGAGGGCCCGGCCGCCGTGCAGCAGTTCGGCCAGCCGCCGCCGCAGCCGCAGCGCGTCCGTCAGGTCCGCCGCGTCGTCGGCGTCGTTCGCCGCGAGGCGCTGTCCGGCGCCGATCCGGTGCAGCCGGTCGCCGGGCGGGCGGACGTCGGCGAGCACGAGCTGCGGGACTCCGACGGCCGCGGCGGCCGGTGTGACGTCCGGCCCTCCCTCGTGGACGACGCCTGCGCTGGTGGCCAGCACCGTGCCGATCAGGTGCGGATCGGCGAACCGCACGGGCCCCTCGAAGGCGTCCCGGTAGACGTACCGCGTGCGCAGGTCGGCCACGACCACGAGTTCCGCGTCGAGCCCGTGCACCGCGCGGGCGAGACGGCGTACCCGGGCGGGCGGCCACACGCCGTGCCCCGCGCCGGGACGCAGGCACACCCGCAGCCGGCCGGGGGGTGTCCGAAGCCAGCGGGGCGCGGGCCGCGCCGCGGCCGGCTCCTCGTGCCGCACCGCCCACGCTCCGGCCTCGGCGTCGGTGCGCAGCGCGGGCGGGCAGGGGTCGACGCACCACGGTCCGGCGTCGCCACCGTGCCGGGGGACCGGATCCCGGTGGTCCAGGGCCGTCCAGTGGACCACCGGGCCGTCCTGCGGCCAGGGGGCGGTCGCGTCCCCGTCCTGCGCGCGCACCACCAGGTGCGGGCGCCAGCCCGGTTCGGGGGGCCGCACGGACAGTCCGGGGCCGAACACGTAGCCGTCCGGCCGCACCGGCGCCGCGATCCGCACCTCGTGCCCGGCGGCCGCGCAGGCCAGGGCGGTCGGTGCCATCGGGGACAGGTGCGGCAGGGAGCGCCGTGCGGCGAACAGCACACGCATGTCTCCCCCTCGCAGCCCGGGGCCGAGCGCTCTCACCGCGCAGGGCCGGCACCGCTCAGCACACACCGGGCCGCTGGAGGGACGTTGGGGAGACGCTGGAGTCCCGTCCCCGGAACGGGGCTCGCGACGGGGCGGTGCCGGGTCAGGCGGGGGAGGTCGTCGCCGCCCGGGGGCGCACCCCGGCCGCCAGGCGGCGCAGTTCCTGTGAGGGCAGCAGACCGTACTGCTCGTCGAGGCGCCGGCACAGGGCGTCGTAGACGGCGAGCGCGTCCTCGGGGCGGCCGGAGCGGTCCAGTGCCCTCATGTACAGCGCCTGGAGGGCCTCGTCGTGCGGGTGGGCGGCGGTGAGCGAGGCCAGTTCGGGCAGCAGCCGCCGGTGGGCGCCGAGCCGCAGTTCCGCGGCGATCCGGCGTTCCGTGACGCCGGTCCGGCTCTGTCGCAGCCGCATGGCCTCCAGGCCCAGCACCGCACCGGTGGACACGTCGGCGAAGGCGTCGCCGTGCCACAGGCCGAGCGCCGTGCGGAACAGCCGGGCTCCGCGCGCGTCGTCGCCCCGCTCCACCGCGGTCTGCGCCTCGGCGCACAGCCGGTCGTACACGTGCGCGTCGACCGCGTCGGGTCCGGTCAGCAGCGCATAGCCGCCGGGCCGGGTCACCAGCACCTCGCGGGCGGCGGCCGGGTCGCCCAGGGCCTGGCCGATGAACGTACGCAGTTGCAGGACGTACGTCTGCACGCTGATGTGGGCCTTCGGGGAGGCGTCGGCGCCCCAGACCTCCTCGATGACGGAGGGGACGGTGACGACCTGGCCGGCCTGGACCGCGAGCAGGGCGAGGATCTGGCGGGGCTTGGCCGCGGTGGGGACGATCGGAACACCGTCGATGGCGGCGGAGAACGGGCCCAGCACGGTGAGCTTCATGGGTGTCCCTCCCTGGACGGTCGTCCCGCGGACCGGTGGTCCCCGGTTCAACAGACCGTCGCACGCGGCGCGCGCGGCGGGCCAGTGAGCGGGAACCGGATCCCGGGTGAATCCCTCATGACCGCGCCGTGAGGGATTCACCCGGGGGCGCTCACAACCAGCCCGACGAGCGGGCGATGCGGATCGCGTCGACGCGGTTGCGGGCACCGAGCTTGTAGACGACCGTCGTCAGGTAGTTGCGCACCGTGCCCACGGACAGGTGCAGGCTCCGGGCGATCTCCCCGACGTCGTCTCCGGCCGCGGCCAGGCGGAGCACGTCCGTCTCGCGCGGCGTGAGCGGGCATTCCGCGTGGTCGAGTGCGGCGAGCGTCAACTGGGGGTCGAAGACCCGGTCGCCGCCGGCGACGGCGCGGATGGCGTCGGCCAGCCGGTCCGGTCCGGCGTCCTTGAGCACGAACCCGCGGACGTTGGCGTCCAGGGCGCGGCGCAGATGGTTGGGCCGGCCGAGGCTGGTGAGGATCAGCACCCGGGTGGCCAGTCCGCGTTCGTGCATCTCCTGGGCCGCGGAAAGGCCGTCCAGGACGGGTAGTTCGATGTCCAGGACGGCCACGTCCGGTTCGAGGTCCGCCACCCGGCTGACGATCTCGGCGCCCGACTCCAGTTCGGCGACGACCTCGATGTCGGGCTGCATGGAGATCAGCTCCACCAGAGCCCGTCTCAGCATGCGCATGTCTTCCGCAATCAGGATCCTGACCACGAGTGCACTCTCACCCCCTCAGGCCGTCCGCGCCCCCGCACGGAGTTGGCCGGAAACCACACTACGTGCCGGAGCCGGTGACGAGAGTGACTCGTGAACAGACGGGTTCGGCGTATTACCGCGATTTTGAACAGGCGGCGGGACGTACCGGACCGACTGGCACATTTGCCGGAGCCGGACCCGCCGGTCACAGGAACATGGGCACCGGATTGAGCCGCTCGTACGGCGTCGGTTCGGCGAGTCTGCCCAGTGCCACGGGTACGTCGTAGAGCCGGCCGGGCGCGAACCTGGCCCAGAAGTGACGCATGCCCGGCACGATCGTCTTGACCACCGGGAGGCCGACGTCCGGCCGGGTCTGGTCGAGGACGAGGAGTTCCATGCCCCGCTCGGCGACGGCAGCGCGGATGGCCGTGACGTCGTCCAGCAGGTCGGCGCGGGGCGCGTAGCGGTAGTCGCGACGGGCCCGCGGCGCGGTGGTGCGGTCCGGCAGCAGGTAGGGGTGCCCGGCCACGGTCGCGGTGGCCCACCAGTGGGTCAGCCGCTCGTCCGGGCACCCGTAGCCCGTTCCCCGCGGCCCGGCGCTCACCACGGCCGGCATCATCTGGTTCATCTCGGCCAGTGCGCGGCACAGTGCCACGGACGGGTCGAAGTGGGCGCCGAAGCCGAAGAGGATGTCCTCGGTGGCGCCGCCGGTGCGCCGGGTGATCGCGGCGAAGGCGGGGATTCCGAAGTCGGAGGTGACGTCGAGGGCCCACACCTCGCGTCCCAGCCCGGCATGGACCGCGCGGACGCGGTCGATCCAGGGCTCCCGGAAGGAGTCGAGGTCCACGCCGGGCTGACGGGTGCGGTTGTACCACCACAGGGCGACGGCGTCGCGCTCCACGAGTTCCAGGAAGCCCTGGACGACTGCGTCCTCGAGGCTGGTGCCGCCCGCGTTGCCGTTGGAGTCGGCCCGCACACCGCCGAGTCCGGGGGTGCGCGGTGCGTCGTAGTACAGCAGGGCCGTGGGCAGCAGGCGGTGCTCACCGCCGGTCATGGACCACACGGGCGTCCAGTCGACGGGGGCGGACTCGTCGAACGGGGCGACGCCCTGGCGGGGGTGGTGGAGCAGGCAGTCGGCGGGGTGCACGGCACGGTCCGCCACCTCGTGCCAGCTCGCGCGGACGACGGCTTCTCCACCCTGGAAGGTGCCGGAGTGCCGTTCCAGGGACTCGCACAACGCGCCGACCCGGGCGTCGAGTTCGGTCATCCCCTTGCCGCCGCTCTCGCTGCGCAGCCGGGCGGCGGCGCCGGTGAGTCCGTGCGCGCCCTGGGCCTGGTTGTGTCCGGCGCGGAAGGAGTTGAACTCGGCGGGGCCGCGGGGGTCGCGTTCCACCGCCTTGACCACTCCGGTGATCGGGCTGATCAGGTGCTCGTAGGCGCGCAGGGTGCGCGCCGCGGAGACCGCCCGGTGGCCGTTGCCGGTGCGTTCGGCCTTCGGGCGGGAGCGCATCGTCACGGACCGCAGCACCTGCCGGGACACCAGGGTGGGATCGCCGCAGCCCGGGCACTGGGGGCGGGCCCGCAGCGGGTGCAGTCTGCTGGTGAATCCGATGGTGTCGAAGGTCAGTACTCCGTCCTGGCCCGCGTAGCGGTGGCCGGCCAGCCACTTCACGCCCTCGGCGACGGCCAGTTGGTGGCCGAGCAGCAGGCTCGCGGGGGTCTCGGCCGGCGGGTGCGGCACCGCGCGGCCGAGGCGGGCGCGCAGATGGGCCTCGGTGGTGCGGTGGCCGGCCATCCGGTGGGCCAGGCACTGCCAGCAGGCCGACTCTCCGGGCCGGAAGACCGGGCCGACCCAGGGGGTGGTCCCGTGCGGCTTGGCCAGCAGCCAGGGTCTCCCGGCGGCGCGCTGGCGTTCGTCCAGGACGCGCAGGGCGGGGTCCAGGTAGTCGTCGCAGAACACCAGGGTCAGGCCGGCGTCCGCCGGATCGTCGGTCACCGTCAGGCCGGAGGCCGCACAGGTCCGGGCGGCGGCCCGCGCGTCGGCGCCGCCCAGCGCCTCGACCCGTACGGTGAGGGGGTTCAACGGTCCCGGCGCACCCGCCAGTTCCCAGTAGGCCGCGGCGGCACCGGCGACGGGAGCGGGCTCGACGACGGTGTCCCGGAGGGTGGCGGGTCCCGGCCCGCGGTGCGTGGCGGGGTCTTCGGGGGCGGGGCCTTCGGGGGCGGCCCCGTCCGTGCCCGGCCCGGCGGCCGGTCCGGGGTCTCCGCTGAGCAGTTCGGCCTCGCTCAGCCGGCCGATGGCCATCGCCACGTCGATCGCGGAACACCGGGGCGCCGCGTCGGCGACCAGGGTGCGGAAGTCCCTGGTGCCGTCCAGCAGCGGCGCGACCACCTCCACCCGGTCGTCCTCGAAGGCGACGATGCCCCGTTCGGACACGACGTACGTGCCCTCGCCCGGGACGACCTCGGCCCGTACGTGTCTTCTGAACCCCACTCTCAGCACTGCGTCCCCCAAGTCGTCGTGCGGTCCGGTCGGATCAGCGGTTCGTGGTGGCCGGCTCGGCCCCGGTGCCGTACTCCGTGTCGGCGATGCACAGCGTCAGCAGGCACACGCTCGCGTCCCCGAGTCCGGAGAAGTCCTCGCGTACGACGCCCTGCCCGGCCGGCCGCGGCAGCGCGGGGGTACGGGCGCCGGCGCCGGCCGCGAGTCCGAACTCGGCGAGCACGGCGGACGGGGCGGTGGCGTAGCGCCGGGCGGTCGCCGGGTCGAGGAACGCGCGGGTCATCAACTCGGCGAACCTGAGCTCGTCGTCGGGGGTGGCGAGGGCCGAGTCGATCTGCGGGTCGGTGAGGACGGACTGGTTCATGGTGACTCCCTTGGGATCGCACGGCGCCACGGGCGCCGGTTTCGTCGGTGCTGCACTGGACGTGCGGTGCGCTGTGTCCCGGACGTTTCACGCCAACGGCCGTCGCGTCGCGGGCCGGCCGGCCGGGCGTCGTACGGAGTGCGGACGACCGCGTGGGCGGCGCCGGAGAGCCTCGGGCGCGGTGGCCGGAACTCTGCCATCCGCGGCGGTGTGCCCAGGCGCCGGACTGTCCTTCGCGATCGGTACTGCCGGGGTGGTGCCCTCTGTGCTGGGCATGAGTTAACGCAATACCACTGGCCCGAAGCCAGTTAACGCCTCATGTGTGGGGATGTGAATTCTTCACTGGTCGCCATATACCCGCGTCAATCGGGCCGTTGAGCAGGACGTTTCGCGGGAATCCGGGCATCTCCCCGGAAGCTTTCTGTGTACCCTCCACAGGATGGCCACCTCCGTTATGATTCGGACGCCGGTTCGGGGGATCCAGGACGACTGGAGGTCGGGTGCCGCAGCAGGCTGAACGGAGAAGAAGGGTTCCGCCCAAGCGAACGAATTCCGCCGCGCCGGACCTGGCGGCGGTCAGTTCCGCGGCCCCCAGTCCGGCCATCGCCTCGGTACTGGTCGTGGTGGTCTTCGCGGGCTATCTGCTCATGCAGTTGGTGAATGTGCTGGACTCCGCTCCCGGCGGCGCGGAACTCCTGACGTGTGTGGGCGTCCCGCCGGCCCTGGCGGCCCTGCAGTACCTCCACTCCGCACCGCACATGGCGGCCGCGCGCGCCCGGTTGCTGCCGTGGAGCCTCGTCCTGCAGACGGCGCTGACCTTCGCTCCGCTGATCGCGTTCGGCTGGCACTGGGGCGGTATGGCCGGATTTCTCGCAGGATCGTTACTTCTGCTGCTGCCACGGGTCACCGGCTGGGTGCTGTTCGGCCTCACCACGGTCGCCGTCGTGGTGATCTCGGCGCTGCAGTCGCTCGGCGTCGTCAATGTCGCCTACATGGGGGTGTCCACGGCGCTCACCGGACTCGTCCTCTTCGCGGTGGCCCGGCTGGCCGCACTCGCCACCGCGATCCACGCGTCGCGGGACGAGCTGGCGCGGATGGCGGTCGCCAGGGAGCGGCTGCGATTCGCCCGCGATCTGCACGACCTGCTCGGCTACAGCCTCTCGTCCATCACGTTGAAGAACGAGCTGATCGCCCGCCTGATCGACAGCAACCCGCAGCGGGCCCGCGAAGAGGTCGCCGAGGTGCTCACGATCGCCCGGCAGGCGCTGGCCGACGTGCGCGAAGTGGCCCGCGGCTACCGGGACATGTCGCTGCTGGTGGAGGCCGAGTCGGCGCGCTCGGTCCTGAAGGCGGCCGGTATCGACGCCCGGATCGACGTGTCCGTCACCGGCCTGTCGTCCACGGCCAACACCATCCTGGCGACGGTGCTGCGCGAGGGCGTGACCAACATGCTGCGGCACAGCCAGTCCAGCACCTGCTCGATCACCACCTCGCTGGACGAGGAGGAGGAGTTCGTCGAGCTGGAGATGGTCAACGACGGGGTCGGGAGCGACACTTCGGTCCCCAAGAGCACGGTGCCCAACGGCACGGGGCTCGGCAACCTGGCCGCCCGGGTCGCCACCGTCGGGGGCGGGCTGCGCGTGGGGCCCGACCGCGACGACGAGGCGGGGGTCTTCCGGCTGGTGGTCCAGGTGCCGACGGACGCGGCGCCGACGGACGCGGCGGGGTCCCGGGACACCGCCGGCCGGCTGACCGTCTGACCCGTCCCGCCGCCCGCACCCCGCTCAGCGCAGGTCCAGCTCCCACCGCAGCCGCGACTCCAGCGAGGTGAGCGGCACGTCCGGCCGCAGCCGTTCGGGATGTCCGGGCCCGGGCCCCGTCAGCCGCCCGTGCGGCCCGGTGCCCGCGTACCCGCCCAGGAGCCGCCGCCACTCGTCCTCCGGCAGCGGCACCCAGCACGCGCCGGAGACGACCAGCGCCCGGTAGACGGCCGTCAGCACGCCCTCCGTCCGGCGCAGCAACGCCCGGCCGCGTCTCGCTCCCCCACCCGTCACGCCCTCTCCTCCCGTCGATCCGGTCCTCTTCCCGGCAGCGTCCCGCTCCACGCTCACGTCCGGCTCGAACCCTGCTCGACGGCGGGCCCCGCCCTGCCCCGCCGTCGGCTTCAGCGGCACTCGAGGAGCTGCGCGGACACTCGTTCCGTTTCCCCAGGACCCGCGTGCCCTCGTGCCGCCGTGGGAGGAGTGAGTGATGACCAGGCCCGTTACCGGTCACGTGGCGAGGGCCTGATGGCAGCCGAGGGGCCCGTGTGGTGGGGAGGAGCACCGGGCCGGCTTCCCGGGCCCCTGGTGGTCGTCGTCACCGCGGGCCTCGGCGGGCCGCACCGGTACGCGCCGTTGCTCGACCGGCTGGTGCGGCGCGGGTACACCGTGCTCGCCACCGGGCCGCCCCGGGCGCCGCTCGGCTCCGGCCGTCCCGAGGCGCCGCTGTCGCGGATCGTCGACGACGGGGCGCGGGCGGCCAGGGTCGAGGAGCTCCAGGTGATCGGCTTCGGTCTCGGCGGGCGGCTCGCGCTGGGCGCCGCCGCCCGGGACGACCGGATCCGGGTGGTCCAGTTGGTCGGCGCCCCGGTGGCCCGGCTGTTCGACGAACCGGAGCGGCTGCTGTCCCTGCCGACGGGCGAGCTGGACGCCCTCGTACGGATGACCGGGGCCTGCCGCCGGGAGCTGCTGCCCGAGGTGCTCGGCGCCCTGGCCCTGCGCCCGGAGACGCTCTACCCCCTGAGCGGGCTGGTGCGGGTCGGCTACGCGGCCGACGACCCGCTCACCCCGCCGCAGGACCTGGCCCTGCTGAAACTCGCCCTGGAGCGCAGCGAGTTCCGGGCCTTCCCGGCCGGGGTCGGCCCCACCGCGTCCAGCCGCGCGGTACGGCGCTGGCTGGTGGAGGGGGTGGCGCCGCCCCGGCGGGCCGCGCGCCCCTGACAGCCCGGGACCGCCTGCCCGATCTCCTCGGACACCGGCCGTCGGCGGCGGGCCGGGAACGCCGCCTCGACTCCCGGTCGAGGCCGTCTCCAGCCCGTGGGGTCACCGTGCGGGGGACTGTCCTTCGCGACCCCTCTCCACGCCCTGGGGTGACCATGTACGAACACGACGACATCCTCGCCGCCGTCACCGGCGACGACACACAATGGCGGCCCGACCGGTTGACCCGGCTCCGGGCGCGTCTCGACGAGATCGAGGACGGCCTGGGCGACCCGTGGCACCCCGACAACCCGATGGGGTTCGACGCGGTCCTCGATGCGGACCGGTCGGGACAGACCTCGGCGGTCGGCGTCCGACGGTTCCAGAGCCTCGGCCTGCCCGCCGAGCTGGTGCCCGAGTCGCTCGGCGGCCGGATGGCGGGCGCCGACCTGCTCGGCCTGGTGATGCGGCCGGTCTTCCGGCGCGATACGGCGCTGGCCTTCAGCCACGGCTTCACCCCGTTCCTCGGGGCCCAGATGGTCTGGCTGAACGGCGACGCCCGTCAGTGCGGCCGGATGGCCTCGGTGATCCTGCGCGGCGGCACGGTGGGAGTGGCCTGCCAGCGTTTCGAGCACGAGAGCGAGTTCCACTCCCAGGAGTACACCGCCGCCTGGAGCGACGACGGCATGCTGCGGCTCAACGGCCGCAAGAACGCCATCAACAACGCGCACACGGCGGAGCTCCTCATCGGCTTCGTGCGCACCGGCGACGGCGACACCGACTACTCGATCCTGATGTTCGACCCGGCCACGGTGCCGCCCTCGCGGGTGCGGGCCCTCGGCCGGCACCGCACGACCGGAGTGCGGGGCGTGCAGGCGGCCGGCCTGCAGTTCACCGACTGCCCGCTGCCGGGCGAGTCACTGGTCGGCACCTGGGGCGACGGCGTCGCGCTGAGCCTGCGCGCCTACCCCGCGGTGCACGCCGTCTTCCCCGCCATGACCGTCGGACTCGCCGACACGGCCCTGCGGGCCGCGGTGCGCGCCGCGCAGGAGCGGGAGTTCGGCGGGGCGGCCGGGGACGCCTCCGCGCGTTCGGCGCTCGCCGGCACCTTCGCCGACCTGCTGGTCGCCGACTGCCTCTCGCTGACGGCGAGCCGTTCGGTGCATCTGCTGCCCGACCAGTGCGACGTGCTCACGGCGGTCACCAAGTACATCGTGCCCAAGATAGTCAGTGAGGCCCTGTACGACCTGTCGGCCGTGATGGGCGACGCCTTCCATGCCGACCAGGGCCACCACGCCGTCTTCCGCAAGCACATGCGGGACCTGTCCACCATCACGTTCGGGCATGTCAGCAGTGCCATCTGCCAGTCGGTGATCGCGCCCTACCTGCCGGCCCTGGCACCCGGCGCGCCCGCCGTGGCCCCGACCCCGGCCGACCTGTTCCGGCTGGAGGTGCCGTTGCCGCCGATGGACGGCGAGCGGCTCGCCGTGTTCGGGGGCGGCGACGGGCTGCTCGACTACCTCGACCACGCCGCGCTCCGGCTGCCCGACGCGCTCACCGGGCAGGACCACACGGACCTGATGCGGGACCTGGTCGCCGGGCTGTGCGCCGAGGCCGCCGAGATCCGCGAGGAGGCCGGCAGGCTCACCGCGTCGGCGGGCGGGCTGCTGCTGGACACCCACAGCTTCCCGCTCAGCGAGCGGTACGCGCTGGTGCTGGCCGCGGCGGCCTGCGTCGGTGTGTGGCTGAACGCGGGGGCGGGCGGCGACGACTTCCTCACCGACCCGGCGTGGGCGGCGCTCGCCCTGCACCGGCTGCTGCGCCGGATCGGCAGGTCCGTGCCCGCGCTGCCCCGTTCGATCGAGGGCCGGCTGTGCGACGAGGTGCTGGAGCGGGTCCGCGTCCCGCACAGTCTGGACCTGCTGCGCACCCGGTGCGCGGGATGAGCCCGCTGCGCGGCGGCCCCCGGCCGCCCCTGTGCCCGCCGAGCCGGGTCGACGGGCCCGGTGGACCGTGGGCCCGGCTCCTGCACGACCTGGACACGTCGGGCGTGGGTCTGGTGTACGCCTCGCTGGCGGACTGGCGGCCGCAACTGCCGCCGGAGGAGGAACGCCGCTTCCTGCTCGGGCGGGACTGGGCGCGCTACGACAGGCTGGGGGGCGGGCAACTGCGCGACCGGTTCCTGGCCACCCGGCTGCTGATCCGGTGCACCGCGGCGGTCGCGCTGGGCACGGAGGCCGACTCGCTGGAGCTGAGCTACGGGCTCAACGGGCGGGTGCACCTGCGCGGTCACGACCAGATCGACGTGAGCCTGAGCCACACCGGTGACCTGCTGCTGTGCGGGATCACCTCGCTGGGGGTGATCGGGGTCGACGCGGAGCCCCGGGAGCGACGGCTCAGCGGTCGGGACGTGGAGACGCTGATGTGCACGGCGCCGGAACGGCTGCGGCTGGCGGCGACGGCGGACGAGGAGCGCAACGGGGTGCTGCTCTCCCTGTGGACGCTGAAGGAGGCGTACAGCAAGGCGCTCGGGCAGGGGCTGCGCTTCCCGTTCACCGAGTTCGGATTCCGCACGGTGGCGCAGCGGGGGCCGGCGGTGGAGGACGGGACCCCGGCAGCCGAAACGATCCTGCTCGAACGGTCCGACGGTACGCCCGTCGCCGACGACACCTGGCGGTTCGCGACGTTCGACCTGCCCTCAGGCCATCTGGCGGCGCTGGCGCTGCAGGACACCCGCCGCTCGGACCAGCCGGACACCCGCGCCGGTACGGCCCTGAACCGGCAGATCCTGGCGGCCATCGGCACCCTGGACCACTGAACCGGCACCCGCACACCCGCAGGGCGGCCCCTCCGCACGGGCCGCCCTGTCGCGCGTCCGGAGCCCGGTGGGCCGCAGGGCCGGAGGGCCGGTGGGCCGGATCCGCCGTCCGGCACGGGGGTGGTCCGCTTCCACCCCGGCTCTAGGTCGTGTCAAGGCCGCACCGCCACTGTGGACTCGCCGATGAGACCGCTTCGGGACCTGGGGCGGCGTCCATCGGAGGCGCCCGGGCCGGGACAGAGGCCACAAGCCGGCTGTCCCGGCCCCTGGACCGTGTTCGGACCGCACTCGTCACCTCCCCGGCGCGCGCAGCTGCTCCGTGAGATGGCGTCCCGGCCCGGCCCGACCACGCCGAACGGACGAACCGCCGCCTGCGAAGGGGTAACCGACCATGGCACAACTCACCCTCCGGGAACTCGGCGAGATCATGCTCGAGTTCCAGGACCACGGGTCCCCGAGCGTCATCGACACCCGGGCCCTCGACGTCGTCTTCGAGGACCTGGAGTGCGACTCGTTGATGCTGCTCCAGACCACCGGCCGCATCCAGCGGGAGTACGGCGTGGAGCTGGACCGGGACCGGATCGCCGCCGCGGACACACCGCGCGCCCTGCTCCGGCTGGTCAACACCGCCCTCTCGGAGGTGGCGGCATGAGGCTCAGCGGATTCAGCGAGGTGCTCCCCGGCGAGCCGGTCACCAACCGTGACATGGCCGAGCGCTTCGGGCTGCACGAGAAGTGGCTGGACATGATGACGGGCAACCGCACCCGGTACTTCTGCCGGACGGACTCCCCGCCCTCGGTACCCAGGACCACCTCGGACCTCGCGGTGGCCGCGGCCACCGCCGCGCTCGCCGACGCCGGTGCCGACGTGGCGTCGCTCGACTTCCTCGTGCTGACCACGGCCTCCCCCGACCACCTGATGCCGGCCACCGTGAACCTGGTCGCCGACCGCATCGGCCTCAACGACGTACCCACCTTCCAGCTCATGTCGGGCTGTGCCGGTGCCCTCACCGGCCTCTACACCGCCCGTGCCCTGCTGGCCTCCGGGCTGCGCCGGGGACTGGTCATCGGCGCCGACACCTGTCTGAAGCTCTTCCCCTCCAGCGGCGAGATCGCCGGCATGTCACCGGCCGAGCTGATCAACTTCGCCCTGTTCGGGGACGGCGCCGGTGCGGTCGTCGTCGAGGCCGACCCGGACGGGCCGGGGCTGCTGGTGGAACACCTCTTCCTGCGCACCACCGGCATGGGCCGCTCCCCGGCGCAGATCGCGCGCTGGTTCGGCACCGAGGGCGCGCCGGTGACGGACGGCCCCGACGGACCGGTGCGCGAGCCGTGGGGCGAGGAGGACTACAAGGCCATCGAACACCACGTGCCGGAGCACGCCGAGACCATCTTCAAGGAGCTGACGGCCGAGACCGGCTGGCGGCTGGAGGACGTCGAGCACGTCCTGCTGCCCCAGCTCAACGGCGTGATGACCGACGGCATCCGCAAGCGTCTGGGCGTCCGCCCCGAACAGGCCGTCAACTGCGTCGCGGACACCGGAAACAACGGCAACGCCGTGCCCTTCGTCCAGCTCAGCCGGGCCATGGGGCGAATCCGCTCCGGCCTCGGCGTCGGCGGCCGGCTGCTGGTCGCGAACGTCGAGTCCTCCAAGTGGATCCTGTCCGGCCTGGCCCTGCGCCACCAGGACGGAGACCCGCGATGACCACGGCCCCCGCCCGGCCCGCCGCCACCGGCGACCTCACGGAGCTGCGTGCGCTCAAGCGCGCCGGGGAACTCGGCGACGCGGCCCACCGGGTGCGTGCGGTCCTCACCGCGCTCGCGGACCCCGTCGACCGGGAGGCGGCCGGCGCGTTGCTCGGCGCCCGGGCTGCACGCACCGCGCTCGCGGAGTCCGGCGCGTTCACCCCGGTCCCGCTGGCGCTGCTCGCCTCCTCCACCGCCGACCCGGTGCCGCCGCTGCTGACGGCCGCGCTGCTGGCCGAGGGCGTCCAGCCGGACACGGCGGCCACCGGATTCAACCAGTGGCGGGTCGAGATCCTGGCCGGCGCGCCAACGCTGAAGGACCACCGGCCCGCCGTCACCGCCTGCCTCCTCGACGACACCGCCGTCTTCGAGAAGGTCACCGACCCGCTGGACGCCGACGAGGTGGTGGCGCGCTGCGCCGCCTTCCCCGGGGAACTGGCGGCCTGGCTCGACGCGTACGAGCGTCATCTCGGCACCCTCGCGGTGCTGAACACCGTGCCGCTGAGCGCCGGGCGGCGCGACCGGTACCTGGACTACGCGACCCGTGCGCGGATCGAGGCGGCCTGGCAGCGGATGAACGCGGCCGTGCTCGACCTCGCCGAACGTCCGGGCACCGTCGTGCTGTCCGCCGACGCCGTCGCCGCCCGGGCCGAGACCGGCTGGGCGGCCACGGACCGCATGCGGCACATCGCCGCGCACGCCTACCGGCCGGAGTTCCTGGACGCCTACGCCCGCGAGGTCGCCCGGGTGGTGCTGGCCCGGCTGGGCCGCGCCGCCAAGTGCCTGGTCCTCGACCTGGACCACACCCTGTGGGGCGGGGTCGTCGGCGACGACGGTGTCGGCGCGCTGAAGATCGGCGGGGCCTTCCCCGGCTCGGCCCACAGCGAGTTGCAGCACCTGGCCAAGGACCTGTCCCGGCAGGGCGTCCTGCTCGCCGTGTGCTCCAAGAACGACGACGCGGTGGCCCGTGAGGCGGTCGACACGCACCCGGAGATGGTGCTGCGCACCGGGGACTTCGCCGCGTTCCGCGCCAACTGGGAGCCCAAGCCCGGCAATCTCGCGGACATCGCCGCCGAGCTGAACATCGGCACCGACGCGATGGTCTTCGTCGACGACAACCCGGCGGAGCGCGGGCTGATGGCCCGCCGGCGCCCGGAGGTGGCGGTCGTGGACCTGCCGGGCGATCCGGCGGGCTACGCCGCCGCGCTCGCCTCGTCGGGCCGGTTCAACCAGTTGCGGCTGACCGAGGAGGACCGGGGCCGGGGCGCGATGTACCGGGCCCGCGCCGAGCGGGAGCGGCTGCGCGAGAGCACCGGCGGCATCGAGGACTACCTGCGCGAGCTGGACACCGTCGTCACGGTGGAGGCCCACGGCCCGCTCAACGCCGCGCGCATCGCCCAGCTCTTCGGCAAGACCAACCAGTTCAACCTCACCGGCATCCGCTACGGCGCGGACGAGCTGGCCCGGGCGGTCGCCGACGGCTCGGCCGGCTGCTTCGGCGTCCGGGTCACCGACGCCTTCGGCGACAACGGCCTGGCCGCCGCGCTGACCCTGGTCCGCGAGCCGGACGGCACCTGGCTGATCGAGAACTTCGTCCTGTCCTGCCGGGTGTTCTCCCGCTCGGTCGAGGACGCGGTCGTCGGGCTCGTGCTGCGGGCCGCGCGCGAGGCGGGCGCCCCCGCCGTACGCGGACGCCACGTGCCGACGGCGAAGAACGCGCGGTTCGCGGACTTCTACCCCGCTCTCGGCTTCGCCGGTCGGGACGGCGACTTCCGGCACGACCTCACCCAACTCGCCGAGCTGCCCGCATGGGTGCGCATCGGCCCCGGCGAAGGGACCTTCCATGCCCCCTGAGGGAACAGCATCCGCCCTGGACTCGGCAATGCGGACGGCCGTCGAGACGATCGCCCGGCTGCTGGACGCCGACGAGGACCTCCTCGGCCCGGACACCCCGCTGTCCGCGATCGAGGGCTGGGACTCCGTCAACGCGCTGCGCGTCCTGGTCGCCCTGGAGCGCGAGGCCGGTGCCCCGCTGGACTACGAGCGGTTCGCCGCCGCACAGACCGCGGGGGACATCGGCGCGCTGGTGGCCGCCGCCGAGGGGCAGGCGCCATGAGTGCCTCGATGAGCACGGCCCCGCTGCCCGCGGCCCGGCGGGGGACGTACGTCTTCCTGGCGGACGCCCGGCGCACCGCGCACGTCTACCTGATGGCGGACGTGGACGCCACGGCGCTGCGGACCGCGCGCGCCGCGGCCGAGCGGCCCGCCTCCTACGTCAGCTACGTGGTGAAGGCCGCCGCCGACGTCCTGGACAAGTACCCGCAGGCCCGCGCGGTGTTCCGCGGCGGGCTCGCGCCGCGGCTCAGCGTGTCGCCGTCGGTGCACGCCAAGGTGCTGTTCGACAAGACCGTCGACGGTCAGCGCTGCGTGGTCTCCGGCACGGTCCCGGACGTCCAGGACAAGGACGTCCACGGCGTGCAGAGCACCATCGACGTCTACAAGAAGGCCCGGGTGGAGGACCCGGAGGGGCCGTTCGCGCGGGTGCGCCGGCTCCAGCGGCTGCCGCTGCCGGTGTTCCGGCTGCTGTACCGGGTCATGTCCCGCGACCCGGGGCGGCGGGCTCTGCTGCAGGGCACGTTCTCGGTCACCTCGATCGGCCACGAGCCGGTCGGGGCGATCCTGCCGCTGATCTCCGGGACGCTCGGGTTCGGTGTCGGCAACATCGCCGATGCCGCCACCGTACGCGCGGGCAGCGTGGTCGTCGCGCCCGTGCTGACCCTTTCGCTCGTCTTCGACCACCGCGTCATCGACGGCGCGATGGCCGCCGAAATCCTCGCCGGCGTGAAGAGCCGGCTGGAGAACTGGGAGCCGGCATGACCGATCACACCAACCCGTCCGGGGCCGGCCGTGCGCCGGCCGAGACCGACGTGCTCGTCATCGGGGGCGGCCCGGCCGGCTCCCTGCTCGCCACGCTGCTGGCCCGGCGCGGCATCCGTACCGTCCTGGTGGAGAAGCAGACCGACCTGGAGCGCAGCTTCCGCGGGGAGACCATCGCCGCGCCGTCGGTGACGTCGCTGAACCGGCTGGGCTTCGGCCCGGCCCTGCGCGCGCACGGCTTCCTGGAGACCACCTCGGTCACCACGGTCGCCGAGCAGCGTCCGGTCCTGCACGTCGACTACCGCCGCTTCAAGGACCAGCCGCTGCCCATCGACATTCCGCAGCCCGCCCTGATCCGCATCTTCAACCGGGCCGCCGAGGACCTCCAGGGCTACCACTACCTGAAGGGCTGGAGCTTCTCCTCGCTCATCGAGGAGGGCGGCGAGATACGCGGCGCGGTGCTGGGCCGGGGCCGCGAGGAGCGCGTGTCGGTGCGTGCCCGGATCGTCGTCGGCGCCGACGGGCGGTTCTCCAAGGTCCGCAAGGCCTCCGGGCTCCCCGCCGACATCCAGCCGATGGCCCGCGACTTCCTGTCGTTCAAGCTGCCCCGGCCGCCGGAGTGGGGCAGCGCCGCCCAGCTCGTCGTCGAGCGGGACAAGCACCTGGTGATCCTGCCGACGTTCCCCGACACGCTCCGCGTCGGCCACAACCTGCCCAAGCGGGGGCTGGGCGAGCTGCGCGCCGCGGGCTTCGACGCCTTCAAGCAGGGCATCATGCGGATCTCCCCGCAGCTCGCCCCGCTGGTCGACGAGCATCTGCGGTCCTGGAACGACACGGGTTTCCTGGAGATCTTCACCGCGGAGATGGAGCAGTGGGCGCGCGACGGCCTGCTGCTGATCGGGGACGCCTCGCACACGGCGACGCCGATCCTCGGCCAGGGCGTCAACCTCGCCATGCAGGACTCGATCACGCTGGTCCCGGTCCTGTCCGAGGCACTCGCCCGCGGCGGTCCCGAACGGGTCGTCACCCGGGCCGAGCTGGCCGGCTTCGTGGCCGCGCGGCGCGCGCACAAGACGCACGTCACCCGCTTCCAGCGGATGCAGGAGGCCGCGCTGGCGGTCGGCGACCCGCGCGGGGTACGGCTGCGCCGGCTGCGTTTCCGGCTGCTCAACTCCTTCCCCGGCAAGTACCGGATCTTCAACAAGGTCATCAACGCCCGGCACGCGATCGACGACGTCGACCTGGCCCTGGCCCGCACCGGCGGGCCGCGCGCGGCCGACGCCGCAGACCCGAGCACGTACGAGGTGAGCGCGCATGAGTGACGAGTCCCCGTCCACCGGGGAGCAGCGGGTGCCGATCGCGGTGATCGGCATGGCGGGCCGCTTCCCGGGAGCCCCGGACATCGACGCGTACTGGCGGTTGCTCACCGAGGGCTCGGAGGCGGTGCGTCCGGTGCCGCCGGAACGCTGGGACACCTCCGCGCAGCTCGACCCGGCCAAGAAGATCCCGTCGGTGGCGGCGCTCCTGGAGGACGTCGACCAGTTCGACCCGGGCTTCTTCGGCATCTCCCCCCGCGAGGCCGAGGACCTCGATCCGCAGCAGCGGCTGATGCTGGAGATCGGCTGGCTGACGCTGGAGCACGCCGGTGTCCCGGCCGCCGCCGTCCGCGGTACCCGCACCGGGGTGTACGTGGGCGCGCTGTGGCACGACTACCAGTCCACCCGCAAGGAGCGGGGGGTACCGACCACCCAGCACACCGCGGTCGGCAACGCCCTGGACATCATCGCGGCCCGCATCTCGTACTTCCTCGGGCTGCGCGGCCCCAGCATGGTGGTGGAGACGGGCTGTTCCTCCGGCCTGGTCGCACTGGACCTGGCCGCGGGCGGGCTGCGCTCCGGCGACCTCGACGGTGCCTTCGTCGGCGGCGTCAACCTGATCCTCGCGCCCGACAACTCCATCGGGCTGACCCACTTCGGCGGCCTGTCGCCGGACGGCCACTGCCGGGCGTTCTCCGCGCAGGCCAACGGGTTCGTGCGCGGCGAGGGCGCGGTCGGCGTCTGGCTGAAGCGGCTGGACCGGGCGATCGCCGACGGCGACCGCATCCACGGCGTCATCGTGGACAGCGCCGTCAACAACGACGGCGGCGGGCACAGTCTGGTCTCCCCCAACATCGAGGCGCAGGCCGAGCTGCTGCGCCAGGTGTACGCGCGGGCCGGCGTCCCCCTGGACCGGCTGGCCTACGTCGAGGCGCACGGCACCGGCACGCTGCGCGGCGACCCGATCGAGACGGAGGCGCTGGGCAGCGCCCTGGGCCGGACCCGCCCGGCCGGCTCCGGGCCGCTGCTCATCGGCTCCGCGAAGAGCAACATCGGTCACCTGGAGGCGGCGGCGGGACTGGCCGGGCTGGTCAAGACCGTGCTGGCGCTGCGTCACCGGCACGTCCCGCGCAGCCTGCACGCCGAGGACCCCAACCCGAAGATCCCGTTCACCGAGCACAATCTGAAGGTCGCCACCGAGCCGGTCGACCTGCCGGCCGACGGCACGCTGTACGCGGGCGTCAACTCCTTCGGCTGGGGCGGCACCAACGCCCATGTGGTGCTGCGGACCCCGCCCGTGCACGAGCCGCCCGCGGTCACCGCGTCCGGCGCCCTGCTGCTGCCGCTGTCCGCGCACAACGACGCCGCGCTGCGCCGCCGCGCCGAGGACGTGCTCGCCTCGCTGCCCGAGGACGCCGACGGTGTCGTACGCCTGGCCGGCTCGCTCGCCAACGAGCGCGACCACTTCCCGGCGCGCGCCGCCGTCGTCGCCGGTGACGCGGCTGAACTGCGGGACCGGCTGGGCCTGTTCGCCGCCGATCCCGGCGCGGAGATCCCGGGCGTGGTCGCGGGACGGGCCGGACAGCGCGGCCGGGTCGCCTTCGTGCTGCCCGGACAGGGCTCGCAGTGGGCCGGCATGGGCCGGCGGCTGTACGTCGAGTCGCCGCTGTTCGCGCAGGTGATCCGGCGCTGTGCGAAGGCGCTTGAGCCGCACTTCCCGTGGGACCTGGAGGGCATCGTCTCCGGGACGGAGGGCGAGGCGTGGCTGGAGCACGTCGAGATGCTGCAGCCCACCCTGTGGGCGATGTCCCTGGGCATCGCCGAGCTGTGGCGGGCCGCGGGCGTCGCACCGGACGTGGTGGTCGGCCACAGCCAGGGCGAGGTGACGGCGGCGACCATCGCCGGGCACCTGTCCTACGAGGACGGGGCGCGGATCATCGCGCTGCGCAGCCGACTCGCCAAGCGCACGGCCGGCCGCGGGCGCATGCTCGCCGTCGACCTCGGCGTCGCTCAGGCCGAGAAGGCGCTGGAGGGCTTCGAGGACAGCGTGTCCCTGGCCGTCAACAACGGCCCGTCGTCCTGCGTGCTGTCGGGCGACACGGACGCCGTGCTGATGCTGCGCGAGCTGCTGGAGGCGGACGGCACGTTCTGCCGGCTGGTCAACGTCGACTACGCCTCGCACTGCCACCACATGGACGAGCTGACCGACGAACTGGTCGAGGTGCTCGCGCCCATCACGCCGCGCGCCGGCGCCGTGCCGATGATGTCCACGGTGGTCGGCCGGGAGGTCGACGGCACGGAACTGGACGCCGCCTACTGGGCCGCGAACCTGCGCCGGCCGGTGATGTTCGCGGACGCCCTGTCCGCCCTGCTGGACGACGGGGTCACCCATGTCGTGGAGATCAGCCCGCACCCGGTGCTGACGCCCGCCGTGGAGCAACTGGCGGCCGGCCGCGAGACGCCGGTGGCGGTGCTGTCCAGCCTGCGCCGCGAGGAGGGCGCGCTCGTCGACTTCACCCGTGCGCTGGGCCGCGCCTACACGGCGGGCCTGGCCCCGTTCGGCACGCTGCCCGCCCGGCCGGGCGCGGCCGTGCCGCCCTACCCGTGGCAGCGGTCCCGCTTCTGGCTGCCCGAGGCGCCCCGGCGCACTGCCGGTCCGGGCGGTCTGACCTTCGCCTTCACCCCCGCGGCGACCGAGCAGGACGTGCACGAGGGCCGTACCGAACTGTCCCTGCACGACCTGCCCTGGCTGCGCGACCACCAGGTGTACGACGCCGTGGTGCTGCCCGGCGCGGCGATGCTGGCGCTGGCGGTGGCCGCCGCCCGCCTGCGCACCGGTGCGAACCCCGAGGCCCTGCACTCCGTGCGGTTCCGCAGCGATCTGACGCTCACCGACGAGCCGGTCCGCGTCGGTGCCGTGTGGCGCGAGGACGGCGCCGACTCGGCGGGCTTCACCCTCACCTCACTGCCCGAGGGCGCGGACTCCTGGACCCGGCACGCCACCGCACGGGTGGGCGCGGGCGGCCGGGAGCTGCCGGTCCCGGCCGAACTGCCCGAGGACGCCCGGGAAGTGGCGGCGGAGGCCTTCTACGCCGACTGCGCCGCCCGCGGGCTGAACTACGGCCCCGCCTTCCGCGGCGTGACCGGGCTGCGCGTGTCCGGCGACCGGGCCGCCGGAACGGTGCGGCTCCCCGACGCCTGCCTGGCCGGGGTACGCCCCGGCGAACTGCACCCCGCGCTGTGGGACGCCGTACTCCAGGTCACCCTCGCGCTGGTGCCGGGCGACACCACCGTCGTTCCCACGGCGGTGGCCCGCGTCGATTTCGCCGTCGGCCCGGACGCGACCGTGACCGCCGTGACGGCGCACGCCCGGCGCTGCGACGACGGCACCTTCGACCTGGTCTGCCACGACGACGCGGGCCGGCCCGTGCTGGGCATGACGGGCCTCGGGTTCCAGACCGTCGCGGCGGACGAGGAGCAGTCGGTGGACCCGGCGCGGCTGCACCGGCTGGAGTTCCGGCCCGCCGACGAGGCGCTCACCGCCACCCGCACCGGCCACTGGGTGCTGTACGACGGCGCGGGCACCGGCGAGGAACTGGCCGCCGCGCTCACCGCCGAAGGCGCGACCGCCACCGTGCTGCCGGCCGGGCCGGAGGCGGCGGACCGGCTGCGCGAGGGCGACGGCCCGGACGGGCTGGTCTTCCTCGCCCCCGGCGGGCGGCGCGGCCTCGAAGAGCAGCGGGCGGGCCTGCTGGACCTGGCCGAGGTGGTCCGGGCGGCCACCGCGCTGCCGGTGCCGCCGCGGACCGTGGTGGTGACCGAGGGCGCGCAGGGCGTGTCCGCCGACGAGTCGCCCGACCCGGGGGCGGCGCTGTACTGGGGCTTCGGCCGGGTACTGCGCCGCGAGCACCCCGAGCTGGCCGCGTCGCTGGTCGACGTGCGCACGGCGGCCGGCGACTGGACCGGGCCGCTGGCCGCGTTGCTGCTGTCCGCGGACGCCGAGGACCAGACCGTACTGCGCGGCGACCGGCGCCTGGTGGGCCGGCTGGTGCGTGGCGAGGAGGAGGACCCCGACACGGCACGGCTGCCGTGGGCGGGGGCGGCCCAGCCGTTCCGGCTGCGGCCGGACGCCTCGGGGCTGTGGGAGCGGCTGGAGTTCCGACCGCTGGCCCGCAGCGCGCCGGCCGCCGGCCGCGTCGAGGTGGCGGTCGAGGCTGCCGCGGTCAACTTCATCGACGTGATGAAGGCCATAGGCACCTATCCCGACGACTCGGCCGGTGCCGGGCTGCTGGGCGGAGAGTGCGCGGGCACGGTCACGGCGGTGGGCCCCGGGGTGACCGGGATCGCCGTCGGCGACCGGGTGGTGGCCTGCGGGTTCGGGGCGCTCGCCTCGCACCTGACGGCACGCGCCGAGCACGTCAGGCCGCTTCCCGAGGGGCTGACGCCCGCACAGGGCGCCGCCCTGCCGCTGGTCACCGCGACCGCCTGGCACGCCCTGGCGGACAAGGCGGCCCTGGAGTCCGGCGAGACCGTACTGATCCACTCCGCGGCCGGCGGACTGGGGCTCGCCGCGATCGGGGTGGCCCGCGCGCTGGGCGCCCACGTGGTCGCCACCGCCGGTACCGAGACCAAGCGCGCCGCGCTGCGGGAGATGGGCATCGAACACGTCCTGAACTCGCGGGACCTGTCCTGGGCCGACGAGGTGCGCCGGATCACCGACGGGCGGGGTGTGGACGTGGTCCTCAACTCCCTGGCGGGCGCGGCGATCGAGCGGGGCCTGGCGGTGCTGGCCGAGGACGGCCGGTTCGTCGAGGTCGGCAAGCGGGACATCTACGCCTCGCGCACCGTCAGCCTGCGCAGCTTCGCCAAGGGCACCAGCTTCGCGGCCGTCGACGTGGCCGGTCTGATCACCCGCCGCCCGGCACGCTTCGCGCGGATCCTGGACGAGGTGTGGCGGCGCGTGGCCGACGGCACCCTTGCGCCGCTGCCGGTCACCGAGCACCCGTTCGCCGACGCGGCCGAGGTGCTGCGCTCCATGGCCCGCGGGGAGCACACCGGCAAGCTCGTGCTCACCGGTCCCGAGCAGGTCGCCTCCGTCGCCCCGCAGGCCCTGCCGGGGGGCCGGCTGCGCCCCGACGCCACCTATCTGGTCACCGGCGGTCTGGGCGCGCTGGGGCTGTCCCTCACGGAGTTCCTCGCGGACCGCGGCGCCCGCTCCGTCGTCCTGCTGGGCCGCTCCCGGCCGGGCGAGGCCGCCGAACGCCGCGTCGAGGCGCTCCGGACCCGGGGCACCGAGGTCACCACCCTCTCCGTCGACGTGTGCGACCGGGCGGCGCTGGCCTCGGCCCTGGACGCGGTCCGTGCCCAGTTGCCGCCGCTGCGCGGGGTGTTCCACGCGGCGGGGGTCCTCGACGACGCGGTCATCGGGACCCTGACGGCCGGGCAACTGGCGAAGGTGCTGGGTCCCAAGGTCGACGGGGCACGCCACCTCGACGAGCTGACCGCCGACGATCCGCTCGACCTGTTCGTGCTGTTCTCCTCGGTGGCCGGACTGGTCGGCAACCCCGGCCAGGCCGGGTACGCGGCGGGCAACGTCTTCATGGACGCGCTGGCCGAGGCCAGGCGGCGGCGGGGGCGGCCCGCGCTCGCCGTCCAGTGGGGCCCGTTCGCCGACATCGGCCTCGCCGCCGACGAGGAGATCCGCGGGGCCCGGCTGGCCGACCACGGCATGTCCGGGTTCACCGCCGCCGAGGGCTGGCAGGCCCTCGCCCGGCTCCTGGGCGGGCCCGGCCGGGTGGTGTCCTACGTACCGCTGGACGCCCGGCACTGGTTCGACGCCTACCCGGAGACCGCGGCGCAGCCGAGCTGGACGGTCATGGCCGCGCTGGCCAGGGACGGCGGCGGGCCGGGCGGCGGCGAGGAGTTCCTGGGCCGGGTGCGCCGGGCGGACGAGGCCGAACGCCCCGGGCTGGTCGAGGGCAAGGTCCGGGAACTGGCCGGCCGGGTGCTGCGGCTCGAGGCTGCCTCCATCGACCGTGAAGCCCCCTTCAAGTCCCTTGGGCTTGACTCGCTGATGAGCCTGGAGCTGCGCAACCGACTGGAATCGGCGTTCGGCATGAAGCTGTCGCCCACGCTCCTGTGGACCTACGGGAGTACCGCGGCGCTCACCGGAATGCTCGCCGGGCGCCTGACGGAACCGGCCGAACCCGCGCAGAACTGATGCCGGCCGGGCGCCGCCGCACACCGGCGGCGCCCGGCCCCTCCTCCGCTCAGCCGCCCAGCAACGACTGCCGATCGCGAGGGACTTCTTGTGACCAGCACACCGACCCATGGGGCCCCGGCCGGCCGGCAGTCCGGCGCCGGACGCCCCACCGCCACCCCGCTCAGCCGGGCGATGGACACCATCAAGAAGCTGCGCGCGGAGCTGGAGGAGGCGAAGGCCCAGCCGGCCGACGACGCCGGCCCGCTGGCCGTGGTCGGCGCCGGGCTCCGGCTGCCCGGTGGCATCGCCGACCTCGACGGCTACTGGGACGCCCTCGCCCAGGGTCGTGACCTGGTCCGTCCGATGCCCGAGCAGCGCAAGGAGCCCTTCACCGACGCCTGGGACGGCCTGCCGCACCGCGGCGGTCACCTCGACGACGTGCTCGGCTTCGACGCCGCCTTCTTCGGCATCAGCCCGCGTGAGGCCCGCAGTCTCGACCCGCAGCACCGGCTGCTGCTCGAAGTGGCCTGGGAGGCGCTCGAGGACGCCGCGCTGCCGCCGCGCACCCTCGCCGAGGACGGCAGGCGCACCGGGCTGTACGTGGGCGTGACCGGCCAGGACTACCGCGACTGGCAGCCCGCGGGGCAGGAGGACGCCTACTGGCTGACCGGCAACGGACACTGCTTCGCGGCCGGGCGGATCGCCTACACCCTGGGTCTCATGGGACCGGCGGTCGCCGTGGACACCGCCTGCTCGTCCTCTTTGACCGCGGTCCATCTGGCCGGCCGGGCGCTGCGGCACGGCGAGTGCGACGTGGCCCTCGCGGGCGGCGTCAACCTGATCCTCTCGCCCCGCTCCACCCGGCTGATCCAGCAGACCAACTCCCTGGCCCCGGACGGTCTGTGCAAGACCTTCGACGCGCGGGCCAACGGCTTCACCCGTGGCGAGGGCTGCGGTGTCGTCGTCCTCAAGCGGCTCGCCGACGCCCGCCGCGACGGCGACCGGATCCACGCCGTGGTGCGGGGCAGCGCGGTCAACCAGGACGGCCGCTCCTCGGGCTTCACCGCGCCCAACGTGCGGGCGCAGATCGCCCTGATCCGGGCCGCCCTGGAGGATGCCGGGCTGGGGCCGGAGACGATCGGCGCCATCGAGGCGCACGGCACCGGCACCGCGCTCGGCGACCCGATCGAGGTCGAGGCGATCGTCGCCGCCCTCGACCGGTCGGCGAGCGGCGCCCCGCTGCGCATCGGCTCGGTCAAGACCGGCCTCGGCCACCTGGAGGCGGCCTCCGGCATCGCCGGGCTCATCCGCGGTGTGCTCTCCGTCAAGCGGCGCATGCTCCCGCCGGTCGTGCACCTGCGTACCCTCAACCCGCGCATCCGGCTGGACGGCACCGGCATCGAGATCCCCCGCGAGGTGGTGCCCTGGGAGACCGGCGACAGCGGTCCGGGGAGCTGCCTGGGCGTCAGCTCGTTCGGCATGAGCGGCACCAACGCCCACGTCGTGCTCGGGGCGCCGACGGAGGCGGAGCGGCCGGCCGCCGTGCCCGCCGCCGGTCCGGTGACCGGGTTCGAGCTCTCCGCCCGCACCGAGGACGCCCTGCGCGCCTGGGCGGGCCTGCTGGCCGGCCGGCTGGCGGAGCTGTCCGACGGGGAGTACGGCGCGTTCGCCTACACCGTGACCCACGGCAGGGCCCGGCACGGCATGCGCGCCCTGGTCACCGCCCAGGACGCGCGGGCGGCGCTCACGGCCCTGCGGGAACTCGCCGCGGGCGGCGCACCGGAGCGGGTACGCCTGTTCGAGACCACCCAGGATGCCCCGCCGGACCCGGCCGTCGCCGCGCTCCCCCGCGCGGTCGCCGACCTGCCGGCCTATCCGTGGGAGCGGGTGCGCTACGCCCCGGCGGTCACCGCGGGCTCGCCCCTCGGCGCCGGTCCCGGCACCGACGGCCGGGAACCGCCGTCCACCGCACCGGCCGCGACAGCGACACAGACAGCGACACCGGGACGGAACGCCGCGCCCACGGGCACGGGCCACGCCACCCCGGCCCCCGCGACCGCCGGGGAGGCCACCGACGGCGGGCAGGCGGTGCTTCCCGCCCTCCGCGTCGCCTGGGAACCCCACACCCCGCCCGCCCCGTCCCCGACGGCGGCCGACGACGCCACGCGCCGCCCGCTGCTCGTCGCCGGTGACGACACCGGCCTGGTGGCCCTGCTCGCGCGGGCCGCGCGGGACGCCGGTGGCCGGGCCGTGCAGGTGCTGGACACGCTGCCCGGTACCGACGCGGACTGGGCCGAGGTCCGGGCCGCGCACCCCGGTGACCTGCTCCTCGCGCTCGCCGCGGCTCCGCTGCCCGCCGCGCCCGACGAGCCCGCGCCGACCGGGCACGCGGCCGCTCTGGCCGCCGCCGCGACCGGTGCCGTACGCGCGGTGCCCGAGGGGCCCGGCCGCGTCCACCTCGTCACGGCGGGCGTGCGGCAGGTGACCGGGAACGACGCGATCGCGGACGGCGACCACGGAGTACTGCACGGACTGGCTCCCGTACTCGCCCTGGAGTACCCGCGCGCCTGGGGCGGCATCGTGGACCTGCCGGTCGGCGCGGGCCCCGAGGACGCGTCGGCCGCGCTGGCCGCGCTCGCGGCCGGGGACACCGAGGACCTGCTCGCGGTCCGCTCCGGCCGGGTCCACGCGGCCCGGCTGCGCGCGGTCGAGCAGGTGCCGGAGCCGCTGTCGGTGCGCTCCGACGGCACGTATCTGGTCAGCGGCGGCCTGGGCGCCATCGGCCGTGTGATCGCCCGCGACCTGGCCGCCCGCGGCGCCGGTCACCTGGTCCTGCTGGGCCGCCGCGCCGAGGAGGAGCTGCCCGCCGAGGCGGCGGACCTGCCGGCCTCGCTGGCCGCCGCCGGCACCCCGGTGACGTACCTGCGGGCCGACGTCGGCGACGGTCCGGCGCTGGCCGAAGCGCTGCGCGTGCTCGACGCGCTGCCGCCGCTGCGCGGGGTCGTGCACACCGCCGGGGTCATCGAGCGGCTGCCGCTCGCGGACGCCGGTCGGGAGGCGTTCGCGGCCGCGCTGCACGGCAAGTTCACCGGCGCGCACTGGCTGCGGCTGCTGACCGACGACCGGCCGCTGGACTTCTTCGTCCAGCTGTCCTCCGTCTCCGCCGTCTGGGGCACCAGCGGCTACGGCGCCTACGCGGCCGCCAACGGCGCCCTGGACTCGGTGGCGGAACGGGCCGCCGCGTCCGGCCGCCCGGCCCGCAGCATCGCCTTCGGCCCGTGGGACCTGGACGGCATGGCCGACTCCGACGCACGGGCCCAGCTCGCCCGGATGGGCGTGCGCCCGGTCTCCCCGGCCCTGGGCAGCGCCGCGCTCACCGTGGCCGGCCCGCACGGCGCCCATCTGGTCGCCTGCGACCTGGACACCGACCGCTTCACCGCCGTCATGAACGCCGTACGCCCGCGCGCCCTGTTCGACCCGCAGGCCCCGTCGCCCGCGCCGGCCGCCGCCGCCGAGCCGCGCGACGCGCTGCGTGCCGCTCCCGGACACCGGCGGCCCGCTCTGGTGGCCGGGCACGTCCGCGCGGTGCTGGCCGAGATCCTCGGCCACGACGACCCGGCCGCGCTGCCGGAGCGGACCGGGTTCCTCGACCTCGGCCTGGACTCGATCATGGCCGTCGACGCGGCGGCCCGGCTGACCGAGGTGCTCGGCCTGGACGTCGGCATCGGCGACGTCTTCGGCCACCCCTCGCTGGAGCGGCTGAGCGCCGAACTGACGGAACGTCTGTCGGCCACGCACACGGGCACGGACGCGAGCGCGGGCACCACGGACGCGAGCGCGGGCGCCACGCCCGCACCGCGCCGCGCCCCGGCCGTCCGCGTCGCGCGTGCCGCCACCACGGCGGCCACGACCGTCCCGGGCACCGGGACCGCCGCCACCCGGGGGACCGGCTCGGCCGCCCCCGCGCCGGAGCCCGTGGCCATCGTCGGCATGGCCGGCCGCTTCCCCGGCGCGGACTCCGTCGAGGAGTTCTGGTCGCTGCTGGCGGAGGGCCGCGACGGGGTCGGCCCGGTGCCCGCCGACCGCTGGGACGCCGAGGGACTCGGCACCCCGGCCCAGGGCGGGTTCCTCAGCGACATCCGCCGGTTCGACGCCGCGTTCTTCGACATCCCCGCCCGGGAGGCGCAGAGCCTCGACCCGCAGCAGCGGCTGCTGCTGGAAGCGTCCTGGCACGCCCTGGAGGACGCGGCCTGCGCCCCCACGGCGCTGGCCGGCAGCCGTACCGGCGTGTTCGTCGGGATCTCCAACTCGGACTACGCCCGGGTCATGGAGAGCGGTGGCGCCGACGCCCTGGACGCCTACTTCCCCACCGGTACGGCGCTGAACGCCGCGGCCGGACGCATCTCCTACTACCTCGGTCTGCACGGCCCGGCGCTGGCCGTGGACACCGCCTGCTCGTCCTCGCTGGTGGCCCTGCACCTGGCCGTGCGCTCGCTGCGCTCCGGGGAGAGCGACCGGGCCCTGGCCGGCGGCGTGAACGTGATCACGGCGCCCACCTGCTCGGTGGCCGTCTCCCGGGCCCACATGCTCTCGCCGCAGGGCCGCTGCCGGACCTTCGACGCCGCCGCGGACGGCTTCGTGCGCGCCGAGGGCGTGGGGGTGCTGGTGCTGCGCCGCCTCAGCGACGCGCTGCGGGACGGGGACCGGGTGCTGGCGGTCGTGCACGGCAGTGCCGTCAACCAGGACGGCGCCTCGTCCGGGTTCACCGCACCCAACGGCACCGCCCAGCGCCGGGTGATCCGCGAGGCGCTCGCCGACGCGGGCGTCGAGGGAGCCGACATCGGCTACCTGGAGGCGCACGGCACCGGCACCTCGCTGGGCGACCCGATCGAGGTGGAGGCCGCCTGGGACGTGCTGGGTCCGGGGCGCCGGGCGGGCGAACCGCTGCTGATCGGCTCGGTCAAGAGCAACATCGGCCACTGCGAGTCGGCCTCCGGCATGGCATCCCTGGTCAAGACGGTGCTCGCGCTGCGGCACGGGCGGGTCCCGGGCGGGCTGCACTTCACCACGCCGAACCCGCACGTGCCGTGGCGCGACATGAACGTCCGGGTCGTCGACGGCCGGGTCTCCTGGGCGCCCGGCGACCGCCCCCGCCTGGCCGGCGTCTCCGGCTTCGGGTTCTCCGGCACCAACGCGCACGTCGTCCTCGGCGAGGCGCCCGCCGACCGGCCCACCCCGCCCGCCGACCCGGAACCGGCGCCGCTGCTGCTGCCGTTGTCCGCACCGGACGCGGCCGGCCTGGAGCGGGTGACGGCGGCCTGGGAATCGGCACTGGAGCACACGGACGAGGAGTTGCTGCCCGACCTCGTCTCCGTCGCCGCGGCCGGCCGGGCCCACCTGCCCGTGCGCCGGGCGGTGCTGGGCACCGGACGCGAGAAGCTGCTGACGGCGCTGCGCTCGGCCGGCGCGGGCGACGCGTCGCCCGCCCGTACGCCCAAGGTGGCCTTCCTGTTCTCCGGACAGGGTGCCCAGTACTTCGGGATGGGCCGCGAACTCTACGAGAGCGAGCCGGTGTTCGCGTCGGTCATCGACGACTGCGACCGCGTCCTCACCCCGCACCTGGGCGACTCCCTGCTCAACCTGGTCTTCTACGGCGACGACCCGCAGGCCGTGAACCAGACCCGGATCACCCAGCCCGCCCTGGTGGCGCTGGAGCTGGCGCTCGCCGCGTTGTGGGAGTCGTGGGGCGTGCGGGCCACCGCCGTGATGGGGCACAGCGTCGGCGAGGTCGCCGCCGCCGTGCACGCCGGGGTGCTCGGCCGCGAGGACGGCCTGACCCTGATCGCGCACCGCGCCCGGCTGATGCAGTCGACCGAGCCCGGCGGCATGCTGTCCGTCCCCGGCGCCCCGGCCACCGTCGCCACCTGGGCCGAGGAGGCCGGGGTGGACGTGGCCGCCGTCAACGGGCCGGAGTCGGTCGTGGTGGCCGGTCCCAGGGACCGGCTGGACGCGCTCGCCGCGCGGCTGACGGACCAGGGGGTGCGCACCAGGGCGCTGACCGTCTCGCACGCCTTCCACTCCCGGCTGATGGACCCGGTGCTCGCCGAGTTCGAGGCCGCCGTCGCCCCGCTCGCCTTCGGGCCGCCGCGCATCCCGGTGATCGCCAACGTCACGGGCGCCGAGGCCGCCGACGACACCTACGACGCGGGCTACTTCGTACGGCACATCCGGCAGCCGGTGCGTTTCCACGAGGGGGCCCGCGCCCTCACGGAGCTGGGTGTCGACGTCCTGCTGGAGGTCGGCCCCGACCGCACCCTGGTCAACCTGGTACGGGCCGCCGGGCTCACCCCGGCCGGCGGGGGCGTGCCATCGCTGCGCCGCGGCGGCGTGGACCGCACCCAGTTGCTCGGTGCCGCCCGCCACCTCTACGAGCGCGGCCAGGACCTGGACTTCGCCCGGATCACCGGCCGCCCGGCGGGCCGGGCCGCCGCACCGCGCTACCCCTTCGCGGACACCTCGTACTGGACCTCCGCCGCCTCCACCACCTCCACCACCTCCCCCGCCTCCGTCACGACCGCGACGACCGGCGGCGCCCCGCGCCCCGGCCACGGGCGGCACTGGGGCGCCGAGCTGAAGTCGCCCGCGCTGTCCGGACGCGCCTTCTCCTTCGCCCGCAGCGCCGAGTTCCCGGCCTACCTCACCGACCACCGGCTCTACGGCACCGTCGTCACCCCCGCCGCGTCCCACCTGGGCACCGTCCTGTCGGCCCTCGGCGGCGACGGCTCGCCGGTCCTCGTCCGGGACCTGATCTGCCCGCGGGCGCTCGTCATCAAGGACGGCGAGGAGTACGAGGTGCAGATCACCGTCGACCGTGCGGGCTCCGACGGCACGGCGGAACTGTCCGTGCAGAGCCTCGTCGACCCCGAACGCGGCATCTGGCAGCGGCACATCGGCGGACGCTGCGCCACACCGCCCGCCGAGCGGACGCACCGGCCCCGGCCGGACGACCGGGCCGCCTTCACGGCCGCCGCCGACCGGCACCTGACCCGGGACGACTTCTACGCCTACTTCCGCGCCCTCGGCTACACCCTGGGCCCGTCCTTCCGCTGGATCGACGAGGTGTGGATCCAGGGCGACCGGGCGCTGGTCCGCTACCGGATGCCGGAACTGCCCGACGACCCGGCCGACTACGAGCTGTACCCCGGCCTGATCGACTCCTGCTTCCAGAGCATCGCGGTGTTCCTGGTCGACGAGAACCCGGCGGAGGCGGCGTCCCTGGCCATCCCGTTCGCCGCGCGGGAGCTGTCCTTCCACGGCCGGCCGGCCGAGGACGGCGAACTGTGGGGCGAGGTGCGGGTGCTGCGCGCCGAGCCGCTGGCCAACGACCGGCTGCGGGTGGAGACCGCGGACCTGCACCTGTACGCGGTCGACCCGGCCACCGGCGCGGAGCACAGCGTGTTCCGGGCCGACGAGTTCCGGATCCGGCACGCCTCGCGCGCCGTCCTGGAGGCCGGTCTGCGGGGCGACGGCCTGGTCCGCGCCCTGGACTGGGTGCCGCTGCCGCAGGACGCGGCCGCGTCGCTCACCGCCCCGGTCCCGGTCACCCTGCTGGGCGACGCGACCGGCGCGGACTCCAACGCCGCCGCCCTGGTCGCCGCCCTGGAGGCGGCGGGCCACCAGGTCTCGGTGCACGAGGGCCTCCCGGGCCGAGCGGACCTGGGCGACGTGGGTAACCTGGGGGACGCCGGGCTCGTGGTCGATGCCCGCTGGCTGGCGCCACGCGGCTTCGCGGACCGGGCGGACGGTGCGGTCGGCGGGGCCGGCGCCGCTGCCGCCCCCGACGCCCGGGACGCGCTCGACGCGGTCCGCCGTCTGGCGGCCACCCTGCGCGCGCTGCCCCCGGAGCTGCCCTACGTACTGCTCGCCGACGGCGACGCGGTGCGGGCACCCCTGCGGGAGTCCCTGTTCGGGCTGTTGAGTTCCTTGGAGGCGGAACAGACCGAGCGGCGTCTGACCCGGCTGCGGCTGGACGCGGGCTGGCGGGCCGAGGGGGTCGCCGCGCTGCTGGGCGCCCTGCCGGAGGAGACCAGGCTCGCCTACACGGACTCCGGTGTCCGGGTGGCCCGGCTGGTCGACGTCGCCGACCGGCCGGCCGGGCCCGAGCGGGCCGGGGGCGCGCTGATCACCGGCGGCCTCGGCGCGCTGGGCCTGGCCGTGGCGGGCGCGCACGCCGCTCGCGGCGGGGACCGCGTGACGCTGATGGCCCGTTCGGCGCCCGGGGCCGTCGAGCAGGGGGCGATCGACTCGCTCACCGCGGCCGGGGTCCGCGTGTCCCTGGTCCGGGGCGACGTCACCGACCCCGCCGACGTGGCGCGGGCGGTGGCCGCCGCCACCGCGGACGGTCCGCTGGGCACGGTGTACCACCTGGCCGGCGTCAACGCGGACGGCGCCTTCCCCTCCCTGACGGACGCCTCCTACGAGAAGGTCTTCCACGCCAAGGCGCTGGGTGCCGACGTCCTCGCCGACGCGGTCGCGGGCCACCATCCGCGCGCGGTCGTGCTGTTCTCCTCCGTCTCCTCGGTGCTGGGCTCCGCGGGCCAGGCCAACTACGCGGCGGCCAACGGCTATCTGGACGGCCTGTCCGAGGCGCTGCGCGAGCGGGGTCTGACCGCGGTCACCGTCAACTGGGGCCCGTGGGTGCCGGAGGCCAAGGGCGGGATGGCGGCCGCGGCGGCCGTCGAACGGGCGGCGCAGCGGGTGGGCATCCGGCCGCTGAGCGACGCCGACGCGGCGCTGCCGCTGGCGCTGGCCGCCGAGGGCGCCCAGGACCGGCTGGTCGTGGCCGCCCTGGACCCGGCCCGCTACGCCGAGCAGGCGGCCGGGCATCCGCGGGCCGCGCTGGTCGCCGCGCTGACCGGTCCGGTGACCGCGCCCCGCAGCGCGCGCGACGAGGCCGAGCCCGCGGGCTGGCTGCGCGACCGGCTGGCGGCGTGCGGGGCCGGTGCCGACGCCGACGCCGAGCACGTGCTGAGGGGCGCCGTGCGCGCCCTGGTCGCGCGGATGCTCGGCTCCGACGACGGTCTGCCCGAGGACGGCTCCGCCGACGCGGAGGGCTTCTCGCACCTGGGCCTCGACTCCATCATGGCGATCGATCTGCGGGCCGCGCTGGCCCACGCCATGGGCCGGGACCTGCCCGCCACCATCGCCATCGACCATCCGAGCGTGCTCGCGATGAGCGGCTTCCTCGCCGCGGACACCGCCCGCACCGGACCCGGCACCCCGGCGTCCGCGTCCGGCCCGCTCCCGGCACTGGCTCCCGCGGCGGCCGCGGTCGCCCCGGACCACTCCGTTCCCTCCCTCCCCTCCCCCGACTCCCTTCCCGCCGCCGGCTCCCTCGAGGACCTCTCCCTCGACGAGCTGCTCCGGGCCGTCACCGACGACCTCGCCCAGGAGCAGTGAGCGGGCGATGACCACCGAGCGCAGGAGCAGTGAGATGTCCGAAGCACCAGTGAACCCCGAAGAACTGCGGCGGGTGATAGAAGACCAGCTCCGGCTGTCCCGCCGGCTCAAGGAGCGGCTGGCGGCGGCCGAGGCCCGCGCCCACGCTCCCGTCGCCGTGGTCGGCACGGCGATGCGGCTGCCCGGCGGCGTCGACACCCCGCGCGCCTACCGCGACTTCCTGTACGCCGACGACCCGGACCTGCGGGCGCTCGGCCCGATACCGGAGGACCGCCCCTCGCTGCGGGCGGTCCACCACCCCGAGCGCGGCACCGCCGGCCGGTCCTACGTCGACCGGGCCGGGTTCCTCGACGACATCGCCTCCTTCGACGCCGCGTTCTTCGGCATCTCGCAGCGGGAGGCCGAGACGATGGACCCCCAGCAGCGGCTGCTGCTGGAGGTGTCGTGGGAGGCGCTGGAGCGGGCCGGTGTCGCGGCGCGCCGCCAGGACCGGCTGCCGGTCGGCGTGTTCGTCGGCGTGATGGCCTCCGAGTACGGCCGGCGTTTCGCCGGCGACGGAGACTACAGCCGTATCGACCCCTACCACAGCACCGGCAGCGGGCACTGCTTCCTGGCCGGCCGGATCTCCTACGCGCTGGGCCTGTCGGGTCCCGCGCTCAGCATCGACACGGCCTGCTCCTCCTCCCTGGCGGCGGTGCACCAGGCGGTGCGGGCGCTGCGTGCCGACGACTGCCGCTATGCGCTGGCCGGCGGCGCCAACCTGATCCTGGGCGCGGACCTGATGGTGGCCCTGTGCCAGGGGGAGGCCCTCTCGGCGGGCGGACGCTCGCGGACCTTCCTGGCGGACGCCGACGGCTACGGCCGCGGTGAGGGCGTCGGCATGGTGGCGCTGATGCGGCTGGACGACGCCGTCGCGGAGGGCCGCGAGGTGCACGCGGTGATCCGCGGCACCGCCGTCAACCACGACGGCGCGTCCTCCGGGTTCACCGTGCCCAGCGGCCCCGCGCAGCAGGAGGTGGTCCGCGCGGCCCTCGCCGACGCCCGCACCGAGCCGTCGGGCGTCGGTTACGTCGAGGCGCACGGCACCGGCACCGCGCTCGGCGACCCGATCGAGGTCGGCGCCCTGGACGCGGTGCTCGGCACCGGGTGCGGCACGGGTGCCGAGCCGGTCGTCCTCGGCAGTGTGAAGTCCCGCATCGGGCACCTGGAGGCCGCGGCCGGCATCGCCGGGCTGCTGAAGCTGGTGGCGCTGCTGGGCGAGGAGTCCCTCCCGGCGGGTGTGCAGCAGGGCGACGGCAGGCTGAACTCGCTGATCCCGTGGGACCAGATCGCCGTGCGGGTGCCCCGCACCACCGTGCCGTGGCCCGCGCGGCCGGGCGGACGGGTGGCCGGTATCAGCGCCTTCGGCCTGTCCGGCACGAACGCCCACGCGGTGCTCGCCGCCCCGGCCCCGAGGGCGGCGGGCGGTCCCGAGCCCGAGCCCGGCCATGCCGAACTGCTGACGCTGTCCGCCAAGGATCCGGCGGCGCTCGCCGAGCTGACGGACCGGGTGCGCACCGCGCTCGCCGGGCGGGACGCGGCCGGTGTGGCCGCACTGTGCCACACCCTGCGCGCCGGGCGGGTGCACTTCGGGCACCGGCTCGCCGTCGTGGGGGCAGGATCCCAGGACCTGATCGCGGCCCTCGGCACCGTACGGCGCGGCGTCACCGCGCCGACCGTCGACCGGGTGACGTTCAGCTCCCTCCCCGACTCCGACGCGGTGCTGGAGCGGGCGCTGGCCGCGCTGGCCCGGGCCCATCCCCGGCTGGCCGCCGCGGCCACCGGGTCCGCCGCTCCCGCGGCCCGGCTGGGCGGGGTACTGGCCGCGCTGGGGGTACGGACGTCCGCGGCACCGGCCCGCGAGACCGCGCACGGACCGGTGGCCTACCTGACGGCGGCCGGAGAGACGCTGCCGCTGGTCGCCGACGATCCCGGGGCGGCCCCGCGGCTGCTGGCCAACGCCCTGGTCGCGCTCTTCCACGGAGGTGCCGACCTGCGGCTGGAGCTGCTGGCCGCGCCCGGCGCCGGGTTCACCGACGCGCCCACCTACCCGTTCCAGCGCAAGCGGTTCTGGGTGGCGGAGAGCGAGCCGGCCCGGTCGGACGAGACCGCCGCCGCCGTGGCCCCGGCCGCCTCGTCCGGTCCCCGGCCGGTGCCGCGCGATCCGGCGGAGATCAGCGCCTACCTCGCCACCGAACTGGCGTCCGTCCTGAAGGCGGACGGTCTGCTGCCGGCCGGGACGCCGTTCTGTGAGGTCGGCGGCGACTCCTTCACCGCGATGCTGCTCACCAAGAGCGTCGAGCAGCGCTACGGGGTGGAACTGCCCACGCTCGACTGCCCGGTGGAGATGCCGGTCGGCGACCTGCTGGCGTACCTGGGCGACCAGGTGAGCGCCGCCACCGGAGGAGACCGATGAACAGCCGTACCCGACCCTTCCACCGTCCGCGTCCGGTCGACGCGCCCGCCGTGCGGCTGGTCGGCTTCCACCACGCCGGAGGCTCGGCGGCCGTCTACCGGCCCCTGGTCCAGCAACTGCCCGACGACTGGGACCTGCTCCTGCTCGACCTGCCCGGCCGGGGCCGGCGGGCCGGCGAGCAGGCCCTGGACGACATGACGGAAGTGGTCGCCACCGCCGTCGCGGACGTCCTGCCCTGGGTCGACGACACGCCGCTCGCCCTGTTCGGGCACAGCATGGGCGCCGTGGTGGCCCTGGAGACGGCCCGGTCGCTGGAGGGACTGGGCCGGGCCCCGATGTGGACCGGGGTGTCGGGGCGGGTCGCCCCGCACTTCGCACGCCCCGCCGATACGCCGCTCAGCACCCTCGACGACGACGCCCTGCTGCGGGTCCTGCTCGACCTCGGCGGAATGCCGGAACGGGTCACCGAGTCCACCGACTTCCTCGACCGGTTCCTGCGCACCGTGCGCGCCGATCTGACAGCGGTCGACAACTACCGGCCGGCGCCCGACCGTTCACCGATGAGTTCGCCGCTGAGCGTCTTCGGCGGCACCCAGGACGCCTGGGCTCCCCCGGCGGCCATGCACCTGTGGCGGCGGGAGACCTCCGCCCGCTTCCACCAGAGGTTCTTCCCCGGCGGCCACTTCTACTTCCTGAACGACCGCTTCCCCGCCCTCACCGGCCAGCTGGTCCGGCACATCGAATCCTGCCGTCACGAATCCGCGCCCCAGGTGGCGTAACAGAGGAGATAACCATGCGTTGGGACAACGTGTACGTCGCCGGACTCGGCGCGTATCTGCCGAAGCAGGTGCAGACCGCCGAGGAGGCGGTCGCCGCGGGCCGCTACGACGCCGAGGAGGCCCAGGCCAACGGCATCCGCGCGGTGCGCGTGGCCGGACCCGACGAGCCGGGCCCGGTGATGGCCGCGGCCGCCGGCCGGCAGGCGGTGGACCGGGCCGGGCTCCCGGCCGACCGGTACGGCATGGTGCTGCACGCCTGCGTCGGCCATCAGGGCCAGGACTTCTGGACCCCGGTGAACTACGTGCAGAACGAGGCGGTCGGCGGCACCGGCCTGACCCTGGAGGTCCGGCAGGGCTCCAACGGAGGCCTGGCCGCCGTGGAACTCGCCGCCTCCCACCTCGCCGCCCGAAGCACCCCGCAGGCCGCCCTGGTGACCACCGGCGACGCCTTCCGCATGCCGTACTTCGACCGCTGGGGCACCGACAGCCAGCAGGTGTACGGCGACGGGGCCGGGGCCGTGGTCCTGTCCAACCGGGGCGGGTTCGCCCGGCTGCGCTCCACCGCCAGCTACTCCGACTCCTCGCTGGAGCCCATCTACCGCGGCACGACCGGCTGGACCGACGGTCCCTTCCACGACGGCAAGCCGGTCGACCTGCGCAGCCGCAAGAGCGACTACCTCCTCCAGGAGGAGGGCGCCTACGACCGGGTCATCCAGCAGATGACGAAGAACGCGTCCCAGGTGCTGGACGAGGCGCTCGCCGACGCCGACATGAAGCTGGCGGACGCCCGGTTCTTCGTGCACGCGAACATCGCCGAGACCATCGCGCAGTTCTCGTTCTACTCGCTGCTCGGCGTCGACCCGGAGACGACCGTCTACGACTGGGGCCGCAACTTCGGGCACATGGGCGCCGGCGACCAGCTGATCGGCATCAACCACGTCGCCGAGGCCCGAGACCCCCGCCCCGGCGACCTGCTGGTCACCATGGGGGTCGGGGTGGGCTTCATGTGGACGGTCGCCGTTCTGGAGTTCTGCGAGACACCCGCGTGGTGAACGGGCGTCACTGGTCCCACAGCAGCCGAAGGGCCGCGTTGACCAGGTAGACGCCGGCGAAGGTCGCCGCCCAGGTCTGCCTCCCCGAGGCGGCCAGGGCGGCGACGCCCGCGCCGAACCACAACGCCTCCAGGACGACCCGCCCGCCGCCGTGCACCGCGTACGGCGCACGGGGCGAGCCCAGCAGCGCCCACGCCGTCATCATCACGACCGGCGCGCCGACCCCCAGGGCGATCTTGACCAGCCACTTGTCGCTGGAGGTGAACCCCCACAGCACGACCGAGGCGTACACCGCGAGTTCCAGCAGGAACATCACCAGCAGGTTGAGGGCCTTCAGGGACGAGAGCATGACGGTCTCCTAGCTCGGCATGGGGGGTTGGGGCGGTCCCGTGGGGGGGACGGGCAGGACGGGTGCGGGGTCACACCGTCAGGTCGCTGCGGACGGTGAAGCGGTCGAGCTGCGGATCGGAGACGAGGATCGCCCGCTGCAGCTCCTGCAGCCGCGGCGACGGCGTCACCCCCAACTCCTCGACCAGGCACTCGCGCAGCGCGGTGAACGCCTCCAGCGCCCGCCACTGCTGGCCGGACCGGTAGAGGGCGACCATGTACTGGGCGCACAGGTTCTCGTGCATGGGGTGCCGTGCCGTGAGCACCGCCAGTTCGCTCAGCAGCGCCTGGTGCCGGCCCAGCGCGAGGTCGGCCTCGACCCGCGCCTCGACGGCCATCAGCCGGCTCTCCTCCAGCCGGGTGACCTCCACGCTCAGCCGCATCCCGGTATACACGTCCACCAGGGCACGGCCGCGCCAGACCGCCAGTGCCGAACGCAGCAGCCGCGACGCGGTCGCCTGGTCCCCGAGGTCCTTCGCCCGCCGGCCCGCCGCGGTCAGCCGTTCGAAGGCGTCCACGTCGATCTCCTCGGGCGTGATGTCGAGGAGATAGCCGCCGTACCGGGTGGTCAGCACCTCCTTGGCGCTGCGGGGCCCGTCCGGGGGCAGCGCGGCCGCCAGCCGCTTGCGCAACTGCAGTATGTACGTCTGCAACGTCGTCTGTGCGCTGCGCGGTGGCTCGGTGCCCCACAACTCCTCCATCAGGGCGGACACGGGAACCACCTGGCCGGCCTGAAGGGCCAGTAGTGCCAGGACCTGACGCGGCTTTCCCGCGGTCGGCAGCAGCGCGACCCCGTTCTCCGTCGCCTCGAAGGACCCCAGGATCTTGATGTCCATGTCGGACGCCTCCCCCATTCACCGGGTCGCATTGGTGTCTCCATGGTTGGCCACGGCGGCGGTCCGGCGGCAGTGCGAGGGTCATCGGCCCACTGTGAAAGCCCACTTGTCCGAAGCGTGAAAAACGCATGCGCCCGTCCGGGCTCCCCCGTGCGGCGGCCCCGCGCCCGGCGCGGTGCAGGCCGGTGCGAGCGCGGCTCAAGCGGCGGCCCCCAGCCTGGGGCGTGGGCGGCGCGACCGGGCGGACGGTGGCCGCGCACGGTGCCCACCGATCGCGGCGAACGTGAGGAGAGAGCATTGACCACGGTATCCACCCCGGCCGCACCACGAACCCAGCCGTCCCCGCTGGAAGCGTTGCGCACGCTGCGCAGGGAGGGACAGCTCGCCGCCCGGTACCCGCAGGTGGCGCCGCTGCTGGCGGAGCTGGCCGGGACCGGCACGCAGACGGACCTGCCGCGGGCCGGCTCGATTCTCGTCCAGCTGGATCGCGACCAGGTCCTGGCGGCCTGGCCGGAGACGGAGACCGCGGTGGTCGCCGTCACCGGACACTCCACCCTGGGCGGTCTGGGCGCGCCGCTGGCCGCCGAGTTCGGCCGGCACGGTGTGCTGGCCGAGACCCGGCTGAGCGACTTCGACGCCTACCAGCGCGATCTGCGGGACACCGGCAGCCCCCTGTACGCCGACGACGTCGACCTCGCCCTGTGCGTACTCGACCCGCAGGTCCTGCTGGACGAGCTGGGCTCCCCGTGGCAGGCGGACGGCCTCGCGCGGGCGGTGGAGCGCAGACTCGCCGAGCTGGAGCGGCTGGCCGACACCTTCACCGGGCACTCCTCGGCGGCTCTGGTCCTCAACACGGTGCCGCTGCCGCGCACGGTCACCCACCAGCTCGTCGATCACGAGTCGCGGGCCCGGGCGGGGCTGGCCTGGCGGGAGTTCAACAGCGGCCTGCTGCGGCTGGCGCTGGCGAACCCGCGCGTCCACGTCGTCGACCTCGACCCGATCGTCGCCGCCGGCACCCCGCTCAACGACGCCCGCATGGCCGCGTACGCGAAGGCGGCCCTCGGCGACGAGCTGCTGGCCCGCTACGCCCGCGAGGTCGCCCACCTGTCCCGGATGCTGCGCGGCCGGACCAAGAAGGTGCTCGTCGTCGACGCCGACAACACCCTGTGGGACGGCGTGCTCGGCGACGACGGCCCGGACGGGATCGCCGCGGCGACCACCTTCCGCGGCGAGGCCTTCGGCACCTTCCAGCGCCTGGTGCGGCAGTTGGGCTCACAGGGCGTCCTGCTCGCCGTCAGCAGCAAGAACGACCACGACAATCTCGTACAGGTCGTCCGCGAACACCCGGACATGGTGCTGCGCGAGGGCGACTTCGCCAGGATCAACGCCAACTGGCAGCCCAAGGACGTCAATCTCCAGGACATCGCCCGCAAGCTCAACCTGGGCGTGGACAGCTTCGTGTTCGTCGACGACTCGCCCTTCGAGTGCGGGCTGGTCGCCGGTGGCCTGCCGCAGGTCGCCGTGGTCCGGCTGGACGACGAACCGGCGCTGCACGTGGAGAAGCTGCTCGCCGACGGCTGGTTCGACACCGCGCGGCTGACCGCGGAGGACCGGGCCCGCGCGGCCCAGTACCGCACCGAGGCGGAGCGCGCCGACCTGCTGGAGAACGCCGGCTCGCAGGAGGAGTACCTGGGGCGGCTCGGGGTGCGGGTCACGCTCGCCGAGGCCGCTCCCGGCGACGTGGACCGGGTGGCCCAGCTCTCGCTGCGCACCAACCAGTTCAACCTGACCACGGTCCGGCTGCAGGCCGCCGACGTCACCGAGCGGCTGGCCGACGACGGCCACCTGGTCCTGGTGATCCGCTCGGCCGACCGCTTCGGCGACAACGGCGTCGTCGGCACGGTCTTCGCCCGGCGCGACGGCGACACGCTGAGCGTCGAGAACATGCTGCTGTCCTGCCGGGTGTTCGCCCGCGGCATCGAGCAGACCGCCGTCGCCGCACTGCTCGACCACGCCAGGGCGACGGGTGCCACGCAGGTCACGGCCGCCTACCGGCCGACGAAGAAGAACAAGAACGTCCGGGAGTTCTGGCCCTCCATGGGCTTCACCACCACCTCCGCCACGGACGACGAGGTCCGTTTCCGGCACGGCCTGCAGGACCTGGTGGCCGTGCCCGCCCACATCAGTCTCGACTGCGCCCTGGAAGGGTCCCACCGATGACCAAAGAGGAATTCATCCACCTCGTCCGCGACGAACTCGACCTCCCGCTCGGGATCGACGACCTCGACGCCGACTTCGACCGCGTCGTCAGCTGGGACTCGATGCACATGATCCGTCTCGTCGGCGCCGTCGAACGGCAGACCGGCAGGCGGGTCCCGGTCGGCAAGCTGCTCGCCGACCGCAGTCTCTCCGCCATCTACGAGCGCATCAGTGAAGCCGCCTGAGGCGGAAAGGAGACACTCGTCATGAGCATCGACGCGCACGACACGGCGCGCACCGGGCCGGCGCCCGCGCCCGTGTCCGTGTCCGTGGCCGCCGGTCCGGAGCGTGCCGCGGAGACGGAAGAGGGCAGCACGGTCAGACGCGGCCTGGTCCTGTTCCTGGTCGCCACCGCCCAGCTGGTCTGCGTCCTGGACGCGACGATCGCCAACGTGATGCTTCCGCAGTTGCGCGCGGACATCGGTCTGAGCACCTCGGGCCTGCAGTGGGTCATGAACATCTACGTGGTGCTCTTCGGCGGGCTGATGCTGCTCGGCGGCCGGCTCACCGACGTGTTCGCCCGGCGTTCCGTCCTGGCCGCGGGCCTCCTGCTGTTCACGGCGGGCTCGCTGCTCGCGGCCGTCGCGGACGGCGGCGGCATGCTGCTGACCGGGCGGGCGCTGCAAGGCGTGGGCGCCGCCGCACTGTCTCCGGCCGCCCTGTCCATCCTCGTCACCACCTACCCCGAGCCCGAGCAACGGGCCAAGGCGCTCGGTGTCTGGGGCACCGTGATGGGCGTCGGCGCCAGCCTCGGTACCCTGCTGGGCGGGGCGATCACCGACGTGGACTGGCGGCTGGCGTTCCTGATCAACGTACCGATCGGCGCGGCCCTGCTGATCGCCTGCTTCCTCTGGATCCCGCGCAGCGCACCGACCGGACCGCGTCCGCCCGCGGACGTCCCCGGCGCCGTGACCGGGACCCTGGGCCTGCTGGCTCTGGTCTTCGGCGTGGTCCGCGCGGGTACCGACGGCTGGGGCGACACGGTGGCCTTCTCCTCGCTGGGCGCGGCGGCGGTACTGCTCGCCGTGTTCGTGGCGGTGGAACGCACCGCCGAAGCACCACTGCTGCCCCTGTCGTTGCTCCGCCGCAGGTCCGTCGCGTCCGGCACGCTCGCCCAACTGGTGTCGGCCGGCCTGATGCTGCCGTCCTTCTTCATGCTGCCCCAGTACATGCAACTGGTGCTGGGCTACAGCCCGCTGGAGGTCGGCCTCGCCTACCTCCCGACCAGTCTCGCCATGCTCGGCGTCTCCGGCGCCGTACCGGTGCTGATCGCCAAGTACGGCCCCCGGGTCCCGTACGTCCTGGGCAACGTGCTGCTCGCCGGTGTCCTGGTGCTGATGGTCAACGCGCCGACGGACGCGGGCTACTGGTCCCTGCTCCTGCCCGTCACCGCGCTGCTGGGCGTCGGCCTGGTGCTGTGCCTGATGACGGCGCCGGTCGTGGGCACCCGGGACGCGACGGAGCAGGACGCGGGCACCACCTCCGCGGTGCTCAACGCCTCCACCGAGATCGGCGGCGCGCTGGCGCTCGCGGTGACGGCCACGGTCGTCGGCTCACGCCTGGCGGAGCTGACGGCGGACGGCGTGGCCCCGGCCACCGCGCTCACCGAGTCGGTCCAGAGTGGCTTCCTGGTGCTGTTCGTCTGGATCGCACTCAACCTGGCGGTGGGTCTGTTCGGTTTCGGCGGCCGACCGCGGCCCGCCGAGGAACGGAAGTCCTGACCACCGCGCCCGGGCGGGCTGCCGCCCCCGTCCCCCGTCCGCCCGGGCGCACCCCGCTCCCCTCGACGCCTGCGGCACGTCCCTCCGCCCAGCACCCCCACACCCACCGCAGCCCCACACCAATCTCGACCCAACAGGAACCGCCGTCGCACGAATCCGCCCTGGGAGGCAGCCAGATGATCGAACAGCGCACTCGACGGGCCCCGGTGACCATCGCCGCCGACATGCCCGTCGCCCTCCTCCTGGGGGCCCCGAGCGCCTGCGACGGGCCGGACGCCACCGCTGCCGTCTCCGCCCTGCTGGAGGCGTGGGCCTGCGGCATCGCCACGCACGTCGCGGACCGGGCCTCCCGGCTGGCCGACCGCGGCCGCGAGTCGGCGCAGCTCGCCGACGCAGCCTCCGGCCTGGACGTCACCCGTCCCGCCGTGTGTGCGGCCTGGGCCCGCGAACAGGTGGACCGGGGCGGGCACTTCGACGTCGTCCTCGGTCTGCGCCCCGAGGCACAGGAGTCCGCCGCCGTGACCGCCGAGGCCCTGGGCCTTCGCGGCAACCGGCCCGACGTGGTGCGCCGAGTGCAGGACCCCGGGGCCTGCCGGGCCGCCCTGGCGGCGGAGGGCTTCCTGGTCGAGGCCACGCCGGAGCCGGTGCCGGGCACGCTGGCCGCGGTGGGCGTCTTCGCGGCCGGGCGGCCGCACGTCGTCCTGGTCGCCTCCGTCCCGCCGGCCGGACCGGTGCGCACCGCCGAGCTGACCCGGCCGGCCTGGGCCGCGCTCGCCGACGAGGCGTCCGCCGCGGTGCGAAGGCTGGGCCTGGAGTTCGGCGTCTTCCGGGTGGATCTGCGGCCGACCGGTCGCGGGCACGTCCTGACCTCGGTGCGCACCACACTCGGCGACGACGGCGTACACGCCCTGCTCGGCACGGCCGTACCCTGGCTCGAACCGTTCGGCGCCGTGTACGACGACGCCCTGGGCCGTGCGCTGCCCCTGCCGTCCCCGACCTGGCTGCGCACCGTGGCCCACGCCGGAGCGCGCCCCGCCGTCCCGCCCGTCCTGGGGCTCGCCGGGGATCCCGACGACGCCCGCGAGGAACCGCACCTGTGCCGTGGCATCGACTGAACCGGAAGCGACCGGAAGCCGGAGAGATCCCATGACGACCGAGCTGGTCCAGCTACTGACCCCCGGGGGCACCCGCGTGAGCGACCCCGCCTGGGACGCCTACGTCGCCGACCTCACCCCCGACGACCTGCGTGGCCTGTACCGCGACCTGGTCAGGGCCCGCCGCGTGGACGCGGAGGGCGTGACGCTGCAGCGCCAGGGAGAGCTGGGTCTGTGGCCCTCACTGCTGGGCCAGGAGGCCGCCCAGGTCGGCTCGGCCCGCGCCCTGGCCGACGGCGACCACGTCTTCCCCAGCTACCGCGAGCACGCCGTCGCCCTGTGCCGCTCCCTCGACCCGCTGCGCCTGCTGGCGATGTTCCGCGGTGTGAACAACGGCGGCTGGGACCCGGACAGCCACAACTTCCACCTCTACACCCTGGTCATCGGCTCGCAGGCGCTGCACGCCACCGGCTACGCGATGGGCGTGGCCAAGGACGGCGCCGACTGTGCGGTGATCGTGTACTTCGGGGACGGCGCGACGAGCCAGGGCGATGTGAGCGAGGCGTTCAACTTCGCGGCCGTCCACAACGCGCCGGTGGTGTTCTTCTGCCAGAACAACCAGTGGGCGATCTCCGAGTCCAACGAGAAGCAGACCCGGGTGCCGCTCTACCAGCGGGCCCAGGGCTTCGGCTTCCCCGGCGTCCGCGTCGACGGCAACGACGTGCTGGCCTCCCTCGCGGTCACCCGGTGGGCCCTGGACCGTGCCCGGCGCGGCGAGGGACCGGCCCTGATCGAGGCGTACACGTACCGCATGGGCGCCCACACCACCTCCGACGACCCCTCCCGCTACCGGCACGAGGCGGAGGTGCGGGAGTGGGCCGAGAAGGACCCGGTCGACCGCCTGCGTGACCATCTCACCGGCACCGGGCTGGCGGACGGGAACTTCCTTCGCGACGTCGACCGCGAGTGCGACGCCGTCACCGCCGGCCTGCGGGCGGCGGTGCGCTCGATGCCGGCGCCCGAGCCCCTGTCCCTCTTCGAGAACGTGTACGCGGACGGGCACGCGCTCGTGGACGAGGAGCGGGCGCGGTTCGCCGCGTACCAGGCATCGTTCGCAGACGCAGAGGGGGTCTGACATGGCAGCGGAGAAGATGGCGCTGGCGAAGGCGATCAACGAGTCGCTGCGCCGCGCGCTGGAGTCGGACCCCAAGGTCCTGATCATGGGCGAGGACGTCGGCAAGCTCGGTGGTGTCTTCCGGGTGACCGACGGTCTGCAGAAGGACTTCGGTGAGGACCGGGTCATCGACACCCCGCTGGCCGAGTCCGGCATCGTCGGCACCGCGATCGGCCTGGCCCTGCGCGGGTACCGGCCGGTGGTGGAGAT
>NZ_JBIRFY010000007.1:0-88871 GCF_044327745.1 Streptomyces sp. NPDC018026
ACTAATCCCCACCGAAGTGGTTCATCGTTCGACTTGCATGTGTTAAGCACGCCGCCAGCGTTCGTCCTGAGCCAGGATCAAACTCTCCGTGAATGCTTTACATCACGGGAGCGGAACAGTCGGAGGAATAATCCGACCGTTCACAGCGTCCTCGCTGTGTGTTACTTCAAAGGAACCTCAACCCGATCAGAGATCCGATCAGGTCGGGGTATCAACATATCTGGCGTTGACTTTTGGCACGCTGTTGAGTTCTCAAGGAACGGACGCTTCCTTCGTACTCACCCAAGAGACTCTCTCGGGCTTTCCTCCGGGCGCTTCCCTTCGGTGTTTCCAACACTATCAGGCTTTCCCGATGCTCTTGACCACTGTCCTGCGGGCATGCAGAAGGCGATCCAGCGATAGGATCTGATGAGTTGGATGCTGCCGAGGCGAGGACACCTTGCTACGCATCGCTCAACCCAGGCAGGAGTAACAACTGTACACGGGGCCGTGGAACGGGTGCAAATCCGTGAGGAGTGTGGTCTAGACCTCTAATCGGAACACTCATGCGGAACCGGTACTTCCTATGACATACCCTGCTGCTCAGTGTGCCGTCCGGGACAAGGCAGTGACGGCCCGTACAGATCCCCGCCCTGGGAGGCTTCCCATGACCACCGTCTCGTCCCCGCTCGCAGGACGCGCCATCGGACTGGCCGCCGTGCCCGATCCCGTCTTCTCCGGGGCCATGGTCGGCCCGGGCACCGCCATCGACCCCGTGCGGGAGCCCTCCGAGGCAGTCGCTCCGGTCGACGGCGTCATCGTTTCCCTGCACCCCCACGCCTTCGTCGTCGTCGACGAGAGCGGGCACGGCGTGCTGACCCATCTCGGCATCGACACCGTGCAGCTCAACGGCGAGGGCTTCGAGCTGCTCGTCAACAAGGGCGACACCGTCGTGCGGGGTCAGGGCGTGGTGCGCTGGGACCCGGCCGCGGTCGAGGCCGCGGGCAAGTCACCGGTCTGCCCGATCGTGGCCCTGGAGGCCACGGCCGAGGCGCTCACCGAACTGCGTGAGGACGGCGACGTGAAGGCCGGCGAGAGTCTCTTCCTCTGGAAGTGACGTCCGTGCCGTCGCTCGGCGGCATCGACTGCTGGCAGGACAACCACCGCGGCGGCGGGACCCGCCGCACTATCGGGACGGGTGAGATGGAGACAACGCTGCGAGGCGTCGGTGTGAGCCACGGTGTGGCGATCGGCGAGGTTCGGCACATGGGGACGGCGGTTCTGGAACCGCCCGCGAAGCAGATTCCGGCCGAGGACGCGGAACGCGAGCAGGGGCGCGCCCGCAAGGCCGTGGAAGCTGTGGCGGCCGATCTGATGGCGCGCGGCAATCTGGCCGGGGGCGAGGCGCAGGCTGTGCTCGAGGCGCAGGCCATGATGGCCCAGGACCCCGAGCTGATGGCCGACGTCGAGCGGCGGATCACCGTCGGGAGCACGGCCGAGCGTGCCGTGTACGACGCCTTCGCCGCCTACCGCGCCCTGCTGGCAGGTGCCGGCGAGTACCTGGCCGGCCGCGTGGCGGACCTCGACGACGTGCGGAATCGTATCGTCGCCCGTCTGCTCGGGGTTCCGATGCCGGGCGTTCCGGACAGTGACGAGCCGTACGTCCTCATCGCGCGGGATCTGGCGCCTGCCGACACCGCGCTGCTCGACCCGACGCTGGTGCTGGGCTTCGTCACCGAGGAGGGCGGACCGACCAGTCACAGCGCGATTCTCGCGCGGGCGCTCGGTGTGCCCGCCGTGGTGGCCCTGCCGGGAGCCGGCGAGATTCCCGAGGGCACCGTCGTGGCGGTGGACGGCAGCACCGGTGAGATCTTCGTGAATCCCCCTGCGGAGCAGAAGGCACGGCTGGCGGCCGAGGCCGCCGAGCGCAAGGCCGCGCTGGCCGCCGCGACGGGTCCCGGTGCGACCTCGGACGGTCACAAGGTGCCGCTGCTGGCGAACATCGGTGGTCCCGCCGACGTGCCCGCGGCGCTGGAGGCCGGCGCGGAGGGTGTCGGCCTGTTCCGGACCGAGTTCCTCTTCCTCGACGACAGCGAGAACGCGCCGTCGGAGGAGAAGCAGGTCACCGCCTACCGCCAGGTGCTGGAGGCGTTCCCGGAGGGCCGGGTCGTCGTGCGGGTGCTGGACGCCGGTGCTGACAAGCCGCTGGACTTCCTCACCCCGGGCGACGAGCCGAACCCGGCGCTCGGCGTGCGCGGTCTGCGTACCCTGCTCGACCACCCGGACGTGCTGCGGACGCAACTGACGGCGCTGGCGAAGGCGGCGGAGGGTCTGCCGGTCTACCTCGAGGTCATGGCACCGATGGTGGCGGACCGGGCCGATGCCAGGGCGTTCGCGGACGCCTGCCGCGAGGCCGGGCTGCGGGCGAAGTTCGGCGCGATGGTGGAGATCCCGTCGGCCGCGCTTCGGGCGCGCTCGGTGCTGCAGGAGGTGGAGTTCCTGTCGCTGGGGACGAACGACCTGGCGCAGTACACCTTCGCCGCCGACCGTCAGGTGGGCGCGGTGTCGCGGTTGCAGGACCCGTGGCAGCCGGCGCTGCTCGACCTGGTCGCGCTGTCGGCCGAGGCTGCGAAGGCCGAGGGCAAGAGCTGCGGTGTCTGCGGCGAGGCCGCTGCGGATCCGCTGCTGGCGTGTGTGCTGACCGGTCTCGGTGTCACCTCCCTGTCCATGGGTGCGGCGTCGCTGCCGTACGTGCGGGCGACGCTGGCGAAGTTCACGCTGGCGCAGTGCGAGCGTGCCGCGGCCGCCGCCCGGGCGGCGGACAGCGCCGAGGAGGCGCGGAACGCCGCGCAGGCGGTGCTGTCCGGCGAGTAGGGCCGGGTGCGGTCTGCCGCTCGGGCTGTGGTGCGGGGCGTTCCACCTTCGGGTGGGGCGCCCCGCCCGCGTTCAGTGGTGGTGTCCCGGTGGGAGTCGGTCGTCTCCGAGGTCGGGCGGTGCGCAGTAGTCGACGTTGGATTCCGGGGAGATGAGGTCGCCGGACTCGACGTCGGTGCAGTAGGCGTCGAAGACCTGGGCGGCGGTGAGGGGTTCGAGGCCGTATCCCCGCAGGCTCCAGCCGTGGATGCGGTCGGGGCCGCCCGGGGTGCTGATGCGCATGACGAGGCCGCCGGGGCTGTGCGTCGCCAGGCCGAGTGCGAGGACGCTGGTGAACTCCAGGGCCTCGGCCTCGTCGATGTGCGGTGTGCCGTCGGTCTCCTCGTCGACGAGGAGGACGGAGACGAGGGTCTCCTCCGGATGGCCCGAGACGCTGCAGACCAGGTGCCGGCTGCCCGGTGGTGCCGTTTCGAGGACGCGGCGCAGGAGGCCGGAGGCCCGGGTGAAGGCGGCGCGGCCGAGGTCCTCCCCGCAGGTGGCGCAGTTGCCGAGGCGGGCGAGGAGGGTCGACGTGTACTCCCAGGTGGCCTGGCGGACGGCTTCGTCGACGAGGGCCGGGAGCAGGTCGGTGAGGGGCTGGCCCTCGTAGGGCACGGTGGGGCCGTGGGCGGCGAGTTCGGCGGTGAACCGGGCGCGGCTGGCGGAGGCGTCGGCGTCGAGGCCCGCCGCCGTGCAGAAGTCCGCGTACTCCTCCGGGTCGAAGAGCGCGACCGTGGTGTGGGTGCCTTGTGCCGCGCGGGCCCTGAGCAGGGATTCCACCTGGCGCAGGTAGGCGGTGTGGTCGTGGAAGGTGAAGCTGCGGTAGCGCCGCATGGTGCGGAAGTCGTGTTCGTCGGTGAGCAGGCCGATGGTGCCCGCGATTTCGCGGCGCAGGACGCGTCGCATGGTGTGGTCGGTCTGGTCGGTGTGCGCCATCTTTCCCCCTGTGCACGGTCGATCAATGCTCACTCACAGTAATCGGCGGCACTGACAACGGGGCCGGGCGGGCGCGGGGAGCCGGCCGCCGCCCGGGGCGGGCGGCTCGTCGGCGTGCTGGTCAGGAGCGTTTGCGGGCGAGGTCCTCGTAGAAGTGGAGCAGGTCGAGGTTGTCGATGGAGCCGGGGTTGACGGCCTTGTCGAGCGGGGTGCCCTGGAGGAGGCGCTTGACCGGGACCTCGATGCGTTTGCCGGTCAGGGTGTGCGGGATGCCGGGCACCTCGATGACCTCGTCGGGGACGTGGCGCGGGGAGAGGTTGGTGCGGATGGTCCGCTTGATGCGGTCGAGGAGGGCGTCGTCGAGGGCGGCGCCGGGGGCCAGGTGGACGAAGAGGGGCATCCAGTAGCCGCCGTCGGGCTGTTCGATGCCGATGACGAGGGATTCCCTGATCTCGGGGAGCCGCTCGACGGCCTCGTAGATGTCGGCCGAGCCCATGCGGACGCCCTGCCGGTTGAGGGTGGAGTCGGAGCGGCCGTGGATGACGACGGAGCCGCGGGAGGTGAGGGTGATCCAGTCGCCGTGCCGCCAGACGCCGGGGTAGGTGTCGAAGTAGCTGTCGTGGTAGCGGCTGCCGTCGGGGTCGTTCCAGAAGCGGATCGGCATCGAGGGCATGGGGTTGGTGACGACCAGTTCGCCGACCTCGTCGGTGAGGGGGTTGCCGCTCGGGTCCCAGGACTGGAGGTCGGTGCCGAGGCCGGGGGCCTGGAGTTCGCCGATGTGGACCGGGAGGGTGGGGACGGCGCCCGCGAAGCAGGAGCAGACGTCGGTGCCGCCGCTGACGGAGGCGGTCCACAGGTCGGCGCCGCTCGCGGCGAACTCGTCGTGCAGCCAGCGGAAGCCGTCGGGCGGGAGCGGGGAGCCGGTGGTGGCGACGCACTGGATCGCGGAGAGGTCCAGGTCGCGGGCCGGGTGGAGGTCGGCCTTGCGGCAGGCCATGACGTAGGCGGCGGAGGTGCCGAAGAGGGTGGCGCCGGTGCGTTCCGCGATGCGCCACTGGGCGTCGGTGGCGGGGAAGCCGGGGCTGCCGTCGTAGAGGACGATCGTGGTGCCGGTGAGCAGGCCGGAGACGAGGAAGTTCCACATCATCCAGCCGGTCGAGGTGTACCAGAAGAAGCGGTCTCCGGGGCCGAGGTCGCAGTGCAGGCCGAGTTGCTTGAGGTGTTCGACGAGGATCCCGCCCTGGGACTGGACGATGGCCTTGGGCAGGCCGGTGGTGCCGGAGGAGTAGAGCACCCACAGGGGGTGGTCGAAGGGCACCTGCTCGTACCGGGGCTCGGTGTCCGCGGCCGTGAGGGTGTCCCAGTCCAGCGCGCCGTCCGGGGCCTCGGTGCCGAGGAGCGGGATGTGGACCACCGCGCGGAGGGTGGGCAGTTCCCGGCGGAGTTCGGCGACGGTGTCGCGGCGGTCGTGTTCCTTGCCGCCGTAGCGGTAGCCGTCGACGGTGAACAGGACGACGGGTTCGACCTGCTGGAATCGGTCAAGGACGCTGCGTGCGCCGAAGTCGGGCGCGCAGGAGGTCCAGACCCCGCCCACGGCGGCCGTGGCGAGGAGGGCGACCACGGCCTGCGGGATGTTGGGGAGGTATCCGCTGACGCGGTCGCCGGGGCGTACGCCGAGGGTGCGCAGTTCGGCGGCGAGTGAGGCGACCTGGCGGCGCAGCTCTGCCCAGGTGACGGGGGCCGGTTCGTGGGTCTCGTCGACGTACAGGAGGGCGGGTTCGTCCGGGCGGGTGCCGGCCGCGCGCAGTGCGTGTTCGGCGTAGTTCAGCGTGGCGCCGGGGAACCACTGGGCGCCGGGCATGGTCCGGTCGCCGAGCACGCGCGCGTAGGGGGTGGAGAAGCGGACGTCGAACCACTCCGTGACGGCTTTCCAGAAGGTGTCCAGCTCGTCGACGGACCAGCGGTGCAGGGCGGCGTATCCGCCCTCGTCGGGGGCTCCGTGGTGCTCGGCGGCCCAGGCCTGGAACCTGGTGATGCGTGCCTGGGCGATGCGTTGCGCATCTGGCTGCCAGAGCGGCTGCGGGTTCTCGGTCGACATGGGGCGGCTCCCGGACTGTGCGCGTCGTGTGCGTCCTCCGCGCACGGGCTGGGGTGTGCGCGTGACGCGGCTGACAGGGACGATGCCATGTGATCGACTTCGGCACCAGGGCGCGCCCCACATAGTCGGTGACATGAAGATGTGGTCCGGTCACGGGTGAACGGCAGTTGAACGACGCCTCCGGGCGCGGCGGTCGATGGCAGGGTGAGCAGCATGGACGGTCGTGACCTGGTGCGTTCGATGAAGACGGTCGGTTCCGTGGGGGTGGCGCAGGGGTTGCGTACGGTACGGGCGGCGTGGCGCAGGCGGCGTGCCGATGCGGCCGGGCTGCCGCCGCGGGGTGCTGAGCGGGCGCGGGTGCCGGGTCCGTTGCGGGAGGTGGAGCCGGGGCCCGGGGGCGGTGTCCTCCGGTTCGGCCGCTCGGAGCTGCGCGTTCTCGTGGCGGTGAGCGGAGCGGTGTTCTGGGGGTGGGACGGGGCCGCTCCCGAGCCTTCGTACGCGTTGGCGGGCCGCTGTCCGGAGCCGGATCCGCGGGCGGTGCTGGAGCCGGACAAGGACGGTGGTTGGCGGGTGGTGGCGGAGCGCGCCACGGTGGCCGTGTCCCGGCACGGCGCGGTGGAGGTGCGTACGCCCGGGGGTGTGGTCCTGCGCCGCGAGCTGCCGCCCCGGTGGTGGGAGCCGGTCGGCGGCGGCCCCGCCCGCTGGACGCAGCGGGCGGAGGTGGCGGCCGACGCCCGGTTCTTCGGGCTCGGCGGGCGGTCCGCGGGACCCCGGCTGCGCGAGGGCACGTACCGGCTGTGGAACACCGGTCCCGGCCTGCCCTTCGCCGCCGCCGAGGAGGCGTCCTCCGCGTCGTCTCCGTCGTCCGTCACGATGCCGGTGCAGTTGGTGGTGGCGGACGCCGGGACGCACCTGGTCTTCCACGACAGCACGTGGGACGGCACGGTGGCGTTGCGGGAGGGTGAGGAGGGAGCCGGGTCGGGGCACGACCGGCCGGGGCGGAGCGTGCTGCGGATGGACGGCGGTCCGCTGCGGTGCTGGGTGACGGTGGGCACCCCCGCGCGCGTGCTGCTGGCCTGGGCGTCGCTGACCGGGGCGCCCGCGCTGCCGCCGGCGTGGGCGCTCGGTCATCATCACGCGCTGTGGGATTCGGGCGACGAGCAGGATCTGAGGCGGGTCGTGGCCGGCCACCAGGAGCGGGAGCTGCCGCTGGACGCGGTGCATCTGGGCATCGGACACGGCGCCGCCCGTCAGGTGTTCACCGTCGACGAGGAGCGGTTCCCGAAGCTGCCCGTACTCGCCGAGGAGCTGCGCAGGGAGGGGGTCCGGCTGGTGTCGGCGGTGGAGCCGGCGGTTCGGGCCGCGCCCGGCAACCCCGTGTACGACGGCGGTGGCCGCGAAGACGTGTTCGTGCGGGATGCGGCCGGGTCGGTCGTCCGGGGCGTGGGGCGTCCGGGGGACGTGGTCTTCCCGGACTTCACGGGCGCGCCTGCGCGCGAGTGGTGGGGCGGGCTCTACGAGGAGCGGCTCGGGCAGGGGTTCACCGGGTTCTGGCACGACCTGGACGAGCCCACTTCGTTCACCGCCTTCGGGGAGTCGACGCTGCCGCGGTCGGCGCGGCATGCGCTGGAGGGCCGGGGCGGCGACCACAGGGAGGCGCACAACGTCTACGCGCTGTGCATGGCGCGCGCCGGTTACGAGGGGCTGCGGGCGCTGGCGCCCGACGAGCGGCCGTTCGTCCTCTCCCGTTCCGGGTGGGCCGGCCTGCAGCGCTACGGCGGCGCCTGGTCCGGGGCAACGGCCTCGGGGTGGCCGGGGTTGCGGGCGTCGCTGGCACAGGTGCTGGGGCTCGGACTGTGCGGGGTGCCGTTCTCGGGGCCGGATGTGGGCGGCTCCGAGGGGGATCCGTCCCCTGAGCTGTATCTGCGGTGGTTGCAGCTGGCCGCGTACCTGCCGCTGTTGCGCACCCACGCCGGGCCGCGGGCCGGGCACCGGGAGCCGTGGGAGTTCGGGACCGAGGTGCTGGAGCACGCGCGCGTGGCGCTCGTCGAACGGCGGCGGCTGCTGCCGTACTTCGTGACGCTGGCGCACCTGGCCCGGCGTACGGGTGCTCCCTGTGCGCGTCCCCTGTGGTGGTCGACGCCGGAGGACCGGATGCTGCGGGACTGCGAGGACGCGTTTCTGCTGGGCGACTGTCTGCTGGTGGCCCCGGTGCTCGGTGCGGGGACGGACCGGCGTGCGGTGCGGTTGCCGCGGGGCCGCTGGTACGACGTGGCGACGGAGCGGGCGTACGAAGGCCCGGCGCAGGTGCTGGTCGACGCGCCTTCGGGGCGGATCCCGGTGTTCGCGCGCGCGGGAGCGGTGATTCCGGTGCGGGGGGCGGACGGCGGGCCGGAGCTCGAGGTGTGGGCGCCCGCGCGGGGGCGGACCGGCGGTGGGCTGGTCGTGCCGGACGCGGGCGACGGCTGGGTGGAGCCGGAGATCGAACGGTACGTGTCCCGCTGGGAGGGGCGGCGGGTCGTCGTGGAGCGGGAGGGCGAGGACGGTCTGAGCGAGCCGTCCTGCCCGGTCCGCGTCCGTGGGCTCGCGGAGCGCCCGGCTCAGATGTAGCGGCCCTCGAAGAAGGCGCGTACGGCCCTGGTGTGGAGCGGGAAGGCGAGCTCTTCCGACCTGCGCAGGAGGTGCCATCCCTCGGTCTCGTCCGTGGCGGCGGAGGGCGGCAGGCCCTCGGCCGGCCGCTCGGGCAGCAGCCCGAAGAGCAGCAGGTGGCCGTCGGGCGAGCTCATGGCGTCGGCGAGCCGTACGTCGCGGCTCGCCGCGTCGATGCCGGTCTCCTCCTTGAGCTCGCGGACGACGGCCTGCCGCCAGTCCTCCCCGTCGTCGACGTAGCCGCCGGGCAGGGCGACGCCCCCGCGCGCGGGGGTCACGGTGCGGGTGATGACGACCAGGGCGGTGCCCTGCGTGTCGTACACGGGCTGGAGGGCCACCGCGACCGGCAGCGGGTTGCGGTAGGCCACGGTGCCGCACCCGGGACAGGTGCGGGGCCAGCCGGAGACGCCCTCTCCGTAGGGCGATCCGCAGCTCGAACAGTGGGAACCGAGCGCGGAGTTGGGAACGGAGGTTTCAGTTTCGGACACGCGGCGGACTGTATCCGATGACGGAGGGGACGGCTCCGGCAGGACGGTCAGCGGCGGCCGGAGAGCGACTTCGCGGAGACCGGGAAGTCGAAGTAGGTGTCCGGGTAGGCCTCGGGCTTGTAGGTGAAGTGCCACCACTCCTCGGGGAGGTTCACCAGGCCGACCTCCTCCAGGGTGTCCTTGAGCAGCAGCCGGTTGGCGCGCTGGACGCCCTCGATGCGGGGGTCGAGGGTGTGCGAGCGGGTGTCGAAGCAGTCGTATCCGGTGCCCATGTCGACGGAGTTGTCGGGGAAGCGCTCGTCCTCGGGGGCGAAGCAGGGCACCAGGGGCTGTCCGGGGTGGTACGGGCGGGTGGGCTCGGCCGGGAGCCGTACGAGGGTGAGGTCCACGGTGGAGCCGCGGCTGTGGCCGGACTTCTCGGCGATGTAGCCGTCGGCGAAGAGGCGGGTCTTGTCGACGTCCGGGTAGAACTCGGCCTTCATGTCCTGGTCGTCGAGGTCTTCGGCCCAGCGCACGAAGTGGTCGACGGCGCGCTGGGGCCGGTAGCAGTCGTACACCTTGAGGGAGTAGCCCTGCCGCAGCAGCCGGGTCTGGGCGAGGTGGAGGGCTTCGGCCGCGGGGCGGGTGAGGATGCACAGGGGCTGCCGGTAGCCGTCGACGCGCTCCCCGACGAAGTTGTGCGCGGTGACGTAGCGCATCTCCTCGATGATCGTCGGGTCGACGCCGCGCAGGGCCACGAAGTCCTCGGGGGCCCTCGGCTCGTGCCGTGCCTGCGCGGTGGCGGGGGCGGACGCGGCGGGGACGGCGGTGACGGCGAGCAGGGCGGCGAAGGTGGTGGCCAGACCGCGGAGCGCGGCGGAGAGTCGTGTCATGTCCCCTGCATTTATCAGGCCGGGGCTCCGGGAGGGAAGTGGGCGGCACCGCGACTCGCCGGGCACACACTGCGTGAGCGCACCGGAATCCTGCGTGAACGTCGCGTGAACCGGGCCCGATCGGGAGCCTGCCGCGCCATCCTGCTCCCGTGCGCTCCTGGACGGACACTCTCCGCTTCGCCTTCCAACCGGTGGTCAACCTGATGACCGGCGGGGTCGCGGCGCTGGAGATACTGGCCCGGCCGGAGAGCGGCGACGTGCTGGCCGAGGCGCGGCGCGATCCCGAACTCGACGGCCTGCTGGCGGTGTCGGCGCTGCGTGCGGCGGTGCGCCGGGAGACGCTGCTGCCGCTGCACGTCAACGTGTTCGCGGGCACGCTCGCCGACCTCGGTGGTCTCCGGCCCCTGCACGACGCCGTGCGCGAGGCGGGGCGGCTGCCGTGGGAGGTGACGCTGGACGTGTGCCCGCCGTACACGCATGTGCCGCGGCGGGCCCTGCTCGACGCGGTGGGCGTCTTGCGCGGGCAGGGGTTCCGGATCTCGGCGGACGGGGTCGGTGACGGGGACGCGCCGTTGCGGCTGCTGGCGGACCTGGCGCCGGAGCTGGTGAAGCTCGACGCGTCGCTGCTGGCGCGGCCTGCGGCCGTGCGGGCGATGCGGGTGCTGTGCGACGAGTCGGGGGCGCTGCTGGCCGTCGAGGGCGTGGAGACGGAGGCGCAGTGCGCCGTGGCGCGGTCGGCTGGAGCGCAGTTGGCGCAGGGCGAGCTGTTCGCGCCGCCCGCGCGGCTGCCCGCGGCGGACGTGTACGTTCCGCCCGGCTCCCCCGGCCTCGTGCCGACGCCTCGGCCGGGGCCGTCGGTGCGGCAGTTCGTGCGCCCGGCCGCGCTGTTGCCGGCGACGGCCTCGGCGGGGCGGGTGCGGGCGCTGCTGACCGGCTCGCCGGAGGTGTCCGGGGTGCTGCTCGTGGACCGGGACGGGATTCCCGTGCGCTCGGTGCACCGCTCCCGTTTCCTGCTGTCGATGTCGGGGCGCTACGGGCACGCCCTGTACGCCGACCGGCCCGCCGCCAAGCTCGGCGACCCGCCGCGGACGGTGGGCGTCGACGCGACGGCGTGGGAGGTGCTGGACGTGGTGGCCGTCGGTGGTCCGAGCCGTACGTCGGACGACGTGGCCGTGGTGGACGCGCGCGGGCGGTGTGTGGGCGTCGTACGGCTCTCGGACCTGGTGCGGGCGCTGGCGGAGAGCCGGGTGGAGGAGGCGGCCGGACTCAATCCGCTGACGCGGCTGCCCGGTTCGCAGGCGATCACGGACGAGGTGGACCGGCGGATCGCGGCCGGGCGGGCGTTCGCGCTGAGCTGGCTCGACGTGGACCACTTCAAGCAGGTCAACGACGGGGCCGGGTTCGCCGCGGGCGACGAGCTGATCCGGTCGGTCGGGCGGACGCTGCTGCGCACGGCCGCCGGGGAGACCCGCGTGGGGCACATCGGCGGTGACGACTTCCTGGTGCTCAGCGACCCGGAGGGGCTGGAACCGCTGGCCGCCGCCGTACTGGACGTGTCGTGGTCGGCCGGCGGGCGGCCCGTCACGCTGTCCCTGGCGACCGTCCTGTGCGCGCCGGGCAGCGTGCCCGACCACCGGCGGGCGGCGGCCCGTCTGGCGCCGCTGAAGAAGGCCGCGAAGGCGTTGGGCGGGGCGAGTTGGGTGCTGGGCAGGGCGGACCTGCCGGGCCACGAGGTCCGGCGCGGCACGGACCGGACGACGGCGCCGGCCGGCTGACGGGGTGGGGCAGCCGCCGTTCCGCGGGGAACCGTGCGGCCGGGCCGCGGTCCCTCCGCAGTCCCTCCGCGATTCCGGTCGGCCTTCACGACCGCCATGGAGACGCCGCGGCGCGACCGCGGCCGCCGCGGCCGACGCGGGGCGGTGGTACGCGGGTCCGTGGAGAAGGGTCCGGCCGCACGGACGACGGCGACGACGTGCGGCTGCCCGGCCGGCAGGCGGGCGGGCCGACGGCGGGGCCCTCAGGTCGGGACGGCCCGGCGGCGGTCCGCCGCCTGGGCCATCGCGTGCTGGACGACGCCGATGAGGACCTCCTTGACGGACTCCCGGTCCCGGGCGTCGCACATCATCAGGGGCACGTCCTCGTCGAGGTCGAGGGCCTGGCGGACGGTCTCGCCCGGGTAGCGCGCCGATCCCTCGAAGCAGTTGACGCCGACCACGAACGGGATGGAGCGCCGCTCGAAGTAGTCGATGGCGGCGAAGCAGTCCTCCAGGCGCCGGGTGTCGGCCAGCACGACGGCGCCCAGCGCGCCCTCGGACAGCTCGTCCCACATGAACCAGAACCGCTCCTGGCCGGGGGTGCCGAAGAGATACAGCACCAGGTCCTCGCGCAGCGTGATCCGCCCGAAGTCCATGGCCACCGTGGTGGTGTGCTTGCCCTCCACCCCGCTGACGTCGTCGACGGGCCGCCCGGCCTCGGTGAGCAGTTCCTCGGTGCGCAGCGGCCTGATCTCGCTGACCGCGCCGACGAGGGTGGTCTTGCCCACGCCGAACCCGCCGGCCACCAGGATCTTGAGCGTGACGGGCTCGACCGGCGGCTTGCCGCGCTGGGAACGCCCGAAGATCATCGGTCTCTTCTCCTTAACCTGCCGCCGCCCGACGGGCCCGGGGGCCGGCTCACAGTGCCCTCAGCCCGTTGATCACGTCGCGCAGAATGTTCTCGTCCGGCAGTTCGGCCGGGGGCACGGGCCGGTTGACGTGGACGAGTTCGATGTCCACGAGGTCGCCCACCAGGACCCGCACGACCCCGATGGGGAGGTCGAGTCCGGCGGCGAGTTCGGCGACCGACTGCGGGGCGTCGCGGCACAGGCCGACGATGTCCACGTGCTCCGGGGAGAGGGTGACGTCCGCCTCCGGATCGTCCGCGTGCGGTTCCGTGACGACCACCGCGATCAGGTCGAGGCGGTGCTGGGCCGCGCTGCTGGTGCGGCCGCGCGTCATGGCGTACGGACGGACGACGGGGCCGGCCTCGTCGTCGAACCAGTGGTTTGTTCCCTGACCGTCTGCGCTCATGTCATCCCACTTACCCGCCCGAGGGCAGATCGGTGCGCGGCGCGGCGCCCAGGTGCACGCCGACCCGCTTGACGAGCAGGGTCATCTCGTAGGCGACCTGCCCGACGTCCGAGTCGGCGTCGGACAGGACGGCCAGGCAGCTGCCGTCGCCGGCGGCGGTGACGAAGAGGAAGGCTTCGTCGAGTTCGACGACGGTCTGCCGGACGCTGCCCGCCTCGAAGTGCCGGCCCACGCCCTTGGCGAGGCTGTGGAACCCGGATGCCACGGCGGCCAGGTGTTCGCTGTCCTCCCTGGTCAGGTCCTTGGACACACCCGTGGCCAGGCCGTCGCCGGACAGGACGACGGCCTTGCGGATGCTCGCGACACGGTCCACCAGGTCGTCGAGGAGCCAGTTCAGCTCCCCGGACTTGGTCGCAGTGTGGCCGGTCGCCTTCGGTGCGGTCATCGACCGTCCCCCTTTGTCGTTCCTCGTGGTGCTGATGGTGCTGCGCCGCCGGGCGGGTCGTCACCCGTGGCGTTCTCCTTGCGGCCGCGCTGCCAGCCGCGCTGGAGCGAGGCCATGCGGTTGCGTACCTCGTCGGCGTCGCGGTCGGCGGGGTCGGAGCGGTCTTCGGCGGCCGGTTCGGGGCTCTGCCTGAGCTGGGGGGCCAGACTGGCCTGCCGGACACGTCGGGGCAGCGCCCCCGCCTCGGCGTTCGCGGGCGGAGCGTCCTCGCCCGCGGCGGGCTCGCCGCCACCGCGCCCGGCGGTGAGGCCCCCGGTTCGGTCGGTGATGGGGCCCTCGGTGCGCCCGGTGGTGCGGCCCCCGGTGCGGTCGGTCGTGCGGTCGGTGGGGCGGTCTCCGCGTCGGCGGGCGGGCAGGGCGGGCAGCTCGTCCGTTCGGGGGCCGGACGCGGCCGGGGGCTCCGTCCGGTCCGGGCCGGCCGCGGGCGGCTCGTCGGCGCTGCTTCGGGCGCCGCGTTCGGCGACGGGGCGCCCGTGCGAGCTGACCAGCTTGGGAGTGCGGCGGCGGGGCAGCGCCACCGGGGCGTTCGCCTCGGTTCCGTCCCCGGCCGTCGCCTCGTCACCGTGACGGGGCTCGGGGCGTCGAGGTCCGGTGCGGCGGGCCGCCTGGTCGTCGTCGGCCGCGACCAGGGAGCGCCGCGGGCGGAACAGGCCGCCGCGTTCGCTGTCCTGGTCGTCGAGGGCGCCCGGGAGGTCGTCGAGGGCGTCCAGGTCTACCGGCGCCTCCAGTTCGACGGGGCCGTCCAGCAGCGCGGCCGGTCGCTCCGGGAGCCGTGCGGGCACGTGGGCGAGGGCGGAACGGCGGCCCTCGTCCCGCTCCTTGTCCTTGACGTGCTGGGGACGGTCGAGGCGGAAACCGACGCCGTTGGTGTCCGGGGCGTCGTCGGTGAGCAGCGCGTCGGGGACGAAGACGACCGCGGTGGTGCCGCCGTAGGGGGACGGCTGCAGGGAGACCCGGACGTTCTGCCGCTGGGCGAGCCGGCTGACGACGAACAGGCCGAGCCGGTCGGTGTCGGACAGCTCGAACTCGGGTGTCTCGGCCAGCCGGAGGTTGGCGTCGAGCAGGGCGTCGGCGGCCATGCCGAGGCCGCGGTCGTGGATCTCCAGGGTGAAGCCGTTGGCGACGCGCTCGCCCAGCACCTGCACCGCGGTGTGCGGGGGCGAGAACACCGTGGCGTTCTCCAGGAGTTCGGCCACCAGGTGGGTGAGGTCGGCGACCGCCGGTCCGGTGACGGCGACGCGGGGCAGCCTGCGGACCTCGATGCGCTCGTAGTCCTCGACCTCGGCGACGGCGGCCCGCACCACGTCCATCAGCTGGACGGGCTTGCGCCACTGCCGGGAGGGTGCGGCGCCGGAGAGGATGACCAGGCCCTCGGCGTGCCGGCGCATGCGGGTGGTCAGGTGGTCGAGGCGGAACAGGTCGGCGAGTTCCTCGGTGTCCTCGGTCCTGCGCTCCATGGTGTCGAGCAGGGTCAGCTGCTTGTGCAGGAGGACCTGGCTGCGGCGCGCGAGGTTGACGAAGACCTCGGAGACGCCCGCGCGGAGTTCGGCCTGCTTGACGGCGGCTTCCACGGCGGCCCGCTGGAGGGTGTTGAGGGCCTGGCCGACCTCGCCCATCTCGTTCCGGTCGTATTCGAGGCGTGGCACCTCGGTCTCGACATCGACCTCCTCGCCCGCCGACAGGCGGCGCATCACGCTGGGCAGGCGGACGCCGGAGGCCTCGTGGGCCTCCAGGCGCAGCTGCTTGAGGTCGCGGATGAGGGAGCGGCCGACGCGGACGGACAGGAAGATGGAGTACAGCAGGGCGATCAGGCCGAGCGCTCCGGCGACGACGACCTTGGCGATGGTGCTGGTGGCGACCGGGTCGACGCGGTCCTGGTAGCGGTCGGCGGCGTTGTCGTCGAGGTCGCCGAGTTCCTTCAGGACGTTCCCGGCGGCGGTGTCCCAGCTCTTGGCCGTGACTCCGCGCGGGGTGCCGGTGTCGGAGGAGACGGCGGCCTGCTCGGCGACCCGGAGCGGGGCGGAGGAGGCGTTCTTCCAGAAGCGCTGGTAGCGGCCGCGTTCGGTGGAGGGCAGCAGCGGCAGGTTGATGTCGTACATCACGGTGCGCTGTGCGACTAGGTCCGAGACGTCCCGCACCTCCGTGCGGCTGAGCCGCCCGGCGACCAGGGCGGAGCCGAGGAGGGCGTCCTCGCGGGAGAGCAGTTCGCGGGCCCGGGAGACGTTGACGAGCGCGCGGTACTGCTTGTCGAGGCCCACGTCGTCGACGACGTTGAGGTTGGCGAGCAGGTCGTGGCAGGGGTCGACCAGGCGGTTGTAGAGGCCGAGTGCCTGGGCGCGGTTCACGGTGCCGTCCTCGACGCTGCGGCGCAGCGAACCGAGGCCGTCGAAGGCGTCCAGTACCGCGGTGAGCCGTTCGTCCCCGGCCCGGCCGAGGTCTTCCCGTACGCCGGCGTCGGCGGCGTTGCGGCGGATCTCCGCGACGGCCTCGTCGGTGGCGGTGCGGCTGCGCTCCAGTGCCGCCAGCCCGTCGGAGGCGCGGGGGTCGGCGAGGTGGACGAGGGTCTGGCGGCGTTCCTGCTGGAGGACCCGGACCGTGTCCGCGACGGGGTAGCCGACCTCTTCCACGACGGTGGAGAGGCTGAACAGCCGTGCCGCCTCCCGGCCCGTCAGGACCGTGGCGAAGGCCCAGATCGCGGTCAGGGACACCAGCGGCACGAGGAGCAGCGCCACGATCTTCCGGCGGATCGACTTCCCGCGAAAGCGCATGGCCTCCCCCAGCTGGACCCCCACCGGCGGGGGTACTCATGTGCGTCAACAAACGGCGCGAGCCTACTACTGACGCACAGGTAACTCGAAGACCCGTCCGGAGGCCGAACTTCCGCACCCGGGGCGAGCGATGGTCAGTTGTCCGGTCATTGCGGGAGATTGCCTCCCGGGATCCGTGGACGGGTGCGGGGCGGTCAGCACGGCGTGACGGGCGGATTGGCCGAAATTATTCGACTGCGCGGGATTTTCGGGAATCTTGGGGACCCGTCGTTCGTCATTCACTACGGGAAACGGAGGCGGAATCGGCCACAGGTGCCGCATCCCGCCCCCGGGCGGCGTAAAGCAGTGCAAGCCGGGCAGTCAGAGGGGAGACGTGTCCCCGGACACGGACGAGCGGTCTGCCGGCGGTGGGGAGTGACATGTTGATGGGCACGGCGCAGCGGCGGGGGGCGCCCGCGGACGACGGTGCGACCGGGGTGGCCGAGGAGACCTCGGCGGCGCGTCCGGAGGCGTCGGATCGCGACATTCCGGCGACCGGGCCGGGCACTCGGGCGACCGGGCCGGCCGCTCGGGCGGGCGAGCGGCAGTCGGGGTACCGGCCGTTGTGGCGCGAGGAACCCGCGCGGCGCCGCCGGATGCCGGACCCCGTGCGTACGGCGGCCGTGCGCGCGGTGCTGGTGGTCGCCGTGACGCTGATAATGGCGATGGTGGCCTTCCTGTGCACGCTGGCGGAGTCCTGGCTGGCGTTCCCGATGGTGCTCGGCAGTGTGGCGGGCACGGTGGTGGCCACCTGGGGCGTGCTGGACGTGTGGGTGACCCGGCAGGTGTGGAATCAGCGGCACGGTGTGGTGTCGGTGCCGAGCAGCACCGCGCGCGCCGTGCGCCGCGAGCGTCGCCGGGCGAGGCGGCAGGCGCGGGCCGCCGAGCGGGGCCGGGGGCGGATAGGCCGGCGGGGCGGCGCGGGGCAGCTGTCGCACCCCTGAGCGTCCGGGCGGTGCCGTCCGGGCGGCGGGAGTCACCGGATTACGCCGGCACCGACCGGTCGGCCTCGCGGGCGAGTTCGCGGGCGAGTTCGCGCCGTGCCCTCATGAAGGAGCGGGGGCGGTCCACGGCGAGCACGGCGGTGGTCCGGCCGTCGCGTTCGTAACGGGCGAGGAAACCGTCCTCGCCCGGAGCGCCGTCGCCCACCCGGCCCTCGACGACGCGGACGGTGTCGCCCGCCCGTCGTCGCCCGGCGAGCTGAAGGCGGGCTCCGTACTGGTCGGACCAGAAGTACGGCACCGACCTCGCGCTCTCCACCGTGCGTCCGGCGAGCAGGTTGGCCACGGCGGCCCGGGGCTGCCGGGTGGCGGAGGTCCAGTGCTCCGCTCGGGTACCGCCGACGCGGGCCACATCACCGACGGCGACCACCTGCGGCAGGGACGTCACACAGCCGTCGTCGCACAGGACACCGTCGTTCAGGACCAGCGGCGAGCCCGCCAGCCAGGCGGTGTTGGGCGTGGCCCCGATGCCGACGATCACCACCTCGGCGGGGAGGGTACGGCCGTCGCCGAGCACCACCCCGGTGACGGTCCCGCCGCCCCGCAGCGCGCTGACGGAGGCGCCCGTGACCAGCTTGACGCCACCCCGGCGGTGCAGTGCGGCGCACACGGCGGCCATCTCGGGTCCGAGCTGGGGCGCGAGCGGGAGGTCGGCGGCCTCGACGACGGTGACTTCGTGCCCGAGAGCGGCGCACGAGGAGGCCGTCTCCGCGCCGATGAACCCGCCGCCGACGACGACCACCCGGCGCGGCCCGCGGGTGAGTTCGGCGCGCAGGGCGCGGGCGTCGTCCAGGGTGCGCAGCGTGTGGACGCCGGACGGCCGGCCACCGGGGAGTCGGTCGCCGTACGGTGAATCGCCGGACCGTCGGCCCCCGTCGAGGCACCGGGCCGACGCGCCGGTGGCGACGACGACGCCGTCGGTGGAGACGGTGCGTCCGCCGTCGAGCAGGACGGTACGCCCGCGCGCGTCCAGGCCGCGGGCGCGGACGCCGAGCAGCCACTCGGCGTCCAGGCCGGCGCTCTCCTCCGCGTCGGTGAGCGCCAGCCGGTCCTCGTCGGCCCGGCCGGTCAGGTACTCCTTGGACAGGGGCGGCCGGTCGTAGGGCCGGTGCGGTTCGTCGCCGACGATCACCAGTCGGCCGTCGAAGCCCTGGGCCCGCAGTTCCCGGGCGGCGTACAGGCCGGCCAGCGAGGCGCCGACGACGGTCACGGTCCTCATGCGGCGCTTCCCTCCTCGGCGGCGAGGTGGACATGGACGACGCCGTCGTCGACGGAGACCCGGTGGGTGCGCACGGGCCTGCGGGCCGGAAGGCAGGTGGGCCGGCCGGTACGCAGGTCGAACGAGGCGGCGTGCAGCGGGCATTCGACCAGGCAGCCCTCGAGCCAGCCCTCGGACAGGGAGGCGTCCTGGTGGCTGCAGGTGTCGTCGATGGCGTAGAGATCGCCGTCGTCGGTGTGGAAGACGGCGATCGGCGGAGTGGACGCGACGCGGGCGGACTCGCCCTTGGGGAGGTCTTCGAGGCGGCAGACCGGAATCATGGGGGCTCCCCTCTCGGTCCGGAACGCGGGTCCTGTCGGGCCGCGGTGCGCGTACCCTTCCGGGATCCGGACGCTTGGGTAACATGATGTTTCACATGGCGCACTGGAGAGCGCTATACGCAACAGAATCCGGGGCGGACGCCCGTGCCGTCAAGGGCTTCCCGCAGACACGGTCCGCACCGGGCCGTCAGGTGATGAGAGTTGAGCCATGAGCCGCACACAGAGGCAGCCCGACCATCGTGAGGACCACGTGGCGAACAAGCAGGCCGGCGGCAGGGGCGCGGCGAGCGCCGTGCAGTCGGTGGACCGCGCCGTGAGCGTGCTGGAGATCCTCGCCCGGCACGGCGAGGCGGGCGTCACGGAGATCGCCGAGGAGCTGGAGGTGCACAAGTCCACCGCCTTCCGGCTGCTCGGCGTGCTGGAGAACCGCGGCCTGGTGGCCCAGGAGAAGGAGCGCGGCAAGTACTACCTGGGCGCCGGCGTGCTGCGCCTGGCGGGGGCGGCCGCGGTGCGGCTGGACATCTCGCAGGAGGGGGTGCCGGTCTGCCGCGAACTCGCCGACGAACTCGGCGAGACGGCGAACATCGCGGTCCTGGACGACGACGCGGCGGTCAACGTCATGCAGGCCCGCGGCACCGCCTCCGTGACCGCGCAGAACTGGCTCGGCCGGCGCACCCCGCTGCACGCCACCGCCAGCGGCAAGGTGCTGCTCGCCCATCTGCCGCCCACGTTGCGCGAGGGCCTGCTGGCCCGCCCGCTGCACCGGTTCACCGAGCACACCGTGACCGGCGCGGCGGTGCTGCGCGGCGAGTTGGAGACCGTGACCGGGCAGGGCTACGCGATCACCCAGGAGGAGCTGGAGATCGGGCTGGCCGCGGTGGCGGCGCCCGTCCGGTCCCACGACGGCAAGGTGATCGCGTCGATCAGCGTCTCGGGCCCGGTGTACCGGCTGACGCCGGACCGCCTGCCGGACCTGGCGCGGCGCACCTCGGCGGCGGGGGCCGAACTGTCCCGCCGCATGGGCTACGGCGGCTGACCGGGCGCCGGAAAGCGGCGCCTTCGGTGTGTGTTCCGGCCGTCCCGTTTCCTTTTGGCGAGGGGTTGACCCGTACCTCTTGACGGCCCGTGGACGGCGTTCCCACTATGTTCCTCACCGCGCAACCCATCGTGCTATGCGCAACAGCAGAGGAGCTTGTCGTGCCACACGAGGTCCGTGCCGTAGTCGCTGTGAAGAGGGGCGCACCCGTCGAGGTGCAGACGATCGTCGTCCCGGATCCGGGGCCCGGCGAGGTACTGGTCGCGGTGCAGGCCTGCGGGGTCTGTCACACGGATCTGCACTACCGGGAGGGTGCGGTCACCGACGACTTCCCGTTCCTGCTCGGTCACGAGGCGGCCGGCACGATCGAGGCCGTCGGTGAGGGCGTCGACGCACTCGCGCCGGGCGACTATGTCGTGCTGGCGTGGCGGGCTCCCTGCGGGGACTGCCGTTCCTGCCGGCGCGGGCGCCCCTGGTACTGCTTCCGGTCGCGCAACGCCGCCCAGCCGATGACGCTGCCGGACGGCACCCCGCTGACCGCCGCCCTCGGCATCGGGGCGTTCGCCGAGAAGACACTGGTCTCGGCCGGTCAGGCGGTGAAGGTCGACCCGGCCGCCCGGCCCGAGGCCGCCGGTCTGGTCGGCTGCGGGGTGATGGCCGGATACGGCGCCGCCGTCCACACGGGCCAGGTGGGGAGGGGCGACTCGGTCGCCGTCATCGGCTGCGGCGGCGTGGGCGACGCGGCGATCGCGGGCGCCGCCCTGAACGGCGCCGTGAAGGTCATCGCCGTCGATGTGGACGGCCGGAAGCTGGACCGGGCGGAACGGTTCGGCGCCACGCACACCGTCGACTCCCGCGGCACCGACCCGGTCGAAGCGGTCCGCGCCCTCACCGACGGCCACGGCGTGGACATCGCGATCGACGCGGTGGGCCTCCCGGAGACGTTCCGCCAGGCCTTCTACATGCGCGACCACGCCGGAGTGCTGGTCCAGGTCGGTGTCCCCACGCCCGGGACGACCGTCGAACTCCCGCTCGCCGACGTGTTCTCGCGCGGCGGCGCGATCAAGTCGTCCTGGTACGGCGACTGCCTGCCCAGCCGCGACTTCCCGTTCCTGATCGACCAGTACCTGCACGGGCTGCTGGACCTGGGGGCCTTCGTCTCGGAGACGACGACGCTGGACGGGGTGGAGGAGGCGTTCGCCAGGATGCGCCGCGGCGAGGTGCTGCGCTCGGTGGTGGTCCTGTGAACACCCGCGCCCCCGGCCGTCCGCCCCGCGTGGTGGTCATCGGTGCCGGTATCGTCGGCTGCTCGCTGGCCGACGAACTGACCGCCCGCGGCTGGACGGACGTCACCGTCCTCGAACAGGGCCCGCTGCCCGCCCCCGGCGGCTCCACCTCGCACGCGCCGGGCCTGGTCTTCCGCACCAGTCCGTCCCGCACCCTGACGGCCTTCGCCCGGTACACCGTCGAGAAGTTCTCCGCCCTCGCGCCGGACGGCGTGCCGTGCTTCCGGCGGGTCGGCGGTCTGGAACTGGCGACCACCGAGGAGCGCCTCGCCGACCTGCACCGCCGGGCCGGGTACGCCGCCTCCTGGGGCATGCGCGGCGAGATCGTCGGCGCCGCCCGCTGCAAGGAACTCTGGCCGCTGCTCGACGCGTCGGTGGTCCTCGGCGGCTTCCACACTCCGGGAGACGGCCTGGCGCACGCCCCGCGCGCCTCCCGCGCCCAGCTGGACCGCGCCGTCGCGCGGGGCGCCCGTGCCCTGGACCGGCACACCGTCACCGGCATCGAGCGGGAGGACGGCAGGGTCACCGGCGTCGTCACCGACCGGGGCGCCTTCCCCGCCGACCACGTCGTCTCCGCGGCGGGCTTCTGGGGACCGGTCGTCGGCCGCATGGCGGGTGTCGACGTCCCCCTGCAACCGCTGGCCCATCAGTACGCGCGGACCGGGCCGCTGCCCGAGCTGCGCGGCGCCACGGCGGAGGCCTCGAAGCCGATCCTCCGCTTCCAGGACCGGGACCTGTACTTCCGCGAACACGGCGACCGTCTGGGCATCGGCTCCTACGCCCACCGTCCGCTGCCCGTGGATCCGTTCGCCGTCCCCGGCCACGACGAGGCCCGCGCCCGGGGCATGGACATGCCGTCCTCGTACCCCTTCACCCCCGAGGACTGGGCGCCCAGCTGGGAGGACTGCCGCCGGCTGATGCCCGGCCTGCGCGGGGCCGGGATCGACTCCGGGTTCAACGGCGTCTTCTCCTTCACCCCGGACGGCATGCCGGTCCTCGGCGAATCCCGTGTGCTGCGCGGCTTCTGGCTGGCGGAGGCGGTCTGGGTGACCCACTCGGCCGGGGTCGCCAAGGCCCTCGCCGAGTGGATGACGGACGGACGGCCGTCGATCGACGTGCACGAGTGCGACCTCACGCGGTTCGAGGAGGCGCAGCGTTCACCGGCGTACGTCCGGGAGCGCGGTGCACAGCAGTTCGTGGAGGTGTACGACGTCGTCCACCCGCTGCAGCCGATGGAACGGCCGCGTCCGCTCCGGGTCAGTCCCTTCCACGCCCGTCAGCAGCAGCTCGGCGCGTACTTCCTGGAGGGCGGCGGCTGGGAACGCCCGCACTGGTACGAGGCGAACGCGCCCCTCGCCGCGCACCTCCGCCTGCCCGGCCGCGACGCCTGGTCGGCCCGCCACTGGTCACCGATCGCGGCGGCGGAGGCACGCGCCACCCGCGAGCGGGTCGCCCTGTACGACATGACCCCGCTGCGCCGCCTGGAGGTCACCGGCCCCGGAGCCCTCGCCTTCCTGGACCGCATGACCAGCAACAACCTCCGCAAGAAGCCCGGCGCGGTCACCTACACGCTCCTGCTCGACGAAAGCGGCGGCATCCGCTCCGACCTCACCGTCGCCCGCCTCGCCCCCGACCGCTTCCAGGTCGGCGCCAACTCCCCCGCCGACCTGGACCACCTGCTGCGCCACGCGCCGGACGGTGTCCACGTCGGGGACATCACCTCCGGCACCTGCTGCGTCGGCGTCTGGGGCCCGCTCGCCCGCGACCTCGTCCAGCCGCTCACCCCGGACGACTTCTCGCACGAGGCGTTCGGCTACTTCCGCGCGAAGCGGACCTACGTCGGCCACGTCCCGGTCACCGCGCTGCGCCTGAGCTACGTGGGTGAGCTGGGCTGGGAGCTGTACACCACGGCCGACCTGGGGCTCAGGCTCTGGGACACGCTGTGGGAGGCCGGGCGCGGACTCGGCGTGATCGCCGCCGGGCGCTCCGCCTTCGACTCCCTGCGGCTGGAGAAGGGGTACCGGGCCTGGGGCAGGGACATGACCGACGAGGACAACCCCTACGAGGCGGGCGTCGGCTTCGCGGTCCGCATGGACAAGGCGGACTTCGTCGGCAGGGCGGCACTGGAGCGCGCGGGCGAACCGGAGCGGCGGCTCACGCCCCTCCTCCTCGACGACCCCGCCGCCGTGGTGCTCGGCAGCGAACCGGTGTACGTGGACGGCGCTCCCGCCGGGTACGTGACCAGCGCCGCGTACGGCTACACGCTCGGCCGCTGCGTCGCGTACGCCTGGCTCCCGGCGGGTCTGGCCGAGGGCACGGGGGTGCACGTGGAGTACTTCGGCGCGAAGGTGCCCGCCACGGTCGCCGAAGAGCCCCTGTTCGACCCGAAGATGACCCGCATCCGCCGTTGACCGCCCCCAGGAGGCCCCGAGTTGTCCCCCACCTACGACGTGATCGTCATCGGTCTCGGCGGCATGGGCAGCGCCGCCGCCCACCACCTCTCCGCGCGGGGCGTGCGCGTCCTGGGCCTGGAGCGGTTCGGCCCGGTGCACAACCGGGGCTCCAGCCACGGCGGTTCGCGGATCACCCGGCAGTCGTACTTCGAGGACCCGGCGTACGTCCCGCTGCTGCTGCGCGCCTACGAGCTGTACGAGGACCTGGAACGGGCCACCGGCCGGGACATCGCCCTGCTCTGCGGCGGGCTGATGATCGGCCGCCCCGACGCGTGGACCGTCTCCGGCTCGCTGCGCTCGGCCCGCGAGTGGGACCTGCCGTACGAGATGCTGGACGCCCGGGAGATCCGCCGCCGCTTCCCGACGCTCGCGCCCGGTGACGACGAGGTCGCCCTGTACGAGGCCCGGGCCGGGCTGCTCCGCCCCGAGAACACCGTGGCCGCCCATCTCCAGCTCGCCACCCGGCAGGGCGCCGACCTGCACTTCGACGAGCCGGCCACCCGCTGGGAGCCGTACCGGGACGGCGTGCGGGTGCACACCGCCGAGAACACCTACACCGCTTCCCACCTGGTGGTCTGCCCGGGAGCGTGGGCGCCGCGGCTGCTCGCCGACCTCGGGGTGCCGTTCACGGTCGAGCGGCAGGTCATGTACTGGTTCCAGCCGCGCGGCGGCATCGAGCCCTTCCGGCCCGCGAACCATCCGATCTACGTCTGGGAGGACGCGGCCGGCGTCCAGGTCTACGGCTTCCCGGCCATCGACGGCCCCGACGACGGAGCCAAGGTCGCCTTCTTCCGCAAGGGGCGGGCCACGACCCCCGAGACGATCGACCGCACCGTGCACGAGCACGAGATCCGGGCCATGGCCGACCACATGTCCGGCCGCATCCCCGACCTGCCCGGCACCTTCCGCAAGGCCGCGACCTGCATGTACACCACCACGCCCGACGAGCACTTCGTCATCGCCCGCCACCCGGCGCACCCCGACTCGGTCACGGTGGCGTGCGGCTTCTCCGGGCACGGCTTCAAGTTCGTGCCCGTGGTCGGGGAGATCCTCGCCGACCTGGCCCTGACCGGCACCACCGCGCACCCCATCGGCCTCTTCGACCCCGCCCGAGGAGTACGCACGTGACGACGACTCCCCCGCCCCCCAGCCTCGTCCCGACGCTGCCGGGCCGCTACTACACCGACCCGGAGGTCTTCCGCGAGGAGCAGCGGCACGTCTTCGAGGCGCTGTGGTTCTGCGCCGTGCGCGGCGCCGACCTCGAACGTCCCGGCGCCTTCCGCACCGTGCAGGTCGGCCGCGAGAACGTGATCGTCACCCGGACCCGCACCGGCGACCTGCGCGCCTTCCTCAACATCTGCCGGCACCGCGGCGCCCGGCTGTGCCTGGAGGAGTCCGGCGAGGTGCGCCGCACCCTCCAGTGCCCGTACCACGCGTGGACGTACGACCTCGACGGCAGGCTGGTCGCCGCGCCCGACCTGCCGAAGATGACGGACGTCGACCGGTCGGCGTACGGCCTGGTCGAGGTGGCCCTGCGCGAGTGGCTCGGCTACGCCTGGGTGTGCCTGGCCGAGGAGCCGCCCTCGTTCGAGGACACGGTGTGCGGGGCGGTGGTCGAACGGCTCGGCGATCCGGCCGCCGTCGAGCGGTACGGGACCGAGCGGCTCGCGCTCGGCCGGCGCGTCCGCTACGACGTGCGGGCCAACTGGAAGCTGATCGTCGAGAACTTCATGGAGTGCTACCACTGCGCGACCATCCACCCGGAACTCACCGACGTCCTGCCCGAGTTCGCCGACGGCTACGCGGCGCAGTACTACGTGGGGCACGGCGCCGAGTTCGGCGAGGGCGTGGCGGGCTTCACGGTCGACGGCAGCGCGGGCTTCGGCAGGCTGCCCGAGGTGTCGGACGGCCAGGACCGCCGGTACTACGCGGTCACCGTGCGGCCGACGGTCTTCTTGAACCTCGTGCCGGACCATGTGATCCTGCACCGCATGTTCCCGCTGGCCGAGGACCGCACGGTGGTCGAGTGCGACTGGCTGTACGCGCCCGAGGTCGTGGCGTCGGGGGCCGACCTGTCGAAGTCGGTCGAGCTGTTCCACCGGGTCAACACCCAGGACTTCGCGGCCTGCGAGCGGACCCAGCCGGCCATGGCGTCCCGGGCCTACCGCACGGGCGGGGTGCTGGTGCCGACCGAGCACCACATCGGGATCTTCCACGACTGGCTGCTCGGCCGGCTCGGCTCGCGGCCGTCCTAGGCCGGTGACTGGGCGGAGGGCTGGGCGGGGAGCTGGGCCGGACGCTTGAACATGCGGGTCGCGGTGATCTCGCTGTGCACCGCCTCGCCCTCCCCCTCGGCGGCGGGCGTCGGCTGCGGCAGGCCGGGCCTGAGGTGCTCCTCCACGCTGATGTACTTCAGTCCCGCCCGGAGGTCGGCGTCGTTGCGCAGCCGGATGACCAGCGGGAACTCGGCCAGCGCGGTCGTGTCGAACAGGCCGGTGGTGTACAGGAGCTGGACGCCGAGCGCGTCGGAGACGGCCCGCTGGAGCTCCAGCAGGTAGGTGGCGTTGGCGCGGCCGATGGGGTTGTCGAGGAACAGGGTGCCGGCGTGGCGGTGCCGGTCGCGGCCCCGGTCGTTGCTGCGCAGCGCGGCCATCGTGCAGTACAGGGCGATGGCGGCGGTGAGCAGCTGGCCGCCGGAGAAGACGTCGCCCATCTGGCCGACGGGGACGCGTTCGGCGCGCAGTACGGCGTCGGGCTTGAGGATCTCGACGGCGACGCCCTTGGGCTGCAGGGCGGCGCCGACGCCGCGCAGCAGCAGGGACATGCCGTCGCGGCGCAGGTCGGAGTTCTTCTTCACGGCCGCGCGGGTGGCCTCGTCGACGACCTCGCCGAGCCGCTCGGTGAGGGTGGCCTGGTCGGGCTCCTCGAAGCGGATCCGCAGGAACTCCTGCCCGGACCACTCGCCCAGGCCCTCCGGCAGCCGGGACAGCCGCTGGGCGGAGCGGAGGGTGGCCAGCGCGGACTCGACCAGGCCGCGCAGCCGGTCCACGATCGAGTCGCGGTTGCGCTCCAGCTGGGCCAGCTCGTCGGTGAGGACGCGGAGCCGGGGCGCGAAGGCGTCCGCCCACTTGGCGGCGTGCTCGGGCAGCGCGGCGGCGGGCAGTTCGCGGATTTGCTGGCGGGCGGGGGTGCGGACCTGCTCGTAGCGGGTGGAGTTGGCGTGCCGGACGAGGACGTCGCTCGCCTCGCGCACGGCGGCCTCGGCCGCGGACAGGTCGGCGGCGCAGCCGCGCAGCGAACGGCGGGCCTCGGCGGCGGCCCTGCGGGCCTCCTCCAGGTCGCCCGGGTAGGGCTCGGGCTCCTCCGGCTCCTCCTCGGGCGCGTGTTCGCGCAGCAGGTCGCGGAGCATGGCGGCGATCTCGTCGAAGCCGCCGGCCGCGTCCTCGGCGGCGCGGTGCGCGTCGAGCAGTTCGGCGTGGGCCTCGCGGGCCTGGGCCAGGGCCTCGGTGCAGGTGGCGAGTTCGGCGGTCGCCGTGCGCAGCAGGCTCTGGGCGTGCTCGGCGTCGCGCGGCAGGAGCTCCTCGGGGAGGTCGGTGTGGGTGTCGCCGTCCTCGGGCGCGTGCCGTTCGGCCTCGCCGCGCAGTCGGCCGAGCTGTTCGCTCGCGCTCGACATGCGTGTTTCCAGGAGCTGCACCAGCTCCTCCGCGCGGGCGGCGGCGGCCTGCCGGGAGGGCCCGTCGGAGCCGTCGGGCGACTCCAGGAGCTGTGCGGCGCGGGTGCGTACCTTGTTGCTGAGCCGGTCGAGGTCCGCGCGGGCGGCGCTCTCGTCGCTCTCCGCGCGGGCCTGTTCGGCGCGCAGGTCGGCGCCGACGCCGACCTTCTCGTACACCTGGGAGGCGGCGCGGTAGGCCTCGCGGAGGTCGGGCAGGGACGCCTTCGGCGCCTCGGCGCCGTCCCCGGGTGCCTCTTCGGGTACGTCGTCGGGGGCGCCGGCGATCTCGGAGCGCTCGGCGCGCAGCGCGCGGGCGGTGCGGCGGGCGTCGTCGGCCGCCCGCTGGGCGGCGCGCCGGTCCTCGTCGGCGGCGCGGGCCCGCTCCAGGCAGGCCTGGGCGCGGGCCTCGGACTCGGCGCCCTCGTCGGCCAGTTCACGGAGTCTGACCTGCCAGCCGGCGCGTTCGCGCAGCCGGAAGGCGAGCCCGGCGAGGGCGTCGGCGGCGCGGCGGGCCTTCTGCGCGGCCTCCTGCCGCTCGTCCCGCAGGTGGACGGCCTCGGCGGCGCTCTCGTCCGCCTCGGCGCGCAGGGTGCGGGCCTCGGTCAGCTCGGCCTCGGTCTCCTCGGCGAAGGCGCGGGCCTCCTCGGCGGTCCGGGCCAGCTCGGCGAGGCGTCCGGCGGGGCAGCCGGTGCGCCAGGAGGCGAGCCGGGCCGCCAGCTCACGGTCCTTGCCGAGCCGGGCGGCCAGGGCGCGGATCTCCTCGTCCCGCTCGCCCGCCCGCGCGCGCAGCGCGTGCCGCTCCTCGTCGGCGGCCTGCTCGTCGTGCATGGCCGGGTTCGGCGGTACGAGGAAGACGTCGCCGGTGCCGGACTCGGGGGCCGGGGTGGGTGCGAGGAGGGCGGCGGCGGTGCCCACGGCGACGGCGGAGCGCGGCAGCAGGGCCGCGTCGCCGAGGACCTCGCGGGCGCGGGTGTGCGAGTCCGGGTCGGTGATGATCACGCCGTCGACCAGCTCGGGGCGGGCGGCCAGCACGCGCGCGTGGTCGCCGGGGTCGACGGCCTGGGCGAGGTAGCGCCAGCCGGGCAGGGCGGGGATGCCGTGCTCGCCGAGGAACTCGACGGTGGCCAGCACGTCCGGCCCCGGCGGCAGCAGTCCGCCGTCGCCGAGCGCGCCGAGGATGCGGGAGTCGTCGGCGGCGGCGGTGCGCAGGTCGAACAGCTGGCGCTCGGCGGAGGAGACGGTGTCGTCGAGCAGTTCGCGCAGCTCGTCGGCGAAGCGGTCGAGCTCCTCGGGGGTTAGGGCGCCGTCCGCCGCGGTGGGGGCGGCGGCACGGTGGTCGCGGTCCGCGTCCCGGCGGGGCTGCGGGATGCCGGGGCGGGCCCCGGCGGCCAGGCCGAGCAGCTCGGCGAGCCGCTCCTCGGCCGCCAGCGCCTCGGCGGTGCGCCGCTCGGCCTCGTGGGCGCGCTCGGCCGCGGTGGCGGCGTCCGCCGCGCGGGCCGCGGTCAGTTCGCCGCGGCTCTCCGCGGCGGCGGCCTCGCGCGCGTGCTCGGTGGCCCGGCGGGCCGTCTCGCGGGCGGTGTCCCAGGCGGCGACGGCCGTCTTCTCCGCGTCGCTGGCCGCGAGGGCGGCGCGGGCGGGGTCGGCGTCGGGCGCGCTGTCGTCCAGCCAGCCCGCGCGGACGGCCTCGGCGGTCTCCTGCTCGACCTCGGTGAGGCGCTGGCGCAGGTGTCCGGCCTCGCTGCGGGCGCGCTGCGCCTCGGTGGCGGCGTTGGTGGAGTCCCGGTGGGCGGCGTCGCTGACCTCCTGGAGGGCGGCGGACCTCGCCTCCTCCTCGTTGGCGTGGTGCTCGGCCTTTCCGGCCGCCGCGTGCAGGGCGCGGACGAGGCCGACGGCGGCCTTGGCGCGGGCGGCGAGCGCCGGGGCGGCGTCCCGCTCGGCCTCCTGGATGGCCGCGGACACGCGGGCGACCCGGTCGGCGGCGGCGCGGTGGCGCAGGACGGCCTCGGCGGCCTGCCAGGCGGAGTGCAGGGTGCGGGCCTCGGCCAGTTCGCGCTTCTGCGCGGCGGCGGCCTTCTCGGCGCCGGTCAGGGCCAGCGAGGCGTGCCGGTAGGCGAGTTCGGCGGCGATGAGGGCGCTGCGGTCCCGGGCGGACTCGGCGTGCGTGACGGCGTACGCGGCGGCCGTGACCCGCTGGGCGAGGTCCGAGGCCCGTACCCGCTCCTGGGCGCCGCGGGCGGTGAGCCGCCGGGCCAGGTTCCTGGTGCGGCGTTCGGCGGCGGCGTGGATGTCACGCGCGCGGGTGCGTGCTTCGGCGGCCTCGACGATCCGGCCCAGGAGGTCGACGGATCCGGCGGTGAAGTCCCGTTCGGCGATCAGCTCGGCGCGTCGGCCCAGCTTGTTGCCGAAGCCGCCGACCAGGTCGGCCAGGCCGTCGGTGTCGCGGGTGTCGGTGACGGCCCGCAGCAGCAGGTCGGTGAAGTCGGAGTCCTTCTTGACCGCGAAGAGGCCGGCGGCCTCGCCCTCGTCCGCGTTCATCTCGCGTTGGTAGCGGAAGAGTTCGGGGTCGAGTCCGAGGTCGCCGAGGTGCTCGATCCAGCGGTCGTGGATCTCCTCCCAGTGCACCTCCAGGTGCGGGTAGGCCTTGCCGGCCTCGGTGAGCGCGTCCCGGAAGCCCTTCATGGTGCGCCGCCTGCCCTGCGCGCCGGAGGCGCCCTCGACGGGCGGGCGGACGGCGGTGGCCTCGGCGACCGGCAGGTTGTCCAGGGTCAGTCCGGGTCCCGGCCGGAAGGAGTACCAGGCCTCGGCGAACTTCCGCGGGTCGCCCGAGACCTGCCGCCCGCGCCACTCGCTGACCTTGCCGACGACGACGCACTCGCCGGTCTGCACGTGCTGCCATTCCAGCGCCACGTGGCCGCAGTCGTCGGCGAGCAGGAACTTGCGCAGCACGCCGGAGCTGGCGCCGCCCAGGGTGTTGCGGTGGCCCGGCAGCATCACCGAGAAGATCAGTTTGAGGAGCACGGACTTGCCGCCGCCGTTCTCCAGGAAGAGCACGCCTGCGGGCGCGGGCCGGCGCGGCGGGCCGACGGGCTCCTCCTCGAAGAACTCCGCCTGCGTGGGGGCGGGGTCGGGCACGGGCCGGCCCACACCGCGCAGGTCAAGCACGGTGTCGGCGTAGCGCGCACCGGCGGGTCCGATGGAGTAGAGGCGGACCCGGGACAGCTCGTACATGGCGGACTCTCGTAAGTCTTCGGACGTCGGGGACGGTGGGACGGGTGCGGTTGTTCGGACGGGTGGTTGTTCGGTGGGGCGCGGGTCAGGAGGAGTGGAAGGGCAGGCCGGCGTCGGCGACCAGCTCCAGGTCGTCGCTCTCCTCGGCGGGCAGCAGCGTCGCCGTGCCGTCGGTGACCGGGACGACGCCCAGGTCGAGCAGCTCGGTCAGGGCGGCGCTGCCCGCCATGTCCCGCACCTGGAGCTGGTAGCGGGCCGTCGTCCGGTAGGTGCCGCCGTGGTCGTCGCCGGTGCGCTGGAGGAAGCCGGATTCGGTGAGGAACGCGGCGGCCTTGCCGACGATGCCGGTGGTGGAGCCGGGGAGTCTGCGCGCGTCCTTGGTGGCGCCGGTCGCGCTGCGCCGGACCCAGATCCGCCAGGCGGCCTCCAGGCCCGGGGCGTCGGTGGCCGGGTCGGTGTTCTCGCCCTGCCGCTCGGCCCGCTCCTCGAGTCTGCGGCAGGCCTGGCGGACGAAGGCGTCCACGCCGTTGACCGTGACGCGGCCGATGTAGCCGTCGTCGGCGAGGTCCTCGGGGCGCGGGTAGGCCATGGCGGCCACGGCGAGGTGGGCGAGGCCGTGCAGGAAGCGGTCGCCGGAGTCGGTGGCGGCCCGGCGCGCGTAGTCGCCCATGCGGACGGCGAACACCGAGTCCTCGGCGGCGGTCACGGCCATCCCCGCGCGCGGGGACACCTCCAGGACGATCAGCCCCAGGCCCGCCGCCACGGCGTCGGCGAGCCGTGCGAAGGGCGGATCCTCGCGGTAGCGGCGCAGCAGATCGGCGTACTCCTGGTCGCGGGCGGGCAGCAGCTTGGGCTGCAGGCCGAACGCGACGAGCCGCGCCGCGTCGGCGGCGTCGGCGGGCGTGACGGCCGCCGTGGCCGGTGCGGCACCCGCCTCCGGTTCGCTCCGGTCGACGTACTCGGTCACGGTCGGTGCTCCTCGCTGTGCTGTCGCGCTGTGCCGCGGTGGTGGGCCAGGGGGTGGGGGAGGTGGTGGCCGGAGCGGCGGTGCGGGCCGGTCATGCCGCCTCCGTCCGGTCCGCCGCCATTCCCGCCGCGTCCAGCAGTGCCGTGCCGACGATGAGGTCGGCGCCGCCGAACTCGGGGTCGTCCAGCTCGGTGCCGTCGTCCACGGCGAACAGCAGCTTCGGCTCCCCCTGCCGGTAGGCGGTGCCGACCGGCGGGCTGGCCGCGTGGACGGCCAGCAGCGCGACGAGGTACGGCAGTTCGGCGTCGCGGGCGCGGGCGTCGGCCAGCAGCCCCGACAGCCGGCGCGGGGCGTCGTGCGGCAGGTCGAGCAGCTCCATGGCCGCGCCGAGCTGCTCCTCGCTGAAGCGGCTGTCGTCCGGGGTGGCGATCAGGTCGGGCTCCGGCATCTCGGCGCCCAGGTGCTCCCGCTCCACCGGTGGGGTGAGGAGTATGTCGACGAGGTCGCCGACCCGGACGGAGACGGGCGTGCGCAGGCCGGTGCCGCGGGTGAAGAAGGCGTCGGTGACGCGCAGCGCCCGCTCCACGGGCAACGGCAGCACGGGGGCGACGAGATGGCCGTACAGGTCGAGGCCGGAGGTGGTCGGCGGGGTGGCGAAGGCCTGCCGGTCCTGTTCGGCGCGGAAGAGCGGGCCGGCCTCCAGGAGGCGGGACTGGAGCTGGGTGTGGCGGCGGATGCAGTCCTTGACGATGTCGACCAGCTCGGCGGCGCGCCGCTTGTGCTCGGCGTCCTCGGTCTCGTCGCGGGCCTTGCGGATGTTGGTGAGGATCGCGTTCTCGTGCCGGTACCGGTCGGCGACGTGGTCCAGGGCCTCGGCGATCATGTCGGGGACGGCACTGAGCCAGTCCACCGCGCGGACGTTGCGCCGGGTGGCGTCCAGGGCGCGGCGCAGGGTCTCCGAGTACTGGACGGTCCGGTACCTGGCCTGTTCGGCGGCAAGCTGGGCGTCGGCGAGACGGCCGCGGCTGATCAGCACCTCGAGCTTGACCTCGGCGGCGATCTGGGCGCTGGTGACGTCGGTGTCCAGGGCGCCGACGAGGACGTTGACCGCCTCGTCGGTGGTGCGCAGGTAGACGGTGCCGCCGGGGCCGGGGACCTCTTCGAGCAGTTTGAAGTCGTAGTCGCGGCGGACGTAGGTGCCGTCGGGCCCGAAGGTGCCGTACACCGCGCGGAAGCCGCGGTCGACGCTGCCGACGTTGATCAGGTTCTCCAGGACCCAGCGGGCCACCCGTTCGTGCTCGGCGGCGGGGCGGTGCGGGGCCTGGGCGGCGACGCGCGGGATCAGCCTGGCCACTATCTGGTCGTGGTCGGCGCCGGTGTCGAAGTCCATGTTGAGCGTGACGAGGTCGATGGCGGCGAGGGCGACCTCCGCCATGCCGTACACCGAGTACTCACCGGCGAGGTTGGCCTTGCGTGCGTCGAGGTCGTGCAGCGGCGCCGTGCAGGCGAGCGCGCGCAGCCGCCGCGCCAGCCCCTCGTCGGCGGCCGGGCCCGGGGCGGGGCGCGGCCCCGCGCTGAGCTGGGGCGGAACGCTGTCCGTCGATGCAGGCGAAGTCACGGTGCACAGACTAGGTCCTCCGTCTGACATCGACCCAAACGACGCAGATGGGCCCCCGGCCGGCACCGTGGCCGACCGCCGTACCGAAGGTGCAGCCGTGCAGGCGTGCAGCCGTGCAAGCCGTGCCGCCCGCGGCTAGCCCTCGTCCCCGACCCGGCGCAGGTAGACCTCCACGACGCGCTTCAGCGAGTTCTCCAGGTAGACCGCGAGCAACCGCGCCGCCGTCTCCCGCTCGCCGCTCTCCAGGGTGGCGAGGATCTCCGCGTTCCGGGCGATGTACGGCTCGTGCAGGCGCCGGGGGTCGTCCACGACGTGGAAGGCCAGGCGCAGTTCGGCGAAGACGCTGCGCATCAGCTCGTCGGTGCGTTCGCTGCCGGCGAGGGCCACCAGTTCCCGGTGGAAGTGGATGTTGGCCGTACCGACGGCTTTCCAGTCACCTTCGCGGGCCGACCGCCGTCCGTCCTCGACGGCCTCGGCGAGCCCGTCCAGGGGGTACGGCGGCTCGCCGAGGCCGCGGACGACGGCGCATTCCACGAGGGAGCGGGTGCGGTAGATGTCCTCGACGTCCTCGACGGTGAGGACCCGGACGAAGACGCCCCGGTTCAGCTCGTGGACCAGGAGCCGTTCGTGCGTGAGCAGGCGGAACGACTCGCGCAGGGTGTTGCGGGAGACGCCGAGGGCGCCGCCGATGCTGTCCTCGGACAAGCGGGTCCCGGGCGGGAAGTAGCCCTCGGCTATCCGGCTCCTGAGGATGTCCGAGACCCGCTCGGCGGTGCTGGTGCGCCCGAGGAGGGCGCGGTCGTCGGCCAGTCCCGTCAACTGCTCTGCCATGCCCGGAATTCAATCGCAGATACCAGAACGAAACAACAGGGGTATTGAGGGATCGTTGAACGATCCCCTACGGTGCCCAAGTACCGTCGCTGTACCGCTCGACCGGCACCCTCCGTCCTCCCCCTGCGAGGTGCACCATGAGCACTCCCCCGCCCCCTTCCCCTCGGACCCTCCCCTCCGGCACTCGCCCCCCGGGCACGCCCGAACACGCCCCGCAAGAGGGCCCGTTCGGCTGGCTGCGCGCCCTCGGCCCGCGGGGCCGCCGCGCCTTCGGCGGCGCGTTCGGCGGCTACGCCCTCGATTCCTACGACTACTTCACGCTGCCCCTGACCATGGTCGCGCTGGCCGCGTACTTCGGCCTGGACAGCGGTCAGACCGGGCTGCTCACCACGGTCACGCTGGTCGTCTCGGCGATCGGCGGCGCGCTCGCGGGTGTGCTGGCGGACCGGGTCGGCCGGGTCAGGGCGCTGCTGCTCACCGTGATCACCTACGCCGTGTTCACGGTGGCCTGCGGCTTCGCACCCAACTACGAGACGCTCCTCGTCTTCCGCGCCCTCCAGGGCCTCGGCTTCGGCGGCGAGTGGGCGGTCGGCGCCATCCTGGTCGCCGAGTACGCGAGCCCCAGGCACCGCGGGCGCACGCTGGGCGCGATCCAGAGCTCCTGGGCCGTGGGCTGGGCCCTCGCGGTGCTCGTGTACACGCTGGTCTTCTCGCTGGCCGGGGACGACCTGGCCTGGCGTGTCATGTTCTGGACGGGTGCGCTGCCCGCGCTGCTCGTGGTGTGGGTGCGGCGCAGCGTCCAGGACGCGCCGCGGGCCGCCGAGGCCCGGGAGAAGGGAGCCGGCAAGGGTTCGTTCGCGGCGATCTTCAAGCCGGGCACGGCGGACTCACCGGGGCTGTTGCGCGTCACGCTCTTCGCGAGCCTGCTGTCCACCGGCGTCCAGGGCGGCTACTACACCCTCGCCACCTGGGTACCGACCTATCTGAAGGACGAGCGCGACCTGTCGGTCGTCGGCACCGGCGGCTACCTGACGTTCCTCATCTCGGGCGCCTTCCTGGGCTACCTCACCGGCGGTGTGCTCACCGACGTGCTGGGCCGCAGGCGCAACATCTGGCTCTTCGCGCTGCTGTCGGCGGTCTGCATCCTGGCGTACGCGAACATCCCCAGCGGCGCCGACACCCTGCTCCTGGTGCTGGGCTTCCCGCTCGGCTTCTGCATGTCGGCCATCTTCAGCGGGTTCGGTTCGTATCTGAGCGAGCTGTACCCGACGGCCGTGCGGGGCGCGGGCCAGGGCTTCACGTACAACACCGGACGCGCCGTGGGCGCCGTCTTCCCCACCACGGTCGGCTTCCTCGCCGACAGCTGGGGCGTGGGCGGCGCACTGGTCTTCGGCGCCATCGGCTACGGCATCGCGGCACTGGCCCTGCTGGGGCTGCCGGAGACGCGAGGAAGGGAACTGGCATGAACCGTCCGCACCCCGCGACCGGGGACCGGCCGCTCGCCCTCGTCGACGAGCACGCACACGCGTGGACCCCGAAGACGGCCCGCGCCCGCTTCCGGAAGGGGCTGACCGGCCCCACGGCCGGAGTCGCCGCCGGCCACACCCAGGCCAACCTGATCTCCGTGCCCGCCGACTGGGCCTACGACATGCTGCTGTTCTGCACCCGCAACCCGCAGCCCTGCCCGGTGCTCGACGTCACCGACGCCGGGTCCTGGACCACGGTGCTCGCCGACGGCGCCGACCTGCGCACCGATCTGCCGCGCTACCGGGTGTGGCGGGACGGCGAGCTGGTGGACGAGCCGTCGGACGTGCGCGCGCACTGGCGGGACGACCTGGTGACGTTCCTGATCGGGTGCAGTTTCACCTTCGAGTGGGCGCTGGCCTCGGCCGGTGTCCCGATCCGCCACGTCGAGCAGGGCCGCAACGTCCCGATGTACGTCACCTCGCGCGCGTGCCGTCCGGCCGGGCGGCTGCGCGGGCCGATGGTGGTCTCCATGCGCCCGGTGCCGCCCGCGCACCTGTCGGCGGCGATCCACGAGAGCAGCCTTCTCCCGGCGGTGCACGGCAGCCCCGTGCACTGCGGGGACCCGTCGGCGCTCGGCATCGACGACCTGGACCTGCCCGACTTCGGCGAGGCGGTGGACCGCGAGCCGGACGACATCCCGGTGTTCTGGGCCTGCGGCGTGACTCCGCAGGCGGCGGTCATGGCCTCGCGGCCGCCCTTCGCGCTCACCCACGCGCCGGGGCAGATGTTCCTCACCGACGCCCGTGACGAGCAGTACCGCGTGGCGTGATCCCCGGTGCCACGAGGCGGCTCGGGCCCCACTGGGCGGGCGGGTCTCACGGCGCGGCCTCCGGCAGCACGGGACCCGTCGGGAGGGTCGCCTCGTGCGCGGCCAGGAACGCCTCGACGGCCGTGTTCCAGCCGAAGCACTCGGCCCGCGCGCGTGCCGCCTCCCGACGGTCCCGCTCCCGGCGTGCCAGGAGCAGTTCCACGGCGTCCGCGAAGGCGTCCCCGCTGTCGGCGGCGACGGCACCGGCGGCGCCGATCACCTCCGGCAGCGCCGAGGACGCGCTCGCCACCACGGGCGTGCCGCACGCCATGGCCTCCAGGGCGGCGAGCCCGAAGGTCTCGGCGGGGCCGGGGGCCAGACACACGTCGGCGGACGCCTGGAGGGCGCCGAGCAGCCCGGGGTCGGCGACGTGGCCGAGGAAGGCCACCGGCAGCCCCAGGGACCGCGCCCGCTGTTCGAGTCGCGGGCGCAGCGGGCCGTCCCCGGCCACCACCAGCACCATCCGCCCGCCGCGCCGCCGGAGCTCCGCCAGCGCGTCGAGTGCCGTACCGGGCCGCTTCTCCACGGACAGCCGGGAGCACATCACCAGCAGCGTCTCGTCCCCGCGCGCGTGCCGTGCCCGCAGCCCCGGGTCGCGCAGCTCGGGGCCGCGGCCGGTGAGGTCGACGCCGAGCGGGGCGCGTACCACGTTGCGGGCGCCGACACGGACGAACTCCCGTTCGGCGAACTCCGTGGTGCACACCACGCGCGCGTAGGCGTGCGCCGTTCGGACGTTGAGGGCGTCGGCGGTGCGCCGGGCCGCGCCCTCGGGCAGGCCCCAGGTGCGCAGCACGCCGTCGGCGGTCTCGTGGGAGACCATCACGGCGGGTACCCGGGCCCGCCGGGCCCACCTGCCGGTCCAGCGCAGGGTGGTGCGGTCGGACACCTCCAGGCGGTCGGGGGCCAGCTCCTCCAGCAGGACCGCCACGCGCCTCCGGTCGGTCAGGACGCGGTATCCGCCGGTGCCCGGCAGCGGCGGCCCCGGGAGCGTGATCACCCGGCCCTGCTCGGTCTCCCGGTCGTCGGCGTGCCGGCCGGGGACGACGAGCACGGGATCGTGTCCGGCCGCGCGGTATCCCTTGCCCAGTTCGCGCAGCGCGGTGCGCAGGCCGCCGGACGCGGGTGTGACGAAGTTGGCGAGCCGGACGATCCGCAGCGCGCTCATGCCGCCAGCACCGTCTTCCGGGAGGCGAGCACGTCGGTGTAGTGCCCGATCAGCCGGTCGCCGACGGCCGCCCAGGTCCGTCCCTCCACGGTGGCCCTCCCGGCGCCGCCGTAGGCGCCCCGCAGTCCGGGGTCCGCGGACAGGGACCACACGGCGTCCCGCACGGCGGCGGCGTCGCGCGGCGGCACGAGCAGCCCGGTGCGACCGTGGGCCACGAGGTCCAGCGGTCCGCCCGCCGCCGGCGCGACGACGGGCACGCCGCTCGCCATGGCCTCCTGCACGGTCTGGCAGAACGTCTCGAAGGGGCCGGTGTGCACGAAGACGTCCAGTGAGGCGAAGATCCGGGCGAGTTCGTCGCCGGTGCGGCGGCCGAGGAAGAGCGCGCCGGGCAGCGTCTGCCCGAGGCCGGGGCGGCTGGGTCCGTCGCCGACGACCACGACGCGCACGCCGTCCAGGGCGCAGACGCCGGACAGCAGCTCCACCTGTTTCTCCGGGGCGAGGCGGCCGACGTAGCCGACGACCGGTTCGCCGTTCGGGGCGAGTGCGCGACGCAGCGCCGGGTCCCGCCGGTCGGGCCGGAAACGTTCGGTGTCCACTCCGCGCGGCCACAGGCCCACCCGGGGCACTCCGTGTGCCTCGAGGTCGCGCAGGGCGGCGCTGGACGGGGCGAGGGTGAGGTCGGCGGCGGCGTGCACGGAGCGGATGCGCCGCCAGGCGGCCGCCTCGCCCGCCCCCATGTACGTACGGGCGTAGCCGGCGAGGTCGGTCTGGTAGACGGCCACGGCCGGGACACCGAGCCGGGCGGCGGCGGCCATGCCCCGGACGCCGAGGACGAAGGGCCCCGCCAGGTGCACGAGGTCGGCGCGGTGCTCGGCGATCGCGGCGGCGACCCGCCGGCTGGGCAGGGCGACGCGGACCTGCGGGTAGCCGGGGAGCGGGAGGGAGGGGATCCGGACGACGCGGCACGGAGCCTGCGGGTCCGCCTCGGCGGCGGCGGAGGTGGCCGGTGCGACGACGACGCAGTCGTGACCGCGGTCCACGAGGTGCCGGGCGGTCTGGAGCGCGCAGTGGGCGACGCCGTTGACATCGGGGGGAAAGGACTCGGTCACGATGACGACACGCATACCGGTGTTGTCGCCGGACTGGACGTGCTCGCGTCAACGTCGATCTTTCCGGCCGGGGAACGTCCCGTGAGCGTTGCCCCGCCCAGCCGGCGGGCCGGGCCACGGCCACGCCCGGCTGAGCCGCGGTCCGTCCCCCGTTCACCCGGCGCGGCCCCGGGCTCGGGCCGCACGGTGTGCGCGGTTCTCCGCCGCGCCGGGTGCCGGGGCTCTCACACGGTGGGCGCGTCCGGTCCGAAGCGGCTGCGTACCGCCGTCTGGACCTCGTCCTCCTCGGCCGGGTCGGTGGCGAGCCTGCGCAGCCGTTCGACGACGCGGTTGTCGCCGGTCTCGGCGTGCCGCGCGGCCAGTTCGCGGGTGGTCTCCTCGCAGTCCCACAGGCACTCGATGGCGAAGCCCGCCGCGAAGGACGGATCCGTGGCGGCCAGCGCGCGGGCGGCCCGGCCGCGCAGGTGGGAGGAGGCGGTTTCGCGGTAGATGTGGCGCAGTACGGGCGCGGCGCAGGCGATGCCGAGCCGTCCGGTGCCGTCGACGAGGGTCCACAGGGTCGGCGCGTCGGGGCCTTCGCCGCGTACCGCCTCCCGCAGCGCGGCGAGCACGAGATCGCGGTCCTGGGCGGCGCCCCGGCAGGCGAGCACCCGTCCGGCGGCGGCCCCCAGGGCGTCGGGCCGGTGCACCCAGCCGCGGGCCCGGTCGACGGCGGCGAGGCTGCGCATGCGCTCGTACGTGGCGACGGCGGCCTCCACGACGGGGGTCGAGCCCGTCGCCACGGCGCCGTCGATCAGGTCGAGGACGTCCGGATCGTTGCTGTCGGCGAGATAGCGCAGGGCGGTGCAGCGGGCGCCCTCGGTGCCCGACCGCGCGGCCTCGACGATCTCGGGCCGGTCCTCGGGCCCGGCGACGGCCGTGAGGCAGCGGGCGGCCGGCACATGGAGCGGGGTGCCGCGCTCGACGCCCTGCTCGGCCCACTCGAAGACGGCTCGCACGCTCCAGCCGGGGCGCGGCCCGGAGGAGTTCATCTGGCGTTGCCAGCGGTCGAAGCAGCCCGTCTCCTGGGCGGCACGCACGCGCGTGGCGATCGGCTCCCGGGGGTCCTCGGCCCACAGGCGCCAGGGCCTGGGCTCGAAGGCGTCCCGCACCGCGGCGGCCAGTTCGGCCTCGCCCTCGGCGTCGCGCGGGAAGCGGGCCAGGACGGGCGCGGCGAGGGCGCGCAGTCCCGCGTCGTCGTCGCGCAGCGCCAGCTCGTCCAGGGCCCACGCCCAGTTGACGCCGTGGGCGGCGTACCGGCGCAGCAGCTGGAGCGCGTCCAGCCTGCCGTAGGAGGCGAGGTGGCCGAGGACGGCGAGGGCCAGCCCGGTGCGCGACTCGTCGGCGTCCAGGACGTCCTCGGGGTCGAAGAGGTGCGCCTCGATCGCGTCCAGCTCGCCGTTCAGGTCGAGGTAGAGGCGGGCGTAGTAGAGGGAGCGGTTCTCGACCTGCCAGTCGTGGCGGGGGTCGTGGAGCACACAGTGGTTCAGCGCCGCGAGCGCTTCGGCGCGCGGAGCGGTGAGCGCGTGCAGCGTGCCGTCGCCGCGACCCCGCTGAAGCAGGCCGAGCAGCGTACCGCTGGGCGCTATGACCGGATCGAACATGGGAAACAGCCTCACATCAAGCGTCGACGCAACCGGGGAGCACGCGTTACCTGGCCGTGCGCCAACACGTCGGAGCGCCCGCCGTCTCTTGCTTGCTGAAGACCATGTTCCTCTGCCTCTCGTCGGTGGCCCTTGCGGGCCGAGTCACGGCCCGCGCGGTGCGGCAACACCTGCCCAGCCATCACGTCCGTGAACCACGTCGTCATGATGGCCCGGCGGTCACATCTGCCGCGACCGAAATTTCGGCGGCCCTGTACCGCCTCCCCCGTTTCCAGTGTTTTCCCTGGTCAGAAAATGTGGAGCAGGTCCGGACAGGACCCTCTCCACCGCCCGGTCACCGGGCGTCGAACAGCTCCAGCAGGTCCGTCCGGGCGAACATCCGGGCCGTGTCGACGGCCGACGGGGTGCCCGCCGCCGGGTCCGCGCCCGACTCCAGCAGCGCCTTGGTCACGTCGGTCTCACCCTTGAAGGCGGCTCCGGCGAGCGGCGTCTGACCCCGGTCGTTGACACGGTCGGCGTCGGCGCCACGGGTCAGCAGCGCGCGGACCGCGTCGGCGTGGCCGTGGTAGGCGGCGAGCATGACGAGGGAGTCGCCGCGGTCGTTGGTGAGGTCGGCCGGGACACCGGCGTCCACGTACGCCACCAGCTCCTCGGTCCGCCCCTGCCGGGCCAGATCGAAGATCTTGGTCGCCAGCTCCACGACCTCGGGGTCGGGGGCTTCACTCATCGGGCGGACCACCTCTCACTACCTGCGTGACGCTCGTACGGGTCCGACGAACGCCGGGGACAACGGGTACGCACGGCCACGAGCGGTGTGGCCGTGCGGGTGAAACGCCAGGGTACTGGCTCGCGGCACACCCGAGCGGCCCAAGGACCGCTCCGCCACGTGGGGTAATTCAGTCGAATTTCCCCCATTTGCACCTTTTATCGTATGGATACATGCTGTGAGCCTGGAAGTACTCATGGTGACTGTCCCCGTGAACCAGGAGAACTCACATGATCCTCTCGATCTCAGGCGTGGTCCTGCTCGGCATCGTCGTCTTCATCTTCTTCCGCAAGGACGGCCTCAAGGCCTCGCACGCGCTGGTCGCCGTACTGTTCGGGTTCTATCTCGCGAGTACGGCCATCGCCCCGAGCATCAAGGCGGGCGGCGAGAGCCTGGCGGGCCTCCTCGGCGGCATCAAGTTCTGACGACCCGCTCCCCCGCCCGACATCCGCACGTACGCACCTCCAGGAGGCAGCAGTGGCCCGGCGGCCCCTCCCCCGCATTCTGAGCAACGGCGGCGCACAGCTCGCCCGGAGCCGGGAGCTGGCCCGGACGGCGGCCGACAGCGCCACCGACGTCCTCCAGCCGCTGATCACGATCGCCCGCGGTCTGCGCCGACTGGCCGCGGCCGCGCGGCGCAGATGGACCGAGACCCCCAAGGACCGGCGCGGCGCGCTGCTGTTCCTGGTGGCCTCGGTGGTCCTGGTCGTGGCGCTCGTGCCGTACGGCCCGCTGCTCGCCGTCATCGTCCTGATGGCGGCGGCAGCCTGGCAGGGCAGGGAACGCACCCCGGCGGCGTCCGAGGGCACCGACGACACCCGGACCAGGCGCCTGCAGTCGCTCTACGAGGCGCTGGTCCCGTACTTCTCGATCGCGGAGGACCCCGACCCCCTGTACGCCCACGGCGGCGGGTGGGAGAAGGCGTTCCCCGCCCACGAGTTCGACGAGGACGGGCGCGTCGCCCACCTGGTGATCCGCTACCCCGCCTACTTCACCGACGGGGAGGCGGAGTCCCGGGCCCGGATCGAGCACCTGCTCACCGCGAAGTCCGGCCGGGGCCGGGAGTACCGCTTCACCTGGGACGAGGAGGCCAACCACCTCTCCGTCGACGTGCTCGCGGCGCTCCCCACCGACATCGCGGCCCAGCGTTTCGTGACGGCGCCCGGCGAGACCGTCCTCGGCCTCACCGACCCGACGCGCGTCCAGCGCACGCTCCCGCTCACCCACGGCCTGGAGCAGCGGGACGTGCCGCCGGTCGTGTGGCGCACCGGCATCCGTTCGACCGAGCCCCATCTGCTGGTCCTGGGGCAGCCCGGCACCGGAACGTCCACCCTGCTGCGCTCGGTCGCCCTCCAGGCGCTGCACCACGGCGACCTGCTGATCGTGGACGGCGGGGGCACCGGGGAGTACGCCTGCCTGGTCGGCCGGGACGGCGTCCTGGCCGTGGAGTGCGGCCTCACCGGCGCGCTGACCAGCCTGGAGTGGGCCGCCGCGGAGACGGAGCGGCGGCTGATCGCCGTGAACCGGGCCCGTCAGCAGGGCCTGGCGGCACCGGAGGACACCCGGCGGCCCCTGTGGGTCTTCCTGGACCGTCCGACCGCGTTCACGCACCTCGCCGACACGGGCGGGCGCCGCGACCCGCAGACCCTGCTCCAGGTCCCCCTGCGGCACGGCCGGGCGGCGAACGTGACGGTGGTCGTCGCCGACCAGCTCGACGCCCTCGACAGCCTCACCGACGCCGTACGGCAGCACACGCGCGCGCGTGTCGTGCTCGGCCCGGCCACCGCGGACGAGCTGGCGAACGCGCTGGGCGCGCCCCCGCACACCACTCCGCTCGACCAGGTCCCGCCCGGCCGCGGATACGCCCGCCTCGGCACCGGCCCGGTGCACCGCCTCCAGGTCCCGGCCACCCCGGACCCCTACGACGACGCGACGAGCGAGGCCCACCGGCAGGCGGTGCTCGACCTGCTCCCCCCGCGCACGACACCGGCGGACGGGGAGCAGGCACCCCTGCCCCCGGAGGCCGGGGCGGAGGTGGAAGCGGGGGCCGAGGCGAAGGTGAAGGCCGTCACCATGGAGAAGAAGGACGCCCCGGTCCGCGTGGTGGCGAGCGAGCCGGAGGCGACCGCGGCGGCGGAACCGGCCCCCGTGACGGCGGAGAAGGCGACGGCCGGGACGCCGGCCGAACCCGCGCCCGCTGAGACGGTTCCCGCCGACGCGGTCGCGGCGGAGACCTCCTGACACCCCGGCCGGGACGACGCACCCCACCGCCCGTCCCGGCCGCACCCACCGGACGCCGTCGGCCCCGGCCCTCACGCGCGTCCGTCACCCGTCCGTGCCCCACCCGCCTCGCGGACCGGTGGCCGCATCGTCGGCCGCCGCCGGCGCGGCACAACGCCCGCCGTCCCCGGCACGGGCAGGCGGGCGAACGGACGGGGACTCCGCCCACGGGGGCTTCGCGGGCGCAGGCGCCCCCGGCGGCCCCGTCGGACCGGGCCTCAGGCCACGAACGTCCGCGGTGCCTCACCGCCGCCCCCGACGCCGCCGCTCTCCACCAGCCGGGCCGCCGCGGCCAGTCGTACCGCCGCCTCCTCGGCCACCGCGCCGCCGACCGTGAACGGCAGCCGGACGTACCCCTCGAAGGCACCGTCGACCCCGAAGCGCGGCCCGGACGGGACGCGGACGCCCACCCGTTCCCCCGCCTCGGCGAGCCGGGATCCCGACAGGCCCCCGGTGCGCACCCAGAGGGTGAGCCCACCGCGGGGCACCTCGAACTCCCAGTCGGGCAGCTCCCGGCGCACCGCCGCCACCAGCTCGTCCCGGTTCTGCCGGGCCTGCTCGCGCCGCACCGTCACGGCCTGCTCCCAGCCGCCGGTGCTGAACAGCCAGTTCACGGCGAGCTGCTCCAGCACCGGTGTGCCCAGGTCGGCGTACGCCCGCGCGGCGACCAGGCTGCGGATCACGTCGGGCGCGGCGCGGACCCAGCCGATGCGCATCCCGGCCCAGAAGGCCTTGCTCGCGGAGCCGACGGTGATCACGGTGGACCCGGCCGGGTCGAAGGCGCACACGGGGCGCGGCATCTCGACGTCGTCGTCCAGCCACAGCTCGCTCATCGTCTCGTCGGCGACGAGCACCGTCCCCGCCGAGCGGGCCGCGTCGACCAGCCGTCGCCGCTGGTCGTCGTCGGCGAGCGCGCCGGTGGGGTTGTGGAAGTCGGCGACCACATAGGCGATCCGGGGCGCGGCGTCGCGCAGCACCTGGCGCCAGCGGTCCACGTCCCAGCCGGTGAGGCCCTCGGCCATCGCGACGGGCACCAGCCTGGCCCCGGCCTCGCGCATCAGCTGGAGGATGTTGGCGTAGGACGGGGACTCCACGGCGATGCGCTCGCCGCGCCCGCCGAAGAGGTGGCAGATGGCGTCGATGGCGCCCATCGCCCCCGTGGTCACCATGATCTGCTCGGGCATGGTGGGGATGCCCCGCGCGGTGTAGCGCTCGGCGATCATCGCGCGCAGCGCGGGCAGTCCGGCCGGGTAGTCGCCGTGGGTGTGCGCGTACGGCGGCAGTTCCTCGAGGGCGCCCTGCACCGCGCGGGTGAGCCAGGGCTCGGGTGCGGGCAGCGCCGCGCAGCCCAGGTCGATCACCGAACCGAGCGCCTCGGGGGGCAGCGGCTCGAGTCCGCGGGCCGGCAGCGGGTTGCCGGCCGGGACCGCGGTCCAGCTGCCCGCCCCCCGCCGGGACTCCAGGAAGCCCTCGGCACGCAGCGCCTCGTAGGCGGCGGCGACGGTGGTGCGGCTGACGGTCAGGGCGAGGGCCAGTTCGCGTTCGGCGGGCAGCCGGGCGGCGACCGGGACGCGGCCCTCCAGCACTAGCAGCCGGATGCCGTCGGCGAGCGCGCGGTAGGCCGGCGGGCGGCGCGTGCCGGGCCCGGCCGGACGGTCCTGCTGCGAGCCCAGCAGCCGCGCGAGCTGCCCCGCCCCCACGGCCGAGGTCCACTGCGCCATGAAAATCAGTCCACCTTCCCCGAATTGGCCATGGTTGACTCTCTTTCCCAAGCCACAGGGTGTCATGTGGCAGGCCACTACCACCACCCCAGGGGGCACTTCTTGTCCAGGCAGTCCAGGCAGACCAGGCAGTCCGGACGGCTCGCGCGGCGGCTGACCCAGCTCTACGGCGGTCTCGTCCTGTACGGAGCGAGTTCGGCGCTGCTGGTCAGGTCCGGGCTCGGCCTCGAACCGTGGAACGTGCTGCACCAGGGCCTCGCGGAGCACACCGGGCTGTCGATGGGCGTGGTGCTGACCGTCGTGGGCGCGGCGGTCCTGCTGCTGTGGATCCCGCTGCGCCAGCGGCCGGGCCTCGGCACGGTCTCCAACGTGCTGGTCATCGGCGCCGCGATGGACGCCACGCTGAGCCTCGTGCCGGACGCCCACGGCTGGACGCTGCGGATCGCCGCGATGGTGGCGGGCATCGTCCTGAACGGCGCGGCGACCGGCCTGTATATCGCCGCACGGTTCGGTCCTGGCCCGCGGGACGGCCTGATGACGGGGCTGAACCGGCGCACCGGGCTCTCGGTGCGTCTGGTGCGGACCGCCGTCGAGATCACGGTCGTGGTGACGGGCTTCGCGCTCGGCGGCACGGTGGGCCTCGGCACCCTGCTCTACGCCGTGTCGATCGGCCCGCTCGCCCAGGTGTTCCTGCGCGCGTTCGCCGTGCCGTCGGAACCGGACGGCAGCACGGTGGTTGCCGCGGGTCAACCCCGGCGCGCGATACTGCGTCGGTGACCACCCCGATACGCCACCCCTACCTCGACCATCCGGGACCCATCGCCTTCGCCCACCGGGGCGGGGCGGCCGACGGCCTGGAGAACACGCTGCGGCAGTTCCGCCGCGCGGTCGGGGCGGGCTACCGGTACATCGAGACCGACGTGCACGCCACGCGGGACGGGAAGCTGGTCGCCTTCCACGACGCGACCCTGGACCGGGTGACGGACGGGGCCGGGAGGATCGCCGACCTGCCGTGGGAGAACGTGCGCCACGCGCGCGTGGCGGGCGAGGAACCGGTGCCGCTCTTCGAGGAGCTCCTGGAGACCTTCCCCGGGGTGCGCTGGAACATCGACGTGAAGGCGGAGCCCGCGCTGGAGCCGCTCCTGGAGCTGATCGGCCGGCACAACGCCTGGGACCGGATCTGCGTCGGCTCGTTCTCCGAGGCGCGCGTGGTCCGCGCCCAGCGGCTGGCCGGCCCGCGCCTGGCCACCTCGTACGGCACCCGCGGCGTCCTCGGTCTGCGGCTGCGCTCCTGGGGCGTGCCGGTCGCGCCGCGCCGCTCGGCGGTGGCCGCGCAGGTTCCCGAGACGCAGTCCGGCATCCCGGTGGTGGATCACCGCTTCCTGCGGGCCGCACACGCGCGCGGGCTGCGGGTGCACGTCTGGACGGTGAACGATCCGGACCGCATGCACCGGCTTCTGGACCTGGGAGTGGATGGCATCATGACCGATCACATCGACACACTGCGCAAGGTCATGGAGGACCGCGGCGCCTGGGTATGAGCCCCCGGCCGCGCCCCGGGGACGGCGCGTTCACGGGGAAGCGAGGGCACGGTGGGCACCGACACCCTGCGGACGGATGCGGCGGACGGGGCCGACCCGGCGGCCGAACGGCGGCGCGAGCAGCGTGGCTGGTACTTCTACGACTGGGCGTGCTCCGTCTACTCGACGACCGTGCTCACCGTGTTCCTGGGGCCCTATCTCACCTCGGTCGCGGAGTCGGCGGCGGACGCGGAGGGGTACGTCCACCCGCTGGGCATACCGGTGCGCGCCGGGTCGTTCTTCGCGTACTCGGTGTCGCTGTCGGTGATCGTGGCGGTGCTGTTGATGCCCCTGGTGGGCGCGGCGGCCGACCGCTCGGGACGCAAGAAGCCGCTGCTGGCCGCCGCCGCCTACACCGGCGCCGCGGCGACGACCGGCATGTTCTTCCTCGGCGGCGACCGCTATCTGCTGGGCGGTCTGCTCCTGGTCGTCGCCAACGCGGCGCAGTCGGTCGCGATGATGCTCTACAACTCCTATCTGCCCCAGATCGCCCCGCCCGAGGAGCGCGACGCGGTCTCCTCCCGCGGCTGGGCCTTCGGCTACGCGGCCGGCTCCCTGGTCCTGATCGTCAATCTGGTCCTCTACACCGGCCACGACTCCTTCGGACTGAGCGAGAGCGCGGCGGTCCGCATCTGCCTGGCGTCGGCGGGACTGTGGTGGGGCGCCTTCGCGCTCATTCCGCTGCGGCGGCTGCGCGACCGGCGCGCGGTGGCCCGGGAGGCCGCGCTGCCCGGGTTCCGGCAGCTCGCGGCGACCGTCCGCGACATGCGCCGCCGCCCGCTGACGCTGGCCTTCCTGCTGGCCTACCTGGTCTACAACGACGGCATCCAGACGGTGATCTCCCAGGCCTCGGTCTACGGCTCCGAGGAACTGGACCTCGGGCAGTCCACGCTCATCGTCGCGGTGCTGCTGGTCCAGGTGCTGGCGGTGGCGGGCGCGCTGGCGCTCGGCCGGCTGGCCCGGAGGTACGGGGCCAAACGCACGATCCTCGGGTCGCTGGTCGCCTGGACGGTGACCCTGGCGGCCGGGTACTTCCTGCCGGCCGGGGCGCCGGGGTGGTTCTTCGTGCTGGCCGCCGGGATCGGGCTCGTCCTGGGCGGCAGCCAGGCGCTGTCCCGCTCCCTGTTCTCCCACCTGGTCCCGCCGGGCAAGGAGGCCGAGTACTTCTCGGCGTACGAGCTGAGCGACCGCGGGATGAGCTGGCTCGGGCCGCTGCTCTTCGGGCTGACCTACCAGCTGACCGGCAGCTACCGGGACGCCATCATCTCGCTGGTGGCCTTCTTCGTCATCGGGTTCGTGCTGCTCGCGCGGGTCCCGGTGCGGCGGGCGATCGGCGACGCGGGCAACCCGGTGCCCGAAAGGATTTAGCGCTCGGCGCGAAAGGGCTGTAGTGTACGCGTTTGGCCTGCCAGGCGTACCGTTACTGCGCGTCAAAGGTGCCGAATCGCTATGTCACATCTGCCAGCAGAGGTGACAAACCGGACGTCGGCGGGTACTGCACTGGTTGCAAGGCTGCGGCTGCGACGGCGACGCAGGGCCCGGATCGGGAGTCGGGACGGGAATCTTTACCGCCGCCCGGACGTTGACCGGATGACGACGACAGCGACACCTGTCCTGTGGGCGACAAGCCCGGGAGGCACGATTCATGAGTGAGCGAGCTCTTCGCGGCACGCGCCTCGTGGTGACCAGCTACGAGACGGACCGCGGCATCGACCTGGCCCCGCGCCAGGCCGTGGAGTACGCATGCGAGAAGGGGCATCGATTCGAGATGCCCTTCTCGGTCGAGGCGGAGATCCCGCCGGAGTGGGAGTGCAAGGTCTGCGGGGCCCAGGCACTCCTGGTTGACGGTGACGGCCCTGAGGAGAAGAAGGCCAAGCCCGCGCGTACGCACTGGGACATGCTGATGGAGCGACGCACCCGCGAGGAGCTCGAAGAGGTCCTTGAGGAGCGGCTGGCCGTTCTGCGCTCCGGCGCGATGAACATCGCGGTCCATCCGCGAGACAGCCGCAAGAGTGCGTAGCGGGAAACCGTAGGCGACACAACCGAACAAAAACCGCGGGTGCCGTACATGAGCTTCATGTACGGCACCCGCGGTTTTGCCCTGCCGAGACCCCGAGCCCCCGAGCCCGGACCGCGCGCTCAGCGCGTCAGCGGAGGGCGCGGGTCCTGCGGCGTGTCGTCCGGGTCGTCCCGTATGACCTCGCCCTGGACCACCTTGCCGTCCGGCTGGTGCATCCGGGCCTGGCGGAAGGCGTCGCCCAGGGTGCCGGGCCCGGCGTCGCGGAGCTTGCGCTCCACCGTCCGCTGGGCATAGCGGCTGACGCCCTTCTGCACCGGGGGCAGCAGCATGAGCAGGCCGAGCACGTCCGAGATCAGGCCGGGCAGGATCAGCAGCAGCCCGCCCAGCATCATCAGGCCGTTGCCCTCGCTGTTCGGGCGGGCCTCGGGCGGCACGCCCGCCCGCATGGCCGACTGCTGCTGGTTGAGCGTCTCGGTGAGGTTGCGGAAGGCCCGGCGGCCCGCCGCCTTGATGACCATGGAGCCGAGGACGACACCGGCGACCAGGAGCAGGAAGACCATGAAGCCGCTGGACGCCCCCGCGACCACGGTCAGCAGCCAGATCTCCAGCACGAGCCAGGCGGCGGCGCCCAGCGGCAGGAAGGTGCGCAGCCGGGAGCGCGGAGGCCGGGCGGAGGACCTGGGGGTCTGGGCGCCAGTCGTCATACTCCCAGTGTGCCTGGCCCCGGCTCAGTGCGGCATAAGAGGGCGGTCAGGCCTTGGCGTCGGACGCCTTCGCCGGCTCGTCGAGGGAGTCCGCCGGCCTGTCGCTCGCAGCCGTCTGCCCGTCGGCCGCCGTGCCGGACTGCCTGTCGCGGCCGAGCACCTTGCCGACCCTCTCCCCCACGCCCCACGTGGTGACCCGCCACAGGGCCTCCACCAGGATGTCGCGGCTCATCTTGGAGTCGCCGAGTTCCCGCTCGACGAACGTGATCGGCACCTCCACGACGTGGTAACCGGCCTTGATCGCCCGGCGGGCGAGGTCGACCTGGAAGCAGTACCCCTGGGAGGCGACCTCCTCCAGGCCGAGCCCCTCCAGGGTCTCGCGGCGGAAGGCGCGGTAGCCGCCGGTGATGTCGCGCAGCGGCAGATCGAGCGCGATTCTCGAGTACATGCTGCCGCCGCGCGAGATGATCTCGCGGGACTTGGGCCAGTTCACCACCCGGCCGCCGGGCACCCAGCGCGAGCCGAGGACGAGGTCGGCACCCTTGAGGGCGGTCAGCAGGCGGGGCAGTTCCTCGGGCTGGTGGGAGCCGTCGGCGTCCATCTCGATCAGCACGCCGTAGCCGTGCTCCAGGCCCCAGCGGAAGCCGGCGAGGTAGGCGGCGCCGAGCCCTTCCTTGCCCTTGCGGTGCATGACCTGGACGTGGTCGTCCGCGGCCGCCAGTTCGTCGGCGAGCGCGCCGGTGCCGTCGGGGCTGTTGTCGTCGGCCACGAGCACGTGTGCCTCGGGGACGGCCTCGCGCACGCGCGTGACGATCGCCTTGATGTTCTCCGCCTCGTTGTAGGTCGGGATGATCACCAGGGCCGTGCCCAGGGGGCCGAACCGCCTCTCCCGCCCCGCAGCCGCGGGCGTCCCGTCGCCGTCGTTCACCACTGCCCCTTCGTGTCCGTACACAGAGGACCACCATAATCGCCGCGGCCTGCGCCGACGTGACAGGACGGCCGTACGGTGGTGTCGTTTTCCCGGAACCGGGGTAGGGATGGCCGATTCAGGCCGTTTGTGCGACGGATGGGGGCCCGGCGCCCTTCGGGCCGGCCCGGGACCCGCCGGCTGCGGGTCGACCTAGGCCGTTGTCTACTGAGCGCCCGGGCCCCACCCGGGTCACACCTCCCGACCGGCCGGAACGTTCCCTCGTCGCGGTGCGGGCACTGAGCCTGGCTCCCAGTGGCGGTGCCCCGGTGCGGCACACCGTCCCTGACTCAGCGGCGCCGCGACGCGTATGCGGAAGATTCCCCGGTCGGGCGTCCGGTGGTGGACTCCGCCGAACCTACCGGCCCCCCGCCGTCGCCTGTCAACAGTCGTTCCACCTGCACCTTTGATGTCAATGCGCAGGTCAGCGCGGAGGAGACGCAGGTCGTGGCCGCGCGAAGATCATCGCCCCGTCGGCCGTGGAGATCACTCGCCCGGCCGTACGAAGACCGTCCGGCCGCCCACCACGGTACGCAGGCAGAGCGGCAGGTCCCGGCCGGGGGTGAGGTCGGGGAGGCCGGGGGTGCCGGAGCGCGGGTCGGTCGACCAGCGGGCCACCCGGTCGTCCGGGGCCTGGACCACGAGTTCGCCGGTACGCCACACGGCGTAGTCCGCGGGCACGCCCGGCACCAGGACACCCGCGTCGTCGCGGCCGATCGCCCGCCAGCCGCCCCGGGTGTGCGCCGTGAACGCGGCGCGGACGGAGACCCGGTGCTCCGGGGTGCGGTGGAAGGCGGCGGCCCGGACGGTCCCCCACGGGTCGAGGGGCGTGACCGGGCTGTCGGAGCCGAAGGCGAGCGGCACGCCGGCGCGCAGCAGGGCGGCGAAGGGGTTGAGCGTGCGGGCCCGCTCGGCGCCCAGACGCTGGGCGTACATGCCGTCCTCGCCGCCCCAGAGCGCGTCGAAGGCGGGCTGGACGGAGGCGGTCAGGCCCAGTTCCGCGAAGGCCGCGACGGTCTCGGGGGTGAGCATCTCGGCGTGCTCGATCCGGTGGCGGGCGGCCCGGACGCGGGCGAGGCCGATCTTGTCGGCGGCGGCGCGCACTCCCTCCACGACGGCGCCCACGGCGGCGTCGCCGATGGCGTGGAAGCCCGCCTGGAGGCCCGCCTCGGTGCAGGCGACGACGTGCGCGGCGACGGCGGCGGCGTCCAGGTGGGCGGTGCCGGTGTGGCCGGCGTCGGCGTAGGGCTGGTGCAGGCAGGCGGTGTGGGAGCCGAGGGAGCCGTCGACGAAGAGGTCCCCGGCGGCTCCGACGGCGCCCAGCTCCCGCGCCTTGTCGACGTCCTGCTCGGCCCAGTAGCCGATCACCCGCGGCCCGTGCTCCTCGGCGGACAGGCGCAGCAGGCCGGTCAGGTCGTCCTCGGAGGAGATGTCCGGGCCTGCGCATTCGTGAACGGTTCCGATGCCGAGGGAGGCGGCGTGCGCGAGGGCCGCGCGCTGGGCCGCGGTGCGCTGGGCGGGGGTGACGGCCCCGAGGGCGGCGGCGCGTACGGCGTGGTGGGCGTCGCCGGTGAGCGGGCCGTCCGCGCGCGCGAGGTCACCGGGCGCCAGGTCGAGCAGGGCGGTGGTGACGACGGCCGAGTGGACGTCGATCCGGCTGAGGTAGAGGGGACGGCCGCCGGTCGCGGCGTCCAGTTCGGCGCGCGTGGGCGGCTGCCCGTCGGGCCAGCGGGCGGCGTCCCAGCCGTGACCGAGGAGCACGCGGTCGTCCGGGCGGGCGGCGGCGAAGTCCCGTACCAGGGCGAGGGCCGCCTCGCGGGTCGGGGCGCCGGACAGGTCGAGTCCGGTGAGGGCGAGGCCGGTGGCGGTGGTGTGCACGTGTGCGTCGGTGAACGCCGGGGTGACGAGGGCGCCGTCCAGGTCGATCACCTCGTCGACCCCGTCCGCGAAGGCGTCCGCGGCGCCCTCCGAGCCGACCCAGGCGACCTGGCCGCGTTCGACGACCATGGCCGTCGCGAAGGGGTCGGCGGGACTGTGGACCTCGCCGCGGCGCAGCAGGACGGTCGAGGACGGGGTGGTGGACTCACTCATGGACACCAGTCTCGCCCCTCGCGGGGGCCGCCCGGCAGCCGGGGCGGCCGGGCGCGCGGCCGTGGCCCCGCACTCCCGCGCGAACGCCGTCAGATGCGCGGCGGACGGGACTCGTAGGGGGTCGAGAGGACCACGGTGGTGCGGGTCGAGACACCGGCGAGGGAGCGGACCCGGGCGAGCAGTTCCTCCAGCTCGTGCGGGGTGGCCACCCGGACCTTGAGGATGTAGTTCTCGTCGCCCGCGACGCTGTGGCAGGCCTCGATCTCGGGGACCCCGGCGAGGCGGTCCGCGATGTCGTCGGGGGCGCTGGGGTCGAACGGTTTCACCGAGATGAAGGCGGTCATCGGCAGCCCGACGGCCTCCGGGTCGACGACCGCGGCGTAACCGCGGACGACGCCACGCTGTTCCAGCCGCCGCACCCGCTGGTGCACGGCCGACGTGGACAGGCCCGTGGCCTTGCCCAGGTCGGTGTAGCTCATCCGCCCGTCCTTGACGAGCAGCTGCACGATCTGTCGGTCCAGCTCCTCCATGGCGCAAGAACCTACAGTGCCGTTGACCTCCTCGGACACCTGAGCAGTCCGGGTCATGTCCCGTTCGTGATGTGACGGGTCGTCGGACAGGGTCCGGACGGGGGCCGGGTGGGGACAAAACCGCCGCACGGGGCATCTGCGAACGGCATGTGACGAAGACCACACTGGTTGAACGTTCTCCGTGATGTTCTCGTGATTACCCCGGAGGGGGGACGGGAAGTGCTTGCTGTGGTCGAGGCCGCAGTGCCGTCACGGCCCAGCCCGAGGGGGAGAATCCCATGCAGAGTCTTAAGCGCCCTGGTCGTACCACGCCCAAGCGGCAGCAGCCGGTCGTCGAGCCCGTATCGGAGGGTGTCGAACCCGACGCCTTCGACGACGAGGAACTCGACGCCTACGACACCTTCGAGATGTACCGGGTGTTCTGCCCGGACTGCGCGCAGCCCATCGCCCTGCTGGCGGACGAGGAGACGCTGCCGGAGCACGCCCTGTGCGCCTCCCCGTGGAACCCGTTCGGGCTCACGGTCTGCGCCGGCACCGGCCGCAGGGCCACCGAGGCGCGTCCGGCGGACGAGTCGTTCCGGCCCCACGAGCAGGACACCGCCCTGCTGTTGACGCTCCCCCGGGGCCTCGACTGGCGGACTCAGCCCTTCTCCCACGTCGGCGGCCCGGGCTCGCGCCCGATGCGGGTGCCGACGATGCGGCGCGAAGCGGCCTGAGGCCCCCGAGCGCCCGTTTCGAGGGGCCGGCCCACCCATTGCGTCACCCCGCCCGCGCCGCGGCTCACAGGATGCCGCGGCGCGGGCCGGCGGCGGACGCCCACGAACTCACGCTCGATTGCCTCCGCCGGTGACCTGTCCGCACTTCGGCGCGTTGCCCGGGTATGACCCCCACGTACTCGTCGACCGGGAGTCGGCGCCGCGTGTTCGTGCCGGTGCCCGCGGGACCGGTTCCCCCGGCCCCGCAGATCCCGGACCCGCCGATCTACCGTGAACTGATGCGGACCTGGGCCGACGGCGGCCGCACCCTGCCCGGACGCCACGACCCGGAGTGGGTCAGGCTCGCGGAGCCCCCGCGTGGCCTCGGGGACTTCTTCGCCACGGGTGACTTCTTCACCACCGGCGACTTCCGGGTCGGCGGCGACTTCGGCGTCGCCGCCGACCTCACCGCTCCTCGGGACCCGCGAGGTGACGGGCGATGACCATCCGCTGGATCTGGTTGGTGCCCTCGACGATCTGCAGCACCTTGGCCTCGCGCATGTACCGCTCGGCGGGGAAGTCGGCGGTGAAGCCGTACCCGCCGAGGATCTGCACGGCGTCGGTGGTGGCCCGCATCGCCGTGTCGGTGCAGTGCAGCTTGGCCATGGCGGCCTGCTTGGCGAACGGCAGCCCGGCGTCGCGCAGTCGGGCCGCCGTCAGGTACAGGGCCCGGCCCGCCTCGATCTGGGTCGCCATGTCGGCGAGCATGAAGCGCAGCCCCTGGAAGTCGGCGATCGGCCTGCCGAACTGCCTGCGCCCGGCCGCGTACGACAGCGCCTCGTCCAGCGCCGCCTGGGCCACGCCGATCGCGCAGGCGGCGATGCCCAGCCGGCCGGAGTCGAGCGCGGACAGCGCGATCGCGAAGCCCTGCCCCTCGTCGCCGAGGCGGCGGGCGTCGGGGACCCGCACACCGTCGAGGTGGACCTGTGCGGTGGGCGAGCCCTTGAGCCCCATCTTCTTCTCCGGCACCGCGGCGCTCAGCCCCTCGGCGTCGGCGGGCACCAGGAACGCGGTGATGCCGCGCGGTCCGTCCTCGCCGGTGCGCGCCATGACGGTGTAGAAGTCGGCGATGCCGCCGTGCGTGATCCACGCCTTGGTGCCGGTGAGCACCCAGTCTCCGCCGCTTTCGCGCACGGCCTTGGTGCGCAGCGAGGCGGCGTCGGAGCCGGCGGCGGGCTCGGAGAGGCAGTAGGCGCCCAGCAGACCGCCGCCGAGCATCGCCGGCAGGTGCTCGGCCTGCTGCTCCTTGGTGCCGTACGTGGCGAGCGCGTAGGAGGCGAGCGTGTGCACGCTGACGCCGAGGCCGACGGTGAGCCGGGCCGCGGCCAGCTCCTCGAGGACCTGGAGGTAGACCTCGTACGGCTGCTCCCCGCCGCCGAACTCGGCGTCGTAGGGCAGTCCGAGCAGGCCCGAGTCGGACAGGAGGGTGAAGACCTCGCGCGGGAAGCGTCCGGTGTCCTCCTCCTCGGCCGCGCTCGGGGCGATCTCACGCTGCGCGATGTCGCGGACGAGCGAGATCAGGTCCCGTGCCTCGTCCGTGGGCAGTTGCCGGTCCACCGGCTGCGGGGCGCGGTCGGGCATGGCGACGCTCTCCTCCCTTTCGGGCACATCGGCGGACCTGCGCCTTGGGTGGAGGCGGCTCCGCCGGGTCGTTCGGGCCTGGCCGATGCTCGCACTCCCGGGTCGCGGAAGCGGCTGACCAGCGGCTGTGCGCTGTGAGTATGCCCGATCGGAGGCATGGAGTCACCAGTTAACGACCGCTTACTCGAAGAATTCCGGGAATGACCCCGGCCGGGCCCGCGAGGGACGGGATTCCGGCTGGATTCCGGCCTCGGGACTCAAGAATGGTCCGAACCATTGACCACACTGGTCTAGTCCTCCTACGGTGACGGACCGAGCGCATTACCGCGTTCATGCCAATCGGCGCGCGTTTCCCTCATCCCCCCACGAGGAGACACCCGATGCACGTCCCGCACCTCCCCCGCGTCCGCCCCATCCGGACGTTGTTCTCCGCCCTGTGCACCGTCGCCCTCGGCGCCGGTCTGCTGGCCGGGGCCGGCCCCGCCACGGCCACCGCCGCGCAGGCCGAGGCGCCCGCCGCGCAGGCCGCGGCCGGGTCCAAGGTCGTCGGCTACTTCACCGAATGGGGCGTCTACGACCGCAACTACCACGTCAAGAACATCGAGTCGTCGGGCTCCGCCGACAAACTCACCCACATCAACTACTCGTTCGGCAACGTCACCGGCGGCAAGTGCGCCATGGGCGACGCCTACGCGGCGACCGACAAGGCCTACACCGCGGCCGACTCCGTCGACGGCGTCGCGGACACCTGGGACCAGCCGCTGCGCGGCAACTTCAACCAGCTGCTCAAGCTGAAGCAGAAGCACCCCGACCTGAAGATCCTCTGGTCGTTCGGCGGCTGGACCTGGTCCGGCGGCTTCGCGCAGGCCGCGCAGAACCCGGAGGCGTTCGCGCAGTCCTGCTACGACCTGGTCGAGAACTCCAAGTGGGCCGACGTCTTCGACGGCATCGACATCGACTGGGAGTACCCGAACGCCTGCGGCCTGAGCTGCGACACCAGCGGCCGCGACGCCTTCCCGAAGCTGATGGCCGCCCTGCGCGCCAAGTTCGGCCAGGACTACCTGGTCACCGCGGCGATCACGGCGGACGCCACGGCCGGCGGCAAGATCGACGCGGCGGACTACGCCGGGGCCGCGCAGTACGTCGACTGGTACAACCCGATGACGTACGACTTCTTCGGCGCCTGGGACGCCACCGGGCCGACCGCTCCGCACTCGCCGCTGACCTCGTACTCCGGCATTCCGAAGGAGGACTTCCACACCTCGGCGACGATCGCGAAGCTCAAGGGGCTCGGCGTCCCGTCCTCGAAGCTCCTGCTGGGCCTCGGCTTCTACGGCCGCGGCTGGACCGGCGTCACCCAGTCGGAACCGGGCGGCACCGCGACCGGCCCGGCGAAGGGCACGTACGAGAACGGCATCGAGGACTACAAGGTGCTCAAGGCCAGCTGCCCCGCGACCGGCACGGTGGGCGGCACCGCGTACGCCAAGTGCGGGAGCGACTGGTGGAGTTACGACACCCCGCAGACCATCGCCACCAAGATGGCGTACAAGAACGAGCAGGGTCTCGGCGGCACCTTCTTCTGGGAGCTGAGCGGCGACACCGCGAACGGTGAGCTGATCAAGGCGATCGACTGAACCACCTGGCGCGTACGGGGGGCGAAGGGGCGGGAACCTGCTCGGGTTTCCGCCCCTTCGCCGGCGTCGTCCGTCTCGTCAGGCGTCGTCCGTCTCGTCAGGCGTCGTCGCGGCGGGCCGGGGCCGGGGCGGGGTAGGCGGGATCCAGTTCCTCGATGGCGCGCAGCGTGCCGCCGAGCGACTTCACCAGCAGTTCGCGCATGGTCTCGCGGGGCAGTTCGGGCCGCCCGATCCAGTCCAGGGTGGCGCCCTCGACGCTGCACACCCAGGCGAGCAGGCCCATCCGGGCCAGCGGACCGATGTCCGAACGGCCGTATGCCCCTTCGGCGATGGTGGCGACGATGGCCTCACGCACCCCGTCCCGGATGCCGTGCACCTCGGTGTCGAAGCCGACTCCGCCGCTGACGATGGTGCGGTAGGCGGCCTGGTTGTGCTCCGCGTAGCGCAGATAGCCGTCGATGGTGCGGTGGACACGGTCCACCTGCGGCAGTTCGGTGCCGCGCGCCGCGGTGGTGACCAGGCCGGCGACGGAGTCCTGGATGATCGCCAGGTAGTAGCCCCGCTTGGACTGGAAGTAGTAGTAGATCAGCCCCTTGGCGACATGCGCCTGGCGCGCGATGTCGTCCATCGAGAGCGCGTCGTAGGACGTGTCGGCGAACAACTTCCGCCCGATGGCGATGAGTTCGGCGCGGCGTGCCACCGAGCGCTCGGTGCCGCGTGCCCGGGGACGGGCGTCGGCACGTTGTTGACTGATATTCAATTTCGACCCTGGTCTCCTACGGGCGGCGGGACCTCCGCAGTATGGCAGGTCGGGTCGTGGGGCAGGTCACACACGGGTCACGTCACAGCAGGCCCAGCTGAACCACGAGCATCGCGACCACCACGACGAGGGTCCAGCCCATGACGTGTTCCAGGATCTTCGGTCCGTCGTCGTCCTTGGGGCCGCCGGTACGGACACGGGTGGCGGCTGCGCTGTGTGCGGTCATGGCTTCTCGCTGATCTCGGCTTCGGCTGGGCGGAGTCCCCCCGCTCACGGTGTCCACCTTGCCACCGTGAGCGGCTTTTGCGGCCGAGAGCTTGGTCACAGCGGTGCGGCCCGCTCCGCTCAGCGCACGCCCACCGCCGCGAGGGCCTCGCGCTGACGCGGGCCGGGGTGGGCCGGGAAGTACAGGTAGCAGACGCCGCCGGTGCCGGAGACGACCTTGCCGCTGGCGTTGTACCGCTTCGTCCTGAGCCAGATGTTCTCCCACTCGCGCCGCCTGTAGACGCGGCGCACGGCGTCGTTGTCGTCCGAGGCCGGGTCGTTGGCGATCACGTCGCCGTCGGCGGTGAAGCCGATCACGGTCATCAGGTGGCCGGAGGTGCCGTACCCCGATCCGGTCAGCTCCTCCTCCAGGAACGACTGGGACGTTATGGCCGGGATGCCGGCCGCGATCAGCGTCTCCAGGTCGGCGAGGGAGCCGAGGCGGGTCACCACGCCCTGGAGGCCCTTGAAGGTGGCTGCGTAGGCGGCGTTGAAGGGCCAGTTGCCGCAGCCCTCGTACTGGTTGTCGTACGTGTACCGGGCGGCGTGGCAGACCTGCGGGTCGGCGTAGGAGGGGTCGACCCAGGCGAGCTGGTCCTCGGTGAGGCGCCCGCCCCAGTACTCGATGATCATCTGCGAGGAGGTGGGGCTGCACCAGGCCTCGCCGCCGTTGTCGTACTCCGGGTACTGGCCCTTGTGGATCTCCTGCGAGTAGCGCGGGACGCGCAGTTCTCCGGCGTACCCGGGGGTGGAGGCCGGCACGGTGAAGCGGTCGGGGACGTCGGAGCCCATCGCGCCGAGCCGCCAGACGGTGGGCGTGGTGCGGGTGCCCGGGCGGCGGTGGAGGGTGAGCCGGAGCCGGTAGGAGACCAGGCGCAGGCCGGTGGCGGCGTCGTCGATCGAGAAGGTGTCGGTCCAGATGCTGCTCCTGCCGTCGCCCTGGTCGTCGACCGAGGTCCGCCTGATGTCCCGCTCGCCGTCGCCGGCCGTCCAGCGGCCCATCACGTACCAGGGCGTGGCCGTGCCGTCGGAGTAGGTGCCCTTCAGTTCGACCTGGATCCAGGTGCCGCCCGGCGTGTGCGCGTTCCAGGAGGCGATGACCTCCGTCGAGGGCACCGTGAGCCGGTGGACGGGTGAGGTCCAGGTCGCGTACTCCCAGGCGGCGGTGGTGCCGGTGTGCGGGTCGGTGTAGTCGACGGTGCCGGCCGGGGCGCCGATCACGACGCCCGGGCGGGCGCCCGCGACGGGCCGGGCGCCCCGCACGGTCCCGCGCCGCCAGTCGCCGAGGGTGGTCCAGGCGCGGTAGTCCACCGGCCGCCGGGCGCCGTCCCGGTCGCGGTCCGCGGCGCCACCGCCGGGACCCGCGCCGGACGCGGCCCGGGCGGTCGCCGGGATCGCCCCGCCCGTCACGGCGGCCGCGGCGACGGCTGCGGCCAGCAGGGCTCTGCGGGACGGCTGTTCGACTCTGCTCATGAGCGGGAGACCCCCAGGTGTCCGGGTCGGGCGGGTCCGTCGTTGCACGGTCGTGCGCCAACTATGGCCGCAGGTGCCCGCTCCTGCCAGCACTTCCACGCACGCCACGCCACCAATATTGGTGTCGACCACTGGTTAGAGTGCGAGGGAACACGTCCGCCCGCGCGCCACCCTCGGGATCCGCCATCCTCGACCTCGCAGCCCGGCTCTGCCGGCTTCCCCCCTCCTGCGGACCCGTACGTCTGATCGCGGTCGACGGACACGCCGGGTCCGGCAAGTCCACCTTCGCCGGGCGGCTGGCGGCCGGACTGGGCGGTGCGCCGGTGCTGCACCTCGACGACATCGCCAGTCACGAACAGCTGTTCGGCTGGACCGCGCGGCTGCTCGCCCAGGTGATCGAGCCACTGGGGCGCGGTGAGACCGCGCACTACGCGCCGTACGACTGGCGGACCCGGCGGTTCGGGGTGCCGCTCGCCCTGGAGCCCGCTCCGGTGATCCTGGTCGAGGGCGTCGGCGCCGGCCGCGCGGCGCTGCGGCCGCACCTGGCCGGGCTGCTGTGGATGGACCTGCCCGCGGAGCGGGCGTGGGCGCGCGGACGGGAGCGCGACGGAGCGGAACAGCGGACGTTCTGGGACGGGTGGATCCCGGCCGAGCGCCGGCACTTCGCCGAGGACCCTTCGCGCCCCTTCGCGCACCTTCTGGTGCGACAGCGCGAACAGGGGTACGAGGTGCTGCCGGGGCCGGCGGGGAGCGCCTCCGGAGCCCACTTCCTCACGCAGGGTGACGGACCTTCGGCAATGTGCTGAACTCGTGAAGATCGCGACCCGGCAACCCGCCGACGTGCCCCAACTTCGCTTGACCCAGGGGCCGTACAGGTCTTACGTTCTGAATGTGCGGCAGTTCGAAGCCGCCGACAGACGCGAAGCCCCCGGTTGTTCCCCCGTGATCGGGGGCTTCGTTCTGCCCCGAGCACGCTTTCCGGCTCCTCCGCGACGCCATACGCTCACCCTCGGTCACCGTCCGGTGGCCCGCCCCGCCCGCTCCCACCTCGCGGAACGGCCCCTCCCGCACCCTTCGGAGGAATGACCGCCGCGGGTACGATGCCCTCGGTGCGACCTACGGGAGATTGCCGCACGCACCTGCAACTCCGGTCCGCGGTACAGCCGTTGACCGAGGCGGCCGGCGAGCGACGGCTCGGTGGCATACCGACGGGGGCACGGTAGGTGGGGGACGTGATGGACTTCGGCACGCAGGGCCCACAGGCCCCGGCCGAACTCGCCTGGCTGCGCGGCGTGGACGCCTACACCATGGGGGCCTACCCGCAGGCGGAGGAGGAGTTCCGGGCGGCGGTGCGGATCGATCCCACGATGGCCGACGGCTGGCTGGGACTGCACGCGCTGCGCGTCGACACCACGAACGCGCTCCTGCGAATGTTCCGCAACCGCGACCGCTTCGGCGAGCAGCGGGCCCGGCACCGCCGGACGCTCAACTCCTGGTACTGGCTGGGCTGGTGGGTGCAGCCCGTGCTGGAGAACCCGCGCGACCTGCTGCTGGCGCACGCCTCGCACTGGCTGGACGGCCGGCACGTGCCGGAGCTGGACCGCGCCCTGGCCGGGCTGCCACCGGTGGACTCCGACGCGCAGGTCCGCTTCCTGCACGCGTGCCGCGCCTACCTCGTCAAGGACTGGGAGCGGCTCGTCCGGCACACCGACCCGCTGCTCGGCGACCCCTTACTGGGCATCGAGGCCGGGCTGTTCAGCGGCATGGCCCGGGTCCGCCTGGAGATGTACGGGCAGGCCGAGCCGCTCCTTTCGGCGGCCCTGATGCGGTGCCGCAGCGAGCAGCCGCAGCGCAAGGAGCTGCGCTACTGGCTGGCGAGGGCCCACGAGGGCACCGGGCGCAGCGCCGCCGCGCTCCCGCTGTACCGGGCGGTGCACCGCGTCGACCCCGCCTTCATGGACACCTCGGCCCGGCTGGCCGCGATCGCCGAGGGTGACGGCTACGAGGACCCGGCCGACCTCACGGGATACGCGCAGGCGGGTGCGGGGACGGACGGCCTGGACGGGCTCGACCCCCTGTTCGGCACCGAGGAGCGCGGGGTCAAGGTCTCCGCCCCGGAACCCGCGCTGTCCGCCCCGCTGCCCCCGCTCGGCGGGCCGTCGGTGCGCGAGAAGGCGGACGGGCCCGACCCGTCCCTGCCCAGCGGGCCCACCGATCCGGCACTGCTGGAGGAGGCGCTCGCCGAGCTGGAGCGGATGGTGGGCCTGGAGCCGGTGAAGCGCCAGGTCAGGGCGCTGTCCGCGCAGCTGAACATGGCGCGGCTGCGGGCCGGGCAGGGCTTGCCCGTGCAGCCACCCAAACGCCACTTCGTCTTCTCCGGCCCCTCCGGCACCGGCAAGACCACCGTGGCCCGCATCCTGGGCCGGGTCTTCTACGCCCTCGGGCTGCTCGGCGGCGACCACCTGGTGGAGGCGCAGCGGGCCGATCTGGTCGGCGAGTACCTGGGCCAGACCGCCGTGAAGGCGAACGAGCTGATCGACTCCGCGCTCGGCGGCGTCCTCTTCGTCGACGAGGCGTACTCCCTGTCCAACTCCGGGTACGGCAAGGGCGACGCGTACGGCGACGAGGCGCTCCAGGTGCTGCTGAAGCGGGCCGAGGACAACCGGGACCACCTGGTGGTGATCCTGGCCGGCTATCCGGAGGGCATGGACCGGCTGCTGGGCGCCAATCCCGGGTTGTCCTCGCGTTTCACGACGCGGGTGGACTTTCCGTCGTACCGGCCGCTGGAGCTGACCTCGATCGGTGAGGTGCTCGCGGCGGAGAACGGGGACGTGTGGGACGAGGAGGCGCTGGACGAGTTGCGGTCGATCGCCGGGCACGTGGTGGATCAGGGGTGGATCGACGAGTTGGGGAACGGGCGGTTTCTGCGGACGCTGTACGAGAAGAGCTGTGCGTACCGGGATCTGCGGCTGTCCGTGTATCCGGGGGCGTTGACCCGGGACGATCTGGCGACGTTGCGGTTGCCGGATCTGATGCAGGCGTACGGGGAAGTGCTGTCGGGGCGGGGGCCGGGGGGTCCGTCGGCCGTATAGGGCCGAGCCTCGGTGCGGGGGGGGTGGGGACGCGGCCCGGCGTTGCGGGGTGCCGCTGCGCCCACCCGTGCCGCCTGGGGGTACCTCCCAGGCCGTTCAGGCACTGGGGGAGGCACGACTGCCCGCAGCGGCGGCGGGGGAGTTACGTGGCCAGGGTTACCTCTTTGTTTCTGTGGGCCGGGTCGCGGACCTCGCCGACCAGGAGTTCCAGTACGTCTTCCAGGGCGACCAGGCCGAGTACCCGGCCCGACGGGTCCGTGACCTGGGCCAGGTGGGTGGCCGCGCGGCGCATCACCGTGAGGGCGTCGTCCAGGGGGAGTTCGGGGCGCAGCGTGGTCATCGGGCGCCACAGGTGCTGGGGGACGGCACGGTCGGACTCCTCCAGGTCGAGGACGTCCTTGACGTGCAGGTACCCCATGAAGGCGCCCTGGTCCGCCGCGATCGGGAAGCGCGAGTAGCCGGTGCGGGCGGTGAGCGCGACGATCTCCCCGGGCGTGACCGAGGGGCTGACCGTCACCAGGGACTCGCGCGGCAGGAGCACGTCCGTCACCGGGCGGGAGCCCAGCTCCAGGGCGTCCTCCAGGCGTTCCTGCTCCTCGGGGTCGAGGAGCCCCGCCTGGCCGGCGTCCTCCACCAGCCGGTTGAGCTGCTCACTGGTGAAGACGGCCTCGACCTCGTCCTTGGGCTCGACATGGAAGAGCCGCAGGATGCCCTGGGCGCAGGCGCCGAGCGTGACGGTGATCGGCCTGCACAGGCGGGCGAAGGCGACCAGGCCGGGGCTGAGCCACAGCGCCGCCTTCTCGGGGGCGGCCATCGCCAGGTTCTTCGGGACCATCTCGCCGATGACCAGGTGGCAGAAGACCACGACGGCCAGCGCGATGACGTAGCCGAGCGGGTGGATCATGCCGTGCGGCAGGTGGATCCACTCGAAGACCGGCTCCAGGAGGTGCGCGACGGTCGGCTCGGCGACCGCGCCCAGGGTCAGTGAGCAGACGGTGATGCCGAACTGGGCGGCGGCCATCATCTGCGGCAGTCGTTCCAGGCCGTACAGCACCTGCCGGGCGCGGGTGGTGCCGAGCGGTTCGATCTGGCTGCGGCGCACGGAGACGAGCGCGAACTCGGCGCCGACGAAGAAGCCGTTGGCGAGCACGAGCAGTGCGGCGAAGAGGAGTTGCAGGACGCTCATCGGGCGGCCTCCAGGGCGGTGACCGCGGCGGTGCGCACCAGGCGTATCCGCTCGGCGCGGTAGTGGCCGACCTGGCGGACCGAGAGCCGCCAGCCGGGCAGCTCGGCCCGGTCGCCGACGGCCGGGATGCGGCCGAGCAGGTCGGCGACTAGTCCGGCCACGGTCTCGTACGGGCCCTCGGGCGCGTCCAGGCCGACGCGGCGCAGGGCGTCCACGCGGCAGCTGCCGTCGACGTCCCAGGCGGGGCGGCCGTCCTCGGGCGGGGCGGGGGCCAGTTCGGGCGCGTCGAGGCCGTCGTGCTCGTCGCGGACCTCGCCGACGATCTCCTCGACGATGTCCTCCAGGGTGACGACACCCGCCGTGCCGCCGTACTCGTCGACCACGACGGCGATGGGCTGCTCGCTGCGCAGCCGGGTGAGCAGCGGGCGTACGGGCAGGGTCTCGGGGACGAGCAGCGCCGGGCGGGCGATCCGGCCGGCCGGGGTGCGCAGCCGGTCGTGCACGGGGACCGCGAGGGCGTCCTTGAGGTGGACCATGCCGACGATCTCGTCGATCTTCTCCCGGTAGACGGGGAAGCGGGACAGGCCGGTGGCGCGGGTCAGGTTGACGACGTCCTCGGCGGTGGCCGAGGAGTGCAGGGCGCTGACCTTCACGCGGGGGGTCATGACGTGCTGGGCGGTCAGTTCGCCGAGGGAGAGGGTCCGCACGAAGAGGTCGGCGGTGTCCTGTTCCAGGGCGCCGGCCCGGGCGGAGTGCCGGGCCAGGGAGACCAGTTCGCCGGGGGTGCGGGCGGAGGCCAGTTCCTCGGCGGGTTCGATGCCCAGCGTGCGGACCAGGCGGTTGGCCACGGTGTTGAGGGCGGCGATCACCGGGTGGAAGAGCCGGGCGAAGGCGTGCTGGGGTCCGGCCACGAAGCGGGCGACCTGGAGCGGCTTGGAGACCGCCCAGTTCTTGGGCACCAGTTCGCCGATCACCATCTGCACGGCGGAGGCCAGCAGCATGCCGACGACGACCGACACGCCGGACACGGCGCCGTCGGGGACGCCGACGGCCGTGAACGGCCCGTCGAGCAGCCGGGCCAGCGCCGGTTCGGCGAGCATGCCGACGACGAGGGAGGTGATGGTGATCCCGAGCTGGGTGCCGGAGAGCTGGAAGGACAGCTCCTTGAGGGACTCGACGACCCGGTGGGCGCGCCGGTCACCGGCCGCGGCGGCCTGTTCGGCGTCGGGCCGTTCGACGGTCACCAGGCCGAACTCGGCCGCGACGAAGAAGCCGTTGGCGAGGATCAGCAGGAACGCGGCTGCGAGGAGCAGCAGGGGGGTGGTCATGAGGCCGCCGCCTGTGGGGTGTCACAGCAGGGGGCGGCGCAGGTACTGCAGGACGGTCCGTCCATCGCCGGAGGGAGTCACTCCTCGGGTAGCAGGAACCCCGCGCACCGGGCGGAGCGACGGGGGCGAGGACGCGACGTCCGCGTCCTCGTTCCCAGATTAATCACGAAAAGGGGGCCCGCGGCAGGGTCGGCGGCGCCGCGTCTAGTCACGCGGCGCCTCGGGGAGGGCACCGGAACGGGCCTCCACGAGGTCGCGCAGGGCACGTGCGTCGGCGAGCGCCCGCTGCTTGGCGATGCCGGGCTGGATGCCGAGCGCGGGCAGGCTGGTGCCGTCGCTGAGGTCGAGGAAGACCCAGGGGTCGCCCTGCCGGAGGTTGACCCGGAGGATCTCCGGCCAGGCGAGACGGCGTGTGGTGGTCAGGTTGACCACGGTGACGCCCGTCTCGTCGGCGGCGACCCGGGGCCGGGCCAGCAGGAGCAGCACGCCCGCCAGGAGGAGTGCGGTCAGCACGAAGCTGAGCCGCTCCCCCGGGCCGAGGCCGGCCAGCACCATCCCGAGCACCGTGACGGTCACGAAGGTGACGGCCGCGAGGACGATCAGGACGGCGCGGGTGCGGCCGGGGCGGAAGGTGACGGGCAGGGCCGGCAGGTGGTCCGGCGGGGTGTCGGGCATGGCGTGGCTCCGGGCGTGCTCCTGGGGTGGCGGCGGGTCAGAGCCGGCAGGCGTGGATGGCCGTGGTCAGGATGGCCCGGGCGCCGATCTCGTACAGGTCGTCCATGATCCGCTGGGCCTCCTTGGCCGGGACCATCGCGCGGACGGCGACCCAGCCCTCGTTGTGCAGCGGGGACACGGTCGGGGACTCCAGGCCGGGGGTGAGGGCGACGGCCTTCTCCAGCTGCTCCACCCGGCAGTCGTAGTCCATCATGACGTAGGTCCGGGCCACCAGGACGCCCTGGAGGCGGCGCAGGAACTGCTGGACCTTGGGCTCGGTGGTCTCGTCGGGCTCCGCGTCCGAGCTGGGGGCACCCCCGGACGAAGTCTGGGGGAGGATCACGATGGCCTCGGACTTCATGATGGGCTCGCCGAAGACCTCCAGGCCCGCGTTGCGCAGGGAGGTGCCGGTCTCGACGACGTCCGCGATGACCTCGGCGACGCCGAGCTCGATGGCGGTCTCGACGGCGCCGTCCAGGTGGACGACGGAGGCGTCGACGCCGCGGTCGGCCAGGTGGGCGGCGACGATGCCCTCGTATGAGGTGGCGACGGTGCGGCCCTTGAGGTCGTCGATGCCGGTGGCGGTGCCGGGCTTGCCGGCGAAGCGGAAGGTGGAGCGGGCGAAGCCGAGCGGGAGGATCTCCTCGGCGTGGGCGCCGGAGTCGATCAGCAGGTCGCGGCCGGTGATGCCGATGTCGAGCTTGCCGGAGGAGACGTAGATCGCGATGTCGCGGGGGCGGAGGTAGAAGAACTCCACCTCGTTGACCGGGTCGACGATCCGCAGTTCCTTGGACTCGCGCCGCTGCTGGTAGCCGGCCTCATGCAGCATCTCCCCCGCGGGGCCTGACAGGGAACCCTTGTTGGGGACGGCGATGCGCAGCATGAGGTCGGCTTCCTTTGTGTGAAGGGGTGGAGAGAAGGGGGTCCGGCTCTACAGGTGGGCGTAGACGTCGTCCAGGGAGATGCCGCGGGCGACCATCATCACCTGGACGTGGTACAGCAGCTGGGAGATCTCCTCGGCCGCGGCGTCCTTGCCCTCGTACTCGGCGGCCATCCAGACCTCGGCGGCCTCCTCGACGACTTTCTTGCCGATGGCATGGACCCCCTTGTCCACCAGTTCGGCGGTGCGGGAGGTGGCGGGATCGCCGTTGGCTGCCTTGTGCTGGAGCTCGGTGAACAGCTCCTCGAAAGTCTTCTTGGACATGGTGCCGCCCACTTTACGCGTAGTGCCGACCGGACTAACGCCACGGTTCGGATACTGAGCGGAGCGTGGCCGCCGTGGCGACGGCCGCGGTCACCGCCTCGTGGCCCTTGTCCTCGCTGGAGCCCTCGATGCCGGCCCGGTCCAGGGCCTGCTCCTCGGTGTCGCAGGTGAGGACGCCGAAGCCGACGGGGACGCCGGTCTCGACGGAGACCTGGACCAGGCCCTGGGTGACGCCCTGGCAGACGTAGTCGAAGTGGGGGGTGCCGCCGCGGATGACGACGCCGAGGGCGACGATCGCGTCGTAGCCGCGGCCCGCGAGGACCTTGGCCACCACCGGCAGTTCGAAGCTGCCGGGGACCCTGAGCAGGGTCGGCTCGTCGATCCCCAGCTCGCGCAGGGCGCGCAGGGCCCCGTCCACCAGTCCGTCCATCACCTTGTCGTGCCACTGCGACGCGATCACGGCGACCCTGAGGTCCCCGACGTTGCGTACGGACAGTTCCGGTGCACCCTTGCCGCTCACGTGTCTCCTCGTAGTACTTGCTTACTGGTTGCCGCAGGTGGACACGGGGGTCGTGTCCAGCCAGGGCAGGTCGTGTCCCATCCGGTCCCGCTTGGTGCGCAGGTAGCGGAGGTTGTGCTCGCCGGCCTGGACGGGCATGGGCTCGCGGCCGGTGACCGTGATGCCGTGCCGTTCGAGGGCGGCGCTCTTGTCCGGGTTGTTGGTCATCAGGCGGACCGCGCGCACGCCCAGGTCCTGGAGGATCCGGGCGCCGGCGCCGTAGTCGCGGGCGTCGGCGGGCAGGCCGAGTTCCAGGTTGGCGTCGAGGGTGTCGCGGCCGCGCTCCTGGAGTTCGTAGGCGCGCAGCTTGGACATCAGGCCGATGCCGCGTCCTTCGTGGCCGCGCAGGTAGACGACGACTCCCCGGCCCTCGGCCTGGATGCGGTCCAGCGAGGCGTCGAGCTGCGGGCCGCAGTCGCAGCGCTGGGAGCCGAAGACGTCGCCGGTGAGGCACTCGGAGTGGACGCGGACCAGGACGTCCTCGCCGTCGCCGATCTCGCCGTGCACGAGGGCGATGTGCTCGACGCCGTCGACGGTGGAGCGGTAGCCGTACGCCGTGAACTCGCCGTGCCTGGTGGGCAGCCGGACCTCGGCCTCGCGGCGGACGGTGGGCTCCTCGGTGCGCCGGTAGGCGATGAGGTCTTCGATGGAGATGATGGTCAGGCCGTGCTTGCGGGCGAACGGGATCAGCTCGGGCAGCCGCAGCATGCGCCCGTCCTCGCCGGCGATCTCCACGATGGCGCCGGCCGGGCGCAGCCCCGCGAGGCGGGCCAGGTCGACCGCGGCCTCGGTGTGGCCGTTGCGGACGAGCACGCCGCCGGGGCGGGCGCGCAGCGGGAAGACGTGCCCGGGGCGGACCAGGTCGGTGGGTTCGGCGGTGCCGCCCGCCAGGAGCCGGAGGGTGGCGGCGCGGTCGGCGGCGGAGATGCCGGTGGTGACGCCGTGGGCGGCGCCGGCGTCCACGGAGACGGTGAAGGCGGTCTTCATCGACTCGGTGTTGTCGTCGACCATCTGCGGGAGCCGGAGCCGGTCCAGTTCCTCGCCCTCCATGGGGGCGCAGATCAGGCCGCGGCACTCGCTCATCATGAAGGCGACGATCTCCTCGGTCGCCTTCTCGGCGGCGATGACGAGGTCGCCCTCGTTCTCGCGGTTCTCGTCGTCGACGACCACGACGGGGCGGCCCGCGGCGATGTCCGCGACGGCCTGCTCGACGGGGTCGAGGACGAGGTCCTCGGGGCCGTCGGGGCTGTAGAGGATGGGTGCCGTGCTCATGCGGGCGCTCCTTCCGGAAGGGGGCGGGCCGCGTCGCGGGAGCGCAGCCACCAGTCGCGCAGGCCCCACAGGACGAGCGCGCCGTACAGGACGTAGACGAAGCCGGAGAAGGCGAAGCCGTTGGCGAAGTTCAGCGGGACGCCGACGAGGTCGACGAGCAGCCAGGCGAACCAGAACTCGACCATGCCGCGGGCCTGGGCGTACATGGCGACGACGGTGCCGACGAAGATGTACGCGTCCGGCCAGGGGTCCCAGGACAGGGTGGGGAAGGCGGTGAACAGGCCGCCGACCGCGAGGGTGCCGACAGCGGCCGCGGCGGCCAGCGCGCCGCGTTCGCGCCAGGTGGCGAACCGTACGGCGACGGAGCCGTCCTGGGTCTGCCGGCTGCCGCGGTTCCACTGCCAAAAGCCCCAGGCGGCGACGACCATGACGACGATCTGCTTGCCGGCGCTGCCGGAGAGGTGGGCGGTGGCGAAGGCCGCGAAGAGGACGAGCCCGGAGGCGAACTGCACGGGCCAGGTCCAGATCGAGCGCCGCCAGCCGAGGGCGAGGCCGAGCAGACCGATCACGTTGCCGATCATGTCCGACCACTTGATGTGCTGGTCGAAGAGCGTGAACGCCTCGGAGTTGAGCCAGTTCACTTGGTACTCCCCTGGGCTCCGAGCAGCCGCTCGACGTACTTGGCGATGACGTCGACCTCGAGGTTGACCGGGTCGCCGGGCTGTTTGATGCCCAGCGTGGTCAGGGCGAGGGTGGTGGGGATGAGGCTGACGGTGAAGAAGTCGGGGCCCGCGTCGACGACGGTGAGGCTGATGCCGTCGACGGTGATGGAGCCCTTCTCCACGACGTAGCGGGCGAGGTCGGCGGGCAGCGAGATCCTGACGAGCTCCCAGTGCTCGGAGGGCTTGCGCTCCAGGATCTCGCCGGTGCCGTCGACGTGGCCCTGCACGATGTGCCCGCCGAGCCGGGCGCCGACGGCGGTGGGGCGCTCCAGGTTGACGCGGGAGCCGACGGCGAGCGCGCCGAGGCTGGAGCGGTTCAGGGTCTCGGCCATCACGTCGGCGGTGAACGCGTCGCCCTCGTGGTCGACGACCGTGAGGCAGACGCCGTTGACGGCGATCGAGTCGCCGTGCCGGGCGCCTTCGGTGACCGCGGGGCCGCGCACGCGGAAGCGGCAGGCGTCGTCGAGGGTCTCGACGGCGGTGATCTCGCCCAGCTCTTCGACGATTCCGGTGAACACTTCCCGGGTCCTCCTGCCTCTTCGGGCACGGACTCCGGGGCTGTCGGAACGACAGAGTCACGGACGAGGACACCGGGAGCGACGCCGCACAGGGCGCACCCCTGACGGGCACGCCCAGAAATCGGCGGCGCGCACGTATGCTCGCCCGCCGCGCACTGCCTCCCATCCGGACTTTAACCGTCGGTCCAGGAATTTCACCTGGTCAACCGGTCGCTGGAAGCGACCGGGTCGCGGACTGTAACCGCCGGTTCGGACTTTCACCGACCCCGGAGTGCGCTGCTTCTGGTACACGGCCAGTGTGCCACGACTGATCCCCGTCCATGCGGACGGAGGGTGTGGAGTGGCTCACAGAACGCTCTTCCCGTGACCGGGACGTCACCGCGGCCGCTCCAACTGGGCGGCCCTCCGCCCGCCTTGAGATTGGTCCATACCTATTGACTCACTGGTCTAGTCCTCTCTAGGGTCTGCGCAACTTCCGTGGAGAGGAACCGACTGTGCCTTCCCCGTCACGCTCCAGATCCCGCCACAGAGCGGGACCTGCCCTGTTCGCGGCGGCCGCCGCCGTCGCCGGCCTGCTGCTCGCCGGTCTCCCGGCGACCGCGTCGCAAGCCGCCGGCCAGGAGTCCTGTCGACCCGACGGGCTCTACGAGACCCCCGGCGTCGAGGTCCCCTACTGCTCGGTCTACGACGCCGACGGCAGGGAGAAGATGGGCGCCGACCACCCGCGCCGGGTGATCGGGTACTTCACGAGCTGGCGCACGGGCAAGGACGGCAAGCCGGCCTACCTCGCCTCGGACATCCCGTGGGACAAGATCACCCACATCAACTACGCCTTCGCGCACGTCGACGGCGGCAACAGGCTCTCCGTGGGCTCGGACGGCGAGAAGAACGCGGCGACCGGCATGACCTGGCCCGGGGTCGAGGGCGCCGAGATGGACCCGGACCTCCCCTACAAGGGCCACTTCAACCTGCTCAACAAGTTCAAGAAGCAGCACCCGGACGTCAAGACGATGATCTCGGTGGGCGGCTGGGCCGAGACGGGCGGCTACTTCGCGGACGACGGCTCGCGCGTGGACTCGGGCGGCTTCTACTCGATGGCCACCAACGCCGACGGCTCGGTCAACCAGGCCGGCATCGACACCTTCGCCGACTCGGCGGTCGACTTCGTCCGCAAGTACGGCTTCAACGGCGTCGACATCGACTACGAGTACCCGACGACGATGAAGGACGCGGGCAACCCGCTCGACTGGTCCTTCGCCAACGGCCGCCGGGCCGGGCTGGTCAAGGGCTACGCGGTCCTGATGAAGACGCTGCGCGAGAAGCTCGACCGCGCGGGCGCCGCGGACGGCAGGCACTACCTGCTCTCCGTCGCCGCGCCGTCCTCCGGGTACCTGCTGCGCGGCATGGAGACCTTCCAGGTCCAGAAGTACCTGGACTACGTCAACATCATGTCCTACGACCTGCACGGTGCCTGGAACGAGTACGTCGGCCCGAACGCCTCGCTCTTCGACGACGGCAAGGACGCCGAGCTGGCCGCCGCCAACGTGTACGGGAGCGCCCAGTACGGCGGCATCGGCTACCTCAACACCGACTGGGCCTACCACTACTTCCGCGGCTCCATGCCGGCCGGCCGCATCAACATCGGCCTGCCGTACTACACCCGCGGCCACAAGAACGTCCAGGGCGGCACCGACGGCCTGTGGGGCAAGGCCTCCGCGTCCACCTGCCCGGCGGGCTCCGGCCTGACCAAGTGCGGTGACGGCGCCGTCGGCATCGACAACCTCTGGCACGACCTCGACACCAACGGCAAGGAGTCCCCGGCGGGCTCCAACCCGATGTGGCACGCCAAGAACCTGGAGAAGGGCATCGTCGGCGACTACGTCACCGACTACGGCTTCCCGGCGGACACGAAGCTGACCGGCACCTACGCCCGCAAGTACGACTCCACGCTGGTCGCCCCCTGGCTGTGGAACGCCGAGAAGAAGGTCTTCCTGTCCACCGAGGACGAGCAGTCGGTCGGGGCCAAGGCCGACTACGTGGTGGACCGCGGCATCGGCGGCGCGATGATCTGGGAGCTGGCCGGCGACTACGGCTGGAACGCCGCCAAGGGCCAGTACGAGCCGGGTGACACGCTCACCTCGCTGATGTACGACACGTTCAAGTCGGCCGCGCCCTACGGTGCGAGGAAGTCGAACGCGGACCTGCCGGCACAGGCCGTGGACGTGGACGTGGAGTTCACCGACTTCAAGCTGGGCGACTCCAACTACCCGATCACGCCCAAGCTGCGGATCACCAACAACACGAAGACCGCGCTGCCGGGCGGCACGGAGTTCCAGTTCGACTACGGGACCTCGGCCCCGGGGAACGCCTCCGACCAGTCGGGTTTCGGTACCAAGGTCATCAGCAGCGACCACACGGGCGGCAACGCGGGCGGTCTGAAGGGCGACTTCCACCGGGTGTCGCTGAAGCTGCCGGCGTGGCAGTCGCTGGCGCCGGGCGCGACCGTGGACCTGGCGTTCAACTACTACCTGCCCGTGTCGACCCCGTCGAACTGGACGGTGACGATCGGCGGCAAGGCGTACGCCCTGGCGGGTGACCTCGCCCGGGGCACGACCGTGGTGGACCCCGGCACGCAGACGCCCACACCCACCCCCACCCCCACGCCCACGGGCACCGAGTCCCCGGGGCCGAGCCCCAGCCCGACGGACGACACCGGGCAGTGCACCGCTCCCGCCTGGGACACCGCCTCGTCGTACGGGGGCGGCACCACGGTGTCCCACCAGGGGCACACCTGGAAGTCCAAGTGGTGGACGAAGGGCGAGGAGCCCGGAACCACCGGTGAATGGGGTGTCTGGCAGGACCTCGGAGCCTGCTGACCCCCGCCCGACCGGGCCCGGCGGCGGTGACGAAGGCCCTTGCCCGCCGCCGGGTCCCCCCAACGCACCCTGCCGGACTCTCTGGCAGGGTGCCGTCATGAGCACCGCGACCACCCCGAGCGCAGCCGACGACTTCGAACGTCACCGCCCCCGGCTGTTCGGCATCGCCTACCGCATGCTGGGCTCGGCCGACGAGGCCGAGGACGCGGTCCAGGACGCCTGGCCGCGCTTCGCCGGGGCCGACCGGGCGGGGATCGAGCAGCCGGGTGCCTGGCTGGCCAAGGTCGTCACGAACCTCTGTCTGACCCGGCTCACCTCCGCCCGCGCCCGCCACGAGAGCTACGTCGGCACCTGGCTGCCGGAGCCCGTCGTCACCTCGGACGGCACGCTGGGCCCGCTGGAGTCGGCCGAGCAGCGCGACGCGGTGTCCACGGCGCTGCTCCTGCTGCTGGAACGTCTCACACCGACCGAGCGGGCGGTGTACGTGCTGCGGGAGGCCTTCGCGTACGGGTACCGCGAGATCGCCGGGGTCCTGGACCTGACCGAGGCGAACTGCCGTCAGCTGCACCGGCGGGCGGTCCGGCGGGTGGGCGAGCCGGGGTCCCGGTTCGAGCCGGCGCCCGGGCTGCGGGACCGGCTGGTGGCGTCGTTCCTCACCGCGGCTCGCGAGGGCGACCTGGCGGGTCTGGAGAAGCTGCTCGCCGAGGACGTGACCTGGTGGAGCGACGGCGGCGGCAAGGTCTCCGCGGCCCGCCGCCCCGTCGAGGGCCGGGACAAGGTCCTGCGCTTCACGGTGGGCGGGATGCGGCGCTTCACGACGGACTGGGACCTCACCGTCGCCGAGATCAACGGCGCGCCCGCCCTGGTCGCCCATTCGGGCGAAGACCTGGTCGGCGTCCTCACCTTCGAGCTGCGCGACGGGGTGATCAGCGAGCTGCACGCCGTGATGAACCCGGACAAACTGGGATTCGCAGGCCGTCAGCTGGCCCGGCCGTGAGAAATCCCGCCCGGCGTTGTCACATTTCGCGGGTGCCGCGCGGTCCCAGCTGACGACAGGGCGCTCCACCCGGGAGCCCCCCACGTCCGACAGGGGCTGAACGGCATGACCACGATCCTGGTGACCGGCGGGACCGGAACGCTTGGCCGGCTCGTCACCGAGCGGCTGCGCGCCGCCGGACACGAGGTGCGGGTGATCAGCCGGCACAGCGAGCCGTACGCCGTCGACCTGCGCGAGGGCGGCAGCGGCCTGGACACGGCGCTCGCCGGGGTCGAAACGGTCGTGCACTGCGCCACCACGCAGCGCGGCGGGGACGAGCGGTCGGCGGCGAACCTGATCGCGGCGGCGAAGCGGGCCGGGGTGGCCCACCTGGTCTACATCTCGATCGTCGGTGTCGACCGGGTGCCGCTGGGCTACTACCGGTCCAAGCTCGCCGCCGAGAAGCTGGTGGAGGAGTCCGGCCTCGGGTGGACGGTGCTGCGGGCGACCCAGTTCCACGACCTGGTGGTGCAGATGCTGCAGGCCCTGGCCAAGCTGCCGGTCGCGCTACTGCCGGGCCACGTCTCCGACCAGCCGGTGGAGGTCGCGGAGGTCGCGGACCGGCTCGCCGAACTGGCCGCGGGCCCGCCCGCCGGGCGAGTGCCGGACATGGGCGGTCCCCAGGTGCGCACCTTCGAGTCGCTGGCCCGCGCCTATCTGGACGCGACGGGCCGCCGGCGGGCCGTGGTGAACGTGCCGCTCGCGGGGAAGACTTACCGCGCGCTGCGCGAGGGCGGGCACCTGGCTCCCGAGCACGCGGTCGGCAAGGGGACGTTCGAGGAGTACCTGGCGGCGCGGTTCGGCGGCGGGAGGGACGGGCGGCGCGGATGAGCGGACGGGCGGGGCTGCGGGCGGGGCTGGGACTGCTCGCGGGCGGCCAGGTGGTGCTGGGACTGTGGATCCTGCTGCTGCCCGAGCTGTTCTGGAAGTGGCCGTGGGTGTCGCGCCTGCCGCCCTACAACGAGCATCTGCTCCGGGACTTCGGCGGGGCGAGCCTCGCGCTCGCCGTGGTGCTGTGCGCGGCGGTGGCGACGATGGAACGCCGCCTGGTGCTGACGGCGCTGGTGGCCTACCTGGTCTCCTCCGTCGCCCACCTCCTCTTCCACGCCCGGCATCTGGAGCCCCTGTCGGCGGCGAGCGCCGGGGGCTTCACGGCCCTGCTGGGAGCGGCGGTCCTGCTCCCGGCGGTACTGCTGTGGCGGGCGGCGGCCGGCACGGCGTTCCGGGAGCCGGAGCCCGCGGAGCGACGGCCCGCGCGACGCCGGTCCACTCCCTGAGCCGGCCCGCGGCAGGTTCACGCGGGCGACGCACACCCCGCGACTCCCGCGGCCCCGGCCGCCTTCGGGACTCCCGGGCCCCCGGGCCCCCGGGCCACCTTCGGGCCGTCCTGTCCCGGCGCCCGGCCAGCCCGCACCGACGCCCCCTCGTGCCCGGGGGCGGCCATGTCCGGGCGCGGGCACGGACCCCACCGGACAGCGCCGCGGGCTATCGCTCCGGTGGTGCGAAGAGGTCGTCCTGCGCGCGGTCGCGGGCGGTGAGCAGGGCGCCGCGCAGTACCGCGCCGCCGCCCAGGGTGCTGGGCCGTACCTCCGTGGCCAGCGGTGACATGCGGGTGAGCCGGCGCTGGACGCGGTCGGCGAGGGCACCGGCGCCCGCCCGGCCGATCTCACCGGCGAGGACCAGGCAGCCGGGGTCGAGGACGGAGACGACGGCGGCGGCGCCGAGGACGACGCGGTCGGCGAGCGCGTCGAGGAACCGCTCGGCGGCCGGGTCGCCCCCGGACGCCGACCGGCGTACCGCCTCCCGGACCAGCGCGGCGGCGTGCGGCTCGGGCCCGGCGGGCCGGGCCGTCACTCCGTGCTCCGTCGCGAGGGCGGTCACCGCCGCCGAGCCCGCCACGGAGTGGAAGCCGCCGTCGCAGTCGGTGGCCGACGGCAGGCCCGCGGTGCCGGGCACCGGCATGAAGCCGATCTCGCCCGCGCCCCCGGACACGCCCCGGCGCAGGGTGCCGTCGAGGACGACGGCGGCGCCGATGCCGAGGCCGAGCCAGAGGAGGACGAAGGTGTCCCGGTCGCGGGCGGCACCGTCGCGCTGTTCGGCCAGGGCGGCGAGGTTGGTCTCGTTCTCCACGCCGACCCGCGCCTCGGGGAACTTCTCCTGGAGCGCGGCCATCAGCCGGCGATGCCACTCCGGCAGCCCGCTGGAGTCCCGCAGCTCCCCGCCGACCGGGTCGATCAGGCCGGGCGCGCCGATGCCGACGGTGTGCAGCCGGTCGGCGCCTGCCTCCTTGACCGCGCGCTCGACCAGGCTCACCGCCTGCTCCACCGCGGGACCGGTGCCGGAGTGGTCGTCGATGGGCACGGAGGCCTCCGCGAGGACCCGGCCGAGCAGGTCGGAGACGAGCACGGCGACGCCTTCGGTGCGCACGTCGAGGGCGGCGAGATAGGCGCGCTCGGCGACGATGCCGTACAGCTTGGCGTTGGGTCCGCGGCGCTGCTCGCCCGACTCCCCCGCCACCTCGATGAGTCCGGAGGCGGTGAGGCGTTCGACGAGGTCGGCGACGGTGGGCCGGGACAGGCCGGTCAGCTGCTTCAACTGCCCTGCCGTCAACGGGCCCTCCTGCTGGAGCAGATGAAGGGCGAGCCGGTCGTTGATGGCCCGGGCGGTGCTCGGGGATGCGGGCATGCCGGGATCCTTCCAGATCGGCGGCGCGGGGGCCGCACCGGTATTCCACTATCTATCAGGCAGGCTCCCTGATAGTTTACGCCGCGGATTGACGGACACGGAGGGGTGGACCATGAAGACAGGGACCTACGGGCGGCGCGAGGTGAAACACGCCCGGTACGCCGTGGCAGCCGTGTTCGCCGTGCACGGCTCCGTCACCGGCTCCTTCGCGACCCGCATGCCCTGGATCCAGGACCACGCCGGCGTGAGCGCGGGCCAGTTGGGGCTGGCGCTCGCCTTTCCCGCGCTCGGCGCGTCCCTGGCCATGCCGCTGGCCGGCCGCGTCAGCCACCGCTTCGGCGCCCGTGCCGCTCTGCGCGGCCTGCTGGCCCTGTGGACGCTGGCGCTGATCCTGCCCTCCCTCGCCCCGAACCTGCTCATCCTGTGTCTCGCCCTGTTCGCCTACGGCGCCGCGGCGGGCATGTCGGACGTGGCGATGAACGCCCTGGGCGTCGAGATCGAGAACCGCCTGGACAAGTCGATCATGTCCGGTCTGCACGGCATGTGGAGCGCGGGCGCGCTGATCGGTTCGGCGGCCGGGACGCTCGCCGCTCACCTGGGCACGGACGCCAGGACGCACCATCTCCTGGCCGCCGCGGTGCTGACCGTGACGGGCCTGGTCGCCTGCACGTGGGTGCTGGACCTGCAGCCCGCCGAGGACGAGGACCCGCCGCCGCGCTTCGCGCTGCCACCCAGGTCGGCGCTGCTGATCGGCGCGGTCGGGTTCTGCGCGGTGTTCGCGGAGGGCGCGAGCCTGGACTGGTCGGCGGTCTATCTGCGGGACGAGCTGGAGACCTCGGCCGGTCTGGCGGCGGCCTGCACGACGGGCTTCACGCTGACGATGGCACTGGCCCGGCTCGCCGGCGACAAGGTGGTGGACCGGTTCGGCGCGGTCCGCACGGTGCGGGTGAGCGGTGTGCTGGCCACCCTCGGCGGCCTGCTCGTCGTGGTCGGCGGCCATCCGGCGGTGGCGATGACCGGCTTCGCGCTGATGGGCCTCGGCATCGCCGTGGTCGTCCCGCTGTGCTTCGCCGCGGCCGGCCGGGCCGGCTCCAACCCGAGCCTGGCCATCGCCGGCGTCGCGACCATCACGTACACCTCGGGCCTGGTCGCGCCGAGCGCGATCGGCGGTCTGGCCCAGGCCACCAGCCTGGTGGTGTCGTTCGGTCTGGTGACCCTGCTGGCCTGCTGCCTGGTGGTGTTCGCGAGGGTGCTGCGGGCCGGGGACCGCAACCGGCCGAAGATCAGTCCGCCGGTCGCAGAAGTGCCCGACCGGCAGTCCTGAACGCCTCGCTCCACGGCGCCGGACGCAGCGTACGCGCGTCCAGCCGGACCAGCACCCGGGCGCCCCGGGCGTAGGTGGTGGCGCCGTCCGCCGAGCAGAACCGGAAGCCGTAGGTGAGACCGGTGGTGCCGAGCCGGTCCAGCCACAGGTGGACGGCGTACGCGCTGGGGCGGGTGACCGGCGCCTCGTAGCCGATCGTCAGTTCCCTGACCGCGTTGCAGGCGTCGCCCGCCGCCTCCCAGTCGCCCTCGAACCGGATGCCGTGCCCGGCCCACAGCTCCGTCCAGGCCCGCTCGACCATCACCGGGTAGCGGGCGTTGTGCAGCAGTCCGAGGGCGTCCAGGTCGTCGAAGTGGACGGTCACGGGGACGAGCCGGCCGTACGGCACGGTGGGCGGGACGGGGGCGGCGGGCGCTTCGGCGGTCACGGCGGACTCCTGGGTGGTGCGGGGTGATACGTGCGGGGTGTCGGCGCGCGTACGGGACCCTCACCATCCTAAGCGGACGCTCAGGACACCCTTCGGGGAAGGGTGCAGGTCAACCGCACGGCCGGGCACCCCTGACAATGGTCCGGTCAGACCTCGGTACAGAGAAAGCGAAACCTCACCATGGACCTCGGCGTGCGTTGGAAACTGCACGGGGACGGGAAGGTACCCGCCCCCGGAGCGGTGGTCCGCCCCGACGAACGGCTCTCCTGGCCGCGCACCGCCGGGCTCGGCGCCCAGCACGTGGTGGCCATGTTCGGGGCGTCCTTCGTGGCTCCGGTCCTGATGGGCCTGGACCCCAACCTCGCGATCATGATGTCGGGCGTCGCGACCGTCATCTTCCTGCTCGCCACCCGCGGCCGGGTGCCCAGCTACCTCGGCTGCTCGCTCTCCTTCGTCGGCGTCGCCGCGGTGATCCGGGCGCAGGGCGGCACCAGCGCCACGGTGACCGGCGCGGTCCTCGTCGTCGGCGTCGCGCTGTTCCTGGTGGGGCTCGCCGTGCAGCGGTTCGGGGCGCGGATCATCCACGCCGCGATGCCGCCGGTCGTCACCGGCGCGGTGGTGATGCTGATCGGCTTCAACCTGGCCCCGGTCACCGCGTCCACGTACTGGCCGCAGGACCAGTGGACGGCGCTGTTCGTGATGCTGTTCACCGGTCTCGCCGTGGTCTGTCTGCGCGGCTTCTGGTCCCGGATCGCGATCTTCCTGGGGCTGGTCTTCGGGTACGTCCTGTCCTGGGCCCTCGACCGGATCTTCGGGAAGATCCACTCGGTGGACGGCAGCGGCAAGCTCACCGACCACTGGCGGCTGGACTTCTCCGCCGTGGGCCAGGCCGACTGGATCGGGCTGCCGTCGTTCCACGGGCCGAGCTTCGAGTGGTCGGCGATCCTGGTGGCGCTGCCGGTCGTCATCGCCCTGATCGCGGAGAACGCCGGGCACGTCAAGGCGGTCGGCGAGATGACCGGCGACAACCTGGACGACAAGCTGGGCACGGCGATCTCCGCCGACGGCATCGGCTCGGTGCTCTCCACCGCCGTCGGCGGGCCGCCCAACACCACGTACTCCGAGAACATCGGCGTGATGGCCGCGACCCGGGTCTACTCGACGGCCGCGTACTGGGCGGCGGCCGGTTTCGCCCTGCTCTTCGGCCTCTGCCCGAAGTTCGGCGCGGTCGTGGCGGCGATCCCGGGCGGCGTCCTCGGCGGCATCACCGTCATCCTCTACGGCATGATCGGGCTGCTCGGCGCGCAGATCTGGATCAACGCCAAGGTGGACATGCGCAACCCGCTGAACCTGGTGCCGGCCGCCGCGGGCATCATCATCGGCGTCGGCAACGTCAGCATGGAGTTCACCGACACGTTCTCGCTCAGCGGCATCGCGCTCGGCACCCTGGTCGTCATCACCGGCTACCACGCGCTGCGCGCCTTCGCCCCGGCGCACCTCAAGACGCAGCAGCCGCTGCTTGACGAGGGCACGTCGTCGTACGACGCGAAGACCGGATCCGGCGGAGCCGGGTGACGGCCGCCCCGGTGGTGACGGCGGGGCTCAGCGCGCCAGGTCGTAGGCGTACGAGGGCGTGAAGGTCCCGGGCTCGCCGCGGCAGCCGTCCGACTCCCCGGGCAGCTTGACCCACAGGTAGGCGTCGATGCGCCCCATGCCGGTGGTGAGGGTCGGTGCGCGGCCGAGGCTGCGGCCCTCCGGGTCGCACCACTCGCCGTCGGCCGGGGCGCCGTTGCCGTTGCGGCTGGTGTCGATGACGGCACCGAGGCTCGCCGGACCGCCGAGGGCGTCGAGGACCGCGCGGTCGTAGGCGACCTCGTCGGCGGTGGCGTGGAAGTTGGAGACATTGCTGAAGACGCCGTCGGAGGAGTCGGCCGAGGCGGCACCGGCCTGTTTCAGCCAGCCCGCCTGCTTGGCGGGCGCGTGCCAGCCGGAGTGACCCGCGTCGTAGTACACCCGGGCGGCCGGGTTGGCGTCCTTCATGACCCGCCCGGCGCGGGCCAGGGAGGCGAAGCGGTCGGCGCGCCCACCGGCGGTGAGGCACTCGGACTGGGCGACCGAGTCGGGCTCCAGCACGACGATCACCTCGCCGGTGCCCAGCCCGGCGGCGAACCGGTCGATCCAGGCGTCGTAGGCGTCGAGGTCGGGCGCGCCGCCCTCCGAGTGGCCGCCGCAGTCGCGGTCGGGTATCGCGTACGGCACCAGGACCGGCACCCGGCCCCGGGCGGCGCCCGCGGCGGTCACGGCGCGGACCCGGGAGGTGATGGTGGCCGGTGTGTGGTCGGCGAACCAGACGGCGGCCGGGTGCCCGGCGATCCGGGACGCGATGACGTCCTGGCGCGGGTCGTCGGGGTGGGCCCGGACCCAGTCGAGGACCTGGGAGTCGGGGTGCCGGTAGAGCCGGGTGGCGGGATCCGTCGTCCGGGGTTCCCTCTTCGTGGAGCTCCGCTTCGGCGAAGGGGAGGAAGTGGGCTTCCCGGCGGTCGGCGACGGTGACACCGACGGCGACGCGGATCGCGACGCCGACACGGACGGGAACGGCGAGACGGGCAGGGCGTCCAGCCGCACCGAGTGGGTCACCCGCGGGTGACCGGCATCGGCACGGTCGGCGTCCTCGCCGCCCAGCGCGGTGAGCATCCCGGCGGCGGTCCCCACGGCGACGACGACGGACGCCGCCGCGACCATCGCACCGCGTCCTGCGGCCCGCCTGCGCTCGGCCCTGCGAGCAGCCCGGCGCCGGGCACGACGGCCTGACACGTACGGTCCCCCTCCCCCGCGCGGCGGGCGCGTTCCCCCGTTCTGGGGAAGCGTCGGGCCCGCCGGCACTCCCGTCAGCCTAAAGCTGCGACGCTGCGGCCATGGCGCACTGCGAGCAAGTCCCGACGGCCGCCTTGACGGTGGACACCGTCCTGTCCCGGATGCGCGCCCTCGACACCGCGCTGCCGGCCCGGGACGGAGTGGCCGTCTTCAACCGCGTCTACCTCGCCGTCACGGAGGCGGTGGACCGGCACATCGACGGCGGCCGGTTCGCGGACGCCTCGGCCGCGACCGCGCTGGACGTACGGTTCGCGGAGCGCTATCTGGCCGCCGTGGACGCGGCGGAGGAGGACCGCCGTCCGCCCGCCTGCTGGCGCGCCCTGTTCCAGTTCCGGCGCCATCCCGGGGTACGGCCGCTGCAGTTCGCGCTGGCGGGCATCAACGCGCACATCGGCCACGACCTCGCGCTGGCCGTGGTGGACACCTGTCGTACGCTCGGCTGCGAACCCGTCGACCTGGAGGACGAGTTCGACCGCGTGGGCGATCTCCTCGTCTCGCTGGAGGAGCGCATCCGCGACGAGCTGATGCCGGGTCCCGACGTCCTGCAGATCGCCGACCCGCTGACCCATCTGCTGGGCTCCTGGAGCCTGGACCGCGCCCGCGAGGCCACCTGGGCGGCGGCCCGAGCGCTGTGGGCACTGCGCCGACTGCCGGACGTCGCCGGGGAGTTCACCGTACGGCTGGACGCCGCGGTGGGCTTCGCGGGCCGCATGCTGCTCACACCGCTGCCGGACTGACCGCGGGTTCCCGCGGCGTGCGCTCCGGGTACTCCCGTGTGGTCGCTGTACGTTGCAACCGGTGGGTCCCGTGGGCAACCTGGTGGGAACCACGGGCAACATCGCACCCCGACTGCGAAGGAGCACCCCGGCTATGACGACCCGGCTCGGACTCGGCCTCCCCCAGATGCGGCAGTACGACATCGGCAAGGACGTCCCCGACGTGGCGCGCGCGGCGGAACGGATGGGCTACGAGAGCCTGTGGGTGTTCGAGCGCGCCCTGTTCCCGGAGCCCGCGACCCAGGGGCTCTTCGGCGTGGAGGGCCTGCCCTGGCCGGACACGTACCGGAGCGTGGCGGAGCCGCTGGTCACCCTCGCCCTCGCCGCCGCGGTCACCGAGCGGGCCCGGCTGGGCACGAGTGTGCTGGTCGCCCCGCTGCACGTCCCCTTCCAGCTGGCCAAGTCGCTGGCCTCGCTGGACGCGGCGAGCGGCGGCCGGGTGATGGCGGGCTTCGGTACCGGCTGGTCGCACGACGAGTACGCGGCGGCGTCCGTGCGGCCGTTCGCCGAGCGCGGCGCCGCCCTGGACGAGCTGATCGGAGTGTGCCGCGCGGTGTGGGGGCCCGATCCGGTGGTGTACGACGGCGAGGTCACGAAGATCGCGTCGGCCGTGGTCGGCCCCAAACCCGCCCGGCCGATCCCGATCCTGCTGGCGGCGGGCGGCAGCGGGCGGGCCCGGCGTCGCCTGGTCGACCACGCCGACGGCTGGCTGCCCACCGGCATGGGCGCCGAGACCGTCGCCGGGCAGTGGCGGGAGCTGCGGGAGCTGGCCGCCGAACGGGGCCGCACGGAACCGATCCGGACGGTGCTGCGGGTCAACACCCGCTACAGCGCCAAGAACTACGAGGGCTCCGACCGCCGTCCCTTCCAGGGCGGCGTCGACCAGATCGTCGAGGACCTGGCCGCGCACGCCGAGATCGGCCTGGACGAGATCCTCCTCGACGTGCAGAGCACCACGCGCGACGCCGGGGAACTCAAGGACGTCGCCGCCCAGGTCTACGAGAAGGCGCGGGCGGCCGGGATCTAGGACCCGTCCTGAGACTAGTCCTCGGGGAGTTCCACCGGCGCGATCTCCTCGTACAGGTCGCCGGGGCCGGGGTTGGTCGCGTCGGTCTCGCCGCCGAGGTGGTGCATGACGCCCCAGACCGCGTTCAGCGCGGTCTGGACGGCGCCCTCGGCCCAGCCGGCCGTCCAGGAGATGTCGTCGCCGGCCAGGAAGATGCCCCGCTTGTCCTCCGGCAGCCGTTCCTGCATGAAGTGGGTGAACAGGCGCCGCTGGTAGCGGTAGTGCCCGGGCAGGTTGGCCTTGAACGCGCCCATGAAGTAGGGCTCGTTCTCCCAGGAGACCGTCACCGGGTTGCCGATGACGTGCTTCCTGATGTCGACGTTCGGGTAGATCTCGCCGAGCGACTTCAGCATGACCTCCATCCGCTCGTTCGCGGACAGCGGCAGCCACTTCAGGCTGTCGTCGCACCAGGTGTAGGAGAGGCAGATGACGGCGGGCCTGTCCGGGCCGTCGTCGAGGAGGTAGGTGCCGCGGGTCATGCGGTCGGTGAGGGTCATCGACATGACGTCCCGGCCGGTGACCTCGTCCTTGTCGAGCCAGAAGGGCCGGTCGACGGGCACGAAGAGCTTGCTGGACTCCATGTAGTGGGTCCGCTCGATCGCGGTCCAGTGGTCGATCGGGAAGAGCGAGTCGTCGCAGGCGATCTTCGAGAGCAGCATCCAGGACTGAGCGGTGAAGATCGCCGCCCGGTAGGTGCGGATGTCGCCGTCGGCGTCGGTCACGGTGATGCGGTTGCCCGCGGTGCGGTTCAGCCGGGTCACGGCCGGGCGGGGCTCGCCGTCCGCGTGCAGGGACCGCAGGGAGGTGCCGTGCGGCCAGTGGACGATCTTCTCCGGCTCGCGCTCCCACAGCCTGAGCGGCAGCTGCTGGGAGCCGCCGACGATGCCGCGATGGTGGTCGTCGGCCTCGGTGTAGACGACGCGGAGGATCTCCAGGATGGAGTTGGGGAAGTCGGTGTCCCAGCCGCCGGTGCCGAAGCCGACCTGGCCGAAGATCTCGCGGTGCCGGAAGGACTTGAAGGCCTCGGAGTCGCACAGGAAGCCGTAGAAGGTCTGGTTGTCGAGCTTCTCGACCAGCTTCGCCCAGATCTCGCGGATGCGCGGGACGTCGCGCTCGCGCAGGGCGCGGTTCATGTCGGTGAAGTCGGCGCCCTCTTCGAGGCACTTCGCCCAGGCGTCGGCCACGTCCCGGTAGACCTGGGGCAGGTCGTCGAGGGTCTCGGCGTAGTGCGACTCGCCCTTGAGGTCGACGACGGTCGACGGCGTGGCCTCGGCGAGGGGGTTGGGGAAGGCCTGGGTCCGAAGGCCCACCAGGTCGATGTAGTGCTGGAGGGCGGTGGAGGAGGGCGGAAAGCGCATCGCGCCCATCTCGGCGGTCAGCGCGGGGTCGCAGCCGTCGAAGCCGACGGTGCGCAGCCGGCCGCCGATCCGGTCGGCCTCGTGGACGACGGGCCTCAGGCCCATCTTCATCAGCTCGTAGGCGGCCACGATGCCGGACAGGCCGCCGCCGATGACGGCGACCTCGGTGCCGTGCTCGGTGGCGGGTATCTGGCCGAGTCCCGCCGGGTGGGCGAGGAAGTCGTCGTACGCGTACGGGAAGTCCGGCCCGAACATGGTGATCGGCGGCTGCTGCTCGTCTGCGTGCTCGATCGCGTTGGGCACGGTGGACGTCATGGGGTGCGGACTCCTTGCACGGGTGGAACGGGGGTCGGGACGCGCGTGGCTGCGGGTCTCAGGCGAGGGCGCCGTAGAGGCCGGGGCGGCGGTCCTTCAGGTACGGGTTGGCCTCGCGCGAGGCGGCGAGGAAGGCCGGGTCGGCGTCGGCGAGGATCAGCTCCTCCGCCCGCCCGGCGCGGGCGCGGGCGACGCCGTCGGGCCCCGCGAGGACGGACAGGCCGACGAACTCGAACTCGCCCTCCCGGCCGACGCGGTCGACGTACGCGACGTACATCTGGTTCTCGAAGGCCCGCACCGGCACGACCGACTCGGCGACGAACTGGAACGGGTGCATCTGCGCGGTCGGCACGAGCAGCAGGTCGGTGCCGGCCAGGGCGTGGGCGCGGACGTTCTCCGGGAACTCGACGTCGTAGCAGATCATCAGGCCCACGGTGAGGCCGTTCAGCCCGGCCTGGACGACGGGCTGCCCGCCGGGGGTGAAGTGGTCGCGCTCGAAGCAGCCGAAGAGGTGGGTCTTGCGGTAGCCCGCGAGCCGGGTGCCGTCCGCGGCGATGAGCTGGACCGAGTTGTAGACGCGCTCGCCGTCCCGCTCGGGGTAGCCGTACGCGACGGCCAGGCCGTGGCGCCCGGCGATCTCCGCGACGGCGTCGGCCGCCTCGCCGTCGGCGGGCTCGGCGAGGACACCGATCGCGTCGCCGATGGCGTATCCGGTCAGGAACAGCTCGGAGGTGACGAGCAGCGCGGCTCCCGCGGCGGCGGCGCGGCCCGCGGCCTCGTCGAGGACCTTGAGGTTCTCGGCGGTGGAGCCGGGGCGGCCGGAGCTCTGGAGCAGGGCGGTGCGCATGCGTGTTCCTCACCGGTCGCAGGGGGGTTCGGGGGCCAGATAGACGGTACGGTCGGCGGACTCGGCCGGACAAGACGGACCTGTTGCGCACCGGTGAGCGGATCGTTGCGTGCCCCGGGCAGCGCACGGCGATTCGTTGCGCACCCTCCGGCGGGTGCGGTCCTCGTCCCCCGGGAGCAGACCGGGGCGGCGCTCCCCCGCCGCGCGGCGGAGGCGGCGCCCGTCCTGGGCGCGATGTGGTGCGGGCGCGGCGCCGGGACAGTGGTGACCGTCAAGTGGTGACCGTTCGGTTCACCGGCTTCGATCCACGGGAGACGACCGCCATGAAACGCCGTACCGCGACCGCCGCGCTCTGCGCCGCCCTGCTGCTCACCGCCGTCACCACGGGCGCGGCCGTCGCCGCCGGCCCCGACGGGAAACCGCACGACGGCCCGCCCCCGAGGGAGGCCGCCGCCCTGACCGGCACCGCCAAGCTGTACCGGTCGGCGGGGGACGACATCACCTTCAGCTTCGACGCCCATCTGGCGGCCGAGGACAATGAGGACCCCCTCAAGGCGACCGGGACCTTCCAGTTCAGCCACTACCTGGACGGCAAGGGCGCGCGGGCCGAGGCCACCGTGGACTGTCTCCTGACCGGCGGTGACGTGGCCGTCGTATCCGGCGTCATCACCGACTCCGACCTCCCCGGCGCCGAGGGGAAGCGGGTCGGCATCACCGTCCACGACCTGGGCCGCCATGACCGACTGGGTTACAGCTGGGCGGCGACGGGCAGCCCTGCGGAGGGCGGGGAGCTGCCCCGGTGCGTGGGGTCGGCGCCCTTCGAGAAGGTCAGGAAGGGGACCGGCGACTTCGACGTCGTGCCCTGGCAGCCGCGGCTGTAGTCCGGGCGGCGCCGGCCAGCAGCAGCGCCGTCAGGACGTACGGCAGCGCGGAGAGCGCGAAGGCGGTGCCGTGGCCCCACGCCGTGGCCGCCGCCGCGTAGGCACCGTAGGTGGCAAGGTTGCCCAGCTCGGTGCCGAGGCCGGCGACCGAGGTCAGGGTGGCCCGCCCGGTGTCGTCGATGCGCTGCTGGAGGCGGGCGTCGGCCAGCACGGTCGCCAGCTGGAAGCCGCCGAAGGCGAGCGCCACCAGGACCAGGGCGGCCGGTGTGCCGGCGAGGGCCCCCACGGCCAGGGCGAGCGCGGAACCGGTGAGCAGGGCGGCGAACCCGTTGGCGGTCAGGCGCTGCGCCGCACCGGCCAGCAGGCTGCCGGCCGTGGCTCCGGCCCAGATCACCAGCAGCAGCCAGGGCACGGTCTCGGCCGCAACGCCGGTGTCGTGCGCCAGCAGCGGCGTGTACTCGTCGAGCGCGCCCCACACCGCGGTCACGGCCGGTACGAGGAGCAGCGCGCCGCGCACGGACCGGTCGGCGCGGGCGTCGGCGAGTCCCGCGCGCAGGGTCGCGGACCAGCGTTCGCCGCCGCCGGAGGGTGTCCGGTGCTCGGGGAACCGGGTGGCCACGGCCGCCGCCGCCAGACAGGCGAGCACGCTCGCGGCGCCCACCGCGTCGTAGCCGCCCCGGGCGAACACCGGACCGGCCAGGCCCATGGCGGCCATGGTCGCGGCGATGCCGATGGCCCGGGCCCGGCCCATGACGCGGGCGTAGTGGCCGGCCGCGCCGGCCCGGTCGAGTTCGTCGTAGACCAGCGCCTCCAGCGCGCCCGAGCCGAGCGCGCCGCCCGCGCCCCACAGCACGAAGCCGAGCGCGAAGGCGCCGTAGGAGGGCACGAGCACCCACAGTGCGAAGCCGGCGGCGGTGAGCAGCGGGCCGAGGATCAGCAGCAGCCGCCGGGAGACGGCGTCGGCCCAGGCGCCGGAGGGCACCTCGAGCAGTACGCCGGTCAGCGACCAGAGGCCGAACAGCGAGGCCGTCTGCCAGACGGACAGACCGGTGTCGGCGAACAGCAGCGCGTACACCGGGTAGAGCAGGACGAACTCGTCGCAGAACGCGGAGGCGTACAGCGTGCGCACGAGCCGGCGGGTACCTGCGGGCGCGTGGGCACGGCCGGTCGGGGTGGAGAGAGTCATGAGGCCTTCCCGAGGGGGCGGATCGGACACCGGAGGTACGGCGTCCGGGGCGGCCCTCGGGAGGAGGCGCCACGGGTGGCGCGGGTGGCGCGGGTGGATCAATGTCGCCAGGTCATGGCACCGATGCTAGGGGGCGGGCGGCGCGCTGCCCACCGGATTACGTGGGCGAGCCCGACGAGAAGCGCCGCAGCAGCGGCGAGAGCACCAGCACGGACTTGGTGCGTTCCACGAACGGTTCCCCGGCGATCCGCTCCAGGACCCGTTCGAAGTGCCGCATGTCGGAGGCGAAGACCTGGGCGACCGCGTCGGCGTCCCCGGTGACGGTGGACGCGGCCACGACCTCCTGGTAGCGCTCCAGGCCCCGCTGGATGGTCTCGGGCGAGGTGTTGCGGCGGCAGAAGATCTCGACGAACCCCTCGGTCTCCCAGCCGAGCGCGGCGGGGTCGACCCGTACGGTGAAGCCGGTGATGGCGCCGGTGGCGCGCAGCCGGTCCACGCGCCGTTTCACGGCGGGCGCGGAGAGGCCGACCGACTGCCCGATGTCCGCGTAGGAGCGGCGGGCGTCCTCGGCGAGGGCGTGCACGATGCGTTCGTCGAGATCGTTCAGCACTGCGGGTCGTTCACTTCACTTCTGGTGCGTCCGGACCTCGGCGGGTCCGGTGCGGCGAGATGGGAGCGGCGGTGGCCGTACCCGAAGTAGAACACGAGCCCGACGCCCGTCCGGACACCCTCGGATCCGGGCCCGGTCAGTGACCGTCCGGCTCGCCCGCGGCCTCGCGTGCCTCGGCCGCGTCCGCGGCGTCGAAGCCGATCTGTCCGGGTTGGCCGCGGGCGGCCTCCTGGGCGTCGATCCAGCGCGTGTGCGCCTCCCAGGCGGCCTGCTTGCTGGTGCCGAGGGCGGCTCCGATCTGCGCCCAGGAGGCACCGGCCTCGCGGGCGGCGCGGACGGTGAGCTGGCGCCCGTAGGCGGCCTTGCGGGCGACCACCTCGCTCAGCGCGAGCAGTTCGAGGAGCTGGGGGCGGTCCAGGGCCTCGTCGTCGCTGCCGAACCCGGCGAGGGACTCGCGGGCGCGCAGCTCGTCGAGGCGGGCCACGGCGGTCAGCAGGGTGTGCTGCGGCTCGATGCTCTGCGGTGTCGTCATGCGTCCAGCGTCGTGGGGGGGGGGGGGGGGCGGCCCCCCCCCCCCCCCCCCCCCCCCGGCGGCGGGGGGGGCCCCCCCCCCCCCGCACCCCGGCCGCCCCCCCCGGCGCCCCCCCCGGG
>NZ_JBIRFY010000007.1:88880-450802 GCF_044327745.1 Streptomyces sp. NPDC018026
GGTTGTCCCCTGCTCCCCCCGTGGGTTGCGGGGGGCTTGCACCCACCCCCCCCCCCCCCCGACGCGCCGGGCTTCGGGGCCGGTCAGCTCCAGCTGGCGTGCAGCGGCTTGCCCTCGGCGTAACCGGCGGCGCTCTGGATGCCGACGATGGCCTTCTCGGCGAACTCCTCCAGGGACCCGGCACCGGCGTAGGTGCAGGACGAGCGGACGCCCGCGATGATCGCGTCGATCAGGTCCTCGACGCCCGGCCGGGCCGGGTCGAGGAACATCCGCGAGGTGGAGATGCCCTCCTCGAACAGCGCCTTGCGGGCCCGGTCGTACGCCGACTCCTCCGAGGTGCGGTTGCGCACCGCGCGCGCGGAGGCCATGCCGAAGGACTCCTTGTAGGCGCGGCCGTTGGCGTCGTGCTGGAGGTCGCCCGGGGACTCGTAGGTGCCCGCGAACCAGGAGCCGACCATCACGTTGGACGCACCGGCCGCGAGGGCCATCGCCACGTCGCGCGGGTGGCGGACGCCGCCGTCGGCCCACACGTGCTTGCCGTACTTCCTGGCCTCGGCGGCGCACTCCAGGACGGCGGAGAACTGCGGCCGGCCCACGCCGGTCATCATCCGGGTGGTGCACATGGCACCGGGGCCCACGCCGACCTTGACGATGTCGGCGCCCGCCTCGATCAGGTCGCGCACGCCCTGGGCGGAGACGATGTTGCCCGCGACGATCGGGACCCGCGGGTCGAGGTCGCGCACCACCTTGACGGCGCTGATCATCGACTCCTGGTGACCGTGCGCGGTGTCGATGACGAGGGTGTCCACGCCCGCGTCGAGCAGCTGCTCGGCCTTGCCCGCGACGTCGCCGTTGATCCCGACGGCGGCGGCGATGCGCAGCCTGCCCTCGCCGTCGACGGCCGGGGTGTACAGGGTGGCGCGCAGGGCGCCCTTGCGGGTGAGGATGCCGGCGAGGCGGCCGTCCTTGTCCACGGCGGGCGCGTAGCGGCGGTTGGCGGCGTCGAGGGTGTTGAAGGCCTCGCGCGGGTCCAGGTCCGCGTCGATGAGGATCAGGTCCTTGGACATGACCTCCTCGAGCTGGGTGAAGCGGTCCACGCCGTTCAGGTCGGTGTCGGTGACCACGCCGACCGGCTTGTGGTCCTCGTCCACGACGACGCCCGCGTTGTGCGCGCGCTTGGGCAGCAGGGCCAGCGCGTCGGCGACGGTCTGGTGCGGGGCCAGCACGATCGGGGTGTCCAGGACGTGGTGGCGGCTCTTCACCCAGGAGACGACGTCGGTGACGACCTCGATCGGGATGTCCTGCGGGATGACCACGAGGCCGCCGCGCCGGGCCACCGTCTCGGCCATCCGGCGGCCCGCGATGGCGGTCATGTTGGCGACGACCAGCGGGATCGTGGTGCCCGTGCCGTCCGGGGAGCCGAGGTCCACGCCCTGCCGGGAGCCGACGGCGGAGCGGCTCGGCACCATGAACACGTCGTCGTACGTCAGGTCGTACGAGGGCTGGATGTCATTGAGGAAACGCACGTGCTGCACATCCCAGTCGATCAGAGGTGGCCCCCGGACAGGTCAGCCAGGGGGAAAGAGCACGTACTTCATTGTCCCACGACCGGTGGCCGATCATCCCCGGGCAGATCATCCAGGCTGGTCAGCGGCCTCCCTGGAGGATCCTCCAGGGCCGAGGGTGACGAACAGCCCCGGGCCGCGGTCGGTGGCCTCGGCGAAGACCTCCTCGGCGACGGCCCACTCGTCCGGCCGCGCCTCGGCGTACGCCCGCCAGCCCTCCACGACGAGGACCAGGCCCCGGTCGGCGGCACCCTCGGGCCACACGGAGGGGTCGGCGAGGGAGTCCGCGAGCGCGTCCCAGTTCCGGCCGAACCAGTCGGGCAGCGCCAGGTCGCGGACGCAGCGGTCCATCAGGCCTGCCTTGTCCGTGACCCCGCCGAGGTCCAGCGTGACCACGAGCCGTCCCGCGGAGTCCTCGGTCATGTCGCGCCCTTCTTCCCGTGGTTCCCTGCTGATCCGCCGTCAGATCCCGTCGGGGTCGGTCCGGTTGAGCGTCGACTTCGGCGCCGAGCCCGCCGTCATCAGGTAGTCCGCGGCCGAGGTGTCCGTGACCAGGCTGGTGACGAGACCGGAGCGCAGCACCGCGTCGATGGCCGCCGCCTTGCGCTGCCCGCCCGCGATCGCGACGACCTCGGGGATACGCCGGAGCTGGTCGGCCTTGACCGTGATGCACCGCTCCCCCAGGTCCCGCCCGACCCGGCGGCCCTCGGCGTCGAAGAGGTGCGCGGACATCTCGGCGGCGACCCCGAGCGAGGCGTAGTGCGCGCGCTCCTCGTCGCTGAGCATGTCGTGCACCGTCGAGATGCCGGGCTCCCAGGAGCCGATGGAGACGCAGGCGACCGTGACCTTGTCGAAGTACTCGAAGGCCCGGGCGATCCCGGTCTGGTGCCGCAGCGCCTGCGCGGTCGCCGCGTCCGGCAGCAGCATCGGCGCGTAGATGGGGTGCGCGTCGCCTCCCGACACCTGGGCGGCGCGGCGCACGGCCTCCACCGAGCCGCGCTCGGCCGTCCCGGCGTCGTACACGCCCGTCAGCTGCACCACGGTGCACGGCGGCAGCCGGTCGAGCGCCGCCGCCATGTGGATGGTGGACCGGCCCCAGGCCAGGCCCAGCACGTCGCCCTCGTTGACCAGCTCGCCGAGCAGGTCGGCGGCCACCTCCCCCAGGTTCTCCGGGTCGGGTGTCTCCTCGGCGTCGGCCGGGGACTCCACCACGACGGCGTGCCGGAGCCCGTAGCGGGCCCGCAGGGCGTCCGAGCGCTCGGCGTCCAGCTCGGCCGGCACCCGGATCTCGATGCGTACAAGGTCCCGCTCGAGGGCGGTCTCGAGAACCCGGGCCACCTTGAAGCGGCTGACGCCGAACTCCTCCGCGATCTGGATCTTGGACTTGCCCTCGAGGTAGAAGCGGCGGGCCATGGCCGCCGCCTGGACCAGCTCAGCGGGTCCCATCCGCATGGCTGAACGGCCCGCCGACATACCCGACACGGCGATCTCCTCACTGCTGTTCACACTCTGGATACGCCGTTCATCCTTGCAGATTCGGCGCACTTGATCAGCCCTGGTGGGAGCCGTTCACTTTCTGTTCCTCAGTGGTCGCAGGACCAGGATGCCTTGGCGGTCGCCGCAGCTGCCTGCGTGCGCAGTGCACGTACCGCCTCGGCCGGGTCGGATGCCCCGTACACGGCGGACCCCGCGACGAAGACGTCGGCGCCGGCGTCGGCGCACCGCTCGATCGTGGCCGCCGAGACACCGCCGTCGACCTGGAGCCACAGCTCCAGACCGTGCTTCCTGATCAGCTCACGGGTACGGCGGATCTTGGGAAGCATGATGTCGAGGAACGCCTGCCCACCGAAGCCGGGTTCAACCGTCATGATCAGCAGCATGTCGAGCTCGGGGAGCAGGTCCTCGTACGGCTCGATCGGCGTCGCGGGCTTGAGCGCCATGGACGCGCGGGCGCCCTTGGCCCGGATCTCGCGGGCCAGCCGTACCGGCGCGGCGGCCGCCTCGGCGTGGAAGGTGACGGAACCGGCGCCCGCCTCCACGTACTGCGGCGCCCAGCGGTCGGGGGCCTCGATCATCAGGTGGCAGTCGAGCGGGGTGTCGGTCGCGCGGGCCAGGGACTCGACCACCGGCACGCCGAGCGTGAGGTTCGGGACGAAGTGGTTGTCCATGACGTCGACGTGGAGCCAGTCGGCTCCCTCGACCGCCTTGGCCTCGTCCGCGAGGCGGGCGAAGTCGGCGGACAGGATGCTGGGGTTGATCTGCGCGGCCATGGGGCCAAGCCTGCCATGCCCTCCGGGGGTGGGCGGGGATGGGTCCGGGGTGGGCGGGGGTTCGTCGTCGGCCGCGGGCCCGGTGGTGGTTGCTCGCGCCCCCGCGGCGGAGCCGCACAGTGTCACAGCCCCGCGCCCCTTTGGGGCGCGTCCCCTGGGCCTGGGTGGCCAGACCCCCCTGGTTCAGGCAGCGCCGCAGACCGGGAGGTTCTGGGGTTTGCGTAGGCGGTCCAGTTCTTTGAGGCGGGTGTCCAGGGTCGTCGGGTCGGCGAAGGTGCGCAGGACCGCCTGGTGGAAGGCGTCGCGGGTGGTTCGGGGCATCGCGTCGGAGGCGTCCCAGCAGCGGGTGCGGCCGGGTTCGCGCAGGATGGCCCCGATCTCCCGCTCGGTGGCGTCCTGGTCCTCGTCGGCCGCGGCCGACCTGTTCGCCGTGTACTCCGGCAGCGCGGTGTCCGGGTCGGCGAGGTAGCGGATCAGCCGCTCGGCCTCCGGGGTCGGGTTCAGTACGGCCGCGAGGTCGCCGGAGACCTCCCAGGCGCCGGCGTCCGCTCCGGCGCCGGGCACGACCTCGGAGGAGTGGACGTGGTCGCCGCCCTCCTGCCGCCAGTACCCGGCGCGGAAGGAACCCTGGTGCTCCAGGCGGCCCGGCGCGCAGTCGGCGTCGAAGGCGGTGGTCAGCACCTGCTCGACCCGGGCACGGTCGCCCGCGCCCACCAGGTCGGCCCAGGTCGTCCAGGCCCTGCGCACGGCGTCGTCGGTCCACGGCAGCCTGCCGTTGGCCCACTCCTCGTACACCCGTGGGCCGGCCTGCTGGAGCAGGATGTCCTCCACCCAGTCGGTGCCCGGCCAGCCGGAGGTCGCGCCGGATTCCAGGCCGGCGCACCACCGTGCGGGAGGGCCGGCCGTCCCGGCCGTCGGTGCCGGTCCGGCGTACCACACCATGCTCTTGAGGCCGGTCTTCACGGGCAGCCAGTACGTGTGCGCGCCCTGCCCCGGCAGGGTGACCTCGGGGGCCCAGAACCGGTCGTAGTCCCCGGCGTCGAAGAGGCCGTCCAGCGGGTGGAGCCGGCCGTCGACGGCGTAGGCGAGCAGTTCGCCGGGGCCGGGCAGCACCGCCACGTCGGGCGGGTTGCCGGCCGCCATGTCGGCGGCCAGCACCTGGCTGAGCGCGGAGCTGCCCTGGTAGACGACGTCGATCCGGTACTTCTCCTCGAACGGCTCGACGACGCGCTCCTCGAACTGCTCGCGCTCCGTGCCGCTCCAGTTGGCGAGCAGGGTGACCGAGCCCTGCCAGTCGCGCGCCCAGCGCACCCCGGCGTACACCCCGGCGCCGAGCAGGACCAGGCAGACGCAGAGGATGCCGAGGGTGCGGGCGCCCGGGCGGCTCATCGCTGCCCCCGGAACCGGTACTCGGCGATCCGCGGCCACAGTCCCCACAGCGTCAGCGCCACCACCACGGCCCCTCCCAGCAGTATCCAGTCGGACAGCGAGGCCCAGAACCCGGCGTCCGCGAGCGCGCCCTGCACCTCGTCGGCCACCTCGGGGATGGCCTCCGGGGCGGCCGGCGGCACCCGTACCCCGGCGACGGAGTCGGTCATCGCACGGTGTGCCGAGACGGTCTGCCAGGCCAGTACGGGCACGCCGACGGCACACACCGCGGTGGCGGCCAGCAACCGCAGTTGCACGGGCCGCCGGAAGCGGCGCCGCAGGAACCGCTGGCTCTCCAGCAGCGCCCCGCACAGGGCCGCGTACAGCACCGCGACCGTGCACCAGCCGAGCCACAGCTGCCAGGGGAAGGCGGCCTGCCGCCGGGCCTCGGCCAGTTGTTCGCCGCGCAGGGCGTCCAGGCGGCTCATGATGTCGCCCTCGGTTCCGGCCTCGGCCTCCAGGCCGAGGACCTTCTCGGCGTAGTGGAGGAAGGCGGCGCGCAGCGGTGAGCCGTCCGGTTCGCGGCCCCGGCGCTCCACCCAGCCCGAGTAGACGGCGATCAGACCGGTGACGGTCTGGACGTCGTGGCGGCCCGCCAGCCCGGTGACGTTCTCCGAGGCGGCCAGGGCGAGGCTCTGCTGGGCGACCGAGACCTGGGTGAGGAACTCGCCGCTGGTGTCGCCCTCGGCGCCGGTCTCGCGGACCACGGCGTTCGCCTGGCGCAGCGCGCTCCGCGCGGTGTCGACGGCGCGGATGCCGGGCGTGCTCGCGGTGGACAGGGGAACGGTGTCGTCGTGCACGCCGCGGTAGGCGAAGAACAGCGCGAGGGTGGTCGCGGTCGCCAGCACCAGCAGCAGCCTGAGTCTGCGGACGAGGTCCCGGCCGGTGGTGCTCACGGCCGCGCCTCGAAGCGGTGGCCGCAGGCGGGGCAGAACCGGGCGGCCGCCGGAGCCTTCCGCTAGCAGGCCGGGCAGGGCACGGCGGCCCCGCCGCCCGGCGCGCCGCCTGCCGCACCGGAGCCGGTCCCGATGCCGGTGCCGGTGCCGGTGCCGGATGCGGGGCCGTAGGTGCTGTGGCTGCTCGCGGTGATCAGGTGCTGGAAGTCGACGGCCGTGACCTCGGGGCGCAGCGCGACCCGGCCGGACGGCGCGTCCTCGATCCGCACCAGCCGGGCCAGCCGGGTCAGCTGCTCGTCGGCGCCCATGGCGTGGGCGAGCCGCACGGCCCGGCCGAGCTGCTGTTCGGCCAGGTCGCGCTGTCCCCGGCGGTGGGCGTCGGTGGCGGCGGCGACGGCCTCGCCGAGTCGCTGGTGCTGCTCGAAGTGCTCGACCTGGGCGTCGGTGTGCCGGGACAGGGCCGGGTCGTCGGTCCAGTGCACCAGGCAGGGCCGCGGCGGCGGCAGCCGGACCTCGCCGACGCCTGGTACGCCCGGTACTTCGACGGCGACCACGGCGAGCTGGAGGTCCTCCCCACGCGGGCGGCCGGTCGGGTCGGCGGCCAGGCACAGCTGGTAGCGGCGCGTCTCGTCGCCCCAGGCCCGGGTGACGAACCGGCCGGTGCCGTCCTCGGCGGTCAGCTCCGCCTCGGTGGGGAAGACCTGTTTGAGGTAGCGCACGGTGCATCCGGGCATGACGGTCACGGAGACGACCAGTTCGGGGACGGTCTTGGTGAGCAGGCGGTTCATCAGCTGCTCGTACTCACCGGGCAGGGCCGCTTCCTCGCGCACGGAGGAGGCGCTGCCGTGCAGCCGGCTGGTGATCCGCAGCAGTTCCCGGCCGTCCCAGCCGTCACCAATCCCCCAGGCGTCGCAGACGAACCGGCCCGCGCACTCCTCCAGCACCCGGGCGAGCGGCATCTGCTCGTCGTGCTGGTTCTTGCCGTCGGTGAGCAGCAGGACGTGCCCGATGGGCGCGTCCTGCTCCGTCAGCAGCCGGCGGCTCAGGTCCAGCCAGGCGCCGATGCAGGTGCCGCCGCCCGCGGCCGTCTCGCGCACGGCGCGTTCCGCCCGCGCCCGGGTGCGGGCGGAGGCGCGGGCCATGCGCGGGGTGTCCGGGTACACCACGGCCGCCTGCTCGTTGCCCCGGACCACCGCGAACGGGGTGCCGTCGGGCAGCTTGCGGATCGCCGCCACGGCCGCCTGCTGCGCCGCGTGCAGCTTCTCCACCGGCCAGGTCATCGAGCTGGAGCAGTCCATGACCAGCACCTGCGCGAGCACCGGACCGCCGCCGGGGTGGCCGTCGCCCCCGGTGCCGTCCACGCGCACGCTGAGGATGGCGTGCATCCGCGGGTCGTCCGCCCCGCCGGGCAGGTACTTCCACTGGCTGATCTCCAGTCCGGCGGCCACCTGCCCGGCGGCCTCGCCCGTCCGGGGCGTTCCTGTCTCCACGTGTCCGTGCCCCCTCGCCCACGTCGTCGCTGCCTCGCACCGTCACGCGCTCACGCGCTCACGCGCTCACGTGCTCACGCGCTCACGCCGTACGCCGCCATCCCCGCACCAGCTCGCGCAGCCCGGCCGGTGCCGGGAGCACCGCGTACGCCGTGTCCAGCAGGTCGCCGCGCTCGCCGACGCTGCCCGCCTGGTCGGCGAGGCGCCTGAGCGACCCGGACAGCAGCCGGCGCAGCGCCTCCTCGGTGTCCTGCGGGCCGCACAGCTCGCCCGCGGGGAAGCCGCTCCCCCAGCCGCCGGGCGGGCGGCAGGCGAGCGCGCGCTCGCGCAGTTCGGTCACCAGCCGGTCCCGGGACCCGCTGCCGTCCAGGTGCAGCCCCGCCAGCCGTTCGGCGGCCTCGCGCAGTTCGGCGGCGAGCGGGGCGGGCCGGTCCGGCAGTCTGCCGGTCAGGATCCGCACCGCCGCGACGCGGGCGGCGTCGTAGTGCCGGGAGGTGGTCGGAACGCCGTCCAGGACGTCGACGGCCGGGCGGCGTCCGGCGCGGCGCAGCCGGACCCGGGCCAGTCCGAAGGCGGCGCTGCCCTGGGTGGGGTCGCGGCGCAGGACGGCCTCGTAGAACTCCTCGGCCTGCGCCCGACGGGCCCGCGTCCGTGCGGCCGCCTGCGCGTCGGCCGGTCCGGCTGCGCCCTCGGCGGACTCGCGGGGCTGCTCCGCGAGGTACTCGGCGCAGAAGCCGAGCGCCAGCTTGGGCGCCGCCTCGCCGGGCAGGGCCGCGTAGGTGGCGGCGAACTCGTCCTCCGCCTTGTCCACCGCGCCCCGGGTGAGGTGGACCAGCCCCCGGTGCCAGAAGATCCGCCAGTCGTAGTCGCCGCTCCACCCCTTGGCGCGTGCCACCCACTCCTCGGCCCGTGCGGCGTCCCCGGCCTCCAGATAGGCGCGGCACAGCCACAGCGCCGTCTCCACGGTCCGCAGCGCCGGGTCGCCCTCCGCCCGTTCGGCGATGCGGTCGGGGGTGTCCGCGGCGAGCCCGCCGAGCAGTACGGCCGCCGGGTCCGAGGCGTCGGGGAGCGGGACCGGCAGGGCCCGGGCCGCCGCCCGGGGTTCGGGGGCGCCGGCCGGCAGCTCCGGGGTCCCGGTTCCGGGGCGTCGCGTCCACCACTGGAGCGCCGGGACGGTGCCGAGGGCGGCGCCGAAGACCGCCGCGGTCGGCTCGAAGCGGGTGGAGCGTTCGGGATACGGGTCGTGACCGCCCAGGGCCTGGTCCTCGCGCAGCACCTCCCACAACTGGCGGGACATCTCGGCCGCGGAGCGGAACCGGGCGGCGGGCTCGGGGTGGGTGGCGCGGCGGATCAGCGCCTCGAAGGAGCGGGCGGCCAGCCCGGCGGGGCGGGTGGCGCGTTCGGCGAGCACCTTGAGGGTCCGGCCGACGGTGTACAGGTCGCTGTCGACGTCGAGTCCGCGCCGGTCGCGTTCGCGCTTCGGCGGGGCGTAGCCGTGGACGAGCCCGGAGGAGCGGTCGTCGATCCGGCGGATGGGCGCCCAGGTCGATGACCTTGATCTCCCGGCCGTAGTGGATGACGTTCTCGGGCTTCATGTCGCAGTAGAGCAGGCCCCGGTCGTGCAGGTACTCCAGGGCTCCGAGGATCTTGCAGCCGTACGTGATGACGTGCCCGAACGCGAAGCCGCCGGTGCCGAACAGCCGCGCCAGCTCCTCCTCGGGGGCGAAGCGGATCCAGGACAGGGACCGGCCGCCGACGTACTCCATGACGATGTAGCCGGTCGGTTCGGCGTCGCCGGGGACCTGGTGCTGGACGTGGGTGACGATGCGGACGATGTCACGGTGGTGCAGCGTGGTGAGCGAGCGGCGCTCCTCGACGGCCGCCCGGCGGGCCACGGCGTCGCCGGTGTTGATCAGGCCCTTGAGGACGACGTGCAGGCCGGGCACCCGGGTGTCCTCGGCGAGGTGGACCCAGCCGTGGCCGCCGACGGCGAGGTAGCCGAGCACCGTGTAGTGCCCGGCGACCCGGTCCCCGGGGTGCAGCTTCGGCCGGAACGAGTACTCCGTTCCGCACTCGGGGCAGAACCCGTGGTCGGGCGCGGGGCCGCCGTCGTAGGAGACACCGATGGTGCCGGCGCAGTTGTCGACGCCGCAGCGCCGCCCGCCGGTGGGGGGTCGGGCGACGATGTCGGCGGCCTCGGAGGGCTCCGGGGAGGGGAGGTGGGGCAGGACCAGCAGCCCGTCGCGGTCCAGCTCTCCGACGGCCGGGGCCCCTGGGCTCTGCGCGGGCCGGGCCGGTGCGCCGGGCCCGGCCGGGCCGGTGTCGGGCCGCACGGCGGCGGGCTCGGGTGCGGGGGGCCGGCGCAAGCAGGTGTCGCAGAACCCGGTGACCATGATGTGGCCGCCCTCGCAGTCGCCTCTGGCGCAGGCTCTTCCGCTCATGCCGGGGGCTCCCCGTGCGGCCTCGAATCGTGCCGGGGCGTTCTCGGTGTCATGCCGCATCCCCTCCGTCGTGGCCGTCGTGGGCGTCGTGGCCGTCGACGCGCCGGGTGTAGGCGTCCACCGCCGCTTCCGCCGCGCGTACGTCGCAGGGCCTTGCCCGGAGCAGCGTGTGGGCCCGGAGGTAGAGGCCGTCCACCGCCGGGTCCTCCTCGCCCCGCAGGGAGTGCTGGTGCAGGACCTGGTAGCTCCGCAGGCGCCCGGCGAGTTCGTCGCGCCGGTCGCGGAGCCGGTCCAGTGCCGCGGCACCCGCCGTCAGCCGGCCCTCGACCCGGTCGGCCAGCCGCTCGTACCGCGCGAGGTCCGGACCGGGTCCGGGGGCCGCTTCCCCATGCCCCTCCCCGTCGTGGTCCGCCGCGCCCGCCGCGCGGAGCAGGTCGGCGAGGGCGGCGTGTGCGGCCACCAGGTCGGAGTCGAGGGGGCGCATGCCCTGGGGCAGCACGGCGGCGAGGCGTTCGCGCAGGTCCTCGGCGAGCGGACCGGTGATCTCCGTCAGCCGCTCGACGAGCCGGGCACGCCGTCCCCGCGCGGGCCCGGTGAGCAGCTGCTCGCGCGCACGGCGGTGGCAGTCCCCGGCCGTGCGCAGGACGAGCAGCAGACGGCTGCCGTCGGCACGCAGCACGTCCAGCAGGTCCAGCACGCCGAGCGGATCGACCGCCTCGTCGACTCCGACGACGACCAGGTTGAGGTTGGCCCTCGCGGCGCGGATGCGATCCAGCGGGGCCTCCTCCGGGTGCGGCAGCCCCAGGCGTTCGGCGATCCGCTCGGCGATACCGGCCGAGGTCCGCCCCTGCGCGTGGACGGCGAGGTCGTGACCGCCGGCCGACGGAACGGTGCCCGGCGGGTCGAGGGAGGCCCGGTCGACGGAGACCGGGGTGCGCAACTCGCGGTCGGCGAGGGTGATGGCCCGGCGCAGGGTGGCCTCGCGCGCCGTGTCGCCGTGCCGGACGACGCTGATCTTCACCTGGCTGCCGTCGTCGCGCAGCCAGGCGGCGAGGCGCTGGGCGAACGGCCGGTCGAGCAGCTCCGGCAGTATGTCGTCGGCGGTGGACCGCAGTTGGGGGTCGACCGCGCTGGGCCCCGTGGTGACGGGGTCGAGCCGGGGCAGGTGGCGCACGATGGTCTCGACGGGACTCATGAAGGAGAACCGGTTGCCGTGCCGGTCCTCCTGGCCGCTGAGCACCATGCCGATGACCTCGCCGGTGTCGCTGTCGGCGACGCCCGCACCGCTGCACCCCGGGCTGGCCAGCTCACCGGGGCTGGCCGGGATCAGCTGGACCTGTCCGTCGCGTCCGCAGACCCCGACGGCGGTGGCGCGGAACCAGATGCCGCCGTTGTGCTCGTACGGGAAGCCGTACATCCGCACCTCGCGGTTGGGCGCGGACAGCCGGTGCAGCCGAACCGTTTCCTCGACGGGGCGGGGCCGCTCCAGCCGCAGCAGCGCCACGTCGCCGCTGGGGTCGCCGTCGGCGTCCAGCGTCTCCGGCACGTAGGCGTCGCGCTCCGGCCTGGCGGGGACCGCGGGCACGCCGTGGCCGACCGCGCCGACGAACTCCGCGGTCATCACGTCCGCCGTCCGGTCCACCACGTGGGCGCAGGTGAGCACCCACTCCGGAGTCAGCAGAATGCCGGCTCCCGCGATCTCCCCGTCCGCTCCCCGGATCCGCACCGCCCAGCTCGGCGTCGTCATCGGCGAGGCCGGGCCTCCCCCGCCAGCAGCCATATGCGAACTATACGGGCGTCTGCTCCTGTCGCATACTGCTGCGACAAGGGTGAACGGGCTTTGTACGGAGGCGAATTGACGAACGAACCGGGTTTCGTGGGACTGGCCGAGGTGATCGGCCGGATCCGCGGCGAACTGGAGGAGGCCCGCGCCGACGCGGAGGGCCGGGACCTCGGTTTCGCCGTGGAGAACGTGAGCCTGACCTTCACCGTGCAGGTCCACCGCGCGGGCAGCGGCCGGGGCGGCGTCCGCATCGGCGTGGTGACGGCCGAACTGGGCGGCTCCGTCGACCACCAGACCACCCATCAGGTCCAGGTGGACCTGAAACCGGAGCTGCCGGGCGGGGAGCGGGTGAAGGTGAGCAGACGCTAGGTGTATCGACCCGCGGCGCCGGTCACGAGGTCCGGCGCAGGAGTGCCAGGTACATGGCGTCCGTGCCGTGCACATGCGGCCACAGCTGGACGTCGGGTCCCTCGCCGAGGCCGGGGACGCCGGGCAGCAGCGGCCGGGCGTCGAGCAGCTCGGTGCCGGGGTGCTGCTTCAGGACGTCCGTGACGACGGCGCGGGTCTCGGCGAGGTGCGGCGAACAGGTCGCGTAGGCGACGACGCCGCCGACCCGTACGGCCTCCAGGGCGTTGCGCAGCAGCCCGCGCTGGAGCGGGGCGAAGCCGTCCAGGTCCTCGGGGCGGCGCCGCCAGCGCGCCTCGGGCCGGCGTCTCAGGGCGCCCAGGCCCGTGCACGGCACGTCGACCAGGACGCGGTCGAAGCTCCCGGGCCGCCACGCCGGGCGGGTCCCGTCGGCGGCGATCACCTGGTAGGGGCCGGGATTTCCGTCCAGGGCCCTGGCCACGAGCCCGGCGCGGTGCGGCTGCTTCTCGGAGGCCAGCAGGAAGGCACCCCGCTCGGCGGCCAGGGCACCGAGCAGCGCGGCCTTGCCGCCCGGCCCCGCGCACCCGTCCAGCCAGCGCCGGTCCGGCCCGTCCAGCGGCGCGTTGGCCAGGGCGAGGGCGACCAGCTGGCTGCCCTCGTCCTGCACACCGGCACGGCCCTCCCGCACCGCCTCGACGGCCCCGGGTTCGCCGCCCTCGCTCAGCCGCACGGCGTACGGCGACCAGCGTCCCGGTACGGCGGCCTCCTCGCCGAGCAGTTCGTCGGGGGTGGCCCGGCCCGGCCGCGCGACGAGGGTGACCTCGGGGCGTTCGTTGTCGGCGGCCAGCAGTTCCTCGATGCCCGCCCGGCCGCCGCCAAGCGAGTCCCACAGCGCGGAGACGACCCAGCGCGGGTGCGAGTGCACGACGGCCAGGTGGTCCTCGGGGTCCTCGTCGTAGGGCGGGGCGACCCGCTCCAGCCATCCGTCCAGATCGTCCCGGGCGACCTTGCGCAGCACGGCGTTGACGAACTTGGCCCGTCCGTCCCCGAGCACGACCCGGGCCAGCTCCACGGAGGCGGAGACGGCGGCGTGGCTCGGGATGCGCGTCCCCAGCAGCTGGTGCACGCCCAGGCTGAGGACATCGAGGACCGGCGGGTCGACCTCGCGCAGCGGCCGGTCCACGCAGTCCGCGATGATCGCGTCGTACGTCCCCTGGCGCCGCAGCGTCCCGTACACCAGCTCGGTCGCGAGGGCCGCGTCCCGGGCGTCGAACTTCTCGGGGCCCTCCTTCTCCCGCGCCTTGCGCAGCAGGGGCGGCAGGACGAGGTTGGCGTACGCGTCCCGCTCGTCCACGGCCCTGAGCGCCTCGAAGGCGAGCATGCGGACGGGGTCCTTCTGGGGCCTGCGGTACGGCTTGCCGGGCTTGCGGGGACGGCGGGGCTGCTCGCTCACGAAAAAGGTGCTCCGGGTGTGGGGTGAAGTGCGCTCACCAGCGTACGCCCGGCAGGTGGACGGTGAAGCGCGGGCGCTGCGGCGCCGGTCAGTCGCCGACCCGCTCGCCCTCGGTGATCCGCGCCCCGCGCGCCCAGTCCGCGGCCCGCATCGGCTTCTTGCCCTGCGCCTGCACCCACAGCAGCTCGACGGCGTGCGAGCCGGTGCCGACGTACACGTTGTTCTTCCCGGCGGCGACCTGCCCCGGGGCGAGGTCGCTCCGGTCGGGCAGCGGAACGGCCTGCACGAGCTTGAGCCGCTCGCCCCGGAAGGTGGTCCAGGCGCCGGGGGCCGGGGTGCAGCCGCGCACCACCCGGTCCACGCGCAGCGCCGGGGCGGTCCAGTCGACCCGCGCGTCCTCGACGGTGATCTTCGGGGCCAGGGTGACGCCCTCGCCGGGCTGGGGTACGGCCTCCAGGCTGCCGTCCTCGATGCCGTCCATGGTGGCCGCGAGCAGACCGGCACCGGCGAAGGCCAGCCGGGTCAGCAGGTCGCCGCTGGTGTCGGTGGGGCGGACGGTCTCGGTGACCGTCCCGTAGACGGGGCCGGAGTCCAGGCCCTCCTCGATCAGGAAGGTGGACGCGCCGGTGATCTCGTCGCCCGCCATCAGCGCGTGCTGCACGGGGGCGGCGCCGCGCCAGGCGGGCAGCAGCGAGAAGTGCAGGTTGACCCAGCCGCGGGCGGGCACGTCCAGGGCGACGCGGGGCAGCAGGGCGCCGTAGGCGACGACGGGGCAGCAGTCGGGCGCGATCTCGCGCAGCCGCTCCAGGAAGCCGGGGTCGCGCGGCTTCGCCGGCTTGAGCACCTCGATGCCCGCCTCCTCCGCCCGCTCGGCCACGGGAGAGGCGACGAGCCGGCGCCCCCGCCCGGCCGGAGCGTCGGGCCGCGTGACGACGGCGGCCACCTCGTGGCGCCCGGAGGCGATCAGGGCGTCCAGGGCGGGAACGGCGACCTCGGGGGTACCGGCGAAGACGAGCTTCATGGGTGGGACGGGCCTCTCGGGCAGGGGCGGTTGCGGGCGACGCACCAGTCTACGAGCCCGCAAGGTCACGGAAAGCCGCCGACGGCGCGGCACCACGACGGCACACGCTCACCTCTCGACCGACGGCGAACGGGTGATACGCGGGTGGGGGGACCCCGCCCCGAGGCCGAAGGCCGAGGGGGCGCACGAACAAACCCCCACGCCCCCACCCCGTGACCAACCCCGCACCCACACGTTGGTCAAGAAAGAGTTGACACACCGGGCCGCCCGCGCGGCCCGATTCCTTTCAACGCCGGTTCGAGAGGCTTGTTCATGGCCGACCACGCAACCCACGACGCCCAGGCTCGGGCCAGCCTGCACTTGCTGGTGCGGGACATCGAGCGGGTCCGCCGGCAGGTGGACGCACTGCGCACCCTCACCGCCCAGTTGGGCAACGTCTACCGCCCGCGCCGCTCCGGCCCCTCCACGGGCTTCGTCGTCTACGGACGTGCCCCCGCCCCGACCGTCCGCCTCGCCCAGGAGCTGCGGGACAGCGTCGAGACCCTGGTCACGGCCGCTGTCGACTTCGACCGTTCGCTCGGCTTCTCGTGGGACGCGGTGGGCTCCGCCCTCGGTGTCACCAAGCAGGCGGTGCACCGGCGCTACGGCTCCCGCCGCGCCGCCGCCCAGACGGTGTCCGCCGCCGAGGCCACCGAGCACACCCAGGAGCCGACGGGTACGCGCCCGGTCAACGTGGGCTCGGGCCTCCCCCCGGTGCCCACGGTCCCGGCGGCCCGCTCCATGCCGACCCAGCCGACGTCCGGCAGCCCGTCCCTGCGTGACGAGGTCCGCCCGACCGCCTTCCCCGGCCCGCGCAACGGCTGATCCGCACCGGCCGACCGAGGCGTCGAACCGGCCCCGTCCTCCCCGGCACTCCTCCGGGACGGCGGGGCCGCGGTGTGTCCGCTCCCTCCGCTCCTCATCCGATGTCGGGCGGATCGATCCGCACCCACACCGCCGTGTCGCTCCCCCGGGCCGTCCGTGCCGCCTGAGCCGCCTTCAGCGCACCGGCCAGCGCCGCCCCGCGCCCCGGCGGGACCCGGACCAGCGCACGCTCCCAGTGCTCCCCGGGCGGGGGCGCCCCCACCCGCCGCGGCCGCCCCGCCGGCGTGACCGGCAGGGGCACCGGGCCGAGCACCTCCGCCTCCCGGGGCAGTTCGACCGCGTCGAGGAAGCCGGTCACGGCCTCCGGCGGCCCCGCCACGGCCGCCATCCGCGACACCGGCGGAAAGCCCAGCTCGGCCCGTTCCGCCAGCTCTCGCAGCGCGTGTCCGGCCGGGTCCCAGCGCACCAGCGCCTGCACCGGCCGCAGCGTCGGCTCGGCGACCGCGACGACGGTGCCCCCGGCGCTCTGCGGGCGTACCAGGGCGGCGGCGGCCAGCCAGCGCCGCAGCGCGTCCTCTCCGGCACGCAGATCGGGGCGGCCGAGCATCGCCCAGCCGTCGAGCAGCAGCGCGGCCGCATAGCCGCCCTCCGCGACGGGTTCGGCCCCCGGGGTGCTCACCACCAGCGCCGGGGTGTCGGACACGGTGTCCAGCACGTGCTCCCGCCCGGAGGTGCGCACGGGCACGGCGGGGAAGGCCCGCCCCAGCTCCTCCGCGGTCCGCCGGGCGCCGACGATCTGCGCCCGCAGCCGGAACGCCCCGCACTCCGGGCAGTGCCAGGCGTTCTCCTCGCGCCCGCACCAGCCGCACCGCAGGGCGCATCCGGACTCCTGCCCCTCCAGGGGGCCCGAACAGTGCCGGCACCGCGCGGGCGTCCGGCACGCCGCGCAGGCCATCCGCGGTACGTAACCCCGCCGGGGCACCTGCACGAGTACTGGGCCGTGCCGCAGCCCGTCCCGGACGGCCTGCCAGGCGAGGGTGGGCAGCCGCGCGGCGCGGGCGGCCTCGTCCCGGGCCAGGTCCTGGTCCCCCACGGTCCGCACCAGCGGCACGGCCGCCCGTACCTGCTCCCGCGCGGCGATCAGCGGCCGGGCCCAGCCGGTCTCCACCAGCTGGGCCGCCTCCACGGTGCAGCTCCAGCCGCCCAGCAGGAAGGCGCACCGGTCCTGGGCGGCGCGCAGCAGCAGCACCTCCCGCGCGTGCGGCTGCGGGGCGTGCGGCTCGCTGTGGCTGTCGTCGCCGTCGTCCCACAGGGCGACCAGACCGAGGTCCCGGACCGGCGCGAACATGGCGGCCCTGGTCCCGATCACGGCCCGTACGGCCCCTCGGCGCACCGCGAGCCACTGCGCGTACCGCTTCTCGGGACCGGCGTCGGCGGTGAGCACCGCGTGCCGTCCCTCGCCCAGGAGCGCGGTGAGCGCGGCGTCGGCGCGGGCGACCGCCCGCCCGTCCGGCAGGACCACCAGGGCGCCCCGGCCGGAGGCCAGCGTGGCCGCCACGGCCCGCGCCAGCTCGTCCGTCCACTGCGGGCCGGGCAGCGCGTTCCACACCGCCCGGGGCGCGCCGCCGGAGGCGAGGGCGGCCACGAACGCGGCCCCCTGCTCGTACCGCGCCCACGACCCCGGCTCGGGGACCGGCGGTGCGGGCAGTGGCTCGGGCGAGGCCCGCTTCTCGGCGCGCGCGTTGCGCGGTGGTACGGCGAGCTGGAGGACGTCGGCGACGCTGCCCGCGTACCGGTCCGCGACCGCCCGGACCAGGCCGAGCAGCTCATCGTCGAGGATCCGCTCGGGCGAGACGACCTGGGCCAGCGCGGCCAGCGGCCCCGCGTAGTCGGACTCCGCCAGCCGCTCGACCAGGTAGCCGTCGATGAGCCCGCCGCCCTCGCGCCGCCCGTCCCGCACCCGGTGGCGTCCGGCGCCGAAGCGCACCCGCACCCGGACCCCCGGCTGGGCCTCGGCGTCCAGCTCCTCGGGGACGGCGTAGTCGAAGTACCGGTCGAGGTGCAGCATGCCCTTGTCGACGAGGACCCTGGCGACCGGCAGCTCCTTGGCCAGCGCGGCCCCGCGCCAGGTGCGCGGCTTGGCCCTCGGGGCCGCCGTCCTGCGCACCGTCTCCCGGATGAGCGCGAGCTGCTCGGGCGGCGCGTCCTGCGCGCCGCCCTGCTCGGGTCCGTTCTCGCTGCTCACGCCTGCATTCTCGCAAAGGCCACTGACAACACCGCCGGGGTCGGAACAAGTGGCGAGGCCCGGCGCCCCCCTCGGGGAGCGCCGGGCCTCGTCACATGCCGTGGGGCGCGGTGCGCCCCGGATCCTCAGAGGCCCGCGGCCTCGCGCAGCGCGTCCACGCGGTCGGTGCGCTCCCACGTGAAGTCGGGCAGCTCACGGCCGAAGTGACCGTACGCCGCGGTCTGGGCATAGATCGGGCGGAGCAGGTCGAGATCGCGGATGATGGCGGCCGGGCGCAGGTCGAAGACCTCGTCGATCGCCTTCTCGATCTTCTCGGTGTCGACCTTGGCGGTGCCGAAGGTCTCCACGAACAGACCCACGGGCTCGGCCTTGCCGATGGCGTAGGCGACCTGGACCTCGCAGCGCGCGGCGAGACCCGCGGCCACGACGTTCTTGGCGACCCAGCGCATCGCGTACGCCGCGGAGCGGTCCACCTTCGACGGGTCCTTGCCGGAGAAGGCGCCGCCGCCGTGCCGGGCCATGCCGCCGTAGGTGTCGATGATGATCTTGCGGCCGGTCAGACCGGCGTCGCCCATCGGGCCGCCGATCTCGAAGCGGCCGGTCGGGTTGACCAGGAGGCGGTAGTTCTCCGTGTCGATCTTGATGCCGTCCTCGAGGAGCGCCTTCAGCTCCGGCTCGACGACGAACTCCTTGATGTCCGGGGCCAGCAGCGACTCCAGGTCGATGTCGCTCGCGTGCTGGGAGGAGACGACGACCGTGTCCAGGCGGACGGCCTTGTCGCCGTCGTACTCGATGGTGACCTGGGTCTTGCCGTCCGGGCGCAGGTACGGGATGGTGCCGTTCTTGCGGACGTCGGACAGGCGCTTGGACAGGCGGTGCGCCAGGAAGACCGGCAGCGGCATCAGCGTCGGCGTCTCGTCGGACGCGTAGCCGAACATCAGGCCCTGGTCGCCCGCGCCCTGGCGGTCCAGCTCGTCCTCGTCGCCTTCGACCCGGTTCTCGTACGCCGTGTCGACGCCCTGTGCGATGTCCGGGGACTGGGCGCCGATGGAGACCGAGACGCCGCAGGAAGCGCCGTCGAAGCCCTTCTTGGAGGAGTCGTAGCCGATCTCCAGGATCTTGCCGCGGACCAGGTTGGCGATGTCCGCGTAGGCCTTGGTGGTGACCTCGCCGGCCACGTGCACCAGACCGGTGGTGATCAGGGTTTCGACGGCGACCCGGGAGGTCGGGTCCTCGCGCAGTAGCGCATCGAGAATCGTGTCGCTGATCTGGTCAGCGATCTTGTCGGGGTGACCTTCGGTCACGGACTCCGAGGTGAACAGGCGACGGGACACAACGCTCCCTGGGGTTGCAGCGGCTGCTGGCTGATCATTTGTGGACGGCACGGGGAGCTGCACCCGGCGACGTCCGAGAACAGTTTATCGGTCGCACTCTGCCGCGGGCCCACCTGTCTCAGCTCTCGGGAGGGCTGTGACCTGCGGCACGGGCATTCTGCCCAGAAGGAGGCGCCCTTGGCCAGGGGCGCCACGCTCGAATGCGTCGTCTTCGAGGCTCCTTCGAGCAAATGGGTCATTCACTCCAGCCGAGCGGCGACCAGGTCCCAGACCGTGTCGGCCAGGGCTTCCTTCGGGCCGCGGGCGACCGGCGTCTCGCTGCCGTCGGCGCCCAGGACCACCGCCTCGTTCTCCTCGGAGCCGAAGGTCTTGCGCTCCCCCACCTCGTTCACCACGAGGAGGTCGCAGCCCTTGCGTTTCAGCTTGGCCCGGCCGTTGGCCAGGACGTCGTCGGTCTCGGCGGCGAAGCCGACGACCACCTGTCCGGAGCGGGCCCTGGCCGTGGAGATCTCCGCGAGGATGTCCGGATTACGCACCAGGGTGATCGGTGCGGGTTCCTGGTCGTCCTTCTTCTTGATCTTCCCGGTGGCGTAGGTCGCGGGTCGGAAGTCCGCCACCGCCGCGGCCATGACGACGGCGTCGGCGTCGGCCGCGGCGCGCAGCATCGCCTCGCGCAGCTCCACCGCCGTACCGACGGGCACCACGTCCACGCCGGCCGGGTCGGGCATCGACGCGTTCGCCGCGACGAGGGTGACGCGGGCGCCGCGGGCGGCGGCGGTGCGGGCGAGGGCGTAGCCCTGCTTGCCGGAGGAGCGGTTGCCGAGGAAGCGGACCGGGTCCAGGGGCTCCCGGGTGCCGCCGGCGCTGACCACGACGTGCCGTCCGGCGAGGTCGGGCTCGCGCACCCCGCGGGCGAGCACCCGGCGGCAGACCTCGAAGATCTCGCCCGGGTCGGGCAGCCGGCCCTTGCCGGTGTCGACGCCGGTGAGGCGGCCGACGGCGGGCTCGATCACTACGGCGCCGCGGCGGCGCAGTGTCGCCACGTTCTCCCGGGTGGCCGGGTGCTCCCACATCTCGGTGTGCATCGCGGGCGCGAAGACGACCGGGCAGCGGGCGGTGAGCAGGGTGTTGGTGAGCAGGTCGTCGGCCAGGCCGTGGGCGGCCTTGGCGAGCAGGTCGGCGGTGGCCGGGGCGACGACGACCAGGTCGGCGTGCTGGCCGATGCGCACGTGCGGGACCTCGTGGACGTCGTCCCAGACCTCGGTCGACACGGGGTTGCCGGACAGCGCGGACCAGGTGGCGGCGCCCACGAAGTGCAGCGCGGAGGCGGTGGGGACGACCCGGACCTCGTGGCCCGACTCGGTGAGTCTGCGCAGCAGCTCGCAGGCCTTGTACGCGGCGATGCCGCCGCTGACCCCCAGAACGACCTTGGGCTTGTCCACCGTCTCTCCCCGTCTCCCCGGCTCGGATGTCGCGTACGACCCATCACACACCACAGGCCCGGCAGTCGCGCTGCCGGGCCTGTGGATAAGTCAGCTTCAGGCTGAAAATACTACCGCCGATGTTACTGCGCCGGGCCTTCGATGGCCTCGGAGGTCAGCAGTCCCGCGTTGATCTCGCGCAGGGCGATCGAGAGCGGCTTCTCGTGAACGTGGGTGTCGACGAGCGGACCGACGTACTCGAGGAGGCCCTCGCCGAGCTGCGAGTAGTACGCGTTGATCTGGCGGGCCCGCTTGGCCGCGTAGATCACGAGGCTGTACTTCGAGTCCGTGGCCTCGAGGAGCTCGTCGATCGGCGGGTTGATGATGCCCTCGGGCGCGGAGATGGAAGAGGACACGCTCTACCTTCCGATGGATGGGAAAGATTCAGCCGGGATGACCACAGGGTGACCAGTGGCGATCACACGACGTTCGTCAAGGCTAGCAGCTCGCGCGCCACGTCCTCGACGGAGGTGTTCACCAGGGTCTGGTCGAACTCCGGCTCGGCCGCCAGCTCGACCTTGGCCGCGGCGAGGCGGCGCTCGATCACCTCGGGCGGTTCGGTGCCCCGGCCGGTGAGCCTGCGCACCAGCTCGTCCCAGGAGGGCGGGGCCAGGAACACCAGCCGGGCCTCGGGCATGGACTCGCGGACCTGTCGCGCTCCCTGGAGGTCGATCTCCAGGAGGACCGGCTCACCGGCCTCCAGGCGCTCCAGGACGGCCGTGCGCGGCGTGCCGTAGCGGTTGCCGGCGAACTCGGCCCACTCCAGCAGCTCGCCGTTGGCGATCAGCTTGTCCATCTCCTCGTCGCTGACGAAGAAGTAGTGGACACCGTGCTGCTCGCCGGGGCGGGGCCTGCGGGTCGTCGCCGAGACCGACAGCCATACCTCGGGGTGTTCCTTGCGCATATGGGCGACGACCGTGCTCTTGCCGACCCCCGAGGGGCCGGAGAGCACGGTCAGCCGCGGACGTGCGTCCGGGGGTACGGGGGACGTCCCCCGGGGTGTTGCAGCCATGCAGCGATTATTCCAGCAATCCCGGAGTGGTCCGGACTCAGCTGCCGGTGCTGCCGAACTCGCGCTCCAGGGACGCGATCTGGTTGGACCCGAGACCGCGCACGCGGCGGCTCTCGGAGATGCCCAGTCGCTCCATGATCTGCTTGGCGCGGACTTTGCCCACGCCCGGCAGGGACTCGAGGAGGGCGGAGACCTTCATCTTGCCGATGACGTCGTTCTCCTGACCCTGCTTGATGACCTCGTGGAGGGAGGCGCCGGAGTGCTTGAGTCGATTCTTGACCTCGGCCCGCTCCCGGCGAGCCGCGGCGGCCTTTTCGAGCGCGGCTGCGCGCTGTTCAGGGGTAAGGGGCGGAAGAGCCACGCCTACGTCACCTCGGATGTCGAACTGTCGGATACGGACCGGTGAGGAACCTAGTCGCCCCTCACCTGGTGAGCCACGAACAACACGCTCGCCCGTTGACTCTCGACGGAGACTAGCGGTCAAGTCCGCCAGAGTCAGCGAGAACAGCGGAAAAGTCCTGGTCAGCCTCCGTCAGGACGGACATTTAGGACATACTCCCTCTGATTTGAGGATGTATCCAGGGTCAGGACGCCGTGACCGCGGTCCGGATCTCCGCCGCGAAGCGGTCGGCGGCCGTCCGCAACGCGGCCACGTCGGGACCGTGACGAAGGACACCCCGGCTGACGCTCGGCACCACGTCGCGCACCACGGCACCGAACACGCGCGGCAGGTCCGCGGGCGTGGCCCCCTGGGCTCCGATGCCCGGCGCCAGCAGCGGCCCGTTGATGCCCAGGTCGTACGAGGACAGGTCGCCGAGCGTGGCGCCGACCACTGCGCCGAAGGAGCCCAGCGGCTCCTCCCCCGCGTTCTCGGCGGCCAGGTGCGCCAGCATCGTCGCCCCGACGCTGCGCCCGTCGCCCCGCACCGCGTGCTGAACCTCGCCGCCCTCCGGGTTGGAGGTCAGCGCCAGCACGAACAGGCCCGCGCCGCTCTCGCGCGCCAGGTCCACGGCCGGCTTCAGGGAGCCGTAGCCGAGGTACGGGGAGACGGTCAGCGCGTCCGAGAACAGCGGCGCGTCCTTGTGCAGGAACGACTCGGCGTACGCCGCCATGGTCGAGCCGATGTCGCCGCGCTTGGCGTCCATGACGACCAGCGCACCGGCCGCCCGCGCCTCCTGGACCGACGTCTCCAGGACGGCGACACCGCGCGAGCCGAAGCGCTCGAAGAAGGCGCTCTGCGGCTTGAGGACGGCGACCCGGTCGGCCACCGCCTCCACGACGGTGCGGCTGAAGCGCTCCAGCCCGGCCACGTCGTCGTTCAGGCCCCACTCGGCGAGCAGGGAGGCGTGCGGGTCGATGCCGACGCACAGCGGACCGCGCTCGTCCATCGCGCGGCGCAGCCGGGCACCGAAGGGCTCCAGAACCGTCATGCGTGCTTCCTCACGTCGGCGCCGACCGCGTCGGCGAGGGTGGCGTACGGGCTCTGCCGCAGGCGCGCGGCGAGCCCCTTGTGGATGGCTCGGCCCCAGAAGGGTCCCTCGTAGATGAACGCGCTGTAGCCCTGGACCAGCGTGGCACCGGCCAGGATGCGCTCCCAGGCATCCTCGGCCGTCTCGACGCCGCCGACGCCGACCAGGGTGATCCGGTCGCCCACGCGCGCGTAGAGGCGGCGCAGCACCTCCAGGGAGCGTGCCTTGAGGGGTGCCCCGGACAGGCCGCCGGTCTCCCCGACGAGGGCGGGCGAGGAGGTCAGGCCGAGGCCCTCGCGCGCGATGGTGGTGTTGGTGGCGATGATGCCGTCCAGGCCCAGCTCCACGGCCAGGTCGGCGACCGCGTCCACGTCCTCGTCGGCGAGGTCCGGCGCGATCTTGACCAGCAGCGGGACGCGCCGGGCGGTCACCGCGCGGTCGGCGGCCTCGCGGACCGCGCTCAGCAGCGGGCGCAGCGCCTCGGTCGCCTGGAGGTTGCGCAGGCCGGGCGTGTTGGGCGAGGAGACGTTGACGACGAGGTAGTCGGCGTGCGGGGCCAGCCGCTCGGCGGACTTCACGTAGTCACCGGCGGCCTCCTCCTCCGGGACGACCTTCGTCTTGCCGATGTTGACGCCGACGACGGTCCGGAAGACGGGCGTGCGCGAGGCCAGCCGGGCCGCCACGGCCAGCGAGCCGTCGTTGTTGAAGCCCATGCGGTTGATCAGCGCGCGGTCGCCCACCAGGCGGAACAGCCGCTTCTTGGGGTTGCCGGGCTGGGGCTCGCCGGTGACGGTGCCGATCTCGACGTGGTCGAAGCCGAGCATCGCCATGCCGTCGATCGCGACCGCGTTCTTGTCGAACCCGGCGGCCAGCCCGAAGGGGCCGTGCATGCGCAGGCCGAGGGCCTCGGTACGCAACTCCTTGTACCGGGGTGCGAGCGCCGCGGCGACGAAGGTGCGCAGGACGGGGACGCGCACGGCGAGACGGATCCAGCGGAAGGCGAGGTGGTGGGCCCGCTCCGGGTCCATGCGGGAGAAGACGAGCTTGAAGAAGATCTTGTACATGATGTCCTCATGAAGAGGGGGACACCGTTTCCGGTGTCCCCCTCGGGGCTGCTAGTCGCGGGCGGCGATCAGGAATTCGGCGTGTTCCTGGAGTGAGCGCACTCCCACGTCGCCGTGGTTGAGGGCGTCGATGCCCTGCACCGCCGCCGCCAGCGCCTGGACCGTCGTCAGGCAGGGCACGGAGCGGGCCACGGCGGCCGTACGGATGTCGTAGCCGTCGAGGCGGCCGCCGGTGCCGTAGGGGGTGTTGACGATGAGGTCGACCTCGCCGTCGTGGATGAGCTGGACGATGGTCTTCTCGCCGTTCGGTCCTGTGCCCTCGGACTGCTTGCGCACGACGGTGGCGTTGATGCCGTTGCGCTTGAGGACCTCGGCGGTGCCGGAGGTGGCCATCAGCTCGAAGCCGTGGGCGACCAGCTCGCGGGCCGGGAAGATCATCGAGCGCTTGTCGCGGTTGGCGACCGAGATGAAGGCGCGGCCCTTGGTCGGCAGCGGCCCGTACGCGCCCGCCTGCGACTTGGCGTACGCCGTGCCGAAGACGGAGTCGATGCCCATGACCTCGCCGGTGGAGCGCATCTCCGGGCCCAGCACCGTGTCGACGCCGCGGCCGTGGATGTCCCGGAAGCGGGACCACGGCATCACGGCCTCCTTGACGGAGATCGGCGCGTCCAGCGGCAGGGTGCCGCCGTCGCCGCCGGCCGGGAGCAGGCCCTCGGCGCGCAGCTCGGCGATGGTGGCGCCCAGCGAGATGCGGGCGGCGGCCTTGGCCAGCGGCACCGCGGTCGCCTTCGAGGTGAAGGGGACGGTGCGCGAGGCGCGCGGGTTGGCCTCCAGGACGTACAGGATGTCCCCGGCCAGCGCGAACTGGATGTTGATCAGACCGCGCACGCCGACGCCCTTGGCGATGCCCTCGGTGGAGGCGCGCAGCCGCTTGATGTCGAAGCCGCCGAGCGTGATCGGGGGCAGGGCGCACGCCGAGTCGCCGGAGTGGATGCCGGCCTCCTCGATGTGCTCCATGACGCCGCCGAGGTACAGCTCCTCGCCGTCGTACAGGGCGTCGACGTCGATCTCGATCGCGTCGTCCAGGAAGCGGTCGACCAGGACCGGCCGGGAGGGGCTGATCTCGGTCGACTCGGCGATGTACGCCTCCAGCCGGGTCTCGTCGTAGACGATCTCCATGCCGCGTCCGCCGAGGACGTAGGAGGGGCGCACCAGGACCGGGTAGCCGATCTCGTCGGCGATGGCCTTGGCCCCGGCGAAGGTGGTGGCGGTGCCGTGCTTGGGGGCGGGCAGCCCGGCCTGCGCGAGGACCTGCCCGAAGGCGCCGCGGTCCTCGGCGGCGTGGATGGCCTCGGGCGGGGTGCCGACGACCGGCACGCCGTTGTCCTTGAGCGCCTGGGACAGGCCCAGCGGGGTCTGGCCGCCGAGCTGGACGATCACGCCCGCGACGGGACCGGCCTGCTGCTCCGCGTGGACGATCTCCAGGACGTCCTCCAGGGTGAGCGGCTCGAAGTAGAGCCGGTCGGAGGTGTCGTAGTCGGTGGAGACGGTCTCCGGGTTGCAGTTGACCATCACGGTCTCGTACCCGGCGTCCGACAGCGCGAAGGAGGCGTGGACGCAGGAGTAGTCGAACTCGATGCCCTGGCCGATGCGGTTCGGACCGGAGCCCAGGATGATCACCGCGGGCTTCTCACGAACAGCGACTTCCGTCTCCTCGTCGTAGGAGGAGTAGAAGTACGGCGTCTTCGCGGCGAACTCGGCGGCGCAGGTGTCGACCGTCTTGTAGACCGGGCGGATGCCGAGCGCGTGCCGCACCTCGCGGACGACGTCCTCGCGCAGCCCGCGGATCTCGCCGATCTGCTGGTCGGAGAAGCCGTGCCGCTTGGCCTCGGCGAGCAGGTCGGCGGTCAGCTCGGGCGCGGCGGCCAGCTCGTCGGCGGTCTCCTTGATCAGGAAGAGCTGGTCGACGAACCAGGGGTCGATCTTCGTGTGCTCGAAGACCTCCTCGGGCGTGGCGCCCGCGCGGATGGCCTGCATGACGGCGTTGATACGGCCGTCGGTGGGCCGCACGGCCTCCCGCAGCAGCTCCAGCTTGTCGCCGGGCGCGCCCACGAAGGTGAACTGGCTGCCCTTCTTCTCCAGCGAGCGCAGCGCCTTCTGGAAGGCCTCGGTGAAGTTCCGGCCGATGGCCATGGCCTCGCCGACCGACTTCATGGTGGTGGTGAGGGTGGAGTCGGCGCTCGGGAACTTCTCGAAGGCGAACCGCGGCGCCTTGACGACCACGTAGTCGAGGGTCGGCTCGAAGGAGGCCGGGGTCTCCTGCGTGATGTCGTTCGGGATCTCGTCCAGCGTGTAGCCGACGGCGAGCTTCGCGGCGATCTTGGCGATGGGGAAGCCGGTCGCCTTGGAGGCGAGGGCCGAGGAGCGCGACACGCGCGGGTTCATCTCGATGACGATCACGCGACCGTCCTCGGGGTTCACCGCGAACTGGATGTTGCAGCCGCCGGTGTCGACGCCGACCTCGCGGATGATGGCGATGCCGACGTCGCGCAGGGTCTGGTACTCGCGGTCGGTCAGGGTCATCGCGGGCGCGACGGTGATCGAGTCGCCGGTGTGCACGCCCATGGGGTCGAAGTTCTCGATGGAGCAGACGACCACGACGTTGTCGTTCTTGTCGCGCATCAGCTCCAGCTCGTACTCCTTCCAGCCGAGGATGGACTCCTCCAGGAGCACCTCGGTGGTCGGCGAGAGGGTGAGGCCCTGCCCGGCGATGCGGCGCAGCTCCTCCTCGTCGTGGGCGAAGCCGGATCCGGCGCCGCCCATGGTGAAGGAGGGGCGGACGACGACGGGGTAGCCGCCGAGCGCGTCGACGCCCTTGAGGACGTCGTCCATGGAGTGGCAGATGTAGGAGCGGGCGGACTCGCCGTGGCCGGTCTTCCTGCGGACCTCCTCGACGACCTCCTTGAACAGGTCGCGGTCCTCGCCCTTGTTGATGGCCTCCACATTGGCGCCGATCAGTTCGACGCCGTACTTCTCCAGGACGCCGTTGCCGTGCAGCGAGATCGCGGTGTTCAGGGCCGTCTGGCCGCCGAGGGTGGGCAGGAGGGCGTCGGGGCGCTCCTTGGCGATGATCTTCTCGACGAACTCGGGGGTGATCGGCTCGACGTAGGTGGCGTCGGCGATCTCCGGGTCGGTCATGATCGTCGCCGGGTTGGAGTTGACCAGGACGACGCGCAGGCCCTCGGCCTTGAGCACGCGGCACGCCTGGGTGCCGGAGTAGTCGAACTCGGCGGCCTGGCCGATGACGATCGGGCCGGAGCCGATGACCAGGACGGACTGGATATCGGTGCGCTTAGGCACGCTGGCCCTCCATGAGGTTCACGAAGCGGTCGAACAGGTAGGCGGCGTCGTGCGGGCCGGCCGCCGCTTCGGGGTGGTACTGGACGCTGAAGGCCGGCTTGTCGAGGAGCTGGAGTCCCTCCACCACGTTGTCGTTGAGGCAGACGTGGGAGACCTCGGCGCGGCCGTAGGGGGTGTCGGAGACCTGGTCGAGCGGGGCGTCGACGGCGAATCCGTGGTTGTGCGCGGTGACCTCGACCTTGCCGGTCGTACGGTCCTGCACGGGCTGGTTGATGCCGCGGTGGCCGTACTTCAGCTTGAAGGTGCCGAAGCCGAGCGCGCGGCCCAGGATCTGGTTGCCGAAGCAGATGCCGAAGAGCGGGGTGCCGCGCTCCAGGACGCCCCGCATGACGGAGACCGGGTGGTCGGCGGTGGACGGGTCGCCGGGGCCGTTGGAGAAGAACACGCCGTCCGGCTCGACGGCGTAGACATCCTCGACGGTGGCCGTGGCCGGCAGCACGTGCACCTCGATGCCGCGCTCGGCCATGCGGTGCGGGGTCATGCCCTTGATGCCGAGGTCGACGGCGGCGACGGTGTACTTCTTGTCCCCGATCGCCGGGACGACGTACGCCTCGGTGGTGGCGACCTCGGCGGAGAGGTCGGCGCCGCTCATCTCGGGGGCCTGGCGGACCTCGGCGAGCATGGTGCCCTCGTCGGGCAGCGCGTTGCCGGAGAAGATGCCGACGCGCATGGCGCCGCGCTCGCGCAGGTGGCGGGTGAGGGCGCGGGTGTCGATGCCGGAGATGCCGACGACGCCCTGGGCGGCCAGCTCCTGGTCGAGGGAGCGGGTGGAGCGCCAGTTGGAGGGCACGCGCGCGGGGTCGCGCACGACGTAGCCGGAGACCCAGATCTTCTTGGACTCCATGTCCTCGTCGTTGATCCCGGTGTTCCCGACGTGCGGGGCGGTCATCACGACGACCTGGCGGTGGTACGACGGGTCGGTGAGGGTCTCCTGGTAGCCGGTCATGCCGGTGGAGAACACGGCTTCGCCGAAGGTGGCCCCCACGGCCCCGTAGGCACGGCCGCGGAAGATCCGGCCGTCCTCCAGGACGAGTACGGCGGGAGTCCGGTGGGCTCCCCTGGTGGAGGTCGTCATCGTGCGCCTTCCGTTTCCGTCTTGTTGATCATGTCGTTCAGTTTTTCGACCCACTCGTTGTGCTCGGCCGCGTGGTCGGAGCGGAAGCCGGAGTCGATCAGCTTGTCGCCGTGCGCCCAGGTGACGACCAGCAGGCCGCCCTCGGTGAGGACCTTGCCGGCGATGCCCTTGTCGAGCCGGGCCTCGCGCAGCGCGGCGACGGGGACGAAGAAGTCCGCCGCGCCAGGGCGTACGACGTCCAGTCCCGCGTCGGTCAGGGTCAGCTCGACCCGGCTGCGGGTGCCCAGGCCGTGCGCGACGATGCGGTCCAGCCACTGTCCGGCGGTGGTGGAGCCGTGGTAGCGGCCGCTCATGCTCAGTTTCGCCGCACCGGGCGCGTCCGGCGCGGTGGGGAGGGCGGGCAGGTCGCTCTGGAGCGTGCCGCGCCACTTCCAGCCCTCGCGCATCAGCCAGTAGACGAGCGCGACGAAGAGGCCCAGGCCGACGACCCAGCCGGCCCGGGCGGCCCAGTCGGTCACTTCCGCCGATTCCTTCTCGGCGGCCAGCAGGATTACCGGTGCTGCAGATGTCACGTGAGCTTCCCGTCGAAGAGCGTGGCCTTGCCCCGCAGCCACGTGTGCGTCACACGGCCCGGCAGCTCACGCCCCTCGTAGGGGGTGTTGCGACTGCGCGAGGCGAAGCCCGCGGGGTCCACCTGGCCACGGTATGCCGCATCGACCAGGGTGAGGTTGGCGGGCTCACCGGCCGAGACGGGACGGCCGTGTCCGGTGGCCTGTCCGATCATGGCGGGCTTGAAGGACATCCGGTCGGCGACGCCGGCCCAGTCCAGCAGGCCCGTGTCCACCATGGTCTCCTGCACCACGGACAGCGCGGTCTCCAGGCCCACCATCCCCATGGCGGCGGCGGCCCACTCGCAGTCCTTGTCCTCGTGCGGGTGCGGGGCGTGGTCGGTGGCGACGATGTCGATCGTGCCGTCGGCGAGCGCCTCGCGCAGCGCCATGACGTCGCGCTCCGTGCGCAGCGGCGGGTTGACCTTGTAGACGGGGTTGTACGACCGGACCAGCTCGTCGGTGAGGAGCAGGTGGTGCGGGGTGACCTCGGCGGTGACGTCGATGCCGCGGGACTTGGCCCAGCGGACGATCTCGACGGACCCGGCGGTCGACAGGTGGCAGATGTGGACGCGGGAGCCTACGTGCTCGGCGAGCAGCACGTCCCGGGCGATGACCGACTCCTCGGCGACGGCGGGCCAGCCGCCGAGGCCCAGCTCGGCGGAGACGACGCCCTCGTTCATCTGGGCGCCCTCGGTGAGCCGGGGCTCCTGGGCATGCTGGGCGACGACGCCGTTGAAGGCCTTCACGTACTCCAGGGCGCGGCGCATGATCACGGCGTCGTGGACGCACTTGCCGTCGTCGGAGAAGACCGTGACACCGGCCGCGGACTCGTGCATGGCGCCCAGCTCGGCGAGCTTGGCGCCCTCCAGACCGACCGTGACGGCGCCGATGGGCTGCACGTCGCAGTAGCCGGACTCCTGGCCGAGCCGCCAGACCTGCTCGACGACGCCGGCGGTGTCGGCGACCGGGAAGGTGTTGGCCATGGCGAAGACGTTGGTGTAGCCGCCGCTCGCGGCCGCGCGGGCGCCGGTGAGGACGGTCTCGGAGTCCTCGCGGCCGGGCTCGCGCAGGTGGGTGTGCAGGTCGACCAGGCCGGGCAGCAGCACCTTGCCGCCCGCCTCGACGACCTCCGCGCCCTCGGCGGACAGGTCCTGGCCGACCGCTTCGACGACGCCGCCGTCGATCAGCACGTCCTGCGGCTCGCCGCCGAGCACCTTCGCACCGCGGATCAGGGTCTTGCTCATGTTTCTTACTTCTCCTCGGTGGGGCGGGCGTGGGACACGGCGGGCTCGTTGCCGCCGAGCAGCAGGTAGAGGACGGCCATCCGGATGGAGACGCCGTTGGTGACCTGCTCGACGACGGTGCAGCGGTCGGAGTCGGCGACCTCGGCGGTGATCTCCATGCCGCGGACCATGGGGCCGGGGTGCATCACGATGGCGTGGTCGGGCATCTTCGCCATCCGGTCGCCGTCGAGGCCGTAGCGGCGGGAGTACTCGCGCTCGGTGGGGAAGAACGCGGCGTTCATCCGCTCGCGCTGCACGCGCAGCAGCATCACCGCGTCGGACTTGGGCAGCGTGGAGTCGAGGTCGTAGGAGACCTCGCAGGGCCAGGTCTCGACGCCGACCGGCAGCAGGGTGGGCGGAGCGACGAGGGTGACCTGGGCGCCGAGGGTGTGCAGCAGGTCGACGTTGGAGCGGGCGACGCGGCTGTGCAGGATGTCGCCGACGAGCGTGATCCGGCGGCCGTCCAGGTCCTTGCCGAGCCCGGCGTCGCGGCCGACCAGGCGGCGGCGCATGGTGAAGGCGTCGAGCAGGGCCTGGGTGGGGTGCTGGTGAGTGCCGTCCCCGGCGTTGACCACGGCGGCGTCGATCCAGCCGGAGGTGGCCAGGCGGTAGGGGGCGCCGGACGCGCTGTGCCGGATGACGACGGCGTCGACGCCCATCGCCTCCAGGGTCTGGGCGGTGTCCTTGAGGGACTCGCCCTTGGAGACGCTGGAGCCCTTGGCGGTGAAGTTGATGACGTCCGCGGACAGCCGCTTCTCGGCGGCCTCGAAGGAGATCCGGGTCCGGGTGGAGTCCTCGAAGAAGAGGTTGACGACGGTCCGGCCGCGCAGGGTCGGCAGTTTCTTGATCGGCCGGTCCGCGACCCGGGCCATCTCCTCGGCGGTGTCGAGGATCAGGACGGCGTCGTCGCGGGTGAGGTCGGCGGCCGAGATGAGATGACGCTGCATCTGTCAGGCTCCGTAAGGCGATTCATGCGGAAGAGCGGGATAATTCGGGCGGCCGGGCGCGTGCGGGGGCGCGCCGAGCACGCGTACGGGCACGAAGGGGTGCGTACGCGGGGTGCTACGGGTGGGCGCCCGGGGCGGCCGGCTTGGCACCGAGCAGCACGGTGTCGCGACCGTCCTCCTCGGCGAGCTGGACCTTGACCGTCTCCCGCAGCGACGTCGGGAGGTTCTTGCCGACGTAGTCGGCGCGGATGGGCAGTTCGCGGTGGCCGCGGTCGACGAGTACGGCGAGCTGCACCGTGCGCGGGCGGCCGATGTCGTTCAGCGCGTCGAGTGCGGCGCGGATGGTGCGGCCGGAGAAGAGCACGTCGTCGACGAGGACGACGAGGCGGCCGTCGATGCCGTCACCGGGGATCTCGGTGCGGGCCAGGGCGCGCGGCGGGTGCATGCGCAGGTCGTCGCGGTACATGGTGATGTCGAGCGAGCCGACCGGCATCTTGCGCTCGGTGATCTGCTCCAGCTTGTCGGCGAGCCGCCGGGCGAGGAAGACGCCCCGGGTCGGAATGCCGAGGAGCACCACGTCGTCGGCGCCCTTGGCGCGCTCGACGATCTCGTGGGCGATGCGGGTCAGCACCCGCGCGATGTCGGGCCCTTCGAGAACGGGCCGGGCATCCTGCTGCTTGTCCATACGAAACGGACCCCCTTCTCCGCCTCACGGGACGGATCTTAAAGGACGTCGGATATGCGCCACCTACGGTAGCAGGCTCACAGAACCTCTCGGATGACCCCCCTGACACTCCCCCGTCACTCGTCTGCCCCACATCGATCACCCGCATGGAGTAACGGATGGCGAATACCACGGAAGAGTCGGTGCGGACCATTCGGCTTGACGCAGCAGAGTAACGCTGCGTAACCTCACAGTGAGTTACCAGCCGCGCGGCCGACAACACAGCCTGCCGCGTCGACACCTTGTCCGGGGAGCCATATGTCCAGCGAATACGCCAAACAGCTCGGGGCCAAGCTCCGGGCCATCCGCACCCAGCAGGGCCTTTCCCTCCACGGTGTCGAGGAGAAGTCCCAGGGCCGCTGGAAGGCCGTCGTGGTCGGTTCGTACGAGCGCGGCGACCGTGCCGTGACCGTGCAGCGCCTCGCCGAGCTGGCGGACTTCTACGGCGTCCCCGTGCAGGAGCTGCTGCCGGGCACCACCCCGGGCGGCGCCGCCGAGCCGCCGCCGAAGCTGGTCCTGGACCTGGAGCGGCTGGCCACCGTGCCGGCCGAGAAGGCGGGCCCGCTCCAGCGGTACGCGGCCACGATCCAGTCGCAGCGCGGTGACTACAACGGCAAGGTGCTCTCGATCCGCCAGGACGACCTGCGCACACTCGCCGTCATCTACGACCAGTCGCCCTCGGTCCTCACCGAGCAGCTGATCAGCTGGGGCGTCCTGGACGCGGACGCGCGCCGCGCGGTGGCGTCCCACGACGAGCTCTGAGCCTCACCCACCTCAGCAGAAACGTGCCGCCGGGGTGGCCGGAACCGTTCACACGGTCCCGGCCACCCCGGCGGCCTTTTGCACGTCGTGGGCTCAGCAGCCCCGGAAGGGGCGCGGGGAACTGCGCGACCAGCCACGGACAACCCGCAGCCGCCACGCCACCGCACCCCCATGGCGCCGCGCCCCCCGCACAACCGGCGGAGCTACTCGCGGCGCAACGAGGGCTTCAGGTCCTTCAGCCGGCCCAGCAGCCCGTTGATGAACGCGGGCGACTCGTCGGTGGAGAACTCCTTCGCCAGCTGCACCATCTCGTCCAGCACGACGGCGTCCGGGGTCGCGTCGACCCACAGCAGCTCGTACGCGCCCAGGCGCAGGATGTTGCGGTCGACGACCGGCATCCGGTCGAGCGTCCAGTCGACCGCGTACTGGGCGATCAGCTCGTCGATGCGCTCCGCCCGACCGGCGTAGCCCTCCACCAGCTCCATCGTGTACTCGCTCACCGGCGGCTGCCGGGTGTCGGACCGGGAGTGCCGGACCCAGTCGGCGAGCACCGTCAGGACGTCGGCGCCGCGCTGATCGCCCTCGAAGAGGATCTGGAAGGCGCGCTTGCGGGCCGTGTTGCGAGCAGCCACGGTTAGCTGTTCACCCGGCCGAGGTAGTCGCTCGTACGGGTGTCGACCTTGATCTTCTCACCGGTGGTGATGAAGAGCGGGACGTTGATCTGGTGACCGGTCTCCAGGGTGGCCGGCTTGGTGCCGCCGGTGGAGCGGTCGCCCTGGACGCCGGGCTCGGTCTCCTGGATGGTCAGCTCGACGGCGGCCGGCAGCTCGACGAAGAGCACCTCGCCCTCGTGCTGCGCGACGGTGGCCTCGAAGCCCTCGACGAGGAAGTGGGCGGCGTCGCCGACGACCTTGCGGTCGATCATCAGCTGGTCGTACGTCTCCATGTCCATGAAGACGAAGTAGTCGCCGTCCATGTACGAGAACTGCATGTCACGCTTGTCGACAGTGGCCGTCTCGACCTTGACGCCGGCGTTGAAGGTCTTGTCGACCACCTTGCCGGAAAGCACGTTCTTCAGCTTGGTGCGCACGAAGGCCGGGCCCTTGCCGGGCTTGACGTGCTGGAACTCGACGACGGACCAGAGCTGGCCGCCTTCGAGCTTGAGCACCAGGCCGTTCTTGAGGTCGTTCGTGGAAGCCACGGTTGCGGAATCTCCTGGACTGGACTGACGTGGACGACCCGGGAGCGTACGCACAGCGCGAGGCTAGAGCGCGAGCAGCTCCTTGGTCGTGATGGTGAGTAGCTCGGGTCCGCCGTCCGCCTCGGGGCGCACGACGAGCGTGTCATCGATCCGGACCCCGCCCCGGCCCGGGAGGTGAACCCCCGGTTCGACGGTGACCGGCACACAAGCGTCCAGTTTACCCATGGCCGCGGGCGCCAACTGAGGGTCCTCGTCGATTTCGAGTCCGACACCGTGCCCGGTGAGTGCCGGAAGGTGCTCCGCGTACCCCGCGGAGTCCAGTGGCTGGCGGGCCGCGCGGTCCACGTCACGGCAGGCGGCGCCGGGTGCGAGGGCCTCCCGTCCGGCGCGCTGGGCCGAGAAGACGAGGTCGTACAACTCGATCTGCCAGTCGGCCGGCGAGGTGCCGATGACGAAGGTGCGGCCGATCTCGCAACGGTAGCCGCGGTACGTCGCGCCCAGGCACACGGAGAGGAAGTCGCCCTCCTCGACCCGCCGGTCGGTGGGCCGGTGGCCGCGGCGCCCCGAGTTGGGTCCGGTGCCGACGGAGGTGGGGAAGGCGGGGCCGTCGGCGCCGTGGTCGACCAGGCGGCGTTCCAGCTCCAGGGCGAGGTGCCGCTCGGTGCGGCCGACCAGGATGGACTCCAGGAGCTCGCCGAGCGCCTGGTCGGCGATCTCGGCGCCGATGCGCAGGCAGGAGATCTCCTCCTCGTCCTTGACCACCCTCAGCTGTTCGACGGCCTGGCCGAGGTCGGTCAGGCGCAGCGCCGGCGCGACCGAGCGCATGGCGCGGTGCCGGACCACGGTGAGGTGGTGGTCCTCGGTGGCGAGGGACTCGGCGCCCTGGTCCGCGGCCAGGTCGGTGGCCGCGACGGCCGGATCGCCGCCGGGGCCGGGCAGCGCGCGCACCGGCAGCGACTCGTCGGGGCGGCCTTGTACGGGCCGGTCGTCCGGCGGGCCCGAGCAGACCAGCAGGTCCTCGGTCCTGCCGAGGAGCAGCACGGCGCCGTGCGGGGCGGCGCCCGCGAGATAGCGCACGTTGGCGGGCCGGGAGACGAGCGCCGCCGCGCTGCCGCCCGCGTTGCAGCGTTCCCGTAGGCGCGTCCGGCGGGCCGCGTAGACCTCTGACATGAGCCGAGCGTATGGCTCCGCCGGTGGGGGCGCCGCTTGGGTGGGCCGAGTGGGCGGGGCCGGGGGATGCGGGGTGCGCCTGTCGGGGTGGGGCCTTGTCGTGTGGCGTCCGAACGCCGGTGGGGGTTGCTCGCGCAGTTCCCCGCGCCCCTGCGGGGCGCTCACCAGTTCGGGGGGCTGGCTATGGAGCGGGAGAGGACCTCGTCGAGGAGGTGGGCGGTTTCCGGGATGTCGAGTTGGGAGTTGTCGATGATGGGGAGGCCGGAGCCGTACCAGCCGGCCATGCGGCCGTGGATGCGGGCGACCTCCTCGTCGGTGAGGCGCCGGTTGCCGCTGCGTTCGGCGTTGCGCTCCAGGACGATGTCCAGGCCCGGCAGGAGGACGACCGGGAGCAGGCCGGGGCCGACGTGCCGCTTCCAGCCGCCGAGGCCGACGACGGGGCGGTCCGGGAAGACCGCGTCGTCGAGGATGCAGGAGATGCCGTTGGCGAGGAAGTTGCGCGCGGAGAAGCCGCAGGTGCGGCGGGCGAGGCGGTACTGCGCCTCCGAGTGCTCGTTCCACCCGGTCTGGGGGTCGGCGAAGCCGGAGCGGACCCATTCGCGCACGTCGTCGAGGCTGATGTGGGCGGTGGGGACCCGGCGGTGGTCCGCCCAGTACTTGGCCACGCTGGTCTTGCCCGCGCCCGCGGGGCCGATGAGCAGCACCGCGAGGGTGGTCGTGGTGGGGTCGGGCGCGGCGGCCGTGGCGGGGGGCACGCTGGGCACGGCGACCGGGCCGCCGGGCGGCAGCGGCACATGGCCGGTGGTGTCCGGCGCGGCCGGGCCGGGAGCCGGCTGGTGCGGGGCCGGGCCGGAACCCGGATGCGGGACCGGGGCCTGCCGCGGCGCCGTGGGGTACCCCGGCGCCGGCGCGGGCACGGGGGCGGGTCCCTGGGGCGGGCCGGGGTGGTGTGCGGCCGGGGACCAGCCGAGGACCGGTCCGTGCCCCGGCTGATGGGGCGGCGGCAGCGGAGAACCCACGGGGTGCTGCATCCGGTGCCACTCCGTCTCGTACAGGCGATGGGCGCTGACGACGGGAAGGGGGCCCGTCGGCGTGCTACCGAACGGTACCGCCCCCGGCCGTCGTTTGGTGAACGGCCGGGGGCGGTCCGAAGTGCCCGTCCCGCCCGGCGAATCGGGTGGAACCGCGCACCGGGGTACTACTCGCCCACCTCGCCGTAGGCGGCGAGGAGGACGGCCGGGTCGGGGCCCTCCAGCACGGTGGGCCTGGCGAGGCCGTCCAGGACGATGAAGCGCAGCATGTCGCCGCGGGACTTCTTGTCGACCTTCATGTTCTCGACCAGCTTGGGCCACTGGTCGTAGCGGTAGTGCAGCGGCAGTCCGACCGCTTCGAGGATGCTGCGGTGGCGGTCGGCGGTGGCGTCGTCCAGCCGCCCGGCCAGGCGGCCCAGTTCGGCGGCGAAGTGCATGCCGACCGATACGGCGGCGCCGTGGCGCCACTTGTAGCGCTCGTTCTTCTCGATGGCGTGGCCGAGGGTGTGGCCGTAGTTCAGGATCTCCCGCAGGCCCGCTTCCTTCAGGTCGGACGAGACGACCTCGGCCTTGACCTTGATGGAGCGCACGATCAGCTCGGCGGTGTGCGGACCGGCCGGCGTCCGGGCGGCCTGCGGGTCGGACTCGATCAGGTCCAGGATCGAGGGGTCCGCGATGAAACCGGCCTTGATCACCTCGGCCAGTCCGGAGACGTAGTCATTGACCGGCAGCGAGTCCAGGGCGGCCAGGTCGCACAGGACACCGGCCGGCGGGTGGAAGGAGCCGACCAGGTTCTTGCCCTCGGCCGTGTTGATGCCGGTCTTGCCGCCGACGGCCGCGTCCACCATGGCCAGCACGGTGGTGGGGACGGCGATCCAGCGCACCCCGCGCAGCCAGGTCGCGGCCACGAACCCGGCCAGGTCGGTGCTGGCACCGCCGCCGACCCCGACCACGACGTCGGTGCGGGTGAACCCGGACTGGCCCAGCGCCTTCCAGCAGTACGCGGCGACCTCGGCGGTCTTGGCCTCCTCGGCGTTGGGCACCTGGATCGCGATCGCCTCGTAGCCCTGCCCGGCGAGGTCGGCGCGCAGCGCGTCACCGGTCTCGGCGAGCGCCTCGGGGTGGATCACCGCGACCCGCTTCGCCTTCGCCCCGATCAGACCGCCCAGCTCACCCAGGAGCTGACGGCCCACCAGGACCTCGTAGGGCTCGGACCCCGCGGTGCCGCCGATCTCGATCCTTGTCACGTCGTTCACCACAGCGTCCTCCGGCCGGGGGTCCGGGGGTTGTCCCCCGGGAGATACGGTCTGCAACTCCACTGCTTCCAGGGCGGCTCGGGTGACTTCTTCCGGTGTGCGGCCGTCGGTGGCCACCACGGCCGTGGCGACCTCCTCGTAGAGGTGCCGGCGGGCCTCCATCAGCTCGCGCCACTGCTTGCGCGGGTTGACCGTCAGCAACGGACGCGCCACGTTCAGGCCGGTGCGCCGCACCGCCTCCTCGACGTCCATCGAGAGGTAGACCACCCGGTGCCCGGCGAGCAGCGCGCGCGTGTCCGCGTCGAGGACCGCGCCGCCGCCGAGGCCGAGGACGCCGTCGTGCTCGCCGAGCGCGGTCCGCACGGCCTCCTTCTCCAGCTCGCGGAAGACCGGTTCGCCCTCGTCCACGAAGATCTCGGCGATGCTCCGTCCCTGCGCGGTGACGATGTCCTCGTCGGTGTCCCGGAAGCGGACGCCGAGCCGCTCGGCCAGCAACTGTCCGACGGTGGACTTGCCGACGCCCATCGGGCCGACGAGGACGACCTGCGGGCCGCCGCTCATCGGATGGCCAGGTGGTCGAGGTAGGAGCGCACGTTGCGGCGGGTCTCGGTCACGCTGTCGCCGCCGAACTTCTCCGCCACCGCGTCCGCCAGGACCAGCGCCACCATCGCCTCCGCGACGATCCCGGCGGCCGGCACCGCGGACACGTCGGAGCGCTGGTGGTGCGCCTGCGCGGCCTCGCCGGTGGCCACGTCCACGGTCTTCAGGGCGCGCGGCACCGTCGCGATCGGCTTCATCGCCGCACGCACCCGCAGCAGCTCGCCGGTGGTGAGCCCGCCCTCGGTACCGCCGGACCGGCCCGAGACGCGGCGGATGCCGTCGGGCGTGCCCACGATCTCGTCGTGCGCCTGGGAACCGGGCACCCGGGCCAGCTCGAACCCGTCACCGATCTCGACGCCCTTGATCGCCTGGATGCCCATCAGGGCGCCCGCGAGCCGCGCGTCGAGCTTGCGGTCCCAGTGGACGTGCGAGCCGAGGCCCACCGGCACGCCATAGGCGAGGACCTCCACGACGCCGCCGAGGGTGTCGCCGTCCTTGTGGGCCTGGTCGATCTCGGCGACCATCGCCTTCGACGCGTCCGCGTCCAGGCAGCGCACGGGGTCGGCGTCCAGCCTCTCGACGTCGGCCGGCGTCGGGTACACGCCGCGCGGCGCCTTCGCCGAGGCCAGCTCGACGACATGGCTGACGATCTCGACGCCGGCCGTCTCCTTCAGGTACGACCGGGCCACCGCGCCCAGGGCGACGCGGGCCGCCGTCTCACGGGCCGAGGCGCGCTCGAGGATCGGCCGGGCCTCGTCGAAGCCGTACTTCTGCATCCCGGCGAGGTCCGCGTGGCCGGGGCGCGGCCTGGTCAGCGGGGCGTTGCGGGCGAGGCCGGCCAGCACCTCCGGGTCCACCGGGTCGGCCGCCATGACCTGCTCCCACTTGGGCCACTCGGTGTTGCCGACCATCACGGCGACCGGGGAACCCATGGTCAGCCCGTGCCGGACGCCGCCGAGGAAGGTCACCTCGTCGCGCTCGAACTTCATCCGCGCACCGCGGCCGTAACCGAGCCGCCGCCTGGCCAGGTGGTCCGCCACCATCTCCGTGGTGATCGGCACACCGGCGGGCAGCCCCTCCAGCGTCGCGACGAGTGCGGGACCGTGGGACTCCCCCGCGGTCAGCCAGCGCAACCTGCTCAACGGTGCTCCTCAGTGCTCGCGCCCCGGTATGCCCCGCGTACGCGCCTTCTTCGCGTACGCGACGGTCCGACCGGGTGCGCGGCCCCGGTCCGCCGCCTCCGATCCTCCCACGTCCGGCCGCAGGACCCGGTCGCCGGTCCATTTGCCGGACGCCCGGCCGGACGGGCGCACAGCCCCGGGCGACGTCAGTCGGGACGGTTGCCCCGCTGCCGGGGCGGGGCGTGGGAACCGAGGAAGCCGGCCCCGCTCTCCTGCCGCCGCGGCGGAGCGTACGGGCCGAGGTGGTCGGCCCCGCCGCCCCGGTCGTACGGCGCCGTCGCGGGCAGGGCCGGACCCGTGCTCCTGGCGCGCCGCCGGGCGATCCCGCGCCACGCGCCTCGACCACCCAGCTCGCGACGACGGCGACCGGACGGGCTCCTAGCGGGCCGCGAGCGCGTGCTCCCCCGCCTTTCGCATGGCCGCCAGCGGTGCCGGTGTCCGGCCGGTCATCTGCTCCACCTGGAGCACTGCCTGGTGGAGCAGCAGGTCCAGGCCGCTGACGACGGCACCGCCGTGCGCCGACCAGCGGGCGGCGAGCGCGGTGGGCCAGGGGTCGTAGAGCACGTCGAAGAGCGTGGTGGGCATCTCGGGGACGGCGGCCGCGAGCGCGTCGGTGGCACCGGCCGGGGTGGTGGCCACGACCAGCGGGGCGCGCAGTGCCGCCGCGGCGTCCGCCCAGTCGGCGAGCCGTACGTCGACGCCGAGCCGTTCCGCCCAGCCCCGCATCTCGGCGGCGCGCGCCGCGCTGCGGACGTAGACGGAGACCTCGCCGGTGCAGATCCGGGCCAGCGCGGCGAGCGCGGAGGACGCGGTGGCGCCGGCGCCGAGGATCGCGGCGGACTCGACCTTCTCGATGCCGTGCTCGCGCAGGGCGGCGACGATGCCGGGGATGTCGGTGTTGTCGCCGGTCCTGCGGCCGTCCTCGGTGAGGACGACGGTGTTCACCGCGTCCACGGAGGCCGCCGTCTCACTGACCGAGTCGAGCAGCGGGATCACCGCCCGCTTGAGCGGCATGGTCAGCGACAGCCCCGCCCACTCGGGCCCGAGCCCCGCCAGGAAGCCCGGCAGGGCCGCCTCGTCCACGTCGAAGCGGTCGTACGTCCAGTCCGCGAGGCCCAGCTCCGCGTAGGCGGCGCGGTGCAGCACCGGGGAGAGTGAGTGGGCGATCGGGGAGCCGAGTACGGCGGCCCGGCGCCGGTCAGTTGCCGGAGCTGGCATCGAACTTGTCCTTCAGCTTCAGGAACTCGTCGTGGGTCTTGGCGAACTCGGTCTTCTTCACGCCGTCGGTGGCCACGAAGTAGATCCAGCCGTCCTCGGTGGGGTTGAGCGCCGCTTGCAGGGCCTCTTCACCGGGGTTGCTGATGGGTCCGGGCGGCAGGCCCCGGTGGTAGTAGGTGTTGTACGGGTCCGGGTTGGTGTTGATCTCGGACTCGCTGATGTGGATCTTGCTCTGGCGCATGAGGTAGTTGAAGGTCGAGTCGAACTGGAGCTTCTGGTTCGTCTCGGTGTTGTCGGTCTTGAGCCTGTTGTAGATGACCTCGGCCATCTTGCGGAAGTCCTCGTGGGTCTTGCCCTCCGCCTGCACCAGGCTCGCGGCGGTGAGCAGCTCCCACGGTCCTTCCAGGCCCAGACCCTCCGCCTTCTGCTCCAGGCCGATCTTCTCGTACTGCTCGCTGGCACGTGCCACCATCTGCTTGAGCACGTCCTCGGGCTTCTGCCCCTTGGCCGCCGAGTAGCTGGACGGGTAGAGGAAGCCTTCCAGGGGGTCCTTGACGTCCTTGTGGTTCAGCGCCCAGTCGGGCAGGCCGAGGCTCTTGTACTCGGACTTGGCGACCTTGGCGGTGGTGCCGTCCTTCACCTCGAGGCGTTTGTCGATGAGCTTGTAGACGTCGGCGTTGCGCCTGCCCTCGGCGATGATCAGGTTGCTGCGGCTCTTCGGGCTGAGCAGGAGTTCGACCGCACTCTCGGCCGACATCTCCTTCTGCAGCGTGTACACGCCGTCCTGGATGCTCTTGCCGCGGGGGTTGCTCTGCTGGGCGGCGATGAACGCGTCGACGCTCTTCACCACGCCCTGCCGCTTGAGTTCCTGGCCGATCGTGGAACCGCCCGCGCCCTTGGGGATGGTGACCGTCACCTGCTCGCCGTTGCCGCCGCCCGCGAAGTCCGGGGCCGCGCCGAAACGATCCTGGTAAAACTGGTAGCCGAAATATCCGATGCCTGCCACGCCGCCGCCGAGCACCAGGCAGACCACCAGGCAGGCGCATCCGCTGCGGCGTTTCTTGGGCTTGCCGCCGCCCCTGGTTCTGCGGTCCTCCCGGCCCTCGCGGCCGTCGCCCGGCGCGTCGTCGTCCTCGTCCGCGTCCCCGCCGGCGAAGAAGGCGTGCTCCCCCTCGTCCGGTCCGGGGTCCCAGTCGGTGCGCTGCGGCTCGGGCTCGGCGCGCCTGCGGGTGGGCGGCTCCGGCGGCGGGTACGCCTCGGGGGTGCCGTAGAAGTCGGGCTGCTCGGCGCCGTAGCCGCCGGCCTGCTGTCCGTAGGGGTCGGACGGGTCGGCCGGGTACTGCGCCTGGGGGTGTGCGCCGCCGCCCCAGCCGCCGTTGTCGTAGCCCTGCTGCGGCTGGGCCTGGGGTGCGTACTGCTGGTCGTACTGCTGCTGACCGTACTGGCGCTGGTCGTACTGCTGCTGACCGTACGGGTCGTACTGCTGTTCGGGGTGCTGGTGGGCGTACTGGTCGTACTGGGGCTGCCCGCCGCCGTAAGACTGCTGGCCGCCGTTGCTCCAGTCGCCGTAACCCTGCTGCGCCTGCTGCTCCGGATACTGCTGCGGCTGGCCGCCGTAGGGGGACTGCTGACCCGCCTGGGCCTGCTGTCCGCCCCATCCGCCGTCCCCGTACAACGGGTCCTCCGGATGCCACGGTTCGGAGCCTGGGCCCCGGCCATACTCAGTCATCGATCCCCTAGAGCCGCGAGGCGACGGGGCCCGGGGCCCTTGCCGAAGGGTCCGCTTCCGTTCCGCCTCTTGCTGTGCGGTGGCTGTTCGAATGCCTCCGCATCGCGCGGAACGTTACCGTACCGCGATCAGATGACCACTTCGACGCCCTCGCCGGGTGGCCTGCCTGACACCCGTTCGGATTCCAGGGCCTGCTGGAGGATGATCACGGCGGCGGCCTGGTCGATGACGGACCGGCCCTTCTTGGACTTCACCCCGGAGGCGCGCAGCCCCTGGCTCGCGGTGACCGTCGTCATGCGCTCGTCGACCAGCCGGACCGGAACGGGCGCGATGCCCTTGGCCAGCTCCTGCGTGAAGCGCCTGACCTTGGCCGCGGCCGGGCCCTCGCCCCCCTTGAGGGAGCGCGGGAGGCCCACGACGACCTCGATGGGCTCGTACTCCGCGACCAGGTGCCTGAGGCGCCGGTGCGCCGCCGGGACGTCGCGGCCGGGGACGGTCTCCACCGGGGTGGCGAGGATGCCGTCGGGGTCGCAGGACGCGACCCCGATACGGGCGTCGCCGACGTCGATCGCCAGGCGGCGGCCGCGGCGCATCACCGGGCCGTCCGCCTGGTCGTTCTCGGGGGTGCTCACTTGGCCGAGTCCGCCACGAGGCGCTCGACGGCGTCGACGGCGTCGCCGATGGCGGCCGGGTTCTGGCCGCCGCCCTGCGCGACGTCCGGCTTGCCGCCACCGCCGCCGCCGAGGGTCTTGGCGGCGGTGCGCACCAGGTCACCGGCCTTGAGGCCGCGCTCGCGGGCCGCCTCGTTGGTGGCGATGACGGTGAGGGGCTTGCCGCCCACCGTGGTGAACAGGGCCACGACGGCGGCCCGGCCGCCCTGGATGCGGCCGCGCACGTCGAGGACCAGCTTGCGCAGGTCGTCGGCGGTGGTGCCGTCGGGGACCTGGCCGGTCACCAGGGCCACGCCGCGCACGTCCTTGGCGGAGTCGGCGAGGCCGCCCGCGGCCTGGAGGACCTTCTCCGCGCGGAACTTCTCGATCTCCTTCTCGGCGTCCTTGAGCTTGCCGAGCATGGCGGAGACCTTCTCCGGCAGCTCCTCGGGACGGCCCTTGATCAGCTCCTGCAACTGGGCGACGACCGTGTGCTCGCGGGCGAGGAAGCTGTAGGCGTCCACGCCGACCAGGGCCTCGATGCGGCGCACGCCGGAGCCGATGGAGGACTCGCCGAGCAGCTTGACCAGGCCGAGCTGGGCGGTGTTGTGCACATGGGTGCCGCCGCACAGCTCCTTGGAGAAGTCGCCGATGGTCACGACGCGCACCCGCTCGCCGTACTTCTCGCCGAACTCGGCGATGGCGCCCTGCTTCTTGGCCTCGTCGATGCCCATGACGTCGGCGCGCACGTCGAGGTCGCGGGCGAGCACCTCGTTGATCTTCTGCTCGACGTCGGTCATCACGGCCGTCGGCACGGCGGACGGCGAGCCGAAGTCGAAGCGGAAGCGGCCGGGCTGGTTCTCGGAACCGGCCTGCGCGGCCGTCGGGCCGAGGGCGTCGCGCAGCGCCTGGTGGGTGAGGTGGGTGGCCGAGTGCGCGCGGGCGATGGCCTTGCGGCGGCGGTCGTCGATGGAGGCCTGGGCCTTGGCACCGACGGTGACCTCGCCGACCTGGACGACGCCCTTGTGGACGTACACGCCCGGCACCGGCTTCTGGCAGTCGCGGATCTCGATCACGGCGCCGGTGTCGACCCGGATCCGGCCGGTGTCGCCGATCTGGCCGCCGCCCTCGGCGTAGAACGGGGTGCGGTCCAGCACGATCTCGACCTCGTCGCCCTCGGTGGCCGCCGGGGAGGAGGCGCCGTCGACGAGGATGCCGACGATCGTGGACTCGGTCTCGGTGTCGGTGTAGCCGACGAAGTCGGTGGCACCCGCCTTGTCGGCGATCTCCCGGTAGGCACCGGCGCCCGCGTGGCCGGTCTTCTTGGCCTGGGCGTCGGCCTTGGCGCGCTCCCGCTGCTCCTTCATCAGGCGCCGGAAGCCGTCCTCGTCCACGGACAGCCCCTGCTCGGCGGCCATCTCCAGGGTGAGGTCGATCGGGAAGCCCCAGGTGTCGTGGAGCAGGAACGCCTTGTCGCCGGCGAGGACGGTGCCGCCGGCGGCCTTGGTGTCGGTGACGGCCGTGTCGAGGATGTTGGTGCCGGCCTTCAGCGTCTTCAGGAAGGCGTTCTCCTCGGCGAGGGCGACCTTCTCGATCCGCTCGCGGTCGGTGATCAGCTCGGGGTACTGCTGCCCCATCATGCCGATCACGACGTCGATGAGGTCCTTGACGACCGGCCCGGTGGCGCCGAGCAGCCGCATGTTGCGGATGGCGCGGCGCATGATGCGGCGCAGCACGTAGCCGCGGCCCTCGTTGCCGGGGGTGACGCCGTCGCCGATGAGCATCACGGAGGTGCGCATGTGGTCGGTGACCACGCGCAGGGAGACGTCCGAGGCCTGGGCGTCGCCGTAGGCCACGCCGGTCAGTTCGGTGGCCTTCTCGATGACGGCCATGGAGGTGTCGATCTCGTACATGTTCTGCACGCCCTGCAGAATCATGGCGAGGCGTTCCAGGCCGAGGCCGGTGTCGATGTTCTTGCTCGGCAGCTCGCCGAGGATCTCGAACTCCTCCTTGCCGATGCCCTCGCCCCGCTCGTACTGCATGAAGACGAGGTTCCAGATCTCCACGTACCGCTCGTCGTTGACGGCGGGGCCGCCCTCGGCGCCGAACTCGGGGCCGCGGTCGTAGTTGATCTCGGAGCAGGGGCCGCAGGGGCCGGGGACGCCCATGGACCAGTAGTTGTCCTTCTTGCCGAGGCGCTGGATGCGCTCGGAGGGGACGCCCACGACGTCGTGCCAGATGCGCTCGGCCTCGTCGTCGTCCTTGTACACGGTGATCCACAGGCGCTCGGGGTCGAGGCCGTAACCGCCCTTGTCCTGGGGGCTGGTGAGCAGCTCCCAGGCGTACTTGATGGCGCCTTCCTTGAAGTAGTCGCCGAAGGAGAAGTTGCCGCACATCTGGAAGAAGGTGCCGTGCCGGGTGGTCTTGCCGACCTCTTCGATGTCCGGTGTGCGCACGCACTTCTGCACGCTGGTGGCGCGGTCGAAGGGCGGCTTGACCTCACCCAGGAAGTAGGGCTTGAAGGGCACCATGCCGGCCGGGACGAGGAGCAGAGTCGGGTCGTCCGCGATGAGCGACGCCGAAGGGACGACGGTGTGACCGCGCTCCTCGAAGAAGCTCAACCAGCGGCGACGAATCTCGGCCGACTCCATCAGTGGTCCTCATTCCGGTTGTACGAGTACGTGGTCGTCCTGTCGTCGACGACGTACTTGGGGTCCTTGCTGTTCTCGATGGCGGCGTGGTGCCTCAGTGCGGGCAGTTCACGGTCGACGGGGGCCTTCAGGCCCAGCGCGTCGTCCAGTTCGGCCTCCCGCTGGGCCATGTTGTCGCGGACGTCGAGTGCGAAGCCCACCGCGCGGTCCCTGACCCGGGTGCCCACGTCGAGCGCCTTGTTCGCCGCGGTGGCGGCGAGGCTGTCGGGGGTGAGCTGCTTGAGCTTCCGGTTGACCTTGGTGGTGGCCCACACACCGGCGGCCACGCCGGTGCCGAACCAGAACGTACGGCGGAACATCGCTCGGTCAGCCCTTCTTCCGCTTCGTCCGCCGCGCGGCCGGGAGCGTGCGGCCCACGATCACGGTGCTCCGCGCCTGGGCGGCCGGGGCGGACATGTCCTCCTTGCGACCGCCGAGTGCCCGGCGCACGCCGTACCCGAACGCCGCGACCTTGACCAGCGGGCCGCCGAAGGTGGAGGCCACGGTGGTGGACAGCGCGGAGGCGTTCGAGGTGACCTCCTGGACGTCGGAGGCGATCGCGTCGACCCGGTCGATCTGGGTCTGCGCGCTGCGCACCGCCGCCGAGGCGTCGGCCAGCAGCGGAACCGCCTGGTCGGTCACGTCCGCCACGAGTTTGGTGGTCGTCCTGAGCGTCTGGGCCAGCCTCGCCAGTGCGACGGCGAGGAAGGAGACCAGGATCGCCCAGAAGACGGCCACCAGGATCCCGGCCACCTCGCCACCGGACACTGTGTGCACCCGCTCCCTGAAAGACGTGCCTGAACATCGGGAAAGTCGTGCACCGAGCCTATCGCGCCGGGCGCGGGGCTCCGTACCGGATTCCCTGTCGCGCGCGGCGCGGTGCGGTCGAGTTCGGTGAAGCGATTGTACGGAGTGAATACGGTTCAGTACGCTCCGTGTTTCATGCGAGACCATCGGCGCGACGGCATCCCGCACGGCAATCTCCCACTGGAGCTCGACACCTTCGTCGGGAGAGGGGCGCAGCTGGCGGAGCTGGCGCGGACGCTGGACTCCGCACGGCTGGTGACCGTCACCGGGTCCGGCGGAGTCGGCAAGTCCCGGCTGGCCGCGCGTGCGGCCGCGCGCCGCTCTCCCCGGGACGGGGTGTGGCGGGTGCAGCTGGCGCCGGTGCGGGACGAGGAGTTCGTCGACTACGCGGTCGTGGAGGCGCTGGGCCTGACCGACCACACGACCCGGCTGCCCCGCGAGACGCTGCTCGCGCACCTGGCCGAGCGGGAGCTGCTGCTGCTCCTGGACGGGGTCGAGCACCTGGTGGACGCCTGCGCGGCGCTGGTGGCCGAGCTGCTGGGCCGTGCTCCGGGGCTCAGGGTGCTGGCCGTGGGGCGCAGACCGCTGGGCGTGGCCGGGGAGCGGCTGGTCCCGCTGGCGCCGCTGGGCACGGAGGAGGCGGTGGAGCTGCTGACGGTCCGGGCCGGGCAGCGGAGCGTCACCTGCGGCCTCGACGCGGACCCGGACGCGGACCAGCGGGAGGTGCGCGAGCTGTGCCGGCGGCTTGACGGCATCCCGCTGGCGATCGAGCTGGCGGCGGGGCGCCTGGACGCGCTGTCTCCAGGGCAGGTGCTGCGCCGCCTCGACGACCGGTTCCGGCTGCTGACGGGCGGGGACCGCACCGCGCTGCCCCGGCACCGCACGCTGCGCACGGCGATCGGCTGGAGCCACGAGCTGTGCACGCCGCCGGAGCGGCTGCTGTGGGCGCGGCTTTCGGTGTTCGCCGGGCCGTTCGACCTGGAGGCCGCCGAGTACGTGTGCAGCGGGGACGGAATGCCGGCCGACGACGTGCTCGACGTGCTCTGCGCGCTGCTCTCGCAGTCCGTGCTGACCCGCGAGGAGTCCCCGGCCGGGGTGCGCTACCGGATGCTCGACACGGTGCGGGCGTACGGCGCCGACTGGCTGGCGGCGACGGGGGACGCGGACCGGCTGCGGCGGCGGCACCGGGACTGGTACGTGGGCCTGGCGACCTGGTGCGAGCTGGAGTGGTTCTCGCCGCGCCAGGGGGAGGTCGCCGCGCGGGTGGACGCCGAACTGCCCAATCTGCGCAGCGCCCTGGAGCACTGCCTGGACGAGCCGGACGGCGCCCACCTGGGCCAGTACCTGGCGGGCGCCCTGTGGTTCCACTGGGTGGGCTGCGGACGGCTGTCGGAGGGGCGGCACTGGCTGGAGCAGGCGGTGCGGCTGGACGCGGAGCCGACGGCCGGCGAGCAGTCCCGGCTGAAGGCGCTGTGGGTGCTCGCCTACGTGGCGATCCTCCAGGGCGACACGGTGCCGGCGCTGGCGGCGCTCCAGGAGTGCCGCCAGGAGGCGGAGCGCTCGGCGAATCCCACGGCGGTGGCGTACGCGGAGCACCGCACCGGCTGTCTGGCGCTGGTGACGGACGACCTGCCGCGCGCGGAGACGCTGCTGCGCTCCGCGCTGCACCGCTACCGGGAGATCGGCGAACTGAACAGCAACGTGCTGATGGCCCAGGTGGAGCTGGCGATGGCCCGGGCCTTCCAGGGCGATCTGCCGGACGCGGTGCGCCTGTGCGAGGACGTGCGCCAGGTGTGCGAGGACCACGGCGAGCGTTGGGCCCGCGGGTACGCCCTGTACGTCCTCGCCTACGCGGCCTGGAGCGACGGTGAGCCGGTGCGCGCCCGTGAGCTGCTGGCCGACTGCCTGGGCAGTGCGCACCGCTTCCGCGACCAGCTGGGCTCGGTGCTCGCGGTGGAGCTGCTGGCCCTGGTCACGGTGGCGGAGGGCGACGCGGCGGAGGCGGCGGTGCTGCAGGGCGCGGCGGGGCGGATGTGGCCGTCGGTGGGGCTGCCGCTGTTCGGCTCGGCGCACTACAACGCGCCGCACGAGCTGTGCGAGGCGGCGGCGCGGGAGCAGCTGGGCGACGAGCGGTACGAGGAGTGCGTGCGGCACGGGGCTCGGCTCGGGCGCCGGGAGGCGGTGGCGCGGGCCCTGCGCCGGCCCGGGGCGAGGGCCTCGCTGCCGGCGCCGCGCCCGGCGGCCGTGCGGCGGGCTCCGGCGGGGGCCCGGACGGCGAAGCCCGCCGCCTCGCCCACCCGGAAGGGCGGGGAGACGGCGGGCTGAGGTACCGCTGGTACGGCGCCTGCTGCTTCAGCGTTTCCGCTGGATCAGCGGGCGTAGTACTCGACGACGAGCTGCTCGTCGCAGATCACCGGGATCTCCTTGCGGTTCGGCTCGCGGTCCAGGCGGAACGCCAGGGCCTTGAGGTTCACCTGGAGGTAGCGCGGGGTCTCGCCGTCGGGGGCGAAGCCACCCTCGCGGGCGATGGTGAAGAGCGTCTTCTCCTTGGAGCGCTCGCGCACCTGCACCACGTCGTCCGGGCGGACGCGGAAGGACGGCTTGTCGACCTTCTGGCCGTTGACCTGGATGTGGCCGTGCACGACCATCTGGCGGGCCTGGTAGATCGTGCGGGCGATGCCCGAACGCAGGACCAGCGCGTCGAGACGGCGCTCCAGCTCGATGACCAGGGCCTCGCCGGTCTTCATGTTGGTCTTGGAGGCACGCTCGTAGGCGCGGACGAGCTGACGCTCGCTGAGGTCGTACTGCGCGCGCAGACGCTGCTTCTCGAGCAGACGGACCTTGTAGTCCGAGTTCTGCTTGCGGCCGCGGCCGTGCTCACCCGGCGGGTAGGGGCGGGCCTCGAAGTACTTGACGGCCTTCGGGGTCAGCGCGATGCCGAGGGCACGCGACTTCTTGACCTTGGGGCGGGGCTGGTTCGCCACTGTCTGTGTCTCTTTCCTGGATTTCCGGCTTGTCAGGGTTGAGGGAGGTCGCATCCGCAGCCTGGGAAACCCGCCGGGTCCGCTCGGGACCTGCCGGGCAGCCGCTCCCTGGTCTGGGCACATACGTGCAGCACGCGAGTGGCCCACCGACCGCTCCCGGATGTCCGGGTGGTGGTGGGCTGCCCGCGACACCATCGACGGTGCGCGACGCTCCTGGAACCCGTGAGGGCTCCGGCCGGTCGTCCCGTTCTGACTGCACGGGACACGGCACTCCGAGGGATTCTACAGGCTGCTCAGGACGGCTTGCGACCGAGGTGTCCCCGGGTCCACTCCACGGCGTCCGCGTACCGGGCCTCGGCGCCGTGCCGGGTCGGCGTGTAGTACGTCCGGTCCTTGAGCCCGTCCGGGGCGTACTGCTGGGCGGCGATGCCCTCGGGCAGGTCGTGCGGGTACACGTAGCCCTGCCCGTGTCCCAGCTTGCCCGCGCCCTTGTAGTGGCTGTCGCGCAGGTGGGCCGGGACCGGTCCGGTGTGCCCCTTGCGCACGTCGTCCAGGGCGGCGCCGATGGCGGTGGTCGCGGCGTTGGACTTGGGGGCCAGCGCCAGGGCGATGGTGGCGTGGCTGAGGGTGAGGGCGGCCTCGGGGAAGCCGATCATGGCGACGGCCTGGGCGGCGGCGACGGCGATCTGCAGGGCGTTCGGATCGGCCAGGCCGATGTCCTCGCTGGCCGAGATCATCAGGCGCCGGGCGATGAAGCGGGGGTCCTCACCGGCCTCGACCATCCGGGCCAGGTAGTGCAGGGCGGCGTCCACGTCGGAGCCGCGGATGGACTTGATCAGGGCGCTGGCGACGTCGTAGTGCTGGTCGCCGTCGCGGTCGTACTTCACCGCGGCCCGGTCGACCGTCTCCTCCAGCGTGGTCAGGCCGATCTCCGCCTCGCCCTTGTCGAGCGCGGCCCCGGCGGCGGCCTCCAGCGCGGTGAGCGCGCGCCGGGCGTCGCCGCCCGCGATGCGCAGGAGGTGCTCCTCGGTGTCCTCGGGCAGGGCGAGGGCACCCCGCAGGCCGCGCTCGTCGGTCAGGGCGCGGCGCAGCAGGTCCCGGAGGTCTTCGTCGGTGAGGGGTTCGAGGGTGAGCAGGAGGGAGCGGGAGAGCAGCGGGGAGATCACCGAGAAGTACGGGTTCTCGGTGGTGGCGGCGATCAGGGTGACCCAGCGGTTCTCCACGGCCGGGAGCAGGGAGTCCTGCTGGGCCTTGCTGAAGCGGTGGATCTCGTCGAGGAAGAGGACCGTCTCCTTGCCGTACCCGCCGACCGCGCGGCGGGCGCCGTCGATGACCGCGCGGACCTCCTTGACGCCCGCGGTGATCGCCGACAGCTCCACGAAGCGCTTGTTGGTGGCCTTGGAGACGACGTACGCCAGGGTGGTCTTGCCGGTGCCCGGCGGGCCCCAGAGGATGACCGAGGAGGGCCCCGCGGGACCGGACGCGCCCTCGCCGACCAGGCGGCGCAGGGGGGATCCGGGCTTGAGCAGGTGCTGCTGGCCGACGACCTCGTCGAGGGTGCGCGGGCGCATCCGCACGGCGAGGGGGCTGCCGGTCGGGTCCTTCTCCTGGCGTTCTTCGGCTGCGGCGGTGAACAGATCGGGCTCCACGCCCTGAACCCTAAATGACCGCACCGACAACGCGGCGGGCCCGGTGGGCCCGCCCGCGCGGAAGGCCGGTCAGCTGGTCCAGAAGTCCCACCAGCGGGTGAGGATCATCATGCCGATGATGCCGATGTGCAGCACCGGCAGGACCCAGGTGAACTCGCCGAAGAAGCCGCGCAGCCAGCCCGGCGCGGGCAGGAAGCCCTTGCGGACGTTGAAGGACGTCACGTACCAGAACATCAGGATCGTGGCGACCCAGGCCAGGCAGCACCACAGGCACAGCGAGTTGATCCGGTACAGGGACTGGAACTGCAGCCAGGAGACGAACGCGACACCGAACAGGCAGCCGGCGTTGAAGGTCAGCCAGTACCAGCGCGGATAGGTGGCGCGGGCGAGCAGGCTCATGCCGACGCAGATGACGATGCCGTAGGCGACGAGGCCGAGCATCGGGTTGGGGAAACCGAAGACGGAGGCCTGGTCGCTCTCCATGATGTTGCCGCAGGAGACGACCGGGTTGAGGCTGCAGCCGGGCGTGAACGTGGTGCCGGCGACCTTGGCCTCGAGGATCTTCTGCTTGTCGATCGTGATGACCCACGCGGCGAGCAGGCCGGCCGCGCCCGTGATCACCAGGAGCAGCGCGAGGGCCCGGCTGCCGCCCTCGGTGCGCGGGGTGCGGGTGCCGCTGTCCGGCGCGGACTCTGCCACGGTGGAGACGTCCTTCACTGTCGTCTTGCTCATCACGCCGATTCCGTCACTGGGGAGTGGGACCTGCTTCGGGCAGGGGCCATTGTGCCGCACAAGCCTGTATGGGCACCGTTCGATGAGCCTATGAACGGATCGGCAATCACTCCGGAGCGGCGCGTTCCGGCCATCAGCCGTTCCTCTGGGGCACGCGCGAGCGAAAACACGTGCCCCGGAGGGGTGCCGGCCCGCGCTAGCCGAGCCTCGACTCCAGCTCCGCCACGATCTCGTTGACGCCGATCGCGGTCTGCTCGCCGGACTCCATGTCCTTGAGCTGGACGACGCCGTCGGCGAGGTCGCGCTCGCCCAGGATCAGGGCGTAGCGGGCGCCCGAGCGGTTGGCCCCCTTCATCGCGGCCTTGAGGCCCTTCCCGCCGTAGGAGAAGTCGGCGGCGACGCCGTTCTTGCGCAGCTCGGTGACCTTGGCGAACAGGATCCGGCGGGCCTCCTCGCCGAGCGGGACCGCGAAGACGGAGGTGGCGGACGGGATGTCCAGTTCGATGCCCTCCGCCTCCAGGGCGAGGACGGTGCGGTCGACGCCGAGGGCCCAGCCGACCGAGGGCAGGGAGGGGCCGCCGATCATCTCGGACAGGCCGTCGTAGCGGCCGCCGCCGCCCACCGCGGACTGGGAGCCCAGGCCGTCGTGCACGAACTCGAACGTCGTGCGTGTGTAGTAGTCCAGGCCGCGCACCAGCTTCGGGTCGTCCTCGAAGACCACGCCCGCCGCCGTGATCAGCTCGCGCACCTCCTCGTGGTACGCCTTGCAGGCGTCGCACAGGTAGTCGCGCAGCAGCGGGGCGTCGGTGAGCTGCTTCTGGACGTCCGGGCGCTTGTCGTCCAGGACGCGCAGCGGATTGATCTCCGCGCGGCGCAGGGTCTCCTCGTCCAGGTCGAGCCCCCGCAGGAAGTCCTGGAGCGCGGCCCGGTAGACCGGGCGGCACTCCTTGTCGCCCAGCGAGTTGAGCAGGATGCGGAAGTTCCGCAGGCCGAGTGCGCGGTACGACTGGTCGGCCAGGATGATCAGTTCGGCGTCCAGGGCCGGGTCCTCGGCGCCGATCGCCTCGGCGCCGACCTGGGAGAAGTGGCGGTAACGGCCCTTCTGGGGACGCTCGTAGCGGTACTGCGAGCCCGAGTACCAGACCTTGACGGGCAGGCCGCCCGCCTTGTGCAGGTTGGCCTCCAGCACCGCGCGCAGCACGGGAGCGGTGGTCTCCGGGCGCAGGGCGAGCCGGTCGCCGCCCCTGGTCTCGAAGACGTACATCTCCTTGGTCACGATGTCGGTGGACTCGCCGACACCGCGCGCGAACAGTTCGACGTTCTCGAAGCCGGGCGTCTCGATGTAGCCGTAGCCGGAGTTGCGCAGCGGGGCGGCGATCGCCTCGCGGACGGCCAGGTACTTGGCGGAGTCGGGCGGCAGCAGGTCGTACGTGCCCCTGGGGGCCTTGAAGGTGCTCACGGAAGGTCTCGTCACATTCCTCGTCGGGGCGCGTTCGGAGCGCCCTGGCCGGCGGCCACCTGCCGCAGGTACGGGTTGGTGGCACGTTCCTGGCCGATGGTCGTGTACTCGTTGTGACCGGGCAGCACCACGGTGGAGTCGTCGAGCGGCAGGCACACCCGTGCCAGGGACTCGAGCATGTCGTCCATGGAGCCACCGGGGAGGTCGGTGCGTCCGATGGAGCCGGCGAACAGCAGGTCGCCCGAGAACATGACCGGCGGGACGTCCGCCGCCTCGGGCAGGCCGAAGGTCACCGACCCCTTGGTATGGCCCGGGGCGTGCGCGACGGTCAGCTCCAGGCCCGCCAGCGCCAGCTTCGCGCCGTCGGTCAGCTCCTTGACGTCGTCCGGCTCCCCCACGGTCAGCTCACCCATGATCGGCATGCCGACGCCGCGGCCGATCCCCTTCTCGGGGTCGCTCATCATGTAGCGGTCCTCGGGGTGGATCCAGGCCGGCACGTCGTGGGCGCCGCACACCGGGACGACCGAGGCGACGTGGTCGATGTGGCCGTGGGTGAGGACGACGGCGACGGGCTTGAGCCGATGCTTGCGGATCGCTTCCTCGACTCCGGGAGCCGCCTGGTGGCCCGGGTCGATGATCACGCACTCCTCACCGGCGGCGGGGGCGACGAGGTAGCAGTTCGTCGCCCAGGCCCCGGCGCGGAACCCGGCAATGAGCACGATCGTCCTTCGTTTGGGTCGGTACGGGTGGGCTTGCGAACGGGTCGCGCCCATGGTCAGAGCCTACCGGCGGTGCCGATTCCTCAGCGAACCCATATACGGTACGGGGCTACACGCCCACGGTCGGCTCATCGCACCCACGCGTACCGGTCGGCACACGAAGACGCATGAGGAGAGAACCCGGTGGTCACCCAGGAGCAGCGGCGGCGTCAGCTCGCCCGGGAGAAGTTCTTGCGGCAGCAGCAGCGACGCACCTCCGCGCGACGCAAGGCACGCACGCGCAACGCCGCGATCGCGTCGGTGCTCGGCGTCATTCTGATCGGCAGTGTCGCGCTGTACACGACCGGCGTGGTCCTGGGGGACGACGACGACGGCAAGACGAACGCGGGCGCGGAGGTCACGCCGAGCGCGTCGGCTCCGAGCAAGGCGCCGGACCCGTGCGACAAGCCGGCCGAGGGCAAGGTCGAGACGCAGACCTGGAAGAAGGAACCCGCGCTGACCGTCGACGAGTCGGCGAAGTACACGATGAAGCTGGCCACCACGTGCGGCGACATAGACATCGCGCTGAAGGCGAAGGCGGCACCGCACACCGTCAACTCGTTCGACTTCCTGGCCGGCAAGGGCTACTTCGACCACACCAAGTGCCACCGGCTCACCACCGAGGGCATCTACGTCCTGCAGTGCGGCGACCCCACGGCCCAGGGCAACGGCGGTCCCGGCTACAACATCCCGGACGAGAACCTGAAGGACAAGAGCCTCAAGGACAACATCTACCCGGCGGGCACGGTCGCGATGGCGAACACCGGGCAGCCCGACTCCGGCGGCAGCCAGTTCTTCCTCGTGTACCAGGACAGCCAGCTGCCCCCGAGCTACACCCCGTTCGGCACCGTGTCGGACGAGGGCATGACCGTACTGAAGAAGATCGCCTCCGCGGGAGCCCAGCCCGCGGACCCCGCGACCGGGAACACCGCGCCCAACGCGACGGTCGTGATCGACAAGGCGACCGTCACGAAATCCTGACCCTCATCAGCGAAAGTTCGACTCGCGCGGGTGCGGACAGGCCACCCGCCGGTCGCCTATGTTGGCCGAGACGAAACTGTGGACGATGCCCGGGGGTAGCGAAGCCCTCCGCAGGCATCATGTGGAGGAGGCGCTGTGAGCAGCGACCCGTGGGGCCGCGTCGATGAGACGGGGACCGTGTACGTGCGTACGGCCGACGGCGAGCAGGTCGTCGGTTCCTGGCAGGCAGGCTCCCCCGAGGAGGCACTGGCCTACTTCGAACGCAAGTACGAAGGCCTGGTTGTCGAGATCGGCCTCCTCGAGAAGCGGGTGAAGACCACCGACCTGTCGGCCAAGGACGCCCAGACCGCCGTCGACCACCTGCGCGAGCAGGTGGACGCGCACCACGCGGTCGGCGACCTGGACGCCCTGCGGGCCCGGCTGGACCAGCTCGTCGCGCTCGTGGAGACCCGGCGCGAGGAGCGCAAGGCCCAGCGGGCCAAGCAGTCCGACGAGGCGCGCGGCGCCAAGGAGGCCCTGGTCGCCGAGGCCGAGGAGCTGGCGCGCTCGGACCAGTGGCGGGCGGCCGGTGAGCGGCTGCGGTCCCTGGTCGACACCTGGAAGGGCCTGCCGCGTCTGGACCGCAAGTCCGACGACGAGCTGTGGCACCGCTTCTCGCACGCCCGCTCGGCGTTCTCCAAGCGCCGCAAGCAGCACTTCGCGCAGCTCGACGCACAGCGCGAGGAGGCCCGGCGGATCAAGGAGCGGCTGGTCTCCGAGGCCGAGGCGCTGTCGAACTCGACCGACTGGGGACCGACGGCCGCGCGCTACCGCGACCTGATGTCCGAGTGGAAGGCCGCGGGCCGGGCCCAGCGCGAGCACGAGGACGACCTGTGGAACCGCTTCCGCGGCGCCCAGGACGTGTTCTTCGCCGCCCGCAGCTCGGTCTTCGCCGAGCGGGACGCCGAGCAGTCGGAGAACCTGAAGCTCAAGGAGGAGCTGGTCACGGAGGCCGAGAAGCTCGTCCCGGTCACCGACCTGAAGTCGGCCCGCGCCGCGTTCCGTTCGGTCAACGAGCGCTGGGAGGCCATCGGCCACGTGCCGCGCGACGCCCGGCCGAAGGTCGAGGGGCGGATGCACGCGGTCGAGCGTGCCCTCCAGGAGGCCGAGGAGGCCGAGTGGCGCCGGACCAACCCGGAGGCACGCGCGCGTGCCGAGGGCCTGACCGGTCAGCTCCAGGCCGCCGTGGACAAGCTGCGCTCCCAGGTCGAGCAGGCGCGCGCCCAGGGCAACGACGCCAAGGCCGACAAGCTCGCGCGTGAGCTGGAGGGCCGCCAGGCGCTCCTCGACCAGGCGCTCAAGGGGCTGCACGAGTTCGGCGGCTGACCGTCGCCGACCGGACACGAGAGGGGCTCCCGTACGGTGCGTACGGGAGCCCCTCTCGTGTGTGCGCCTGTGCGGCCCGCTAGGACGGCCTGCGCGCCGAAGTCACCCGGTACACGTCGTAGACGCCCTCGACGCCGCGTACGGCCTTCAGGACGTGCCCCAGGTGCTTCGGGTCGCCCATCTCGAAGGTGAAGCGGGAGGTGGCCACCCGGTCGCGGGAGGTCTGGACGGCCGCCGAGAGGATGTTGACGTGCTGGTCGGACAGCACGCGGGTGACGTCCGACAGCAGCCGGGAGCGGTCCAGCGCCTCGACCTGGATGGCGACCAGGAAGACCGAGGACTGGGTCGGCGCCCACTCGACCTCGAGGATGCGCTCCGGCTCGCGGGAGAGCGAGTCCACGTTCACGCAGTCGCTGCGGTGGACGGAGACGCCGCTGCCGCGGGTGACGAAGCCGATGATCGGGTCGCCGGGCACCGGCGTGCAGCAGCGGGCCAGCTTGACCCACACGTCCTCGACGCCCTTGACGACCACGCCCGGGTCGGCGTTCGCCCGGCGCTTGCGGCCGCGGCCGCGGGACGGCGGGACCGACTCGTCGATCTCCTCGGTGGCGGCCTCCTCGCCGCCGAGCGCCTGGACCAGCTTCTGCACGATGTTCGGCGCGGAGACGTGGCCCTCGCCGATCGCGGCGTACAGCGCGGAGATGTCCGAGTAGCGCATCTCGTGCGCGAGCGTGACCAGGGAGTCACCGGTGAGGATGCGCTGGATCGGCAGGTTCTGCTTGCGCATCGCGCGGACGATGGCGTCCTTGCCCTGCTCGATCGCCTCGTCGCGGCGCTCCTTGGAGAACCAGGCGCGGATCTTGTTGCGGGCGCGCGGCGACTTCACGAAGCCCAGCCAGTCGCGGGAGGGGCCGGCGCCGGCCGCCTTGGAGGTGAAGACCTCTACCAGGTCGCCGTTGTCCAGGGTGGACTCCAGCGGCACCAGCCGTCCGTTGACCCGTGCCCCTATGGTGCGGTGGCCGACCTCGGTGTGGACGGCGTAGGCGAAGTCCACGGGGGTGGCCCCGGCCGGGAGCGCTATGACGTCGCCCTTCGGGGTGAAGACGAAGACCTCGTTGCGGGAGAGGTCGAAGCGCAGGGACTCCAGGAACTCGCCGGGGTCCTCGGTCTCCTTCTGCCAGTCGAGTAGCTGGCGCAGCCACGCCATGTCGTTGAGGTGGTCGTCCTTGCTCTTGCCGGACGACCTGGGGGCGTCGGTGCGCACCTTGGAGGCGCCTGCGACGGCCTCCTGCTTGTACTTCCAGTGCGCGGCGATGCCGTACTCCGCGCGGCGGTGCATGTCGAAGGTGCGGATCTGCAGCTCGACCGGCTTGCCGCCGGGCCCGATGACCGTCGTGTGCAGCGACTGGTACATGTTGAACTTGGGCATCGCGATGTAGTCCTTGAACCGCCCCGGAACCGGGTTCCAGCGGGCGTGGACCGTGCCGAGCGCCGCGTAGCAGTCGCGGACGGTGTCCACCAGGACGCGGATGCCCACCAGGTCGTAGATCTCCGCGAAGTCCCGGCCGCGGACGATCATCTTCTGGTAGACGCTGTAGTAGTGCTTGGGGCGGCCGGTGACGGTCGCCTTGATGCGGGCCGCGCGCAGGTCCTGCTGGACCTCGTCGGTGACCACGGCGAGGTACTCGTCGCGCTTGGGGGCGCGCTCGGCGACCAGCCGGACGATCTCGTCGTACATCTTGGGGTAGAGGATCGCGAAGGCGAGGTCCTCCAGCTCCCACTTGATGGTGTTCATGCCCAGCCGGTGGGCGAGCGGCGCGTAGATCTCCAGGGTCTCGCGCGCCTTCTTCTCCTGCTTCTCGCGCTTGAGGTAGCGCATCGTGCGCATGTTGTGCAGGCGGTCGGCGAGCTTGATGACCAGGACCCGGGGGTCCTTGGCCATGGCGACGACCATCTTGCGCACGGTCTCGGCCTGCGCGGCCTCGCCGAACTTGACCTTGTCCAGCTTGGTGACGCCGTCGACGAGCAGGGTGACCACGTCGCCGAAGTCGCGGCGCAGGTCCTCCAGGCCGTACTCGGTGTCCTCGACGGTGTCGTGCAGCAGCCCCGCCATCAGCGTGGCCGGATCCATGCCCAGCTCGGCGAGGATGGTGGTGACGGCGAGCGGGTGCGTGATGTACGGGTCGCCGCTCTTGCGCTTCTGGCCGCGGTGCCAGCGTTCGGCGACCTGGTAGGCGCGCTCGATCTGGCGCAGGGTCGCCGTCTCGATCTTGGGGTCGTTGCCGCGCACTATGCGCAGCAGCGGCTCCAGGACCGGGTTGTACGGGTTGGCGCGCTGGACGCCGAGGCGGGCGAGGCGGGCGCGGACGCGGTTGGAGGAGCCGGAGCGGGCGGGCTGCCCGGCGGGGGCGCGGACCACGGGCGCGTTCTGCGGGCGCTCGGCCGGCAGCGGCTTGGGGCGCGGCTGCTGCTCGGCGGGCTTGTCGACCGGCGCGGACGGGGCATGCCGGATCGGCCCGCGCGTGTCGTTCTTCGCCTGGGGCGCGCTCGGCGCGGGCTTCGCCGCGGACGCCGAGGCGGACTCGGGCTTTGCGGCGGTCAGTGGCTGGGCCTCGTCTGGCAAGAGGACTCCTCGTGCGCGATCCGGGTCCCCCGGTCAGGCTCCGGATACCCCATGGTAGCGATCCTGCCCTCCAGGATCGCCTTCTGGCCAATGTGAGGGCTGTCAACCCGTGCAACGCCTGGGGCGGGCGCCGGATTCCTCCGGGCCCGCCCCAGGGGTGCGGTTCGCACGGTTCAGACCGTGAGCAGTGCCTTCAGCGGTGCCCCGGCCAGGGCCGGCTCCAGCCGGGCCCGGCCGCCGAGGAAGCCCAGTTCCATCAGGACCGCGAGGCCCGCGACCTCCGCACCGGCCCGGCGGATCAGCTCCAGCGAGGCCTCGGCGGTGCCGCCGGTGGCGAGGACGTCGTCGACGACCAGCACGCGGTCGCCCGCGGTGAGGTCCTCGGCGTGCACCTCGATCTCGGCGGAGCCGTACTCCAGGTCGTACGCCTGGCCGAGCGTGGCTCCGGGGAGCTTGCCCGCCTTGCGCACGGGGATGAAGCCGAGGCCCGCCCTCAGAGCCACCGGGGCGCCGAGGATGAAGCCGCGGGCCTCCAGGCCGACGACCTTGGTGGCACCGGTGCGCCCAGCGACCTCGGCGAGCGCGTCGGTCAGGACGGTGAACGCCGCCGGGTCCGCCAGGAGCGGCGTGATGTCCTTGAACACCACGCCCGGCTCCGGGTAGTCGGCCACGTCGCGGATGCGGCTGAGCAGCAGCTCCGTGATGCCGGTCGTCTCGGTCATCGGCGCTTCCCCGAGGGTCGGCCGCGGCCCCTGCCGCGGGACGCGGGCTGGTTGCGGGGTCCGACCACCGCGGGTGCCGCGTCGTCCGGCTCGTCGGCGTCGTACGCCCCCTCGTCGGCCGCGGACTCCGCGCTCTCGCCCTTGGCGGCCGCCTGGGCGCGCTTGGCGAGGACCCGCTTCTTGAGGGCCTTCATCTGCGGCTCGGCCTCCTTGAGGTCGGCGACGAGCGGCGTGGCGATGAAGATCGACGAGTAGGCGCCCGCGGCGAGACCGACGAACAGCGACAGCGAGATGTCGTTGAGCATGCCGGCGCCGAGGACACCGCCGCCGATGAACAGCAGGCCCGCCACCGGCAGCAGCGCGACCACCGTGGTGTTGATGGAGCGGACCAGGGTGCTGTTGATCGAGCGGTTGGCGATCTCCGCGTAGGTCCAGCGAGTCTGTTTGGTGATGTCCCGGGTCTGCTCCTTGAGGCTGTCGAAGACGACGACCGTGTCGTAGAGCGAGTAACCGAGGATCGTCAGCAGACCGATCACCGTGCCGGGCGTGACCTCGAAGCCGACCAGGGCGTAGATGCCCACGGTGATGGTGATGTCGTGGATCAGTGCGACGAAGGCGGCCAGTGCCATCCGCCACTCGAACGCGATCGCCAGGTAGATCACCACGAGGACCATGAAGATCCCGAGGCCCTGCCAGGCCTTGTTCGCGATCTGGTCACCCCAGCTGGGGCCGACCAGGTCGGCGTTGATCTTCTCCGCGGAGACGTCCAGGTTCTTGGAGAGGTCCTCCTTGATCTGGTCCGACTGCTGGGTGTCGGTGCCCGAGATCTGGATGCGGAGGCTGCCGTCGCCGAGCTTCTGGACGATCGCGTCGTGGCCGGAGGCCTCCTCCGCCCAGGTCTCGGTCTGGGAGACCGAGGCGCTCATGTTCTTCGGGGTGGTGAAGACCGCGCCGCCCTGGAACTCGATGCCCATGTGCAGGCCGCGCACCGCCAGGCCGACGATGGCCGTGATGGTGATGAGGATCGAGATGCCGTACCAGATCTTGCGGTTCTTGACGAAGTCGTAGCCGACCTCGCCGTGGTGCAGTCGGGCGCCGAGTGTGCCGAGCTTCGACATCTCTCACGCCTCCTTCGGGTCGACAGGGCCGGCGGCAGGACGGGACGGACGGCGGGTGCGGCGCAGCGGAGGCTTGGCACCCAGGGCCTTGGGGTCGAGGCCGGACCACTTGTGACCGCTCGCGAAGAACTTGCGCCGCGCCATCAGCGTCAGCAGCGGCTTGGTGAAGAGGAACACCACCACCACGTCGAGCAGGGTCGTCAGACCCAGCGTGAACGCGAAGCCCTGCACCTTGCCGACGGTGACGACGAAGAGCACCGCGGCGGCGAGGAAGGACACGAAGTCGGAGACGAGGATGGTGCGCCGGGCGCGCGGCCAGGCCCGCTCGACGGCGGGGCGCAGCGTGCGGCCCTCCCGGATCTCGTCGCGGACGCGTTCGAAGTACACGATGAACGAGTCCGCCGTGATGCCGATGGCGACGATGGCACCGCACACGGCCGGCAGGTTCAGCGCGAAGCCGATGGTCGGGCCGAGCAGCGACATGATCACGTAGGTGAGGCCGGCCGAGACCAGCAGCGAGCAGACGGCGATGAACGACAGCCCGCGGTAGTAGAACAGCAGGTAGAGGACGACCAGGGCGAGGCCGATCGCGCCCGCGATCAGACCGGCCTTGAGCTGCTCACCGCCGAGCGCGGCGGTGACGGTGGTGACGCTGTCCTCCTTGAAGGTCAGCGGCAGCGCGCCGTAGGACAGCATGTTGGCGAGGCTCTGGGCCTCTTCCTGGTCGAAGCTGCCGGAGATCTCCGCGTTGCCGCCGGTGAGCGCCTGGCTGACGTACGGGTCGGAGACGACCTCGTTGTCCAGGACGATGGCGAACTGGTTCTGCGGGGACTGGTTCTGGGCCAGCTTGCCGGTGATGTCCGCGAACTTCTTGCTGCCCTTGTCCGTGAACTTCATCGTCACGGTCCAGCCGGCGGCGGTCTGCGTGTTGTAGACGGCCTCGGCCTCGTCGACCTCGGTGCCGTCGACGGCGGCGGCGCCGAGGATGTACTTCTGCCACTGGCCCTGCGAGTTCTGGCCGCAGGCCACGGTCTGCTCGCTCGGCTTGGCGCCGTCGCCGGCCTTGGCGCGGGCGTTCTTGTCGGTGCAGTCCAGGGCCGCGTACTGCTGCTGCAGCTTGGCGGCGGCGTCGTCACCGGAGGCGCTGGCGCTCGGGGACGGGGAGGCGCCGTCGGAGCTCGTCGCGGACGGGCTGGGGTCGGCCTTCAGGGCGTCGCTGGCGGCGCGGCCCTGGGTGGTGGCGCTCGCCGAGGCGGAGTCGGACGGCGTGCCGCTCGCCTTGTCGCCGTCGGTGGCCTTGTCGCCGTCGGTCGCCTCGTCCGTGGCCTTGTCGGTCGCCTTGTCGGTGGCCTTGTCGGTCGCCTTGTCCGAGGCGCCGCCGGTCTCGCTCGCCGAGGGGGTGCCGGTCGCGTTGGCGCCGGAGAGTTCGGTGGCGAGGACCGGACGGAAGTACAGCTTGGCGGTGGTACCGACCTGCTGCCGGGCTTCCTTCGAGTTCGTCCCCTTGGGGATGTTGACGATGATGTTCCGGTCGCCCTGGGTCTGGACCTCGGCCTCGGAAACACCCAGACCATTGACACGGCGGTTCATGATCTCGACCGCGGTGTCCATGTTGGTCTTGTTGATCGCGGACTCCTGGCCCGCCTCCGGCACGGCCCGGAGCGTGATGCTCGTGCCACCAGCCAGGTCGATGCCGAGACGCGGAGTCGTGTGCCCGGAGGCGAACATGCCACCGGTGAGCGCCACGATGGCGATCAGAATCAGGGCCAGCGAGCGCCCGGGCTTACTCTGAGCGCTCGCATTCTTTCCCTTTTTAGGTGCTACCACCTTTGTGTACTCCCTCTCGGGCCGCTTCGCGCCCAGAAGGCGTCACCGGCGGCCATCACATGGTGTCCGGATCCGTGCGAGCCGCGCGTCACGCGGGGTGCGCGGGAACCCGTCCCGCGCACCCCGGGGCACGGCTTACTTCGCCTCGGAACCGCCGTCGGACTTCTTCGCCTGCTCGTCCGTCTTCGCCTCGGCGGGCGCGGCGTCGACCGTCGGCTCGTCGGCCGTCTCGTCGGCGGGCTCGGGCTTCTTGCCGAGGTCGACGGACTTGTCGTCGGAGGCGTCGTCGTCGGGGGCGTCGGTCTCGGTGAGGGAGGAGGCGTCGTCGGGGACGACGTCCGCGTCGGACTTCAGGTCGTGCTCGATGCCGTGGACGATGCGGTTGTACTCGTCGTCCGAGAGGACGGCGCCGATCGCGTTCTTGGCGAAGAGGAGCTCAACACCCGGGCCGGCGTCGAGGAGGACCGTGTCGTCGTTGACCTCCTTGACCGTGGCGTACATGCCCCCGATGGTGCGGACACCGGTTCCGGGCTGCATCTCGCTCCGCATGTTGGCGGCCTGCTGCTGCTTCTTCTTCGCCGACCGGGTCATCAGGAACATGGCCCCGATGAGCACGATGAACGGGAGGAGGGTCACGAGACTCACGGGTCGGTACTTCCTTCACACGACCGCGATGGGGAGCGGCCTGATGGTTGGGGGTGTGTACACCGCCGACAAGGGCGGCATCGGCGGAGTCTAGGCGAGTCCGCGCGCATGGAACAACGCCCAGCATGTCACCGGGGTTCCTGCTCCGGCGAATGTGCCCCGCGTGAACGGGTCGTCACGCCCCGAACAAGTCCGGTTGTCCGTTTCCTGAACCCTGCGAACGCGGCGGGGTGAGGCCGAGGTGCGCCCAGGCGGCCGGAGTGGCCACCCGCCCGCGTGGGGTGCGGGCGAGCAGACCCTCCCGTACGAGGAAGGGTTCGGCGACCTCTTCCACTGTCTCACGCTCCTCCCCCACGGCGACGGCGAGCGTGGACAGGCCGACCGGTCCGCCGCCGAACAGCTTGAGGAGCGCCTCCAGCACCCCGCGGTCGAGGCGGTCCAGGCCCCGGGCGTCGACCTCGTACACGGCGAGGGCGGCCGAGGCGATCTCCTGGGTGATCAGGCCGTCGGCCTTGACCTGGGCGTAGTCGCGGACCCGGCGCAGCAGGCGGTTGGCGATGCGGGGGGTGCCGCGGGAGCGGCCGGCGATCTCGGCGGCGCCGGTGGCGTCGATCTCGACGTCGAGCAGGCCCGCGGAACGGTGGACCACGCGTTCCAGCTCGGCCGGTCCGTAGAACTCCATGTGGGCGGTGAAGCCGAAGCGGTCGCGCAGCGGGGGCGGCAGCAGGCCCGCGCGGGTGGTGGCGCCGACCAGGGTGAACGGGGGCAGCTCCAGGGGGATGGCGGTGGCGCCGGGGCCCTTGCCGACGATGACGTCGACGCGGAAGTCCTCCATCGCCATGTACAGCATCTCCTCGGCGGGCCGCGACATGCGGTGGATCTCGTCGAGGAAGAGGACCTCGCCCTCCTGGAGGGAGGAGAGGATCGCCGCGAGGTCGCCGGCGTGCTGGATGGCGGGGCCCGAGGTGATGCGGATGGGGGCTTCCATCTCGGCCGCGATGATCATCGAGAGGGTGGTCTTGCCCAGGCCCGGGGCGCCGGAGAGGAGCACGTGGTCGGCGGTCGCCCCCCGCGCGCGGGCGGCCCGCAGCACCAGGTCGAGCTGCTCGCGGACCTTCTCCTGACCGATGAACTCGCCCAGGTCCTTCGGCCGCAGGGCCGCCTCCACGGCCTGGTCCTCGCCGTCGGCGGCAGCGCCGACCAGCCGCTCGGCGGCGGCCTCCGCGTCGGTCGTGTCGTCCCAGTTCACTTGATTCTCCTTGCCGTGGCGCACCGGGTCGGTGGTGGCGGGCGTGGTCAGCGGGCGCGGTTCAGCGTCCGCAGGGCGGCCTTGAGCAACTGGCCCACCTGCGGCGCGCCCCCGGCGGCCTCGGCCTGCGGCGCCACGGCGGAGACGGCCTCGTCGGCCTCGCGGGTCGCGTACCCGAGGCCGATCAGGGCGGCGTGCAGCTGGTCGCGCCAGCCGGTGCTGACCGGGGCGCCGACGGCGGGGGCGCCGATGGGCTCGCCGAGCCGGTCCTTCAGTTCCAGGAGCAGCTTCTGCGCTCCCTTCTTGCCGATGCCGGGGACGGCGGTGAGCGCTTTCTCGTCCCCGGTGGAGACCGCTCTGCGCAGGGCGTCGGGCTGGTGCACGGCGAGCATCGCCTGGGCGAGGCGGGGGCCGACGCCGCTGGCGGTCTGGAGCAGCTCGAAGACCTGGCGCTCGTCGTCGTCGGCGAAGCCGTAGAGGGTGAGCGAGTCCTCCCGCACGACGAGGGAGGTGGCGAGCCTGGCCGGCTTGCCGAGCCGCAGGGTGGAGAGCGTGTTCGGCGTGCACTGGACGGCCATGCCGACGCCGCCGACCTCGACCACCGCGGCGTCGGGTGCGAGGGCGGCGACGGTGCCGCTGACGAAGGCGATCATGCGGGGCGGCCTTTCGACGGGTGGGGCTTCTGGGGGCGGCGCGGGGCCTGTGCGGTGTGCAGGGCCACGGCCTGCTGGAGGCGGTTCTGCGCGGGGGCGCGCCAGATGTGGCAGATGGCGAGGGCGAGGGCGTCCGCGGCGTCCGCGGGCCGGGGCGGGGCGGCGAGCCGGAGCAGGCGGGTGACCATGGCGCCGACCTGCGCCTTGTCGGCACGGCCGGTGCCGGTGACGGCGGCCTTCACCTCGCTCGGGGTGTGCAGGGCGACGGGGATGCCGCGGCGGGACGCGCACAGGATCGCCACGGCGCTGGCCTGGGCGGTGCCCATGACGGTGCGGACGTTGTGCTGGCTGAAGACGCGCTCCACGGCGACGGACTCCGGCCGGTGCTCGTCCAGCCACTGCTCGATGCCCTGCTCGACGGCGACGAGGCGGTGGCCGAGGTCGGCGTCCGCGGGCGTGCGGACGACGCCGACACCGACCATGGTGAGCGGCCGGCCCGCGACGCCCTCCACGACGCCGATCCCGCAACGGGTCAGCCCCGGGTCCACCCCCAGCACACGCATCAGCGGGCCCCTCTCGTCGATCACCTGTTTGTGCAGGCTATCGGGTGCCACCGACAACGCGACGGGCCGACGGGTGGTGTCCCCGTCGGCCCGCTGAGCACAGGGCGCGGCCTATGCGTCCACCTTCTCCATGACCTCGTCGCTCACGTCGAAGTTGGCGAAGACGTTCTGCACGTCGTCGCTGTCCTCCAGGGCGTCGATGAGCCGGAAGATCTTCCGGGCGCCGTCCTCGTCGAGCTCGATCTGCATGGTCGGGACGAAGTTGGCGTCGGCGGACTCGTAGTCGATGCCGGCCTCCTGGAGGGCGGTGCGGACCGCGACCAGGTCGGTGGCCTCGCTGAGCACCTCGAAGGACTCGCCGAGGTCGTTGACCTCCTCGGCCCCCGCGTCCAGGACGGCGCCGAGGACGTCGTCCTCGGCCAGCTCGCCCTTGGGCACGATCACGACGCCCTTGCGGTTGAACAGGTACGACACCGAGCCCGGGTCGGCCATGGAACCGCCGTTGCGGGTCATGGCGACGCGGACGTCGGAGGCGGCGCGGTTGCGGTTGTCGGTGAGGCACTCGATGAGCACCGCGACACCGTTCGGACCGTAGCCCTCGTACATGATCGTCTCGTAGTCGGCGCCGCCGGCCTCCAGGCCGCCGCCGCGCTTGACCGCGGAGTCGATGTTCTTGTTGGGGACCGACTGCTTCTTCGCCTTCTGGATGGCGTCGTACAGCGTCGGGTTGCCCTCGATGTCGACGCCGCCCATGCGCGCCGCGACCTCGATGTTCTTGATCAGCTTCGCGAAGAGCTTGCCGCGTTTGGCGTCGATCACGGCCTTCTTGTGCTTCGTCGTAGCCCATTTAGAGTGGCCGGACATCTGCCTGTCTCCTTCGCGTAACCCATCTCCTGCAACGAACGCAGGAATCCTACAAGGACTGAGCCGCCCGGTTCGCGCGCACCATGTCCGCGAAGAGCCGGTGCACACGGTGGTCGCCGGTCAGTTCCGGGTGGAACGACGTGGCCAGCGCGTTGCCCTGGCGGACGGCGACGATGTGGCCGTCGTGCTCGGCGAGCACCTCGGCGGCCGCACCGACGGACTCGACCCAGGGGGCGCGGATGAAGACCCCCTCCACGGGCTCGCCCTCGACTCCCTCGACGTCGACGGCCGCCTCGAAGGACTCGTTCTGCCGCCCGAAGGCGTTGCGGCGCACGATCATGTCGATGCCGCCGACCGTCTCCTGTCCGGAGCGCGGGTCGAGGATCTTGTCGGCCAGCATGATCATGCCGGCGCAGGTGCCGTAGACGGGCATGCCGTCCCGCACGCGCGCGCGGAGGGGTTCCATCACGCCGAAGAGGACCGCGAGCTTGGAGATGGTGGTGGACTCGCCGCCGGGCAGGACCAGGCCGTCCAGCTCGGCGAGTTCCTCGGGGCGGCGCACCGGCCTGGCCACGGCGTCGGCCACGGCCAGGGCGACGAGGTGCTCCCGTACGTCGCCCTGGAGCGCCAGGACACCGATGACGGGGGTGTCACTCATGCCGGGACGCCCTACCAGCCGCGGTTGGCGTAGCGCTCGGTCTCGGGGAGGGTGTCGCAGTTGATGCCGACCATGGCCTCGCCGAGGTTGCGGGACGCGTCCGCGATGATCTTCGGGTCGTCGTAGAAGGTGGTGGCCTTCACGATGGCGGCGGCGCGCTTGGCCGGGTCGCCGGACTTGAAGATGCCGGAGCCGACGAAGACGCCCTCGGCGCCGAGCTGGCGCATGAGCGCGGCGTCGGCGGGGGTGGCGACGCCACCGGCCGAGAAGAGCACCACGGGGAGCTTGCCCAGCTCGGAGACCTCCTTGACCAGCTCGTACGGGGCACGCAGCTCCTTGGCGGCGGCGTACAGCTCGTTGTTGTCGTAGCCGCGCAGCCGGGCGATCTCGTTCTTGATCTGGCGCAGGTGCCGGACCGCCTCGACGACGTTGCCGGTGCCGGCCTCGCCCTTGGAGCGGATCATCGCGGCGCCCTCGGCGATCCGCCGCAGGGCCTCGCCCAGGTTGGTGGCGCCGCAGACGAAGGGGGTGGTGAAGGCGAACTTGTCGCTGTGGTTGACCTCGTCGGCCGGGGTGAGGACCTCGGACTCGTCGATGTAGTCGACGCCGAGGGACTGCAGGACCTGGGCCTCCACGAAGTGGCCGATGCGGGACTTGGCCATCACCGGGATGGACACGGCGCCGATGATGCCCTCGATCATGTCCGGGTCGGACATCCGGGCCACGCCGCCGTCCTTGCGGATGTCGGCGGGGACGCGCTCCAGGGCCATGACGGCCACGGCGCCCGCGTCCTCGGCGATCTTCGCCTGCTCCGGCGTGACGACGTCCATGATGACGCCGCCCTTGAGCTGCTCGGCCATGCCGCGCTTCACGCGGGCGGTGCCGGTCTCGGGTGCCTGGTTTTCGGAGAGCGTGCTGGACACGGGTACCTCGCTGGGGAGAAGGGGGGTTGTGCAGCAACGAGGAAACGCGAGGCGAGCAGGCCACTGCAAGGGCCAATGAGAAGGCGGTGGATCGTTTTCGCTTCCCGGCGCTCCCGGTGCTACGCCGCCCGCTCGACCAGGGCGGCCGGCGACTCGTCGTCCATCTCGAAGGCCAGTGGGAAGGGCGCGTGCCCGGCGAGGCGGAACCAGCGGACCTTGCGGTGCTCGCGCAGCCTGCGGGCGGCGCCCACCGCGTCGTTGTGGAAGCGCCGGGCCATCGGCACCCTCCGTACGGCCTCGGCCAGTTCGTGGGCCGCCGCCTCTCCCCCGGGTGCCTCGCGCAGTACGTCCACCTGCTGCGCGTCGGCGAAGACGGCGCGCAGGGCCTGGCTCAGCTCGCTCTCGGCGACCTCCCGCAGCTCCTCCTCGGCCTGCCGGGCGGCGTGCGCGGCCTCGTAGAGGACCATGGAGGCGGCCGGGTCGAGCACGCCGGAGGTGGCGAGTTCCTGGGCCACCGACGCCCTGCGCAGCAGCTGTGCGTCCAGGGCGGCACGGGCGGCGTCGATCCGGGCGTGCAGCCGGTCCAGGCGGCCCGCCGTCCAGCTGAGGTACAGGCCGACGGCGACGAGGACGACCAGGATCCAGATGAGGGTTGCGGTCACGGGCCGCAACCCTATCGGTGGCCCGAGCGCGTCCGGTGGGCCCCGTACACGCCGGCCGGCCAATACCCGCCGGCGGGCCGGTGACCGGTGCGGGCCGGGACCCGCGTGCGCCGGTGGCCGGTGCGGGCCAGCGACCGGTGTGGGGCGGGGCCGGGCGCCGCCGGGCTCGTAGGCGCGTGTCGGTGGCCGTGTGCGTTGGTGGGTGTCAGTCCCTGGCCAGGCCGAAGCGGGCCCGCAGGCCCGTCGCCCGGTCGTCCGTCGCCACCGCCGCCGCTCCCGCGGTGACCGTCTCGTAGACGGACAGGATGTCCGCGCCGACCGTGGACCAGTCGAAGCGCCGTACGTGGGCGCTGCCCCGCTCCCGCAGCGCGGCCCGCCGCTCCGGGTCGGCCAGCAGGCGCAGGGCCGCCTCTGCCAGCGCGTCGGCGTCCTCGTTGGGGAAGAGCTCACCGGCCGCCCCCTGGTCGAGGACCTGGGCGAAGGCGTCCAGGTCGGCGGCGAGCACGGGGGCGCCCGCCGACATGGCCTCGACGAGGATGATGCCGAAGCTCTCGCCGCCGGTGTTGGGCGCGACGTACAGGTCGACGCTGCGCAGGAAGCGGGCCTTGTCCTCGTCGCTGATCATGCCGAGGAACTCCACGCGGGAGCGCAGCTCCTTCGGCAGGCTCTCGACGGCCTCCTCCTCGTCCCCGCGCCCGGCGACGAGCAGCCGGGTCTGCGGCCGGGCGGCGAGGATCGCGGGCAGCGCCCGCATGAGCACCGGCAGGCCCTTGCGGGGCTCGTCGATGCGCCCTATGAAGCCGATCGTGTCGCCCTGCCACTCCGGCTTGGGCTCGGCGTCGGCGAAGAAGTCGACGTCGACGCCGTTGGGGATGACGACCGCGTCGCCGCCCAGGTGCTCGACGAGCGTGCGGCGGGCGTACTCGCTCACGGCGATCCGGGCGCTGATCTTCTCCAGGGCGGCCTGGAGGATCGCGTACGCGGCGATCATCGCGCGGGAGCGCGGGTTGGAGGTGTGGAAGGTGGCCACGATCGGGCCCTGCGCCGCCCAGCAGGTCAGCAGGCCCAGCGAGGGCGAGGTCGGCTCGTGGATGTGGATGACGTCGAAGCCGCCCTCGTGCAGCCAGCGCCGGACCCGGGCCGCCGACAGGAAGCCGAAGTTGAGCCGGGCCACCGAGCCGTTGTACGGCACCGGCACCGCGCGACCCGCGGAGACGACGTACGGCGGCAGCGGCGTGTCGTCGTCGGCCGGGGCGAGGACGGACACCTCGTGGCCGAGCCGGATGAAGTACTCGGCGAGGTCCCGGATGTGGAACTGGACGCCGCCCGGCACGTCCCAGGAGTACGGGCAGACGATGCCGATCCTCACGACGCGCCGCCCGGCCCGTCGGCCGCCCCCGGCGCCTTGGCGGGGTCGAGGTCCTTGAGCCACAAGCGCTGCAGCATGTGCCAGTCCTCCGGGTGGTCGGCGATCCCCGTGGCGAAGGCATCGGCCAGCGCCTGTGTCATGACAGACGTCTTTTCGGCCCGGGTACCTGACTCGGGCACCTCGACCGGCGGGTGCACCCGGCCCTGCATCACCGGCGAGTCGTCGTACCAGAGCGTCACCGGCAGCAGCAGCGCGCCCGTCTGCTGGGCGAGCAGGGCGGGACCGGCCGGCATCCTGGCCGTCTCGCCGAAGAAGCCGACCTCCACGCCGGAGGCGGACAGGTCGCGGTCGGCGACCAGGCAGACCAGGCCGCCGTCGCGCAGCCGCCGGGCCAGCGTGCCGAAGGCGGTGCCGCCGCTGTGCGGCAGGACCTCCATGCCGAGGCCCTCGCGGTAGGCGACGAAACGGTCGTAGAGGGTCTCGGGCTTGAGGCGCTCGGCGACGGTGGTGAATGGGATGCCGAGTTTCGTGGTGACCCAGGCGCCCGCGAGGTCCCAGTTGGCCAGGTGCGGCAGGGCGAGTATCACGCCCTGGCCGGCGTCCAGGCCGTCGGTGAGGTGGTGCAGGTCCTTGGGGGCGAAGCCGCCCTTGATCCGCTCGGTGCTCCACGCCGGGAGCCGGAACGACTCCATCCAGTAACGCAGGTACGAGCGCATGCCCGCGCGCGAGAGGGCGGCGAGCCGCTCGGGGCTCGCGCCGGGCACCACGCGCGCGTAGTTGCTCTCCAGGCGGCGCACCCCCGCGCCGCGCCGCTTCCAGGCGACATCGGCGATGGTGCGGCCGAGGCGCACGGCGGCGGGCTCGGGGAGCTTCTTCACGGTGCCCCAGCCGGCGCCGTACAGACCGTCGGTCAGCCGGTCCCGAGCGCTCACTTGGCCGCCTCGGCGTCCTGGCTCTCCTGCGCGGCGGCGTCCGCCTCGGCGGCCTCCCGGCGGACCGTGACGACCCGCTGGACCAGCGTGACGAGGCTGCCGACGGCGACGATCCACAGGGCGATCGGCAGCAGGTACTGGATGCCGGGCACGCCGAACTTGTGCAGCCCGGCGAATCCGGCGGCGACCAGCGAGATGACCAGGCGCTCGGCGCGCTCGACCAGGCCGTTGACGGCGACCGGCAGGCCGATCGCCTCGCCGCGCGCCTTGGTGTACGAGACCACCTGGCCGCTGGCCAGGCAGAAGATCGACACGGCGCACAGGACGATGTCGTCACCACCGCCCGCGTACCACAGGGCGAGGCCGCCGAAGACCGCGCCGTCGGCGACCCGGTCGAGGGTGGAGTCCAGGAACGCGCCCCAGCGGCTGGAGCGGCCCAGCTGGCGGGCCATGTTGCCGTCGACCAGGTCGGAGAAGACGAAGAGCGTGATCACCACCGTGCCCCAGAAGAACTCACCCATGGGGTAGAAGACCAGCGCACCCGCGACCACACCGGCGGTGCCGATCAGCGTGACCGTGTCCGGGCTGACGCCCCGGCGGATGAGAAACGCGGCGAACGGTGTGAGGACACGCGTAAAAAATGCACGCGCGTACTTGTTCAGCATGGCCTTCCCGACGGTCGGTGTGGCGCCGCGGCCCTTGCTGGCCACCGGCTGGCCCATCGTAGTCACGCGCGCGTGTGGACGGTGGCCGGGCACCCTGAGCCCCCGCCGGGCGTCCGGTGGCCGCCGGGATCGGGTCCTTCGTATGGACGCGGCGTGACGGGAGTGGAAAGCTCGAAGGACCGCGGGCGTCGCCGGAGCCGCCAGTGCACGCGGTCCCGCGTGTCCGCGCCCACAGTGACCTCACCGTGCACGGGAGGCAAGGACATGGGCGACAAGGCACACACCCATCCCGGAGCCGCCGGAAGGGCAACGGCGGCCGACCACCCCGCGTCCGTACGGAACGTGGTGCTGGTCGGCCACTCCGGATCGGGCAAGACGACATTGGTGGAAGCTCTCGCGCTGACGGCGGGAGCGGTGAACCGGGCGGGCCGCGTCGAGGACGGCGGCTGCGTCTCGGACTACGACGACATGGAGCACCGCCAGCAGCGCTCCGTACAGCTCTCCCTGGTGCCGGTCGAATGGGACGGCATCAAGATCAACCTCCTGGACACTCCCGGGTACGCCGACTTCGTCGGTGAGCTGAGGGCCGGTCTGCGCGCGGCGGACGCGGCCCTCTGCGTCGTCTCGGCCTCCGACGGGGTGGACGGCTCGACCCGCATGGTCTGGGAGGAGTGCGCCGCCGTCGGCATGCCGCGCGCCATCGTGATCACGCACCTGGAGGCCGCCCGCGCGGACTTCGAGGAGATGACGCGGATCTGCGCGGAGGCCTTCGGCGGCGACGACCCCGACGCCGTACTGCCGCTGTACCTCCCGCTGCACGGCCCGCCCGCCCCCGACGGACACGCCCCTGTGACGGGGCTCGTGGGGCTGCTTACGCGCAAGCTGTTCGACTACGCGTCCGGCGAGCGCGTGGCGTCGGAGCCGGGCGAGGCGGAGCTGCCGCAGCTCGACGAGGCCCGCTCGATGCTGATCGAGGGGATCATCTCGGAGAGCGAGGACGAGACCCTCATGGAGCGCTATCTGGGCGGCGAGCAGGTCGACGTCAAGACGCTCGTCGAGGATCTGGAACGGGCCGTCGCGCGCGGGGTGTTCTTCCCCGTCCTGGCCGCCGCCCCCGCCGCCGACGGCGCCCGGCAGGGGCTGGGCACGGTCGAACTGCTGGAACTGGTCACGCGCGGCTTCCCGACACCCCTGGAGCGCACCGCGCCGCGGGTCACCACACCCGAGGGCGCCGGACGCGAACTGCGGATGTGCGATCCGGAGGAGTCGCTGGTCGCGGAGGTCGTCAAGACGTCCTCGGACCCGTACGTCGGCCGGATCTCGATGGTCCGCGTCTTCTCCGGCACCCTGCGCGCCGACCAGACGGTGCACGTGTCCGGGCACGGGATGACCGACCGGGGCCACGAGGACCACGACGTCGACGAGCGGATCGGCGCCCTGTCGACGCCGTTCGGCAAGCAGCAGCGGCCGGTCTCGCACGTGATCGCGGGCGACCTCGCCTGCGTGGCGAGGCTGACCCGCGCGGAGACCGGGGACACGCTCTCGGCCAAGGACGACCCGCTGCTCATGGCCCCCTGGGAGATGCCCGACCCGCTGCTGCCGCTCGCCATCGAGGCGCACAGCAAACCCGACGAGGACAAGCTCTCCCAGGGACTGGCCCGGCTGGTCGCCGAGGACCCGACGATGCGCCTGGAGCACAACCAGGACACCCACCAGGTGGTCCTGTGGTGCCTGGGCGAGGCACACGCCGACGTGGCCCTGGAACGGCTGCGCAGCCGCTACGGCGTCCAGGTCGACGTCGTACCCCACCGGGTCTCCCTGCGCGAGACCTTCGGCGGCCGGGCGGCCGGGCGCGGGCGGCATGTGAAGCAGTCCGGCGGGCACGGCCAGTACGCCATCTGCGAGATCGAGGTGGAGCCGCTGCCGGGCGGTTCGGGGATCGAGTTCGTGGACAAGGTGGTCGGCGGCGCGGTGCCCCGGCAGTTCATCCCGTCCGTCGAGAAGGGCGTGCGCACCCAGGCGGCCAAGGGCGTCGCCGCGGGCCACCCGCTGATCGACGTGCGGGTCACGCTGCTCGACGGCAAGGCGCACTCGGTGGACTCCTCCGACGCCGCGTTCCAGACCGCGGGCGCGCTGGCGCTCAGGGAGGCCGCGGCCGAGGCGAGGATCCACCTGCTGGAGCCGGTGGCCGAGGTGAGCGTGCTGGTCGGCGACGACTACGTGGGCTCGGTGATGAGCGACCTGTCCGGGCGGCGCGGCAAGGTGCTGGGCACCGAGCAGACCAGCGGCGGCCGGACCCTGATCAGGGCCGAGGTGCCCGAGATCGAGATCGGCCGCTACGCCGTGGACCTGCGCTCCCTCTCGCACGGCACCGCGCGCTTCGACCGCCGCTACGCACGGCACGAACCGATGCCGGCGCAGGTCGCGGACCGGCTGCGCGAGGAGGTGCGGGTGGCGTCCTAGCAGGGGCGCGGGACATCGTCCTGGAAGAGGTGCGGGACGGCGTCCCGGCGGAGCATGGGACTCCGGTGCGTGGTCCGGCCGCACCGGAGTCCCGCTCCCCGCACCGGAGCCGGTCCGCCCCGGCGTGCGACGGCGCGCCCGGCGGTCAACCCGGGCGCGCGGGGCGCCTTTGGCCGTCCCGTGACGCACGGCCGTCCCGGCGGATACGCTGATGACCAGATCAACAGGTGTGCGGGGCAGGGAAGTCGGGAAGGCCGCAGGAGCGACAGTGGTGGCGATCGGGGGCGGGAATGACCGTTGACGGCGGTTACGCGGACTTCTTCGGACCGCAGGTGCCGCGCACGGACGACGGCGGCCAGACGGCCACGTTCGCGCTGGCCTCGGCCGCCTACCGGGACAGCGAGGCCGAGGAGATACTCAAGGCCAACAGCGAGTGGCACAAGTCGGCCGTGAGCAAGCCCCGGATCAAGCTCTTCCGGCCCAACCTGGGCGAGGCGTTCTCCCGGGCGATCATCGACCGGATGCTCGGTCCCAAGCGGGCCCCGCTCATCCAGTCCTTCGGCGCCCAGCCGCAGGTCGTCGTGGAGCACAGCCTCGCGGCGCACCGCATACGCCGGGACCGGGACAACTGGCTGAGCGCCGTCATGGTGCTGTGCGGACTGCTGTTCCTGCCCGGGCTGCTGATCTGGCTCCTGGTCTTCCAGATCCGCACCACCGTCGCCCGGCGCGAGGACAAGCGGGCCGGCGCGCTCGCCACCGCCCTGCTGCTCGCGATGGCGGTCCTCGCCGTGCTCTTCCTGCTCAAGATGCCCTTCAGCGGCTTCTGGGCCTGGTACGCACGTGCCTGCGTCGTCGCCCCGGTGATCGGCTGGTTCTGGGCCAAGCGGATCTGCGAGCGCACGGCACGGGACCTCCGGGAGCGCTGGAGCGGCCTCCTGTCCGGCGCCGGCGTGGGCGCCAAGGTGCCCGAGGCGGTGCCGAGCAGCCCCGGCGAGACCGCGGCCGAGGAACTGCGCCAGTCACTGGCCCGGCTCAGCGCCGAGCAGCAGTCCAACTCCGTCTTCTACGCCGGTCCCAAGGGGATCCTCGGCATGGGCACCCGCTGGGGCAACTGGCAGCTCGCCGAGGAGCTGGTCCCCGTCGACCCGGACCGGGAGATCAACCCGTTCCGCAGCTGGGACGTCATCAAGGCCATCCACGACCGGCTGCGGATGCTGGAGCGCGGCCCGCTGCACACCGGCGGCTTCACCAAGCCGACCGTGCGGCACTGGATCGTGACCCCGATCGGTGAGAACGCCGACTCGGTGTCCCGGCCCGAGGGCACGGACGTCGAGGCGTACCAGATCAAGCAGCACGCCATACAGGAGATCTGCGACAAGCAGCAGTTCGGCGCGGGCGACCGGCACTACCTGGGCGTCCAGTGGACGCTGTGGGACGGCCAGTTGGTCATCTCCATGCTGATCACGGTGACGGTGCTGCACGAGACGCTGCGCATCGAGGTCACCGGACACGCCCTGGGACCGGTGCACTCCCTGTTCACCAGCAAGCCCGCGGCCAAGGAGAAGCAGGTCCAGAAGTCGGTCAAGTTCTGGGAGACCCGCACGGTCAAGCTCCCGCTGGTCGACACCGACGAGGTGGTACGGCTGGCCGCCCGGGCCCCGCTGACCTGGTATCCCCCGCTGCTGTACTGGCTGGGCGGCAAGCTCACGCTGCCCGAGCCCTTCGGCGTGCGGCACGCCTGGGCGGACCGGCCGTGGCGGCACCGCTTCATGGCCGACGACGCGCTGCGGGCGGCCACGCCGGTGCTCCGGGCGGTGCACTCGGCGGCGATCAAGGTGCTGAAGGAGAACGGCGTGGACACGGAGAAGTTCGGCGCCCGCGCGGGCGGTCTGAGCGGGGCGGTGCAGGAGGCGGTGCCGAAGAAGGCGGACGTCTACGACGCGTAGGCCTCCGGCGGTTGGGCGGGGGGGCGGAGTGGGCGTCCCTGGGGGCTGCCGCCCCCAGACCCCCACTTCGGCCTGGACGGCCTCGTCCTCAAACGCCGGACGGGCTGGAGGGCCAGGCTTCTGCCAGCATCTTGCGGGTGTCGCCCAGGAGCTGGGGGAGCACCTTTGTGTGGCCGATCACGGGAAGGAAATTGGTGTCGCCTCCCCAACGAGGCACTACATGCTGGTGGAGGTGGGCGGCAATGCCCGCGCCGGCCACGGTGCCCTGGTTCATGCCGATGTTGAAGCCGTGGGCGCCGGACGCGGTGCGCAGCGCCGTCATCGCCTGCTTGGTCAGCTCGGCCAGCTCCGCGGTCTCCACGGTGTTCAGCTCGGTGTAGTCGGCGACGTGGCGGTAGGGCACAGTCATCAGGTGACCGCCGTTGTACGGGTACAAGTTCAGCACCGCGTACACGTGCTCGCCGCGCCGGATGATCAGACCGTCCTCGTCGGACTTGGCCGGAATCGAGCAGAAGGGGCAGTCGTCATCGGCGCCGGGGCCGCTCGGCTTGTTCTCGCCCTGGATGTAGGCCATCCGGTGGGGCGTCCACAGACGCTGGAACGCGTCCGGCGTACCCACTCCCAGCTGCTGCTCCGGCTCACTCGTCATGCGTGCAGCATATGGCGTCGGCACCGGGAAGATGAAAGGGCCCCCGGGAGATCCCCCCCCCGGAGGCCGATCCCCGCGAGTGCGGGGAGCAAAGCACCTTCGTGTGTCCGACGACCGGTATGAACGGACCATCCCCGCATCGGCGGGGAGCATGTCACACCTGAACCCGGCGCTCCACCACATCAACGAGCTTCGCCAGTGCCTGGTCGCGCGGAATGCCGTTCTCCTGCGAACCGTCGCGGTAGCGGAACGACACCGTGCCCCCGTGCATGTCCTCGTCACCGACGATGATCATGAACGGGACCTTCTGCTTCTGCTGCGTGCGGATCTTCTTCTGCATCCGGTCCGAGGAGGAGTCCACGTCGACGCGCAGCCCCTTGCGCCGGGCCTCCGCCGCGAACTCCTCCAGGTACTGCACGTGCGCGTCCCCCACCGGGATGCCCACCGCCTGCACCGGGGCGAGCCACGGCGGCATCGCGCCCGCGTAGTGCTCCAGGAGCACCGCGAAGAAGCGCTCGATGGAGCCGAACAGCGCGCGGTGGATCATGACCGGACGGGTCTTGGTGCCGTCCCCGGCCGTGTACTCCAGGTCGAAGCGCTCCGGCAGGTTGAAGTCGAGCTGGATGGTCGACATCTGCCAGGTGCGGCCGATGGCGTCCTTGGCCTGGACGGAGATCTTCGGGCCGTAGAACGCGGCGCCGCCCGGGTCGGCCACCAGCTCCAGGTTCTGCTTCTCGGCGACCTGGCGCAGCGTCTCGGTGGCCTCCTCCCAGGCCTCGTCGGAGCCGACGAACTTCTCCGGGTCCTTGGTGGACAGCTCCAGGTAGAAGTCGTTCAGACCGTAGTCGCGCAGCAGGTTCAGGACGAAGGTGAGGGTCTTGTCCAGCTCCTCCGACATCTGCTCGCGGGTGCAGTAGATGTGCGCGTCGTCCTGGGTGAAGCCGCGGGCCCGGGTCAGGCCGTGCACGACGCCCGACTTCTCGTACCGGTACACGGTGCCGAACTCGAACAGGCGCAGGGGAAGTTCGCGGTAGGACCGCCCCCGCGCGTCGAAGATCAGGTTGTGCATCGGGCAGTTCATGGGCTTGAGGTAGTAGTCCACGCCCTCGTCGAGCTGCATGGGCGGGTACATGCCGTCGGCGTACCAGTCCAGGTGGCCCGAGGTCTCGAAGAGCTTCCCCTTGGTCGCGTGCGGGGTGTAGACGAACTCGTAGCCCTCCTCCTCGTGGCGGCGCCGCGAGTAGTCCTCCATGACCCGGCGGATGATGCCGCCCTTGGGGTGGAAGACGGCGAGGCCGGAGCCGATCTGCTCCGGGATGGAGAACAGGTCCAGCTCGCTGCCGAGCTTGCGGTGGTCGCGCTTCTCGGCCTCGGCGAGGAACTCCAGGTGCGCCTTCAGCTCGTCCTTGGTGGGCCAGGCGGTGCCGTAGATGCGCTGGAGCATCGGGTTCTTCTCGCTGCCGCGCCAGTAGGCGGCGGCGTTGCGCATCAGCTTGAAGGCCGGGATGTTCCGGGTCGTGGGCAGGTGGGGACCCCGGCAGAGGTCCTTCCAGCACAGCTCGCCGGTCTTCGCGTCGAGGTTGTCGTAGATCGTCAGCTCGCCGGCGCCGACCTCGACGTCCGCGCCGTCGTCGCTGGACGCGGAGCCCTTGAGGCCGATCAGCTCCAGCTTGTAGGGCTCGTCGGCGAGCTCCTCGCGGGCGGCCTCGTCGGTGACCACGCGGCGGGAGAACCGCTGCCCGCGCTTCTGGATCTCCTGCATCTTCTTCTCGATGGCCTTGAGGTCATCGGGGTGGAAGGGCTTCTCGACGTCGAAGTCGTAGTAGAAGCCGTCCTTGACCGGCGGGCCGATGCCCAGCTTGGCCTCGGGGAACAGCTCCTGCACGGCCTGGGCCATGACGTGCGCGGTGGAGTGGCGCAGGATGTCGAGACCGTCCTCGGAGGAGATCTCGACGCCTTCGACGGTCTCGCCGTCCTGTACCGCGTAGGCGAGGTCCTTGAGGTCGCCGGAGACGCGGGCGGCGATGATCGAGCGCTCGCCGGCGAAGAGCTCGGCGGCCGTAGTGCCCGTCGTCACCACGCGTTCTTCCCGCTCGGAATCCCGCTGGATGATCACACGGACGTCTGACACCGGTCTCTCCTGACTGAAGGTGGGGCCGCGGCGCCATACCGGAGCGCACGCATGAGGGCGATCGTACCGACCCTGGCCCGCCCACCGCGAAATCAGTCCCGGCAGTCCCCTCCGTCGCCGCAGGCCTCCTCGAAGAAGGCCGCGACCTCTACGTGCTCCTGGACGGCCTTCAGCAGCCGGTCCCGCTCCGCGTCGTCGACCTGGACGGGCGTGATCTCGCAGGCGCCGGTCAGCCGGCGGAACCCGCCCCGGCTCTCCAGCCGACCCAGCATCCGCACCGGCAGCCCGACGAGGTGGGCGTGCCCGGCGATCCGGTAGGCCTCCTCGTCCAGCGCGACGCGCACGTGCGGCACCTCGGCCCCGGCCAGCACCCGCAGCCGTACGGTGCCCGGGCCGCGGGGTCCGGGCCGACGCATGCGGACGACGGTGCCGGTGATCCGCACCGGCACGGAGGGCTCCGCGCGCAGGTAGCGGGCGGCGGCCTCGCGCAGGGCGGGCAGGTCGCCCGGCGAGAACTCGACGGGTTCGGTGAGGGTGCCGCAGCCCTCGGGCACGCCCGCGGCAGGTGCCCAGCCGATGGCCATCCGGGCGCCCTCGGTGCCGCGGACCAGGGCGACCAAGGACTCGGTCAGCTCGTGGCTGACCCCCGCCGCGACGGCCGAGTCGAAGGCCTCCGCGCCACCGGTGGTCCGCCGGTAGTCGACGGCCTCACGGGCGGCGTACAGGGCCTGGTGCAGGCGTACGGCCAGGGGGCGGCCGGTGCCGACCGGCAGGAACGCCGTGAGGTGGCGGCCGTCGGGGGCGGGGCCCACCAGGACGTTCTCCAGGGCGGTCTCGGCGGCGCGCCGGTGCCGGGCGCCGTAGTAGCCGGCCCGCGCGCGGGTGGCGAGCGCCCCGGCGAGCAGCATGCGGCGGGCGGCGGAGCGCAGCTGTTCCTCCGCCGTCCAGGTCGCCGTGGCGCCGGGCCCGGTCGGGATGTCGCGTTCCCAGCGGATCTCGTCGCTGGGGACGGCGAGGGAGAGCAGGATCTCGCGGGCGGCGGGCGTGCCGCTGCGGGACAGGGCGAGCAGCGCCTCGCCGAGCAGGTCGTCGCTGTCGGGGAGGGCGCGGCTGACGGGCACCAGGAGGCTGGTGACACCCGTGGCCGGGCCGGGCGGGGTCCAGCGGCCGTAGCGGCCGGGGGCACCGCCGCGCCGTCGCCAGCCGTGCCGGTGGAGCAGGGCGGTCAGCACGGCCGGGTCGACGGTCCCGGGCTCGGGCGGGGCGGCGTCGCGGGGGCGGTCGTCGAGGGCGTCGGCCGGGTGGTGCGGCCGTACGGACCGCAGGGGCTCGACGGACCGCGGGGGCTGGACGGGCCGCGGGGGGCCGCCGCCGGTCGGGCGGTGCGTCATGGTTTCCCTCCCGTCCCGACCCGCGTCATGATCTCGCACAGCGCCCGGTCGTCGAAGATCCGCGCGGTCGGTATCCGCACAGTGGTGCGCTGCCGGCCCGTGACGGGGTGTCCGGCGAGGTTCGTCCAGTAGCAGCAGTGCCTGAGGTCGAGCCGGTCGTGTCCGGCGCGCAGCCACTGGTCCCGGGCGGGACCGGGGGACGATCATCACGACCAGGATCTTGTGCACCGACACCGGGGTGCGGGCGAGCTTCGCCAGATGGCCGTTGTCGAGGGTGAAGGAGAAGAAGCGGCCGGGGGGTCCGGGCGCGATCTGGTAGGTGGCCTTGAGCTGCACCTTGATCGTGACCTCGTCGTCGACGGTGTGCCCGGGGGCGCTGTGGCTGACGTGCCAGTCGATGCCGTTGTCCGGAAAGGGCTGGGACAGCGAGCAGCCCGCCGCGGCGGCGACCGCGTGGAGGTATCCGACCTGCAAGGTCTCCATGCAGGCGGTGGTGGCGAGAGAGCCTCGTGAGGGCGTGGTGCGCTCCGGCAGCAGCCCGCCCCGTTCGGGCTGCGCAATGGCCATGACCAACAGCCTTCCAGAACTGGTGAATCCCCGCTGCGGGTCTGTGAACTGCAAAGACCCGTACTCCTGTTGTGTCCTTCCGGCGTACGCCGCAAACAGCCCGGGTATCACCGAACCGGGACAAGGGACGGCGCGTCAGCTGTCGCGCTCGGACGAGGAGTTGAGTGCCCTATGACGAGCTGGTTCGAGGGGCCGCTGGCCGCCTTCGACACGGAGACGACGGGTGTGGACACCGAGACCGACCGGATCGTGTCGGCCGCCCTCGTCGTCCAGGACGCGCCGGGACTGCGCCCGCGGGTGACCCGGTGGCTGGTGAACCCGGGCGTGCCGGTGCCCGAGTCGGCGACGGCGGTGCACGGGTTGACGGAGGAGTACGTGCAGCGCCACGGGCGGTGGCCGGCGCCGGTGATGTACGAGATGGCGGAGGCGCTGACGGAGCAGGCCCGCGCGGGGCGTCCGCTGGTGGTGATGAACGCGCCGTTCGACCTGACGCTGCTGGACCGGGAGTTGCGCCGGCACCGCGCCTCGTCGCTGGGCCGCTGGCTGGAGCGGACGCCGCTGCACGTGCTGGACCCGCACGTGCTGGACAAGCACCTGGACCGCTACCGCAAGGGCCGTCGCACCCTCACCGACCTGTGCGCGCACTACGGCGTGGAGCTGGAGGGCGCGCACGACGCGGCGGCCGACGCCCAGGCCGCGCTGGAGGTGGTGCGGGCGGTGGGGCGCCGTTTCCAGGCGCGCCTCGAACGCCTCTCCCCCGCCGAGCTGCACACCCTTCAGGCGGTGTGGCACGCCGGGCAGGCACGCGGGCTGCAGGCGTGGTTCGCGCTCAACGGCACCGAGGAAGCGGTGGACCCGGCCTGGCCCCTGCGCCCGGACCTGCCGGCGGCGGCGTGACCCTTCGTACCGGTCCGCGTGAACGCCGGAACACGAAGAAGCCGGTCCGTCGTGTGACGGACCGGCTCTTTCCGGGTGGGCGATACTGGGTTCGAACCAGTGACCTCTTCGGTGTGAACGAAGCGCTCTCCCACTGAGCTAATCGCCCGGGAACGCACTGAACAATACAGGGCGTCCGGCGATTCCATCAAACCGCTTGCCGACCACCTGCCAGGTGCGCCGCGAGACCCCGTCGCCCCGCCCGCATCATGAGGCGGTGGTTGGCCCGGAACAGGGGTCGCCCCGGCACGGCGAGGAGGCGCAGCAGCGGCTTGCGGACGACGACCTCCTGGTCGTAGCGGACGAGGGTGGCGGAGCCGCGCGGGGTGACCGTCCAGCGCGCCCAGCCCTCCATGTCGCCGCTCATCGCGACCTCCAGCACCCCTTCGGCCGGGTCCCGCCGTCCCTCCCGCACGGTGGCGGTGAGGTCGTACGGAAGCAGGGAGCGGAACCGGAGGAGGCCGCTGGTGTCGTCGAGCCGGGTGACCTCGCGGACCTGCGGCCACCAGCGGGGGTAGTCCTCGATGCGTTCCAGTGCCCGGTAGACGTCCGGGGCGGGCGCGGGCAGCGGCCACCGGCTGCGGAAGCGGTAATGGTTCCAGTCCACCCGTGCAGTGTGCCCGCGCCCGCGCCCCGTACGGGCCCGCTACGGCATCCTGTCCCCCAGGAGTGCGAGGTTCTCGATGGCGGCCAGGCCGTAGAGCGCGGTGTCGTTGGTGGACACCCAGCTCGCCTCGCTGCCCGGGACCAGGGCGACGGGGCCGCTCAGCTTCCGTGTCGTCCAGGGCGCCGACTCCTGGTAGCCGTCGGAGTCGTAGAACTTCTGCCACGCGCGCGTGGCGAGCTTGTCGTCGCCGGTGCGTACGGCCGCGTACGCGTCGAGGCGGGAGTGGCCCTGGAAGAGGATGAGGCTGCCGAAGTTGGTGCCGTAGCGCTCGGCCTGTTCGGTCTTGCTCGCGTTGAAGTAGCGGCAGTAGTCGTAGTACGCCTCCTCGAACTTCGGCATGTCGACGAGGTCGATCAGTTCGGCGCACAGTTCGTTCAGGCCGAAGACGGCGGACAGGTGGGAGACCTCGACCTTCGGGGTGTCGGCGACGGCGAACCTCCCGGTGTCCAGGTCGTACAGGCCGCTGCCCTGGACGAAGCCGTTGGGCTGGGCGGCGATGGTCTCCATGGTGGACAGGACGCGGTCCCTGGCCTTCTCCCACTTGGGGCCCTTGCGTTCCCACTCGGTGAGCCAGGCCGAGACCAGGCCGCTCCAGTCGGTGCCGAAGCCGACCGACAGGGCGTTGCGGTCGGGGGTGTAGGGCTCGGTGCGGATCTTGCGGAGCGGGTCGAGGGCGAGGAAGGTCTCGTCGGAGTCGACGTTGGCGTGCATGAGGTCGCCGACGCGTTCGTCGGCGGTGAGGAAGTAGTAGAAGCGCCGGTAGGTGGTGTTGGCGATGCGCTGCTGCTTGGCGCTGTCGGCGTAGTGCTGGACGCCGTGCCGGGTGCCGAGCCCGGCCCATTGGCCCAGGTGGTAGACGTCCACCTCGCCGGTGTGCCGGGTCATGGCCTCGGCGAAGCGGAAGATGTCGGCGCGGCCGGAGCGCAGATAGGCGTACCAGAGCCAGAGGTCCGGGGAGAGTTCGGAGTTGTCCCAGGCGTAGCCGCCGATGTCGTACCGCCAGGTGTGCCGGGCGGCGTCGTAGGTGTGCATGATGTCGCCGTAGTCCCAGAATCCGTACCAACGGCGCTGTTCCACCTGGTCCTTGTAGTAGTTGAAGAGGAAGTCGAGGTGGTCCTCGATCCTGGCCCTGGCGGGGGTGGAGCGGTCGGGCTCGGAGTAGAGGCCCGGGCCGAAGACCCCGGCCTTGATGAGCTGCTTGGGCGGGGCGGCCAGTTGGGGCAGTACGCGCACGGCCTCGACCTGTTCGGCGAGCCGCTCGGCGCTCGGGGTGGCGTCGTTGGCCCAGAAGAGGAGCTCCGAGGTGCGGGCGATGCCGTAGGGCGTGCCGAACTCCGGCTCGTAGTCCTCGTAGGTGATGTTGAGGCCTTCGAGCTGCTCGGGGAACGTGTCCTGGCCCATGCCGTCGTGGTAGAAGCGCAGGTCCATGGGCTGGGCCTCGGGTGACCAGAGCCAGAGGGTCACCTCGGCCTCTTCGGTCTGGGCGTCGCGGATGTCGAGTTGGGCGGGGTACTTCTCCCAGAAGTCGCGCAGGCCGAAGGAGAGGCCGCCGCTCGCGCCGCCGACGTAGCCGAAGCCGGAGGCGCGCCGGCCGCCGCCCGCGCCGATCCAGCCGTGGCCCTTCTTGGTGCGCTTGCGCAGGGTGAAGCCGTCGGCGGACAGCTGGGAGAGGGTGTAGTCGCCCCACTCGGGGATGTACTTCAGGCGGGTGGTGACCCGCTGGTCCCAGGTGGCGGGGTCGGGCAGCTTCTCCCCGGCGAACTGGGCCGCCTGGACGGCGGCCCCCGGGTCGCGGCGCAGTCCGGTGATGCCCTTGACGGCCTCGCGGAGCAGTCCGGTGCCCTCGCCGCCGATGCGGATGTGGCGGTCGTAGGAGGCGTCGCGCATGGGGACGGTGAAGCGGACACCGAGGCCGCGGACGAAGTCGCCGCTCGCCCGGCCGGGGTCCTGCTTCCCGTCGAACGTGACGGTGTGCACCATGCGGAAGGAGTCGGCGCCCGCGTAGAAGTAGAGGCGGATGGAGAAGGGGAGCCAGCCGCGGTGGCCCCTGCGGTGCTTGCCGTCGATGCGGACGACGGCGCGGACGGGGCCCTCCTGCTCGACCCGCACGTCGTCGATCACGCCGTCGAAGCGCTCGTACTTGACGGTGCCCTGGTCGCCGTCCTCGATCTCGGGCTGGCGCAGCAGGACGAGGCGGCCGTTCTTCGCGATCTCGGTGGAGCCCCGGGTGACCGACTTGATCAGTGCCGATCCGGACGTGCCGATTCTCGCGGTGATGACGCCGGTCGATATGTCGATGGTGCCGCCGTGCCGGTCGACGGCGACCTTCTTGGCGGGGGCGGCCGGGGTGCCGGCGGTGAGGGTGAGCCTGCCGTTGCCCGAGGCGACGGCGTGGGCGGTCCACTTGAGGGAGCCGTCGGGCCAGTGGGCGAGCGGCCAGGTCTGTACGGGTACGGCCTTGCCGTCGGCGTCCGTGACGGCGAACGACTGGTCCTCCTGGTAGGTGCCCCTGGGCCAGGGGACGCCGACGGTGGAGCCGGGGGCGGCGCCGAGGCCGCCGTCCTCCAGCCAGGTCAGGGTGACGGGGCTGTCGTCGGCGACCGGGGCGGTGGCGGGCGCGGCCTGTGCGTTCTTCGTGCCCAGTGCCCAGCTGAACTGGGCGGCGGCGCCGGCGACGGCGGCCGCCTTGAGGAGGGACCTGCGGGGAATGGGGGACATGGCCTTTCCTTTCCGTGCGAGTGTGCCGGGGTGTCAAGGGCATGACAGGAAGAGGTACGGCTCGTCGATGCCGACCTCGGTACGAGGAGGTGGCCACCGCGGCACGGGACCACCCCGGGGGGCGAAGGCGCCGGGTCAGCGGCGCCGGTAGCGCTCCTCCACCGCCACGGCCGCCGCGGCGACGGCGCCCAGGACGGCGACGGCCAGCGGTGCGCTGAACCAGCCGGAGCAGACCACGACGGCCAGCCCGCCGACGAGGAGGAAGGAACCGGCGGGGTCGAGCACGGTGCGCCGGCCCGCCGACGCGAGCAGCGTCCGCCAGGAGGCGCCGGGGTGCCAGGCCGCCGCCGCGCGCAGCCCCGCGACGGCCGCGCCGATGAGGGCGAGGACGCCGAGGGCGCCGACCGCCGGACCGCCCGGCAGGCCGTCCCGTACGGCCCGTACGTCGATCCACACCACCGCGAGGGCGGCCCACCCGGCGACCCCGACGAGCCACCCGTGGCGTACCGCCGCCCGGAAGTCGGCGGCGAACTCCCGCCAGCCGCCCCGCTCGTGGGCCAGCCGGCGCCCGAGGTGCCGTGCACCGGCCGCGAAGGCGGCGGGGTAGGTGACCAGCCCCAGCGCCGCCACCGCGATCCACACGCCGGTGAGCAGGCACTCGGCGAAGAGGGCGAAGCCCTGGGCGAACCGGGACTCCCCCGGCTCCGGACGGGCCTTGGCACTCGCTTCGGTCATCGGAATCCCACCTCAGCCCTTCAGGCCGGACGTCGCCATGCCGTCGATCAGATAGCGCTGGAAGGCCAGGAAGAACGCGAGGACCGGCAGCAGGGCGACGAGCGACATGGCGATCATGCCGCCGTAGTTCGCCAGGCCCTCCTGGTCCACGAACATCTTCAGGCCGAGGGAGATCGTGTACTTGCCGGGCTCGTTGAGGTAGATCAGCGGGCCCATGAAGTCGTTCCAGGAGTTGATGAAGGTGAAGATCGCGCTGGTGATCAGTGCGGGGCGGCACAGCGGCAGCACGATCGACCAGTAGATCCGCAGGTGCCCGCAGCCGTCGAGGCGGGCGGCCTCGTCCAGTTCCCTGGGCAGGTTGCGCATGAACTGCACCATCAGGAAGACGAAGAACGCCTCGGTGGCCAGGTACTTCCCCAGCAGCAGCGGGGTGTACGTGTTGATCATGTCCAGGTTGCGGAAGAGCACGTACTGCGGGATCAGCAGCACGTGGTACGGCAGCAGCAGGGTGCCGATCATCAGCGTGAACAGCAGGTTGCGGCCGGCGAACCTGATCTTCGCGAAGGCGTAGGCCGTCAGCGAGCAGGACACCACGATGCCGATCACGGAACCTACGGCGAGGAAGAGCGAGTTGACGAAGAAGGTGGAGATCGAGATGTCCGCGATGCCGTCGGCGAGGCTCGTGTAGTTGTCCGTGATCGGGTCGCCCGGGAAGAGGTCCAGGCTGCCGACGATGTCGCCGCTCTCCTTGAAGGAGCCGCCGATCACCCAGAGCACCGGGTAGAGGATCACGGCGAGGATCGCCAGCGACCCGAGGTGCCAGGCGAGCGACCCGGGCAGCCGGCGCCGGAGCGCGGCCGCCCTGGTGGACCGGGGCGGTGGGGTGTCGGTGGCCGGTGTGACGTCGGTGGCCTGCGCGCTCATCGGCCGCCCTCCTCGTAGTGCACCCAGCGCTTCTGGGACCAGAACAGCACCGCGGTGACCAGGGCGACCGCGACCAGCAGCATCCACGCCATGGCGGAGGCCAGGCCCATGCGGCTGTTCTCGAAGCCCTGGACGTACAGGTAGCAGGTGTAGACCATCGTGCCGTCCGCTGGACCGCAGGCGTTGCCTCCGGCGCCGCCGCCGACGATGTAGGCCGAGCTGAAGATCTGGAAGGAGTGGATGGTCTCCAGCAGGACGTTGAAGAAGAGGACCGGGGAGATCATCGGCAGGGTGATGTTCCAGAACTGCCGCAGCTTCCCCGCGCCGTCCACGTCGGCCGCCTCGTACAGCTCGCGCGGGACCTGCTTCAGACCGGCCAGGAAGATCACCATCGGGGCGCCGAACTGCCAGACGGTGAGTGCCACGAGGCTGTAGATGATCAGTTCCGGGTCGCCGGTCCAGCCGCCGACGTCGATTCCGAAGAGCTGCTGGGTGCGGTCGACGACCGCGTCGTCCGAGAAGATCGCCTTCCACACGATGGCGACGGAGACGCTCGCGCCGATCAGGGAGGGCGCGTAGAAGGCGGCCCGGTAGAAGGCCTGTCCGCGCCGCTTCTGGGCCAGCAGCAGCGCGACTCCGAGCGCCGCGATCAGCTTGACCGGCGTGCCGACGACCACGTACCAGAGCGTGATCCTGACCGAGTGGCGCCAGCGCGGGTCGCCGAACATCTCGGAGAAGTTGTCCAGGCCGATCCACCTGGGGGCGTCGAACAGGTTGTAGTCGGTGAACGCGAAGTAGAGCGAGGCGGCCATCGGGCCGGCCGTCAGCAGCAGGAACCCGGCGATCCAGGGGGACATGAAGAGGTATCCGGCCAGGTTCTCCCGGCGGCCCCGCCGCTTCAGCCCGTCGGGGCGCGGGGACTTCACCGGGCCGTGCCGCGGCTCGGGGTCCGCCCGGCCCTCCAGCGCGGGGGCGTGTGTCACGGCGCTTCCCATCAGCCGGCGAGAGCCGTCTTCGACTCGGTGAAGAACTGCTCGACGGCCTCTTCGACGGACCGCGAGCCGAGCGCCATCTCCTCGGCGATGCGCAGGAACGCGGCCTCGCAGATGTCGGCGCCGTTGGGGTGCGGGGTGATCTGCTCCAGGACACCGGCCTCTACGAGCGACTCCTCGTAGGCGGCGATGGCCTTGTTGACCGGGTCGGTCGGCCGGTAGGCGTCGTACTGGGCCTGGGTGGTGGGGACACCGCGGTCGTAGCCCATGATCTTGGCGACCTCGGGGTCGTGGACCATGAAGTCGATGAACCGGGCGACCTCCTTGGGGTGCTCGGTGCGCTTGTAGCCGCTGAGCATCAGGGAGCCGAGGTACTGGCCGGTGCGCTTGCCGTCCGTGGTGGGGATCGGCGCGAGTCCGTACTCGCTCTTGCCCTCGGAGGTGTAGCGGACGGTGAAGTTGTCCCAGGTGAACTCGCTGCCGGCGAGTTCCGCGGAGAGGGCCGACTTGGGCTTGATCTGGGCGACCTTCTTGGCGTCGGCGAAGAGTCCGGACTTCACGCCCTTCTCCGCCTTGGTCCACCAGGTGGTCAGATCGGCCTCGGTGAAGCCGAGGCCGTCCTCGGTGAAGAAGGCCTTGCCGTTCTGGCGCAGGTACAGGTCGTAGAGGTACATGACGCCGTACATGCCGCTGTCCCCGGCGCGGCCGGTCCTGTCGCGGACCTTCGTCATCGCCTCGTCGAAGTCGTCCCACGTCCAGCCCTGTTCCGGCTTGACGCCGGCCCGGGTGTAGACGGGCTTGTCGATGACCAGGGCCATCGAGTTGGAACCGACGGGCACGCCGAGGAGTTTGCCGTCGATCTCGCCGAACTTCTCCAGGCCCGCGCGGAATCCGTCCATGGAGAGGTTTCCCGCCTCGACCTGTCCGCTCAGGTCGAGCAGGACATTCTTGGCGTCGTATTTGCGGAGGAATCCGATGGCATTCTGGAAGACGTCCGGTGGATTCCCCCCGGAGGCCTGGGTGTTGAACTTCTTCCAGAAGTCGGTGTACGGCTGGAAGTCGGTCTTGACCTTGATCTTCGGATACTTCTTCTCGAAGAGCGCGATGGTCTTGTTGATGCGCTCGGCCCGGTCCTCGGCACCCCACCAGGAGTAACGGATCGTCACCGTTCCGTCCCCGGAGCCGCTGCCGCCGCCGCACGCGGTGGCCGTGGCCCCGAGTCCGGCGACGGCCAGCGAGGCCCCCGCCGCTTTGAGGATCGTGCGCCTTCCGGCCTGCCGCTCCGCATTCCCGCCCTGCTGCATACGAGCCTCCCCGCGACGTCGCTTTCGCCACATGAATCGTTTCAAGTAAGCGCTTGCTGGCACAAGGTACGGAGGGCCCAGGGGTGCGTCAATGATTCGGACAGGAATTGATGGACGGGGGTCGCGGCCGCCCCGGCGCACCGCTCCGGAAACGCCGTCCGGCCCCCCGGAGAACCCACAGGTCGGCGCGGCGCGACCGACCGGCCGAACAGCCGCGCGGCCCCGGAGGGCCGCTGCGCCGAAGGTCACGGTTGGGTGAAGGCGGGTCTAAGCGGAATGCCCTGACACCCGGACGCGGCGCACACGAAGGCGGCCCGGCTCACGATCGTGAGCCGGGCCGCCTGATGATCCGGTGGGCGATACTGGGTTCGAACCAGTGACCTCTTCGGTGTGAACGAAGCGCTCTCCCACTGAGCTAATCGCCCGGACGCAGGAAGAACATTACCCCATGTCAGAGCCGCCGGTGACCAGCGGGGGCCGCATCGGCGCACCCCCGCGGGCGGCCGGCCGCACCCCCGCGGACGATCACTGGTCCTTGATGTTCCAGGGCATCTCGAGGCCGAACTTCCACAGGTAGGTCCCGGCCAGCGCGGCGATGATCACCACGCCGATCGAGGTCAGGATGATGTTCCGGCGCCGCACCTTCGGGTCGAGGGCACGCTGCGCCGCCTCGGTGACCTTGCGCTTGGTCCAGCGCAGCACCAGCTGGGCCCAGACGAACTCGGTCGCCCAGATCGCCATGCCGCCGAAGATCACGACCCAGCCCGGTCCGGGCAGCACCAGCATGGCGACACCGGCCACCACCACCGCGAGGCCGACGATGAAGACGCCGACCTGCCAGCTCAGGTGCAGCGCACGGCGCGCCTTGACGAATTCCGGTGCCCGCGAACCGAGCGCCCGCTCGGCCGTGGCCTCGTCCGTCCCCGTACGGTCTGCCGCCACGGCTGCCTCGCCGGGCTTGTTACTCCCCGTGTTCATACGGCCAAACACTACCGGAGCGAAACCTGTCACCGGAATGGGCGTACGACTCGAACGATCCGTCGGCCGGAAGAGTTACGTAAACACACGCAAAACACTCAGAGGGGTTTACAACGGCACCGTAGGTGGCATGTCGATTTCGCCGACGTGCGAATCCCCGAGCGCACACTGAGCGAAAGGCCCTGGCGCTTATGAACACCACGGTCAGCTGCGAGCTGCACCTGCGCCTCGTTGTGTCGAGCGAGTCCTCCCTGCCTGTCCCCGCAGGCCTGCGGTACGACACGGCCGACCCCTACGCCGTGCACGCCACCTTCCACACCGGAGCCGAGGAGACCGTCGAGTGGGTGTTCGCCCGCGACCTCCTCGCCGAAGGTCTCCACCGTCCCACCGGGACCGGCGACGTCCGTGTCTGGCCGTCCCGCAGTCACGGCCAGGGCGTCGTGTGCATCGCTCTCAGCTCCCCGGAGGGCGAGGCACTGCTCGAGGCCCCGGCGCGGGCCCTGGAGTCCTTCCTGAAGCGCACAGACGCCGCCGTGCCCCCCGGCACGGAACACCGGCACTTCGATCTCGATCAGGAGCTCTCGCACATCCTGGCGGAAAGCTAGGGCGGGGCCCCGCGTGAAGCCGCCCGTCGCCGTCGACTCGGGGTGACGGCACGGGCCCGGACAACCGCATACGGCACACACCGGCGTCGTCGCCGCGGATCTCCCGCGGGGGCGGCGCCGCTGCGTGCGCGGGCCGGGGAACGAAGGCGGGCCGGGCGCCGTTGTAGGGGCAACCGACGACCGGGGCCGGCTCGCGGCCGGTTCGCCCGCCGCGCGAGCCACTACCATCGGCCAGCATCGGCGGGCGCCCGCCCGACCCCCAGGCCAGGGAGCGAAACGTGCTGATCACCCACGACACCCGGTGCGCGCTCGACACCGTGGTCGATCTGGTGAACACGGTGCCGGAGGACGAATCGGCTCCGGACGGGCTGCCGGACCTCGCGGCCCTCCAGGAATTCGTGGGAACGCACGAGATCAGCGACGTCGGGGTGCTCACCGACCTCGATCTCTCAGCGGTGCGGCGGATCCGCGCGCGGTTCGCCGCGGTCTTCGCCGCTCCGGACGCCCGGACCGCCGCGGGACTGATCAACGACCTCGTCGCGGCCGCGGGCACCACGCCCCGGCTGACCGACCACGACGGCTACGACTGGCACATCCACTATTTCGCGCCCGGTGCCTCCGTCGCGGACCACCTGACCGCGGACTGCGGGATGGCCCTGGCGTTCTTCGTGGTGGCCGGGGAGCAGGAGCGGCTGCGGCGGTGCGAGGCCCCCGACTGCCGGCGCGCCTTCGTCGACCTCTCCCGGAACCGCTCACGGCGGTACTGCGACAGCCGCACCTGCGGAAACCGCTTGCACGTGGCCGCCTACCGGGCCAGGCGCAAGGAGGCGGCGGGCTGACGCCGCCCTTCGGGGCCGGTACGGCCGCGGACTCGGGGACGGCGACGCGGCCCCCGGCGGGTGGCGCCGGGGAGCGCGGGTACGGCTCACAGCAACAGCAGATCGTGCAACGAAGCCATGAGCAGCAGACACCCGATCACCGCTAGGAAGATCATGAGCGGTGGCTGGGAAAGGGCGAAGAGGCAGCCGCGTGGTTCGTCCTGCACCCGCGCGGTTTCGCTCTGTCTCGTGTCCAGCTGGGAATCCAGCTGAGTGGTGTCCGGCATCTCGCCGCGATGATGACGCAGCGGGTGGGGTCCACGCGATCAACACGCCCGTTATGACCGGGTGTTGGTTGAATGTCGCAATGTCCGGTCGGATCGTGATCATTCCGGAGCACGGGCTGACGGGCTCGGACCGCTGCGTCGTTTCAGCCCCGGAGTCCGGCCGTGATGTCCTTCCCGTGCCTCATATCCCGTGCTTCTTGAGGATGGCCTCGATGTCACTGAAGTCGTCGTCGCCGCCCCGGGAGGCCTTAGCCGGGCGGGACGCGGGCCGGCCGGCCGACTGGGGGGAGCCGGAGCCCGAACCCAGGGAGGGGGCGGAGGCCCCCGGAGCCACCGCGTCGCGCTGTGCCGCGGCCCGGGCCTCCTTGCGCTCCTTGCGGGTGCCGCCGCGACGGCGCTCCACCGCGCGTGTGGTCATGAAGAGCACCCAGGCCACGCCCAGCACTCCGAAGCCGGCCCAGGCCACCGGGCTGAAGGCCGTGTCGGCCAGCCACTCGACGACCCCGGTCATCACCAGGCCGATCGGGACCAGCGAGTAGGCGGCGATACGGGCAGCGGTGAGGAATCGCCTGCGGTACGCGGTGACCGCCGCGATGCCCAGGCCTGCCGCGGACACCGCGGAGCAGACGGTCTCGGCAATCATCCGGTCCTCCAGGGCTGGGCCCGGTCGGGCATGAGTACTTCGTCCCTTCCATCCTGCACCGTCCGCCCGCCGCGAGGCCATGCCGGGGGACCGAGATCAGGGAGATCTCGGGGTCGGCTCCTCCGCAGGTGCCGGCGGGACCGGTACGACAGGTGCCGGCGGGCCCGGTACGACGCCGGTTGGGGTGGCGTGCCGCGGGCTGGGAGGATGGGGGCATGAGCGACTCCTCCCCCGCCCGTCCCGCCGCGCCCGTCCTCGACGTCTGGTGCGAGCTCCAGTGCCCGGACTGCCACACCGCCCTGGACGACGTCCGTGCCCTGCGGGCCCGCTACGGCGACCGCCTGGAGGTGCGGCTGCGGCACTTCCCGCTGGAGAAGCACAAGCACGCCTTCGCCGCCGCGCAGGCCGCCGAGGAGGCCGCCGCGCAGGGCCGCGGGTGGCCGTACGCGGAAGCGGTCCTGGACCGGGTCGCGGAGCTGGACCGTAGGGGAGAACCCTTCCTGGTCGAGGTCGCCCGGGAACTGGGACTGGACGCCGAGGAGTTCGACACGGCGCTCATCGACGGCCGGCACATCCTGATCGTCGACGCCGACCAGGCCGAGGGCAAGGCGATCGGCGTGACCGGCACCCCCACCTACGTGATCGGCGGCGAGCGCCTCGACGGCGGCAAGAGCCAGGAAGGGCTGCGCGAGCGCATCGAGGAGATCGCGGACCGGCTGCTGGCCCAGCCGCGGGACTGAGTGCCGGTGACCGCGGCGGCGGGGGCGCGGCAGAGGCCGGAACCGGAACCTCCACCGGCTCGCCGTCCGCCGTCACAGCAGCGGCGCGCCGTCACAGCAGCGGCTTGCAGTAGCTGTACCGCGTGGTCTCGTAGCCGAGCGACTCGTAGAGCCGCTCGGCGGCGGTGTTCCCCGCGAAGACGTTGAGGCCGATCAGGGGGCGGCCGGCGGTGACCGCCTGGGTCTCCGCCAGCAGCATCAGGGTGCGGCCGTGTCCCCGGCCACGGTGCGGGGCGTCGGCCTCGACGTCGAAGACGAAGGCCCGGTCCTCGCGCAGCGCCAGCCACAGGGTCCCGACCCGATGGCCCTCGTGCTCCAACACGCTGAACAGCATGTTGTCGGTGGCCGCCCCCTGGGGCAGCAGCACTTCGTGATCGCGGCGGGCCTTCGCGTGCGCGTCGGCCTCGGGCACGCCCCGCTCCATCCAGGTGCGGGCGTAGCGCTCCGACTCGTACGCGTGCCAGGCGGCGAAGTCCTCCGGTGTCATGGGCCGCGCCCGGCTGCCCGCGGGCAGGGCGGGCGGGGTGTCGCCGAGCGGCTTGGCCATGGCGCGGTTGCGCACCGCGTAGCCGAGCGCCTGCGCGAGCCGCGGGCCCGCCTCGGCGTCGCCGTCGACGCCCGCCTCGATCTGCCGGCAGCCCCAGGAGCGCGCCACCTCCTCCGCGGCGAGCGCGGCCACCGTGCCCCGGCCGCGTCGGCGGTCCGGTTCGTCGACGCGCAGCTTGTGGATCACGGCCACCGAGTCGCCGAGGGTGGGCGAGGTGCCGAGGTGCAGCACACCGACGGGACGGCTGTTCACACACACCTGGTAGTGGCGCGAACGGGTTCCGTCGGCGGCGCGCTGGAGCGGCTCGGTCGGCCGCAGGGTCGTGGTCATCACGGCAGTTCTACCCACCGTGGACGAGAACGGCAGCCGAATATCGGCGGCTTCGGGGATGCGGATCCCTGACCGCGGTCGCGGATCGGATGCGGATGCGGTCGCCGGTCCGGGTCACGGATCGGGATCAGGGATCGGGGTCACGCATCCAGGTCACGGATCCAGGTCGTCCCCGGACCGCTCCTCGAAGATCCGCATGGCCTTTGCCGTCACCGGTCCCGGGGCGCCGGGCAGTTCGCGGTCGTCGATCCGGTGTACGGCCTGGACGTCCCGCAGCGTCGAGGTCAGGAAGACCTCGTCGACGCGCTCCAGGACGTCCAGCGGGAGGTCGGTCTCGCGGGCGCCGGTCCACTCGGCGGCCAGGGCGCGGGTGATCCCGGCGAGGCAGCCGGAGGCGACCGGCGGGGTGTGGATCTCGCCGTCGAGGACGACGAAGACGTTCGAACCGGTGCCCTCGCAGAGCCGGCCCACCGTGTTGCCGAACAGCGCCTCGGAGGCGCCTCGTTCGCGGGCGCGGGCCAGGGCGACGACGTTCTCGGCGTAGGAGGTGGTCTTCAGGCCGGTGAGCGCGCCGCGTTCGTTGCGGGTCCAGGGCACCGTGATCACGGCGGTGGAGTCGGGGCGGCGGCCGGTCTCGCCGAGGGCGACGACGAGGGTCGGACCGTGCTCGCCGCGGTCGGAGCCGAGCGGGCCGTGGCCGCCGGTGTAGGTGATGCGCAGCCGGCCCAGCGGCATCGGGTTGGCCTCCAGCACGGCGGCGCAGGCGCGGCGGACCTCGTCGAGGTCGGGGGCGGGCAGGCCGAGGCCGCGGGCCGAGCGGGTCAGCCGGTCCAGGTGCCGGGTCAGCGCGAACGGCCTGCCGTCCACCGCCTTCACGGTCTCGAAGATGCCGTCGCCCACGGTCAGCCCGTGGTCGAGGACGGAGACGCGGGCGGAACCGATGTCCTGCAACCCGCCGTCGAGCCAGATCTTCACGTCGCCAGCGCCTCTCCCGTCGCGTTCACCTCGTACGCCCCCGACGCTACCGCGAGCAGCCGGGAGGCCTTCAGTTCGGTCTCCCGCCACTCGCCCGCCGGGTCGGAGCCCCAGGTGATGCCGGCGCCGGTGCCGAAGCGCAGCCGCGCGTCTCCGTCGGCGGCCCGGTCGATCCAGAAGGTGCGGATGCCGACGGCCAGCTCTCCCGTGCCCCGGTCGGCGTCGACCCAGCCGACGCCCCCGCAGTACGGGCCGCGGGGCGCGGTCTCCAGCGCGTCGATGATCCGCAGGGCGCTGGACTTGGGCGCGCCGGTGACGGACCCGGGCGGGAACGCGGCGTCGAGCAGCTCCGGCCAGCCGGTGTCCGCGGGCAGCTCGCCGCGCACCGTGGAGACCAGGTGGACGAGGCCCGGGTGCTTCTCGACGGCGCACAGGTCGGGCACCGTGACCGTGCCGGTGGCGCAGACGCGCCCCAGGTCGTTGCGGACCAGGTCCACGATCATGACGTTCTCGGCGTAGTCCTTCTCCAGCAGGTCGGCCTCGGTCCGCCCGGTCCCCTTGATCGGCCCGGACTCGACGGTGCGGCCGTCCCGGCGCAGGAACAGCTCGGGCGAGGCGGTGGCGATCTCGACGCCGTGTTCCGGCAGCCGGATCGTCCCGGCGTACGGTGCCGGGTTGCCGCGGGCCAGCAGGGCGGTGAGGGCGTCCACGTCGGCGCCGGCGCCGACGGGCGCCGAGAGCACCCGGCAGAGGTTGGCCTGGTAGACCTCGCCCGCGGCTATGTGGGCGCGGATGCGCCGTACGCCCGCCGTGTACGCGGCGCGGTCGAGCGACGACGTCCAGTCGCCGAGGGCGGGGCCCCGCCACTCCCCCGGCGTGGGAGCGGGCTCCGGCTCGGTCCGTACCTCCGCGAAGCGTGCGCAGGTCAGGCGGCCTTCGAAGTCCGCGCAGACGGCCCAGAACCCCTCGGATTCGAGGGCGGCGGGATCACTCGTGACGTCGAGGAGACCGGTGGCGAGACGGTCGCCGAAGCGGGCGAGGGGAGGGAGGTCGAGCACACTGTCGAGTCTAGGCGGGTGGCTCCCGGATGACCCGAACGTGTCCTTCCGGGTGCCCTGACCAGGTCCGTGACCGGACGCACCGCAGCACGCTGCACAAACGCGTTTTTGTGCTGGCTGCGGAATCCGCTAGAGTTCATCACGTCGCCGGGCCGCGCAAGCGGACCGAACCGACAGGCGGACGTAGCTCAGTTGGTAGAGCGCAACCTTGCCAAGGTTGAGGTCGCGAGTTCGAGCCTCGTCGTCCGCTCGCAGGAACAGGAGACCTCCCGGGTCTCCTACACTCCTGGTGGAGTGGCCGAGAGGCGAGGCAACGGCCTGCAAAGCCGTCTACACGGGTTCAAATCCCGTCTCCACCTCCAAGGACGATTAGCTCAGCGGGAGAGCGCTTCCCTGACACGGAAGAGGTCACTGGTTCAATCCCAGTATCGTCCACTGATCCGTAAGGATCTCCGGTCCGCAAGGATCCCCGCGCGATTAGCTCAGCGGGAGAGCGCTTCCCTGACACGGAAGAGGTCACTGGTTCAATCCCAGTATCGCGCACGCAGTACCGCACCTGGTGTTTCCCGGACGATTAGCTCAGCGGGAGAGCGCTTCCCTGACACGGAAGAGGTCACTGGTTCAATCCCAGTATCGTCCACACAGAACGAAGCCCCCGGCCGCCTCTCGCGGCCGGGGGCTTCGTCGTGGGCGGCTCAGCTCGAGAAGAGCATGCGGCCGAAGCTCTTCTGACGGTGGTGCCCGTAGTGGCCGTGACCGCCGCCGTGCGGGGCACCCCAGGCCGGCGCCTGGGCCGCCGGGTACGCCTGCGGCGCGGCGGGCGGGGGCGGCGGAGCGGGCTGGGACCACTGGGCCTCCAGGCGGGTCAGCGACTCCAGCTCGCCGTAGTCGAGGAAGATGCCGCGGCAACCGCTGCACTGCTCGATCTGAACGCCGTTGCGGTTGTAGGTGTGCATCGGTGCGTGGCACTTGGGGCACTGCATGCTCGGCTCAACTCCTCGCCGGTCGGTCCTGCTTCGCGTATCGCCAGGACAGACTCCGTCCCGCCCCGGGTCGGTTGCACCCTACTTCGCGGAACTTCGGCTCAACCCCTTGGGTCGGCGGGCCGGACGGACGCCATGCGCGCGCACGCGTCGACGAGGGAACGCTCCACCTCGTCCAGCGCCCGGCCGTCCAGGGCCGCCTTGGAGACGGCCCGGGCGGCGCTCTGCGCGGTGAGGGCTCGGGCCGGGACGTCCAGGGCGGGCCACGGGTCGCCCTCGGCGGGGACGGCCGGGCCGCCGGCGGCGCGGTAGGCGGTCAGGAAGCGGCGCCATTCCTCGGGCGGGAGCAGCCCGCAGGCGTACCAGGCCGCGGGGCGGGCCAGGTCCCAGGCCGGGACGCCGGTGCCGAGGTCGTCGACGTCGATCAGCAGCCAGGGTCCGTCGGGGGCGGGGTGGCGTATGAGCTGGCCGAGGTGGAGGTCGCCGTGGCAGAGGGCGGCCGGGCCCGGCATGGCGGCCTCGCCGCGCGCCCAGGCGGGGAGTGCCGCCCAGGCCGCCAGCACGGGCGCGGTGGCGGGGTGGCCGGGGGCGGTGTCGCGGAGGCGTGCCGTGGCCAGGGCCGCCTTCGCGGGGCCGCGCATGGGCGGCAGGGCGGCGGGGGCCGGCGTGCGGTGGAGGCGGGCGAGGAGGGTCGCCGCGGCTTCCCACGGGGCGGCGTCCGGATCCTCGGGATCCACGGGTGTGCCGTAGGGCCAGTAGGTGACGAGCCGCCCGTGCAGGTCGACGGGGGCCGGGGCGAGCGGGGGCAGCAGCACGCCGGGGAGCCGGGCGGCCGCGGCGACCCGGAGGGACAGCTCGGCGGGGTCGGCGTCCGCGGCGTGGGCCTTGGCGACGGTGTCCGCGTGCCGGACGACGGTGGCGTCGGGGCGGTCGGCGAGGGTGGCCGCGCCGCAGGGGCAGGCCGGGGTGCGGGCGTGGGCCGTTTCCCTGACGCGGGCCGCGAGGGCGGGGAGGAGATCGTGGGCGTCCGTGGTCACGAGGGTGAGGGTACGCAGGCGCGATGTGCCGCCGTGCTCCCCGGCCCGGCGCTGTCCCGGGAGGGAAAAGCAATGCCGGCGCAGCTCCCCAGCTGCGCCGGCATTTTGCCGTCCGCCGCACCCCCGTCCCCACGGGGTTTCATGGATGGATGTCCCCGCCCGGACCGCTCTTCCGGGCCTGGGGTCGCCGCTCAGCGCCCCAGCACCACACCCACGGACGACGCCTGTGTGGCCACTGTCTCCCACCCGTCGAAGACGAGGAGGAGCAGGACCGCCAGGGGCAGGGCCATGAGCGTCGCCACCGCGGGGTGGCGACGGCCCTGACGGCGGTTTTCCCGTGTGCGGACCAGCGTCCGCGGAACCGTCTGGGCCATGGTCCCTCTCCTGACCGTTCGTTGAGTCGTTCGTTGTCTCGTTGCAGCGGCGGGTGTCTGACCTCGGGGGACGAGTGCTGCACCCGCCGCTTGACCTCAAATCTATGCGTCGGGCGATCGCCCGACGTCATGCCCTCGTACCGATTGCCGGGCCTCCCGGAGGATGAGCCGTGACCGGCCTACTACTCCCCTGGGTGGAGACCGCCTCCCCGGTCTCGGGGTCTTCCCGGACGGGGTGCCCACCGTGTCCCGGTATCTCCGGGCTGTCCGGTGACTTCCCTCACTCCGGCCGCCTCCCCGCGCACCCCCGCCCCCGCCCCGGGGCGCGTCCCGCCCGCCGTCACGCCGCACGTGCGCGAGCGCTCCCCGCCGCCCCCGCCCGTCCCCGGCCGGTCCCCCTCGCCCGCACCAATCACCGGGCTGCCGGGGCCGGTTGGGATCACGGGCGGAGCACGGCCGGCCGGTCCGCGCGGGTGCTGACCGCCGCTCAACTCTCGCGCCGGGCACTGACAATCCGTTGTCGCGAGAGGGCGCGGCCTCTGCGCGCGGGCGGCCGTGGAAACGTAAGCTGTGGCACGTCACAGGGACCGGGCAGCGGGGATGAACATGGCGATGATGCGCCTGAGGCGCGAGGACCCGCGCGTCGTCGGCTCGTTCAGGCTTCACAGGCGGCTCGGCGCGGGTGGAATGGGCGTGGTCTACCTGGGCTCCGACAAGAAGGGGCAGCGGGTCGCGCTGAAGGTCATCCGGCCGGACCTGGCGGAGGACCAGGAGTTCCGGTCGCGGTTCGCCCGTGAGGTGTCGGCGGCCCGGCGCATCCGGGGCGGCTGCACCGCCCGGCTGGTCGCCGCGGACCTGGAGGCGGACCGTCCCTGGTTCGCCACGCAGTACGTGCCCGGCCCGTCCCTGCACGACAAGGTCGTCGACGGGGGCCCGCTCGTCGCGGCCGACGTCGCGGCCGTGGGCGCCGCGCTGTCCGAGGGCCTGGTCGCCGTGCACGAGGCCGGGGTGGTGCACCGGGACCTGAAGCCGTCCAACATCCTGCTGTCCCCGAAGGGGCCGCGGATCATCGACTTCGGCATCGCCTGGGCCACCGGTGCCTCCACCCTCACGCACGTCGGCACCGCGGTCGGCTCCCCCGGGTTCCTCGCGCCGGAGCAGGTGCGCGGGGCCGCGGTCACCCCGGCCACGGACGTGTTCTCGCTCGGTGCCACGCTGGCGTACGCGTCGATGGGCGACTCGCCCTTCGGGCACGGCAGTTCCGAGGTGATGCTGTACCGCGTGGTGCACGAGGAGGCCCAGCTGCACGGGGTCCCGGACGCGCTCGCCCCGCTGGTGCGGGCGTGCCTGGCCAAGGACCCCGAGGAACGCCCCAGCACCCTGCAACTGTCGCTGCGGCTCAAGGAGATCGCCGCCCGTGAGGCCCAGGGCATGGCCGACGTCCGGCCGCCCGCGCCGCGCAGTGGTGAGGCGGACGTGCCCACGGGGCGGCTCGCCGACACCTATCCGGAGCGTGCCCAGCGGCGTCCGCAGGGCCGGCCGGGCCCGCAGGGCACTCCCGCGCCGCGCGGCACGTCGGGGTCGCGGGGATCCGCGCCCCGGGGTTCCGTCCCGTCGCGGGGCGGCGCACCCTCCCGTGGCGGAACGCCCTCGCGCGGTGGCGGTCCGTCCCGCGGTGGCACGCCGTCGCGCGGTGGCGGTACGGGGGCGCGGTCCGGGTCCCGGCCCACGCCGTCCTCCCGCGACACGACCGGCCGGAACTCCTCGCGCACCGACGGCGGCCGGCCCGCCCCGCGCAGCGGATCCGGCCGTACGGCGCCCAGGACGACGGGGACCGGCTGGCGGCGGCCCGCCAATCCGCGGCTGCTGCGGCAGCGTCTGTTCGTGTTCGTGGTCGTGACGCTGCTGGTCGCGCTGGGTATCGCCGCCGCACAGGGCTGCCAGGGGCCCGCCCGCGGGCTCGGCGACGAACGGGGCGGCGGCGCGCGGGCGACGCAGCAGGAACGGGTGGCCCCGCCGGGCGGCCTCCCGGAGTCGCGGTCCCCCGGGCGCTGAGGGCCGGGGCCGGACAGGCCCTCAAACCGTGGGGCGTCCCGCGGTTACCGCGTAGAAGGCGACCGCGGCCGCCGCGCCCACGTTCAGGGAGTCGACGCCGTGGGACATCGGGATGCGCACCCACGTGTCGGACGCCGCCAGCGCCCGCCGGGTCAGGCCACTGCCCTCGGCGCCCAGCATGAGGGCCACCCGGTCCATGCGGTGCGGGGCGACCGCGTCCAGGGGCTCGGCCCGTTCGTCGGGGGTGAGGGCGAGGAGCGTGAAGCCCGCCTCGCCGACCGTCGCCAGACCGGCCGGCCAGGTGTCGAGGCGGGCGTACGGCACGGAGAAGACCGCGCCCATCGAGACCTTGACGCTGCGCCGGTACAGGGGGTCCGCGCAGTCCGGGGAGAGCAGGACCGCGTCCATGCCGAGCGCGGCGGCGGAGCGGAAGATCGCCCCGATGTTGGTGTGGTCGTTGACCGACTCCATGACGACGACCCGGCGGGCGGTCGTCAGGAGGCCGGCGGCCGTGTCCAGCGGCTTGCGCTGCATCGAGGCGAGCGCGCCGCGGTGCACGTGGTAGCCGGTGACCCGCTCGGCGAGCGCCGGGTCGACGACGTACACCGGGGCGGGCGCGGCGTCGATGATGTCGCGCATGGTGTCGACCCACTTGGCGGACAGCAGCATCGAGCGCATCGCGTAGCCCGCCTCGCCGGCCCGCCGGATGACCTTCTCGCCCTCGGCGATGAACAGGCCCTCGGCGGGTTCGCGGCGGCGGCGCAGCTCGACGTCGGTGAGGCCGGTGTAGTCGTGCAGGCGCGGGTCGTCGGGGTCGTCGATGGTGATGAGGTCGGCCACGTCAGGCCGTCCCGTGCGGACCGACGGCGACGACCTCGCCGACGACGATGACGGCGGGCGGCCTGACCTCCTCGGCGACGGCCACCTCGGCGACGGTCGCGAGGGTCGCGTCCACTCGGCGCTGGGCCGCCGTGGTGCCCTCCTGGACGAGGGCGACCGGGGTGTCCGGGGACTTGCCGTGCGCGATCAGGGTCCCGGCGATCTTGCCGATCTTGTCGACGCCCATGAGGATCACGAGCGTGCCGGTCAGCTTGGCGAGGGACGGCCAGTCGACCAGGGAGCGCTCGTCGTCGGGGGCGACGTGCCCGCTGACCACGGTGAACTCGTGGGCGACGCCCCGGTGGGTGACCGGGATCCCGGCCGCGCCGGGCACCGAGATCGTGCTGGAGATGCCGGGGACGACGGTGCACGCGATGCCCGCCTCGGCCAGCGCCTGCGCCTCCTCCATGCCCCGGCCGAAGACGAACGGGTCGCCGCCCTTCAGCCGTACGACCGCCTTGCCCTGCTTGGCGTGCTCGATCAGCGCGTTGTTGATGGCCTCCTGGGCCATGAAGCGCCCGTACGGGATCTTGGCCGCGTCGATGATCTCGACGTGCGGCGGCAGCTCGGCGAGCAGGTCGCGGGGGCCGAGCCGGTCGGCGATGACGACGTCGGCCTCGGCGAGCAGGCGGCGGCCGCGGACGGTGATCAGGTCCGGGTCGCCGGGACCGCCGCCGACCAGGGCCACACCGGGGGTGCGGGTGCGCCGGTGCGGGGCGACCAGGGTCCCGTCGCGCAGGCCCTCCACCACCGCGTCGCGGATGGCGGCCGTGTGGCGGGGGTCGCGGTGCCGCGCGTCGGTGGTGAGCACGGCGACGGTGACGCCCTCGCTGCGTCCGGTCGCCGGGGTCCAGGCCGTGGCCCGGTCGGCGTCGTCGGAGCGGACGCACCACACGCGGTGCCGCCCGCCCTCGGCGGAGGCGGCGTCGTTGGCCGCGGTGTCGCTGGTGGCGATCAGGGCGTACCAGGCGTCGGCCAGGTCCCCCTCCGCGTACGGGCGCCGCTCCCAGGTGATCTCGCCCGCGTCCGCCATCGCCTCGACGGACGGAGTCGCCTCCGGGGAGACGAGGCGGATGTCGGCACCGGCCGCGACGAGGGCGGGCAGGCGGCGCTGGGCGACCTGTCCGCCGCCGAGGACGACCACGCGACGGCCGGCGAGACGGAGGCCTACGGGGTAGGCGGGGTGTTCGGCCATGAGGGGACGGCTCCTCTTGCGGCGGTGGCGCTGACGTGCGGATTTTACGGCGGGACGGCTGGTGGGGCGCGGGTGGTCCGGTGGTTGGACCTCGGTGCCGGGTGCGGCTTGTGGGTACAACCACCGGTCCCGCCGGCTCGCCGGCCGCTACTTCTCGGTTACCCCCGCCGAGTCGAACGTCGCGACCTCGTGCATGGCCCGCGCGGTGCTCTGCACCATCGGGAGCGCGAGCAGGGCTCCGGTGCCCTCGCCGAGGCGGAGGTCCAGGTCGACCAGCGGACGCAGGCCCAGCTTGTTGAGCGCGGCCACGTGGCCGGGCTCGGCGCTGCGGTGGCCCGCGATGCAGGCCGCCAGGACCTCGGGGGCGATCGCGCGGGCCACCAGGGCGGCGGCACCGGCGCTGACGCCGTCCAGGATCACCGGGGTGCGCAGCGAGGCGCCGCCGAGCAGCAGGCCGACCATGGCCGCGTGCTCGAAGCCGCCGATCGCCGCGAGCACGCCGACCGGGTCGGCCGGGTCCGGCTGGTGGAGTTCGAGGGCACGGCGGACGACCTCGGTCTTGCGGGCCAGCGTCTCGTCGTTGATGCCGGTGCCGCGGCCGGTGACCTCGGCCGGGTCGGCGCCCGTGAACACGGAGATGAGCGCGGCGGACGCGGTGGTGTTCGCGATGCCCATCTCGCCGGTGAGCAGCGCCTTGTTGCCGGCCGCCACCAGGTCGCGGGCGGTCTCGATGCCGACCTCGATGGCCTGCTTGGCCTCCTCGCGGGTCATCGCCGCGCCGGTGGTCATGTCGGAGGTACCCGCGCGCACCTTGCGGGGCAGCAGGCCCGGCGTGGCGGGCAGGTCGGTGGCGACCCCGACGTCCACGACGCACACCTCGGCGCCGACCTGGGTGGCGAAGGCGTTGCAGACCGCACCCCCGCCCAGGAAGTTGGCCACCATCTGGGCGGTGACCTCCTGCGGCCAGGGGGTGACGCCCTGGGCGTGCACACCGTGGTCACCGGCGAAGACCGCGACGGCCGCGGGCTCCGGGATGGGCGGCGGGCACTGCCAGGACAGCCCGGCAAGCTGGGCGGAGATGATCTCCAGCATGCCGAGCGCCCCGGCCGGCTTGGTCATGCGCTTCTGCCGCTCCCACGCCTCGCCGAGCGCCTTGGCGTCCAGCGGGCGGATCTGCGCGACGGTCTCGGCGAGCAGGTCGTGCGGCGCCTCGCCGGGCAGGGCCCTACGGCCGTACGTCTCCTCGTGCACCACCCAGGACAGCGGGCGGCGCTTGGACCAGCCCGCCTGCATCAGCTCGGGCTCGTCCGGGAACTCGTCGACGTATCCGACGCACAGGTAGGCGACGACGTCCAGGTGCTCGGGCAGGCCGAGGGCGCGGACCATCTCGCGCTCGTCGAAGAAGCTGACCCAGCCGACGCCGAGGCCCTCGGCGCGGGCGGCGAGCCAGAGGTTCTCGACGGCGAGCGCGGAGGAATACGGCGCCATCTGCGGCTGCGTGTGCCGGCCGAGGGTGTGGCGGCCGCCGCGGGTCGGGTCGGCGGTGACGACGATGTTGACCGGGGTGTCGAGGATGGCCTCGATCTTCAGTTCCTTGAACTGCTTGGCCCGGCCCTTGGGCAGCGACTTGGCGTACGCGTCGCGCTGCCGCGTCGCCAGTTCGTGCATGGCCCGGCGGGTGTCGGCGGAGCGGATGACGACGAAGTCCCAGGGCTGCGAGTGACCGACGGAGGGCGCGGTGTGGGCGGCCTCCAGGACTCGGAGCAGTACCTCGTGCGGGATGGGGTCGCTGCGGAAGCCGTTGCGGATGTCGCGGCGCTCGCGCATGACCTTGAGTACGGCCGCGCGCTCGGCGTCGTCGTAGGCGGGGGCCGCCGGGCCGGCGGGCTGCGGGGCTTCCTGCGGGCCTTCCTGCGGGGCGAGGGTCTCCTGGGACGCGGGCTCCGCGGCGGGCGCTTCCGCCGCCTCCGCCGCCTCGGCGGTCTCCGCGTTCTCCTCGGTCGCTTCGGCGGTGTGGTCGTCCTCGTCGGCGCCCCGGGTGTCCAGGTCCTCGACGCTCTGGGCGAGTTGAGGGTCGGCCTCGCGCGGCGCCGGTACCGCGACGGCGGCCTCCTCGGCCACCGGGGCCGCGGCGACGGGCTCCGGTTCGGGAGCCGCCTCCGGCGGGACCAGGACTGCCTCGGGCGGGGTGGGCGCGAGGTGCGGGGTCGTGGGCACCTGCCCGCCGTCGACGGGCAGGAACTGCCCCACGGGCTGGGCGGGGTGCGGCTCTTGGACGACAGGGGCGGCCGGTACGGGCGTGGGCTCCTGCGTGCCGGGCGCGGACGCGTCCGCCGCTACGGGCTCGGCGGCGCCGTCGGCCACGGCCACGGCCTCTTCCTGCTCCTGCTCCTGCTCCTGCTCCTGCTCCTGCTGCATGTTGGCGTCCATGAGGGACTGGGGTCCCTGGGCGGGCTGTGCCTGCGTCGGCGTCGGCTGCACGGCCTCGACCTGGACCGCAGCGGGCTGCTCCGGCGCCGGGGACGGCTCGGCTTCGGGCTCGGCTGCGGGCTCGGGTTCAGGTTCGGCGGCCACGGGCACGGTCGCTTCGGGCGCGGACGCCTCGGGGGCCGACGCCTCGGGGGCCGATACCTCGGGCTCCGCGGAGGACGGTGCTTCCTGCGGTGCGGGCGCGGACGCCTCGGGGGCGGCGTCGGCCGGCCGGGGTTCGCCGAGTCCCTGCGGTGCTTCCGCGGGTACCTCTGCGGGTACTTCCGCCGGTGCTTCTTCCGGAGCCGACTGCTCGGGGGCCTCCTGGGCCTCGGGAACCGCGGGCGCCTCCTCGGGCCCGGCGTTGCCCTCGGCCGTCGCCTGGACGGGCTCGGTCACGGGGGGCACGGGGGACGCAGGGGTCACGGGCTCCGCGGGGACCGCCTCGGGAACCGGTACGGCCTGCTCCGCGGGCTCGACCGACTGCCCCGCGTCGGTGTGCGCCGCCTCCGGTGCGGGCGCCTCCTGCGGTTCGCCGGGCTCCCCGGCGTTCGCGGGCGTCGCGCCGGTCGCCGCGACGGCCTCCGTGGCCACGCGGGTCACGAGCGCCTGGGCCGCGCCCACCGGCTCCGCCGCCTGCTGCTCCGGTACCGGAACAACCGTTTCCGCATGCCCCGCCCCGGCGTTCACCGGGACCTCCTGGGCCTGCGGCGCCGTCTGCGCTCCCCAGGGCGCCGCCGCCTGCGGGGTCGCCACCGCGGCCTGCGGGACGTCGAGGTACTCGGGGCCCGCGGTGGGCGGTCCGGGATGCCGTACCGGCGCGTCGGCGGGGCCGCGGTCGGCGAGGGAGCGGACCGGGCTGGCGGAGGTGTCCGGGATCGGCGGACCGAGGTGAAGGGGTCTGCGCGCCGGGACCGGGGCGGACGCGGGGTCCTGCGCCGGGTCGGGCAGCCGGACGCCGCGGAGGTCGACCGAGCCGCTGTCCCGGCCGGACATCTCGTGCGGTCCGGGCTGGTGCACGGTCTCGACGACCGGCTCCGGCGCCGGCGGCGCGACCTCGTTGCCCCAGGCACTCTGGGCTCCCGGCAGCAACAACAGGTCCTCGTCCTCGGCGGTGGCCTCGGAGAGGTAGGTGTACGCGCCGGGTGCGGGGACGCCCGGCTGCTCCACCATGCCTGCGTTCTCCGGCAGCCCCTCGCCCGGGATCTGGCCGGTGTCGGTCATGCGTAACCCCTCGCCCATCGGTTAGTGCTTCTACGACCAGCTCACCCGGGGCGGCGCACCGTCCGCCCGTAGTGAAGAACGAGCGGGCGTGCCCAGCGGCACGAACGACCCGCGGGAAAAGACGACAAAGCCATTGAGTGCCATTGTCGCGGTCGTCCCCCCGCCACGACAGCTTGATCCGCGACGGCCCGCTGTGGACTGCGCCACGTTGCGCGTCCTCCGGTTCTGCCGTACCACACCCGTCCCCGGAGGTGCGGGTTTTTACGGACATCGGCTGACGAACTGCCGGGTGTCCGCATGCGGTACAACAATCCGCCAGCTTACCCCGCGCGGTATGAACAACCGATCACGGGGCGCGGTCCTCGTCGGTCCTCAGCGGGGTGATTCGCGCCGCACGATCTCTCCGCTGAGCAGGAACGCGACGCTCCGCTCCGTCTCCGTCCAGGCCCGGGTGTCGAGTCCGACGGACTGCAGCAGGGCGCACTCGACGCGGTACCCGTGCTCCGTCAGGTCCCTGCCCACGAGTTCGGCCGCGTCGCGGGTCGCGGCGTGCGCGACGATGCGCTGCGGGCGGCGGTCGGCGACCGCGGAGACCACGGCCGCTCCCCCGCCGCCGACCCGCACGACGTCCGGTTCGGGGAGGTCCTCCAGGACGTGGGGGGCGTTGCCGTGCACGGTCTGGAGCTGGACGCCGAAGTGCCGTGCGGTGGCCTCGGTGCGGGCGCAGGCGTCGGGGTCCCGGTCGACCGCGATGACGGCGGCGCCGGCGCGGGCGGCCTCGGTGGCGAAGGCGCCGCTGCCGCAGCCGATGTCCCACACGAGGTCGCCGAGGCGGGGCCCGAGCCGGGCGAGTTGGGCGGTGCGCAGCAGGTCGGTCTCGCCCTCGCCCAGTTCACCGCCGTACGCCGCGGCGGGCAGTGACCAGCCGCGCGGTCCGGTGGCGGGGTCGCGGCCGGTGATCCAGCCGGTGCCGTCGCCTGCGGTGGCCGGACCGGCGTTGCCGCCGGCCACGATGACGACGTTCGGGTCGCGCCAGGTGTGGTCGGCGGCCTTGTCGGAGGTGACGACGGTGACGCGTTCGCGGGTGGTGCCGAGTTCCTCGCAGATGACGAAGGTGCGGTGGACGCCCTCCATCAGCAGACCGAGCTCGGCCGGTCCGGCGCCCGGTGAGGTGAGGACCGCGACCTTGGTGTGGGCGCGGCACACGTTCACCGCGCGTCGCAGGGTGCGGGGGTGGGCGACGACCACCTGGGCGTCGTCCCAGGGCATCCCGGCGCGGGCGAAGGCGGCGGCCACGGAGGAGACGGCGGGGACGACCTCCACCTCCAGGCCGAATTCGGGGGCCCGCAGGGTGCGTACGACGCCGAAGAAGCCGGGGTCGCCGTCGGCCAGCACGACCGTCGTGCCGCGGTGCGCGGCGAGACGGCGGGCGGCGAGGGCGACGCTGCCGAGGCGGATGCGTTCGGCGGCGGGCGGTACCTCGGGAAGTGCCAGGTGGTGGGCGGCACCGGCCACCAGGGTGGCGGCGCCCAGTGCGGAGCGTGCCGCGGCGGTCAGCGGCGAACCGTCCCAGCCGATCACCGTGACCCGGTCGGCCATCGTCGTCAGTCTCCAGGGTTCTCGCAGGTCGTGGGCGCAGGTCGTGGTCGTGGTCGTAGTCGTGGAAGCGTCGCGGGCGCGCCCCGTGCGGGGTATCCGGTGCGGCCTGGTCCGGGGCGGTGGCGCGGTCGCCCCTCGTGTATCAGTTCCAGTCGGTGAAGGTGGTGAAACCGTCGGGGCCGGTCAGCTGTCCGGTGGTGCCCTCGAGGTCCTCGGGCAGCAGGCTCCACACGATGAAGTCGGTGCGTACGTCCGTCCAGACGCCGTCGTCGGTGCGTACGCGCGCTATGCAGGCGCCGCGCAGGACTCCTTCGCTGATGCAGCCGATCTTCTGGGCGACCTGCTGGGAGGCGGTGTTGTCGGCCGCGGTGCGCAGCTCGACGCGTTCGAACTTCTGGTCGCCGAAGAGCCACTGGGCGGTGGCGAGCGCGGCCTCGGACGCGTACCCCTCACCCCGGGCCCAGGGGGCGACTATGTAGGAGAGTTCGGTGGAGCGTACGTGCCAGTTGGTCTTGGTCAGCTGGATGACGCCGACCAGTCGCTGAGTGAGGAACTCGGTGACGGCGAGGTCGAGGCCCCGGCCCGCGGCGCGCTCGGCGGGGGCGTACTCGCCGATCCAGGTGGCGGCGTTGTCCTCGGTGAAGGGCTGGGGGACGTGGGTCCAGGCGGCGACCTGCTCGTCGTTCATCATGGCGGCCAGTGCGGGGACGTCGTCCTCGTCGAGGGGGCGCAGCACCAACCGCTCCGTGCTGATGGAGATGTTGGGGAAGGTGCTCGTCATGCGCCGCTCCGTAACCTGTGTAGCCGTCAGGGCCTGCTCGAACTGCCCAGCATGCAGCATGAAAGCACTCAACCACACCACCGGGTCCGCCCCGTGTGCACGGAGCGGACCCGGTGGGTGGCGCGGCGTCCGGCCCGCGGGGCGGGCCGGAGGGAACCTCGGTCCGAGGCTCAGAAGGAGGGCAGGACCGCGCCGGCGTACTTGTCCTCGATGAACTTCTTCACCTCGGGCGAGTTGAGGAGCTTCGCGAGCTTCTTGACGCGCGGGTCGTCCTCGTTGCCCTCCTTGACGGCGAGGAGGTTGCTGTTCGGGTTGCCCTTGGCGCTCTCCAGGACGAGGGCGTCCTGGGCGGGCTTCAGGTCGGCCTCGATGGCGTAGTTGCCGTTGACGACCGCCGCGTCCACGTCGTCGAGGGAGCGCGGGGTCTGGGCCGCCTCCAGCTCCTTGAACTCCAGCTTCTTCGGGTTCTCGGTGATGTCCGAGGGGGTCGCCGCGGTGCCGACGCCGTCCTTGAGGGTGATGATCCCGTTGGCGGCGAGCAGCTGCAGCGCGCGGCCCTCGTTGACGGTGTCGTTGGGGACGGCGACGGTCGCACCGCTCTTCAGGTCGTCGGCCTTCTTCACCTTGTGGGAGTAGAGGCCCAGGGGCTCCAGGTGCACGTCGACGACGGACACGATGTGGGTGCCGTTCTTCTTGTTGAACTCGTCGAGGTAGGGCTGGGTCTGGAAGTAGTTGGCCCCCACGGAGCCGTCCTCCGTCGCCGTGTTCGGCGTGACGTAGTCGGTGAACTCCTTGACCTCGAGGTCGAGGCCCGCGTCCTTCGCCAGGTTGTCCTTGACGTAGTCGAGAATCTCGGCGTGCGGGGTGGGGCTCGCGGCGACGACCAGCGGGCCGGAGACGTCGGTGGCGGACTCCTTGTCCGAGCCGCAGGCGGTCAGCCCGAGGGTGAGGGCTCCGGCGGCGAGGACGGCGGTGGTGAACTTGGCGGTGTTACGCACGAAAAGTGCCTTTCCTGAGGTGGTGCGGCCCCGCCCGGTACGGCGGGGAGTCTGTGGGGGGCGCGGTCAGGCGACCTTGCCGACGTCGGCCGCGGCGGGCTCCTTGGCCCTGAGCAGCCGGAGCCTGGGGGCGGCGGCGCCGCGTCCGCCGCGGCGGTGCAGGGTGCGGGCCGCGTAGTCGCCGGCGAACTGGATGAGCGAGATCGCGACGGCCAGGAGCGCGACGGTGATCCACATGAAGTCGGGTTCGAAGCGCTGGTAGCCGTAGCGGACGGCGAGGTCGCCGAGGCCGCCGCCGCCGACGGTGCCGGCCATGGCGGAGTAGCCGATGAGGGCGATGACGGTGGTGGTGGTGCTGGCGATCAGCGACGGGAGCGCCTCGGGGACCAGCACCTTGCGGACGATGGTCCAGGTGTTGCCGCCCATGGACTGGACGGCCTCGACGAGCCCGCCGTCGACCTCGCGCACGGCGGTCTCGACGAGCCGCGCGAAGAAGGGGATGCCGCCGATGGCGAGCGGCACGATGGCGGCCTCGCTGCCGATGGTGGTGCCGGTGACCCAGCGGGTGAAGCTCATCAGCGCGACCATGAGGATGATGAACGGCATCGAGCGGCCGATGTTCACGATCTGCCCGATGACCTTGTTGACCACGACGTTCTGCAGCAGGCCGCCCCGGTCGGTGAGGACGAGGAGCACGCCGAGCGGCAGGCCGACGACGACGGCGATCAGGGTGGACCAGCCGACCATGATCAGGGTCTCCCAGGAGGCCTGCTCCAGCAGCGGCTGCATCTCCGACCAGGTCACTTGGCACCTTCCTTCACCAGCGAAGCCGACTGGGCCGGTGTCGCCGGTGCGTCCGGCGTGTCCGGCGTGTCCGGCGTGTCCGGCGTCTCGTTCACCACGTCGATCTGCAGACCCTGTTCGCGCAGGAAGCCGACGGGCACGACGTTGTCCTCGTAGCGGCCGGGCAGTTCGATGCGCATCCGGCCGATCTGGAGGCCGCCGACGGTGTCGATGGCGGCACCCAGGATCGATATGTCGATGTTGTAGGTGCGCGAGAGCTGGGAGATGACCGGCTGGGTGGCGGCCTCGCCGTGGAAGGTCACGTCGAGGACGGTGCGGTCGTCGCCGGAGGCGTCGCCGCCGACCGGGAAGAGCGCGGCGGCCAGCTCGGAGCCCGGGGTGGCGAGCAGTTCGCCGACCGTGCCGGACTCGACGATGCGGCCCCGGTCCATGAGGGCGGCCGAGTCGCAGATGCTCTTGACGACGTCCATCTCGTGGGTGATGAGCAGGACGGTCAGCCCGAGCTGCCGGTTCAGGTCGCGCAGCAGCTGGAGGATCGAGCGGGTGGTCTCCGGGTCGAGCGCGCTGGTGGCCTCGTCGGAGAGCAGGACCTTGGGGTCGCCGGCCAGGGCGCGGGCGATGCCGACGCGCTGCTTCTGGCCGCCGGAGAGCTGGGCGGGGTAGGCCTTGGCCTTGTCGGCGAGACCGACGAGGTCGAGCAGCTCCAGCGCCTTGCGGGAACGTTCCTTCCCGGACTTGCCCAGGATCTCCAGCGGCAGTTCGACGTTGTCCTGGACGGTCCGCGAGGAGAGCAGGTTGAAGTGCTGGAAGACCATGCCGATGCGGCTGCGCGCCTGCCGCAGTTCCCGGCCCGCGCGGGGGCCACGGCCGGCCAGCGCGGTGAGGTCCGCTCCCGCGACGGTGACCGTGCCGGCGGTGGGGCGCTCCAGGAGGTTGACGCAGCGGATGAGCGAGGACTTGCCGGCGCCGGACTGGCCGATGACGCCGTACACCTCGCCCTCGCGGACGTGCAGGTCGACGCCGTCCAGGGCGGTGACCTCACGGCCGCGTGAACGATAGACCTTGGTGAGGCCCGATGTGGTGATCACGTGGGTTTCCGTCACTGTCGAGTGCGCGGCGCGGTGGTGTGCGCCGGGCACGGGGCGTTGTTCTTCGGGTTCTCGGGGCCCTTCGGAACGCGGCACGGTTCTCGCGGTGGCGGTGCGCCACGGCGGTGGGACCGGGGAGAAACGTGTGCGCGGGGCGTGGCTCGGCCGCGTGCGCGTCGGGCGCGGGCGGGCACGAGGGGGCGCTCGCTTCGGGGCGCGAGACTCAGGTGGTGCGGGGGCCCTCTAGAAGGCGCACATTCGGCGGCACATACAACGAGCACCGGGCGTCGTGGTCGCCTCGGTCGCAGGGGTGCGGTCGCTCGTGGTGCTCATGCCGATCAGTAAAGCAGACGTATGCCCCTGGCCGGAGACCGCTGTCCGGATACTGGACAGCGGTGGACGGTGGCGGCTCGCGGCGCGCGTCGATCAGCCCCGGACGGCGATCTCCACTCCGCCCTTGGTGACCAGTGCCGACAAGGCCGAGAGGTCGGTGACGACGAGGTCGGCGTCGAGTTCGCCGGCCGGGTGGGTTGTGGCCAACGCCACGGTCCGCATCCCGGCGGCGCGGCCGGCCTGGAGCCCGGCGGGGGCGTCCTCGAAGACGACGCAGTCGGCGGGATCGACGCCCAGGGCCCGGGCGCCGAGCAGGTAGGGCTCGGGGTCGGGCTTGCCGCGGGTGATGTCGTCGGCTGCCACCAGGGTCTTGGGGAGGATGCCGACGGCGTCGAGCCGGGCCTCGGCGAGGCGGCGGGTGGCGGAGGTGACCACGGCCCAGCGGTCGGCCGGGAGCGCGTCGAGGAAGTCGCGGGTGCCGGGCAGCAGGTGCACGCCCCCGCCCGGCACGTCCTCGACCTCCAGTTGTTCGATGCGGGCGACGGCCTCGGCGACCACCTCGGCGGGGAGCAGGTCGGCGGCTATCTCGGCGGCCGGGCGCCCGTGCAGTTCCACCTGCCCGAACCGCTCGGCGGTGATCCCGTACTCGACGGCCCAGCGCGTCCAGCAGCGGCGCACGGATGCCAGGGAGGAGACGAGGGTGCCGTCGTTGTCGAACAGGAGGGCCTGTGCGTGGAGCTTCATGCACCCGACCCTACGGGGCCGGGGACGGCGGGCCTTTTGGGCCGTAATAGGCTCGCTGCCATGCTTGACGTCCTGACGCTGGTGACCGGCGTCGCCGCACTGCTGCTGGCCGCCTGGTGCGGCTGGGCCGCCTACCGTGACCAGCCGACGAAGGACTGGCACTTCATCGGGATGGCCGCGGTCTCGGCGCTGGCGCTGATCCAGCTGGTGGTCGGCGTCGTGCAGCTGGCGCGGGGCGAGGAACCCGAGCAGGGCACGACGATCTTCGTGGCGTATCTGCTGGGCGCCTTCGCGTGTGTGCCGGCGGCGGGGTTCATGTCGCTGGCCGAGCGCACCCGCTGGGGCTCGGTGACGGTCGCGGCCGGCGGTGTCGTCCTCGCCGTCCTCGAGGTGCGGCTGTTCGACATCTGGGGAGGCTGACGTGGTGGCCACGGAGGAGAAGCGGACCGGGCAGCGGCTGATCGGCGGGCCCGGCATCCTGCTGGTGTGGCTGTACGGCGTGATGGTCGTCGGCGCGGTGTCGCGGTCCGCGTACCAGATCGCGACCGAGTTCGACCGGGCCCCGCTCGCCTACTCGCTGTCGGCCCTCGCGGGCGTCGTCTACGGGTTCATCACGTACACCCTGGTGCGCGGCGGCGAGAGGGCCCGCAAGGCCGCGCAGGTGTGCTGCGCGGCCGAGTTGGCGGGGGTGCTGACCGTCGGCACCTGGACACTGGTGGAGCCGTCCGCCTTCGCCGACACCACCGTGTGGTCGGACTACGGGATGGGGTACCTCTTCATTCCCGTGCTGCTGCCGCTGTCGGCCCTGTACTGGCTGCGCCGGGCCCGCACCGCGTAGCGGTCGCCGGGGCCCGGCGGTCGCTCAGGCCGTGGTCGCGTACGACCCGGCCGGCTTCTCCAGGACGATCATGGGTACGCCGTCGGCGCCCTCGGCGGTCCCGACCGTCTCGTAGCCGACCCGGCGGTACAGCCGCAGGTTGTTCTCGCTGCGGTGCCCGGTGTGCAGCCGGAACCGCTTGGCGCCGCGCTCCCCGCCCAGGGTGGACTCGGCCGCCCGCAGCAGCCGGGCCCCGATGCCGTGCCCCTGGAGCCGGGGATGGACGCAGAGCTTGCCGATGGACGCCGCCCCGTCCTCGGTCACCCGCCCCCGCACCGAGCCGACGACCTCGTCGCCGAGCCGCGCCACGAAGACGCAGTCGGCGGCGACCTCCTGGCGCACGGAGTCCAGGGTCTGGACGAGCGGGTCGATGCGGTAGTTGGCGTACAGCGCCGCCTCGCTCTGGAAGCAGAGGTACTGCAGCCGGAAGATCTGCTCGGCGTCCTGTTCGGTCGCCGCCGAGATGGTCACGCTCATGCCCATGTGCGCATGCCTCCCGCTCACCTGATCACCTGTGGTCCCCCACTCCTATCCCCGTCCTCAGCCGGCCGCAACCTCCGGCGTCAGCAATCGACGCAGACATCCCAGACATCGGGAGCGTTCCGGACCAAGACTGCCCTGTGAGATACCCAACTCCCCCGCGATTTCCCGGTATGTGAGGTCCCTGGGGGACAACAGGGCCTCCATCAGCCGGGGGCAGCGCCCCGGCAGCCTGCGCACGGCCTCGCGCAGGGCGCGGTGCCGGGCCGCGGTGAGCGCGAGCCGCTCCGGCTCGTCCGCGTACGCGGCGACACCGGCGGGTTCGGTCCCGTACGGCCGCTCGTGTCGGGCCCTGCGGCGGGTGCGGCGGGCCTCGGTGCGCACGGCGCTGCGCAGCCAGCGGTGCGGGTCGGGGGGCGGGCCGTCGGCCTCCAGGCGTTCCAGCAGGCGCAGCCAGACGGCCTGTTCCAGATCGCCGGGCTCGGCTCCGGACGCATATGCCTCGGCCGAGGCCTCGGCGGTGAGCAGGGGGCGCAGGGAGGTGACCAGGTCGTGCGTCATATGCACGTCGACGCGGCCGCCCGGGCGGCGGGTTGCCCGGGCGGCCGGAGGTTCACCCCAACCGGGGGCGGTCGCTCAGTCGTTGACGAAGTCCTCGCGGGCCAGCACACCGGTGTCCGGATTGTCGGTGAAGACGCCGTCGATACCGGTGGCGAAGTACGTCCGGAAGGCGCCGAACACGTCGCCGTAGGCGTCGGGGTCACTGCCCACGCGGAACTCCGCGGGCAGGAAGGGGTTCTCGTTGCGCATGGTGTAGGGGTGCAGGATCAGGCCCGCACGGTGCGCGTCGCGGACGAGCGTCGTCGGTGCGGTGAGGCGGCCGGCGGAGTCCTTCGGGATGATCAGGTCGAGCGTCGGGCCGATGCCCTGTGCGTAGGAGGCGATCTCCTTCAGGCCCTCCGGCGTGATGAGATCGGCGGTGGTGCGCGGGTCGCCGGTCTCGACGAAGTCCCAGGGGCGGCTGTTCGCGCCGGACAGCAGGACGGCGAGGGGGTTGCGGACGAGCCGGTTCATCCGCTGGATGCTGGTGGGCTCGAAGGACTGGATGATGACGGGCGAGTTCTTGCGGTCCTTGCCGTACTTGCGCAGCAGCCGGGCCAGGCGTTCCTCGGTGCCGAGGCCCAGCTTGCGGAAGTAGGTGGGGTGCTTGAGTTCGGGGTAGATCCAGACCTGCTTGCCGCGCCTGCGCGTCTGCTCGTTCTGCCAGCGCAGCACCTCCTCGAAGGTGGGGATCTCCCAGCGGCCGTCGTAGAGGGTGTTGTGCGGGCGGTTGGCCGGGATGCGCTCGGTGGCGCGGAGCGTCTTCAGCTCGGCGAGCGTGAAGTCCTCGGTGAACCAGCCGGTGGTGGAGACCCCGTCGAGCAGCTTGGTGCGCCTGCGGTCGGCGAACTCCGGGTGGTCGGCGACGTCCGTGGTGCCGCCGATCTCCGGTTCGTGCCGGCAGACGAGGTGGCCGTCCTTCGTGGGGACCAGATCGCCGGCCTCGACGATGTCGGCGCCCAGGTCGAGGGCCAGCTCGTAGGAGCCGAAGGTGTGCTCGGGGCGGTAGCCGCTGGCGCCGCGGTGGCCGATCACGGTCGGGACGGGCAGGCTCTCGACCCCGCCCCCGTGTCCGCCGCCGTGCCGGGTGCCGGCGGCTCTCGCCGTGCCGGGCACGCCCAGTACGGCCCCGCCCGCGCCGAGCACCGCCGCGCCGAGAAGCGCCCGCCGTCCGGTGCCGCCGCCCGCCCGCTCGTCCGACTCCTGCGTTCCCATGGGGCCCTCCTGCCGTTGACCGTCCCGTGCGCGCCGATCGTAGGGGCGCGTACATGACGAGCGGGAGACCGCGGCCGGAACACGCGGGTGCGCCGAGGTGTCGTGTGGGGCGGACGGCTGACGTGCCGTCGGCTTGGCGGGGGCGTGCCGTCGGCTTGGCGGCGGCGTGCCGGGGTAGGCGAAGGACACGGGCCCGGTGGCGTCGCCCGGGCGGCGCGCCTCACGCGGACCGGGTGCCGTGTGTGCTTCGATCCGGGCCGTGTCCGGTGAACACGCGTCAATACGCGTCAAGGCCGCGCCGGCCCCGGGAGACCCGAGGTGCGTGATCCCCCGGGCCGCGAGTAATGTCCTCACCTGCACAGACTCATACCGCATCCCCGACACCGGAGGGCCACGTTGTCCCGCTTCGTGTTCATCAAGGCAGTGCTCGGTCCGATCATGCGCCTGATGTTCCGCACACGGGTGGAGGGTGTGGAGAACATCCCGGGCGACGGTCCGGTGATCCTGGCCGGCAACCACCTCACCTTCATCGATTCGGTGATCATGCCCCTGACCTGCGACCGGCAGGTCTTCTTCATCGGCAAGGACGAGTACGTCACCGGCAAGGGCCTCAAGGGCCGGCTGATGGCGTGGTTCTTCACCGGGGTCGGCATGGTCCCGGTCGACCGGGACGGCGGCCGGGGCGGGGTGGCGGCCCTGATGACCGGCCGCCGCATCCTGGAGGAGGGCCACGTCTTCGGCATCTACCCCGAGGGCACCCGCTCCCCCGACGGCCGCCTCTACCGCGGCCGCACCGGTATCGCCCGGCTCACCCTGATGACGGGCGCCCCGGTCGTCCCGTTCGCCGTCATCGGCACCGACAAGCTCCAGCCGGGCGGTGCCGGTCTGCCGCGGCCGGGCCGGGTCACGGTCCGCTTCGGCGAGGCGATGGAGTTCTCCCGCTACGAGGGCATGGACCGCGACCGCTATGTGCTGCGGGCGGTGACCGACTCGGTGATGACGGAGGTCATGCGGCTGTCGGGCCAGGAGTACGTCGACATGTACGCGAGCAAGGCGAAGGCGGCGTAGTTCCGCCCACGGCAGGCGACGGGGCGGGCCGCTCGGTGTGCGGCCCGCCCCGTCGCCTTCGCACGCCGTGCGGCAAGGGCGCGCCGTACGGCTACGGGTGTGCCACCCCGTCCTCCAGGCGCTGGCCCCGCAGCAGGTACCAGGACGCCGCCGCGGCGGCCAGGAGTACGGCGGCGCCGACGCCCGCGGCGAGGGTCAGGCCGTCGACGAAGGCCTGCCGGGCGGAGTCGAGGAGCGCCTCACCGGCGGGGCCGGGGAGTCCGGCGGCGGCCTCCACCGCACCGCCCAGCGACTCGTGGGCGGCGTCCGGGGTGCCGGCGGGCCCGGTGAAGTCGCGGTAGACGCCGGTCACGATGGAGCCCAGCACCGCGATGCCGAGGGCGGCGCCGAGTTCGTACGCCGTCTCGGAGACCGCGGAGGCGGCGCCCGCCTGTTCCCCTGGGACGCTGGAGAGGATCACGTCGGCGGTGACGGTGAACGCGAAGCCCGCGCCGAGGCCGACGACCAGCAGGGCCGCGCCGAGCAGCGGGTAGCCGGTGTGCTGTCCGATGACGGTCAGCGCGGCGAGCGCGAGACCGACGGCGGCGAGCCCGCCGGCGACCACGGCACGGACCGAGAAGCGCCGGGCCGCGCGCCCGGCGATCAGACCGGCCGCCACCGCGCCGACCGCGGCGGGCAGTTCGGCCAGGCCCGCCTCGAAGGGCCGCCTGCCCTGGACGAGTTGCAGGTACTGGGAGAGGAAGAACACCAGTCCCGACAGGCCCAGGATGGTCAGCAGGTCGGCCAGGACCGCGCCGCTGAAGCCGCGGTTGCGGAACAGCCGCATGTCGAGCAGCGGCACCGGCATGGTCAGCTGGCGGCGGACGAAGCCGTAGAGCGCGGCGGCGCCCAGCAGCCCCGCGCCGAGCGTGGCCCACGCGAACCCGTGGGCGGCGGTCTCCTTGACGGCGTACACGACACCGACCATCCCGACCAGGGACAGGGCGACGCTGGCCAGGTCCCAGGGGCCCGGGTTCGGATTGCGGGACTCGGGCAGCAGTTTCACGCCGACGACGACCAGGACGGCCATCACGGGCAGGTTGATCAGGAAGACGGAGCCCCACCAGAAGTGCTCCAGCAGGAACCCGCCGACGACCGGACCGACCGCCGCACCGGCGGAGGCGGCCGCGCCCCAGATGCCGACGGCGAGGCTGCGCTCGCGCGGGTCGTGGAAGAGGTTGCGGATCAGGGCGAGGGTGGCGGGCATCAGGGTGGCGCCCGCGACGCCGAGCAGGGCCCGGGCGAAGATCATGACCTCGGGCGTGTGCGCGTAGGCGTTGAGGACGGATATCGCGCCGAACGCCGTGGCGCCGACGAGCAGGATCCGTTTGCGTCCGACGCGGTCGCCGAGGCTGCCCATGGAGACGAGCAGTCCGGCGATGACGAAGGAGTAGACGTCGCCGATCCAGAGCAGCTGGGTGCCGGAGGGTGCGAGGTCCTCGCTGATGTAGGGGGTCGCGAGACCGAGGACGGTCGCGTCGACGGCCACCAGCAGCACGGCCAGCACCAGGACGGACAGCGCCAGCCAGCGGCCGGGGCGCTTCACCGCCTCGGTCGGGCGGGCCGGCCGCAGGGTGCGGGTCATGGTTCCTCTCTCCGGAGTGCGCCGCCGAGCAGCAGCTCGACGATCATGTGGGTGAAGTCGTTGCGGGCCACGCGGCCCTCGGCCACCGCCCAGGCGCCGGAGGCCAGCAGGCCGTACAGCGCCTCGGTGAGCCAGGCGGGCGTGAGGTCGATGCGGAACTCGCCGCTCTCCTGGCCCCTGCGAAACAGCTCGGTGAGCCCGGTGTCGATACGGGCCCAGCCCTCGTTCTGCTCCTCGCCCTCGAACAGCTGGTTCTCGGTGTAGAGGAAGGCGAGCAGACCGGCGGAGGGTTCCATCTCGCGGACCAGCCGGCGCACCGCGTCGGCCGCCGGGCCCTCGTCGGTGCGGGCCGCCGCCAGGGCGGCCTCGCACTCGGCGATACCGAGCGACTCCAGCGCGCGGACGAGGGCGTCGCGCCCGGCGAAGTGCCGGTGCAGCGTGGCCCGGCTGAGGCCGGCGGCCCTGGCGACCTCGTCCATGGTCGCGGTGGATTTCCGGGTCAGCAGGGCCGCGGCGCTGCGGAGTACCTGTTCACGATCGACGGCCATGAGACAACCATAACCCACATGAGACACACTTGTCTCATGCCGGGCGTGCGTGACTCACCTCTCGCGGTCGGTCACGGATCCGGGGCTCAGTGCCAGGGCAGTTGTCCGCGCCGCTCCCAGTAGGCTTCCGGGGCTTCGACGAGGGTGCCGAGGCGCGCCACCTGGTCGTCGTCGAGGTCGACGGCGGCGGCGTGCAGATTGGAGCCGAGCTGGTTCACGGTCGCGGCACCGGACAGCACGACACCCGCCCAGGGCCGGCGCAGGATCAGCGCGAGGGCGACCGCGTCGCAGCCCAGCGCCGTCTCCTCCGCGACCGCCCTGAGGACGTCGGGCGCATGGCGGTCCGCGAGGCGGCCGTTGGCCATGCCCTCCTTGACGATCACGGTGAGTCCGGCCTCGTGCGCCTCGGTGAGCGCGGGTCCGGCGGAGGTCTCCAGCGCGTTGTACGTCGACTGGACGGTACGGAAGAGGGGCTCGCCGCCGACGGTCACGGCGAGCGCGGCGCGGATGGCGTCGGCCTGGGCGGGCCCGCTGGTGGAGAAGCCGATGGTGCTGCCCTGCGCGGCGGCGTCGGCCAGCCTGGAGTGCAGGTCCTTGTCGGTGAGCGCCGGGCTGTCCGGAGTGAGCGAGTGGATCTGGTACAGGTCGAGCCGGTCGCCGAGCAGGGCGTCGGTCTCGGCGCGCTGGCGGTCGTAGGTGGCGAGGCCGTGGTCCTTGACCTCGTGCTTCTCGGCCTCCGTCGACCAGTCGGCGGTGTAGGTGTAGCCCCATTTGCTGCCGACGACCACGTCGTCGACGTCGGGGCGGTCCCGGAGCCAGTCGGCGAGGAACTCCTCGGAGCGCCCGTAGGAGCGGGCCGCGTCGAAGTAGCGCACGCCCTGCGCGTAGGCGGCGTCGAGGAGGTCGTGGGTGCGTTCGCGCAGCGCCTCGACGGTACGGGCCGCTCCGAGGTCACGGTCGCGGTCGAGGTTGATGTAGCCGGGGCGCCCGACGGCGGCGAGACCGAGGCCGATGTGGCAGGTCGGGGTCGTTGCGGTGGCCAGGCGGGCGAAGGGCATCGCGGGCTCCGTTCGGTCGGCTGCTGAAGCTGCTGAGCTGTTGACCAACGTAACCGCGATACCCCTCGGACACACCGGCTGCCGCTGCGGCCTGCCGCTACAACCTGCTGCCGCTACTTCTTGGCGTCCGCCCAGGCGTGCTGGGCCGCCACGTCCGCCTTCACCTCGGCGAGCTGGACGGCGACCGCGCTGGGCGCCGTGCCGCCGCGGCCGTCGCGGGAGGCGAGGGCGCCGGGGACGTCGAGGACGGTGCGCACCTCGGGGGTGAGGTGCTCGGAGATCTTGGCGAACTGCTCGTCGGTCAGCTCGTCCAGCTCCTTGCCGTCGGCCTCGGCGACCTTGACGCACTCGCCCGCCACCTCGTGCGCGACGCGGAACGGCACGCCCTGCCTGACCAGCCACTCGGCGATGTCGGTGGCGAGCGAGAACCCGGCCGGGGCCAGCTCCGCCATCCGTTCGCGGTGCACGGTGAGGGTGGCCATCATGCCGGTGAAGGCGGGGAGCAGGACCTCCAGCTGGTCGATGGAGTCGAAGACCGGCTCCTTGTCCTCCTGGAGGTCGCGGTTGTACGCGAGCGGGAGCGCCTTGAGGGTGGCCATCAGGCCGGTCAGGTTGCCGATCAGGCGCCCGGACTTGCCGCGGGCCAGCTCGGCGATGTCGGGGTTCTTCTTCTGCGGCATGATCGAGGAGCCGGTGGAGAAGGCGTCGTGGAGGGTGACGAAGGAGAACTCCTTCGTGTTCCAGATGATGATCTCCTCGGCGATCCGGGAGACGTTGACGCCGATCATCGCGGTGATGAAGGCGAACTCGGCGACGAAGTCGCGCGAGGCCGTCCCGTCGATGGAGTTGCCGGAGCTGCCGTGCTCGAAGCCCAGGTCGCGGGCGACGGCCTCCGGGTCCAGGCCGAGGCTGCTGCCCGCGAGCGCGCCCGAGCCGTACGGGGAGACGGCCGTGCGCTCGTCCCACTGGCGCAGCCGCTCCGCGTCCCGGCCCAGCGCCTGGGCGTGGGCGAGGACGTGGTGGGCGAAGAGCACCGGCTGGGCGTGCTGGAGGTGGGTGCGGCCGGGCATGGCCACGTCCGGGTGGGCCTCGGCGAGGCCGATCAGCGCGTCCTGGAGGTCGGCGATCAGCGAGCCGACGGTCCGGGCGTGGTCCCGCAGGTACATCCGGAAGAGGGTCGCCACCTGGTCGTTGCGGGACCGGCCGGCGCGCAGTTTGCCGCCGAGGTCGGGGCCGAGCCGCTCCAGCAGCCCGCGCTCCAGGGCCGTGTGGACGTCCTCGTCGGCGATGGTGCCGGTGAAGGAGCCGTCGGCGACGTCCGCCTCCAACTGGTCGAGCCCGGCGATCATCCGGGTCAGCTCGTCCTGGGTGAGCAGCCCGGCCTTGTGCAGCACGCGCGCGTGGGCGCGCGAACCGGCGATGTCGTAGGGCGCGAGCCGCCAGTCGAAGTGGACGGAGGCGGACAGCTTCGCCAGGGCCTCGGCGGGACCGTCGGCGAAACGGCCGCCCCAGAGCCGGACATCACCGCTGTTGCTGCTCACTGGGTCGCTCCTCAACCGTACGATCACTGTCATGCATGAGTATGCAGAACTCTGCATGTTTCGTCAATCTCGCAGGCCGGCGGCGCCCATCGCGTCCCGTGCCCCCATAATCGTTAGGCATGGGAAAGACTTATGAGCGCATAGACGGCAGACTCCGCGCCTTCATCGAGGCGCAGCCCCTCTTCTTCACCGCCACCGCTCCGCTGGCCGACGACGGCACGGTCAACCTGTCCCCCAAGGGCCTCACGGGCTGCTTCGCGGTGCTCGACGAACTGACCGTGGCCTACCTCGACTTCGCGGGTTCCAACGCGGAGACCATCGCCCACCTGCGGGAGAACGGGCGGATCACCCTGATGTGGTGCGCCTTCCAGGGCCCGCCGAACATCGTGCGGGTGCACGGCCGCGGCGAGCCGGTCTTCCGCGACGACGCCCGCTTCCCGGAGCTGCTCACGCACTTCCCGGACATCGACCCCACCGTGCACGGCCTGCGCGCCGTGATCGTCGTGAGCGCCGAACTCATCCGGGACACCTGCGGGTACGCCGTCCCCTTCATGGCGTACGAGAGCGACCGGGACCTGCACGGCAAGCGGTTCGCCCGGGAGGACGACGCCTCGCTCGACGCGTACTTCACCAAGAAGGAGCACATCGCCACCAGCATCGACGGCCTCCCCGGGCTGCCGTTGCCGCTGCCTCCTTCTACCGTCTGAACCATGCGCCCCGGTGCCGTCGCCGTCCTCGTGTCCGCCACCCTCCTCCTGCTCGGCGCCGCCCCCGCCGACGGGCCGGCTCCCCGGCCGCTGCCGGACCGGATGGCGGACACCGGCGGCGGCACCCAGCTGATCACCGCCGTCGCACCGGACACCGGCTCGACCACGGGCACCGTCACCTGGTGGGACCGCGAGGGCCAGGACGGCGGTCGCTGGGTGGCGGCCGGGTCCGCGCCCGCCCGCTTCGGCTCCGGCGGACTCACCGACGGGACGACCCGCGTCCAGGGCACGAACACCACGCCGACCGGGCTGTACGACCTGCCGTACGCCTTCGGCATCGAGGCGGCGCCGCGCGGCACGGCGTACCGCTACCGACCGGTGGGCCAGAACTCCTGGTGGTGCCAGGACAACGCGTCCCGCTCCTACAACCGCTGGACCGAGCCGCGCCCCGCCGACTGCCGCGCCGCCGAGGCCGAGCACCTGATCACCTACTCGGCGCAGTACGCGCACGCCCTGGTCGTCGGCTTCAACTACGACCGCCCGGTGCGCGGCCGCGGCGCGGGCATCTTCCTGCACGTCGACGGGCGCGGGGCGACGGCCGGCTGCGTGTCAGTGCCGAAGGAGGCGATGCGGCGGATCCTGCGGTGGGCGCAGCCCGGTGAGCGCCCGCACATCGCCATCGGCACCTCGGGCGGGGCGACGGCGGTCACCCGGTACTGAACGCGGACGGCATCGCCGGTCCGGGCTGAACGCTCGCCCGGCACGGCGCGTATCTGTGGGCCAAGGGCCGAGTCCCACGGAGGAACCGTGACCACCACGCTCGCCGGCGGCCGTGCCGCCCGCCGTCAGACGATGCGGCGCATCCGTCCGCGCCGCTCCCCCGCCGTCCCCCTGCTGCTCGCCGTGTGGGCGGGCGCGGCGGGCGTGTTGTGGCTGTGGTGGCGCAACACGCCCGCCATCTCCGACGACACCGGCAAGATCCTGGGCGCGGGCCGGATCACCGGTCTGCTGGCCGGGTACCTGATGGCGCTGGTGGTGCTCCAGATGGCCCGGGTCCCGGCGCTGGAGCGGCGCGTCGGTTCCGACCGGGTCGCCCGCTGGCACGCCATGACCGGCCGCTACACCCTCTGTCTGGTCCTGGCCCACGTCTTCCTGATCATGTGGGGCTACGCGGCGCAGGCCGGCCGGGGCCTTGGCGACATCGTCGCGCAGACGGTCGACTCCGTGAACCAGCTGCCGGACATGGGCAAGGCCGCCATCGGCACCGGCCTGCTGGTCGTCATCGGGCTCCTGTCCGTCGGCCCCGTCCGCCGCCGGATCCCGTACGACGCCTGGTACCACGTGCACCTGCTCACCTACGCGGCGGTGTTCCTGACCTTCTGGCACCAGCTGACCACCGGCAACGACTTCGCCGTCGAGCCGGTCGCCAGGACCGTCTGGTACGTGCTGTACGGCTCGGTGACCGCGCTGGTGCTCTGGTACCGGGTGCTGACGCCCCTCCGGCTCAACCTGCGGCACCGGATGCGGGTGGAGGCGGTGATCGAGGAGACGCCCGGCATCGTGTCGGTGCTCATCGGCGGGCGCAGGCTGCACCGGATGGGCGCGGAGGCCGGGCAGTTCTTCCGCTGGCGGTTCCTGGCGCCCGGCATGCGGTTCAGCTCGCACCCGTACTCGCTGTCGGCGGCACCGCGCCCGGACATGCTGCGGATCACCGTGAAGGCGATCGGCGACCACAGCGCCCGGCTCCGCGAGCTGACCCCGGGCACCCGGGTGTGGGCGGAGGGCCCGTACGGCGCCCTGACCGCGCAGCGCCGCAGCCGCGGCAAGGTACTGCTGGTGGCGGGCGGGGTGGGGATCACGCCGATGCGGGCGCTGTTCGAGACGCTGCCCGGCGCGTCCGGCGACATCACGCTGCTCTACCGGGCCAACAGCACCCAGGACCTGGCTCTCTGGGACGAGCTGGCCGGGATCGCCGACGAGCGCGGGGCCCGGCTGATGTACGCGGTCAACAGCCCGGACGGGGAGCGCCCGGACATCTCGGCCGAGACCCTGGCCCGGAAGATCCCGGACGTCGAGCGCCACGACGTCTTCCTGTGCGGGCCGCCCGGCTTCGCCCAGTCGGTGTACGAGGCACTGCGCGGCGCGGGGGTCCCCGCTCGCCGTATCCACCACGAGTCGTTCGAGATGTGAGCGACGGACATCGGGAGTCCAGGACAGATGAGGAAAAGCCACCCCGTTCGGCGTGCCGTGCTCGCCGGGGCCGCCACCGTGTCCGGGATCGTGCTGCTGCTGTCGCTGAAACCGGCGTCCGACCCGGGCGCCGGCTCGGCGGCGGGCGGCGCGGCACCGCCCGTGGCCGCCCAGTCGCCCCAGGGCGGCCGGGGCGCCGGAGCCGGCACGCTCACGGGTGACGCCGCGCAGACCCAGTACGGACCCGTGCAGGTCCGGGTCACCGTCAGCGAGGGCAGGATCACCAAGGCCGAGGCCGTGCGGGCGCCCAAGGGCGGGCAGAGCGACCGGATCACCGCCGACGCCGTACCCAGGCTCAACCGGGCCGCCGTCACCGCGGGCACCGCCGACATCGACGCCGTCTCCGGCGCCACCTACACCAGCGCCGGGTACAAGCAGTCCCTCCAGTCGGCACTCGACAAGGCGGCCGCGGCCGCCGGACCCGCCGGGCAGGAGTCGAGCGGCACCGGGCAGGGCACGCAGGTGCTCACCGGGGACGCCGCGCAGACCCAGTACGGAGCCGTGCAGGTCCGGGTCACCGTCAGCGGCGGGAGGATCACCGACGCCGAGACCCTCCAGGCACCCAGTGGCGGCCGCAGCGACCAGGTCACCGCCGACGCCGTACCCAGGCTCAACCGGGCCGCCGTCACCGCGGGCACCGCCGACATCGACGCCGTCTCCGGCGCCACCTACACCAGCGCCGGGTACAAGCAGTCCCTCCAGTCGGCGCTGGACCGAGCCGGTGGCTGACGCCGTGACCGAGTCCGCCGGGGCTCCCGCCGCGGTGCGTCATGCGGAGGAGGCGATGGGGACCGTCTTCTCCTTCGACGTCCGCGGCGGGGAACCCGCGGCCGTACGGGCGGCGCTGGACGAGGCGGTCGCCGGGCTGCACCGGGCCGACGAGGTGTTCAGCACGTACCGGGACGGCAGCCAGATCTCCCGGCTGGCGCGCGGGGAACTGACCGTCGCCGCCTGCGCGCCGGAGGTCTCGGAGGTGCTGGAGCTGGCGGCCGAGGCGGAGCGGGTGAGCGACGGCTGGTTCAGCACGCGGTACCGGGGCCGGCTCGACCCGACCGGGATCGTCAAGGGCTGGGCCGTGGAGCGCGCCGCACGGGGAATCGCGGCGGCGTGCGGTGCGAGCGGGGTCAGCGTCAACGGGGGCGGGGACGTGCAGTTGCTCGGGACGCCGGGTGCGGAGCGGCCCTGGCGGGTGGGTGTGGCCGACCCGCTGCGGCCGGGCGGGCTCGCGGCGGTCGTCTCGGCGGCGGGGGTGGCGGAGCTGGCCGTGGCGACGTCCGGCTCCGCCGAGCGGGGTGCGCATGTCGTCGACCCGCGCACCGGGCGCTCGGCGGTGACCGACCTGCTGTCCGTGACGGTGGTGGCGTCCCGGCTGACGTGGGCGGACTGCTGGGCGACGGCGGCGTTCGCGATGGGGTCGCGGGAGGGGCTGCGGTGGCTGGATTCGCTGCCCGGCGTCGAGGGGCTGCTGATCACGGCGGGGGACGAGGTGCGGTGCACGGGAGGGCTGGCGGCCCGCTTGGGCTGAGGTACCGGCGTGGCATTGGCCCGCGTCGGCGGGCGCAGGTTGCGCGGGGGGGGGGTGACGTTATGGCCCGCCTCGCTGCAACGCCCTCAGGGGCGCGGGGAACTGCGCGACCGGCCACGGACCACCCGCAGTCGACGGACGTGGGAAGCCGCCGCGGCGCTCAGCCCCCGTTCTGGGCCAAGCGCAGCAAGTGGTCCGCCAGGGCCTGCCCGCCCGTCGGCTCCCGGCTGATCAGCATCAGCGTGTCGTCGCCCGCGATCGTCCCCAGGATGTCGTGCAGCTCCGCCTGGTCGATCGCCGAGGCGAGGAACTGCGCCGCCCCCGGAGGGGTCCGCAGGACCACGAGGTTCGCCGACGCCTCCGCGGAGATCAGCAGCTCCGCGGAGAGCCGCCGCATCCGCTCCTCCTTGGCCGACTCCCCGAGCGGCGCCCGCGGGGTGCGGAAGCCGCCCTCGCTGGGCACCGCGTAGATCAGGTCGCCGTCGGTGTTGCGGATCTTGACCGCGTTCAGCTCGTCCAGGTCCCGGGAGAGTGTCGCCTGGGTGACGGTGAGCCCGTCGTCGGCGAGCAGCTTCGCCAGCTGGCTCTGCGAGCGGACCGCCTGCCGGTTGAGGATGTCCACGATCCGGCGGTGGCGGGCGGTGCGGGTCTGCGGCAGGGCGGGCCCGGCCGTCTGCTCGTGCTCCTGCGCGTGGCTCATCGTCGTCTCATTCTCCGGATCGTCCGTCCCCGTGGGCCGTCTCGGCGGCCTGGTCAAGGATGCCGGGCAGCGCCCCGAGGAACGCCTCCACCACGTCGTCGCCGAGGTTCAGCGCGGGCATCAGCCGTACGACATCGGGTGCGGGCGCGTTCACCAGGATTCCGGCGTCCTGAGCCGCCTGCTGCACCTGGGCGGCGAGCGGCTCGGTGAGCACGATACCCAGGAGCAGTCCGGCGCCCCGGACGTGGGCGACGAGCGGGTGGCCGAGCGCCTCGACCCCGCCGCGCAGCGTCTCGCTCTGCCGCTTGACGTTGTCGAGCAGTCCCTCGTCGGCGATGGTGTCCAGGACGGCGAGTCCGGCGGCGCAGGCGACCGGGTTGCCGCCGAAGGTGGTGCCGTGGTGGCCGGGCCGGAGCAGGTCTGCGGCGCGCCCGAAGGCGACCGTCGCGCCCAGGGGCAGTCCGCCGCCGAGGCCCTTGGCGAGGGTGACGACGTCCGGCAGGACGCCCTCGTGGGCCTGGTACTCGAACCAGTGCCCGGTCCGGCCGACGCCGGTCTGCACCTCGTCCAGGACGAGCAGCGCGCCGGTGGCGGCGGTGATGGCGCGGGCTGCCTTCAGATAGCCGGGGGGCGGCACGACGACGCCGTTCTCGCCCTGGATCGGCTCGATGATGACCAGCGCGGTCTCCTCGGTGACCGCCGCGGCCAGCGCCTGCGGGTCGCCGTACGGCACGTGCGTGACGTCGCCGGGCAGCGGCAGGAAGGGCTCCTGCTTGCCGGGCTGGCCGGTCAGCGCCAGGGCGCCCATGGTGCGGCCGTGGAAGCCGCCCCGGGTGGCGACCATGTGCGGCCGGCCGGTCAGCCGGCCGATCTTGAAGGCGCCCTCGTTGGCCTCGGCGCCGGAGTTGCAGAAGTAGACCTTGCCGTCGCGGCCGAAGTGCTGGAGCAGCCGTTCGGCGAGGGCGACGGGCGGCTCGGCGATGAAGAGGTTGGAGACGTGGCCGAGGGAGGCGATCTGCCGGCTCACGGCGTCCACCACCGCCGGGTGGGCGTGGCCGAGCGCGTTGACCGCGATGCCGCCGACGAAGTCGAGGTACTCCGTGCCGTCGGCGTCCCAGAGCCGGGCGCCCTCGCCGCGCACCAGGGGCAGGCGCGGGGTGCCGTAGTTGTTCATGAGGGTGGCCTGCCACCGCTCGGTCAGCTCTTCGTTGCTCACGACTCCCCCTGTTCGTCGGGCACGACCATCGTGCCGATCCCCTCGTCGGTGAAGATCTCCAGCAGGATCGAGTGCTGGACCCGGCCGTCGATGACGCGGGCGGTGGTGACGCCGCCGCGTACGGCGTGCAGGCAGCCCTCCATCTTCGGCACCATGCCGCTGGAGAGGTCGGGCAGCAGTTTCTCCAGCTCGGACGCGGTGAGGCGGCTGATCACCTCGTCGGAGTCCGGCCAGTCCTCGTAGAGGCCCTCGACGTCGGTGAGGACCATGAGAGTCTCGGCGCCGAGCGCCGCAGCGAGTGCCGCAGCCGCCGTATCAGCATTGACGTTGTAGACATGGTGGTCGTCCTGGGAGCGGGCGATCGACGAGACGACCGGGATGCGGCCGTCCGCGAGCAGTGCCTCGATGGCGCCGGTGTCGATCTCGGTGATCTCGCCGACCCGGCCGATGTCGACGAGCTCGCCGTCGATCTCGGGCTGGTGCTTGGTGGCGGTGAGGGTGTGCGCGTCCTCGCCGGTGAGGCCGACGGCGAGCGGTCCGTGCTGGTTGAGCAGCCCGACCAGCTCGCGCTGCACCTGCCCGGCGAGCACCATCCGTACGACGTCCATGGCGTCCTCGGTGGTGACGCGCAGGCCGGCCTTGAACTCGCTGACGATGCCGTGCTTGTCGAGGGCGGCGCTGATCTGCGGGCCGCCGCCATGCACGACGACGGGCTTGAGTCCGGCGTGCCGCAGGAAGACGACGTCCTGGGCGAAGGCGGCCTTGAGGTCCTCGTCGATCATGGCGTTGCCGCCGAACTTGATGACGACGGTCTTGCCGTGGTGCCGGGTCAGCCAGGGCAGCGCCTCGATGAGGATCTGGGCCTTGGGGAGCGCGGTGTGCTTCCGCGTGGGTGCGTTGCTCGTTCCGTCGCTCATGAGGAGTACGCGCTGTTCTCGTGGACGTAGTCGGCGGTGAGGTCGTTGGTCCAGATGGTGGCCGTGGCGTCGCCCGCGGCGAGGTCGGCGACGATGTGCACCTCGCGGTAGCGCATGTCGACCAGCTCGCGGTCCTCGCCCACGCCGCCGTTCTTGCAGACCCAGACGCCGTTGATGGCGACGTTCAGCCGGTCGGGCTCGAAGGCGGCGTCGGTGGTGCCGATGGCGGAGAGCACGCGGCCCCAGTTGGGGTCCTCGCCGTGGATGGCGCACTTGAGCAGGTTGTTGCGGGCGATGGTGCGGCCCACCTGGACGGCCTCGTCCTCGGTCGCCGCGTTCACGACCTCGACCTTGATGTCCTTGCTGGCGCCCTCGGCGTCCCGGATGAGCTGCTGTCCGAGGTCGTCGCAGACGGTGCGGACGGCCTCGGCGAAGGCGTCGTACTCCGGGGTGACGGCCGAGGCACCCGAGGCGAGCAGCAGCACGGTGTCGTTGGTGGACATGCAGCCGTCGGAGTCGACCCGGTCGAAGGTGACGCGGGTGGCGGCGCGCAGGGCGCGGTCCAGTGCCTCGGTCTCCAGGTCGGCGTCGGTGGTGATCACGACGAGCATGGTGGCGAGGCCGGGGGCGAGCATGCCCGCGCCCTTGGCCATGCCGCCCACCGTCCAGCCGTCCCTGCTGACGACGGACGTCTTGTGCACGGTGTCGGTGGTCTTGATGGCGATGGCGGCCTTCTCGCCGCCGTGTTCGGAGAGCTGGCCGGCGGCCGTCTCCACGCCCGGGAGCAGCTTGTCCATGGGCAGCAGCACCCCGATGAGCCCGGTGGAGCACACGGCGACCTCGCCCGCCCCCGTCCCGAGCACGTCGGCGACCTTCTCGGCGGTGGCATGCGTGTCCTGGAAGCCCTTGGGCCCGGTGCAGGCGTTGGCGCCGCCGGAGTTGAGCACGACGGCGGTCGCCTCACCGCTCTTCAGCACCTGCTCGGACCACAGGACGGGCGCGGCCTTGACGCGGTTGGAGGTGAAGACGCCCGCGGCGGAGCGTCGGGGGCCGGTGTTGACCACGAGGGCCAGGTCGGGGTTGCCGCTCTCCTTGATCCCGGCGGTGATGCCCGCCGCCGTGAATCCCTTTGCTGCCGTCACACTCACGGCGCAACTCCGATCGTCGTCAGTCCGGTGGTCTCGTCGAGACCGAGGGCGAGGTTCATGCTCTGGACGGCACCGCCCGCGGTGCCCTTGGCCAGGTTGTCGATGGCGCTGATGGCGATGATCCGGCCGGCGGCGGCGTCGTACGCGACCTGCACCTGGACGGCGTTGGAGCCGTACACGGAGGCGGTCGCGGGCCACCGGCCCTCGGGCAGCAGGTGCACAAACGGTTCGTCGGCGAAAGCCTTCTCGTAGGCGGCCCGCACCGTCTCGGCGGTGACCCCGGGCTTGGCCTTCGCGGTGCAGGTGGCGAGGATGCCGCGGGGCATCGGGGCGAGGGTCGGGGTGAAGGAGACGGTGACCGGCTCGCCCGCGACCGCGCCGAGGTTCTGGATCATCTCGGGGGTGTGCCGGTGGCCGCCGCCGACGCCGTACGGCGACATGGAGCCCATGACCTCGCTGCCCAGCAGGTGCGGCTTGGCCGCCTTGCCCGCGCCGGAGGTGCCGGAGGCGGCGACGATCACGGCCTCGGGTTCGGCCAGCGCCGCGGCGTACGCCGGGAAGAGGGCCAGGGACACGGCCGTGGGGTAGCAACCGGGCACCGCGATGCGCTTGGACCCCTCCAGCGCGGCGCGGGCACCCGGAAGTTCGGGGAGGCCGTAGGGCCAGGTGCCGGCGTGCGGCGAGCCGTAGAACCGCTCCCAGTCGCCGGGGTCCTTGAGCCGGAAGTCGGCGCCCATGTCGACGACGAGGACGTCCGGCCCGAGCTGCTCGGCGACGGCGGCGGACTGCCCGTGCGGCAGCGCGAGGAAGACGACGTCGTGACCGCCGAGCGCCTCGGGGGTGGTCGCCTCCAGCACCCGGTCGGCCAGCGGCAGCAGGTGCGGTTGCAGCGCGCCGAGCCGCTGCCCCGCGTTGGAGTTGCCGGTCAGGGCGCCGATCTCGACCTCGGGATGGGTCAGGAGCAGACGCAGCAGCTCACCGCCCGCATACCCGCTCGCTCCGGCCACCGCCGCACGTACCGCCATGGAAAACCCTCCTCCTGGAGAGCATGACTATACGTGCCGCTGCACGTTTATGCAACGCCATGCGGTATGGCCCCGGGGCGCCGCCGCAGGTATCGGCTAGCCTGCCGCTTCCGGACTCCGAGCACCGTGGGGGTGGCTGTGCGTGCGTGGGTGGTCGAGCTGGTCGTCGGGCTGAGGCCGTGGCAGCGTGCGGCGCTCGTCGTGTCCCTGTGCGCCCTCGCCATTCCTCTGTGGTTCGCCGCGGGGAACACGGACCGGTATCGGCAGGGGCAGCCGGCCGTGACGGAAGGGTTCGTCGACTGCGAGTGGGACGGGCCGTGCCAGGGCGCGTGGACGCTGGCGGACGGAAGCCGGGGCCGGGGCACCATCGAGGGCCTGGACTTCTACGCCGATGAGGAGCTCGTCGAGGACATCCCGCTCTTCGGCGGCCGCGACTGGGCGGTCACCGACCGCGGGACCCTGCTCCGCCACGCGGTGGCCCAGTACACGGTGGCTCCGGTCGGCGCGGCGCTCGTCGTCTGGATCGCCCGGCGGCGCTCGAATTACAACCAGGAGATGCGTGCGCTGATCCGGCGGTACCGCAGCACTACGCCTTGACGGCCTCCGCGATCCGCAGCGCCGCCTCGGCGGGCGTGAGGTGCGTGGTGTCGACGACCTCGGCCTCGGCGTGCAGCCAGGTGCGGGCGGCCTCGGCGTACGGCTCGAGGTACCGGAGACGGAACGGCGAGTTCGGCCCCAGTACGGTGTCCCCCGCGATGCGCCCCCGCAGGGTCTCCTGGTCGGCGTGCAGGACGAAGTGCCGTACGGGGATCCCGTGCGCGGCGAGGCCGCCCGCGATCTCCCTCCAGTACTCCTCGACCAGGACCGTCATCGGCATCACCAGGGTGCCGCCGGTGTAGTCGAGCACCCGTCGGGCGGTCTCGACGACGAGCGGCCGCCACGGCGGCCAGTGCTGGAAGTTGTCCGTGTCGGGCAGCCCCGGCGTGATGTCCATGAGCGTCTCGCCGACCTTCTCGGCGTCGAACACCCGCGAGTCCGGGAGCAGCTCCCGCACGAGCGCGCCGGTCGTCGTCTTGCCGGCGCCGTGGGTGCCGTTGAGCCATACGATCATGCGCCCACGCTAGCCGCGGACCGGCGGTGCCGTTGCACGGTTTCGCCGGTCCGGGGCGCGAGGTGCCGGGCTACCGCTGCCTGATCCGCAGGAACGTCACGGAGTTCGCCGGGAAGGTGTACGTGAACTCGCTCGCCGCTCCCGAGAAGGTCGAGGTCACCGGGGTGACCGGGGTGTCCGTCTCGGTGTTGACCGCGTCCTTGCCGGCGGCCAGCGTGGTGACCGCGGCCCTGGACGCCACCTTCGCGCCGCCGAGGTCGACGGCGGTGCGGGCCGCGGTGTCCTGGGCGTTGACGACCTTGACGATCAGCTCGCCGGTGCGGTCGTCGCGGGTGACGGTCTGGCGGAAGGGTTCGGCCGGCTTGTCGTCGGTGAAGCCGCCCCACTCCTCGCCGTCGAGGTAGAGGGTGACCTGGCGGCCCCTGACCTTGACGTCGATGTCGTAGGCGCGGCCCGTCTCGATCGACCCGGCCTTGGACAGCAGCGTCGACTTGCCGCCGTCGGAGGCCTGCTCGACGGCGGACCGGGTGTTGTTCCAGCCGCCCAGGTTCCACCAGTAGTGGTTGCCGGTGTCCTTGACGCCGAAGGCGACCAGGAAGCCCTCGTTGCCGGACTTCTTCGTGGCCCTCACGTGCAGGTCGTAGTCGTGCCAGGCCGGGTCGCCCGCCGTGACCATGGTGTTCTCGGCGGCCGTGTCGCTCTGGACGTACTGACCGTCCTGGACCGTCCAGCTGCCGGTGCCCGAGTGGGTCCACTGCGAGGCGTCGCCGGAGAAGTCGTCGGCCAGGAGGGTCTGCCCGTCGGCCGAGGTCACCCGCACGTCGTCGTACGCCGCACTGGTCGCCCAGGTCGACAGGCCGACGGCGCCGGTGATGGGGCCGCTGACGGCGGGGGTGCCGGTGGCCGTGGAGGGGACGACGCGGTCGCCGGTGTTGTTCATGAACAGCTTCTGGACCTCGTAGTTGGCCGAGCCCCAGGACGCGTGGTTGTTGAACCAGATCAGGTCCGGGCTCCACTGCACGTAGTCCTCGTTGGACAGCAGCGGGGCGTAGGAGGCCAGCTTCACCACGTCGGCGTTGCGCTCCAGGCCGGTCATGAACGCGGCCTCGGCGAGGGCGTTCTTCCAGGCGTTGCCCTGGGAGGCGTACTCGCCGAGGAAGACCTTGGGCCCGTTGCGGTCGTAGGAGTCGTAGCGGTCGTTGTTCTGGAGGAACCACTGCGGGCTGTTGTAGTAGTGCTCGTCGACCATCGCGACACCGGCGTCCCGGTTGAGCTGCCAGGCGGTGTCGAAGGTGGTGCCGGAGTCGTCGGGGCCGGAGTTGGAGACGACGGTGATGTCCGGGTACTTCGCCTCGACGGCGGTGCGGAACTGCTCGAAGCGGGCGAAGAACTCCTTCGGGAGGTTCTCCTCGTTGCCGACTTCGAGGTGGGTGAGGTGGAAGGGCTCGGGGTGGCCCATCTCGGCGCGCTTGCCGCCCCACTCGCTGGTGCGGGGGCCGTTGGCGAACTCGATGAGGTCCAGGGTGTCCTGGATGTGCCGCTTCAGCAGTGCGTCGTCGTCGACCGCCTTGTTCTGGCCGCAGCCGGTGACCAGGGCGGGGACGACGGGCAGCGGCATGGCGCCGATGTCCTCGGCGAAGCGGAAGTACTCGTAGTAGCCGAGGCCGTAGCTCTGGTTGTAGCCCCAGAAGTTGGCGTTGGTGGCGCGCTCCTCGACCGGGCCGATCGTATCCTTCCACTGGTAGGACCGCTTGCGCTGCCAGCCGGAGTCCGCGCTGTAGTCCGCCATGGAGCCGGTGTTGACCAGGCAGCCGCCGGGGAAGCGCAGGAAGCCGGGGTGCAGGGCCTCGATCTTCTCGGCGAGGTCCTTGCGCAGGCCGTTCGGCTGGTGCCGGTAGGTGTCGCGGGGGAAGAGGGACACCATGTCGAGGGCGGCGGGGGCGGTGGTGCCGACGGCGAGGCGGCCGCGGTTGCTGGTGCGGGCCGCGGTGAAGGTGGCCGTGTACTTGCGCCACTGCCCCTTCGCCGCCACCTGCCGCGCCTTCGCGAGGGTGCCCGCGGCGTCCGCGAGCGTCACGGTGAGGGTGGTGCCGTGCTCGGCCCGGGACCAGACCGAGAAGTCGTACCGCTCGCCCTTCTCGACCCGGATGCCGGTGTTGTAGCCCGCGTTGGTCACGGTGGAGCCGGCGGCGAGGGAGAGGTAGTTGCGGTTGCGCTCGTTGAGGCGGCCCCCGTCGTTCACCACCTCGGCCGTGCCGTCGGCCGCCCACGCGGTGAGCGGTGTGTACGAGGCGTTGTCGGCGGTGGAGTACTCGAAGGACCGGTTCTGCACGAGTTCGGCGTACAGGCCGCCGTCGGCGGCGCGGTTGATGTCCTCGTAGAAGACGCCGTACATCGTGTCGTCGATCGCGGGGCCCCGGCCGGACGGGTCGACGGTGATCGTGTAGTCGGCGACGGCCTCCGCGTGCGCCGGGGACGGCAGCAGGGCGGATGCCGTCAGGAGGGCGGTGACGCTGAGACCGAGTCTCCAGCGGGTGCGTGACATGGATACTCCGCGGCTCTCACCAGATAGTCGTTCGGGATATCGGACATTGGTCAGCACTTCGAACGGCAAGATAGGGAGGGGGTCGCGGGGCGTCAATGGGTCGCGCGGCGATGAGTGGGCCGGAGCGGGAAAGCGAGTGGAAATGGGCGAGTTGTGGCCGGTGCCCGACGTGCTGGCGTACCTCGCGGGGCGCTGGCGCACCGAGCGGTCGGTGCGGGATCTGGCAGGGGGCCTGGAGGGCCGCTTCGAGGGGCTCACGTCGTTCGACGCGCTCGACGGCGGCGGGCTGACCGGCCGGGAGTCGGGCTCCTTCACCTGGCAGGGCGTGACCCGGCCCGCCGAGCGCACGCTGCGTTACGAGCCGGGGAGCGGGCCGGGCCGGGTGGACGTGCGTTTCGCGGACGGCCGCCCCTTCCACGGCCTGGACCTGACCTCGGGACACCATGTGGCCGACCACCCCTGCGCCGCCGACCTCTACCGGGGCGAGTTCACCGTCCGGGGCCCGGACCGCTGGCGGACGGTGTGGCGGGTGGGCGGCCCGGCCAAGGACCTGCTGCTCACGACGGATTACCTGCGCGAAACGCCGGATGCGTAGCACCCTGGTCCGGCGCCCCCTCGAAGCGGAGGCTCCAGCGGCCGGCGCGGCCCGTCACGGTGGTCGTGGACAAGGGCCGGACGTCCAGGTTCCAGTAGGTTCCGGGCGGCGCCTTCAGCGCGTAGACCAGCGCGGCCCGGATCACGGAGGGCTCGGCCACGGCGACGATCCGGTCACCGTCCTCCCCGGGGCGGGTGTCGAGCCAGCCGCCCACCCGGGTGATGAACCCCAGCAGCGGCTCCCCGCCGTGCGGGGCCGACCGGGGGTCGGCGAGCCAGGCGTCCACGGCCGCCGGTTCGCGGGCCATGGCCTCACCGAGCGTCAGACCGCGCCATCGGCCCATGTCGCAGTCCCGCAGGGCCAGTTGGGACAGCGGCGCGCAGCCGATGGCGTCACCGGTGGCACGGCTGCGGGGCGTGGGCGAGCAGTAGCGCAACTCGGCGGCGGCGAGCGGCAGCAGGTCGCCCGCGGCGCGCAGCGCCTCGTCCCATCCGGCCTGGTCCAGCGGCCGCTCGTCGTCGAATCGCTCGGCGAGCAGCGGTGAGCTGCGCGCAGCCGCGACGAACGTGACCCGAAGCGCCATGCGGTGATGGTGGAGCCGGAAGGTGTCCGGGTCAAGGGTTGTTACCTGTGGGTCACCCAGGGTGTGTCACGGCTCACCGACCGAAGGCGGACGCCGACCACTGGTCCCCGTACGCGTCGGCGAGAGCGCGTCAGCCGCCCCACACCTCCTGGCAGGCGGTGCGCAGGCGCCGTATCCCTTCCGCGATCTCCCCGACGTTCGCCACCGCGGCGAAGCTCAGCCGGAAGTGGGCGGCCGGGGGTTCGGCGCTGAAGTACGGGCGGCCCGGGGTGATCGCGACGCCCGCGCGCAGGGCGGCCGAGGTGAGGGCGGTCTCCTCCGTGCCCTCGGGCAGCCGGGGCCACAGGTGGTAGCCGCCGGAGGGGACGTGGGCCAGGGAGATCTCGGGGAGGTTCAGCCGCAGTGCGGAGGTCATCGCGTCCCGGCGGGCCCTCAACTCGGCCGAGACCGCACGCAGGTGGCGCGGCCAGGCGGGCGAGCCGACGAGTTCCAGCGCCGCCTCCTGGAGCGGCCGGGGCACGAAGAAGGTGTCGACGATCTGAATGGCGCGCAGGCGTTCGAGGACCGGCCCGTGCGCGGCCAGGGCGCTCACCCGGAAGCTGGGCGAGGTCGCCTTGGTCAGCGAGCAGACGTGGACCACGACCCCGTCCGGGTCGTCGGCGGCGAGCGGGGCGGGCAGCGGGCCCGCGTCCTCGTGCACGAGCCGGCGCACGAAGTCGTCCTCCACGACGAAGGCGCCGGCCGCCCGCGCGATGCGCAGCACCTCGCCGCGCCGCTCGGGGGCGAGCACGGCGCCGGTCGGGTTCTGGAACAGGGGCTGGCAGACGAAGACCCGGGCGCCGGTGGCGCGGAAGGCGTCGGCGAGCAGGGCGGGCCGTACGCCGTCGGCGTCCACGGGGACGGGCACCGGGCGCAGGCCGGCCGCCCGCGCGATGGCCAGCATGCCGGGGTAGGTCGGGGACTCGACGAGCACGGGGGTACCGGGCGGGGCGAGCGCGCGCAGGGCGGTGGCCAGCGCGGACTGGCCGCCCGCGGTGATCAGCACCTCGGCCGCCGTGATGGCGCCGCCGATGCCCCGCGCGAACCACTCCCGCAGCTCCGGCAGCCCCTCCATCGGCGGCCGGCCCCAGGCGCCGGGCCGCCGTCCGGCCCGGGCCAGGGCCGCCGCCATCGCCCGCTCCGGCTGCAACGAGGGGTGCAGGTACCCGCCGTTGAACTCCACGACGCCGGACGGCGGGGCCGCCAGCGAGACCAGCACCCCGGAGGCGTCCACCGAGCGCGGTACGAGGTCGGCGGCGCCGTCGGCGCTCAGCGCCACCTCCTGCCAGGAGGTGTCCCCGGCGGGTGCGGCCGGGGGGCGTGGCCGGGCACGGAAGGCCCCGGCACCGGGCCGGGTGACCACCAGCCCCTCGGCGGCCAGCTGGGCCAGGGCACGGGAGACCGTCACCGGGCTGACCCGGAACCGGTCGACGAGGGCGCGGCTGGACGGGAGCTTTCCGCCCGGTGAGTAGCGGTCAAGCTCTCGCCGCAACACAGTCACCAGGTCAGCGACACTGCTACGCTCTTGCATGAGAGCACAGAGTAGCGCTACCGCGTCACCCCGGATAGCAGTCGGCGCCCCCGGCGCGGACACCGGCAGTGCGTCCTTCGGCACCGCCCAGGCCGCCCTCGGCGTCGTCGCCTTCTCCCTCACCTTCCCCGCCACCGCCTGGGGCCTGGAGGGCTTCGGGCCCTGGTCCCTGATCGCCGTGCGCAGCATCCTCGCCGCCGCGGTCGCCGGGGCCTGTCTGGTGGTGCTGCGGGTGGCACCGCCCGAGCGGCGGCACTGGCTGGGTCTCGCGGTGGTGGGCGCCGGGGTGGTCCTCGGCTTCCCCCTGCTCACCACGCTCGCCCTGCAGACGTCGACCACGGCGCACGCCGCCGTCGTGGTGGGCCTGCTGCCGCTGACCACCGCGCTGCTGTCCGCCCTGCGCGTCGGCACCCGCCCCTCGCGCACCTTCTGGATCGCGGCCCTGGCGGGCGCGGCGGCCGTGATCGCCTTCACGGTGCAGCAGAGCGGCGGCGCGCTGACCTCGGCCGACGCCTATCTCTTCGCGGCCCTGCTGGTGTGCGCCGCCGGCTACACGGAGGGCGGCCGGCTGGCCCGGGTGATGCCGGGGTGGCAGGTCATCGGCTGGGCGCTGGTGCTGTGCCTGCCGCTGACGGTGCCGATGGCGGCGGTGGCACTGTCCTTCGAGCCGGTGCACCTGACGGCGCACGCCGTGACCGGGCTGCTGTGGGTGGCGATCGGTTCGCAGTTCCTCGGCCTGGTCGTCTGGTACCGGGGCATGGCGGCGATCGGCATCCCCAAGGCCAGCCAGTTGCAGCTGGCCCAGCCGCTGCTCACACTGGTGTGGTCGGTACTTCTCCTGGGCGAGCACCTGCCGGTGGCCGCTCCGCTGACGGCCGCGGCCGTACTGGTGTGCATCGCGGTCACCCAGCGGGCCAGGGGTTAGCGCCCGCCCTCGGGCCACACACAGGTGAGGAGGCCTCACGGATGCACGCAACCAAGGGCGACCAGCTGGTCCAGCACGGCCGGGTGGTCGGTGAGCACGACAAGGTCGCGGAGATCGTCGAAGTGATGGGCGACAAGGGCACTCCCCCGTACCGGGTCCGGTTCGAGGACGGGCACGAGGCCGTGTGCTCGCCCGGCCCCGACTCGGAGATCCGGCACAAGGAGACCCGGCTGTAGCTCAGGGGCCGCACCCCCGCGTCGGAGCGGTTCAGCGCGGGGCGGCGGCCGGCTGCGTGTAGTGGTCGGCGGCCACCCGCGCCATCGCGCCGCCGCGGTCGTCGGCGACGTCCTTGGCCGAGAAGTAGACGTGCCCGCGGACCTCCGGGTACCGAGCGGCCAGCGTCAGGTGACGGGAGAGTTCGGCCGGGTCCTGCCAGGCGGCGGGCTGCGCCGGGTCCCCGGACTTGTACAGCGCCTCGCCCACGTACAGCTGGGTGCGGCTGCCCCGGGCGGTCTCCGCCCACCAGGGCAGCAGCTTCGCGTAGTCGGCGCCGTCCAGGCCGATGTTCCAGTACAGCTGCGGCACGACGTAGTCGATCCAGCCCTCGCGCACCCACTTGCGGGTGTCCGCGTACAGGTCGTCGTACGTCTGCACGCCCGCCCGGGTGTCGGAGCCGCGCTCGTCGGTGGCGGAGTTGCGCCACACGCCGAAGGGGCTGACGCCGAAGCGGGCGGCAGGCCGGACGTCCTTGACGCGCTGCGCGGTCTCGCGCACCAGCCGGTCGATGTTGTCCCGCCGCCAGTCGGCCTTCGTGGCGAAGCCGGTGCCGAACGTGCCGAAGGTCGCGCCGTCGGCGAAGCTCTGGCCCGCCACCGGATACGGGTAGAAGTAGTCGTCGAAGTGGACCCCGTCCACCTCATACTTCGCCACCGCGTCCATGATCGCGTCCTGGACGAAGGCCCGGACCTCGGGCAGCCCGGGGTTGTAGTAGAGCTGCCCGCCGTACGGCACCACCCACCCGGGGTTCTTCCGCGCGGGGTGGGAGGAGACGAGGCGGGCCGGGTCGTCGTGGGTGGCGACGCGGTACGGGTTGAACCAGGCGTGCAGTTGCAGGCCGCGGGCGTGGGCCTCCTTGACCGCCGTGCCCAGCGGGTCCCAGCCCGGGTCGCGGCCCTGGCTGCCGGACAGGTACTGCGACCACGGCTCGTGCGCCGAGGGCCACAGCGCGTCGGCCGTCGGCCGCACCTGGAGGATCACCGTGTTGAGGCGGTGCCGGACCGCGTTGTCGAGGTGCTCGATCAGCTCCGCGCGCTGCTCGGCGGCGCGCAGCCCCGCGCGGGTGGGCCAGTCCCGGTTGGCCACGGTCGCCAGCCACATCCCCCGCATCCCGGCGGCGGCGCTGCGCGGGGGCACCGGCTTCGCCGGACCCGGGGTCGCTGCCGACGCCTCGGGCACGAGCGTGAACGCCGACAACGCCGCCACCGTGAAGGCACGGCGCGAGACACCGCCCATGGGAAGACCTCCTGAACGCTGTGGATCCGTACGGTCACGGATCGTGTACGGAGCCTCAGCATGCCCGACCCGGGAGACGGAACCGTGACCATTCGGGGGTAACGTGCTCGATCGGAGCAGGCGCCGGGGACCCCGGCATGCCTGCGGCCAGCAGTGGAGTCAGCGAAAGGGACGATGTGACCGGCATCTCGGGAGATATCGCACGCGTCGGCGTGGTCGGCTGCGGTCAGATGGGGGCGGGCATCGCCGAGGTGTGCGCCCGCTCGGGTCTGGAGGTGATGGTCGCCGAGACCACCGGCGAGGCTCTGGAGATCGGCCGCACCCGGCTGTACAACTCGCTGGCCAAGGCGGCCGAGCGCGGCAAGATGACCGAGGAGGAGCGGGACGCGACGCAGGCGCGCCTCAGCTTCACCACCGACCTCGGCGAGTTCGCCGACCGCGACCTGGTGATCGAGGCCGTCGTCGAGAACGAGCAGGTCAAGACCGAGATCTTCCAGGTGCTCGACCAGGTCGTGACCCGGCCGGACGCGATCCTGGCCTCCAACACCTCCTCCATCCCGCTGGTGAAGCTGGCGGTCGCCACCTCGCGGCCCGACCACGTCATCGGCATCCACTTCTTCAACCCGGCCCCGGTGCAGCAGCTCGTCGAGCTGATCCCGGCGCTCACCACCTCCGAGGGCACGCTCAGCCGGGCCCAGCTGTTCACCGAGAAGGTGCTGGGCAAGCACGCGATCCGCGCCCAGGACCGCTCCGGCTTCGTGGTCAACGCGCTGCTGATCCCCTACCTGCTCTCCGCGATCCGGATGTTCGAGTCGGGCATCGCCAGCCGCGAGGACATCGACAACGGCATGGAGATGGGCTGCGCCCACCCGATGGGCCCGCTGAAGCTGGCCGACCTGATCGGCCTGGACACGGTCGCCTCGGTGGCGTACTCGATGTACGAGGAGTACAAGGAGCCCCTGTACGCCGCTCCCCCGCTGCTCCAGCGCATGGTCGACGCGGGCCGCCTCGGCCGCAAGAGCGGCTCGGGCTTCTACGCCTACGGCTGACGCCGGTCGCGGCGCCGCTCCTCATCCCAGGCCCTTGTCCTTCCTGAGGCCCAGTCCCCGGCTCTGCTCCTGCTCCCGGTCCTGGCTCTGGTTCCGGCTCTGCTCCTGGGTGACCGCCGCCGTGCCGTCGGGCCCGCCGCGTGCGCGGTTCTCGGCGGCCCGGTTCGGGGGGCGGGGGCTCGACAGCCCCGCCGCGGCCACGCGTAGCGTGTTCGCCACGTCGGGGTCCAGTCTGCTCGATTCCCGGGGAGCGTCGCTTTCGTCGTCCGGCCCGTCCCGGTTCTCCCGCTCCCGGTCCGGGTCCTCCCGACGACGTGCCTGAGCCGAAGCCTCGTAGGCCTGTTGGGCCTCCACGGCCCGGGCCATGTTGGCTCCGCGCATGCGGTCCACGTTCGGCTCGAGCTTGAACCCCTCGATCTTGAGTTCCTTGGTCTCGATGTCGGATCGGTCCTCGTCGTCCTCGTCCCCGCCGTCGTCGGGCGGTGCGCCGTGGTCGTCCGGGTCGTCGGGACCGTCGCCGGAGCCGCCGGGAGCACCGGCTCCGTCCGGGGGCGGGCCGTCCGCGGGTGGTCCGACCCTGAGGTTGAGCCATGGATTGGGGCGCTGCTCCCCACCGTCTCCGTCCGGCTCCTGGTCTGCCGGGCCCTCCGGGTCGTCCGCGTAGGTATCCGGTGGATCGCCGTCCTGCCAGGCGCCGTCCGGCGGCCCGTCGGCGGCAAACGCCTCACGAGCGGCGTCGGCCCGGCCTTCGAAGGCGGCACCGGCGGCGGCTTCCTCCAGGGCGTTCGCGGTCTCCGCAACAAGATCCGCGGCGCCCTCGGCTGCGGCGACAGCGATTTCGGCCACGCCCTCGGTCGCCGACACCAGGGCCCTGCCTGCCTCGTCGAGCTCACTCCGAGCCGTCCGGCCCCCCGGTTCGGCGGGCTCCGGCGGCTCCCGGTCATCCGCTTCGGAATCCGGGGTCGAGGCCGCCCTGTCCGGTTCCCCGGGCTCCGGCATGGCCGCCGCTTCGGGCTCCGGCTCGGTGTCCGGCCGCGCTTCCGCGACCGCAGCTTCTCGTTGCGGCCGTTGCCCGGACGCGGGCTCGGGCTCGGGCGGGGGCTCCGCGTCGGGCGGGGGCTCCGCGTCGGGCGGGGGCTCGGGCGCCCCCTCGTGTCCCCGCTCCGTCTCGGACGCGGACTCGGCGAGCGGTGCGGGCTCGGGCGCTTCGTCGGGGTCTCGCTCGGAGTCGTGCTCCGGGTCCGGCACGGGCTCCGGCTCCGGCTCCTGCTCCGGCACGGGCTCCGAGTCAGGGTCAGGTTCCGCCGTGGGCCTCGCTTCCCTCTCAGCATCGGGGTCGCGTTCCGACTCGGGCCCGGGCTCTTGTTCCGGCTCGGGCTCTCGCGCTCGCTCCCGCTCGGTCTCAGAGACGGGCTCAGGTTCCGGCTCGCGCTCGGCCTCGGGCTCGGGCTCGGGCTCGGCCTCAGGCTCGCGCTCGGACTCGGGCTCGGGCTCCGCCTCGGGCTCGGACTCGGACTCGGCCTCAGGCTCCGCCTCGGGCTCGGACTCGGCCTCCGCCTCGGGCTCGGACTCGGCCTCCGCCTCGGGCTCGCGCTCGGACTCCGCCTCGGGCTCGCGCTCGGACTCCGCCTCGGCCTCGGGCTCGCGCTCTGCCTCGCGCTCGGGCTCGGGCTCCGGGCCCGGGTCTGCGCGGTCCTGGTCCGGCGGCTGTGCCGGCTCCGGCTCGTCCGGCTCCGGCTCGTCCGTCGGCGGGTCGCCGTCCTCCGAGGCCTCCACGACGGGCGGCGCCGGATCGTCGGGCCGGGAGTCGGTCTCCGGAACGTCGCCGTCCCCGGTGTCCTCCGCCCGTTGCCCGTCCTGCGGCGCCTCCGCGTTCTCGCCGGACCGGTCCGGCACGTCTCCGTCACCGGGTGCGTGCGCGTCGCGAGGGGGCGGGGGCGGTGGAGGGGGCGGCGGGGCGTCGTGGACCGTACCGCCGAGTTCGCTCATCCGTGGGCCCCCGTCCCCTCGGCGCACACCTGCGCCACCCGTGCCGCCGTCTCCGCCACCAGCGCGCGCAGCCGCGGACCTTCCTCACAGGCCAGGGCGAAGGCCCGCCGTACGTGGTCCTCCGTCGTGGCACCCGTCACCGCCGCCACCGCCCGGCGCAGTCCGCTGCGCTCCACGTCGCCGATCCGGGCGTGCGCCTTCCCCGGTCCGTACCCGGGCAGGGCACGGACCTGGAGGCGGTGGGCGGCGCCGGAGGTTCCGGTGAGCACCAGCCCGCGGGCCGCCCACTCGGCCTCGTGCTCCGGGTACGCGTGGGGTCCGTCCGGGGCCGTCTTCCGGGCGCGCTGGATGACTTCCAGCACGTCCCGGAACCGGTAGTTGGCGTAGGTGTACCGGCGCCGGTCGACGGGCGGCGGCTCCCGGCCCAGCAGCGCGGCGTACAGCACGGTGTGCAGGCGCTCCGCGAAGTCCCCGGGGTCGACCTCGTCCCGCATCAGGGTCTCCCGCGCCGAGACGGCTCGTTCCGCGGCGTATCCGAGGGTGCACTCCAGATCGCGTGCGGTGAGGTCCGTCAGGGCCGCCCGTACCCGGGACGCCGGGGCCGGGGCGGCCATGCCCATCGCCTGGGCGCAGGCGGCTGCCTCCACCCAGATCAGGTGGAGCGGCTCCGTGGACCGGTGGTGGGAGTCGTTCATGGCGCGCAGCGTGCAGGGTTCGCCGCGGCACGTGGGCCCGCACAGGCGGCTGCGGCTGCCCAGCAGCGGCGGTTCGCCGGAGGCGCCCTTCGCGCTCTCGTCGTGCTCGCCGTGCGGGACGGACGTCAGTACGGGCCGGTCCATGCCGTCGGCGGCGACGGCGGCGCGGCCCGGGGGCAGGGCGACGACGCTCTCGCTCTGCTCCGGCCGGAGGTTCATCGTGGCGCCCACGAACCGTCGGTCGTCCTCGGCGGGCAGCCTGTGCATGATCTTCAACGCGCTGTTCTTGACCACGTCCGGGAGGATCTTGCTGGGGATCTGCTCGACGATGACGACGCCCTCGCCGTAGGCGCGGATCTCGGCGAGGAGCGATGCGAACAGTTCGACCGCGGCGGCCGCGGGGCCGTCGTCGACGTTCTTGAGCAGGCGGTGCGCCTCCTCCACGACGAGCACGTGGCGCAGGGGCACGCCGCCCGCGCCGTGGTGGACCCGCAGGTGTTCGACGAGGCGGATGAGGGTGGCCCCGATGAGGAAGGCCTTGTCCTGGTCGTTGGTGATCGTTTCCAGTTCGAGGACGACGTTCCCGGAGAGCAGTCCGGCGACGTCCAGCGGGTGGCCGCCCTCGAAGAACCGGCCCGGGGTGCCTTCCCGCAGCGAGCCCATGCGGACGTCGACGAAGCCCCGCACGTCGGCGGTGACCTCTTTGCCGTAGCCGATCGTCTCGACCACCTGCCGTGCCGTCGCCTGGAGTTCGCCGAGGGTCGGGTAGGCCGCCGTGCGGGGCTCGTCCGGCTCGTCCGGCAGGAACTTCGGTTTGTGGGCCGGGCGCGGCTCGCCGGTGACCAGGTCCCATCCGGCCTCCGTGTAGCACTGGGACAGTGCTCGGGCCAGCACCTGCGGGAACGGCTCGTGTCCCTCGAAGGCCGCCAGGAAGAGGGCTCTGACGAGGTCCACGTGGCTCTGCAGGGGGAAGCCGGGCTCCGGTTCCAGCGGGTTGAGCGAGGCGGGCGGGACGTCCACGTCCCCCGGCCGGATCACGGTGACCCGCCGGGCTTCCTCCGGTCCTCCGGCCGCGCCGAGGCGGCCGGCCATGCGCGCGTACTCGGCCTTCGCCGGTTCGATCGCCAGCCAGGGGACCGGCCGTTCGTGCGTGGACAGGGCGGTGAGCAGGCTCCGCACGGTCTGGGACTTGCCCGAACCGGTGGCACCGCAGATGAAGGCGTGCCGGTTGAGGGTCGCGCGCGACACGTGGAGCCGGCCCGTGGCCGACAGCGACTCGTCGAGAATGTCGCCGATCGGGAAACCGTCGGCGGCCGTGCCCTGCGCCGTCCCCTGGACCGTGCCCTGTTCCGTGTCCTGTTCCGTGTCCTGTTCCGTGTCGTCGGAGGTGACGTCGAAGCGGTTGGGGGCCACCGTGCGGATGCCGGGCAGCTCCCGCTCCGGTGGCCGGGCGAGCGCGGCCACGAGTTCCGCGGGCGCGACGAAGGGGGTGGCTCCCGGCGGCACGGAGGCGGAGGCGGCCTGGGTGGTCGCGGTCAGCGCCTCGGCGAAGGGCAGCGGGTGCCTGGTCGGCACGAGGACGTACGGCAGGTCGTCCAGGTCGCCCGAGCCGCACAGCAGCGCGGCCGAGGCGAGGGCGGACCCCGGCCGCTCCGCGCCGACCAGCACGCGTACGCTCCATACGCCGGTGGCGAGCGCCCGGGTCAGTTCGCGGTGGCGCGCTTCGGCCCGTTCGGCCGCCAGCCGGTCGGCCGCGGAGTTCTCCCGCTGGCGCAGCCGGGGCAGTTGCACGGACAGCGCGGCGCGCTCCCGCTCCAGCCGCTCGTACGGGAGGGGTTCGGCCAGGAGCAGCCAGGCGAAGGCGTCCGGGAGGTGGGCGACGGCGTCGTCGAAGGAGCCGCGGCGTTCGGCGGGCAGGGCACGTTCGTCGTCGCCCATGCGCAGGGCGTCGTGGGACCCGAGGCAGGGCAGCCAGTACGGCATCCGCTCCAGCAGTGCGGCGGCCTCGCCTGCCGGAACGTCCCGGGCGGTGGCGCCGGGCGGGTAGCCGACGGGGCGTTCGGCCGTATCGTGGGGCCGATCCCCCGCGGGCGGGAAGTACGGGGCGCCGCCCACCAGGAAGTGCATGGGCCGGTGCGGGCCGGGTCGGATCCACGCGGTGGCGAACCCGGTGGGCCCGCCCTCGCCGCGGTGGCCGAGCACCGCGTGGGCCGCGGTCACCGCGGCGGTCAGCTGAGCGGCCGTACGGTCCTGCCCGGGTTGCCGCTCGTCCGGTCGGCGGGGCACGGTGAGCAGCCGGTGGAAGCGGTACGCGGCGAGTTCCGCGGGCCCGCCGCGGGCGCCGGTGCCCGGCGTCACGGCAGGCTCGGGCGCGGCCGGTCGGACACTTTCGGCAGGAAGTTGATCCCGGGGCTGCAGTCCCCGAAGACGACCCGGCGACCGCCCGGGCCGGTCTCGACGAGGACCAGTCCGGTCGCGGGCAGGGCCTGCATCTGGGTGGGTTCGACCGTGAACTCGTACACCCGGCTGAGGTTCTCGCCGGTCGTGGTCGAGTGGGCGGTCGAGGTGGTGGTGGAGTCCTGCCAGCTACGGGAGAGCGAGGTGCCGGTGGAGTCCGAACTCCCCCAGTTGCTGCCCGTGCCGCTGCCGCCCCGGTTGAATCCCGAGGTCCGGGACAGTCCGCTCTGGAAGGTGTAGCTGGTGCCGCGTCCCTCCGTGAGCGTTTCCCCGACCTGGCGGGTCAGCTGATTCACGAGGAACTTGTGCTCCTGTCCGATGAACTGCGCGGCGGCTCTCGCCTCCTCGCCGTTGCCCATGCGCATGAACACCGTCGCGCTGTCGGATCCGCCGGCGACCTGGACCGCGGCCTCCCGCAGGTGTTCCAGGAGCACGACGAGCCGTACTCCGGCGGTGCGTGCCTGACGGGCCATCGTCTCCAGCGCCTCCCGGCCGAGGTGGTCGGCGCCCGCCACGACGAGCGTGCCCGAGCCCGGGGCGACCGTGCGCTTGCGCAGCGCGTGGAGCAGCTGGAAGAAGACGAAGCGGTCGGTGAGGTCCTTGCGCCGGTGCACCTGGTCCTCGGTCGTGACGACGGTGAGCCCGCCGGGTCTCCACCAGGAGGAGACGGGAGCGTCGGGCGTGTGGACCGTCTCCGCCCTGGTCAGCAGTTCCGTCTGGGCCCGCACGTAGCGGAGTTCGTTCTGGACGCGTTCGCTCTGGCCGACGAGGTCGATGGCCCGGGTCATCGACTCGACCTCGGAGTCGCTGAGCGGGCCCGGTGCCTGCGGGCCGGGGTCGTAGACGCGGAGCAGGACGCGCAGTCCGGCGGCCAGGCGGTCGAGGGTCACGGGTCCTTCGAGCAGCTCGGTGACGGTCTGGACCACGTCCACGTCGATGGTGTGGAGGTCGATGTCGGCGCCGGGCGGTCGCATGCTGCCCAGGGCCTCGGCCAGGGTCTCCGCCAGCTCCTCCGAGGTGAACTCCTCGCGCAGGTCGCGGCCGAGCAGCGCGCCGGGCACGGGTACGTGGCCGACGGTGACTCCGCGCCGGGCGGCGAGCCCGGCCAGCTCCAGGGCCACCGCCTGCTGGGTGAGGTCGAGGACGACGACCGACTGGCCGGCGGTGAGGAGGGGCCCGCCCAGCGTGGCGAGGAGGCTGGCCCAGCCGTTGCCCGTGCCGCCGAAGACGTCGATCCGGCTGGGCCCCGAGGTGAGGGAGATCGGGTACCAGGTGTCCAGTGTCTCGTTGTGGCGCAGGTGCGCGTCGCGGTGCTGGGCGAGCAGTTCCTGCCACGCCTTCGTGCGGGCCTCGTGGTCGCGCCGGGCCCGTTTGCGATCGCCTTCGAGGCGGCGTTCGGCGGCCCGCAGCCTGGCGTTGGGCGAGGTCGCGCGGAACAGGGCGACGACGACGATCATGACGATCACCGCGACGACGATGTTCCCGGCCACGAGCCCGATACCGCCCGCGATCAGGGTCGCGCAGCCGAAGCCGGTGGTGTTGCGGCCGCCCATGGCGTGCTCGCGCAGGGAGCGGACCTCGTGGTCGGAGGGCTCCTTGTACACGGGCGGGTTCCGGGCGGCGCGGTGCGCCGGGGGCTCCGGTGGCTGGACGAACTCCCAGCCCCAGCGTTCCGGTCCGGCGAAGACGCGCGTCGCCAGTTCCGCGGCGGCCCCGTCGCCGGGTTCCGCGGGCGTCCCGGCGGGCCTTGGTTCCGGCGTCGCCTCCCGGTGGTCCCGGCCGGTCCCGTCGTCCGGCCCGTCGAGCCCGGCTCTCTTCTCGGCAGCACTCATCACGCCCCCGTCCGATGTCGCAGCATCGTGCCCGTGCGGGCGGTGCCTGTCAGTACCTGCGGCGGGCGGGACGGCTCCTTGGCCGGAACACCTCAACAAATGACCGAAGTTGGCCAGTCCCGGCCACTCGCTACTCCTCCTGCGGCTGGTCGCGCCCGAGCCAGAGGTGGTGGAGCAGGAGCAGGGCGGCCGCCATGTTGGCGGCCGGGACCTCCCCTCGGGTGATCAGGTCGGGCACGAGTTTGAGGGGGACCCATTCCCGCCGCTCGGACTCGAAGTCGTCCACGGGGTGCCCGGTGTACGTGCCCCGGTCGGCCCAGTAGACGTGGTGGCGCGCGTCGGTGAGTCCGTTGGAGGGCTCCACGCTCATCAGGTGGTGCAGTGGTCCGGGCCGCCAGCCGGTCTCCTCCTCCAGTTCCCTGGCCGCCGCCACCGCGACGTCCTCGCCGTCCTCGACGACTCCGGCCGCCAGTTCCCAGCCCCAGCTGTCGGTGATGAAGCGGTGCCGCCACAGCAGGAGGACCTCGCCCGCCTCGTTCACGACCGTGGCGGCGGCCACGGGGCGCATCCGTATCAGGAAGTGGTCGAGGTGCCGGCCGTCGGGCAGGACGACATCGGCGCGATTGACGCTGAACCATCGATTTGAGTACACATTTTGTTCGCTCTGTTTCGTCCACTGCACTGTTCTGCCACCTTTCTTTGAGTAGGTGGCAATATCGCAGCAGCAGCGTTCCGGCAGCAGGCGTACGAGGGCCGCTCACGGCGCAGGAGTGGGCGCAGGGGTGGACGCAGAGGCGCGGCCGGACGGGACGGCTACAGCGGTACGCGCAGTGCCCCGTCGATGAGTTCGGCGGCCTCGGCCGTGCCCCCGCAACCGCTGTTCACCAGGTGCTCGCGCACCGCGCGCAGTCTGTCGCGCAGCCGGTGGGACTCCATTCCCCGGGCCTGTTCGGCCATCCGCACGGCCGTCGCCACCGCCTTGTCGGCGTGGCCCTGGCGCAGTTCGATCGTGCTGAGCATGGCGAGCCGGTGCACGCGGCCCCGGTCGTGCGCGGGGGTGTCCACGGCCGCCGCCGCGTGCTCCCCGGCCGCCGCGAGTTCACCGAGGCTCAGCAGCGCCTCCGCCACCTGGACGTTGACCAGTCCGGGCTGGACGTAGCCGGTCTCGTCGGGCTCGTACCCCCGCCGGATGCGCTCGGCGGCCTGCTCGGCCCGGCGGATGCAGGCCAGCGCGCCGCTGCCGTCGCCCAGGTGCGCGTACGCCTTCGCCTGCATCGCGTACAGGTCGGAGGCGAGCGCCGGGGTGATGTGCCGGCCGGCGGCGCGCAGCGCGGCCTCGGCGAAGGCGACGGCCTGCCGGTACTCCCGCATGAACAGCGCCTGGTTGACCAGCAGCGCGATGACGTACGCGCCGAGCCCCCGGTCGCCGCTGGCCTTGGCGAGCCGCAGTGCCTGGTGGAAGTAGCGCTGGGCGAGGCCGTGCGCGTCGGAGTCGTACGCGCAGATCCCGGCGACCGCCACCAGGCCCCCGGTGGCCCGGTGCAACTGCCGTCCGGTGGCGTCGGTGTAGCTGCCGCGCAGCAGCGGCGCGGCCTCGGAGTTGAGGAAGCCGACGATGCGGGCGCGGGTCGCGATGCCGCCGGCCTTGCGGTACATCTGCTCGTAGTGCGTGCGGGCGCAGCGCACCGTCTCCAGGTCGGCCGCGGTGACCCGGTGCCGTCCACCGCGGGAGACGTCCGTGTCCTCGGGCGGGTTCTCCCACTCCCACACGGGCATCACGGCCGGTGTGCCGGTGAGCGCGGGGGCGCCGAGGATGTGCGGGCGCTGCTGCTGGTCGGAGCGCCACAGGGCGGTCGCACGCTCCACGAAGCCGGACAGCGATCCGGTGTGCGGAGCGGCGGGTTCGCCGGGCACGCCGAGGCCGATGTCGTCGAGGGTGACGGGTCGGTGCAGCCGGGAGGCGAGGACCTCGCAGATCAGGTCGGGCACCTGGCCGCGCGGCCGCTGTCCCTTCAACCACCGGGCGACGGCGGTGTGTTCGTACCTCAGTGCGAGCCCGCGCGCCCGGCCCGCCTGGTTGACGTGCGCGGCCAGTCCCGCGTGCGAGATCCCGGCCTCGTCGAGGATCGCGTCGAGCAGGGTGTTGGGCTGCATGGGTGCCCCCGGTGAATCGGTGCCGACAGCGTAGTGCGTCGGTCTTCACACGGGGTGTGAACGGAGTACGCGCATCCGCAGCGTGTGCGCGCTGTCGCGGAGAGTTCCGGGCCGGTTGACTGAAGGGCCTCGAAAGAGGCCGGCCGGGCCGCCGGCTCCCCCTCGTACAGTGCGGCGGCCCGTATCCAGGCCGTCCGCCCGGCTGCCTGCCCGACACTCCGTGGCGGGGCGGACGGCTCCGCCGGCCGGAGAGGCGGTCGAACGCCGTTCAGGTGATGCCCCAGGGGCGCGGGGAACTGCGCGACCGGCCACCGACTGCCCGCAGCCGCCGAACCGGCAGAAACCCCACGCCCCTTGGGCGAACCGTCAGCTCCTGAGCACTGCGCCCACCCGCTCGCCCGCGAGGGCAACCGCCGCGTCGCGGGCGGCCGACGCCTCGTCGACCGTCAGCGTCCGGTCCCCCGCACGGAAGCGCAACGCGTACGCCAGGGACTTGCGCCCCTCACCGAGCTGCTCCGCGTTGTCGTAGACGTCGAACAGCCGGATGGACTCCAGCAGTTCGCCCGCGCCCTCGCGCAGCGCGGCCTCGACCTCACTGGCCGGGACGAACGCGTCGACCACCAGGGCCACATCCTGCGTCGCGACCGGGAACGTGAAGATGCCCGGCGCCTGCGGGGTGTCGTCGCCGACCCGCTCCACCGCGTCGAGGTCCAGCTCCATCGCGCACGTGCGCGCGGGCAGGCCCAGTGTCTTCAGGACCCGCGGGTGCAGCTCACCCGCATGCCCGATCACGCGGTCCTCGCCGTCCACGGTGACGAACAGCTCGGCGCAGCGGCCCGGGTGCCACGGCCCGTACTGGCCCTTGCGGACGCCCAGTTCGGCGCCGGCCTCACGGGCGACGGTGCGGGCGGACTCGACCGCGTCGGCCCAGTCGGCCGGACGGCCCCTGCCCCACCAGCCGGCCTGTTCGCGGGCGCCGGCCAGGACCACGGCGACGTGCCGGGGCTGGTCGGGCAGCGCGGCGTCCAGCGCGGCGAGGTCGTCCTCGCCGGGGCGCCGGTCGACGGGCAGGTTGGCGGCGACGCGCTGCTCGTCGCGCGGGTGGAAGACCAGGCCGGTCTCGAACAGCGCGAGGTCGTGCGCGCCCCGGCCGTCGTTGCGCCGCAGCGCCGCGAGCAGGCCGGGCAGCAGCGTGGTCCGCAGCGCGGGCTCCTCGTCGCTGAGCGGGTTGACCAGCCTGACGACGCGGCGGGCCGGGTCGTCGGCGTCGAGACCGAGCTGGTCGAAGACCTGCTCGCCGACGAACGGGTAGTTCAGCGCCTCGACGTAACCGGCACCGGCCAGGGCCCGCCCGACGCGGCGGTGCAGCCGCTGCCGGGAGGTGAGGCCGCGGCCCGCCGGGGGCCTGGGCAGCGTGGAGGGGAGGTTCTCGTACCCCTCCAGGCGGATGACCTCCTCGGCGAGGTCGTTCGGGTCGGTGAGGTCGGGCCGCCAGGACGGCACGGTGACGATCAGCTCGTCCTGGCCGTAGACGTCGCAGCCCACCTCCTGGAGGCGGCGTACGACGGTCTCGCGGCCGTAGGCGACACCGGCGACCTTGTCCGGGTGGTCGGCCGGGAGGCTGACGGTGTGCGGTGCGGACGGGGCGCTGATCTCCGTGACCCCGGCCTCGGCGGTGCCGCCCGCGAGCAGCACCAGCAGGTCGACGGTGCGCTGCGCGGCAGCGGCGGCGGCCTGCGGGTCGACGCCGCGCTCGAAGCGGCGGGAGGCCTCGGAGGACAGCTTGTGGCGGCGGGCGGTGCGCGCGATGGACACCTGGTCGAAGTGGGCGGCCTCGATGACCACGTCACTCGTCGCGTTCTCGGTGTCGCCGTGGTCCGCGATCTCCGTGTTGGCGCCGCCCATGACCCCCGCGAGGCCGATCGGGCCGCGGTCGTCGGTGATGACCAGGTCCTCGGCGTGCAGCTTCCGCTCGGTGCCGTCGAGGGTGACGATCTTCTCGCCCTCCTGGGCCCGGCGTACGCCGATGGTGCCCTGGACCAGACCGCGGTCGTAGGCGTGCAGGGGCTGGCCCAGCTCCATCATCACGTAGTTCGTGACGTCGACGGCCAGCGAGATCGGGCGCATGCCGACCTTCTGGAGCCGCCGCTGGAGCCAGATCGGGGAGCGCGCCTCGGCGCTGAGGCCGGTCACGGTGCGGGCGGTGAAGCGGTCGCAGCCGGTGGGGTCGGCGATCTTCACCGGGTAGCCGTAGGCGTTCGGGCCGGGCACGTCCAGCAGGGCCGGGTCGCGCAGCGGCAGGCCGTAGGCGATGGCGGCCTCGCGGGCGACGCCGCGGATGGACAGGCAGTCGCCGCGGTTGGCGGTGACGGCGATGTCCAGCACCTCGTCGACCAGTTCCAGCAGCTCGATGGCGTCCTTGCCGACCTCGGTCTCCGGCGGCAGCACGATGATGCCGTGCGTGCCGTCGTCGCCCATGCCCAGCTCGTCGCTGGAGCAGATCATGCCGTGGGACGTCTTGCCGTAGGTCTTGCGGGCGCTGATCGAGAAGCCGCCGGGCAGGGTGGCGCCCGGCAGGACCACGACGACCTTGTCGCCGACCGCGAAGTTCCGGGCGCCGCAGACGATCTCCTGCGGCTCACCCGTGCCGTTGGCCTGGCCGACGTTCACCGTGCAGAAGCGGATCGGCTTCTTGAAGCCCTCCAGCTCCTCGATGGTCAGCACCTGGCCGACGACGAGGGGGCCCTTGAGGTCGGCGCCCAGGTGCTCGACGGTCTCGACCTCCAGGCCGGCCGAAATCAGCTTGGCCTGCACGTCGCGGCCGGTCTCGGTGGCTGGCAGGTCGACGTACTCCCGCAGCCAGGAAAGCGGGACCCGCATCAGATCTCCATCCCGAACGGCCGGGTGAACCGGACGTCACCCTCGACCATGTCTCGCATGTCCTCGACGTTGTGGCGGAACATCAGCATCCGCTCGATGCCGAACCCGAAGGCGAAGCCGCTGTACTTCTCGGGGTCGATACCGCAGGCGGTGAGCACCCGCGGGTTGACCATGCCGCAGCCGCCCAGCTCGATCCAGCCCTCGCTGGAGCAGGTGCGGCAGGGCCGGTCGGGGTTGCCGACGGACGCGCCCTTGCAGACGTAGCAGAGCATGTCCATCTCGGCGGACGGCTCGGTGAAGGGGAAGAAGTTCGGCCGCAGCCGGGTCTTCATCTCCGCGCCGAACAGCGACTGGACCATGTGGTCCAGGGTGCCCTTGAGGTCCGCCATGGTCAGGCCCTCGTCGACGGCGAGCAGCTCGACCTGGTGGAAGACGGGGGTGTGCGTGGCGTCCAGCTCGTCGGTGCGGTACACCCGGCCGGGGCAGATCACGTAGACCGGCAGCTCGCGGGAGAGCGCGGAGCGGATCTGCACGGGCGAGGTGTGGGTACGCAGCACGACGCCGGACTCGGCGCCGCCCTCGGGGCCCGCCACGAAGAAGGTGTCGGCCTCGCCGCGCGCCGGGTGGTCCGGGCCGATGTTGAGGGCGTCGAAGTTGAACCACTCGGCCTCGGCCTCGGGGCCCTCGGCGACCTCGTAGCCCATGGCCACGAAGATGTCCTCGATGCGCTCGGAGAGCGTGGTGAGCGGGTGGCGGGCGCCGGCCGGTACGCGGTCGTGGGGCAGCGTGACGTCCACCGCCTCCTCGACCAGGACGCGCGCGTCGCGCTCGGCCTCCAGCTCCTCCTGGCGGGCGGCCAGCGCCTTGTTCACCGCGCCGCGGGCCATGCCGACGCGCTTGCCGGCCTCGGCCTTGGCCTGCGGGGGCAGGGCGCCGATCTCGCGGTTGGCCAGCGACAGCGGGGAGGTGCCGCCGGTGTGGGCGACCTTGGCCTCCTGGAGCGCGTCGAGGGAGTCCGCGGCGGCGAAGGCGGCGAGCGCCTCGTCCCGCATGCGCTCGATCTCTTCCGGTTTCAACGCCTCGACCTCGACAGGGTCGTACGACTTATTCGGTGCCGACATCTCTTCCCGTGCTTCCGATTGGCTGGCTGGGACGCCCCGTCTACGGTCCCCAGACGCGGCGGAGACGCTTCGTCGACGCTTCGTCTGCGGATCTGGACGCAAAGGTGCCAAAGACCGAGTCTAACGGGGCTGTGGAACGCTGGATTACGCCCGTGGGGTCGTCGGCCGTCTCAGCTGATGCTCAGGTGAGGTACGCCGGTGCCGCCACGGGCAACGTAAATCGGAACTCTGCGCCGCCGCCGGGGGCGCGGCCGACGGTGATGGTGCCGCCGTGGGCCTCGACGATGCCCTTGACGATGTACAGCCCGAGGCCGGTGCCACCGCGCTTGCTGCCCCGCCAGAAGCGGGTGAAGACGCGGTTCATGGACTCCTCCGGGATGCCGGCCCCCTCGTCGCTCACCGTGACCGACGTGCCGGTGTCCTCACCCTCGCGGGGGGACGCCGTGGGCGTGACGTCAATGGTGACGGTTCCCTCGCCGTGCCGCACGGCATTTTCCAGCAGGTTGCTCAGCACCTGGTCGACCTTGTCGGGGTCGGCCCACAGGTCGGGCAGCGGCTGGGCGAGGCGGAGCAGGAACCGGTCGGCCTCCTGTCCGGCGGCGACGTACGCCTGGATGTGCCGGCCGACGGCGGCGCCGATGTCGACGGGCTGGCGGCGCACCTCCAGGCGGCCGGAGTCGATCCGGGAGATGTCGAGCAGCTCGGCGATGAGCCGGGTGACGCGGTCGGCGTCGGCGTCGACGGTCTCCAGCATCAGCCGCTTCTGGTCGTCGGTGAACCTCTCCCACTTGGCCAGCAGGGTGGCCGTGAAGCCCTTGACGGAGGTGAGCGGGGAGCGCAGCTCGTGGGCGACGGTGGCGATCAGCTCGGCGTGGCTGCGCTCGGTGCGGCGGCGGGCCTCGGTGTCGCGCAGGGTGACGACGACGCGGTGGACGGGGCCGAGGCGTTCGGCGCGGACGTAGCGGGCGGTGACCAGGACCTCCCGGCCGCCGGGGAGCAGCAGGTTGCGCTCGGGCTGCCGGACCCGGATGGCGAGGCCGCCGTAGGGGTCGGTGAGCTGCCACCAGCGGCGGCCCTCCAGGTCCTCCAGCGGCAGGGCGCTCTCCAGGGGCCGGCCGAGAGCTTCGGCGGCGGGGGTGGCGGTGATGCGGGCGGCGGCCGCGTTGAAGCAGACCACCCGGCCGTGCTCGTCGGCGACGACGAGGCCGTCGGGCAGCTGGTCCGGGTCGATGCCGAGGTCGGCGGGATCGCCGGGCGGGCGGGGCGCGGGCGGGCGCGGCACCTGGCGTGCTCCCGGTGCGCTGCTCGTGCCGACGCTCATCCCCGTACCCCACCTCTCAACCGCGCAGGGGCCTTGAGCTGGTCACCCTACTAGCTCTCGGTGACGGAGCGGCACCCTCCGGCGGCGCGCTGTGCACGCGCCGACGCGTAGAGACATACGGCGGCGGCGGTCGCGAGGTTCAGACTCTCCGCCTTCCCGTGGATCGGGACGCGCAGGACGGCGTCGGCGAGGGCGCGGGTCTCCTCCGGGAGCCCCCAGGCCTCGTTGCCGAACACCCAGGCGGTGGGCCCGCCCATGGTGCCGGCGTCCAGCTCGGTGTCGAGGTCGTCCTCGCCCGCACCGTCGGCGGCCAGCACCCGTACCCCCGCCTCCCGCAGCCCCGCGACGGCCCGCTCGACGGGGACGCCGACGGCGACCGGCAGGTGGAACAGGGAGCCGACGGAGGCGCGTACGGCCTTGGGGTTGTACAGGTCGACGGAGGCGTCGGTGAGCACGACCGCCTCGGCCCCGGCGGCGTCGGCACAGCGCAGCACGGTGCCCGCGTTGCCGGGGTCCCGGACGTGCGCGAGGACGGCGACCAGCTTGGGCCGGGCGGCGAGGATCTCCTCGAAGGGCGTGTCCAGGAACCGGCAGACCCCGACCAGACCCTGCGGGGTGACGGTGGTGGAGATGTCCTCGATCACCGAGTCGGCGGCCAGGTGCACCCGGGCGCCCACCTCACGCGCGGCCCCGACGATGTCGGCGTACCGCTCGGCGGCGTCGACGGTGGCGAACAGCTCCACCAGCGTCTCCCCGTACCCCGCGGCCTCCCGCACGGCCTGCGGCCCCTCGGCCAGAAACAGCCGCTCCTTCCCCCGAAAGTTCCGCTTCCCAAGCCGCCGAGCGGCAGCGACACGGGGGGACCGGGGGGAGATCAGCTCGGGGCTGACAGGACGCACTCTTGCTCACCTTCACATCTGAATCGTCGTGGACTGCGACGCGCCCCAAAGGGGCGCGGGGAACTGCGCGACCAGCCACAACGCACCCGCGGCAGACAACGAACCGAACACAACGGCAACCGAAGGGACCCGCAGGCTCCAAGCCTGCGGGTCCCTTCAACTACGGCTCAAGCCAGCGCAGCGTCACGCCGCCTTCGGCGCGTTCACATCGCTCGGCAGCGCCTTCTGCGCGACCTCGACGAGCGCGGCGAACGCGTTCGGGTCGTTGACGGCCAGCTCGGCGAGGATCTTGCGGTCGACCTCGACGTTGGCGGCCTTCAGGCCCTGGATGAAGCGGTTGTACGTGATGCCGTTGGCGCGGGCAGCGGCGTTGATGCGCTGGATCCACAGCTGGCGGAAGTCACCCTTGCGCTTCTTGCGGTCGTTGTAGTTGTAGACCAGCGAGTGGGTGACCTGCTCCTTGGCCTTGCGGTACAGGCGCGAACGCTGACCGCGGTAGCCGGAGGCCTGCTCGAGGATCGCCCGGCGCTTCTTGTGGGCGTTGACTGCCCGCTTGACGCGTGCCACTTGTTAACTCCTTGTAGCGGGGCCGCGGTGGTCCTCACGCGGCCCGGTATCGAATGGGTCCCGGTCCTGCCGTACGGCGCTCAGTGGCGCCCGTACGTCACTTGCCGAGAAGCTTCTTGATCTTCGCGGCGTCGCCCGGGGCCATCTCGGCGTTGCCGGTGAGGCGACGCGTCACGCGGGACGACTTGTGCTCGAGCAGGTGGCGCTTGCCGGCGCGCTCACGGAGCACCTTGCCGGAGCCGGTGATCTTGAAGCGCTTGCTGGCACCGCTGTGCGACTTGTTCTTCGGCATAGCGCCGTTCTCTCCTCGTCGGTGGCGCTCCGGTGCCCGGTCGTGAAACCGGGCACGGTTGGAGCGTCGCTCTTGTATCGGGTATGTGTCCTGGGGACTGGCGGTCCCCCGGGGTCACGCTTCGGCAGGTGCCTCGGCCGGGGCCTCGGCTTCCGCGTCGTCGGCCTCCGCGGCGTTCTGCGACTTGCCGGGGTTCGCCTTCGCGTCCGCCTTGCGCGCTTCCTGCGCCTGGCGGGCCTCGGCCATCGCCTCGGTCTTCTTCTTGTGCGGACCGAGAACCATGATCATGTTCCGGCCGTCCTGCTTCGGGTTCGACTCCACGAAGCCGAGGTCCTGGACGTCCTCCGCGAGACGCTGCAGCAGTCGGTAGCCGAGCTCCGGCCGGGACTGCTCGCGACCACGGAACATGATCGTGATCTTGACCTTGTCGCCCTGCTTGAGGAACCGGACGACGTGACCCTTCTTGGTGTCATAGTCGTGCGGGTCGATCTTCGGCCGGAGCTTCATCTCCTTGATGACCGTGTGCGCCTGGTTCTTGCGCGCCTCACGGGCCTTCATGGCCGACTCGTACTTGAACTTCCCGTAGTCCATGAGCTTGCACACGGGCGGACGGGCGTTCGCCGCGACCTCGACGAGGTCGAGGTCGTACTCCTGCGCAAGCTCCAGGGCCTTGGCAAGCGGGACAATCCCGACCTGCTCGCCGCTGGGACCGACAAGTCGCACCTCGGGAACGCGAATCCGGTCGTTGATGCGGGGCTCGGCGCTGATGGATCCTCCTCGGTAGCACCACGCGACGGTCTGGCGGACAGCCGCGTAACGTCTGTGTTCGATAGACCTAACCGCGCCGGCACACAAAAAATGCCCCGGACGATCACAGGCGGGGCTCCTCGAACTGCTACCGGAGCACCGCCGCGATGACCGCGGGGCGCGACTTCGGGCTGGTCACCGCCGTGGGACGGGACCGCCTGACCGGTGACCCGCCGTCCGGAGGACGGCCAGGTGGGAGTTCGAAGCCTCCACTTGTGGGCCGGATCCGCTGCCGTGGGCGTGCGTGTCCGACCGGTCGTTACACAAGGTTAGCAGCTCGGCGGGGGAAGGGCTAACCGAGTCCGAGTGGGGCCCGCTCCCCCGCTGCGCCTATCGTGTGCGGCATGAGTGAGACCCCTCCCGAATCCTCGGCGAACCCCGACTTCGACGCCATGACCCGCGACATCGCCGAGGTCCCCGCGGTCGAGGTGATCGTGACGGTCGCCGTCAACCTGATGAGCGCGGCCGCCGTGAAGCTGGGCCTGACCGAGGAGGGCGACGCGCACAAGGACCTGGACGAGGCGCGCAAGCTGGTGCACGCGCTGGCCGGTCTGCTCGACGCGACCGCGACCGAGATCAGCTCGTTCCACGCGGCGCCGCTGCGCGACGGTCTGAAGTCGCTCCAGCTCGCCTTCCGCGAGGCCTCGCTCGTCCCGGACGAGCCGGGGCAGGGTCCGGGCGAGAAGTACACGGGCGCGGTCTACGGCTGACCGCCGCCCGGCGACCGGGAGCTACCTCCGCACGTACAAGGGCTCGCCCGGGGGCGTCGCCCCGGCCGGCAGCAGTGCCAGGTCGAGGCCGCGCACCAGGCGGGCCCTCAGCGTGTCGTCGGCGGCCAGCCGCTCGGCGACGGCGCGCGCGGCCTTCGCCGCGTCGGCGGCCGGGTCCAGGACCAGCGCGAGCGTGCCGTCGGCGCGTCCCGGCCCGAGGTGGGCGCGGAGCACCGCGGGCTCGTCGGCCAGGGCGGCGCGCACGGCCCCGGCCACGGCCGGATCCGCGAGCGGGTCGGTCGTCGTACGCCCCTCGGCCAGTGCCAGCAGCACCGCTCCGGTCAGCTCGAACGGCACCGGGCCCGCCAGGTCCAGTACGACGGTGTCCGCCTTCTCGTGCGCGGCGGCCTGCAACGCCTGGTGCACCGGTACGGCGACGGGACGGGCCGCGGGGTCCCAGCGGGCGAGCGACGCGGTCGAGGTGAAGGCGGGGAGCGCGGTGCGGTCGCCCGCCTTCAGGGTCGGTACGGCCATGTCGCTGGTCTTCTCGCGGCGCAGCCCGTTCTCGTCCTCTTCCACCTCGCCGAGTACGGCGACGACGGGTACGAGCAGCCGGGCGCCCTTGAGCGCCTCCAGGACCGGGCCGACGGCGGCGCGGTCCTCGGCCCAGGCGGCGAGCGCGGCGCTCAGCCGGGGGTCGGCGGTGCCGTCGTCGTCGGAGAAGGCGGAGTCGGGGATGTTCTTGTTCGCCACGGTCCCCGACCCTATCGGGGCGGGCGGCACCGTATCGTCGTCGGCCTCGGCACCCTCGGGCGGGGAGGCGGCGGTGGAGACGGTCGAGCCGGTCGGACCGGTGGTGGACGGCGACGCGCGGCTGGCCGCGGCCATGGCGTCGGTGCCGGTGCCGGACGGCGCCGAGGTGTCGGTGGCGGTGCTCGACCCGGACTCGGGCGCGGGCGCCGCGTACGGCACGGGCGCCTTCGACACGGCGAGCATCGTCAAGGTCGACATCCTGGCGGCGCTGCTGCTGCGGGCGCAGGACGCGGGACGTTCGCTCACCGCGGCGGAGAGGACGTACACCGCCGCGATGATCGAGTACAGCGACAACGACTCGGCGTCGGCACTGTGGCGGGCGATCGGGACGGCCGACGGGCTCGACGCGGCGAACGAGCGCTTCGGGCTGACGGGCACGCGGGGCGGCGACGGTCCGCTGTGGGGTCTGACGCAGACCACCGCCGCCGACCAGGTCGCGCTGCTGCGGCAGGTGTTCGTGGCGGACGGTTCGGCGCTGAGCGAGGCTTCACGGGCGTATGTGCGCGGGCTGATGGAGCGGATCGCGGACGGTCAGCGGTGGGGTGTGTCGGCGGCGGCCGACGCGGGCGAGGCATCCGGTGGGACGGCCGGTTCGGCTTGGGCGCTGAAGAACGGCTGGCTGCGGCGCAGCACCACCGGGCTGTGGGTCGTCAACAGCATCGGGCGGGTGGCGACCGGCGGCCACGGCTGCCTGGTGGCGGTGGTGTCGCGGGGCAGCGGTACGCGGGCGGAGGGGATCTCGCTGACCGAGGCGGCGGCGCGGGCGGCGGTGTCCGTGGTCCGGGACGACCCGTCCTAGGGAGCTCTCCGGGCGGTCAGAAGTCGTCGGGGCGTTCGCGGCGGCCCCGCCACAGGACCACGGCCGCGACCACCAGGACGCCGCCCGCCCCGCCGGCCAGCGGGGCGGCCCAGGCCGAGGTGTCGTCGTCGGAGGCGGCGGCGTCCGGTCCGGTGCCGAAGTACTCGTCCCCGTACGCCGCCGCCCTCAGCCCTTCCGGCTTCAGTCGTCCGGCCGCCTCGATGGCGGCGGCCGGGTCGACGAAGCCGAAGCCCCGGGAGTCGTCGCGGCCCTCGGCCGGGGCGTTGCGGGCGGTGTCCTCCAGGACGGACTTGACCTGGGCCGGGGTGAGGTCCGGGTGGGCCGCCTTCACCAGGGCGGCGGCCCCGGAGACGAAGGCGGAGGCGGCACTGGTGCCCCAGCCCTCGTAGTAGCGGTGGTCGGGGTCGGCGATGATCACGTCGACGCCGGGGGCGCTGACCGTGGCGTACCAGCGGCGGGTGGAGAAGGAGGCGCGGGTGCCGTAGCGGTCGACGGCGGTCGCGGCGATCACGCCGGGGTAGGCGGCCGGGTAGGAGATGTGGTCGCCCTTCTCGCCGCCGTTGCCGGCCGAGGCGACGACGATCACGCCCTTCTTCAGGGCGTACTGGATGGCCTCGTCCTCCGCCGGTTCGGGGTGGGCGGAGGCGGAGTCGTCGCCGAGGGAGAGGTTGATGATGTCGGCGCCGTGGTCGGCGGCCCAGCGGATGCCCTCGGCCAGCGCGTTGCCGCGGGTCTTGCGGGCCTTGGCGCGGGAGGGGTCGCCGTCCTCCAGGATCACGCGGAGCGGGAGGATCCTGGCCTCCGGGGCGATGCCCATGACGCCGTCGGTGTTGCCGGGGCCGTGTCCGTGACCGGCGATGATCCCGGCCATGGCGGTGCCGTGCCGGGCCCAGGAGCGGTCGCCCTCGCTCGCGCCGAAGCCGACCAGGTCCTTGCCGGTGAGGACGTTGCCGGCCAGGTCGGGGTGGTCGGCCTCGACGCCGGTGTCCAGGACGGCGACGGTGACGCCCGCGCCCTTGGTGGTGCGCCACGCCTGCTGGGTGTGCATGGCGTCCAGGGCCCACTGCTGGGCGCGGATGCCGTCGGCGTGCGCGGCGGGCGCCGGGGCGAGGACGAGGGCGGCGGCGAGGAAGAGGCTCAGGGCGCCGGTCCTGCGGCGGATGTCCGCGGGGGTCACGACGGGTGCTCCGTGGGCGCGCCGACGTGTCCGCGCAGGGCGCGTTCGACGCGGTCGGCGAGGCCCTGCGCCTCGTGGCCGAGACCGGCCTGGGCGGGCGCCGACGTGGCACCGGACTCGATGGCCTCCTCGGCGGGTTCGGGTTCGTCGACGGTGCGGCCGTCGGCCCAGCCGGACACCGCGTAGACGACGACGGGGGCGTCGGTGAGGACGGAGACGGTCCACGATCCCCGCTGGGGTGCGCCGAAGCCCTCGGCGACGGTGTCCTTCGCCGCGTACGGCAGGGGCATGAGGTCGTCCCGGCGGCCCAGGCCCTCCTTCTTGAACCGGCTCGCCAGCGAGGTCATGGCGGCGGCGTCGGCCTTGGTGAAGAGCAGGCCGACGGTGGTGACGTAGCTCTGGGTGGCGTCGGTGTAGGTGGCGCGCAGCAGGCGCGAGCAGCCGACCGGGTCGAGCACCTTGGCGAGGAGCCGGTCGAAGGCGCCCGCGCAGTCGCCGTCCGGGGCGACCGCGACCCGCGTCCAGGTGCGGTCGGCTCCGCCGGGTCCCGCGCCCTTGCCCTGGACGGTGGGCGGGAACAGCTGGTCGACGGGCACGCTGTGCCACAGGTCCCCGGCCTCGGTGAACGCACTGCGCGCGCCGTCGTCCCCGGAGCCCCCGGCGAGCCAGCTCCCGGTGACGGCTCCGGTGAGGAGCCCCACGCCGAGCACGAGACACACGGCGGCGGCGACGACCTGGGGCCGCGGGCGCCCGCCGAGCGGCCGCGGCCGGGCCAGTCCGTCGTACCCCTCGGGCTCCGCGAACGAGACCCGGGGCCGCGCCTCGTTCGGGGTGCTCCAGGAGAAGGCGGGGTCGGGGGTGCGGGGGGCGGCTGGGCCGGAGGGCGGGACGGCTGCCCGGGGCGTGGGAACGTCCGTTCCGGCCGCCGTCTGCGCGTCCGCCTTCTCCGCTTCGGGCGCCGCCGGGATCGGGCGCAGGCGTGCGGTCGTCTCCGTGGGGGTCTGTGCGGGAGCGCCGGGACGGCGGGACGGCGCCTGCGCCGCGCCGCCGCCGCGCGGGACGTCCCTGCCGACGGTCGGGGCGGCGTCGGGGAAGCGGGCGGAGGCGCTGGGGGGCGGGGCGGAGGCGTCGGCGTCGGCGGCGTCGGCTGCAGCGGGTCGGGAGCCGTCGCCGAGCCGGAAGCGCGGGTAGCGGGTCCGGGCACCGGGACCCGCGGCGCCCCCGTCCCGGCCGTCGTCGCCGTTCGGGGCGGTGGACGTGCCCCCACGGCCGTCACGGCCCGCCGTGGGCGCGGGTGCGCCGGCCCCACCGGGGCGCTCCCCCGCCGGGGCCTGCGCCGGGCGGGGAGGAACACCGGGACGGGGCGGGGTCCCCGGGTGCGGCGGCACGGACGAACGCGGGACCGCCGCCCGAAAAGAGACATCCCGGCCCGGCCCGGCCTCCGGGCGCGGCACAGCCTCGGCGCCGGCCGGCGTCCGCGGACCGGCAGCGGCATCCGGCCGGGGCGTCTCGTCCGGGCCCGACGTGGGTGCGGAAGGCGGTCCGGGGTCCGTGCGCGGCGGCGCCTCGGGACGGGGCGGGGTCTCGGGGTGGTGGGGCGGGGTCTCCGGGCGGGGTGGCGTTTCGGGGTGCGGGGGGAGGGAGGCGCGGCGCGCTTCCGTGCTCATGCACCCCCCGTTTCCTCGGGCCCGGCCCGTTTCTCCGACACGGGCCGGAGACGGTGGTCCTGCCCGTCCTCTCCTGCCCGGCCCGGCGCGGAACCGATCCGTCCCGGGCACGCATACCCGCTCGGGAGGACCGCCATCCCGGCGCGGGCTGCCGGGGCCCTGCCGCCGGGGCAGGGTCCGCCCGTGCGTGCGCGTCACTCTACGGCGTGACCGCGCCCGACGGGGAACCAGTCCGCGCGCCCGTGGCATTGGCCCGGATCGTCCCCCTACCCTGCGGTAATCCTGTCTGGCAGGCTGCCGTCATGACCGCACGCGCCGCAGACCGGGCCCGTTACGACCGGGCCACCGCCCATCTGGACGCCCCCGTGGCGATCGTGGACCTGGAGGCCTTCGACGCCAACGCGGACGACCTGGTCCGCCGGGCCGGCGGGAAGCCGATCCGGGTCGCCAGCAAGTCCGTACGCTGTCGAGCGCTGCTGGAACGGGCGCTGGCCAGGGACGGTTTCGCGGGCGTCATGTCGTTCACGCTGGCCGAGTCCCTGTGGCTGGCGCGCTCCGGTTTCGAGGACGTGCTGCTCGCCTATCCGTCGGCGGACCGCGCCGGGTACGCCGAGCTGACGGCGGATCCCAAGCTCGCCTCCGTCGTGACCGTGATGGTCGACGACCCGGCCCAGCTGGACCTCGTCGACGCGGCGCGCGACGGCGACGGCGGCGGGGAAGTCGTGAGGGTCTGCCTGGAGTTGGACACTTCGCTGCGGTGGCTCGGGGGCCGGGTGCGGGTCGGTGCCCGGCGCTCGCCGCTGCACTCCCCCGCCCAGGTCGCCGACCTGGCCCGGGCGGTGACCCGCCGGCCGGGGTTCGAGGTGGTCGGCATCATGGCGTACGAGGGGCATGTCGCCGGGGTCGGGGACGCGGTGGCGGGGCATCCGTTCCGGTCGCGTGCCGTGCGGCTGATGCAGGCCGCCGCGCGCCGGGAGCTCGCCGAGCGGCGGGCGGCCGTGGTGCGGGCGGTCCGGGCCGTGGTGCCCGGCCTGGAGTTCGTCAACGGCGGCGGCACGGGCAGCGTGCAGCACACCGCCGCCGAGGACGCGGTCACGGAGATCGCGGCCGGTTCCGGGCTGTACGTACCGCGGTTGTTCGACAACTACACCTCGTTCAGCGGTCGTCCGGCGGCACTGTTCGCCCAGCCCGTCGTACGGCGGCCGGGGGTCGGGGTGGTGACCGTGCTCGGCGGCGGGTATCCGGCCTCCGGCGCGGCCGGCACCGACCGGCTGCCGGTGCCGTATCTGCCCGAGGGGCTGCGCTACGACCCCCAGGAGGGTCCCGGCGAGGTGCAGACGCCGCTGCTGGGCTCGCCCGCCGACGACCTGCTCATCGGCGACAAGGTGTGGTTCCGGCACGCCAAGGCCGGGGAGCTGTGCGAGCGGTTCGACGCGCTGCACCTGGTGGCCGGGGACGCGGTGACGGCGAGGGTGCCGACCTACCGGGGCGAGGGGCACACCTTCCTGTAGCGGGGAGCCCCCGTGGGGTCGGTGCCGGTGCCGGTGTCCGTGTCAGTCCGTCGGGCCGATGCCGCTGCCCACGCCGCCGCCGGTGTCCGCGTCGCCGATGGGCCGGATGCCCTTGGTGATGGTGTCCATGTCGGCCAGCGGCGGCCCGTCCGCACCCGCGTCGAAGACGTAGCGGACGAGGACCGGGGACTCGGTGCCGACGGTGGACGGGAACACCATCGACTGCACGTAGCCGCCGGGTCCCTTCGCCGTCGTCACCCGCCAGCGCACGTAGTACCCGGCGCGTCCGGCGACCGCGACGGGGCCGGACGCCACCTCCTCGTGGGACTCGATGCCGCCGAAGGGCTTGTTGCCGATCAGGTCGCGGTCGTAGGCGTCGTCGGCCGCGTCCTCGATGTCCTGCTGGGCGAGGATCTTCGGGGAGGACTCGGCGTTCGCCGTGACGGTGCGCGAGACGACGAGGCCGTGCCGGCACACGCTGCCGTCGGCGGGGCAGTCGTAGGTGCCGTCGGTGGTCATCATGACGTCGTCCTCGGCGACGTACTTGGGCCGGACCCAGCCGTCCGGCAGCGGCAGGGTGATGCCGTTGAGCTGGTCCTCGACCCGGGCCGGGTCGTCGGCGGGGGGTTCGGAGGCGGTGGGCGAGGGGGACGGCGGCTCGCTGACCGGTGCGGGGTCGGTGGCGGTCGCGGTGACCGGCGGGGTCTGCGTCCGCGGGCTGCCGTCGTCGTCCTCGCCCAGCACGAACACGCCGGTGACGATCGCCGCGACCAGCACGGCCGCGGCGGCGGTGACGGCGACGGCCTTCCCACGTCCGCCGGTGCCGGAGCCGGTGCCCGTCCCCGGTCCGGGCCCCTGCACCTGCACCTGTCCCTGCATGGGAGCCTGGCTCGGCGCCGGCCCGTACCCGACGGGCTCGGGAGCCCGGCGGTGCTCCGTCCAGGCCGTGCCGTCCCACCAGCGTTCCTGGTGCGGGGCCGACGGGTCGCGGTACCAGCCGGGCGGTGGCGTCATGCTCATCTGGGCACTGTAGGACGCCGTGCGCGGGGATCTACAGCGGTGTGACGTACGCCCCGGAGATCCCGCCGTCCACCAGGAAGTCGGTGGCGTTGACGAAGGAGGAGTCGTCGCTGGCCAGGAAGGCGACGGCGGCGGCGATCTCCTCGGCCTCGGCGAACCGCCCCACCGGGATGTGCACGAGGCGGCGCGCGGCCCGCTCCGGATCCTTGGCGAACAGCTCCTGGAGGAGCGGGGTGTTGACCGGTCCCGGGCACAGCGCGTTGACGCGGATGCCCTCCCGCGCGAACTGCACGCCCAGCTCCCGGGACATGGCGAGGACGCCGCCCTTGGACGCGGTGTACGAGATCTGCGAGGTGGCCGCGCCCATCCGGGCCACGAAGGACGCGGTGTTGATGACGGACCCCCGGCCCTGGCGCCGCATGTAGGGGATGGCGGCCTTGCAGCACAGGTAGACGGAGGTGAGGTTGACCTCCTGGACGCGCCGCCACGCCTCCAGGCCGGTCTCCAGGATGGAGTCGTCGTCGGGCGGCGAGATACCGGCGTTGTTGAACGCGACGTCGACGCTGCCGTAGGTGTCGTACGCCGCCGCGAACAGCGCCTCGACCTGCTCGGGGTCGGTGACGTCGGCCCTGACGAAGATGCCGCCGGTCTCCTCGGCCGCGGCCTTGCCCCGGGTCTCGTCCACGTCGCCGCAGACGACGTGGGCGCCCTCGGAGGCGAGCCTGCGGGTGGCGGCGAGTCCGATGCCGCTGCCCGCCCCGGTGACGACCGCGGTACGTCCGACGAGCCTGCGGCAGACGATGTCTTCGCTCACTGTGCGGGGCCCTCCGTGCTCGATGGGGTGCTGCTGATGAAGACGTTCTTGGTCTCGGTGAACGCGGTCAGCGCGTCCGGGCCCAGCTCCCGGCCCAGGCCGGACTGCTTGAAGCCGCCGAACGGGGTCCAGTAGCGGACACTGGCGTGCGAGTTGACGGACAGGTTCCCGGCGCGCACCGCGCCCGACACACGCAGGGCGCGGCCGACGTCCCGGGTCCACAGCGAGCCGGCCAGGCCGTACTCAGTGGCGTTGGCCAGGCGGACCGCGTCGGCCTCGTCCTCGAAGGGCAGGACGACGGCGACGGGCCCGAAGACCTCCTCGACGGCCACGCGCGCGTGCGCGTCGACGCCGGTGAGGACGGTCGGCGGGTACCAGAAGCCGGGGCCGCCCTCGGGCGCCTTGCCGCGGATTCCTGCGGCGTCGGCGGGGACGTGGGAGCGGACGCGCTCCAACTGGGCGCGGGAGATCAGCGGGCCCATCTCGGTGCTCTCGTCGGCCGGATCGCCGACCCGGACGGCCTCGATCGCCGGGGCCAGCAGGGCGAGAAAACGGTCGTACACGGACCGCTGGACGAGGATGCGGGTGCGGGCGCAGCAGTCCTGGCCGCTGTTGTCGAGGAAGGACATGGGCGTCGCGGCCGCGGCGGCCTCGATGTCCGCGTCGGCGAAGACGATGTTGGGGCTCTTGCCGCCGAGTTCGAGGGTGACGGGTTTGAGCAGCGCCGCGCCCTTGGCCGCCACCCGTCGGCCCACGGCCGTGGACCCGGTGAAGACGATCTTGGCGACGCCGGGGTGTGCGACGAGCGCGTCGCCCGCGACCGGCCCGTGCCCGGGCAGCACCTGGAACAGGCCCTCGGGAAGACCCGCGGACAGGGCCAGTTCGGCCAGCCGGAGCGCGGTGAGCGGGGTCGTCTCGGCGGGCTTGAGGAGGACCGCGTTGCCCGCCGCGAGCGCCGGCGCGGTGGCCCAGGCCGCGATCGGCATCGGGAAGTTCCAGGGGGCGATGACGCCCACGACGCCGAGTGGTTCGAGGAGCGTGACGTCGAGGCCGCCGGGTACCGGGATCTGGCGGCCGGTGAGCCGCTCCACTCCCCCGGCGGCGTAGTCGAGCAGGTCGCGGACGTTGCCGGCCTCCCAGCGGGCGTTGCCGAGCAGGTGTCCGGCCTGGCGGAGCTCCAGGCGGGCCAGCTCCTCCAGGTGCTCGTCGACGGTGACGGCGAAGCGGCGCAGCAGCCGGGCCCGGTCGCCGGGGGCGAGGGCGGCCCAGGCGGTCTGCGCCCGTGCGGCGCGGGCGACGGCGGCGTCCACGTCGGCCGCGGAGGCGGCGGGGACGGTGGCGAGGACCTCTTCGGTGGCGGGGTTCAGTACGACCAGGTCGGGCGGCTCGTGGGACTTGTGGGCATGGGACTCGTGCGACAAGTGGGCCTCACATGCGTTCGAAGGAGCGGCGCAGTTCCCAGTCGGTGACGGCGGCGTCGAAGGCGTCCAGTTCGACGCGCGCCATGTTGCGGTAGTGGGCGACGACCTCGTCCCCGAAGGCGGCCTTGGCGAGGGTGCTGTTCTCCCACAGCTCGGCGGCCTCGCGCAGGGTGGTGGGGACGTGCTCGAAGTCGGCGGCGTAGGCGTTGCCGGGGCAGGGTTCGGGCAGCTCCAGCCGCTGCTCGACGCCGTGCAGTCCGGCCGCGACCAGGCCGGCCACCGCGAGGTAGGGGTTGACGTCGCCGCCGGGGAGGCGGTTCTCGAAGCGGAGGGAGCGGCCGTGGCCGACGACGCGCAGCGCGCAGGTGCGGTTGTCGTGGCCCCAGGCGACGGCGGTCGGGGCGAAGGAGCCGGGCTGGAAACGCTTGTAGGAGTTGATGTGCGGGGCGTAGAGCAGGGAGAACTCGCGCAGCGCCACCAGCTGTCCGGCGAGGAAGTGCCGCATGACGTCGGACATGCCCGCCCCGTCGGCCATGGCGTTGCGGCCGTCGGCGTCGGCGAGCGAGAGGTGGATGTGGCAGGAGTTGCCCTCCCGCTCGTTGTACTTGGCCATGAAGGTGAGGGACATGCCCTCCTGCGCGGCGATCTCCTTGGCGCCGGTCTTGTAGACCGCGTGCTGGTCGCAGGTGACCAGGGCCTCGTCGTACCGGAAGGCGATCTCGTGCTGGCCGGGGTTGCACTCGCCCTTGGCGGACTCGACGGTGAGGCCGGCGCCGGCCATCTCGATGCGGATGCGGCGCAGCAGGGGTTCGACGCGGCCGGTGCCGAGGACGGAGTAGTCGACGTTGTACTGGTTGGCCGGGGTCAGGCCGCGGTAGCCCGCGTCCCAGGCGTGTTCGTAGGTGTCCCGGAAGACGATGAACTCCAGCTCGGTGCCGACCTGCGCGGTGTACCCGTGTCCGGCGAGCCGCTCCAGCTGGCGGCGCAGGATCTGGCGGGGCGCGGCGAGCACCGGAGAGCCGTCCTCCCAGGCGAGGTCGGCGACGACCATCGCGGTGCCCTCGTTCCAGGGGAGCCGGCGCAGGGTGGCGGGGTCGGCGCGCATGGCGAAGTCGCCGTAACCGCGGTCCCAGGAGGACATGGCGTAGCCGTCGACGGTGTTCATGTCGGCGTCGACGGCGAGGAGGTAGTTGCAGCCCTCGGTGCCGTGTTGCAGGACCTCGTCGAGGAAGAACCGCGCGGCGAACCGCTTGCCCTGGAGGCGGCCCTGCATGTCGGGGAAGGCGAGGACGACGGTGTCGATGTCACCGGCGGCGACGAGGGCGTGCAGTTCCTCGACCCCGAGCGGGGGTGTGCGGTCTGCCACGGGGAGAGCCTCCTTCTGGCCGGGAGCCATAAGGTATTGCGGGGAACCTTTGGTTGGGAAGGGGGCGCGGCCGCGTGCGGGAGGAATCCGGCGGGAGTGCCGGGAGCGTGACGGACCGGCTGGCGCCGGTGCTGCGACCGGTGCGCGCCGGGAACGGCTTCGAGGAGGCGTTGGAGCAGATCCTCCAGGTCGTCAGGCTGGGCCTGGTGGCGGCGGGCGAGCGGCTGCCGGCCGAGCGGGAGCTGGCGGAGCGGCTGGGGATCAGCCGGGTGACGCTGCGCGAGGTCCTGCGGGTGCTCCAGGACCAGGGGCTGGTGGAGGCGCGGCGCGGCCGCTACGGCGGAACGTTCGTGCTGCCCCGCGCGGACGCGGGCGGCGAGGACGAGCTGCGGCGCCGGGTGGCCGGGGTCGACATCGAGGACGTGCTGCGCTTCCGGGAGGTGCTGGAGGCGGGCGCGGCCGGGCTGTGCGCGGCGCACGGGCTGACCCGGGCGCGGGCGGCGCGGCTGCGCGAGGCGCTGGCCGGCACGCGGGACGCGCCGCTCGCGCAGTACCGGCGGCTGGACACGATGCTGCACCTCACCCTGGCGGAGCTGTGCGGCTCACCGGCGCTGGCGGCGCAGTACGCGGCCGTCCGCGCCACCCTGAACGACCTGCTGGACTGCATTCCGCTGCTGGTGCGCAACCTGGAGCACTCCCAGCGCCAGCACGCCGCGCTGGTCGAGGCGGTGCTCGACGGGGACGCGGACGGGGCGCGGGAGATCGCCCGGGAGCACTGCGCGGGCACGGCGGCGCTGCTGCGCGGGTTTCTGACGTGAGCGTATTGCCGTGACCACGCGCTCCGGCAAAGGTGTGGGAACGGTCCATTGCCCGATCCATCATCTGGAGGACGGATGGCCGACCGGCCGCTGATCGGTGTCAGCACGTATCTGGAGTCCGGGGCGCGCTGGGGCGTGTGGGAGCTGGAGGCGGCGCTGCTGCCCGCCGGGTACCCGCGGCTGGTGCGGCGGGCCGGCGGGCTGGCCGCGATGCTCCCGCCGGACGCGCCGGAGCACGCCGCCGCGACCGTCGCCCGCGTCGACGGGGTGGTGATCGCGGGCGGCCCGGACGTGGAGCCGGTGCGGTACGGCGCCGGGCCCGACCCGCGCACCGGCCCGCCGGCCCGGGCCCGGGACACCTGGGAGCTGGCGCTCATCGAGGCGGCCCTGGCCGCACGCGTCCCACTGCTGGGCATCTGCCGGGGCATGCAGCTGCTCAACGTCGCCCTGGGCGGCACCCTCGTCCAGCACATCGAGGGGCACGCCGAGGTGGTGGGCGTCTTCGGCGGCCACCCGGTCCGCCCGGTGCCGGGCACGCTGTACGCCGGTGCGGTGCCGGAGGAGACGTTCGTGCCGACGTACCACCACCAGGCGGTGGACCGGCTCGGCAGCGGCCTGATCGCCTCGGCCCACGCGGTGGACGGCACCGTGGAGGCTCTGGAGCTGCCCTCCGGCCCCGGCTGGGTCCTGGGCGTGCAGTGGCACCCGGAGATGGGCGAGGACGTACGGGTGATGCGGGCCCTGGTGAACGCGGCCCGCTCGGACCGACCGGTGCCCGAGGACCTGCCCGGCCCTGGCCGGTGACGACGTCCGACGGGCACCCCGGCGGACCGAACCGAGCACCCCGTACACCTCGCAGCCGGGGGCCACGAGCGACCCCCTGCGCCGGGCACGAGGACCGACAGACGGAGCCGACCGACAGCACCGCGACCGACGGACCGGACCGTCCGCCCCCAGCCCGCCGGACACGACGGTCCCCCGTGCACCCGGTGCGGGCCCGACCGGCCGGGGCGGGGCACCTACGCGCGGGTCAGGGACAGGAGTTGGCGGGCCGGGCCGGCGGGGCGGTGGCCGGTGGGCCAGACCGCTCGCAGGTCGCGGGTCAGTACGACGTCCGCCACGGGGACGCTCACCAGGCGCCGGGTGGTCAGTTCCTCGCCGACGGCGAGCTCGCTGAGGACGGACGGGCCGGCGCCGCCCACCGCGGCCGCCTTCACCGCCGTGGTCGAGGACAGCTCGATCAGGGGGCGGGCCAGGCCGCCCAGCGCCGCGTCCAGGACCTGCCGGGTGCCCGAGCCCTTCTCCCGCAGGATCAGCGGGGTGGCCGCCAGTTCCGCCGCCTCCAGCGGGCGTCTGCGGCGTGCCCAGGGATGACCCGGCGCGGTCACCACGATGAGCCGGTCGTGCCCGATGACCGCGGAGTCGAGGCCGGTGGGCACACTGACCCCCTCCACGAAGCCGAGGTCGGCCTCGTCGGCCAGCAGGCGCTCCGCGACGGCCGCCGAGTTGCCCGCGAGCAGCGACACCGCGGTGTCCGGCAACTGGGCGCGCAGCGCGACCAGCCAGCCCGGCAGCAGGTACTCGGCGATCGTCATGCTCGCCGCGACCCGCAGCCGCGAGTCCCGCCGGTCGCGCAGCGCCTGCGCGCCCGCGTCGAACGCCTCGGCGGCCTCCACGATCCGCCGCGCCCAGTCCGTGACCAGCGCCCCCGCGTCGGTGAGCCGGGAGCCGCGCGGTGAGCGGTCCACCAGGGCGACGCCGAGTTGCCGTTCCATCGAGCGGATGCGGCTGCTGGCGGCCGGCTGGGTGATGCCCAGCTCGCGGGCCGCCCCGCCGAGACTGCCCAGCCGGGCCACCGCCAGCAACAGCTCCATCGCCCCGAGGTCCGGTACCCGGTGTGCCAGCGAGCCCGCCATATGCCGTGCCCGTGTGTCGTGCCCGCCGCCCTCGGTGCCAACGCTCCGGCCACCGCCCGTGCCACCGCTCGCACCGCTGCCCGTACTGCCGCCCGTACCGCTGCCCATAACTCCAGCTTATGCCCTCATAGAGACAGGGTCCCTGGTCAGGGATTACGCCCGCCGCGACCGTGGAGCCATGGTCACCGCAGCCCAGCCCCGCTCCCCCTCCCCCTCCCCTTCCTCCGCCGTCGCCGACCGGGCCGTCCGGCGGGTCCCGGCCGTCCGGCATCTCGGGCCCAACTGGTACGCGTGCGTCATGGGCACCGCCATCGTCGGCACGGCCGGAGCCGCGCTCCCGGGGCACGTGGTCGGCCTGCGCGCCGCCTGCACCGCGGTGTGGGCCCTGTCCCTCGTCCTGCTGGCGGTCCTGCTGACCGCCAGGTCCCTGCACTGGCTCCACCACCGCGACCAGGCCCGCGCCCACCTCCTCGACCCGTCGGCGGCCCCGTTCTACGGCTGCCTGTCGATGGCCCTGCTGGCGGTCGGCGGCGGCGCCCTGGCCCTCGGCCGGGACTGGATCGGCACTCCGGCCGCGGTCGCCCTGGACACGGTGCTGTTCACCGCCGGTACGGTGATCGGACTCGCGGCGGCGGTCGCCGTGCCGTACCTGATGGCCGTACACCACCGCATCGAGCCGGGGCAGGCCAGCCCGGTCTGGCTGCTGCCGCTCGTCGCGCCGATGGTGTCCGCGGCCGCCGGACCGCTGCTGGTGCCGCACCTCCCGGCGGGGCAGCCCCGCGAGACGCTGCTGCTCGCCTGCGTGGCCATGTTCGGCGTGAGTCTGTTCGCGACGCTGGTGACGCTGCCGGTGGTCTTCGGCAGGCTGCTCACCGGCGGGCCGCTGCCGCTCGCGCTCACCCCGTCGCTGTTCCTGGTCCTCGGCCCGCTCGGGCAGTCGACGACCGCCGTGGGGAAGTTCGCGGACGTGGCGCCGGGGGTCGTGCCGGGGCCGTACGCCGAGGGCTTCGCGGTCTTCGCCGTGCTGTACGGGGTGCCGGTGATGGGCTTCGCCCTGATGTGGCTGGCCCTCGCCGCCGCGCACGTCGTCCGGGCCCGCCGGGCGGGCATGCGCTTCTCGATGACCTGGTGGTCCTTCACCTTCCCGGTGGGCACCTGCGTCACCGGCGCCGAGGCACTGGCCCGCGAGACGGGCCTGCTCGTCTACGACGGGCTCACCGTCGCCCTGTACGTCCTCCTCGTCGCGGCCTGGGCCGTCGCCGCCGTGCACACCGCGCGGGGCCTGCTCAGCGGCGCGCTGCTCGCAGGGCCGCGGCCAGCACCCGGGGCGCCGCGGCCAGTGACGGCCCGTACCACGTGAGGTGCCGCCCGTCGACGAGGGCACAGGGCAGGCCGGGGAAGGCCTCCGGGCCGTCGTCGGCGGTGAAGCGGTACGGCTCGTCCGGCAGGACCACGACGTCCGGGCGGGCCGCCCGCAGTTCGTCCACCGGGACCTTCGGGTAGCGCTCGGCGTGCGCGGCGTACAGGTGGTCGACACCGAGGCGGGCCAGGACGTCGCCCGCGAAGGTGTCGCGGCCCAGCACCATCCAGGGCCTGCGCCAGATCGGTACGACGGCCGTGCTGCGCCGCTCCGGCACGGGCGGGTCGGCCCAGGCGGCCTGCGCCTCGTCAAGCCAGCGGGGCCGGGTGGGCGCGCCGCAGGCGGTCAGTACCCGGTCCAGCTCGGTGACGGCCTGCGGAACGGTACGCACCTCGGTCACCAGCACCTCGACGCCCGCCGCACGCAGCGCGTCCAGGTCGGGGGCGCGGTTCTCCTCCTCGTTGGCGACGACCAGGTCCGGGGCGAGGGAGAGGACGCGGTCGGTCCTCGGGTTCTTGGTGCCGCCGACGCGGACGACGTCGAGACCGGCCGGGTGGGTGCACCAGTCCGTGGCGCCGACCAGGGCGCCCGGCACCGTACGGGCCACCGCCTCGGTCAGCGACGGGACCAGGGAGACGACCCTCACGGGGACCCCCTCACCCGTACGCCTTCACCGATACGCCTTCACCGGCGGGGGCCTTCCCGGACCGCCTCGATGTGCTCGGCGACGGCGACGACGATCAGCCGGGTGTCCGGCACGGTGGCCCGCCAGCGGTGCCGGACCCCGCCGGTGAGGTACAGCGTGTCGCCGCGCCCGAGCCGGTAGGCCCGGCCCTCGGCCTCGATCTCCACGGCGCCCTCGGCGACGAACATCAACTGGTCGTTGCGGTACTGCAGTTCCCGTCCGGCGTCGTGGTCGCCGGTGAACTCGGAGGCGTGCATCTGGTGGTGCCCGCGCACCAGGGAGCGCACCCTGGGTGCCAGCTCGGGGTCGGGCTCCTCGGCACGGACCACGTCGACGCTGCACGCGGGGTCGGCCGCGGCGAGCAGTTCCACGGCGGTGGTGCGCAGGGCGTCGGCCACCTTCTCCAGGGAGGTCTGGCTGGGCCGCGCCCGGTCGTTCTCGATCTGGCTCAGGAAGGGCACGGACAGGCCGCTGCGCTCGGACACCACGGCGAGGGTGAGTTCGAGGTCCCGGCGCCGCCGCCGTACGGCCGCGCCCACCCGGAGGTGCTGATCTTTGTGGTCGCCCATCGCTCCGGCTCCCTCCTTCACCCGTCGTCCTGATGAGTTCTCTGCACCCTACGCATGTTCGGCAAACCGTTTCATGCGGCCGTCACATCGATGTCACGGTGTGATGGCCGCGACCTCACGTTTCTCGCCACGGGTGGGACCGTCCGCGCGCCGTCGCGCACGCCTTATCCGTTCAAGGCGTGCGCGGCCTCCCGTGTTCCCGCCAGTCGCTCGCACCCCGGCCGGGGCACGCTCAGGCCGGAGCTTGGCGCTCCGTGGTTGGCCGAATCCCTACCGTGTCCGGGCCGGGAACGACCCGAGGGGTGGGCCCGGGGCGCCTGGGGAGACGCCATCGGGCCCACCCCTCGGGGTGACCGTCAGGGAGTACCGCGCTACTGCGGGGTCATCCGGCCGACGACGTCCGGGTGCTCCTTCAGCCAGGCGGCGACGGCTTCCTCCTCCTTGCCCTGACCGCGGTCCTTGATCTCGGCCTCCAGGCTGCCCAGCTCGTCCTCGCTCATCTTGAAGTTCTTGATCCACTCGGTGAGCTGCGGGTACTGCTCGGGGAACTTCTTGCTGGAGATGGTCCGGATCGTGTTGCCCTCGCCGAAGGCCTTCTTCGGGTCCTTCAGCTTGGTCAGCTCGTAGTCGCTGTAGGCCCAGTGCGGCGACCACAGGGTGACCGCGACCGGCTCCTTCTTGGCCAGGGCGCGCTTGAGCTCGGCCAGCATGGCGGGCGTGGAGCCGTCGACGACCTCGTACTCGTCCTCAAGGCCGTAACCGGGCAGCACGTCGTTCTTCAGCAGCTGCATCTCACCGGTGCCGGGCTCGATGCCGATGATCTTCCCGTCGAACAGGTCGCTCTTGCCCTTGAGGTCGGCGAGGGACTTGACGTCCTTCACGTACGAGGGGACGGCGATCTCCAGGGAGGTCGGTTCGTACCAGGTCCCCAGGTCGACCAGGTTGTCCTTGTGCTTGTTCCAGTAGTTGCTCTGGGCGTAGGGCAGCCAGGCGTCGAAGTTGAGGTCGATGCCGCCGGAGGCCAGGCCGGTGTAGACCGGGCCGACGTCCATCTGCTTCAGGTTCATCTTGTAGCCGCGGCGCTCCAGGACGTTCTTCCACAGGTAGGTGACGGCGACGTCCTCCTCCCAGGGGAACCAGGCCACGTCGAGCGGCTGCTTGGCCTCGGCGGGAGTGGCGCCGGAGCCGCCCTCGACCGGGGCGAGCTTGTCGACGACGCCCGGGTTGGCCTTGAGCCAGGTGCGGACGGCCTCCTGCTGCCGGCCCTTGCCGGCCTTGTTGATCTCGGCCTCGAGGCTGGTGAGCTGCTTCTCCGTCATGGAGAAGTCCTTCAGCCACTTGGCCACGACCGGGTTGTCGTCCGAGAAGCCCTTGCGGGACAGCGAGTGCACGCCGTCGCCCTTGCCCCAGGCGCCCTTGGGGTCCTTCAGCTTCTTCAGCTTGTAGTCGTTGTACGCCCAGTGCGGGGACCACAGCGTGACGACGATCGGTTCCTGCTTGCTGTAGGCCCGCTTCAGCTCGGCCAGCATCGCCGGCGTGGAGCTGTCGACGACCTTGTACTCCTTGTCGAGGCCGTACTCCTTGAGCACCTTGGTCTTGAGCAGGTTCATCTCACCGGCGCTGGGCTCGATGCCGGTGACCTTCCCGCCGAAGAGGTCGGCCTTGCCCTTGAGGTCCTCAAGGGTGTTGACGTCCTTCATGTACGCCGGGACGGTCAGCTCCAGCGACGTCTCGTCGTACCAGGAGCCGAGGTCCTCCAGCTGCTTGCCGTACTTCTTCCAGTACTGCTCGTGGGTGGTCGGCAGCCACGAGTCGGTCTGGAAGTCGATGTTGCCCTGGGCGAGCGCGGTGTAGAGCGGCCCGGCCTCGAACTGCTTGGCCTCGACCTCGAAGCCGCGCTGTTCCAGGACCTCCTTCCACAGGAACGTGGAGGCGACGCCCTCGTCCCAGGGGATGTAGCCGATGGAGACCTTCTTGCCGTCGCCGACGTTCTTGCCGCCGCCGGCCGTGTCGGCGTCGTCGGAGCCGCCGCCGAACATGCCCATGCCGCCGGCCACCAGGGCCAGGATCACGATGCCGATCACGGCGACCTGCGGCTGGGGGCGGTAGGACCAGATCTTCAGGCCCTTGGCGGCGCGCGCCTTGGCCGCGGCGCGGCGGCCCAGCGGGGAGACGTGGGTGCCCAGCGCGCTGGTCATGCGGTCCAGGTAGATCGCGAGGATCACGATGGCGAGACCGGCCTCGGCGCCGAGGCCGACGTTGAGCTGGCCGATGGACTCCATGACGTCGCCGCCGAGGCCGCCGGTGCCGACCATGCCGGCGATCGCGGCCATGGACAGGCCGAGCATGATGACCTGGTTGACGCCCGCCATCACCGTGGGCAGCGCCAGCGGGAGCTGGACGCGCAGCAGGGTGTTGCCGGGCGTGGTGCCGAACGCCTCGGCCGCCTCGACCAGCTCCTTGTCGACCTGGCGGATGCCCAGCTCGGTCATGCGGACGCCGGGGGCGAGGGCGAAGATCAGGGTGGCCACGATGCCCGGGGCGGAGCCGGTCCCGAAGAACAGGATCGCCGGGATCAGGTAGATCATCGCGGGCAGCGTCTGCATGAAGTCCAGGACCGGCCGCACGAACGCGCTCACCCGGTCCGAGCGGGCCGCCCAGATACCCACCGGCACCGCCACGACCAGGGCGATGATCGTGGCGACCAGCAGGAGCGCCAGGGTGACCATCGCGTTCTCCCACAGTTCGAGGGAGTCGATGAAGGCGAAACCGGCGAAGGAGAGGACACCGGCGAAGGTGCCGCGCAGCCAGAAGGCGATCACGGCGAAGATACCGGCGAGCAGCAGCGGCTCGGGGGCCTGGAGGACGGCGTTGATGCCGTCGTAGGCGCCGGTGAAGATGTCCTTGAGGAAGGTGAAGAGCCAGGAGACGTTGTCGAGCAGCCAGTCGACGCTGCTGTTGACCCAGTCGCCGAGGGGAATCCTAGGCACGGCTGATCACCTTCTTGCCGCCCTTGTCCCGCGGGCTGTCGCAGACACCGGGGACCACGTCCTCGTCGTCGCCGAGGAAGCCGATGAGCCGCTGGGCCGGGACGACGCCGACCAGTCGGCGGTCACCGTCGACCACCGCCACCGCGTGGGGCACCCGGGCGCTGATCGCGCACAGCTCCGAGAAGGGCGTCCCGGGCGTCGCGGTCTCGCAGTCGCAGTCGGCCTCGTCGCCGCGCACGTCGGTCTCCATGACGGCGGCGGCCGTCAGGACGCGGGAGCGGTCGACGTCCTTGGTGAAGGAGGCGACGTAGTCGTTGGCGGGACGTATCAGGATGTCCTGCGCGGTGCCTATCTGCACGATCCGGCCGTCGCGCATGACGGCGATGCGGTCACCCAGGCGCATGGCCTCGTTGAGGTCGTGGGTGATGAAGACGATGGTCTTCTTCAGGGTCTTCTGCAGGTCGAGCAGCTGGTCCTGCATGTCGCGGCGGATCAGCGGGTCGAGGGCGCTGAAGGACTCGTCCATCAGCAGCAGGTCGGCGTCCGTGGCGAGCGCGCGGGCCAGGCCGACGCGCTGCTGCATGCCGCCGGACAGCTCGTCGGGCCAGGACTTCTCCCAGCCGGCCAGGCCGCACAGGGCGAGCGCCTCGTCGGCGCGGCGCTCGCGCTCGGCGCGGGGCACGCCCTGCACTTCAAGACCGTAGGCAGCGTTGTCACGGACGCTGCGGTGGGGGAAGAGCGCGAAGTGCTGGAAGACCATGCTGATCTTCATGGAACGGACCATGCGCAGCTCGCGGTCGCTGAGCGCGGTGAGGTCCTGCCCCCCGAAGCGGACGTGCCCGGCGGTCGGCTCCGACAGACCGTTGAGCATGCGCAGCAGCGTGGACTTGCCTGATCCGGACAGCCCCATGACCACGAAGATCTCGCCGGGCTCCACGGTGAAGGACGCGTCGATGACGGCGGCGGTGGTGCCGTCGGCGCGCAGTTCCTCCCGGACGTCTTCGCCCTGGCGCAGTCGTTCGACCGCCTGATCCGGTTTCCTGCCGAAGACCTTGTACAGGTTTTCGGCCTCTAGTCTGGCTGACACGCTTACCTCTTGGCTCGGGGGCAGGGGCAGGACCCAAAGCTCCCCTAACAGTTGAATGCATCAACCAGCTTCGGCCCGGCTGCGCGCCTGCCCCGATGCTTATACGCCAAACATTTAAGTGAGCCAGCTCACACGTCGCCCCCCTCCCGCACACACGACCTGCGGCATGATTGCGAGGCGTGACCGGACGACTGATGCTTCTCGACACCGCCTCCCTCTACTTCCGCGCCTACTTCGGCGTGCCGGACTCGGTGAAGGCGCCCGACGGCACGCCGGTGAACGCCGTGCGCGGCCTGCTGGACTTCATCGACCGACTGGTGAAGGACCACCGGCCCGAGCACCTGGTGGCCTGCATGGACGCCGACTGGCGTCCGCACTGGCGGGTGGAGCTGATCCCCTCCTACAAGGCGCACCGCGTGGCCGAGGAACGGCCGGCCGGCCCCGACCAGGAGGAGGTCCCCGACACGCTGTCCCCGCAGGTGCCGGTCATCGAGGCCGTCCTCGACGCGCTCGGCATCGCCCGCGTCGGTGTGGCGGGGTACGAGGCGGACGACGTCATCGGCACCTACACGGCGCGGGCCACCGGCCCGGTCGACATCGTCACCGGCGACCGTGACCTGTACCAGCTCGTCGACGACGCCCGCGGCGTGCGCGTGCTCTACCCGGTCAAGGGCGTCGGCACGCTCAACCTCGTCGACGAGGCCGCGCTGCGCGAGAAGTACGGCGTCGACGGCGCCGGGTACGCCGATCTCGCGCTGCTGCGGGGCGACCCCAGCGACGGGCTGCCCGGAGTGCCCGGCATCGGCGAGAAGACGGCGGCCAAGCTGCTCGCCGAGTTCGGGGACCTGGCCGGCATCCGGGCCGCCGTCGACGACCCGAAGGCCAAACTGACGCCCTCGCAGCGCAAGCGGCTGACGGAGGCCGGGCCGTACCTCGCGGTCGCCCCGAAGGTGGTCAGGGTCGCGGACGACGTGCCGCTGCCGGAGACCGGCACCGCCCTGCCGCACGGCCCGCGCGACGCCGGGGCGCTGGACGCACTGGCGGCCCGCTGGGGGCTCGGCGGGTCACTGCAGCGGCTGCTGACCACGCTCACCGCCTGAGCGGCGCCGCGCGGCGGTCCGCTTCCACGAGCCGCACACGGGCCGGGGATGCTAGCTTAGGTATGCCTAACTCATGGATCCTCACGCAGGGAGCAGGGAGGCCGTCATGGCAGACCGTCCGGCACGCAAGCCGCGCAAGCCGCACACCGCGCAGGTCGTCCGCACCGAGCGGCTGACCCCGCACATGCAGCGCGTGGTGCTCGGCGGCGAGGGACTCTCCGCGTTCGCGGCGGACACCTGCACCGACCACTATGTGAAGCTGCTCTTCCCCTCCGGGGGCGCGACCTACCCGGAGCCCTTCGACATGGAGCGGATCCGCGAGGAGTTCCCCCGCGAGCAGTGGCCGGTGACCCGGACGTACACCGTCCGCCACTGGGACGCCGAGCACCGTGAGATGACCCTGGACTTCGTCATCCACGGCGACGAGGGGCTCGCCGGGCCCTGGGCGAAGCGGGTGCGGCCGGGCGAGACGATCCGCTTCATGGGCCCCGGCGGCGCCTACGCCCCCGACCCCGCCGCCGACTGGCACCTGCTCGCCGGTGACGAGAGCGCGCTGCCCGCGATCGCCCGCTCCCTGGAGGCGCTGCCCGACGGCACCCGCGCGTACGCCTTCGTCGAGGTCGAGGGGTCCGAGGAGGAGCAGAAGATCGACTCCGACGTGGAGGTCGTCTGGCTGCACCGGGCCGGCCGTCCGGTCGGGCAGGCGCTGGCCGAGGCCGTGCGCGCGCTGGAGTTCCCCGAGGGCAGGCTGCACGCGTTCGTCCACGGCGAGGCGGCCTGCGTGAAGGAGCTGCGCCGCTACCTCCGCATGGAGCGCGAGATCCCCCGCGAGGACCTGTCGATCTCCGGCTACTGGCGGCTCGGCCACAACGAGGACGGCTGGCAGGCGTCCAAGCGCGAGTGGAACGCCCGCGTCGAGGCCGAGCAGGAGGGCGCGACGGCGGCGTAACGGGCCCGCCCGCCCACGGACAGGCCCCCGCCGGGCCCCTGGCGGGCCACGGGCCCGGTCAGTCGCCGCGTACGCGCGCGTGCAGGTGCATGTCGTGCCAGCCGTCGGGGTGGAGGACGGCGCTGCGCTTGGTGCCCTCCAGGGCGAAGCCGGTCTTCCGGGCGACCCGGCACGAGGCGTCGTTGGCCACCGCGTGCAGGAGTTCCAGGCGCTGGAAGCCGATCTCGTCCAGGGCCCAGTGGGCCAGGGTCCGGGTGGCCCGGGCGGCGACACCCCGGCCGCGGGCGCCCGCCGTCGTCCAGTAGGCGACCTCGGCCACCCCGTCGCCGAGCACCCACTCGCGCAGCGCGACCCGGCCGAGCAGCCGGTCGCCGTCCGCGTCCGCGACGGCCCACTGGGCGCCGCGCTCCCGTTCCCAGGCGCCCTGCCACTCGGTGATCCAGCCCCGCACCTCCTCCTCGGAGTCGGCCGCGCGGGCGTGCCACTGGTGCATCACCGGGTCCTGGAAGGCCACGTGCACGGCGGGGGCGTCCTCGGTGCGCCACGGGCGCAGCACCAGCCCGTCGCCGGTGGGGAGCGTGGGCTGCGGGGCGCGGGAAAGGGTGCCGGCCTCGAGGACCGGGCGTGTCAGGTAGGGCATGGACGGCATCCTGCCAACGGGCCCGGACTCCGGCCCAGCGGTTTTCCGGCGGGCCCGGCCCACTCGGTCCGCCGCCGCGGGTCACCGCCTCGTACGCTGGCAGGTGATGAGACGCCGTACCCCTCCCCCGCCCTCGCCCCTGCCGCAGCGCGACGGCATCGACGCGGTGCGGGTGCGGCTGCCCGCGGACGGGCCGTGGTCCACGGTGCGGGAGCACCTGGCGGAGCGGCTGTCGGCCGCGGGCGCCGGTGTGGTCGACGGCATGTTCGACGCCGGGCTGTTCGTCGGGGCGGACGGACGCCCCGTGGCGGGCGACGCGCCGTACGAGCCGGGCCTGTTCGTGTGGTTCCACCGCGAGCTGCCCGCCGAGGTGCCCGTGCCCTTCCCGCTGGAGATCGTGTACCGCGACGCGCACATCGTCGTCGCGGACAAGCCGCACTTCCTGGCCACCACCCCGCGCGGCGGCCACGTCACGCAGACCGCGCTGGCCCGGCTGCGCCGGGAGCTGGACATCCCGGCGCTGGGTGCCGCGCACCGCCTGGACCGGCTCACGGCGGGGCTGGTCCTGTTCACCGTGCGCCCCGGGGAACGCGGCGCGTACCAGGGCCTGTTCGCCGACCGGCGGGTGCACAAGGTGTACGAGGCCGTCGCCCCGTACGACGCGGCGCTCGCCCTGCCCCGGACGGTCCGCAGCCGGATCCTGAAGGAGCGCGGGGTGCTCGCCGCCCGCGAGGTGGCCGGCGAGCCGAACGCCGTGACCCGCGCCGAGCTGCTCGCACACCGGCCGGAGCGCGGGCTGGGCCGGTACCGGCTGGTGCCCGGCACCGGCCAGACGCACCAGCTGCGCGTCCACATGACCGCGCTCGGCGTGCCGATCCTCGGCGACCCCCTCTACCCGGAGGTGGCCGCTCCCGTGCCGGCCGGTGACTTCCGGCGCCCGCTGCAACTGCTCGCGCGGGAGCTGGGGTTCACCGATCCGGTCACGGGACGCGAGCACCGCTTCCGCAGCGGCCGGTCCCTCGGCGCCTGGACCGGGTACGAGGACTGGGCTGCGTAGCGGGGCCGGGCCGGCCGTCAGTAGCCGCGCCACCAGAGCAGGAAGCGCTGCCAGGCACCGCGGGGGCGGGGCTGCTCCGCTCCCGGTGCCTGCTGGGGCTCGGCGGCCGTCACCGACACGGGCTGCGGCGGCTGGGCGGGCAGCGGCGGCTGTGTCCGCCGTTCCGGCTTGGGCAGGCCGACGTGCCAGGGGACGCTCCGGGCCGGGGCCGGGGCGTGACTCGGCTGCTGCATGATGTCCTGCTGCGCCCTGGGCTCGAAACGGACCGGCAGCTCCACCAGGTGCCGCGAGGCGATCGACGACCGCCAGCGCAGCTCGTCCTCGTCGCAGTCGAGCTGGAGGTCGGGCAGCCGCATCAGCAGTGCGTCGATACCGGCGTCGGCGATGGCCCGCCCGATGTCCTGCCCGGGGCATTCGTGCGGGCCGCCGCCGAAGGCGAGGTGGGCGCGGTTGCCCATCATGCTGGCATCCAGGTCGGGGCGGATGCGCGGGTCGACGTTGCCCGGCGCGATGCCGAGCAGCAGGCCGTCGCCGGCGCGGATGCGCTGGCCGCCGAGTTCCGTCTCCTGCTTGGCGAAGTAGGCGAAGACGCTGCTGAACGGCGGCTCGTCCCACAGGGACTGCTCGACCGCCTGGGGCACCGTCATCTGGCCGCCGCTGAGCTGGGCGCGGAAGCCCGGGTCGGTGAGCACCACGCGCAGCACGTTGGCGATCAGGTTGACGGTCGCCTCGTAGGCGGCCAGCAGGACCACCCTCAGGTGCTCGCGGACCTCGTCGTCGGTGAGCCCGGCCGGGTGGGTGACCAGGCGGCCCGCGATGTCGTCGGCCGGGTCGGCCCGGCGGGTGGCGGTGAGCCGTCCCAGCGCCTCCATGACGTAGGCGTGGCTGGCGATCGCCGTGTCGGTGCCCTTGAGGGTGTCGCGGGCGGCCTCCACCAGCCGGTCGTTGTACTCCTCGGGCATGCCGAGCAGATGACACATCACGCCCATCGGCAGGTGCTCGGCGAACCGGCCGACGAGGTCGGCGCGGCCCTCCTCGCAGAAGCGGTTGACGACGCGCTGGGTGTAGCGCTTGATGTGCCGGCGCAGCTCCCGGTAGTCGAGGTCGGACATGGCGCTGGTGACCGCGCCGCGCAGGCGCTTGTGCTCGTCGCCCTCGGCGTGCGAGCAGATGGGCTGCCAGGCGATGTGCGGCATGAGGGGATGGTCGGGCTTGACCATCCCCTCGTTGAGCGGGGTCCAGATCCGGCTGTCGCGGCAGAACTGGGAGGGGGTGCTGACCATGTGCAGGTTCTCGGCGTGGCCGAGGACCACCCACATGGGTACGTCGTCGTGGAGCAGCGCGGGCGCCACCGGCCCGTGCTGCTCGCGCAGCTTCTCGTACAGCTCCTCCAGGTCGTCGGCCTCGTGCAGCCGGTGCAGTCCGCCCGGCCCGAGGCCGTGCGCGGGGCAGCCGGGCGGTGGTTCGAGCAGGGGTTCGCCCGTTCCGGTCGGGGAGTGGCTTTCAGGCGTCACAGTCTCGCTCCGCAACAAAAGGTGTGGTCACGTCAGAAGGTGTGGGTCACGTCGGGGGGTTGGCGGGGCGCGCGGGTCAGGTGAGCGCGCCCTTCATGGCGAGGGAGTGCAGGAAGCGCATCAGGGTCATCAGTACGTCCCGGCTGGAGGCCCGGCGCCGCACGTCGCAGTCGAGGATGGGGATCTCCTCGGGCAGGTCGAGCGCGGTGCGCAGTTCCGCGACGGGGTAACGCGGCGCGTCGGGGAAGGTGTTGACGGCGACCACGAAGGGCACGCCGCGTTCCTCCAGGCGGCCCATGACGTCGAAGCTGACCTCCAGGCGACGGGTGTCGACCAGGACCACCGCGCCGAGGGCGCCCTCGAACAGGCCGTTCCACAGGAACCAGAAGCGCTCCTGGCCGGGTGTGCCGAAGAGGTAGAGCACCAGTTCGTCGGTGATGCTGATGCGGCCGAAGTCCATGGCGACGGTGGTGGCCGTCTTGGAGGCGGAGCCGTAGTTGTCGTCGACGCCGATACCGGCCTGGGTCATCGTCTCCTCGGTGGTCAGCGGTCGGATCTCGCTGACCGAACCGACCATGGTGGTCTTGCCGACCCCGAAGCCGCCCACGATGACGATTTTCACGGCGGCCTCGGCCGTGTGCGGCAGCCGGTCCTCGGTGCGTGGGCCCGGGATCGTGTCAGAGCTTTTGAAGTCCATGCATCACCGCTTCGAGGAGGTTTCGGTCGGCGACCTTCTGGCGGACGATCGGGGCGCGGGCCTGCACCAGTTCCGACGCCAGCAGGTCGGTGAGCAGCACGGTCACCACACTGAACGGCAGGCTCAGATAGGCCGACAGCTCGGCGACGGACAGGGGTGCGGCGCACAGCCGCAGCAGCGCGGCCTGTTCCGGTGTGGCGGACACCGGGGGGTCGGCGCGGGCCACGATCAGGGTGACGAGGTCGATGTCGGCGCGTTCGCCGCCTCCCTCGCCGCCGATGACGAAGAGCCGCTCGGGGTTGCGGACCTCGCCCTCCTTGGCGGGCGCGCCGGAAGGGGCGGGCGCGGTGGGAGGAGCAGGCGCGGCGGGCCGGCCGGGCCCGGGGGTTCGCCTCTGGCGCCTGGGAGGAGTCATACGGTCTGCCCGTTGCGCCGTGCCGGACTGGTGAGGTGGGGGCCGATCCGGGCGACCAGGTCGGCCATGCTCAGGCCCATCCGGCCGGGTTCGCAGCGGACGTCGGAGAGCACGGCGAGATAGGCGTTGGGCCCGGCGGCCATCAGGTAGAAGTAGCCGCCGTTCATCTCGATGAGCACCATCTTCATGTCGCCGTCGCTGGTGGGGATCTCCTGGCTGACGGCGCTCGCCAGGCTCTGCAGGCCGGCGCAGGCGGCGGCGACGCGGTCGGCGGCGTCCGGGTCCCCGGAGTAGCGGGCGATGCGCAGGCCGTCGGCGGAGAGCACCACGATCATCTCGATGCCCGGGACGCCGTCGTAGAGGTCCCGGAGCATCCAGTCGAACTTGCCTTGCTGCTCGATCACTTGAGGTTCCCCTCGTCGTCTGCCGGGGCGTGGGCCGGCTCGTTGCTGCTGGACTGCTGGTGGGCCTGCGTGCTGCCCGGGTGCTGCTTGAGTCCCTCCCAGAAGGCGCCGATGAAGTGGCCCGGCGGGAGCCCGCCCTGGTCCTTGTCCTGCGCGGGCTCCGGCTCCGCGGGCGCCGGGATGCCGTTGCGGGCGCGCTCGGCGGCCTGCCGGGCCTCGCGCTCGGCGTCCTCCCGCTCCCACGCGGCCTGCTCGGCGAGGCGCTGGCTGAGCGGCATCTTGACCCGGCTGCGGCGCTGCGGGAGCCCGCCGGCCGTCCACTCGGTCACCTCGGGGACGTCGTCCTCCAGGGACACCGTGGCGGGGATCCGGGGGCTGGTGGGGCGGCGCTTCTTGGGCTTGCGCTCCGGTCCGGGCAGGGCGTCGGGGCCCGGGGTGGGGATCGAGGTGGCGCCGATGCCGTGGGCGAGGCCGACGCCGGGCTCGGTGGTCATCATCTTGCTGGGCACGATGAGGATGGCGCGGACGCCGCCGTACGCGGAGGCGCGCAGCGAGACGTCCATGCCGAACTGGGTGCACAGCCGGCCGACGACGGACAGGCCCAGGCGCGGGTGGTGGGCGAGGTCCTGCACGTCGGTGCCGCGCTTGGCCTGCTCCAGCAGGCCCTCGATGCGGCCGCGGGACTCCTCGCTGAGGCTGACGCCGGCGTCCTCGATCTCGATGCACACTCCGCTCTGCACCTCGGTCGCGGTGACGTGCACCTTGGCCGCGGGCGGCGAGTAGCGGGTGGCGTTGTCGAGGAGTTCCGCGGCGGCGTGGATGACCGGTTCGACGGCGGTGCCCTTGATGTTGACCTTGGCGATGGAGGCCAGGTTGATCCGGCGGTACTCCAGGATCCGGGACATGGCGCCGCGCAGCACGCTGTAGAGGGCGACCGGTTCGGGCCACTGGCGTCCGGGCCGGCCGCCGCCGATCACCGAGATGGAGTCGGCGAGGCGGCCGATCAGCGAGGTGCCGTGGTCGATGCGCAGGAGGTCGTCGAAGACCTCGGGGTTGCGCCCGTGGTCCTCCTCCATCTCGCGGAGTTCCTTCTGCTGCTGGTGGACGATCGCCTGGACCCGGCGGGCGATGTCGACGAAGGAGCGCTCGGCGGACTCGCGCATGGCGTCCTCGTGGTCGACGATCTCGCAGACCATCCGGATCAGCTCGCGCTGGGGCCCGCCGAGTTCGGTGTAGGCGGGGTTCACCTCGCCGAGGCGGCTCATCAGTTCGCGGGGCGTGACGCCCCGGCGCATGAAGTTCAGGACGTCGGGGAGGACTTCGGCGCCGAGGCGGACCATCTCCTCGTGGTGGCTCGCGGCCCGGTGCTCCAGATACGCGGTGTGACGGGCGTGCTCGGCGCCGAGGGCCCGCAGCGCGCGGCCGCGGCGTACCGCTTCGGCGGCCGCGGCGATCACCAGGACGGTGGCGACGGCACCGCACAGGCCGACGGCGAGCCGGGCCGGTTCCGTCACGAGGGCGACGGCGGCCCCGGTGGCCGCGGCCATCAGTATGGCCGGCAGCAACAGCGTTCGCGCGTAGGGAAGTTCACGGCGACCTGGAGGGGAATCAACACTCACCATGTAGGCCCTCTGAAAACGAATCGGCTGGGATGGGGGAGCTTGCGACGGGGTACGTCTCGGAGTTGTCAGGATTTTCGGCGCATTGGGAACAAGCGCGCGATTACACCTCAACTCGGTGCGCTGCGGGCGAGCTTAGTCCGGGGGGATCATCGCCGTGTCATATTCGGCAAGCACCTGAAACGGGCATGGGGACTGGAGTAGGGTCGGGCCCATTTGCACGCCAAGGAGTCATTCGAACACGTGGAGTAATGCCTCAAGGGTGCTCGAAAACCACTCACCGTGACGAGGGAACGAGGCGCGGGGGCGCGGGGCGGGGGCGCGGAACGCGCGAAGGCCCGGCGGGTACTCCCGCCGGGCCGGTGTGAGGTGTCGGGGCCGGGGTCAGCCCACGGACGAGTAGGCGACCACCCCGCGCAGCAGCTCGTCGACCGCCTTGCGCGCGTTCTTCGGGACGGTGGAGCCCGCGCCGGGCGCGGCGGCCGAGATCTGGCCGAGGACGTCGATGACCTGCTTGCACCAGCGCACGAAGTCGCCGGCCGGCATCTCGACCTCGCGCAGCACCTCGTCGAGCCCCTTGCCGGAGGCCCACATGTACGCCGCCCAGGCGAAGCCGAGGTCGGGCTCGCGCTGGCCGACGCCCTCGGTCTGGCTGATCCGGAAGTCCTCCTCCAGGGCGTCCAGGCGGCCCCAGATGCGGACCGTCTCGCCGAGCGCGGCCTTGGCCGGGCCGGAGGGCAGCTTCGGGGCCATCGCGTCGTCGGCGGCCCGCGACTCGAAGACCAGCGCCGAGACGCAGGCGGCCAGCTCGGCCGGGGACAGCCCCTCCCAGACGCCCTCGCGCAGGCACTCGCTGGCGAGCAGGTCCAGCTCGCCGTAGAGCCGGGCCAGGCGCTTGCCGTGCTCGGTGACCTCGTCGCCGCGCAGGTAGTCCAGCTCCGTCAGCAGCGCGACGATCCGGTCGAAGGTGCGGGCGATGGTGTTGGTCCGGCCCTCGATCCGGCGCTCCAGCTGCGAGGTGTCGCGCAGCAGCCGGTGGTAGCGCTCGGCCCAGCGGGCGTGGTCCTCGCGGTCGTCGCAGCCGTGGCAGGGGTGGGCGCGGATCGCCTTGCGCAGCCGGTTGATCTCCCGGTCGTCGGCGGCCTGGGAGCGCTTCTTGCGGGCCCGCTCCGGCGTGATGTGCCCGGCCTTGGTGCGCAGCGCGGAGGCGAGGTCGCGGCGGGACTGCGGCGAGCGCGCGTTGAAGGACTTCGGGATCCGCATCCGGTCCAGCGCCTCGACGGGCACCGGGAAGTCGATCGACGCCAGCCGCTTGACCTGCCGCTCGGCGGTCAGCACCAGCGGGCGGGGCCCGTCGTGCTGGTCGAAGCCGCGGTGGCCGTTGGACCGCCCGGCGGGCAGCCCCGGGTCGAGGACCAGGGCGAGGCCCGCGTACTTGCCGGTCGGCACGTGGATGACGTCGCCCGGCTTCAGCTTCTCCAGCGCCACGGCGGCCTCGGCACGCCGCTGGTTGGCGCCCTGCCGGGCCAGCTCCTGCTCGCGGTCCTTCAGCTCGCGGCGCAGCCGGGCGTACTCGTCGAAGTCGCCGAGGTGGCAGGTCATGGAGGCCTTGTAGCCCTCCAGGCCCTCCTCGTTGCGCTGCACCTGCCGGGAGATGCCGACGACCGACTTGTCCGCCTGGAACTGCGCGAACGACGTCTCCAGCAGCTCCCGCGAGCGGTGCCGGCCGAACTGCTCGACCAGGTTGACCGCCATGTTGTACGACGGCTTGAAGCTGGAGCGCAGCGGGTAGGTGCGGGTGCCGGCCAGTCCCGCGAGGTGCTCGGGGTTCATGGCCCGCTGCCACAGCACCACCGCGTGGCCCTCGACGTCGATGCCGCGCCGTCCGGCCCGGCCGGTGAGCTGGGTGAACTCGCCGGGGGTGATGTCGGCGTGCTGCTCGCCGTTCCACTTGACGAGCTTCTCCAGCACGACCGAGCGGGCCGGCATGTTGATGCCGAGGGCGAGGGTCTCGGTGGCGAAGACGGCCTTCACCAGTCCGCGGACGAACAGCTCCTCCACGACCTCCTTGAAGGTGGGCAGCATGCCCGCGTGGTGGGCGGCGATGCCGCGCTCCAGCCCCTCCAGCCACTCGTAGTAGCCCAGGACGTGCAGGTCCTCGCGGGGGATGGAGGCGGTGCGCTCCTCGACCAGGGCCCGCACCCGCTCCCGGGCGCCCTCGTCGTTGAGCCTGAGGCCCGCGTACAGGCACTGCTGGACGGCGGCCTCGCAGCCGGCCCGGCTGAAGATGAAGGTGATCGCGGGCAGCAGCCCCTCGGAGTCCAGCCGCTCGATGACCTCGGGCCGGCTCGGCGTCCACACCCGTGAGCGCTGTCTGCGCTCCCGCTCCCGGTCGGCCTCCTTCATGGCGCGGCCGCGCCTGCGGTCCTGGTAGGAGGGGCGGCTCGCCTCCAGGCGCGCCATGCGCGTCAGGTCGGGGTTGACGGCCTTCTTGTGGCCCTCGGCCTCCTCGAACAGGTCGTACATCCGGCGTCCGGCCAGCACGTGCTGGAACAGCGGCACGGGCCGGTGCTCGGAGACGATCACCTGGGTGTCGCCGCGCACGGTGTCCAGCCAGTCGCCGAACTCCTCCGCGTTCGACACGGTCGCCGAGAGCGACACCAGGGTCACGGACTCGGGGAGGTGGATGATCACTTCCTCCCACACGGCGCCGCGGAACCGGTCGGAGAGGTAGTGCACCTCGTCCATGACCACGTGGCCGAGGCCGAGGAGGGTCTGCGAGCCCGCGTACAGCATGTTCCGCAGGACCTCGGTGGTCATCACGACCACCGGGGCTTCGGAGTTCACGCTGTTGTCGCCGGTGAGCAGGCCCACCTTGTCGGCGCCGTAGCGGCGGCACAGGTCGGCGTACTTCTGGTTCGACAGGGCCTTGATCGGCGTCGTGTAGAAGCACTTCCGGCCCTGCTGGAGGGCGAGGTGGACGGCGAACTCGCCGACGATCGTCTTGCCGGAGCCGGTGGGCGCGGCCACCAGCACGCCCTTGCCCGCCTCGAGTGCCTGACAGGCCTCGATCTGGAAGGGGTCGAGGCCGAAGTCGTACATCTCGCGGAAGGAGGCGAGCGCGGTGGCCTGCTCGACAGCGCGCTGACGGGCTGCCGCGTACCGCTCGGCCGGTGAGAGATCCTCTGTCATCGTGCTTTCGAGCGTACCGGCCCGCACCGACAACCGGACGATCATTATCGGGATCGGCCGTGTGGGGGCCGCGCGGGGGCGGCGGCGGGTGCCGTCACCGCCCCGGCGGTCCTCAGGTCACGTCGTCGTAGCCGTTGACCCGGTCCTTCGTGGCCTGCTCGGGCAGCGCACGGGCGGTGGTCACGGCCTCGACCTCGCCGATGTCCTCGGGGGTGAGGTCCAGGTCGGAGGCCTCGTCGTCGTCGGGCTCCAGCGCCTCGCGGCGGGCCCTGCGACGGTCGTTCAGCAGGGAGATGGTGACCGCGGCGAAGTACAGGACCCAGATCGGACCGGCCAGCATGATCATCGTCAGCGGGTCGGTGCTGGGCGTGGCGATGGCCGCGAACAGCGTGATGCCCATGATCATCGCGCGCCACCAGCCGAGCATCCGCCTGCCGGTCAGCACGCCGGTGAGATTGAGCATGACCAGCAACAGGGGCAGCTCGAAGGAGAGGCCGAAGACGACCACCATGCGCGTCACGAGGTCGAGCAGCTCGTCCAGCGGCAGCAGGTTGTCGACGTCGTTCGGCGTGAACTCGATCAGCACCTTCGCCGAGGTGGGCAGCACCGCGTAGGCGAAGTAGGCGCCGGCGAGGAAGAGCGGGGCGCCGGTGGCGACGAAGGCGTAGGCGTACTTCTTCTCGCTCTTGTGCAGCCCCGGGGCGACGAACGCCCACAGCTGGTAGAGCCAGACCGGCGAGGCCAGCACGACACCGGCCGTCAGGGACACCTTCAGCGCCAGGGTGAAGGGGCCGAGCAGACCGTTGATGGTGATCTGCGCGCACGGCTCCGAGCCGGCCTCCGACTTGGCCAGCTCCGCGAACGACTTCTCACATCCGATCGACTGGAGGATCGGGTCGGTGAGGGCGTTGATGATCCACTGGTAGAAGAAGGCGGCGACCACCGTGACGACGACGATGGCGAGCAGCGCCTTCGCGAGCCGGTTGCGGAGCTCACGAAGGTGTTCCGCGAGCGGCATCCGCCCCTCGGGGTCCTTCTCCTTGTTGCGGGCAGGCTTCAGCAACCCACGTTCCCATCTCGTGCGGCGGGCCGGAGATCACCGGCCCTGCGTCAGCGCTTGGTCGTGTCCGTCGGCTCGGTGACCGGCCGGGAGCTGGTCACGTCGCCGGGGGCGGCCTGGATGGTGCGCTGCGCCGCGGACTGCTCGGGGTTCGGCGGGTCGGCGGGGGCGGCGTCGTCGGACTTGGCCTCGCTCTTCATGGCCTTGGCCTCGCTCTTGAGGATGCGCGCCGACTTGCCGAGCGAGCGCGCCATGTCCGGAAGCTTCTTCGCGCCGAACAGCAGGATGATGACGACGAGGATGAGAATGATCTCGGGGGCGCCGAGCCTTCCGAACATAAGTCTTTACCTTCTCACCGAGGCGGCTGGGTGGGGGTGCTGTCCGACCGGCCGGACATATGTCCGATCGATCGTCTTGTGCAGCGATCGTAACGCTCAGGGGTGAACGTGAGGCAATCCCCGTGCGTACTCCCGTCCGCGACCGGGCCTCGTTTTCCTGGCCGCGACCAGCAGCGTACCGCCCGGGGCCCGTGGGGTGACAGGGCGAAGTGTCCCAAAACGTAACTCGGACCGGCCTGTCGGGCCGCCGGCACCGTCCCGTGGCGGGTTTCGGCCTTCACAAGGCGTCCACGGCGCGGGCGGCGCTCTCGGTGGCGCGCTCCAGGTCCTCGGCGGCCCGGCTGATCCGGCCGGCGGAGTCCGTCACCTGCCGGCCGAGGCGCTGCGCCTCCACGAACACCTTCACGGCGAACACCGCGAGGACGGCGAGACCCAGGAAACCCACGGCAACCGCGAACATCGGCCAGAACATGACGTCGAGACTAGACGGTGGAGTGAAGGCGCAGGGTCCTGACCCCGCCGCCGGTGAGCAGCTCCACCACCCGCTCCCCCGCCGGCTTGCGCACGGCCGACCCGCACTCCGGGCAGGTGAACGAGTAGAAGGTGGTCCGGCTCGTGGCACCGATGGCCAGGCGCAGGGCACTCGCGGCCAGTTCGAAACGGCCCCGGCAGTCCGGGCAGCCCGCCTTGAACACGACCGGTGACACCCGTCTCATGCCGGCGAACGCGACCGCCGCGGTCATGCCCGGCCCGGACGGGCCGGTCGCCCCGGACGGCCCCAGGGGGTCGCTCACAGTCCTCGCTCCTGCCTGTCGTGCTGCCCCTCGGCCGCCGCCGCCCCGCGGCGCGCGCCCTCGGCGGTGTCGGCCCCGCCGTGCGCCCCGGCCGCCTCGATCCCGTCGTACGCGGCGAGCGCCTCGCGGGCGGCCCGCCGGGCACTGTCGGCCAGCGCGGGCGGGGAGACGATCCGGCCGTCTTGTCCGAGCCGCAGCGCGAGCCGCCGCAGCGAGGCCGGGTCGGGAGTGCGCAGAGTGATACGCAGCCCGCCGTCGGGACGTTCATCGGCGCTGTCGTGCGGGTAGTACTCGGCGACCCAGCGCCCGCCGGGACCGACCTCCACGACGACCTCGGGGTCCTCCGCGGCGGGCTGCACCAGCCCCTCCGACAGGTCCCGCAGCTCCACCTCCGGCGGTGCGGACGGCTCGTCCAGGATGCGGATCTCGGCCACCCGGTCGAGCCGGAAGGTGCGCCGCGCCTCGGAGCGGCGGCACCAGGCCTCCACGTACGTGTGCCCGACGCTGACCAGGCGGATGGGGTCGATCTCCCGCTCGGTGACCTCGTCGCGGGCCGGCGAGTAGTAGCGGATCCACAGCCGGCGGCGCTCCGAGATGGCCCGGTCGACGTCGGCGAAGACACCGCCCTCGGACTCGAAGGTGACGGACAGGCGGGAGCTGGCACCGGCGGCCTCACCGGCCGAGGCCTCCACCTTCGCCGTCGCCCGCAGCAGCGCCTGCCGGTCGCTCTCGCGCAGCCCCGGCAGGGTCGCGACGGCACGGGCGGCGACGAGCAGCGCGGTCGCCTCGTCGGCCGCCAGCCGCAGCGGCTCGGCGGCGTCCGCGCCCAGCGCGGCCGGGTTGTGCCACCAGATGCGCTCGCCGTCGGTGTCAATGTCGAGGAGGTCGCCGCCGCGGAAGCTGGTCCCGCACATCGGGAGCACGTCGAGGTCGGAGACCAGCTCGTCCTCGGTGATGCCGAAGGCGCGGGCCACGTCCTCGACCCGGGCGCCGGGACGCTCACGCAGATACGTCACCAGGGACAGCATCCGCCGGGTCTGGTCGATGGCGTTCACGGGCCTGACCGGTTTGCCTGCCACAGTGTTGTCCGCTCCCCCTCAGCCCTTGGCGACGGCACGCAGCCGGTCCACCACGTCCGCACGCAACTCCGCGGGCTCCAGCACCACCACGTCCGGCCCGAACTCCACCAGCCAGGCGTCCAGGCCGTGCCCGTACGGAATCTCCAACTCGTCCCAGCCGTCACCGAGTTCCCGCACCCCGGTGGCCTTCGCCCGAAGGGGGTACCCCGCGCCCGCACGCAACCGGATCAGCGCGGACCGGTCGGCGGTCTCCCCCGCCCAGCTCGCGACGGTCTCCCGGACCGTGACGACGTCGGGCACCGGCGCGCCGAAGCGGGAACCGCGCGAACGCACCTTCCCCGTGATCCGCGACAGCCGGAACACCCGCTCGGCACCGCGGTCGCGATCGAAGCCCGCCAGGTACCAGTGGCCGCGCCAGCACTCCAGCGCCCACGGCTCCACATGCCGGGGCTCGGGCTGGGCGGCGTTCGCCTTGCGGTAGTCGAAGACGACCGGCCGACGGTCGCGGCAGGCCAGCATCAGCGGCTCGAAAGCCGCCTCGTGCACCGGGATGCGGGGCTCCAGCGCGCTGTGCGCCTCGTAGGGGTCGACATCCTCGGGCAGCCCGGCCGCCCGCAGCTTCTGCAGCGCTCCGCTCGCGGCACCGGCGAGGCGGGCCTGCTGCCACACCTTCGCCGCCAGCCCGAGCGCGGCGGCCTCCTCGGCGTCCAGGGTGATGGGCGGCAGCCGGTTGCTGTCCCGGCGGGCCAGGTAGCCGATCTCGCCGTCGAGGCTCTCCACGGTCTCGATGACCAGTCCCAGCTCGCGCAGATCGTCCTTGTCGCGCTCGAACATGCGGTTGAAGGAGTCGTCCGAGGCCGCTTCGAGGTAGGCCTCGACGGACTCGCGCAGTTCGCGCTTGCTGAGTGGCCGCCGCGTCCCGAGCAGACACAGCGCCAGGTTCATCAGCCGCTCGGCCTTGGCAATGGCCATCGACGCCCTTCTCCCTATGGTGCTTACGACGGATGACCGTACCGCCCCGCGGTGGCGCGGCAAAAGCCGAGGGCCCATGCCCGGACAGGCATGGACCCCAGGTGACCGGCTCCGAACGCCGAGCGCTCGTACTTCGATCAGACTCCGAGCAGATCGACCACGAAGATCAGCGTCGAGCCGGCCGGGATCGCCGGGGCCGGGCTCTGGTCGCCGTAGGCGAGGTGCGCGGGGATGGTCAGCTGGCGGCGGCCGCCGACCTTCATGCCCTGCACGCCCCGGTCCCAGCCCGCGATGACGCGGCCGCCACCGAGCGGGAAGCGGAACGGCGCACCGCGGTTCCAGCTGGCGTCGAACTCCTCGCCCGTGCTGAAGGTCACGCCCACGTAGTGGACGGTCACGGTCTGACCGGCCTCGGCAACCGGGCCGTCGCCCTCCCAGATGTCCTTGATCTCGAGGTCCGCCGGGGGCTCGCCGCCCGGGAAGTCGACCTCGGGCTTGTCGATGCTCACGTGTTCAGCTCCTGCTTGTCTGCGGAAAGGCAACGGCCCAAGTCTTACATCCCCGGGCGTCACATCTTCGCGAGGATGTCCACGGAGAAGACCAGCGTGGAGTCCTTCTCGATGCCGCTGCCCTCCGGCGGGCTGTCGCCGTACCCCAGGTCCGGCGGGATGACGATGAGGACGCGGCTGCCGACCTTCTTGCCCGTCAGACCCTGCGCCCAGCCCTTGACGACCTGCTGCAGCGAGAACGACGTCAGCTGCTTCCTGCCGTACGTGGAGTCGAACTCCTTGCCACCGTCCCACAGCACACCCTTGTACTGCACGAGCACACTGTCCTGGGCCCCGACCTCGGCGCCGTCGCCCTCCAGGACGTACTCGGCGGCGAGCTTCTTCGGCGCGTCGGCCTTCGGCACCTCGATGGAGGGCGCCTTGCCGTCGGTGTTGGTGCCGACCTTCGGCAGGGCGGCGTCGTCCTGCGCGACCTTCTTGCCGTCGGCACTGCTCTTCGCGTTGAACGTGTCCTGGACGTCGACCACGAACACCAGCGTGTCGTCGCCCTTGATGCCCGCCTGCTCGTTGCCCCCCTCCCCGTACCCCCAGGTCGGCGGCACCGAGAACTGGACGCGGCTGCCGGTCTTCTTGCCGGTGAGCGCGTACCGCCAGCCGTCGATGATGCTGCCCTGGGCGAGCTGGATGACCAGCGGGGTCTTGCGGTCGTAGCTGTTGTCGAAGACCTTCGCGCTCTGCCAGACCTGGCCGAGGTAGTTCGCCGAGATGAAGTCGTTCTCCGCGACGGCCTTGCCGCCGCCCGCGATGACCGTCTTGACCGCGAGGTCCTTGGACGGCTCGCCGCTGCCCTTGGCCACGGTCGGCTTCTCGTCGAACTTCGTGCCCGCCGTGATCGCCGGCAGCGGACCGTCCACGATCTTCGGCGGCGGCGCGGCCGAGGTGGCAGACGCGTCGGGCGACGGGCTCTCGCTCGCGTTGCTCGAAGAGCCGGAGTCGTCGCTGTCACCGCAGGCGGCGAGCGTGGCCAGTCCCGCGGGGACGGCGATGAGGAGTGAGCGTCGGCGCACGGTGGGGGCCTCGTATCGGTATCGGGTCGGTCCTGTTGGCTGGCGTGCGCGCAACTCTACGGCGTGAGAAGGGCACCGCACGGCTAACGTACGGTGCCCGTGTGGCGTTCCGCCCTTTCGCGCGAAGACGCCGCTCTCACCCGTCCGGACCCCTGCCCGCCCGGGTCACATCCCGGCGATCAGCTTCTCCACCCGGTCGTCCACCGAACGGAACGGGTCCTTGCACAACACGGTGCGCTGCGCCTGGTCGTTGAGCTTGAGGTGGACCCAGTCGACGGTGAAGTCCCGGCGCTGCTCCTGGGCCCGCCGGATGAAGTCGCCGCGCAGCCGGGCCCGAGTGGTCTGCGGCGGAACGGACTTGCCCTCGAAGATCTTCAAGTCGTTGGCGACCCGGGCCGCCTGGCCCTTCTTCTCGAGCAGGTAGTACAGACCACGACGCCGGTGGATGTCGTGGTAGGCGAGGTCTATCTGCGCGACCCGCGGATGCGACATGGTCATGTTGTGCTTGGCCCGGTACCGCTCCAGCAGCTTGTACTTCATGACCCAGTCGATCTCGGTGTCGATGCGGTCCAGGTCCTCGGCCTCGATCGCGTCCAGCGTGCGGCCCCACAGCTCCAGCACCCGCTCCACGGTGCCCGTACGGATACCGCGGCGCTCGCAGAAGTCCACGGCCTTCTCGTAGTACTCCCGCTGCACCTCCAGCGCCGACGCCTCCCGGCCGCTGGCCAGACGCACCTTGCGCCGCCCGGTGATGTCGTGGCTGACCTCGCGGATCGCCCGGATCGGGTTCTCCAGGGTCAGGTCCCGCATCACCGTGCCCGCCTCGATCATGCGCAGCACCAGGTCGGTGGCGCCGACCTTGAGCAGCATGGTCGTCTCCGACATGTTCGAGTCGCCCACGATGACGTGCAGACGCCGGTACCGCTCGGCGTCGGCGTGCGGCTCGTCGCGCGTGTTGATGATCGGCCGGGACCGGGTCGTCGCCGAGGAGACGCCCTCCCAGATGTGCTCCGCCCGCTGACTGACGCAGTACACGGCACCGCGCGGCGTCTGCAGCACCTTGCCCGCACCGCACAGCAACTGCCTCGTCACCAGGAACGGAATCAGGATGTCCGCGAGCCGCGAGAACTCCCCGTGCCGGGCCACGAGGTAATTCTCGTGACAGCCGTAGGAGTTGCCCGCGGAGTCGGTGTTGTTCTTGAAGAGGTAGACGTCGCCCGCGATTCCCTCCTCGTGCAGGCGTCGTTCGGCGTCCACCAGGAGTCCTTCGAGAATGCGCTCGCCCGCCTTGTCGTGGGTGACGAGCTCGATCACGTTGTCACATTCGGGTGTCGCGTACTCCGGATGCGAACCCACGTCGAGATAAAGGCGGGCACCGTTGCGCAGAAAGACATTGCTGCTGCGGCCCCATGACACGACACGGCGGAAGAGGTACCGCGCCACCTCGTCAGGCGACAGGCGGCGCTGTCCCCTGAACGTGCACGTGACGCCGTACTCGTTCTCCAGCCCGAAAATGCGGCGGTCCATGACTGAACATTACGCCTGATGACCCGAACTGAAACGGGGTTCGACGGCACGGTTTGGATCATTTTCCGATGAAGCCGCAACCACCGCCTCCCGCACGGGAGCTGCGAGGACCCGCCCCGTGCACGCCAGTACGAGCAGCGAGACGAAACCCGCCGCCCCCGGCACCGCGAAGCCCCACAGCGCCCCGCCGTGCTCCACGACGGGGCCCGCCAGACCCGTCCCCACCGAGGCACCCACCGTGAACGTCGTCACGAGCCACGAGAACGCCTCCGTCACCGTGCCGCGCGGCGCGTGCACATCGACGAGCACGAACGCACAGGCGATGCACGGCGCGAGGAAGACACCCGCGAGGACCGTGAGCAGCACCATGGCCACCGCGCCCGGCATCAGCATCAGCGGCAGGTAACAGACCGCCAGCAGAGCCACCAGCACCCGCAGCCGCCGCGCCGGCTCACCGCCCCACCGCCGCGCCCCGTAGACCGCTCCGCCCACCAGCGCACCCAGCCCCAGCGCGGCCATCAGCCACCCGTACACCGCGTCACCGCCGTGATCGTCGGCATACGGCACCGAGGCCACCGTGATCGACCCGAGCGCCATCCCGATGAACAAGAAGGCACCCAGCAGCGCCAGCAGCCCGCCGGAACGCAGCGCGCCCAGCCAGTGCGCCTCCCGGGGCGCCGACCGCCACGCCCGCGACGGCGGCGACACCACCACCGACAGCGCGCCCAGCACACCGACGCCGTTCAGCACGAGCAGCGCCGCCTGCGGCGACCACAGCGACACGCACACCGTCACCAGCAGCGGCCCGACGGTGAACATGACCTCCTGCGCCACGGCGTCCATCGCGTACGCCGTGTGCACCTGGTCCTCCTTGCCCAGCACGCTCGGCCACAGCGCCCGCAGCCCGCCCTCCAACGGCGGCGTGAACAGCCCCGCGGCCCCCACGGACAGGTACGCGAGCGCGGCCGTGCCGGTGCCCGCGAAGGCGAACACGGCCATCGCCAGCCCCGACAGCACCGCGGCCGGCAACTGCACCCGCGGCTGCCCGTGCAGGTCCACCAGCCGCCCCAGCACCGGCTGGCCCACGGCGTTCGCGACGCCGTACACCGCCGCCAGCGCCCCCGCGAGGCTGTACGAACCCCCCTCGGCCCGCACGAACAGCACGATCGCGATCGCCGCGGTGGCGTTGGGCAACCGCCCGACCAGCGTGCCGACCAGCAGCCGCACGGCATGCCTCGCCCGGAGGATGTCCAGATACCCGGCGACCACGACGCACCTCCTTGTCCTCGGTCCCGCACGTGTTACGTATAACTACTGTCGCCATACGTACCATGTCGCCAGTTCAGCAGTCCAGACGAAAGCGCAGGCGAACGGTGGCACGAGGCAGCACCCGCCCCACGAGCCGGGACGTCGCCCAGGCCGCCGGCGTCTCCCAGGCAGCGGTCTCCCTGGTCCTCGGCGACAAATGGCGCGGCCGCGTGTCGGAACCCACGGCCCAGCGAGTCCGCGACGCCGCACTGGAACTCGGCTACCGCCCCAACCTCGCCGCCCGCAACCTCCGCCTCGGCCGCACCCGCACCGTCCTGCTGGTCGTCCCCGCGCTCACCACGGAGTTCTTCGCCGAGGTCTACACCGGCGCCGCACGCGTCGCCGCCGCACACGGCTTCGGCGTCGTCCTCTACCCCTCACCCGAAGGCGTCGGCCCCGCCCGGGACCCCTTCGCCTCCGCCCAGGCCGCACTCGACGGCGTCATCGCCTCCTCCATGGCCGCCGACGCCCTCACCGCCATCCGGGGCGACCAACTCCCCCTCGTCATGCTCGACAGCGACCCGGCGGGCAGCCTGGGCGCCGCCACCGTCAACCTCGACATCGCCGACGGCATCCGCCAGGTCACCGAGCACCTGCTCTCCCTCGGCCACCGCAGCTTCCTCCACCTCGCCGCGGACATCCCGTCCTGGACCTTCGAGGTACGCGCCCGCGAACTGGCCTCACGGCTCGCCACCGTCCCCGGCACCGAACTGCGCACGATCCGCGCCCCCATCTCGATCGAGGGCGCCCTGAGGGCCACCGAAGCCGCCCTCGCCACGCCCGGGCCCCGGCCCACGGCACTGGTCTGCGACGACGACAAACTCGCGGCCGGCGCCTACAAGGCCATCCGGCGCGCCGGACTCCGCGTCCCCGACGACCTCTCCGTCACCGGCCTGGACGACCTCGGCCTCGCCACCGCCATCGACCCCGAACTCACCACCGTCCGCCTCGACGCGGAAGCCTTCGGCGAACGGGGCATGCGCGCCCTGCTGGCGGTACTGGAAGGCAGGCCCCCCGAGAAGGGGGACCTGCCGGTCAGCCTGGTGGTACGGGGGTCTACGGCCCCGCCGCGGTGAAGTGGGCCCAGGTGGCGCCTACTCCTCGTCCGACCCGGAGTCGGTCTCGGTCTCGGCCTCGGCCTCACTGTCCGCCGACGCCGCACCCGCTGCCGCCCCCGACTCCAGCAGCCGCGACAGCTGCCCGCCCACGATGCGCTTGAACTTGCGCTGCTGCGGACGCGTCCGGTCCAGCACCGCGACCTCCAGCCGCTCCGCCGGAATCTCCCGCTCACTCCCGTTGGTGTCACGGGACAGCGCCTGCACCGCCAGCCTCAGCGCCTCGGCCAGCGTCATGCCGTCCCGGTGCCGCTGGTCCAGATACCCGCTGATCTGCTCCGCGTTGCCGCCGACCGCTACCGAACCGTGCTCGTCCACGATCGAGCCGTCGTGCGGCAGCCGGTAGATCTGGTCGTTCTCCGGACTGTCCCCGACCTCCGCGACGACCAGCTCCACCTCGTACGGCTTCTCGGCCTGACTGGAGAAGATCGTGCCCAGCGTCTGGGCGTACACGTTCGCCAGACCCCGCGCCGTCACATCGTCACGGTCATAGGTGTAACCCCGCAGATCGGCATAGCGCACGCCGCCGATCCGCAGGTTCTCGTACTCGTTGTACTTACCGGCGGCCGCGAAGCCGATGCGGTCGTAGATCTCGCTGAACTTGTGCAGCGCACGGGACGGATTCTCACCGACGAACACGATGCCGTCGGCATACTGCAGCACCACCAGGCTGCGGCCACGCGCGATGCCCTTGCGGGCGTACTCCGCCCGGTCCGCCATCGCCTGCTGAGGAGATACATAGAACGGCGTCGACACCGGTTATCCGTCCCTTCCTGTCGAAATCACTGGACCACCTGACAACGAAGACCCGCGCCCGCTACAGCAGCGCGGCCCGCGGACCGTCGGGCTGCTCGAGCCGGGCCTGCAGCACCGAGGCGGCCAGCTCCGCGGCCTCGTCCTCACCGAGCCGACGGAAACCGTCCTCGGTGATCACAGTGATGATCGGATAGATCCGGCGGGCGACATCGGGACCACCGGTCGCCGAGTCGTCGTCGGCCGCGTCGTACAGCGCCTGCACCACGAGCGTCGTGGCCTGCTCCTCGGTCAGGTCGTCACGGAACAGCTTCTTCATCGCACCGCGCGCGAAGACCGAGCCCGAACCCGTGGTCGCGTAGTTCCGCTCCTCGGACCGGCCACCCGTCACGTCGTACGAGAAGATGCGGCCCCTGCCCCGGTCCACGTCGTACCCCGCGAACAGCGGCACCACGGCCAGCCCCTGCATCGCCATGCCCAGGTTGGACCGGATCATCGTCGACAGACGGTTCGCCTTGCCCTCCAGGGACAGCTGCGCGCCCTCGACCTTCTCGAAGTGCTCCAGCTCCAGCTGGAACAGCTTCACCATCTCCACGGCCAGGCCGGCCGTACCGGCGATGCCCACCGCCGAGTACTCGTCCGCCGGGAAGACCTTCTCGATGTCCCGCTGGGCGATCATGTTGCCCATGGTGGCCCGCCGGTCACCGGCGAGCACGACACCGCCGGGGAACGTGACCGCCACGATCGTGGTGCCGTGCGGTGCCTCGATGACGCCCTGCACCGGCGGGAGCTGCCGGTTGCCCGGGAGGATCTCCGGCTGGTGCTCCCCGAGGAAGTCCATGAAGGAGGAGGATCCAGGCGTCAGGAAGGCAGCTGGTAGACGCCCGGTGCTACGAGTGTTGGCTTCCACGCGATTCCTTCCACGTAAGCGGCAGCCCGCCTTATGGCATCGGGCCGGTCCTTGAACTGCCCCAGCGCAGCGTTGCAGCTGAAGCACAGTACGCCACGGACCCTACCCGTCTCGTGGCAGTGATCCACATGTGCGGCGGGAGCGGCAAGACATATGCAGCAGACGCCGCCCTGGTCGGCGATCAACTGATCGCGCTCGGCTTCGGTAAGGCCGTATTTACGCTTGAAGTAGCTCGCTCTGAGGCGTTGCGCACGACACGCACGGCAGTAGCTCGCCCAACCGTCAGAGGCGGACTTGTTGCGCTCCCACTCAGAGTGCGGCTTCACTTCGCGACATTGCGGACATCGCTTGTGCCCCTGCGGGACGGACACCTTCTCGCGTACCTTCTTGCCTTTTGCCTCCTGGCGCTGCCGGTAGTACTCAGCAGAGCACTCCCGGCAGTACGCCTGAAGACCGTCAACAACAGACTTGTTGCTGGCGAACGCCGCCCTCGGCAGGTGTCGCTCACACCGCGAGCAGCGTTTCGACGCCGACGCTTCGATCACTCCGCAGCCCCCTGATTTCACCTTTGAATCAAAGGTGAAATCACTCTCCACCCTTCTGAACGAAGGACCTCACGAAATCCTCGGCATTCTCTTCGAGCACATCGTCGATCTCGTCCAGGACGGAGTCCACGTCGTCGTTCAGCTTTTCCTGGCGTTCCTTGAGGTCCTCGGAAGCCTGCGCGTCCTGCGCCTGCTCCTCGACCTCCTCGGTGGACCGCGTGGCCTTCTGCTGCCCGCCGCCGGTGTCCTTGGTCGCCATAACCCTCACCCCGCTCGGTTCGCCCGACACAGTTGCTCGGTCAAGATCAGACCCTACAAGCCGGGTCCGACATCGGCCCCGCACTCTCCTCAACGTAAGGGGGCCATCTCCATGGTTCCCGGACCTGGGATATTCCACCCTGTCCGGCTGTCTACTCCCCGGTACCCGCTCGGGCCGCTCACCCGCCGGACAGGACCCTGACCAGGTCGTCCGCGGTGCGGCAGCGGTCCAGGAGCTCCTTGACGTGATTACGCGTTCCGCGAAGCGGTTCCAGGGTTGGGACCCGCTGGAGCGAGTCCCGGCCCGGCAGGTCGAAGATCACCGAGTCCCAGGAGGCCGCCGCGACGTCGTCGGCGTACTGCTCCAGGCAGCGCCCGCGGAAGTAGGCCCTGGTGTCCTCCGGCGGCTTCGTACGGGCCCGCTCGACCTCGTTCTCGTCCAGCAGGCGCTTGATGCGGCCACGGTCCACCAGGCGGTTGTAGAGGCCCTTGTCGGGCCGTACGTCGGCGTACTGGAGGTCGACGAGGTGCAGCCGGGCGGCGTCCCAGTCGAGGTTGTCGCGGCGGCGGTAGCCCTCCATGAGCTCCCGCTTGGCGACCCAGTCCAGTTCGCCGGCGAGGCTCATCGGGTCGTTCTCGAGCCGGTTGAGGGTGTCCTCCCAGCGGCCGAGGACGTCCTTGGTCTGGTCGTCGGCGTCCGCGCCGTAGCGTTCCTCGACGTATTTGCGGGCCAGCTCGTAGTACTCCATCTGGAGCTGTACGGCGGTGAGTGTGCGGCCGCTGCGCAGCGTGACGAGGTGCTTGAGCGTGGGGTCGTGCGAGACCTGGTGGAGGGTGCGTACGGGCTGGTCGACGGCGAGGTCGACGGCGATGAAGCCGTCCTCGATCATGGAGAGGACGAGGGCCGTCGTGCCCAGCTTGAGGTAGGTCGAGATCTCCGACAGGTTGGCGTCGCCGATGATCACGTGCAGGCGGCGCCATTTCTCGGCGTCGGCGTGCGGTTCGTCGCGGGTGTTGATGATGGGGCGCTTGAGTGTCGTCTCCAGGCCGACCTCGACCTCGAAGTAGTCGGCGCGCTGGCTGAGCTGGAAGCCGTGTTCGTGGCCGTCCTGGCCGATGCCGACGCGGCCGGCGCCGGTGAAGACCTGGCGGGAGACGAAGAAGGGTGTCAGGTGGCGCACGATGTCCGAGAAGGCGGTTTCCCGCTTCATCAGGTAGTTCTCGTGCGTGCCGTAGGAGGCGCCCTTGTTGTCGGTGTTGTTCTTGTAGAGGTGGATGGGCTGGGCGCCGGGGAGCTGGGCGGCGCGTTCGGCGGCTTCGGCCATGATGCGTTCGCCGGCCTTGTCCCACAGGACGGCGTCGCGCGGGTTGGTGACTTCCGGAGCGCTGTATTCGGGGTGGGCGTGGTCGACGTAGAGCCGTGCTCCGTTGGTGAGGATGACGTTGGCGAGGCCGATGTCCTCGTCGGTGAGCTGGCTGTTGTCGGCGGCCTCGCGGGCGAGGTCGAAGCCTCGCGCGTCCCGGAGCGGGTTTTCCTCCTCGAAGTCCCAGCGGGCCCGGCGGGCCCGGTGCATCGCCGCCGCGTAGGCGTTGACGATCTGGGACGAGGTGAGCATGGCATTGGCGTTGGGGTGGCCGGGGACGGAGATTCCGTACTCCGTCTCGATGCCCATTACTCGCCGTACGGTCATGCGGCCCTCCTTGCCCGGCGGTGCCCGTAGTGGGCGCCGCTCAAGTACCGCTGGCGCTCCGATGCGTGTGCGGTGCCCGTCCCCGCACTGCGCGACTCGGCGGTATGGAAGAGCCTAGAACGCCTTTGCGCTGGCGGGGAGATCATTTGCGTCATTGCCTTGCTCCAGCCGGGGCTCCGGAAAACAGTCGGCTGCGGGTACCCGGTGTGGGCACCCGCAGCCGCCCCGCGTTTTACAGGTACTGACCGGTGTTTGCCACCGTGTCGATGGAGCGTCCGGTGTCCGCGCCCTGCTTTCCGGTGACGAGCGTACGGATGTACACGATCCGTTCGCCCTTCTTTCCGGAGATGCGGGCCCAGTCGTCGGGGTTGGTGGTGTTGGGCAGGTCTTCGTTCTCCTTGAACTCGTCCACGCAGGCCTGGAGGAGGTGGGAGACGCGGAGGCCCTTCTGGTTCTTGTCGAGGAAGTCCTTGATCGCCATTTTCTTGGCGCGGCCCACGATGTTTTCGATCATGGCGCCGGAATTGAAGTCCTTGAAGTAGAGGACTTCCTTGTCGCCGTTGGCGTAGGTGACTTCCAGGAAGCGGTTCTCCTCGGATTCGGCGTACATCTGTTCCACCGCCGTCTGGATCATGCTGGAGACGGTGGCCGCCTTGTCCTTCTCGTGCTCCGCGAGGTCGTCGGAGTGGAGGGGGAGGCGTTCGGTGAGGTACTTGCCGAAGATGTCCTTGGCGGCTTCGGCGTCCGGACGTTCGATCTTGATCTTCACGTCGAGCCGGCCGGGCCGCAGGATGGCGGGGTCGATCATGTCCTCGCGGTTGGAGGCGCCGATGACGACCACGTTCTGCAGGCCTTCCACGCCGTCGATCTCGGCGAGGAGCTGGGGGACGATGGTGTTCTCCACGTCCGAGCTGACGCCGGAGCCGCGGGTGCGGAAGAGGGATTCCATCTCGTCGAAGAAGACGATGACGGGGGTGCCCTCGCTGGCCTTCTCGCGGGCTCGCTGGAAGACCAGGCGGATCTGCCGCTCGGTCTCGCCGACGTACTTGTTGAGCAGCTCGGGGCCCTTGATGTTGAGGAAGAAGCTCTTGCCTGCGGCCTGGCCGGTGACCTCGGCGACCTTCTTGGCCAGCGAGTTGGCGACGGCCTTGGCGATGAGCGTCTTGCCGCATCCGGGGGGCCCGTAGAGCAGGACGCCCTTGGGGGGTCGCAGCTCGTGCTCCCGGAACAGGTCGGGGTAGAGGTAGGGGAGCTCGACCGCGTCGCGGATCATCTCGATCTGTCCGCCGAGGCCGCCGATCTGCTCGTAGCCGATGTCGGGGACCTCTTCGAGGACGAGTTCTTCGACCTCGCTCTTGGGGACGACCTCGTAGACGTAGCCGGAGCGGGGTTCGAGCAGGAGGGCGTCGCCGGGGCGGATGGTGAGTCCGCGCAGGGGTTCGGCGAGCCGTACCACCCTTTCCTCGTCGGTGTGGCCGAGTACCAGGGCGCGCTCGCCGTCCTCGAGGATCTCCTTGAGGGTGACGATGTCGCCGACGCTCTCGTACTCCATGGCCTCGACCACGTTGAGTGCTTCGTTGAGCATCACTTCCTGGCCGCGCCTCAGCTCGTCGAGCTCGACGCTCGGGCTGACGTTCACCCTGAGTTTGCGGCCGCCGGTGAAGATGTCGGCGGTGCCGTCCTCGTTGGCCTGCAGGAAGACGCCGAAGCCGGCGGGTGGCTGGGCCAGCCGGTCGACTTCTTCCTTGAGGGCCACGATCTGGTCGCGGGCCTCGCGCAGTGTGCCGGCGAGTCGCTCGTTCTGGGCGGACACGCCGGCCAGGTTGGTCTGCAGTTCGACGATCCGCTCTTCGAGAATTCTCGTGTGCCGCGGAGATTCGGCGAGCTTGCGTCGCAGGACGGCGATCTCCTGCTCAAGGTAGGCCACCTGCCCGGCCGGGTCCTCGGACCCGCGTCCCGGGCGGATGCCGCGGTTCATGTCGTCGTCGTGGGCTGCCACGGTCCTCACCTCCTCCAAGGGGAGCTGGACGCTTCCAGACCCTACCTGGGTGGGTGTCGATTGAAACCCCTAGATCACAAAGACTGTCGGGGTGTGTCCGATCTTCACCCTTGCGCTCTCCCTCACGCCAGGGGAATACCCACGGAACGTGGGGGGAACCCCGGCGGGGGTAGGGTCGAAGTGTTCAACACCCGTCAGAGCTGGCCGGATTCCCGGACGGCTCGGCGCAGGAAACGGCAGGAGAGATGAGCGTGCAGCAGGAGGCCGTTGTCGAGGGCGAGGCTCTGGAGGTCTGGATCGACCAGGACCTGTGTACCGGCGACGGTATCTGCGCGCAGTACGCGCCCGAGGTGTTCGAGCTGGACATCGACGGTCTGGCCTATGTGAAGGGCGCGGACGACGAGCTTCTGCAGGCTCCGGGGGCGACAACGCCCGTGCCGCTGACGCTTCTCACGGATGTGGTGGACTCGGCGAAGGAGTGTCCGGGCGAGTGCATCCATGTGCGTCGCGTTTCGGACAGGGCCGAGGTCTACGGTCCGGACTCAGAGTGACCAAAATGTGACTTGGCGCGTACGTTCCGTGACTGCTGTCTGGTGTGTCACACCGTCTGTCTGTCCCGGGGGGCCGGTCACACGGTGCGTGCCTGTGAGGGCGTGTCGCTGACGAACGTGCCGTTCTTCCACTGCCACTTCACGTCGTCGGTGACGTCGGGGCAGCAACTGGGCACGTCGGCGGACGAGTAGCCGAGGAGGGTGGCGTGGACGGCGCCGTCGCGCACCGAGAGTTCGGTGGCGGTGCGGCGGTCCTTGGGGTCCACGAGGGTGGCCACGACGCGGGGCTTGCCGCCGTCGGTGTCCCGTGTGATGACGTACACGGCGTCGGGCGGGGTGCCCATGGGGGCGTCGCAGTGCACGGCGGCCACCGTTTCGGGGCGGCCGTCGCCGTCGAGGTCGCCGGAGGCCTTCTTCTGCACCAGGGCCTTGACGGGGCCGCATTCCAGGGGGAAGGCCACGGCGGCCGGGTCGGGCGGCGCGATGGGGGCGGGGGCGCTCCTGGGTCCGGGGGCCGCGGCCCTGTCGGCGCTCTGGGCGGCCGTGGCGGCGTCGGGCTGGAGGACCGAGGACAGGGCGACCACGCCCGCGACGGCCGTGGCGGTGGCCACCCAGTGGATCGGCCGGGTGTGGGTGTGCGAGAGGTCCGGAACGGCGGGGTGCTGCACGAGGAGTGTCTCCTGTGAGGGCTGTGCCGGTGGGGGTGGCCAGCATCGTGCCACACGTCACAGTGCGGGGGAACGGCGGGGTGGGTACTCGTTCCGATTCCTGTGCGGGCTGTCGTCCCGTCGGGTGGTCGCCGTCAACGCGTCGACGCCGTGGTGGAGTTCCCGGACACTGCCGGAACTGCACCACGGCGTCGGTACGTTGTACGCGGCACGGGGCCGCCTCAGCGGCCGGAGCCTCCGCCGGCGTTGGGGCCGTCGTAGTCCTCGCCGTAGGCGCCCTTGGCGGGGCGGCGGCGGCGCATGGGCGGCTCGACGCCGTCGGCGAGGCGGCGGGCGGTGAGCAGGAAGCCGGTGTGGCCGATCATCCGGTGGTCCGGGCGGACGGCGAGGCCCTCCACGTGCCAGTTGCGGATCATCGTCTCCCAGGAGGTCGGCTCGTTGAAGCAGCCGATCTCGCGGATGGACTCGACGGTCCGGGCGAGCTGGGTGGTGGTCGCGACGTAGCAGCACAGGATGCCGCCGGGCACGAGGGCCTTCTTGACGACGTCCAGGCACTCCCACGGGGCGAGCATGTCCAGGATGACGCGGTCGACGTCGGTGTCGGACAGGTTGTCCTGGAGGTCGCCGACGGTGAGCTGCCAGGCGGGGTGCGGGCCGCCGAAGTAGCGCTGGACGTTCTGCTGGGCGATCTCGGCGAAGTCCTCGCGGCGCTCGTAGGAGTGCAGCATGCCCTGGTCGCCGATGGCGCGCAGCAGGAAGCTGCTGAGGGAGCCGGAGCCCACGCCTGCTTCGACGACGCGTGCGCCGGGGAAGATGTCGGCGAAGGCGAGGATCTGCCCCGCGTCCTTCGGGTAGACGACGGCTGCCCCGCGGGGCATGGACAGGACGTAGTCGGGGAGCAGGGGGCGCAGCGCGAGGTAGGCGACGTTCCCGGTGGTGCGGACGACGCTGCCCTCGGGAGCACCGATCAGTTCGTCGTGGGGGAAGGAACCCTTGTGGGTGTGGAAGTTCTTCCCTGCCTCGAGCGTGAACGTGTAGTGGCGGCCCTTGGGGTCGGTCAGCTGAACCTGGTCCCCGACCGTGAAGGGCCCGCGCCTGCGGGCGGCACCGGTCGGTTCGGACATGTGACCAGCCTACCGGTCCCGGGCGGGGCCGCCGACCACCGCTGGGGGCGGGCGGGGGTCAGGAGGGGCGGGCCATGGCCTTGACGAAGGCGCGCTCGACGTCGGCCGCGGACAGGACGCCGTAGATCTCGCCGGTCTCCTCGACGACGAGGTATTCGGTGGCCGGGTTGGCGCGCAGGGCGTCCAGGAGTTCCTCGCCGGACAGTTCGGCGGAGACGCGCATGCCGTCGGTGAGGTCCTGGGCGAGGGTGCTGACCGGTACCCAGGGGCGGCGGTGCTCGGGTACGCCGACGATGGCGGCCTCGCGGACCAGGGAGGCGGGGGTGCCTTCGCCGTCGACGACGACCAGGGCGCGGGCGCCGGAGGCGTTGGCGCGGCGCAGGGCCTCGGAGAGGGGGGTGTCGGCCTGGACGGGGACGGCGCGCCGGGTGAGGGCGCGGGCGCGCAGTTCGGGGAGGTGTTCGCGCAGGCGGGCCATGCGGAGGCTGTTTCCGGCGCCGGTCCAGATGATCGCGGCGAGGATGGCGGCGAGCAGGGCGTCCATGACGGTGTCCATGCCGACGTCGTCGGCGGCGTCGCTGCCGAGGGACTGGGTGAGCAGCGGCAGGCCGATCAGTACGGCGATGGCGAGGGCGCGGCCGACCCAGGCGGCGGCGATCGTTCCGCTCATGGGTTTGCCGGTGAGCTTCCAGACGACGGCGCGGAGCATGCGGCCGCCGTCGAGGGGGAGGCCGGGCAGCAGGTTGAAGGCGGCGACGATGAGGTTGGAGACCATCAGGCCGGCCAGCAGCACGCCGGCGACGCTGTCGGGCTCCACGGGCAGCAGGGCGGCGTAGAAGACGCCGGAGAGGACGAGGGAGAGCAGCGGGCCGACGAAGGCCAGGACGAATTCGCGGCCGGGGGTCTCGGCTTCCTTCTCGATCTCGGAGACGCCACCGAAGAACTGGAGCTGGATGCGGCGGACGGGGAGTTTGAAGCGGAGGGCGGCGACGGTGTGGGCGAGCTCGTGGACGAGGACGGAGGCGTAGAAGGCGACGGCGAAGAAGAGGGAGACCAGGTAGCGGGCGGCGCCCAGCTCGGGCAGTACGCGGTCGAGCTGGCCGCCGAACACCCAGGTGATCAGGACGGCGACCAGGAACCAGCTGGGGGCGACGTACACGGGCACGCCGAAGGGCCGGCCCATCAGCAGCCCGCCTCCGGGTTCCGGTCGGCGCTGGGGCGGCTTGCCGGGTCCGCCCGGGCCCTGGGTGTGGGCCTCGGCACGGTGGTGGTGCGGGGCACCGGTGCCGTGCGGGGCACTGGTGCCGTGTGCGGTGTGCCGGGCGTCCGTGTCGCGCCGGCCGTCGGCACCCGGCTCCGGTTGCCGCCCGGTCACGGCCTCCGGGGTGTCTTTACCGGGCTCGCCGGGTACGGCGGGGGCTTCGCCCGGGGTCTGCCCCGGTCCGGGGGGCGTCGGCGCCTGCGAATCCGGGGTCTCGGAGGCCGAGGTCTCGGGGCGTGGAGCTCCGGGGCCCGGCGTCTCGCGGCCCGGCGTCCCGGAACCCGGTGCCTCGGAGCCCGGGCCTTCGGCCGCACGCTTGTCGGGCCCCGTGGCCGTCGGACCGGTGGGTCCCGGCTCCGCGGGGTCGGTGGGGTCGGCGGCCGGGGCCGTGGGATGTGCCTGGGGCTCGGCCGACTCGTCGTTGCCGGACCGCGGCTGCCCGCTCCCGCCGCTCACGTCCACGGTGTCCCCTCGTTCGAAGCGTCTCCCGCCTGCGGACGGGAGGGTCTCGTGTCGATGGTATGCGTCCGTCGCCGCCCGTTCCGCTCCGGCACCCCTCTGCTTCCCATCCGCCACACGGGTCACGCCTGCGGGCTGGGTCGTTGTCGGTGCCCGGCCGTAAGGTCTGTGGGCATGGAGACGAGTACCGAGGATGTCGCGGAGGACACCGGCGGGCCTGCCCGACCGGCGGCGGCAGTGGCGCACGGGACGGACGCTGCGGTGGAGCCGGGGGCCCCGGCATCGCAGACGGCGGCCGCAGCCGCCGCGCCCGCAGCCGCCGCACCCGTGGCGATACCGCCCACCTCGCTCTCGCCCTCCCGGGCCGGCGACTTCATGCAGTGCCCGCTGCTGTACCGGTTCCGGGTCATCGACCGGCTGCCGGAGAAGCCCAGCGAGGCGGCGACCAGGGGCACCCTGGTGCACGCGGTGCTGGAGCGGCTCTTCGACGCCCCGGCGGCCGAGCGCACCGCGCCGACCGCGCGGGCGCTGGTCCCCGGTCAGTGGGACCGGCTGCGGGAGAGCAGGCCGGAGGTGGGTGAGCTGTTCGCGGACGATCCGGAGGGCGAGCGGCTGGCGCAGTGGCTCTCGGAGGCGGAGCGGCTCGTCGAGCGCTGGTTCAGCCTGGAGGACCCGAGCCGGCTGGAGCCCGCCGAGCGGGAGCTGTTCGTCGAGGCCGAGCTGGACTCCGGGCTGCGGCTGCGCGGCATCATCGACCGGGTCGACGTGGCCCCCACCGGCGAGGTGCGGATCGTCGACTACAAGACGGGCAAGGCACCCCGGCCGCAGTACGCGGAGGGCGCGCTGTTCCAGATGAAGTTCTACGCGCTGGTGGTGTGGCGGCTGAAGAAGGTCGTCCCGCGGCGCCTGCAGCTGGTCTATCTCGGCAGCGGCGACGTGCTCACGTACGACCCCGTCCTGGCGGACCTGGAGCGGGTCGAGCGCAAGCTGCTGGCGCTGTGGGAGGCGATCCGGCTGGCGACCGAGACGGGTGACTGGCGGCCGCGTCCCACGAAGCTGTGCGGCTGGTGCGACCACCAGGCGCACTGTCCGGAGTTCGGCGGCACTCCCCCGCCCTACCCGCTGCCGGTGAGGGCGGCCGACTCCGGCGCCGTCGGGCAGGGCAGAATGGGGCCGGACTAGCGAGAAGGAGACTTACGTGGCCATCCGCGTCCTACTGGTCGACGACCAGCCGCTGCTGCGCACGGGCTTCCGGATGATTCTGGAGGCGGAGCAGGACCTCGCGGTCGTCGGCGAGGCCGGAGACGGCCTCCAGGCGCTCGACCAGGTGCGGGCGCTGCAGCCCGATGTGGTGCTGATGGACATCCGCATGCCGCGGATGGACGGTGTGGAGGCGACCCGGCAGATCACCGGGCCGGAGCGGGACGGTCCGGCCAAGGTGCTGGTGCTGACCACCTTCGACCTGGACGAGTACGTGGTGGAGGCGCTGAAGGCGGGCGCCAGCGGCTTTCTGCTCAAGGACGCCCCGGCCAACGAGCTGGTGCAGGCGATCCGTGTGGTGGCCAACGGCGAGGCGATGCTCGCGCCGAGCATCACCCGGCGGCTGCTCGACAAGTACGCCACGCATCTGCCCTCCGGGGACGAGCCGGTGCCGGACACCCTGCACACGCTCACGGACCGCGAGGTCGAGGTGCTGAAGCTGGTGGCCCGGGGGCTGTCCAACGCGGAGATCGCCGCGGACCTGTTCGTCAGCGAGACGACGGTCAAGACGCACGTGGGCCATGTGCTGACCAAGCTGGGCCTGCGGGACCGGGTGCAGGCGGCGGTGTACGCGTACGAGAGCGGTCTGGTGCGTCCCGGCGCGCAGTAGCCGCTCCCCCGCACGACGCGAAGGGCGCCCTCTTCCGGACGGGAAGAGGGCGCCCTTCGGGCTTGTCCGGTGCCGGCGTCAGTCGCTCACGCCCCGGCCCAGCTCCCACAGCTGGAGCGAGGAGGAGGAGTTGAGCAGGTAGGCCGTGCCGGTGACGTCGTCGCGGGTGGCGACGTACTGCTTGCCCTGCCAGAGCGGGATCAGCGGGACGTCCTTGGCGGTGATGTCCTGGATCTCGGTGAGGCTGTCCACCGCGGAGAGCCGGTCGGCCTCGCCGCGGGAGGCGGGGATCAGGTCGTTGATGATCTCCGGGTTGGCGTACGGGATGTTGAGGGTGTTGCCCTTGTCGAGGAACGGCGCGATGAAGCTGTCGGCGTCCGGGAAGTCGGGGAACCAGCCCATGCCGAAGACGTCGTACTCGCGGTTCCGCTCCGCCGGGTGGAACTTCTCCCAGGGCGTGCCCTTGATGTCGACGTCGAACAGACCGCTGTCGTTCAGCTGCTTCTGGAGTTGCTCGAACTCCGGCTTGGTCGCGGCGCCGTAGTGGTCCGTCGTGTAGTGCAGCGTCAGCTCGACCGGCGTGGTGATGTCCGCGTCCTCCAGTGTCGCCTTCGCCTTGGCGACGCTGGGGTCGCCGTACTTGTTGAAGAACGAGTTGGAGTGGCCGGTGATGCCGGCCGGAACCATCGAGTACAGCGGTTCGGCCTGGGATCCGTAGACCGCGGAGACGAGTTCGCTGCGGTTGATGAGCTGGGCCATGGCGGCGCGGACGGCCTTGTCCTTGACCGTGGCGGCGTCCGTGTTGAAGGCGAGGTAGCGGATTTCGAGACCGGCCACCTCGACCAGGTCGACGTCGCCGTCCGTGCCCTTGGACAGGCTCTGGATCTGTTCCGGCGTCATCGCGCGGGTCATCACGTCGATGTCGCCCTTGTCGATGGCGTCGCCCATGGCCTCGGCGTCGGCGAAGGACACGAGTTCGACCTTGTCGTTGTTCACCTTGAGACTCCCCTTGTAATTGGGGTTCTTGGTGAACACGGCCTTGGTCATCTTGTCGCCCTTGACCTCGGCCTTCATCGTGTACGGACCCGAGCCGGTCAGCTCGAAGCCGTCGCGCACCTTGTCCTTCTCGTAGTCGTCCGGGTTGACGATGCCGGCGACCGGCGTGGACAGCTTGAACGGGAAGGTGGCGTCGGCGGTGTTGAGGTGGAAGATGACCTCGCGGTCGCCCTTCGTCTCGACGGTGTCCACCGTGGAGAGGATGGAGGCCACCTCGGTGTCGGCGTCGATCTTCCGGACGCGCTCGATGGAGTACTTCACGTCCTCCGCGGTGACGGGGTCGCCGTTGGCGAACTTCAGGCCGTCTCGCAGGGTGCAGGCGTAGCGCTCGTTGCCGGTGTCGGTGAATCCGCACTGCTGGGCGGCCTCGGGCACGGGTTCGCCGTCGCCGCGGGGCAGCACCATCAGCGTCTGCGAGGTCTGGCGCATGATGTTCCAGGCGCCGACGTCATAGGCGTACGCCGGGTCGAAGGGCGCGGTGATCTCTTTCGAGACGCTGAACCCGTCCGTGGTGCCGACGACGATCGCGTCCCCGTCGCCGCTGCCGCTGTCCGAGCCGCCGCAGGCGGCGAGCACCGGCGCGAGCAGACCGACGACGGCCGGCAGCACCAAAGTCTTGCGGTTCATGCTCGAGTTTCTCCAGAGCTGTCGGTCCGTGTATCCGGCATGCAGGGGTGTCGCGGCGGATCACGGGGGTAGTGGCCGATGTTCTCGCGACGAGATTAGTCCGCGCCCGCACGGGCGCTCGCAGCCACCGGAGTTGAGGGCTCATCACGGAGCGAAACCGGGTGTGGACACACCGAAAACCCGACAGTGGAAGGATTCGTGCAGTGTTTCATCAATCAGGACACAAAGGCTCCTCGACAACGTTCGCCAAGCGGTGGGCAGCACATCCGGGCCCTGCTGTCGACCCCCGGTCGCGTGGTGAACATCACAGCCGATCTTCGGCCGCCGCTGCCGGAATTCGGCCATCCGCGGTGGTGGAAATGGTCGGTGAACATCCGTCGGGTCGCGCCGCGCGGCGCTTCTCAAAATTGCCGCGCCAACGCCCCCGCACGCTTGGTGAAGGGCTAGCGCATTCGGGTCATCAGACCGCGCAGAAATGTCAGGTCGACCTCTTCCAGGGAGGCGACCACCGTGCGCCGGGCGGCCGGGGTGATGGGGGCGACCGAGGGGACCGCCACGACGTGGCAGCCGGCCGACTCGGCGGCGGCGACACCGGTCGCGGTGTCCTCGACGACGGCGCACCGGGCCGGGTCCGCGCCGAGGCCGGCCGCGGCGGCCAGGTAGGGGTCGGGGTGCGGCTTGGTGCGGGGCACCTCGTCGCCCGCGACGGTGAGGGCGAAGTTCTGGGGGCCCAGGGTCTTCAGCACGCGGTCGATGATCCGCCGGTGCGAGGCGGAGACCAGGGCCGTGGGGATGTCGTGCGCGGAGAGCTCCGCGAGCAGTCGGGCGGCGCCGGGCATGAGCGGCAGGTCACGGCCGATGCGCTGCTCGAAGCCGTCGTTGAGCAGGACGCTGAGCTCGGCGAGGGTGATGTCGGCGCCGGTGGCCTCGATGAGGAAGCCCGCGCTGCGGGTCATGGGGCCGCCGACCACGACGTGGCGCCAGGAGTCGTCCAGGGTGTGGCCGAGGGAGGCGAAGACGTCCAGCTCGACGTCCCACCAGAAGCCCTCGGTGTCCACCAGGGTGCCGTCCATGTCGAGGAGCACCGCCTGCAGGGCGGAGCCCTCGGCCGTACGGGTTCCGAGCGCGGGGACCGTACTGGTCATCCACGTACCTCCTTGAGGGACGATCAGGCCGGCTCCCACGAAGGGAGCCGGCCTGCGGTGGACCGACCAGTGTACGTCGTGCGGGGCGCGAACGCCTGGTGAGGCCGGGGAGGCCCGGCGTGGCCTCAGCGGGCGTTGAAGTACTTGGCCTCCGGGTGGTGGATGACGATGGCGTCGGTGGACTGCTCGGGGTGGAGCTGGAACTCCTCGGAGAGGTGGACGCCGATGCGCTCCGGCTCCAGGAGGGCCGCGATCTTGGCGCGGTCCTCCAGGTCGGGGCAGGCGCCGTAGCCGAGGGAGAAGCGGGCGCCCCGGTACTTCAGGGCGAACATGTCCTCCATCTCGGCCGGGTCCTCCCCGGCGAAGCCGAGTTCGGAGCGCACGCGCGCGTGCCAGTACTCGGCGAGGGCCTCGGCGAGCTGCACGGACAGGCCGTGCAGTTCGAGGTAGTCGCGGTAGGCGTTGGCCTCGAACATCCGGGCCGTCTCCTCACCGATGCGGGAGCCGACGGTGACGACCTGGAAGCCGACCACGTCCCTCTCGCCGGACTCCTCCGGCCGGAAGAAGTCGGCCAGGCACAGGCGCCGGCCGCGGCGCTGGCGGGGGAAGGTGAAGCGGGTGCGTTCGTTGCCGTCGTCGTCGAGGACGATCAGGTCGTCGTCCTTGGAGACGCAGGGGAAGTAGCCGTAGACCACGGCCGCCTCCAGCAGGTTCTCCGTCTGGAGCCGGTCGAGCAGGCCACGCAGCCGCGGCCGGCCCTCGGACTCGACCAGTTCCTCGTAGGAGGGTCCCTCGCCGGTGCGGGCCTGCTTGAGGCCCCACTGGCCCTTGAAGAGGGCGCCCTCGTCGAGCCAGGAGGCGTACTCCTTGAGCTGGATGCCCTTGACGACGCGGGTGCCGCGGAAGGGCGGGGTGGGGACCGGGTTGTCGGTGGCGACGTCGGAGCGGACGTGGCCTTCCTCGGGGCGCTCGTCGATCTCGACGGTGGCGGCCCGCACCCGGCGCTGCTTCAGCTCCGGCAGCTTGGCGCCGGGCACGCCGCGCTTGATGCCGATCAGCGCGTCCATCAGCCGCAGGCCCTCGAAGGCGTCGCGGGCGTAGCGGACTTCGCCGTCGTAGATCTCGTGCAGGTCCTGTTCGACGTAGGCCCTGGTGAGGGCGGCGCCGCCGAGGATGACCGGGTAGTCGGCGGCCAGCTTGCGCTGGTTCAGCTCCTCCAGGTTCTCCTTCATGATCACCGTGGACTTGACGAGGAGGCCGGACATGCCGATGACGTCGGCCCGGTGCTCGTCGGCCGCTTCCAGGATCGCGGAGACGGGCTGCTTGATGCCGAGGTTGACGACGTTGTAGCCGTTGTTGGACAGGATGATGTCGACGAGGTTCTTGCCGATGTCGTGGACGTCGCCGCGGACGGTGGCCAGCACGATGGTGCCCTTGCCGTCGTCGTCGGTCTTCTCCATGTGCGGCTCCAGGTGGGCCACCGCGGTCTTCATGACCTCGGCGGACTGGAGCACGAACGGCAGCTGCATCTGGCCGGAGCCGAACAGCTCGCCGACGACCTTCATGCCGTCGAGCAGGGTGTCGTTGACGATGTCGAGGGCCGGGCGCTCCTGGAGGGCCTCTTCGAGGTCCTGTTCCAGGCCGTTCTTCTCGCCGTCGATGATGCGGCGCTTGAGGCGCTCCTCCAGCGGGAGGGCGGCCAGTTCCTCGGCCTTGGAGGCCTTCAGCGACTTGGCGGTGGCGCCCTCGAAGAGGGCCATGAGCTTCTGCAGGGGGTCGTAGCCCTCGCGGCGGCGGTCGTAGATGAGGTCCAGGGCCGTGGTGACCTGTTCCTCGTCGAACCGCGCGATCGGCAGGATCTTGCTGGCGTGCACGATCGCCGAGTCCAGGCCCGCCTTCACGCACTCGTCCAGGAAGACGGAGTTGAGCAGGATCCGGGCCGCCGGGTTCAGGCCGAAGGAGATGTTCGACAGGCCGAGCGTGGTCTGCACGTCCGGGTGGCGCCGCTTGAGTTCCCGGATGCCCTCGATGGTGGCCAGGCCGTCCTTGCGGGACTCCTCCTGGCCGGTGCAGATGGTGAAGGTCAGGCAGTCGACGAGGATGTCGGACTCGTGGATGCCCCAGTTGCCGGTGAGGTCGTCGATGAGCCGTTCGGCGATCTCGACCTTCTTCTCCGCGGTGCGGGCCTGTCCCACCTCGTCGATGGTCAGCGCGATCAGCGCGGCGCCGTGCTCCCGGGCGAGCTTGGTGACGCGCGCGAACCGGGACTCGGGGCCGGCGCCGTCCTCGTAGTTGACCGAGTTGATCACCGCGCGGCCGCCGAGCTTCTCCAGTCCGGCCTGGACGACGTCGACCTCGGTGGAGTCCAGCACGATCGGCAGCGTGGAGGCGGTGGCGAACCGGCCGGCCAGTTCCTCCATGTCGGCGACGCCGTCCCGGCCGACGTAGTCGACGCAGAGGTCGAGCATGTGCGCGCCTTCGCGGATCTGGTCGCGGGCCATCTCGACGCAGTCGTCCCAGCGGCCCTCCAGCATGGCCTCGCGGAACTTCTTGGACCCGTTGGCGTTGGTGCGCTCGCCGATGGCCAGGTAGGAGGTGTCCTGGCGGAAGGGCACGGTCTGGTAGAGCGAGGCGGCGCCGGGCTCGGGGCGCGGGTCGCGTGCGGTGGGGGCGGTGTCCCGGACCCGCTCGACGACCTGGCGCAGGTGCTCGGGGGTGGTGCCGCAGCAGCCGCCGACCAGGGACAGGCCGTACTCGCGGACGAAGGTCTCGTGTGCGTCGGCCAGCTCGGGCGCGGTCAGCGGGTAGTGGGCGCCGTCCTTGCCGAGGACGGGCAGACCGGCGTTGGGCATGCAGGTCAGCGGGATGCGGGAGTGCCGGGCGAGGTAGCGCAGGTGCTCGCTCATCTCGGCGGGGCCGGTGGCGCAGTTCAGGCCGATCATGTCGATGCCGAGCGGTTCCAGCGCGGTGAGCGCGGCGCCGATCTCCGAGCCGAGCAGCATGGTGCCGGTGGTCTCGACGGTGACGGACACGATGAGCGGCAGGTCGAGGCCCAGGGCGTCCAGGGCGCGCCGGGCGCCGAGCACCGAGGCCTTGGTCTGGAGCAGGTCCTGCGTGGTCTCCACCAGCAGTGCGTCCGCGCCGCCCGCGACCAGGCCCTCGGCGTTGCGCTGGTAGGCGTCGCGCAGGACGGTGTACGGGGCGTGGCCGAGGGTGGGGAGCTTGGTGCCGGGGCCCATGGAGCCCAGCACCCAGCGCTGCCGGCCGTCGCGGGCACCGAACTCGTCGGCGACCTCGCGGGCGACGCGGGCGCCGGCCTCGGACAGTTCGTGGACGCGCTCGGGGATGTCGTACTCGCCGAGGGCGGAGTGGTTGGCGCCGAAGGTGTTGGTCTCGACGCAGTCGACGCCGGCCGCGAAGTACTCCTCGTGCACCGAGCGGACGATGTCGGGCCGGGTGAGGTTCAGGACCTCGTTGCACCCTTCGAGCTGCTGGAAGTCGTCCAGCGTGGGGTTCTGGGCCTGCAGCATGGTGCCCATGGCGCCGTCGGCGACCACCACGCGGGTGGCGAGGGCCTCTCGGAGGGCGGACACGCGGGTGCGGGTGTCGGCGGGCGGGGTGGATGGCGACGAGGCCATGAAAGGGCTCCCTAGGATGCGACGGCTGTCGGCTTTGCCTCTGCCCGGTGCCGCCCGTCGTGGACGTCCCCGGGGAGAACGCACGCCGCCAGGGTAGCCGGGACCGGGGGCCGATGGTCAGGGCGTCCACGAGACGGACGAGGATGGCGGGGCGAATACCCGCCGAACGGACGAGCCGCCGCCGCCCGGAACGGCCCGGAACCGTCCGGTCCGGCGGTGGGCCGCGCCCGGCGCACGTGCGGGGTGCACGCGCCCGGCGGGGGCCGTCCGCGGTCACCGGGAGGTGGCCGAAGTGCAACAGTTGCCCGCCGACCATTGGCGGGAGGTCGGCATGGACCGGTAGTGTTCGGCATTGCCGAACGACGTCAGCGACGCCGAGGTCGGCAGTCGAAGGGGACGGAGGCAGTACGTCGATGGCACGCAACATCCAGTCGCTCGAGCGGGCGGCCGCCATGCTGCGCCTGCTCGCGGGCGGCGAGCGGCGGCTCGGCCTGTCGGACATCGCCTCGTCGCTGGGTCTGGCCAAAGGCACCGCGCACGGCATCCTGCGCACCCTCCAGCAGGAGGGGTTCGTGGAGCAGGACGACGCCTCCGGGCGCTACCAGCTGGGCGCCGAGCTGCTGCGCCTGGGCACGACCTACCTGGACGTGCACGAACTGCGGGCCCGCGCCCTGGTGTGGACGGACGACCTGGCCCGCTCCAGCGGCGAGAGCGTCCACCTCGGGGTCCTGCACCAGCAGGGCGTCCTGATCGTGCACCACGTCTTCCGGCCCGACGACAGCCGGCAGGTCCTGGAGATCGGGGCCATGCAGCCGCTGCACTCCACGGCGCTGGGCAAGGTGCTCTCCGCCTACGACCCGGTCGCGCACAGCGAGGCGCTGGAGGCCGACCGCAAGGCGTTCACCGACCGGACGGTCTGCGAACCGGACAGCTTCGAGCACGTCCTGGACATCACGCGCGCGCGTGGGTACGCCGCCGACGTCGAGGAGACCTGGGAGGGCATCGCCTCCATCGCCGCCCCCATCCACGACCGCAGGCGGATGCCGGTCGGCGCGGTCGGCATCACCGGCGCCGTGGAACGGCTGCGCCGGGAGGGCGAGCTGCGGCCCGAGCTGGTCGCGGCGGTGCGGGACTGCGCCCGCGCGGTGTCGCGGGACCTGGGCGCCGGGCGGTTCTAGGGCACACACGGGCCGACGCGGGGCGACGCGGGCAGACACGGGGCGACGCGGGCAGACGCGGGCAGACACTGAGGCCGGGACACCGAAGGTGTTCCGGCCTTCGGCGTTCCCGCGGGAACGGGGGCCGGGCAGGGAGATCGATAGCCCACGACGATCAATAACGATCGTGCTTTCGATAACACAGCTCTTGACGCACGCGTGACACCGAACGAGACTCGCGTCCATCGGTCGGCATTGTCGAACACCTACCGGCAATACGCGTTAGAGTGTCCACAGTGCCAAGGGCCGCCATCGCTCTCACACCGAGGGCGCCGGAACACCCGGAGGGACCCGGGGTTCGGCTTTCCCTGGACGAAGGACAAAGGAGTCGCGGGTGTCCAGCTCCGACATCTTCATCGGCGAGACCATCGGTACCGCCCTGCTCATACTGCTCGGCGGCGGCGTGTGTGCCGCCGTCACGCTCAAGGCCTCCAAGGCCCGCAACGCCGGCTGGCTCGCCATCGCCTTCGGGTGGGGCTTCGCCGTCATGACGGCGGCGTACATATCGGGTCCGCTCTCCGGCGCCCACCTCAACCCGGCCGTGACCGTCGGCATCGCGATCAAGGACGGCGACTGGAGCAACACCCCGACCTACTTCGCGGGTCAGCTCCTCGGCGCCATGATCGGCGCGGTCCTGGTCTGGATCACCTACTACGGCCAGTTCCAGGCCCACCTCACCGACCGCGAGATCGTCGGCGGCCCCGGCGCACAGGACACCACGGCCAAGTCCGTCGAGGCGCAGGAGAAGGGCGCCGGCCCGGTCCTGGGCGTCTTCTCCACCGGCCCCGAGATCCGGCACACGGTCCAGAACCTCGCCACCGAGATCATCGGCACCTTCGTGCTGCTGCTCGCCATCCTCACCCAGGGCCTGAACGACGAGGGCAACGGCCTCGGCATCCTGGGCGCCCTGATCACCGGCTTCGTCGTGGTCTCCATCGGCCTGTCGCTCGGCGGTCCGACGGGATACGCGATCAACCCGGTCCGCGACCTCGGCCCGCGCATCGTGCACGCCCTGCTGCCGCTGCCCAACAAGGGCGGCTCCGACTGGTCCTACGCCTGGATCCCGGTCGTCGGTCCGCTGATCGGCGGTGCGATCGCCGGAGGTGTCTACAACGTCGCGTTCGCCTGAGCGGACCTCCGCTCGGCGATCATCGAGCCGCAGACCACGCGCCGTACGCACCGGCCACCGCCACCCACCACGGAACCCCAGGAGCACACAGTGACCGACGCCCACACCACCGGCATCGCCTCCCACGGCCACGGGCCGTTCATCGCCGCGATCGACCAGGGCACGACCTCCTCGCGCTGCATCGTCTTCGACCGCGACGGACGCATCGTCTCCGTCGACCAGAAGGAGCACGAGCAGATCTTCCCCAAGCCGGGCTGGGTCGAGCACGACGCCACCGAGATCTGGACCAACGTCCAGGAGGTCGTCGCCGGAGCCGTCGAGAAGGCCGGCATCACCCGTGACGACATCAAGGCCATCGGCATCACCAACCAGCGCGAGACCACCCTCGTCTGGGACAAGAACACCGGTGAGCCCGTCCACAACGCCATCGTCTGGCAGGACACCCGCACCGACGCCCTGTGCAAGGAGCTCGGCCGCAACGTCGGCCAGGACCGCTTCCGCCGCGAGACCGGCCTCCCGCTGGCCTCCTACTTCGCCGGTCCCAAGGCCCGCTGGCTGCTCGACAACGTCGACGGTCTGCGCGAGCGCGCCGAGGCGGGCGACCTGCTGTTCGGCACCATGGACACCTGGGTCATCTGGAACCTGACCGGCGGCGTGAACGGCGGCAAGCACGTCACCGACGTCACCAACGCCTCCCGCACCATGCTGATGAACCTGCACACCATGGCGTGGGACGAGAAGATCGCCGAGTCGATCGGCGTGCCGATGCAGATGCTCCCGGAGATCCGCTCCTCCGCCGAGGTCTACGGCGAGATCACCGGCGGCCGCCTGGGCGACCTGCTCGGCGGCATCCCGGTCGCCTCGGCGCTCGGCGACCAGCAGGCGGCCCTGTTCGGCCAGACCTGCTTCTCCGAGGGCGAGACCAAGTCGACGTACGGCACCGGCACCTTCATGGTGATGAACACCGGTGACAAGCTGATCAACTCCTACTCGGGCCTGCTGACCACGGTCGGCTACAAGATCGGCGACCAGGACACGGTCTACGCCCTGGAGGGCTCGATCGCCGTCACCGGTTCGCTGGTGCAGTGGATGCGCGACCAGATGGGCCTGATCTCCACCGCAGCCGAGATCGAGACCCTCGCCCTGACCGTCGAGGACAACGGCGGCGCCTACTTCGTACCGGCCTTCTCCGGCCTGTTCGCCCCGTACTGGCGCTCCGACGCCCGCGGTGTGATCGCCGGACTCACCCGGTACGTGACCAAGGCGCACCTCGCGCGCGCCGTCCTGGAGGCCACCGCCTGGCAGACCCGCGAGATCGCGGACGCCATGACGAAGGACTCCGGCGTGGAGCTGACCGCCCTCAAGGTCGACGGCGGCATGACCTCCAACAACCTGCTGATGCAGACCCTCGCCGACTTCGTGGACGCCCCCGTGGTGCGCCCGATGGTCGCCGAGACCACCTGCCTCGGCGCCGCCTACGCCGCCGGTCTGGCCGTCGGCTTCTGGAACAGCACCGACGACCTGCGCGCCAACTGGCGGCGGGCCGCCGAGTGGACCCCCCGCATGGACGCGGACACCCGCGACCGTGAGTACAAGAGCTGGCTCAAGGCCGTCGAGCGGACCATGGGCTGGCTCGAGGACGAGGAGTAAGAACCATCATGACCACTCAGTCCACCCTGCAGTCCGTGCCTGCCCTGGGTACGCACCCGGCCTCCGGCTCCAACCCGAGCCGGGCCGAGACCCGGGAGCAGCTCTCCAAGGCGTCGTACGACCTTCTCGTGATCGGCGGCGGCATCCTGGGCATCTCCACCGCCTGGCACGCCGCGCAGTCCGGCCTCAGGGTGGCCGTGGTCGACGCCGGCGACTTCGCCGGCGCCACCTCCTCCGCCTCCTCCAAGCTGCTCCACGGCGGACTGCGCTACCTGCAGACCGGCGCGGTGAAGCTGGTGGCGGAGAACCACTTCGAGCGCCGTGCGGTCTCCCGCCAGGTGGCCCCCCACCTGGCGAACCCGCTCACCTTCTACCTCCCCGTGTACAAGGGCGGGCCGCACGGCGCGGCGAAGCTCGGGGCCGGCGTCTTCGCGTACTCGGCGCTGTCCGCCTTCGGCGACGGCGTCGGCCACCTGCTCTCCCCGGCGAAGGCCGCGCAGGACGTGCCGGAGCTGCGCACCGACAACCTCAAGGCCGTGGCCGTGTACGGCGACGACCAGATGAACGACGCCCGCATGGCCCTGATGACGGTCCGCGCGGCGGTCGACTCCGGCGCCGTGGTCCTCAACCACGCCGAGGTCACCGGGCTGCGCTTCACCGACGGCCGGGTGACGGGCGCCGAGCTGAAGGACCGGCTGTCCGGCGACGAGTTCGGGGTGAACGCCCGCCTGGTGCTGAACGCGACCGGGCCGTGGGTCGACCACCTGCGCCGTATGGAGAACCCGAACGCGGCGCCGTCCATCCGCCTGTCCAAGGGCGCGCACCTGGTGCTCAAGCGCACCGCGCCGTGGAAGGCCGCGCTGGCCACCCCGATCGACAAGTACCGGATCACCTTCGCCCTCCCCTGGGAGGACATGCTGCTGCTCGGCACCACCGACGAGGAGTTCGAGGGCGACCCGGCGGACGTCGCGGTCAACGACAAGGACGTGGCCCAGATACTCGACGAGGCCGCGTTCTCCATCCGCGACCAGCAGCTGGACCGTGACCTCATCACGTACTCCTTCGCGGGCCTGCGGGTGCTGCCCGGCGGCCCCGGAGACACGTCGAAGGCCAAGCGCGAGACGGTCGTCACCGAGGGCCGGGGCGGGATGCTGTCCGTCGCGGGCGGCAAGTGGACCACCTTCCGCCACATCGGCCGTACGGTGATGAAGAAGCTGGAGTCGCTGCCCGGCCACCCGCTGGGCGACGGCTTCGAGCCGATCGCGTCGCTGCCGAAGAAGCTGCCGCTGCCCGGCGTCGCAAACCCGCGCGCGGTGGCCCACCGGCTGCTGGTGGACGGCTCCGCGCCCGGCCCGCGCATGGCGGCCGACACCGCCAGGCACCTCGCCACGCACTACGGGTCACTCGCCTTCGACATCGCCCGGCTCGCCAACGAGAGCCCGGAGCTGGCGCAGCGCGTGCACCCGGACGCCCCGGAGATCTGGGCGCAGGTCGTGTGGGCCCGGGACAACGAGTGGGCCGAGACGGCCGACGACGTGCTGCGCCGCCGTACGACGCTGACGATCCGCGGCCTGGCCACGGACGACGTCCGCGCGCGGGTCCAGGACGTGCTCGACAAGAAGTAGCACCGGCCGGCTCCCGCGTCGGGTGTTCCGGCCCCGGGTACGGGGCAGTGATCCGTTCACTGCCCCGTGCGAAGGGGCTGCGGGCGGCCCCTCGGCACGCCGTAAGGTTGGGGGGTACGCGAGGGCACGTCGGAAGGAGGCGCTGGGTGATCGAGCTCGAGGGGGTTCCCGAGCTGGTCGACCCGGTCATGGTGGCCGCGTTCGAGGGCTGGAACGATGCCGGTGACGCCGCCTCCACCGCGGTCGCGCATCTCGACAGGGAGTGGAAGGGCGAGGTGTTCGCGGCGCTGGACGCCGAGGACTACTACGACTTCCAGGTCAACCGTCCCACGGTGTTCATGGAGGACGGCGTACGCAAGATCACCTGGCCGACGACCAGGCTGTCGGTGGTCCGGGTCGGCGGCGACAAACCGCGCGACCTCGTGCTCGTCCGCGGTATCGAACCGTCCATGCGCTGGCGCTCGTTCTGCAACGAGCTGCTCGGTTTCGCCCACGAGCTGGGCGTCGAGCTGGTGGTCGTCCTGGGCGCCCTGCTGGGCGACACGCCGCACACCCGTCCGGTCCCGATCAGCGGGACCACGTCGGACGCCGACCTGGCGCGGCGCATGGACCTGGAGGAGACCAAGTACGAGGGGCCCACGGGCATCGTCGGCATCCTCCAGGAGGCGTGCACGCACGCGGGTGTGCCGGCCGTGTCGCTGTGGGCGGCGGTGCCGCACTACGTGTCGCAGCCGCCGAACCCGAAGGCCACGCTGGCGCTGCTGAACCGGCTGGAGGACCTGATCGGCGTGCGGGTCCCGCTGGGCGAGCTGCCCGAGGACGCGCGTGCCTGGCAGGTGGGCGTGGACCAGCTGGCCGCGGAGGACACCGAGGTCGCCGAGTACGTGCAGTCGCTGGAGGAGGCCCGGGACACGGCGGAGCTGCCGGAGGCGTCGGGCGAGGCGATCGCGCGGGAGTTCGAGCGGTATCTGCGGCGGCGGGACGGATCGGGGCCGGGTGGGCCCGGCGGGCCTGGTGGGCATGCCACGGCGGACGGGGGTGACGGGCCGGCCGGGGCGCCGTTCCTGCGGGACAATCCGAGTGGGCGGACCCGGCCACCTCGGCCGCCGAAGCCGAGTGGGGACGACGAGGAGTCGTCGGAGGACTGAGCGAAGGAACCAGGGCCGCTTCCGGAGAAGCGGCCCTGGTTCTTTCGTCTGTACGCCTGCTTACAGCGCCACGCCCAGCAGGGCGTCCACCGCTCGGGAGACCACGCCCGGGGCGCCGGGGTCCGTGCCGCCGGAGTCCTGCTGGAGGGCGGCCCAGCGGTCGATCGCGTCGAGGGCGGCCGGGGAGTCCAGGTCGTTCGCGAGGGCCTCGCGGATCTGCTCCACCAGGGCCTCGGCGGGCGGGCCGTCGGGGCGGGAGACGGCGGCGCGCCAGCGGTCGAGGCGGGCGAGGGCGTCCTGGAGCACCTGGTCGGTCCACTCCCAGTCGGAGCGGTAGTGGTGGGCGAGCAGCGTGAGCCGGATGGCGGCCGGGTCGACGCCCTCGCGGCGCAGCTGGGAGACGAAGACCAGGTTGCCCTTGGACTTGGACATCTTCTCGCCGTCGAGACCGACCATGCCGGCGTGCACGTACGCCTTGGCCATGGGGAACTCGCCGGTGAGGGCCTGGGCGTGCGAGGCGCCCATCTCGTGGTGCGGGAAGGCCAGGTCGGAGCCGCCGCCCTGGACGTCGAAGCCCATGCCCAGGTGGTCGAGGGCGATGGCGACGCACTCGATGTGCCAGCCGGGGCGCCCGCGGCCGAGGGTGCCGCCGTCCCAGCTGGGCTCGCCCTCGCGGGCGGCCATCCACAGCATCGGGTCGAGCGGGTTCTTCTTGCCGGGCCGGTCGGGGTCGCCGCCGCGCTCGGCGGAGAGCAGCCTCATGGTGGCGGCGTCGAGGTGGGAGACGCCGCCGAAGTGCGGGTCCGCCTCGACGGAGAAGTAGGTGTCGCCCTCCAGCTCGTAGGCCGCGCCTGCGTCGCGCAGCCGCTCGACGAGCGGGACGATGCCGGGTATGGCCTCGACGGCGCCTATGTAGTGCTGCGGCGGGAGCATCCGCAGCGCCGTCATGTCCTCGCGGAAGAGGGCGGTCTCCTGCTCGGCGAGGGCGGTCCAGTCGACCCCGTCGCGCACGGCCCGCTCCAGGAGCGGGTCGTCCACGTCGGTGACGTTCTGGACGTAGTGGACCTGCCGCTTGGTGTCGAGCCACACGCGCTGCACGAGGTCGAACGCGTTGTAGGTCGCCGCGTGACCCATGTGGGTGGCGTCGTACGGCGTGATGCCGCAGACGTAGATACGGGCGACGGGACCGGGGTCGAGGGTGACGGGGCCGCCGGTCGCGGTGTCGTGGATCCTCAGGTCGCGGCCCTGACCAGGCAGGGCGGGGACCTCGGAAGCGGGCCAGGCATGCATGTCATGAGCGTAACCGGACGGGTGTTCCGTACACGAACCGGACCGGGCCGGATGGCCGGTAAGGCGTTCTTGCGCACCACCGGCCGGTGTGGCAGCGGATGCCTACACGGGCGGCCAGGGGATGGCCGGCCACTCGCCGCTCGGTTCGGGGTGCTTGCGGGTGGCCAGCAGGGCGTCGACCCGCGCGCGCGTGGCGTCGAGTTCGGCGGAGGTGATGAGCGCGGCGAGCCGGATGGCCAGGGTGCCGCCGTCCTTCAGCGCCTGTCTGAGGGCGTCGAGCACCGCCAGGGCCTCGCCGGTGAGGGGGTCGCCCGCCCAGCCCCACAGCAGGGTGCGCAGCTTGTTCTCGGCGTTGAAGGTGACCCCGTGGTCGATGCCGTACAGCCGCTCCCCCGCCGCGGGCAGCAGGTGGCCGCCCTTGCGGTCGGCGTTGTTGATCACGGCGTCGAGCACGGCGAGCCGGCGCAGCCGTTCGTCGTCGGCGTGGACGAGCAGCGCGGTGCGGCCCTCGCCGACCTCGGCGCGGGCGATCGCCTTCCAGCCGGCGCCGGGTTCCTCCTCGTCCACGAGGGCGAGCAGCTCCGTCTCCGGCACCGTCTCGATCCACAGCTGGACCATGCCCTCGCCGTACGGGCCGTCGCGCAGCACGGTGGGCGGGACCAGGCCCCAGCCGGTGGCCTCGGAGACCTCGTAGGCGGCGACCTCGCGCTGGGCGAGGGTGCCGTCGGGGAAGTCCCACAGCGGGCGCTCCCCGGCGACCGGTTTGTAGACGCAGGCCGCCTCGCGTCCTCCGTGCGTCACCGTGCAGTACAGGGCCGCGTTGGAGGCGTCACGGATGCGTCCGCGCACGGTCAGTTCGCCCAGGGCGAGCAGGTCGGCCGCCGCCGCGTCGGTGGTCACGCTCCGCGGCGGTATCCGTTCTGGCGCGGACATACGTGTCCTTCCGGGTCGAGCGGGAGGCTGCACAGCGGGCACGGCGGCCGCCCGGCGTTGACGACGTCGAGGGCGCGCTTGGCGAAGGCCCTGGCCTGCGCGCCGGTGAGGCGGACCCGGAGCATCGGCGGGCCGTTCTCCTCGTCCTGGAGGAGCCGCTCCTCGGCCTCCGCCAGGTCCTCCTCGGACTCGGCGTCCAGCTCCACGAGGGCCTGCGCCTCGACGATCATGCGCTGGTCCTCGCCGTCCCAGGCCAGCGCCATGGTGCCGACCCTGAACTCCTCCTCGACGGGGGTGTCCAGCGGCGCCGTGTCGGCGGGCCCGGTGGGGGCGGTGGCGGGCACGACGGTGCTGCCGCCGCTGCGCCGTACCACCTCGTCCAGAAGCTCGTCCATGCGTTCGGCGAGGGCGGCGACCTGGGTCTTCTCCAGGGCCACGCTGGTCACCCGGGAGCCGGCGATGGCCTGGAGGAAGAACGTACGGCGCCCGGGCAGCCCGACCGTACCGGCCACGAAACGTTCCGGTTGGTCGTAGAGGAACACCTGACGGGACACGTCCTGTCTCCATGGAAGTCGGGGAAGGCGGAAGATCGGGATCGGGGACACTGCCGCGACCGGTTCACCCTACTGCGGCGGACGATCACGGTGCGCCCGCACCACCCCCGACCGGCGCCTGGTCACCGGACGGCGCCTCGTGCGGGGCCAGGGAGGCGAAGTCGCCCGTGTCGCCGAGGCGGACCAGGAAGGGGCGCAGCCGGGTGTAGCGGATCGCGGTGACGGAGCAGGGCTCGACGGAGATCCGCTGGAAGAGGTCGAGGTGGAGGCCGAGTGCCTCGGCGACGAGGGATTTGATGATGTCGCCGTGGGAGCACATGAGGTAGACGGCGTCGGGGCCGTGGTCGCGCTCCACGCGCGCGTTCCACTCGCGTACCGCCTCGGCGGCGCGGGTCTGCATGGCGCGCATCGACTCGCCGCCGGGGAAGGCCGCGGCGGAGGGGTGCGCCTGCACCACCTCCATCAGGGGCTCGTCCATGAGGTCGGCGAGCTTGCGGCCGGACCAGTCGCCGTAGTGGCACTCCCCGATCCGTTCGTCGGTGTGCGCCCGCAGTTCGGGCCGGGCGTCGAGCAGCGGCCGGAGGGTCTCCTGGCAGCGCTGCAGGGGGCTGGTGACGATCTCGGAGAGCGGCAGGCCGGCGAGCCGCCCGGGGAGCGCGGCGGCCTGCGCGGCGCCGCGTTCGTCGAGGGCGACGCCGGGCGTCCAGCCGGCGAGCAGTCCCTCGGTGTTGGCGGTGGAACGTCCGTGCCTGACCAGGATCAGCGTGGGCATGCGGCCAGGGTAGGCGTACGGCGCGGTGCGGGGAGCGCCGGGACGAGGGGAGAATGGGTTCGGTGATCGTCGACTGCGCCATCTACCGGGACGGGCACCGCACGGACGGGCCCGAGGACCTCTCCGACGCGCTCGCCGGGGCGCGGGCGGCGGGCGGTTTCGTGTGGATCGGCCTGTACGAGCCGACGGAGGAGGAGTTCGCCCTGGTCAGCCAGGAGTTCGGGCTGCATCCGCTGGCGGTGGAGGACGCCCTCAAGGCGCATCAGCGGCCCAAACTGGAGGTGTACGACGACTCGGTCTTCGCCGTCCTCAAGCCGGTGGTGTACGAGCCGGACAGCGACGCCGTCTCCACCGACGAACTCATGATCTTCCTGGGCGACGCCTTCGCGGTCGTCGTCCGGCACGGCGAGGGCTCCCCGCTGAAGGCCGTACGGCGGCGGCTGGAGCACGAACCGGAACTGCTCGGCAAGGGTCCCACCGCGGTGCTGTACGCGATCGCGGACGCCACCGTCGACCACTACCTGGACGTGGCGGTCGAGCTCCAGACCGACCTGGAGGAGCTGGAGGCGGAGGTCTTCTCGCCGGACGGCGGCGGCTCCCGGCACACCGCGTCGCGGATCTACACCTTCAAGCGGCAGGTGCTGGAGTTCCGCCGGGCGACGGGTCCGCTCGGGCCCCCGCTGGCCCGGCTGGCGGGTGTCGGGGTGTACGGCGGCGGCGTGCCGTTCGTGAACGACAGGGCGCGGCCGTTCTTCCGGGACGTGAGCGACCACCTCACGCGCGTGAACGAGTCGGTGGAGAGCCTGGACCGGCTGGTCTCGGACATCCTGTCGGCGCACCTGGCGCAGACGAGCGTCCGGCAGAACGACGACATGCGGAAGATCTCGGCGTGGGCGGCCATGGCCGCGGTCCCCACGATGGTCGCGGGGATCTACGGCATGAACTTCGACCACATGCCGGAGCTGCACTGGGTGTGGGGCTACCCCGCGGTGATCGCGCTGATGGCCGTCCTGGAGCTGCTCCTGTACCGGCAGTTCAAGCACCGGGGCTGGCTGTAGGGGCCAGGGCCCCGGGCGGCCTCAGGCGACCTCGGGGGCCGCCGTGGCGGGTCCACCGAGCGCGTCGCGCCGTTCGGGCGTCCGGAGGGTCACCATGCGGCGCCAGCCGGCGATCCGCTCGGCGGCGTACATCGCGTGGATGCCCGCCGCGAGCACCGCCGACCTGGTGCGCGACCAGCCGAGGAGGCGTCCCATGTGCGCCATCACCGCGAGGCTGACGTCGCGGTGGACGCGGATCTCGGCGAGCGCGCACTCGCGCAGCGTCCGCCGGATGTACGGGCCGTGCCCGGCGGCGGCGAAGCGCAGCAGTTCCTCGTGGGAGTAGGCGAGGTGGTTGTCCTCGTCGGCCGAGATCATCCGGACGGCCCGGCCGAGTTCCGGATGGTCGGCGAAGTACTTGAGGAGCATCGCCATCTGCTCGGCGGCGCGCTGCTCGGTGACCCTGCTGTGGGCGAGGTAGGTGATGACGTCCCGCACCGTGAGCGGCTGGTCGGACTTGAGCTGCTCGTGCGCGAGGCCGATGCCGTGCCGTTCCAGGAGCATCGTGTAGTCGGTCTCTGGGGGTACGCCGACGGGTTCGAGGCCGCGCTTCTTCAGCAGGGCGTTGAAGATCCGGCCGTGCTTGTCCTCGTCGGCCCCGTGCCGGGTGATCTTGGGCGCGAGGGCGCGTTCGCTCTCGGGCACCAGCGCCGCGATGCGCGCGTTCTCCCAGCCGCCCTGGGACTCGCCGCTGGCCGCGATGGAGCAGAAGAGACGGTACGACTCGTCGTTGTCGACGATCTCCTGGAAAAGGCTCTTGGCCGAAAGCATCGCTGGCACCTCTCTGCCGCTGCGTGGTCCGCAGGTTCCGCACACTCCGCGAAGCACGAGTCAAATGCGGGTGCCGGAGCGCGGCAACAGGTGCGGCGCACAACTCCGCCGAAAGAAGGACGGCCGGGGTCGTGCGGAGGCGTAACCCCGCGCGCGTGGGCGCGTTGTTCCTCGTGACGGCCGTGGCGGGGAAGACCCCCGAGCCCCCACCACGGCCGCAGAAATCTTCCCGCGGTGCTACGCCAGTCCGGCGCGCTCCAGGGCCTCGGTGCCGGCCCGGAGGGCGGCGAGCCGCTCGTCCAGGGTGAAGCCCGCGGGGGCGAGGGTCAGGGTGGTGACGCCGGCCGCGGCGTAGGCCTTCATCCGGTCCGCGATGCGGTCGACGGAGCCGAGCAGGGTCGTCTGGTCGATCAGCTCGTGCGGGACGGCCCCGGCGGCGCCCTGCTTGTCGCCGGCCAGGTACTTGTCCTGGATCTCGGCGGCCTCGCGCTCGTAGCCCATGCGCTGGGCGAGCTGGTTGTAGAAGTTCTGCTTGCGGCTGCCCATGCCGCCGACGTAGAGCGCGGTGTAGGGCCGGAAGGTGTCGGCGAGGGAGGGGACGTCCTTGTCGTCGCCGAGGGCGAGCGGCAGGGTCGGGCAGATGTCGAACCCGTCGAGGGTCTGGCCGGCCTTCTCGCGTCCGGCGCGCAGGTGTTTGACGGCGGTCTCCTCCAGGTGGTCGGCGGACGGGAAGATGAGCAGGGCGCCGTCGGCGATCTCGCCGGTCTGCTCCAGGTTCTTCGGGCCGATCGCCGCGATGTACAGCGGGATGTGCTCGCGCTGCGGGTGCACGGTCAGCTTGATGGGCTTGCCGGGGCCGTCGGGCAGCGGCAGCGTCCAGTGCCGGCCCTCGTAGGACAGCCGCTCCCGGGTCATCGCCTTGCGCACGATCTCGACGTACTCGCGGGTGCGGGCGAGCGGCTTGTCGAACTTGACGCCGTACCAGCCCTCGGAGACCTGAGGTCCCGACACGCCGAGGCCGAGGCGGAAGCGGCCCTTGGAGAGGGAGTCCAGGGTGGCGGCGGTCATCGCGGTCATCGCGGGCTGGCGGGCCGGGATCTGGAAGATGGCCGAGCCCACGTCGATGCGCTCGGTCTGGGCGGCGACCCAGGTCAGCACGGTGGCCGCGTCGGAGCCGTAGGCCTCCGCGGCCCAGCACACGGCGTATCCGAGCCGGTCGGCCTCCTGGGCGACGGCGAGATTGTCCGCGTCCATTCCGGCACCCCAGTAGCCGAGGTTGATACCGAGCTGCATGGCCGATTCCCCTTACCCATCAGTAACGTGGCTGGTGCCCCGACCTTAGCGCGCGGAATTCGGTTGTCCACAGGCCCCCACAGCGCATGCCGTGGCCAGTAATGTCGGCGTTCATGGAGCAGAGGCATCTCGGCCGCACCGGCCTGCGCGTGTCCCGCATCGGTCTCGGCACCCTGACCTGGGGCCGGGACACGGACGAGCACGACGCCGCGGACCTCTTGAAGACCTTCTGGGAGGCGGGCGGCACACTCGTCGACACCGCGGACGTCTACGGCGACGGCGAGTCGGAGTACCTGCTCGGCCGCCTCATGGAGGGCCTGGTGCCGCGCCGGGACCTGGTGATCTCGACGAAGGCCGGCAGCGTTCCGGATCCGGACCGCCGGTTCGACGGCTCGCGTGCCCATCTGCTCTCCGCGCTGGACGCCTCCCTCGCCCGGCTGGGCACGGACCACGTCGACGTGTGGCACCTGCACGCCTTCGACCCGCACACCCCGCTGGAGGAGACGCTGCACGCCCTCGACGTGGCGGTCGGCAGCGGCCGGGCGCGCTACGCGGGGGTGTCCAACTTCTGCGGCTGGCAGCTGGCCAAGGCGGCGACCTGGCAGCTGGCGGCGCCCGGTGTGCGCAACCGGGTGGCCAGCACCCAGATGGAGTACTCGCTGCTCCAGCGGGGCGTGGAGCGGGAGGTGCTGCCGGCCGCCCTGGACCTGGGCATCGGGCTGCTGCCCTCGTCCCCGCTGGGCCGCGGGGTACTCACCGGCAAGTACCGCAAGGACGCGACCCCGCCGGACTCGCGGGGCGCCTCGGACCATCTGGCCCCGTTCGTCGAGCCCTACCTCGACGACACCGCCGGGCACATCGTCGACGCGCTGGCGACGGCGGCGGACGGGCTGGCGGTGACGCCCCTCCAGGTCGCGCTGGCCTGGGTCCGCGACCGGCCCGGGGTGGTCGCCCCGATCATCGGCCCGCGCAACGCGCAGCAGCTCACGGCGGCGTTGTCAGTGGAGACCCTTAGTCTTCCTGACGAGATCTGCCGGGCGCTCGACGACGTGTCGGCGCCCGTGCACCGCTATCCCGATCACGACTGGAGCACGCTGTGAGCACGGAGCCCGAGCCCGTCACCGAGGACACCACGGACGCCGTGGACGCCGGGCCGGAGACCCCGGGCGACGCGGCGGCGGCCGCGACGGAGGCCGCCGGGGAGACCGTCCGGCCGGACGGCGAGCCGGAGACGGCCGATGACGGGGCCGACCCCGGCACCCGGCCGGTCGAGCCCGCCGGGCAGGAGCCGGACGACGCCGGGGGCGGAGCGGCCACCCAGGTGTCCGAGGACGGGGGCGAGACGGCCGCGCAGGTGTCCGAGGGCGAGGCCGAGCTGGCCGCGCAGCGGCTCGAGCGCGAGCGGATCGAGCGGCGGAAGGCCGAGAAGCAGGGACCGATCGACGCCGGGGGCAAGCTCAGCGGCACGGCGGCCGACCTGCTCGCCGCCGTGCGCGCCGTGGAGAGCGGTGAGAAGCCGGCGGCCGCCGTCTTCGGAGCCCCCGAGCCCGCGCGCCGCCCCGCACCGGAACCGGCGCGACGGCCCCGGCCGACGCCCGCCGAGCCGGCCGCCGCGTCCGCCGGTTCCACCGGACCGGCACCGGAGACCGTGCGGACGCTGCAGCGCGTACTGGCCGAGGGCGGCGCCCCCGAAGCGCTCGCGCCGCAGACGGCCGCGCTCCTCGGCGAGGGCGCGGAGGCGGCGCTGCGGGCGGACCCCTGGCAGCTGCTCAGGGTCGGCGGGGTACGGCCGGAGCAGGCCGACGGCTTCGCCCGGGCGCTGCTCGGCGCGGAGTGCGGCCCAAACGACGAGCGGCGCGGCCGTGCCGTCACCGTCTGGCTCCTGGAGCAGGCGGCCCTGGCCGGGCACACGGCGCTGGAGCTGCCGCGGCTCGTCGACACGCTGGCCCAGCGGGGCGTGCCCGATCCCGACGCCGCCGTGCAGAGCACGCTCGCCGAGGGCGAGGCACTCGCCTTCCAGGACGCCCTGGAGGAGACCGGCACGCGCGGGGAGCCCGCGGCGAGCGGTGCGCACCGGGCCGACGAGCAGGACGCGGAGGGCGAGGAGGGCGAGGAACGTCCCGTCCGGGTGCTGATCGGTCTGGAGCGGTACGCGCTGGCCGAGGAGAGCCTCGCCGACGGCCTGGCCCGGCTGGTCAACTCGACGCCCAAGCAGGACGGGTCCGCGGACGACTGGGAGCAGGCCGCCGCCTCCGCGCAGGGCTCCGGCGCCGAACTGATCCGGGCCGTCGCGGCCCACGGGCTGGTCCTGCACACCGGGGGCGAGGCCTCCCTGGCCGAGCCCGCCGCGCTGCTGCGCGCGGCGCACGCCCTGGGCCTGCGGGCCTGGGCCGCCGCGCCGGGACCGCTCGGCCGCGACCGCTTCGGCGCCCTGCTGGGCGACCCGTCGGCCGAGCCGCCCTCCCCGGGCCCGGCCGCTCCCGCCGCCGTCACCGTGTCCGGGCTGCTGACCGGCACGGAGGGACCGGGGCGGGATGCCGACGGGGCACTGGACCTCGATCTGCTCGTCGTGCTCGACGCGCCGCAGCTCGACGTCGAGGCGGGCGCCCTGCTCGCGGAGTCGCTGCCGGACGGGGCGCGGCTGGTGCTGGCCGGGGATCCGGCGGTGCTCTGGTCCGTTGGCCCCGGGCGGGTCTTCGCGGACCTGCTGGCGGCACGGGTCTGCCCCCAGATCGCCTCGCGGCGTCCGGACCCCGGGCCGCTCGGCGAGCTGGTCTCCGGCATCGGCATCGGCGAGCTGAGCCAGGTGGAGGCACCCGGCAAGGAGGTCGTGATCGTGCCGGTGCGGGACGCGGGCGAGGCCGTGCACCGCACCGTCCAGCTCGTGGCGGACTCGGTGCCGCGCGCGATCGGCGTCCCCGCCGAGGAGACCCAGGTCATCACGCCGGGCCACGGCGGTGCCGTGGGCACGCGGGCGCTCAACGCCGCGCTGAAGGAACGGCTCAACCCCGGCCCCGGCCGCTTCGGCGGCTTCGACCCCGGCGACCGGGTCGTCCACACCCCCGCGCCGGGACGGGTGCAGCCGGGCCGGGTGGTCGGGGCGGACGCCGACGGCCTGCGCCTGTCGTGCGCCGGCGAGACCGTGGTCGTACCCAGAGACCGGGTGGAAGGGTCAGTACGGCACGGCTGGGCGCTCACCGCCCACCAGGCACTGGGCGGCCGCTGGCCCGCGGTGGTCGTGGTGCTGCCCGGCGACGCCGTGCCGGCCCTCAGCCGCCCCTGGATCTACACGGCGTTCGGCCGGGCCGCCCGGCACCTGTCCGTGGTGCACGGCGTGGAGCAGGCGCTCCCCCGCGCCGTGGCAGAGGTCCCGGCCAAACCGCGCACGACCCGCCTGCCGGTGCTTCTCGCACCGCAGACCCCGGCCGCCGGCTGACCGGGAACCCCGCCCGTCGGCCGGGCGGCCACGCTTCTCAGCGGTCCGCCTCCAGGCGGGCCGGTTCGTCGTCCTCGTCCAGATCCGAGTCGAGATCGGTGTCGAGGTCTCCGTCCAGCTCCGTCAGTCCGGCGTCGCCGTCCTCGTCGTCGCCGTCCTCGCCGTCTTCGATGTCCTCGTCGTCCTCGTCGTCCTCGATGTCGTCGTCGAACTCCTCGTCGAAGACCGTGCTGACGTCGAATCGGCAGACCACCCGCTCCGGGTCGACCTCCTCGAACGGGGCCTCCAGCCACTCGCCGGGGTCGGCGCTCTCGTCCGCGGCCGTCACCCAGAGCGTGGAGTCGCCCTCCTCCAGCCCGAACTCCTTGTGCCGGGAGGCGATCTCGTCCGGCTCGAACTCGCCGAAGAGGAGGCCGAGGGCTCCGTGCACGGTGCCCGAGGCCTCGACGTCCGGCGCTTCCTCGTCCGCCGCCTCGACCCGCCGGGCCTGGGCCATCAGCCGCTGCGGCTCGGCCACGGCGTAGTCGCGGCGGATCAGGACACTCAGCGCACTGGGTTCCTCGGGGCCCGTGTACGGCGGCAGCGTGTCCTCCCCGGGGATCTCGAAGGGAGTGACCTCGTCGTACCGGTCGTAGAGCAGTTCGTCGTACGCCTCCGCGGCCGCGGCCAGCTCGTTGAACGCGTCGTAGACGGCCGGGTCTTCTTCTCCCGACCGGCGTTCGACCGCGGCAAGGTGGCGGTCGAGCGCGGTCTTGACCGCCTCGGCGGCGGCGCGTACCTCGGCAGCGGTGGGCTGCGCAGCATCAGACATAGTGCAGACGCTATCCGTACCGGGCCCCAGCCCGCACAATAGATTCGATGCCGGAATACGAATTTGTCGATGTGTACCTACCGCGCGGGGTCACCCGCAAGGAGGCGGCACGTCAGCTGACGGACCATGCCGAGTACGGACACTGGGAGTTGTACCGCCTGACGCTCCTGCGCGACGGCAGCCGCAAGGTGCGGTTGCGGCGGCGGATCATCCGCCAGGTGCGCGCCACCTGGTGACGGAGGCGTACCCGCGGCGGGCCCCGCCGGTGCGGAGCCCGCCGCGTGCGCCACCGCGCCCGTCTCACGCCGAGGCGCGCGCCTTGCGGTAGAGCACCGTGCCCGCGAGCAGCGCGCCGGCGCCCACCGGCAGGGCGAGGCCCAGCGGCAGGTCGCTGCCGGTCTCGGCGAGCGCCACGTCGCCGCGGGGCTGGTCGACGGTCTGGGCGCCCGGCCGGTTGCCGTCCGTGGAGTCGCCCGGCGTCTCGTCGTCCGGCTCGGAAGGCTTGTCCGGCGTGTCGGGACTACCGGGGTTGTGCGGCTCTCCGGGAGGCGTTTCGTGGTCGCCGGGGGGCGTCGAGTGGTCCCCGCCCCCGTTGCCGCAGTCGTTGCCGAAAGCCGGGTTGAGGGCGCCGACCACGTCGATGCTGTTGCCGCAGACGTTCACCGGCACGTCGATCGGCACCTCGACGTGGTTGCCGGAGCCGACGCCCGGTGAGTCCGTGGCGTGACCGCCCGCGTGGGAGCCCCCGCCGTGGGAGCCGCCCTCGCCCCCGGAGTCGCCGTATCCGCCCTGGTCTCCGTGTCCGCCGGAGGCGGCTCCGCCGCCCTGGTTGGCGCACGCGTTGCCCATCGCCGGGTTGAGGGCGCCGACCACGTCCACCGTGTTGCCGCAGACGTTCACCGGCACGTGCACCGGGGCCTGCACCGTGTTGCCCGACAGCACGCCGGGCGAACCCGAACTCGAGCCGTGCGCACCCGAGTCCGCGTGGGCGGTGCCGCCCGCGGCGGCGATCACGCCGGTGGCCGCCGCCATCGTCATCAGGCCCTTGCGGGTAGCCTGTCGCATTTCCTGAATCCCTGCCTTGTCCTGGTCCCGTGGTACCGAGAATGCCGAGAGTGCCGGAATTCCGGCGCTGCCGTCTCCCCCCTGCCTCGAATGTCCCCCAAAAGGCCGTCGGCCCCGGAGCGCATGGCGTGCACTCCGGGGCCGGCGGAATCAGATCCTCACGGGGCGAGGCACAACGTCACTTGTTGATGCAGACGTTGCCGAAGGCGGGGTTGAGCAGACCGATCACGGAGATCGTGTTGCCGCAGACGTTCACCGGCACGTGCACGGGAACCTGAACGACGTTGCCGGAAAGGACGCCGGGCGAGTGCACGGCGGCACCCTGCGCACCGGAGTCGGCGACGGCCATGCCCGCGCCCGCGAGAACCAGACCACCGGTGGCTGCCGCGGCGGCGACGACCTTCTTGAGCATTGTTCCTCCTAGTTGGCAAACGCGATCCCAAAATTGCCGATCGCATCACCTGTAACGAGGAGGGAGTAATGAGGCTACGAGCTTATGAGCGCATTCACTCGCCCCGGTCACTTCCCGCACGCACGGACGAATTCAGGACGCGTCGATGAACCGGTCGAGCACCCGCACACCGAACTGGAGTCCCTCGACCGGCACCCGCTCGTCCACACCGTGGAACATGCCCGCGAAGTCCAGCTCCGGCGGCAGCTTGAGCGGCGCGAAGCCGAAGCCCCGGATGCCGAGTTCGTCGAAGGACTTGGCGTCCGTGCCGCCGGAGAGCATGTAGGGGATCGCCTTCGCGGCCGGGTCCTCGGCCACCAGGGCTGACTGCATCGCGTCGACCAGCGCTCCGTCGAAGGTCGTCTCGACGGCCTTGTTGGCGTGCACGTCCTCGCGCCGCACGAGCGGTCCGAGGATCCGGTCGACGTCGGCGAGGAACTCCTCCTCGTACCCGGGCAGGTAGCGCCCGTCGATGTGCGCGGTGGCCTCGCCGGGGATGACGTTGACCTTGTAACCCGCGCCCAGCTGGGTCGGGTTGGCGGTGTTGCTCAGGGTGGCGCCGATGAGCTTGGCGATGCCGCCGAGCTTGGCGAGCGTGCCCTCCATGTTCTCCGGGTCGAGATCGGTGCCGAGCGCGTCGCCGAGTTCGTCGAGGAAGGCCCGGGTGGTCTTGGTGACGCGGACCGGGAACTGGTGCCGGCCCAGACGCGCGACGGCCTCGGACAGCTCGGTGATGGCGTTGTCGCGGTGGATCATCGAACCGTGCCCTGCCGTACCGGCCACGGTCAGCTTCATCCAGTGGATGCCCTTCTCGGCCGTCTGGATCAGATACAGGCGGCGCTGCTCGTTCACGGTGAAGGAGAAGCCGCCCACCTCGCTGATCGCCTCGGTGACGCCCTCGAACAGGTCGGGGTGGTTGTCCACGAGGTGCCGGGCGCCGTAGGTGCCGCCGGCCTCCTCGTCGGCGAGGAACGCCAGCACGATGTCCCGCGGGGGCTTGCGCCCGCTGCGCAGCCGGTCGCGGACGACCGCGAGGGTCATCGCGTCCATGTCCTTCATGTCGACGGCACCGCGCCCCCACACGCACCCGTCGGCCACCTCCCCGGAGAAGGGGTGGTGGGTCCAGTCGTCCGCGTTGGCCGGGACGACGTCGGTGTGGCCGTGGATGAGCAGCGCGGGCCGGGACGGGTCCTCGCCCTCGATCCGGGCCACCGTGGAGGCGCGGCCGGGGTGGGACTCGAAGATCTTCGGTTCCAGCCCCACCTCGGCGAGCTTCTCCGCGACGTACTCGGCGGCCTTGCGCTCGCCCGGCCCCGAGTGGTCGCCGTAGTTGCTGGTGTCGATCCGGATCAGCTCGCGGCAGAGGTCGACGACCTCGTCCTCGCCGGTGACGGTCCTGGCCGTGCCCGTGCCCGTACCCGAGTCGCTCACGTGGTTCCTCCCGCTGTCACTGCTGGTGGGTCCCCCTCATCCTCCTCCCCGAGCCGTCCGGACCCAAGAAGGGGGTGATCGGCCACCCCGGAAAGCCTGGTAATGTTTACGTCGTCGCCGCGGGGAGAAACCCGCACGACAGACACCTTGTCCGGGTGGCGGAATGGCAGACGCGCTAGCTTGAGGTGCTAGTGCCCTTTATCGGGCGTGGGGGTTCAAGTCCCCCCTCGGACACCAGCTGAAACCCCTGCTGAGCAGGGGTTTTCTGCTTTTCTCGCACCGTTTCTCCTCTACAGTGGTCGCCATGCCCACCCCTCCCTGCCCCTGCGGGCGGTCCGAGCCGTACGAGAAGTGCTGCGGCCGTTTCCACGCCGGGACCGCCGCCGCCCCGACCGCCGAGGCCCTGATGCGCTCGCGCTACAGCGCTTTCGTGCGCCTGGACGCGGGCTATCTGCGGCGCACCTGGCACCCGCGTACGCGGCCCGCGCGGCTGGACCTCGATCCGGGCATGCGGTGGACCGGGCTGGAGATCCTGGACACCGCCGACGGCTCCGCCTTCCACACCACCGGCACCGTGACGTTCCGGGCGTCCTACCGCGGCGGCTCGCTGCACGAGCGGAGCCGCTTCGAGCGGGTGGACGGGGCGTGGGTGTACGTGGACGGCGAGTTCCTCGACTGACACCCCCGGCGCGCCACGGCTCTCTACGGCTCTCTACGGCTCTCTACGGCTCTCTACGGCTCTCTACGGCGCCAGGATGTCCAGCTCCTGGAGGGCCCCCTCGGTGATCTCCCGGGTGAGCCGTTCCGCGCGCTCGGCGTCGCGGGCGCGGACCGCCTCGGCGACCTGGACGTGCAGGGTGACGGCGGCCGGGTCGGGGTCCTCGAACATCACGTCGTGATGGGTGCGCCCGGCCAGGACCTCGGCGACGACGCCGCCGAGCCGGGCGAACATCTCGTTGCCGGAGGCGGTGAGGACGACGCGGTGGAAGGCCACGTCGTGGAAGAGGTACTCCTCGAGCCGGTGACCGCGCGAGTTGGCGACCATGCCGAGCGCGCACTCGGTCAGCTCGGCGCACTGCTCCGCCGTGGCGTGCCGTGCGGCGAGGCCGGCCGCGACCGGTTCGACGGCCGACCTCAGCACGGTCAGGGAGCGCAGCTGCCGGGGGCGTTCGGAGCCGGCCAGGCGCCAGCGGATGACCTGCGGGTCGTAGACGTTCCACTCGCACTCGGGCAGGACGGTGACGCCGACGCGGCGGCGCGACTCGACGAGGTGCATGGACTCCAGCACCCGGACCGCTTCCCGCATCACGGAGCGCGAGACCTCGAAGCTCTGCGCGAGTTCGTCCGTGCGCAGCACGCTGCCCGCAGGGTATTCGCCCGCGGTGATCGCGGGGCCGAGGGTGTCCAGTACGCGGCCGTGCAGCCCCCGGCCCGGTGTGCTCATGCACTCAGCGTACGGGGCGCGTCACCGGAATAAAAAGTCAGACTTATATGTCACAGACTCTTGAAGTCGTCGTACCTAATGGGTTTCAGTTACGTCGACATCAGGTGTCGACGAAGACAGCAGACAGCGAGAGTGCGATGCAGCAACTGCACATCCCCCACGTGGTCGTGGTCATGGGCGTAGCGGGCACCGGGAAGACCACCATCGGTCCCCTGCTCGCGGCCCGGCTCGGCGTTCCCTACGCCGAGGGCGACGACTTCCACCCTCCGGCCAACATCGCCAAGATGACGGCCGGCACCCCGCTCACCGACGAGGACCGCTGGCCCTGGCTGGACGCCATCGGCGGCTGGGCGCACGGGCGTGCCGGGCTCGGTGGGGTGGTGAGCAGTTCCGCGCTGAAGCGGTCGTACCGCGACCGGCTGCGGGCCGCCGCTCCCGGTGTCGTCTTCGTGCATCTCACGGGCAGCCGTGAGCTGATCGAGGACCGGATGTCGCACCGGCAGGGCCACTTCATGCCGACGGCCCTGCTCGACTCCCAGTTCGCCACGCTCCAGCCACTGCAGCCGGACGAGGCGGGCGTCGCGGTGGACGTCGCCGGTACCCCCGAGGAGATCACCGAACGGGCGATCGACGCCCTGAAGGATCTTCCCGAGCCGGTGCAGTAGCCCGCCGCACCCACCTCCCCCGGGATCGTGCCGCTCGCCGCGCGCACGGCCCCGAACTCCCCCGAATCCCCATCACCGCAAGGGAACCACCGTGACCAGACTCAGCGTCGAGATGCTGGCAGCGGACCCCGTCGAGCCGATCACCTCGGCGGGCCACGCCCAGCTCGGCATCGCCGTGCTCCTGGGCATCGCCGTCATCGTCCTGCTCATCACCAAGTTCAAGCTGCATGCCTTCCTGTCGCTGACCATCGGGTCGCTGGCGCTCGGCGCCTTCGCCGGTGCGCCGCTGGACAAGGTCATCACCAGCTTCACCGCCGGGCTCGGCTCCACCGTCGCGGGCGTCGGCGTACTGATCGCCCTCGGCGCGATCCTCGGCAAGATGCTCGCCGACTCCGGCGGCGCCGACCAGATCGTGGACACCATCCTCGCCAAGGCCACGCCTCGTTCGATGCCGTGGATGATGGTGCTGATCGCCTCCGTCATCGGGCTGCCGCTGTTCTTCGAGGTCGGCATCGTCCTGCTGATCCCGGTCGTCCTGATGGTCGCCAAGCGCGGCAACTACTCGCTGATGCGGATCGGCATCCCGGCGCTGGCCGGTCTGTCCGTGATGCACGGCCTGGTCCCGCCGCACCCCGGTCCGCTGGTCGCCATCGACGCGGTGGACGCCAACCTCGGTGTGACCCTGGCGCTGGGCGTGCTGATCGCGATCCCCACCGTGATCATCGCCGGTCCGGTGTTCTCGAAGTACGCCGCCCGCTGGGTGGACGTCCCGGCCCCCGACCGCATGATCCCGCAGCGCGCCTCCGAGCAGCTGGACAAGCGCCCCGGCTTCGGGGCCACCCTGGCCACGATCCTGCTGCCGGTCGTGCTGATGCTGCTCAAGGCCCTGGTCGACATCATCATCGACGACCCCGAGAACGGGGTGCAGCGCACCTTCGACGTCATCGGCAACCCGCTGATCGCCCTGCTGGTGTCCGTGATCGTCGGCATCTTCACGCTGCTGCGGCCCGCCGGGTTCGGCAAGGACCGCCTCTCGGGCCTGGTCGAGAAGGGGCTGGCGCCCATCGCCGGCATCCTCCTGATCGTCGGCGCGGGCGGCGGCTTCAAGCAGACGCTGATCGACTCCGGCGTGGGCCAGATGATCCTGGAGATCTCCAAGGACTGGTCGATCCCGGCACTGCTGCTGGCCTGGCTGATCGCCGTGGTGATCCGGCTGGCGACCGGTTCGGCGACGGTGGCGACCGTCTCGGCGGCCGGTCTGGTCGCGCCGCTGGCGGCCGACATGTCGACCACGCACTCCGCGCTGCTGGTGCTGGCCATCGGCGCCGGTTCGCTCTTCTTCAGTCACGTCAACGACGCCGGCTTCTGGCTGGTGAAGGAGTACTTCGGGCTGAACGTGGGCCAGACCGTCAAGACCTGGTCCGTCATGGAGACGATCATCTCGGTGGTCGCCGGTGCCCTGGTCCTGCTGTTGTCCCTGGTCATATAGCCGCACCACGCACCAGCCGACAGGAACAGCAGGAACAGGAGTACGACGATGACGGCCCACCCCCTCTTCGACATCGGCGGGCGCACCGCCCTGGTGACCGGCTCCAGCCGCGGCATCGGGCTGGCGCTGGCCCGGGGCCTCGCGGAGGCCGGCTGCCGGGTGATCCTCAACGGACGCGACGGCGACCGCCTGGCGAAGGCCGCCGCCGGACTGCCCGGCGAGGTCCACACGGCGGTGTTCGACGTGACCGACGGTCCGTCCGTGACCGCCGGGATCGCCGAGGTGGAGGAGCGGGTGGGCCCGCTCGACATCCTGGTCAACAACGCCGGGATGCAGCTGCGGGCGCCCCTCCTGGAGTTCGCGGACGCGGACTGGCACCGCATCCTGGACACCAATCTCACCAGCGCCTTCCTGGTGGGCCGGGAGGCCGCGCGCCGGATGACGGAACGCGGCCACGGCAAGATCGTGAACATCTGCTCGCTGCAGAGCGAGGTGGTCCGCCCGGGCATCGCGCCCTACGCGGCCACCAAGGGCGCGCTGAAGATGCTCACCAAGGGCATGTGCGCCGACTGGGGCCCCTACGGCGTCCAGGTCAACGGTCTCGGCCCCGGTTACATCGAGACCGAGCTGACCCGGCCGCTGGTCGAGGACGAGAAGTTCAGCACCTGGGTGCGCGGCCGCACTCCGGCGGGCCGCTGGGGCCGTACCGAGGACCTGGTGGGCGGGCTGCTGTTCCTCGCCTCGCCGGCCGCGGACTTCGTCGGCGGACAGATCCTGTACGTCGACGGCGGAATGACGAGCGTGCTGTGAGCGCCGGGGAGAGGGCTGCGGAGGAATTCGTGCCGGGCTGTGTGATCCACGGTGCGGGCGACCTGCGGGTCGAGGACGTGCCCGCCCCCCGCCCGGGCCCGGGCGAGGCGCTGGTCGCCGTCCGCTACGGCGGGGTGTGCGGCTCCGACCTGCACTACTGGCGGCACGGCGGGGTCGGCGACTTCCATCTGCGGGAGCCGATGCTGCTCGGCCACGAGGTGGTCGGGACGGTCGTGGCATACGGCTCCCCGGACACGCCGGGTCCGGCGGCCGGGACGTCCGTCGCCGTGCACCCGGCGACCCCGTGCGGGGTGTGCCCGGAGTGCGTGGACGGGCGGCGCAATGTCTGCCGGGACACCCGCTACCTGGGCAGCGCGGCCCGCTTCCCGCACGTCCAGGGCGGCTTCGCGGCGCGGATCGTGGTCCCCGCCGGACAGCTGCGCCCGCTCCCGGCCGGGCTCGACGCGCGCCGCGCCGCCCTCGCCGAGCCGCTGTCCGTCGCGCTGCACGCCGTACGCCGGGCCGGTGATCCGGCCGGCCGGCACGTGCTGGTCACCGGCGCCGGGCCGATCGGCTGCCTGGTGGTCGCGGCGGCGAAGGCGGCGGGCGCGGCCCACGTGACCGTGACGGACCTGCTGCCCGCGGCCCTGGAGTACGCGCGGGCCGCCGGCGCCGACACCCTCGTCCGGGCCGACGACCCGGACGACCCCGGTTGGCCGGTGGAAGTGGACACCGCCGTCGAGGCCTCCGGGGTGGCCGCGGGCCTCGACACCTGCCTGCGGCTGGTGCGGCGCGGCGGTGTGGTCGTCCAGCTCGGCATGCTGCCCCCGGGGCAGAGTCCCTTCGCCGGGAACCTGCTGGTGAGCCGGGAGGTCGAGCTGCGCGGGGCGTTCCGCTTCGACGGCGAGTTCGACGACGCGCTGCGCCTGCTCGCGGCCGAGCCCGCCTTCGACGCGCTGGTCAGCGCGGTGGTGCCGGTGCGGGACGCGGCGTCGGCGTTCGAGCTGGCCGCGGACCGGAGCCGGTCCTGCAAGGTGCTGCTGGACTTCGGCGCGGCCGCGGCCGCCGTCTGAGTCGGAACGCGCCCCGCACGCGTCCGCGTCAGGAGGACGCGGCCTTGTCCAGCTGGAACGCCTCGTTGCCCTGACCGATGCGGGCGTGCCGTTCGGGCGCCCGGGAGCGCAGGACGAGGCCCTGCACCACGCCGGCGACGGCGGCCAGGCCGATGATGCCGGGCAGCACCCAGCTCAGGGCGGAGCCGGGTCCCGCGCCGACGAGGACGTCGAAGTCCTTGACCGTGTACCCGGCGATCACCAGCAGGGCGATGCCCGCCAGGGTGGAGGTGACCAGGCGTACGCCCTGGGCCCCGGCGGCGCCGCGCCGGACGAAGAAGGCCACGACGGAGAACGAGGCGGCGGCCATCAGCACGATCACGCCCAGGGCCCCGATGTTGCCGCCCCAGGTGAACAGGTGCAGTACGGGCTCGGTCGGGTCGCCGTTCGGCTTGTCGTCGGCGATCGCGAAGCCGATGACGACGACCGCGGACACGGCGGTCTGCAGCAGCGAGCCGGTGCCGGGCGCGCCGCTGGTACCGCTGGTCCGCCCGAAGGCGGCGGGCAGCAGCCCCTCGCGCCCCATGGCGAACGCGTACCGGGCGACGACGTTGTGGAAACTCAGCAGCGCGGCGAACATCCCGGTGACGAACAGGACGTGCAGCACGTCGGTGAAGGTGTCGCCGAGCCGTGACTCGGTCAGGAAGAACAGCAGTCCGGCGCTCTGCTCCTGCGCGGTGCCGACGATCTTGTCGGGGCCGGTGGCCACGGTCAGGGCCCAGCTGCTGAGCGCGAAGAAGACGGCCACCCCGCCGACCGCCAGGAACATGACACGCGGAACGAGCACGTGGGGCCGGCTGGTCTCCTCGGCGTACACGGGCGCCTGCTCGAAGCCGAGGAAGGCGGCGATGCAGAAGCAGAGCGCGGTGCCGACCCCGGCGCCGCTGAGGGTGTCCGGGTTGAAGGCGTGCAGCGACAGCCCCTGGGCCCCCGGGTCGGTGACGGCGGCGATGTCGAACACCACCACCAGCACGACCTCGATGAGCAGCAGCACGCCCAGGACGCGCGCGTTGACGTCGATCTTCAGCCAGCCCAGCGCGCCGACGGCGAGCACCGCCAGCAGGGCCGGGATCCACCAGGCCACGTCCAGGTCCGCGTAGGTGGCCAGCAGGCCGGAAACCTCGAAGCCGAAGATGCCGTAGATGCCGACCTGGAGGGCGTTGTACGCGACCAGCGCCACCAGGGCCGCACCCGCGCCCGCGGTGCCGCCGAGTCCGCGGGAGATGTAGGCGTAGAAGGCACCCGCGTTGTGGACGTGCCGGCTCATCTCGGCGTACCCGATGCTGAACAGGATCAGCACCACGCCCAGCACCACGAAGAGCAGTGGCTGCCCGACGATGCCCATGACCGCGAAGGTGGTGGGCATGACGCCCGCGACCACCATCAGCGGGGCGGTGGCGGCGAGCACGGACAGGAGCAGCCCTCCCGTGCCCAGCCGGTCGGCGCGCAGCGCGCGCTCCTCGCCCTTGAAGGTGCTGATGGCGCCACCGCTCGCGGATCTGCTCGTGCTCGAACTGCCCGTGGTCATCGCAGGACGTCCTTCTCTCGTGTGGCCTTCGTGTGGGGTGGTGTGCGTCGGGTCTTCGGGGCCGGTCAGGCCGTGCCGAGCGCGCCCGCGCGGGCGGCCCGGAAGGCGGAGAGCGGGTCGCGGTCCGGGTACGACCACGGGGCCGGCGTGGCGTGCTCGCCGATGCGGTGGAACAGGGCGGCCGCCTCGGCGCCGCGGCCCTCGCAGGACTTGGCGTGGGCGAGGAAGTTGAGATCGATCAGCCGGCGCGGGTGGCCGTCCTGCTCCCACTCCAGCCACCAGTCGAAGGCCGCCTTCATCACCAGCCGGGCGCGCCGGCCGACCCAGTGCCCCGAGGCCCGCGGGTCCGGGGACTCGTGGCCCGCGGCGGCCAGCACGCGGTAGCGCTCGGCGTGCGCGACGACCGGGAGGATGGCCAGCGGGGAGTCGGCGGGCGCCTGCTCGGCGGCCCAGTTGGCGAAGTCGTACACCTCGTGCAACGGGTCGGGGCCGCCGTCGCGGTCGCGTTCGGCGAGCCGGGCCACCATCAGGTGGTGGGCGTGGTGGTGGTCGGCGTACCGTCCGCGCACCTCGTCGAAGACCCGGATGACGTCCTCGTCGGCGCCCAGGGAGCGTTCCAGCACGAGGAGCCCGAGCCAGGGCGTGGGGTCGTCCGGCACGAGGGCGGCAGCGGCCCGGCAGGCCTCGCGGACCCGGTCCGGCTTCTCCTTCCCCCGCAGGGCCCGGTGCACCAGGGCGTGGGCGAGCAGGACCGACGCGTCGCCGGAGTCGGGCTCGGCGAGCAGCCACTCGCGGGCCCAGGGGGCGCAGTGGGACTCCTTGGCGAGTACGGCCACCCGGTGGCCCCGGCGGTCCCAGTCGTCACCCGTGTGGACCAGCAGGGAGCGGACGGACTGCCACCGCCCCTGGGCCAACGCCGCGCGGGCGGCGACGAGTTCGGCGTCGTCGAGGGCCTCGTCGAAGGCCTGGGCCGCGCGTTTGCGGCCGCGGCCGAGGGGAGGCGGGGGTGGGGACACCGCGGGAAACTTCCTCACGCGACGCGGTAGGTCGTCGTAGCCGGACTGTCATGACCGGATTGCCATGAACTGATCACGCACAGCAAACCGGCAGCCAATGCTTGACGTCAAGAGGAATCAGCCTGTTACACGCGTAAACTCGCGTGACAACAGAGGAACTTGCCCCTTCGCCACCCCATTGCCGCGACCCCGGACACCCGCCGCCGCCCCGCCCCCGAATGCGCCACTCGTCCGGCAACCACCGCCCGCCCGCACTAGAGTCGTCCCCGACGCCCCCGTGACCCGACTGACGATCGAGGTACGCAGCGTGTCGGTTCTCGTCCTGGTCCTCGCCCTGTGCGCCGCATGCTGTCTGGGTTTCGGATTCGTCCTCCAGCAGAACGCGGCCCAGCGCGCCCCGCTGGGCGACTTCCTCTCGCCGCGCCTGCTGCTCGACCTCGTACGGGTGCCGCGCTGGCTGGCCGGCATGGGCCTGATGGTGGCCGGTCTGGTCCTCGGTGCGATCGCGCTGGGCGGCGGCGAACTGACCCTCGTCGAACCCCTCCTGGCGACGAACCTCCTCTTCGCCCTCGCCCTCTCCCGCATCCAGACCCGGCAACCGCTGGGCCGCCAGGGCTGGAGCGGTCTGGCGCTGCTCGCGGGCGGGGTGAGCGCGTTCATCCTGGCGGGCGAGCCGCGCGGGGGCAGTGCGGTGACCGACCCGTTGCGGCACTGGCTGATCGTCGGCGTCATGCTGGGCCTGGCCCTCCTGCTCACCCTGTGCGCCGCCCGCCTGCGGCTGACCTGGGGCCCGACCCTCCTGGCACTGGCCGCCGGCCTGGTGTACGGGGTGCAGGACGCGCTGACCCGGGTCAGCGGCCGGCGCTTCTCGGCGGGCGGCCTCGCCGAAGTGCTGACGGGCTGGCAGCCGTACGCCGTGGCGGTGCTCGGGATCACCGGCCTGGTCCTGGTCCAGAGCGCCTTCGAGACGGCGCCCCTGCGCAGGTCGCTGCCCGCGCTGACGGCGGCGCAGCCGCTCGCGGGCATCGCCTGCGGGGTGGGCTTCCTCGGCGACCGGCTGCACACCGACGCCGGGGCACTCGCCTGGCAGGCGGGCGGCCTCGCGGCGGTCGTGGCGGGCATCGTCCTGCTGGGCCTGCACCCGGCGATGCCGCAGGGCACGGGCGAGAGCGGGCGCGAACGGGCGCTGGAGCGGAGCTGAGGCGTGCGGCGCCTGCTGCTTGGATGGGCGCATGAGCTCTGCTGACGAGATCCTCGACATCGTCGACGAGAACGACCGCGTCGTCGGCCAGGCCCGGCGGGGCGACGCGTACGCGCAGGGGCTGCGGCACCGGTGCGTGTTCGTGTGGGCCCGGGACCCCGAGGGGCGGGTCTTCGTCCACCGCCGCACGGCGACGAAGCTGGTGTTTCCCGCGCTGTACGACATGTTCGTCGGCGGGGTGGTCGGCGCGGGCGAGTCCTACGACGACGCGGCGCTGCGGGAGGCGGAGGAGGAACTGGGGGTGAGCGGACTGCCGCGCCCGGAGTTCCTGTTCAGGTTCCTGTACGACGACGGGGCCGGGCGGACGTGGTGGTCGGCGGTGTACGAGGTGCGGGTGGCGGGGGCGGTGTCTCCGCAGGAGGAGGAGGTGGCGTGGCACGGGTTCCTGCCGGAGGCGGAGTTGGAGGGACGGCTCGGGGAGTGGGAGTTCGTGCCGGACGGACTGTCGGCGTATGCGCGGCTGCGGGCTTGGCGGGGGTTCGCGTGACCCGGCGTAGCGGGGTGCCGCTGCGCGCAGGCCGCCGCAGGCTCTCGCGGTGGGTGCCGGATAGGGTCCCCGAGTGATCGGATTCGTGCGGAGCGTTCGGCTGTGGTTCGTGCCCGCGGAGGTGCGGCGGGAGGGAACCACCCCCGACTACCGGTTCTCGCTGGCCAACGAGCGGACGTTCCTGGCCTGGCTGCGTACCGCCCTCGCCCTGATCGGCGGCGGGTTCGCGGTCGATCAGTTCCTGCCCGACCTGCGCTGGGGCTGGCGGGTCGGCCTCGCGCTCGCACTGCTCGCCGCGGGCGTGCTGTGCTCGCTGCGCGCGGTGAACCACTGGGCGCGCTGCGAACGCGCCATGCGCCGGGGCGAGGACCTCCCCGTCTCCCGTTTCCCGGCGCTGCTCAGCCTGGTCGTCGCCGTGGTCGCCGTCGTCATGGTCGTCGTCGTCCTCGTCGGCTGGGAGGTCTGAGCGTGAGCGGAGCCGACCCGGCACCCCCCGACCGCGACCCCGGCCTCCAGCCCGAGCGCACCCGGCTCGCCTGGCGCCGCACCACCCTGTCCGGCACGGTCGTCGCCGTGCTCGCCGCGAAGACCGCGCTGCACGGCGGGCCGACGGCCCTCTCGGTGCTCGCCGTCTCCCTGTGCTGCGTCCTCTGGCTGGCCTTCCTCCTGCTCGCCCACGGCCGCATCCGCACCCTCGCCTCGGCCACCAGACCCCCGTCCCTCCCCCCGCCGCACGCCGCCGCGGCGGCCCTGTGCACACTCGCCCTCGCCGTCTGCGGGGCGTTCCTCGTCCTCTGAAGGCACGAGGTCCGCACCGCATCCCCCCGTAACACCGATCACGTTCCACCCACCCACTGGACGGCATACCGACCGGTCGGCATCATGTGTCGGGTACCGTTCACCTGTCCCAGGGAGAGCCGATGAGCCCCGACCACCCGCCCGGACTCGATCTCGACCGCTTGCGCGTCCTGCTCGACCGCGAGCGGCCCGGCCTGGTGACCGGCCCGCTGTCCGGCCGGCTGATCGAGGGCGGACGGTCGAACCTCACCTACGCCGTCACCGACGGCACCGCCCGCTGGGTCGTGCGCCGCCCCCCGCTCGGCCACGTCCTGGCCACCGCGCACGACATGCGGCGCGAGCACCGCGTCATCAGCGCCCTGCACCCGACCGACGTGCCCGTGCCGCGCCCGGTACTCCTGTGCGAGGACGAGGAGGTGCTGGGAGCGCCGTTCTACGTGATGGAGTTCGTGGACGGTACCCCGTACCGCACCGCCGAACAGCTCGCCCCCCTCGGCCCCGAGCGCACCCGCGCCGCCGTACTGAACCTCGTCGACACACTGGTCGGGCTGCACGCCGTGGACCCCGCCGAGGTGGGCCTCGCGGACTTCGGCCGCCCCGACGGCTTCCTGGACCGCCAGCTCCGCCGCTGGGCCAAGCAGCTCGACGCCTCCCGCAACCGCGACCTGGCCGGCATCGACGAGCTGCACGCCACCCTCGGCCGGGAACTGCCCCGCTCCCCCGCCCCGACCGTCGTCCACGGCGACTACCGCCTGGACAACGTCCTGATCGGCGGCGAGGCCGACGAGATCCGGGCGATCCTCGACTGGGAGATGTCCACCCTCGGCGACCCGCTGACCGACCTCGGCCTGCTGGTGATGTACAGCAGCCCGCTCGGCATGCCCGACTCCCCCGTCTCCACCACCGCCCAGGCCCCCGGCCACCCCGCCCCCGCCGAGCTGATCGAGCGGTACGCCGCCCGCTCGGGACGCGACGTCTCCACGGTCGCCTGGTACACGGCGTTCGCGTGGTTCAAGCTCGCCGTGATCCTGGAGGGCATCCACTACCGCTACACGCTGGGCCAGACGGTCGGCCGCGGCTTCGACCGCATCGGCGACCTCGTCCCCGTCTTCATCGAGCACGGCCTGACCACCCTCCAGAAGGGCTGACCCGCCATGGACTTCGCGTACGACGCACACACCGAGGAACTCCGCGCCCGGCTGCTCGCCTTCATGGACGAGTACGTCTACCCGGCCGAACAGACCGCCCACGAGCAGCGCGCCCGACTGGCCTCCCCCTGGGACACCCCGCAGGTCGTGGAGGACCTCAAGGCCGAGGCCCGCCGCCAGGGCCTGTGGAACCTGTTCCTGCCCGACGCCGAGCACGGCGCGGGCCTCACCAACCTCCAGTACGCCCCGCTCGCCGAGATCACCGGCCGCAGCCCGCAGCTGGCGCCGACGGCGACGAACTGCGCGGCGCCGGACACCGGGAACATGGAGGTGCTGGCCCAGTTCGGCGACGAGGGGCAGCGGAAGCAGTGGCTGGAGCCCCTGCTCGCCGGGGAGATCCGGTCCGCGTTCGCGATGACCGAACCGGAAGTGGCCTCCTCCGACGCCACGAACATCACCACGCACATCGAACGCGACGGCGACGAGTACGTCGTCACGGGCCGCAAGTGGTACATCTCCGGGGCGATGAACCCGGACTGCAAGATCTTCATCGTGATGGGCAAGACGGACCCGGACGGCGAGGACGTCCGCCGCCAGCAGTCGATGGTGCTGGTCCCGCGCGACACGCCCGGGGTGACGGTCGACCGGGCCATGCAGGTGTTCGGCTACGAGGACCACTACCACGGCGGCCACGCGGAGGTCACCTTCGACCACGCGCGCGTGCCGGTGTCGAACCTGATCGGCGAGGAGGGCGGCGGCTTCGCCATCGCCCAGGCCCGGCTCGGTCCCGGCCGGATCCACCACTGCATGCGGCTGATCGGCATGGCCGAGCGCGCGATCGAGCTGATGTGCCGCCGCGCGGTGTCCCGCGACGCCTTCGGCAAGGCGCTGGCCCGGCAGGGCGTGATCCACAACTGGATCGCGGACGCCCGGGTCACCGTCGAGCAGCTGCGGCTGCTGGTGCTGAAGACGGCCTGGCTGATGGACACGGTCGGCAACCGGGGCGCGCACACCGAGATCCAGGCCATCAAGATCGCCACGCCCCGCGCGGTGGTCGACATCATCGACCGGGCGATCCAGCTGCACGGCGCGGGCGGCGTGAGCCAGGACTTCCCGCTGGCCGAGCTGTACGCGGGCGCGCGGACGCTGATGATCGCCGACGGCCCCGACGAGGTGCACCAGCGCTCGCTGGCCCGCAGGGAACTCAAGAAGTACCTGTGAGGCGGCGCCTCGAAGTACCCGTGAGGCGGCGCCTCAGGGCCGCAGAGCCCGCAGCAGCAGGTCGGCGAGATGGTCGGCGACCTCCTGCGGACTGAGCGGGCCGTCGGGCCGGTACCAGGTGGACAGGTGGTGGATGGACCCGAAGTGGTAGTCCACCACCAGGTCGGCCGGGGTCTCCTTGGTGAAGACGCCGGTCCGCTGCCCCTCCTCGATCAGTGCGCGGAAGCGCTCGTGGTAGCGCCGGCGCTCCGCGCGCACCTGCTTGTTCTTCTCCGGGCTGAGCTGGTGCATGGAGCGGAAGAAGATCGACGCGTCGTCGAGGTTCTCGATGGTCGTGACGACGACGTCGGCCGCCGCGTCCCGCACCCGCTTCTCGACCGGCTCGTCGGCGTCCGCGAAGGCGTCCAGGCGTTCCTGCTGGAGGCGCAGCACGCGCGCGTACACCTCGTGCAGGAGGTCGTCCTTGGAGCCGAAGTAGTGGTAGAGCGCTCCCTTGGTGACGCCCGCCGCCTCGACGATCTCCTGTACCGAGGTGCGGTCGTAGCCCTGCTCGGCGAAGAGCCGGGTGGCGGCGGCCAGGAGCCGCTGCGGCACCGGAGTGCCGTCCCCGTCCGTGGTCCTGGGCACTGCCGTCACCTGCCTTTCCGTCGCACTGTCCGTCCAGTGCGTTCAGTGTCCGTCCTGATGCCTGTGGGAACGCGGTTCCCGACGGAGGATCTTCCCACTTGTCCTCCCCGGCGTGTCGGGCAGGGCGGCCGGGACCGCGGCGGGCACCCGGGAGGGGGTCACCGGGCGGTCGTCTCCTCCCACTGCCGCTGGAGCCGGTTCATGCCGTGCAGCCAGCGGTCGGGTTCGGTGGCCCGCGCCTGGTAGTACTGCGCCACCTCGGGGTGCGGCAGGATCAGGAAGCGGTCCTCCTCGATGCCCTTGAACAGGGCGTCCGCGACGTCCTGCGGCTCGATCGCGGTGGGCCGGAGCACCAGTTCACCCGCGCTGCCGCTCGCGGTGAGCATGTCGGTGCGCACCCCTTGCGGACATATGGCGTGCACCTTGATCCCGCGGTGGCGGTAGGTCAGGGACAGCCACTCGGCGAAGGCATAGGCGCCGTGCTTGGTGACGCTGTAGGGGGCGGCGCCGATCATGGTGAGCAGTCCGGCGGCCGACACGGTGGAGACGAAGCGGCCGCTGCCGCGCTCCAGCCAGTCGGGGAGCAGCTCGTGGGCCGCCCGCACGTGGGCCATGACGTTGACGTCCCAGGCGAGCGCCCAGACGGCCTCCCCCGCGGCCTGTGAACCGCCGGAGCCGACGCCCGCGTTGGCGCAGTACACGTCGACCCTGCCGCCCAGCGCGTCGCGGGCCTCGGCGACGATCGCGGAGGCGTCGCCGGGGACGGCGATGCCGCCGATCTCGTCGGCGACGGCCTTCGCCCGGCCGGCGTCCAGGTCGTTGACGACGACCCGGGCCCCCTCGGCGGCGAATCGGCGGGCCAGCGCGGCTCCGATGCCGCCTCCCGCCCCGGTGACGACGACTCCGGCGTCCTGCACGGCTTCCACCATCGGTCTCCTTCGACACGCGACACGCGACACAGCTCGTTCCCCGCCGCAGCGCCAGACTAACCAGTCGGTATGTCGTACGGAAGAGGCGAACCGCGGTCTACTCCATTCCCCGCGCCCGGGGGTGCGGGTTAGCGTGCGTGCGCATGACACCCGCCGCGATCACGGAGGTCACCGCATGACGCTGTCCAGACGGAACCTGCTCGCCACGACGGCCGCGGTGGCGGCCGGCACCGCCGCCGCCACGGCGGCGGGCACGGCCCACGCGGCACCCGCGGGCCACAAAGGCGGCGGCCGCCGGCTGCGCACCGGCTTCGAGCGCCTCGCCGACGACGGCTACGCCCGGCTCGACGGGCAGAAGGTCGGCGTCGTCACCAACCCGACCGGCATCACCCGGGACGTACGCCACATCGTCGACGTCATGCACGCCGACGACCGGGTGGACCTGACCGCCGTCTTCGGCCCCGAGCACGGCTTCCGCGGTACGGCGCAGGCGGGCGGCTCCGAGGGCCGTTACGACGACCCCGCCACCGGGCTGCCGGTCTACGACACGTACCTGAAGAGCGGGCAGCCGCTCGCGGACGTGTTCACGGCGTCCGGCGTGGACACCGTCGTCTTCGACATCCAGGACGTGGGCGCACGCTTCTACACGTACATCTGGACGCTGTTCGACTGCATGGAGGCGGCCTCGCTCGCCGGGAAGCGGTTCGTGGTCCTGGACCGGCCGAACCCGGTGACCGGGCGGGCGGCCCTCGGACCCATCCTGCACAAGGAGTTCGCGACCTTCGTCGGGCGGCAGCCGATCGCGCAGGCGCACGGCATGACGGTCGCCGAGCTGGCGCTGCTCTTCAACGGCGAGTTCCTCCCGTCGCCGGTGCCGCTGGAGACGGTGACGATGACGGGCTGGAAGCGATCGGAGTTCTACGACGCCTCCGGGCTGCCCTGGGTGCCGCCGAGCCCGAACATGCCCACGCCGGAGTGCGCGCTGGTGTACTCGGGGACCTGTCTGTTCGAGGGCACGAACCTCTCCGAGGGCCGCGGCACGACCCGCCCGTTCGAACTGCTCGGCGCGGAGGGCGTCGACGGGAGCTGGGCCGCCGCCGCGAACGACGTCGGGCTGCCGGGTGTGCGGTTCAGGGAGGCGTACTTCGCGCCCACCTTCTCCAAGTTCGCGGGCAAGACCGTCGGCGGGGTGCAGCTCCACGTGCACGACCGGGCCGCGTTCGACCCGGTGCGCACCGGAATCGCCCTCCTGGTGACGGCGAAGCGCACCTGGGACGGCTTCGCCTGGCGGTCGGACAACTGGATCGACAAGCTCACCGGGTCCACGCGGGTGCGCACGATGATCGACGCGGGCGCGGACACCGACGAGGTGGTGCACGGCTGGGAGGCGGAACTGGCGGCGTTCCGCAGGACACGCCGCCAGTACCTCCTCTACAGGTGAGCCGCGGGCCGGCCGGTCACCGGTGTGAGGTGAACTCCACGACCTGCTGGTAGGTCGGCCGGTTCTGCCAGCCGATGCCGCCGTGCTTGATGCCTCCGAGCGTGCGGTGGATCACCGAGTCGGCGCACCACTGGTCCCCCGCCGAGCAGCTGTCGTCGCCGGGATAGACCTGGGCGGCCGTGCGGCCCGCCGCCTCCTTCAGGGTGGAGACCAGGGAGCCCCGGCAGGCGGCGAGGTCGCCGTCGCCGCAGTACGTGTGCGCGAGCGGGCCCTTGACGGACTCGCCGAGCACGGTCCGGATGTCCTTGTCGACATAGCTCCACCAGCCGTACTGGAAGGCGCTGCCGGCGTGCGCGCCGGTCGGGCCGTGGGCGGCGGACGGGGACTCGTCGACGGGCAGGTTGCGGGTGAAGGCGGTGTACAGCTCGGCGCCCAGGCCGGGTTCGAACTCGGCCTTCACCAGCAGCGGCCACCAGGCGTCCAGGGTGCGGATCGCGTCGGCGTGCGCGTACTCCTTCGAGCCCGCCGAGGTCTCCGTACGCAGGCCGCCGCCCTCCGACAGCCACGCCTTCAGCCCGTCCACCGCCGACTTCACCGCCGGGTCGGTCACCGGCGCGGACTCGACCACCTTCAGCAGGCCGGGCACGACGTCCTCGGCCCGCAGGTCGGCGAGGGCCGCCTCGGCCATGGCCTTGACCAGCGCGGTGCGGGTGACGCCGCCGTCGGCGACCAGCTTCTTCACCCGGTCGTCGAGGAGGTTGCCGCGGTGGACCGAGCCGTTGCCCCAGGAGGCGGCCGGGTAGTCCTTGGCCTGCTTGTTGTTCCAGGAGATGTAGTAGTCCTGGTCGACCGACTGCGGGTGGGCGGACGCGCCGGTGTACCGGGCGGTGTTGTCGGCCGGGTCCCAGCCCTGCCACTCGTGGGCGGACCGGGCCCAGACCGGGAACTCGGCGTCGACACCGCCCGCGCGCACCGGGTTGTCGCCGCTGTTGTAGTACGCGGTGTGCTCGGAGTCGGCGTAGAACCAGTTGAAGGTGTAGTTGATGTGCTGGACCGCGCCCTGGAAGCGCTCGGGGCTGTTGAGGTAGTCCGGGTCGTTCAGCATCTGGAAGCCGATGATGGAGTCGGCCTCGTGCAGGTAGGAGGAGCGCAGGGTGGTGTAGGCGACCTTCTTGCCGCCGACCGTGGCCCGGGACTCGACGGGGCCGTATTTGGTGCGCCAGACGCGCATCGTGTAGGACCCGGCCGCCGTGGAGTCGGCGACGGTGGGCTTCCAGGCGTTGTGCCGCTCGACCTTCTCCATGGGCGTGCAGGTGCCGCGGTAGAGGTAGTGGTAGTCGTCCTGGCACAGCTCGACCGCGTAGGTGTCGATGATGTCCTGGCCGGAAGTGGTCGCGCTCCAGGCGTAGTCCTGGCCCCGGCCGAGTTCGACGTACATGCTCAGGCCCGCGAAGGAGGCGCCGCGGGCGCTGATGCCGGGGCCCTGGATCTCCTGGAGCATGAGCAGTTGCGGCGCGAAGTAGCCGGTCTGGGGTCCGAAGACGGCGACCGGGTGGCCGCTCGCGGTGTGCTCGCCGCTGACGACGAGGGCGTTGGACATGCCGCGCCGCGCCGAGGTCACGGCGGTGTCCGCCGCCTTGGCCGATGCCCCGGTCGCACCCGCGGCACCGGCGCTGCCCGTACGGTCGTACACCAGCGGTTCCGGCTCGACCGACCCGGCGTCGGGGAGCGCGCGGCCCTGCGGGTCGTCCGGGGTGGGCAGGTACGGGAAGCTGCCGTCCTGCTGGGTGAGGACGGCCTCGGGGTCGTTGCGCTGGCGGAAGGACTCCCAGACCTTCGTGCCCTCGGCGACGCCGTACTTCTCCTGGGCGGCGAGCAGGGAGAGCGCGTTGTTGACCTCGCCGCCGCCTCCGGCGCCGAAGAGGGAGCCGATGACGGAGGCCAGCGCGATCAGGTCGGTGCGCTTGAAGTGCTCGATGGTGCCGGCGTTGGTGATGGCGTCCTTGTGGCCGGTCAGGACGTACTCGCCGGGGAAGTAGCGGCCCTTGTCGGAGGCGTCGATGTAGGCGTTGACGCCGGCGACGTAGGCGTCCACGTCGGCCAGGGCCAGCTCGCCGCGTTCCCCGGCCTTGGCGGCGGCGCTCTCGATCTGCGCCTCCAGGTCGGCCTCGGTGTAGGGGGCGCTGCGCCAGAACTGCTGCTCCAGGCCCTGGTTGGCGGGGGCGCCGCCCGCGAAGGGGGTCAACTGGCCGCGTCCGACGTGCCGGAAGAGGTCCATGAGCCACAGCCGGTCCTGGGCCGCGGCGTATCCGGCGCCGAACTCGGTGCCGTAGCGGGTGGTGCCGGTGATGTGCGGCACGCCGGTCTTCTTGTCGCGGACGATGGTCACGTCGTCGCGTCCCGCGGGGCGGACGGTGGAGGCGGCCTGGCCGTCCGGGACGCCGAAGGAGGCGTCGTTGAAGAAGGTGTTGATCTTGTCGTTGGTGAGGCCGGAGTAGCCGGTGGCGAGGTTCGCGTAGGGGCCGAGCTGGTCCTCGGCGTGCGCGGGCTGGGTGCCGAAGGCCTGGTTGAGGAGGATCTGGGCGAGGGTGGCGTTGCCGTTCTGGCCGGGCGGCAGGATGTCGGAACACTGGCCGCCGCAGTGGTCGTTGGGGGCCGCTTCGGCGGCTGTGACCTCGGCGGTCTCGTTCCCGGCGGCCATCGCCGGGGAAAGCGGTGACAAAAGTCCGGCAACGAGGGCGCATACGGATGCGGTCTTCAGGAACCCGTGGAAGCCGCGGGGAGTTCTCAGTCTGTCGAGGGCGTTGCGTGGGGTGCGCCGTGGCATGGCAGCTCCTCCCGACGGGGGTGTGGCGGGACGTTACCGCCGGTATCCCCGAGTGGGAAGGTGAACATGCGTCACTTTTTTGGAGCGGGTGGATCGGCTTATGGGGGGCATCGGAAATCGGATGGAGCCGAATCGGTTGTCGATACGTCTATTCGGCGACGTCCGTACGACGACGCCGAAGTGAGCCGAGTACAGGTGCAGGTGTGACGGAGGTGCAGGGCGATGGCCGGTTTCCGAAGTCTGGCGAGACAGGTCCGCGATCCACGGTGCGACCTGGCGTTGCGGCGCTATTCGCTGCGCAAGTGCCTTGAGCGTTTCGCCCCTTATGGGCACAGGGCGACCTGGGATCATCTCTGCTCCCGGGCCGGGTTCGGTCCCGAGGACCGCTCCCCCGACCCAGCGCGGCTCGTGGCCGCACTGGAGGAGCTGGAGGAGGCGCGTTCGGTGTGGCTGGCCTACGAGGTCGCCTTCGCCGAGCGGCGCAGGAAGGAGAAGCACGACGGGCTGCGCAGGCCGGGCAGCGTGGACGACTGGCACCGGCTGACCTGGGGCGGGTTCGGAGTGGCCTGGTGCGACGACCCCCGGGTCCATCCCGACGGGCCGCTGGCCGAGGTGCTGCGCCGGCTGATCTCCGCGCTGGAGCGTGAGCCGGGCTCGGGGTGCCCGGTGTGCGACGGGGAGCGCCTCGTCTGGAAGTACGACCTTGACCACGAGCCCTCGACGGGCCCCGTCTGCTCGGACTGCGGCATCCTGGTGCCGCGGCCCGTCCTCACTCCCGACGCGCGCGCGGACGCCCGGCGGGGACGGCTGCTGATGTCGGCGTAGCCGACCGCGGGAGTGCGCCGGGGACGCCGCACTCCCGGTGTCCGGTACGGCACCGGGTCCGGCGGGCGTTGTCGGTGGCGCCCGGCACCATGGGGGAATGGTGCAGCTGTGTGCGAACGGGGCGCGGGGGAGCGCCGACGGCGTGGTGGTGCCGTTGTCGCCGGAGTCGGTCGCCGACTCGGTGGCCGAAGCGGTCGCCGCCGGAGCCACCGACGTCCATGTCCACCCGAAGACACCGTGCGGGCGGGACACGCTGTCCCCGCGCGTGCTCGCGGCGACGCTGGAGGCGATCAGGGCGCGGGTCCCGGCGTCGGTGCCGGTCGGCGTCACGACGGGTGCCTGGGCCGAGCCCGGCCCGGCGGCCCGGGTGGCGCGGATCCGGAGCTGGACGGTGCTGCCCGACCACGCCTCGGTCAACTGGCACGAGCCGGGCGCCGAGGAGGTCGCCGCCGCGCTGCTCGAACGCGGGGTCGCGGTGGAGGCGGGCGTCTGGTCCGGCACGGACGGGGCGGCCCTGTTCCTGCGCTCACCCCTGGGGCCGAAGGTGCTGCGGGTGCTGGCGGAGGTCACCGACCCCGACCCGGCGACCGCCCGGGACTCCGCGCACGCCCTGCTGGCCCGCCTCGGCGCGGCCCACGGCCGCCCCGTGCTGCTGCACGGCGAGGAGGGCGGCGCCTGGCCGGTGCTGCGCCTGGCCGGCCGGCTGGGCCTGGCGACCCGGATCGGGCTGGAGGACACCCTGCGCCTGCCGGACGGCGCCCGGGCCGCCGCCAACGCCGAGCTGGTGACCGCGGGGACGAGGGAGTGGGCCGCGGCGCGCCGGGGTGACGGCTGACGACCGGGTCCGGGGCACCGCGCGGTCAGTCACCGCAGCACGGCACTTCCGGTTCCCGGGCACGGCTCGGCCTCGCGGCACCCTTGGCGGTGGAACCGCGGCGCTCCACGAGCAGGCGGGAGCCCGCACTGCGTTCGCCGAAGGCGTCGTCGGGGTTGGACAGGACACAGGTCTCCAGGGACAGGCAGCCGCAGCCGATGCAGTCGGTGAGGTGGTCGCGCAGCCGGTTGAGCTGTTTGATGCGCTCGTCCAGTTCGGAGCGCCAGGACTGGGAGAGCCGGGCCCAGTCGTCCTCGGTGGGCGTGCGCCCCTCCGGCAGCTCGGCGAGTGCCTCGCGGATCGTGGCCAGCGGGATGCCGACCCGCTGCGAGGCGCGGACGAAGGCGACCCGGCGCAGTGTGTCACGACTGAAGCGGCGTTGATTGCCCGAGGTCCGGCGGCTGTGGATGAGGCCCTTGGACTCGTAGAAGTGCAGGGCGGAAACCGCGGCGCCGCTGCGTGCGGCGAGCTGGCCGACCGTGAGTTCTTGGATCTTCTCTGGAATCTGGGGCACCCCTCGAACCCTACCGACCTGGCCACTCGTCCGGCGGGCTCGTTGACACGGGCCGCGGGGACCACCATGCTAAGCAGTCGCTTAGTCAAACAGTGCGACTTGGGAGGCCGGGACATGGCAGAGCCGAGGATCTTCGCGTCCGCCGACGAGGTGAAGGCGGCGGTGGGCGAGCAGCTGGGGCACACCGACTGGGTGGAGGTCGACCAGAAGCGCATCGACCTGTTCGCCGAGGCGACCGGGGACCACCAGTGGATCCACGTGGACCCGGAGAAGGCGGCGGCCGGGCCGTTCGGCACCACGATCGCGCACGGCTATCTGACCCTGTCGCTGCTCCCGCTCTTCGGACCGCAGCTGATCCAGGTCGACGGCGTGAAGATGGGCGTCAACTACGGCACCAACAAGGTCCGCTTCCCCGCCCCCGTCCCGGTCGGCTCGCGCCTGCGCGCCACGGCGACGATCACGGGGGTCGAGGACGTCAAGGGCGGTATCCAGGTGAGCGTGGCCTTCACCGTGGAGCGCGAGGGCGGCGACAAGCCGGTGTGCGTCGCCGAGTCGGTCTCGCGCTACTACCTCTGAGCCGTCGCCCCGGACGGTTCGGCGCCCACCATCCGCAGTACGAGGTCGGCGTAGAGCGCGCCGACCTCGTCGGGCGTGCGGGGGCCGTTCACGTTGAACCAGCGGGCCACGTCGATGCAGAGGGAGAGTACGGCCAGCGTCGTGCCCTTGACGTCCGGCACGTCGAACTCGCCCGTCGCCACGCCGTCGTCGATGATGCCGCGCACCGCGGCGTCGCACTGCCGGCGGAGCGTGAGGATCTCCTCCCGGGCCTCGGGACCGAGGGCGTCCAGCTCGTACTGCACGACCCGCGCGGTCGTACGCCGCCCGGCGTGCCAGCGGACGAAGGAGCTCACCGCGTCGGCGAGCCGTTCGGCCGCACCGCCCTCGCCCTGCGCCGCGGAGCGCAGGATCGCCACCGCCCGGGTGTGACCGATGCGGCTGATGCGGTGAAGCAGCTCTTCCTTGGTCTTGTAGTGGATGTAGAGCGCGGCCGGGCTCATGCCGGCCCGTCCGGCGATGTCGCGGGTCGTGGTCGCGTGGTACCCGCGTTCGGCGAACGCCTCCACGGCGGCGACCAGGAGCCGCCGGGCCGCGTCGGGCGTGACCTCTTCCCACGGCTCGATGTCGCCGCCCGTCGTCTCGGCCGCCGTACTCATCGCTTGTTCGCCCCTCTCGGTGACAGGAGCACCACCATACCGCCGAAGGTGAGCAACCGCTTAGGGGCGCTGGCCCGCCGGGGCGCCGCCCGGCTTCTGGAACGGGTCGTGCTCGACGAGGATCTTGTCCAGGCGCGCCTGGTCGACCCGGCTGACTATCTGGCCGACCTCCTGGCGGTCCCGGATGATCTTGGCCAGCGTGAAGGCCGAGGTGACGAGGTACAGGACGGCGATCGCGAGGAAGGCGCGCACCCAGGCGTCGGCCTGGAGCTGGTAGATGCCGATGGCGGTGGCGGCCATGGCCACCGCGAACGAGGCGACGGCCTGCCCGTAGAAGGCCGCCGTGTTCTGCTGCTTGACCGGTGTGTCGCTCATGGGGACAAGAGTCGGCGGAGGTGGCCCGCGCCACATCCGCCGTCGTACTCAGTCCGCGTACTCAGAGTCCGCGGTCAGAACGCCGAAACCCCGGTCAGCGCGCGCCCGATGACCAGCTTCTGGATCTGGCTGGTGCCCTCGTAGAGGGTCATCACGCGGGCGTCGCGCAGCAGCTTGCCGGCCGGGTACTCGTCGATGTAGCCGTAGCCGCCGAAGACCTGGAGGGCGTTGTTGGCGGCGCGCACGGCGGCCTCCGAGGCGAAGAGCTTGGCCTTGGAGGACTCGACGGCGAAGGGCTGCCCGCGGTCGATCAGGTCGGCCACCCGCCAGGTCAGCAGCCGGGCCGCGTCCACGTCGAGGGCGATGTCGCTGATCAGCTCCTGCACCAGCTGGTGGTGGGCGATGGTCTTCCCGAACTGCTCCCGCTCGCCCGCGTACCGCACGGCCGCGTCCAGCGCGGCCTGGGCTATGCCGACGCAGCCGGCGGCGACCGACATCCGCCCCTTGGCGAGGGCCGACATGGCCACCGAGAATCCCTTGCCCTCGGGCGCGAGCATCGCGGAGGCGGGGACGCGGACGTCCTCCAGGACCAGTTCGGCGGTGGCCTGGCCACGCAGCCCGAGCTTGCCGTGGACGGTGCGGCGGGTCAGGCCGGGCGTGTCGGTGGGCACGAGGAAGGCGGAGACGCCCTTGTGGCCGGGGGCGTCGGTGGAGCGGGCGAAGAGCAGGACGACGTCGGCCCAGGTGCCGTTGGTGATGAACATCTTGGTGCCGTTGACGACGTAGTCGTCGCCGTCCCGGACCGCGCGGGTGGTGAGGTTCCCGGCGTCCGACCCCGTACCGGGCTCGGTGAGGCCGAAGCAGCCGACGTACTCGCCGGAGGTGAGCCCCGGCAGCCAGCGCCGCTTCTGCTCCTCGCTCCCCCAGGCGGCGACGGTCTTGGCCACCAGGCCCAGGGAGACCGAGACGATCCCGCGCACGGAGCTGTCGCCGCGCCCCAGTTCCTCCGTGACCAGGCAGTACGCGAGGTGGTCGCCGCCGCTGCCGCCGTACTCCTCGTCGATCGTGAGGCCGAGGAAGCCGACCTCGCCGAGCTTCTTCACCAGGGAGCGGTCCACCTCCTCGGCGCGGTCCCACTCGATGACATGGGGGGCGATCTCCCGCTCCACGAAGTCCCTGGCGAGCTGCCGTACGGCGGTCTGCTCCTCGCTGAGCTCCAGGTTCATGCCGAGTCACCCCACAGGAAAGAAATCTTGAAAGCCGTACATTTAAATTAGCACTGCTAGTTTCGGCTCGCAGCCCTACTATGTGCGCCATGGCCCGACCGCGCAAGCCCCTGCTCAGCACCGACCGGATCGTCCAGACGGCCCGCGCGCTGGTGGACGCGGAGGGCCTCGCGGCCGTCTCCACGCGCCGGCTGGCCGCGGAACTGGGGGTCAGCGGACCCTCGCTCTACAACCACTTCCGCACCAAGGACGAGATCCTGGAGGCCGTCGCCGACTCGGTCAGCGCGCAGGTGGACCTGTCGATGTTCGAGGACGGCCGGGAGTGGCGGACCGCGCTGCACGACTGGGCCGTCTCCTACCGGACGGCGCTGCGCGACCACCCCAACATCGTGCCGGTGCTGGCCCACGGACCCGGCCGCCGCCCGGCCGCGCTGCACCTCGCTGACGCCGTCTACGGCGCCATGGTCCGGGCGGGCTGGCCCCCGGCCCAGGCCACCTCCATCGGCGCGCTGATGCGCTACTTCATCATGGGCTCGGCGCTCGGCTCCTTCGCCGGCGGCTTCGTGGACGACGCCGGTGCCTACGACCCCGCCGACTATCCGCACCTCCAGCAGGCCCACCTCCTGGCCGAGCAGCAGGAGAAGATCGACGAGCGTGCCTTCGAGACCGGTCTGACGGCGCTCCTGGACGGGCTGGCGCAGCAGTACGCGCAGGTGGCGCAGGGCGTCTGAGGACGCCGGGGGCTCCCCGGACACTTCGGCGCCCGCCGAACCGTGCGTGGCGCATCCTGGACGCATGACCGAGAGGGACGCCGGGGCTCCCGGCCTCGCACGACTGGCCGGACTGCTCGCCGACGAGACGCGCGCCGCCTGCCTGCTGGCCCTGCTGGACGGGCGGGCGTGGACCGCCGGTGAGCTGGCCCGGCACGCCGGGGTCGCCGCGTCGACGCTCAGCGAGCACCTGGGCAAACTCGTCGCGGGCGGGCTGCTCGCCGAGGAACGCCAGGGGCGGCACCGCTACGTGCGGATGGCCGACGACCGGGTGGCACAGCTCGTGGAGGACCTGGCGGCACAGGTCGCGCCCGAGGCCGCCGCCCGGCGTCCGCGCACCCTGCGGGCCTCGAGCGCCGGGTCGGCGATGGCCCGGGGGCGCACCTGCTACGACCATCTCGCCGGACGGCTCGGCATCGCGGTCACCGACGCGCTGACCGGGCGCGGGCTGCTGCGCCAGGACACCGGCTTCGCCCTCACGGACGCGGGGCTCGGCTGGTTCGACACCGCCGGGATCCCACTGCGGCCGACCGGTCGCCGGCCACTGGCCCGGGCCTGCCTCGACTGGACGGAACGCCGTCCGCACCTCGCGGGCGTGGCGGGCGCCGCTCTGTGCCGGCACGCCCTGGACACGGGCTGGTGCGTGCGCATCGGCTCGGAGCGGGCGGTGAAGGTGACACCGGCGGGCGAGGACGCGCTGTCCGAACTGCTGGGCCTCGACCCGGCGGCGCTGCGCTGAGCGCCGCCCTCTGCACCGACCCCTGCACCGGCACCGGCTCGCCGTCCGAAATCCGCCGGTCCGCACCCGTAGTCGCCACCTAGCCTCTGGAGCATGATGAGCACCGCCCGCACGTCCCCTCCCGCCGCCCCCTGGCACCGTCGTCCCGAACTGCTCGCGGCCGGGGCGGCCACCGTCACCGTCGTGCTGTGGGCATCCGCGTTCGTCTCCATCCGCAGCGCGGGCGAGGCGTACTCTCCGGGCGCGCTGGCGCTCGGCCGGCTGCTGTCGGGCGCCCTGACGCTCGGGGTGATCTGGCTGCTGCGCCGGGAGGGGCTGCCGCCGCGCCCGGCCTGGCGGGGGATCGCGATATCGGGGCTGCTGTGGTTCGGGTTCTACATGGTCGTCCTGAACTGGGGCGAGCAGCAGGTGGACGCCGGGACGGCGGCCCTCGTGGTCAACGTCGGCCCGATCCTCATCGCGCTGCTCGGCGCCCGGCTGCTGGGCGACGCCCTGCCGCCGCGGCTGCTGACGGGGATGGCGGTGTCGTTCGCCGGTGCGGTGACCGTGGGCCTGTCCATGTCCGGCGAGGGCGGTTCCTCGCTGTTCGGGGTGGTGCTGTGCCTGCTGGCCGCGGTGGCGTACGCGGGCGGGGTGGTGGCCCAGAAGCCCGCGCTGGCGCACGCGAGCGCCCTTCAGGTGACGACGTTCGGGTGCCTGGTCGGGGCGGTGCTCTGCCTGCCGTTCGCCGGGCAGCTGGTGCACGAGGCGGCCGACGCGCCGGTCTCCGCCACGCTCAACATGGTGTACCTGGGCGTGTTCCCGACCGCGCTGGCGTTCACGACGTGGGCCTACGCCCTGGCCCGGACCACCGCCGGCCGTATGGGCGCGACCACGTACGCGGTGCCCGCGCTGGTGGTGCTGATGTCGTGGCTGGCGCTGGGCGAGGTCCCGGGACTGCTCACCCTGGCGGGCGGCGCCCTGTGCCTGGCGGGCGTGGCGGTGTCGCGGTCCCGGCGGCGCGCGGCGGCGGCCCCGGCAGCGACCCCGGAAGGGGCCGGGCCCACGGCGGAGCCTCGGCACGAGGACGCGGGGCGGTCCTAGGACCCGGACCCGCCCACCGCACCGCGGCGCGAGCGACCCGGCAGGCCTGCCACCGGCCCGCAGACGGGGTGGGCGGCTCGGCGCCCTCCACCGTCGCGGCCGGGGGAAGCCGGGCAGGCACGGACCCCGTCAGCCGACGTGTGTGGGGGCGGCCCGCCCCCCATTGCGGCACGGCTGCCGCGCGGGGCCCCGTGTCCCGGGCGTTGCCCAGGCGGCACCCACGCCGCGCCACAGCGCCGACCGGGCCCGGGGTTGCGGGCACCGCCCAGGGTGCCGGGCGGCCCGCAAGAGACGCCGCCCGGACCGTCGGGCTAGGGGGTGTCGTTTGGATCAGGCCGGCTCCGAGCGACGGCGCCTTGTGGCCGACCCGAGCGGGGCATGGTGCGTGCAGCTGCAAGGCGGAGGAGGGCGACAGGGCGGAGCCCTGGCAACCGACGACAACGCCGCAGATGCGCGTGCCAGGGCCCGCGACCCCGGCAAGATCCAAACGACACCCCCTAGAACACCACCAGGGCCCGCCCGCCCTTGCCGGCCAGCATGTTGTCGAAGGCCGCCGGGATGCCGTCCAGGGCGATGCGTTCCGTGACCAGCGCGCCGAGGTCGAGGCGGCCGGCGCGGACGTGTTCGGCCAGGACCGGGAGGTCGCGGGCGGGGTCGGCGTTGCCGTAGACGCAGCCGGACAGGGTGCGGCCCCAGTGGAAGATCTCCAGGGCGTTGAAGGTGACCTGCTGGTCCTTGCCGCCGATGCCGACGACCGTGGTGCGGCCACCGCGCCGGGTGGATTCCCACGCCGTGCGGATGGTGGTCGCGCGGCCCACGCACTCCACGGCGACGTCGACGCCCTGCTTTGCGGTGAGGGCGCGGATCTCGCGGGCGGTGGTGTCGGAGGCGAGGAGGTAGTCGGTGGCGCCCGCGGCGCGGGCCAGCTCCTCCTTCTCGGGGGACACGTCCACGGCGACGATCTTCGAGGCGCCCGCGATCCGGGCCGCCTGAAGGGTGGCCAGGCCCACTCCCCCGGCGCCGAAGACCGCGACCGTCTCACCCTCGCGGACCCGCGCCGAGTGGTGGACGGCGCCGTATCCGGTGAGGACGGCGCAGCCGAGCAGCGCCGCCTCGGTGAGGGGGATGCCCTCGGGGGCGGGCAGGACGCACCCGGCGGCGACCACCGTCTCCTCGGCGAACGCGGCGACGTTCAGGCCGGGGTGCAGGTCGGTGCCGTCGTCGGCGCGGCGGGCGTGCACGTCGGCGGCGCCGGTGAGCGCGTTGGCGCACAGCCAGACCTCGCCGAGCGAGCAGGCGTGGCAGGCGCCGCAGGACGGGGCCCAGTTGAGGACGACCTCGTCGCCGGGCACGACGTGGGTGACGCCCTCGCCGACCGCGACGACGGTGCCGGCGCCCTCGTGGCCGAGGACGGCGGGCAGCGGCACCCGCATGGTGCCGTTGGACAGGGACAGGTCGGAGTGGCAGACCCCGGCGGCGGCGAGCCGCACCCGGACCCGGCCGGGGCCGGGCTCGGGCAGCTCGATGCCGGTGACCTCCAGCGGGGCCCCCGGGGCGGGTACGACGGCGGCACGGACTGCGGTACGGACGGCCATGACGTGGACGGCTCCCCTGCGGGCTAGAACTGGAGGGACTTGGTCTGGAGGTACTCGGTGAGGCCGTGGGCGCCCAACTCGCGTCCCACGCCCGACTGCTTGTAGCCGCCGAAGGGCGCCAGCGGGTTGAACCGGCCGCCGTTGATGTCGACCTGCCCGGTGTCCATCCGGCGGGCGAAGGCGACCGCGTCGGCCTCGTCCCCGGCCCAGACGGCCCCGGCGAGGCCGTAGACCGTGCCGTTGGCGATCCGGAGCGCGTCGTCCTCGTCCTCGTAGCGGAGGATGGACAGGACCGGGCCGAAGATCTCCTCCTGGGCGATGGTCATGTCCTCGCGCACGTCGGCGAAGACCGTCGGGCTGACGAAGTAGCCCTGCTCGCGCGGGGCTTCGGGGCCGCCCGCGACCAGGCGCGCGCCCTCGGCGACGCCCTTCTCGATGTAACCGCGCACCCGCTCCCGCTGCTTGGCGTTGACGACGGGGCCGATCCGGTCGCCGTACTTCGCGGCGGCCTCGGCGGCGAGCGCCACCGCTGCGTCGTACTGGTCGCGGTGGACCAGCATGCGGGTCCAGGCGCTGCACGTCTGGCCGGAGTTGGACATGACGTTGGCGACGCCGACGTTGACCGCCTTGGCGAGGTCGGCGCTCGGGAGGATGACGTTGGCGGACTTGCCGCCGAGTTCGAGGGCGACCCGCTTGACGGCGGCGCCCGCGGTGGCGCCGATCCGGCGGCCGACGGCGGTGGAGCCGGTGAAGGAGACCAGGTCGACACCCGGGTGTTCGGCGAGGGCCTGTCCGGCGACCGGGCCGAGGCCGGTGACCAGGTTGAAGACGCCCGCGGGGATCCCGGCCTCGTGCACCGCCTCGGCGAAGAGCTGCGCGACGAGCGGGGTGTCCTCGGCGGGCTTGAGCACCATCGTGCAGCCAGCCGCGAGCGCCGGGGCGGCCTTGGCGACGATCTGGTGGAGCGGGTAGTTCCAGGGGGTGATGGCGCCGACCACGCCGACCGGCTCGTGGTGGACCACGGAGCTGCCGACCTTCTCCTCGAAGGCATGGGTCGCCGCCAGTTCGGCGTAGGAACCGGCGACCGCGATCGGCACGCCCGCGTGCACGGCCTGCGAGAACTTCAGCGGGGAGCCCAGCTCGGCGGTGACCGTCTCGGCGATCTCGTCCTTGCGGGCCACCAGGACGTCCCGCAGCGCGGCCAGGCGTGCGGCCCGTTCGGCGGGCGGGGTGGCGGCCCAGCCCGGCAGGGCGGCGCGGGCGGCCCGTACGGCGGTGTCGACGTCCAGGGCACTGCCCGCGGGGACCTTGCCGATCACCTGCTCGTCGACCGGGTTCACGACGTCGATCGTGTCCCGGCCGTCGGCGAGGCGCCAGGCTCCGTCGATGTACATGCCGTCGTGTGCCTTCATCGGGTTCCTTCCGGGCGGGCCTCGTCGTCCGACCCCAAACTAGCGCCGTTAGTTTTACGGCACCAGGGGCTCCCCCGATGGTGGCGCGGCTCACCCTCCCGGAGTGCGGAATCGCGGCGTGATCACTCCTCCAGTTCCGGCAGCCGCGCCGGGGCGGGGCAGATCCGGTCGCCGTGCTGGTCGAAGACGAACAGGTGGGCGAGGTCGACGAGAAGGGGCACCTGCATGCCGTGGCGGAGGTCGATGTCGGGCGTGGTCCGGACGATCAGGTCGCCGGGGAGGCGGCCGTCGGGGGCGGCGACCGCGGGTCCGGGCTCCGGCGGCTCGTCCATGACGACCACGGGTCCGGCCCGCAGGGCGCCCGCGCGTTCCCTCAGCCGCTCCAGGACCGTGCCGTCGCGGCGGCGGCGCCTGGCCGGCCGGGCGGCGGGGCGCGGGGCCTCCAGGTCGGGCACGACGGCCGGCTGCGAACCGGTGTTGAAGTGCACGAGGACCTCGTGGCCCTGGAACTCGACGTGCTCCACGAGCCCGGTGAGCAGCACCTCGCCGGGGCGGGCGGACGAGGGCTTCGCGATCCGGACGGCCTCCGAGCGCAGGCCCACGATGACCTCGCGGCCCTGCTGGACGCGGAGCAACTGGTGGTCCAGGGAGAGCGGTTCGGGCAGGCGCAGGAACTGCTTGCCCAGGCTGATGGTCATCGCCCCGTCCAGCGGGGCGCGCACGAGGCCGCGCAGCAGGTTGATGCGGGGGGTGCCGATGAAGGCGGCGACGAAGACGTTGCGGGGCAGGGCGTAGACGGCGCGCGGGGTGTCCACCTGCTGGAGGACGCCGCCGCGCAGCACGGCGACGCGGTCGCCCAGCGACATGGCCTCGGACTGGTCGTGGGTGACGTAGATCGTGGTGACGCCCAGCTCCCGGGTCAGCCGGGTGATCTCCGCGCGCAGGTGGTTGCGGAGCTTGGCGTCGAGGTTGGACAGCGGCTCGTCCATCAGGAAGACGGTCGGGTGGCGGGAGATGGCCCGGCCCATGGCGACCCGCTGGCGTTCGCCGCCGGAGAGCTGGGCGGGGAGGCGGTCGAGGAGGTCCTCGATGCCCAGCATGCGGGCGGTGGCGTCCACCCGGGGGGTGTGGTCGGTCTGCGGGTCCTCGACGCGCAGCGGGAAGCCGATGTTCCCGCGGGTGGTCATGTTGGGGTACAGGGCGAAGTTCTGGAAGACCATCGCCATCCGCCGGTCGGCGGGGAGCAGGTCGTTGGCGTACGCGCCGTCCAGCGTCAGCTCCCCCTCGGTGATCTCCTCCAGTCCGGCGATCATGCGCAGCACGGTCGACTTGCCGCAGCCGGAGGGGCCGAGCAGGACGAGGAACTCGCCCGGCGCGATGTCCAGCGACAGCCGGTCCACCACGCGGACGCCTCGCGCGTAGGTCTTGCTCACGTCGTGCAGGGAGATGGCGCGTGTCATGGAGGTGCCCCCGGGGGCTCACTGAGCTCTGGTGCTCCGCGGTCGGACGCCCTCGTGCGGGTCGTACGGGGCGTGTGAGTCACGGAAGTTAACGGACCGTGCCCGGCCGGGGGAAGACACCGGACGACATCTCGGCGCGACCGTCCATCTGGTGAGAAAGCGGACGGCCGGATTCAGGGGGCGGGGCGTCTCACGACGTGATCATGCCGGGACCGGCCGCCGCGTCAGCCGTTCGACGAGCCGTCCGACGAGCCGTCCGGGTCGCCGCCTCCGCGGCGGCCGCCGGAGCGGCCGGAGGCGCGGACCAACTCGCCCGCGGCCAGGGTCGCCGTCGCCACCGCGCGCGTCCAGGGCGGGCCGCCGCGGCCCGCCCACACGACGCAGGCGCAGCCGCCGACGACGAGGAGCAGGATGACGGACAGAACGATCAGGATCATGCTCATCCCTTCGACTCCCGGCACGGCCGGCTGTCGCCCGCCCGGTCCGGGACATCCTGCCCGATCTCCGGACTCCGGGGACCGGCGGCCGCACCTGCCGCACCGGCCGCACCCGTCTCGCCCGTTGGCCCCGTCGCACCCGTCGCACCCGTCGACGGCGAGCGCAGGGCGACGCCCGAGGAGAGCAGGAGGAGCGCGCCCAGCATCACGAAGGGCGCGGCCACGCCCGCGACGCCCGCGATCAGGCCCGCGGCGGCGGGGGCGGCGACCTGGCCGAGGCGGTTGCCGGTCAGACGCAGGGCGAGGGCCGTGGAGCGCGCCTCGTCGGGGGCCGCCTGCACGACCGTGGTCATGGAGAGCGGCTGGCCGACGCCCAGGCAGAAGCCGAGGACGACCAGCATCAGGGCGAGCGCCCACACCGGCACCGGCAGCGCGACCCCGGCGCACAGCAGGGCGGCCAGCAGACACGTGACCGTGAGCAGCACCGTGCGGCCGAGCAGCCGCAGCAGGGGCGTCAGCACGAGCCGGCAGGCGATCGTGGCGGCGGCCCGCAGGCTGAGCAGTACGCCGATCACGGCCGGGGAGATCCCCCGGTGCTCGCCGACCACCGGCAGGTAGGCGGTGAGGATGTCGGTGGCGGAGAGCACGGAGAGGCTGATCAGGATGCCCGCGGGCACACCCCGGGCACGCAGGATGCTCCCCACGGGGACGCGCGCACCCTGCCGCGTACGGGACTTGGCGGCCCCGGGGTGCTCTATGCGCCACAGGGACGTGAAGGCGACCGCCGCGCCCCCGCCCGCCACCACCAGGGCGAGCGCGCTGCTGCCGGCCATGTCGGGGCCCCCGATGAGCGCGCCCGCGGCGATGGGGCCGATCAGCTGGCCGAGCGAGGCGCCGATGGTGAAGTGGCCGAAGTTGCGGTCCTGTTCGTGCGGGGCGGACTGGCGGGCGACCAGGGACTGGGCGCCGATGACGAAGCACAGGTGCCCGAGGCCCATGACGCCGCTCCACAGGGCCATCGTCCACAGGGACCCCGCGACGCCGCTGAGCGCGCAGCCCCCGGCGATGAGCACCACCCCGACGGGCAGCAGCGGCGCGCAGCGCCCGTGGTCGGTGCGGCGGCCCAGCGGAACGGCGGCGAACAGCGGCAGCAGCGCGTACACGCCGGCGATGACACCGACGGCCCGTTCGTCCGCGCCCAGCGCGAGGGCCCGGTAGGAGACGGCGGGCCGGGCCATCGACACCGCGGCCTGTGCGAAGCCGAAGGCGATGACGAGGCGGAGCAGCCAGCCGCGGTTCCCACCGGGCACCATGATCGCGTTCCCTTCCGATGAACCGATGATCTTCGTCGGTTGTTCTCCGTCGGTTGTTCTCCGTCGGTCAGATGATGCCGAACAGGATGCCCGCAGCAAGGATCACCAGGCTCGTCAGGACGGCCCACTTCACCACGAACCGCGTGTGGTCGCCGAACTCGACCTTGGCCATGCCGACCAGGACGTACACGGCCGGGACGAGCGGGCTGGACATGTGCAGCGGCTGGCCGACGATCGAGGCGCGGGCGATCTCCAGCGTCGACACGCCGTGCGCCTGTCCGGCCTCGGCGAGCACCGGCAGGACGCCGAAGTAGAAGCCGTCGTTCGACATGAAGTACGTCAGCGGCAGGCTCAGCAGGCCGGTGACCAGGCCCATCTGCGGGCCCATGCCGTCGGGGATGGTGTCCACGAGCCAGTTGGCCATGTGGTCGACCATGCCGGTGCCGGTGAGGACGCCGGTGAAGACGGCGGCGGCGAAGACCATGCCGGAGACGTTGAGGACGTTGTCGGCGTGGGCCGCGATGCGGGCCTTCTGGTCCGGGATGTGCGGGAAGTTGACGGTGAGGGCGAGCGCGGCGCCGATCAGGAAGAGCACCGGGATCGGCAGCAGTTCCATGATCATGGCGGTGAGCAGCGCGACCGTGAGCAGCGCGTTGAACCAGTACAGCTTGGGCCGCAGGGTGGGCCGGTTCGGGTCGAGGCCCTTGAAGTCGTCGTCGGACTCGCCGCCGGACACACCGCCGGAACCGCCCGCCGCACCGCGAGCCGCACCAGCACCGGACACACCGGAGGCACCGGACGCACCCGAAACACCGGCGGCACCCGCACCGACCAGCACCGTCTCGCTCTCCGGCTCGGGCTCCCGCACCAGCGCCCCGTCCAGCGACAGCGTGCCCACCCGCCTGCGCTCGCGCAGACCGAGCACGTACGCCAGGACGACGACCGCGACCAGGCCCACGGCCAGGGCCGGGATCATCGGGACGAAGATGTCGGTGGCGTCGACCTTCAGCGCGGTGGCGGCGCGGGCGGTGGGGCCGCCCCAGGGCAGCGTGTTCATCACGCCGTTGGCCATCGCGGCGACGCCGGTCATCACGACCAGGCTCATCTTCAGCCGCTTGTACAGCGGGTACATCGCCGAGACCGTGATCATGAAGGTGGTGGAGCCGTCGCCGTCCAGCGAGACGATCGCGGCGAGCAGCGCCGTGCCGACGACGATGCGCATCGGGTCGGCCTTGCAGAACTTCAGGATGGCCCGGACGATCGGGTCGAAGAGCCCGACGTCGATCATCACACCGAAGTAGACGATCGCGAACATGAGCATCGCCGCGGTGGGGGCGAGGCTGGACACGCCGTCGATGACGTAGTCGCCGAGATGTGCGCCCTTGCCGACGAGCACGCAGAACAGCGCGGGGATCAGCACGAGCGCCGCGATCGGCGACATCTTCTTCATCATGATCAGGACCAGGAAGGTCGCGATCATGGCGAAGCCGAGGATGGTCAGCATGAGTGAGTACCTAACGTTCGCCCTTGAACATCCCACCGGGGCAGGCGGTGCGAGCGACGTTAGGTGGCGCGAAGCGGCGTTAACAAGACGTTGACATGCGAGCAATAAGCGCAGAACTCCAGGTCACAGCTCTGCGTCGGTCAGCGGCGTGAGCGTTACGGGTACGCCGTTGAGGACGGCGTTGCCCGAGAGCGGGTCGAGCGTGCCGCCGTCGAGGAGCTGGTTGACGTTGACGCCGGGATCGGTGGCGGCGTGCGTCTGGCGGGTGCCGGGCCGGTCGTGGCCCCAGCCGTGCGGGAGGCTGACGACGCCGGGGCGGACGGTGTCGGTGACCTCGGCGGGGACGGTCACCGCTCCGCCGGGGCCCGTCACGCGCACGGGTTGCGCACCGCGCACCCCCAGCCGCGCGGCGTCCTCGGGGTGGACGTGCAGGGTGCAGCGGTTGGAGCCGCCGGTGAGGGCCGGGATGTTGTGCATCCAGCTGTTGTTGGAGCGCAGGTGGCGGCGGCCGACGAGGACGAGCCCGGCGGGGCGCTCCTCCAGGGCCCGTGCGAGGCGCGGCAGGTCGGCGGCGATCGGCTCCGGGAGCAGCTCGACCCGGCCGCTGCGGGTCTTCAGGGGCTGCGGCAGGCGGGGGCGCAGCGGGCCGAGGTCGATGCCGTGCGGGTGGGCGAGGAGACGCTCCAGGGTCAGCCCGTCGGGCCGGGCGCCGAAGCCGTCGCCGTAGGGGCCGAGGCGGAGCATCAGGTCGAGGCGCCGCTCGGGGCCGTTCTCGCCGGTGAGCAGGGCGGTGAGTTCGCCGGGGTGGCGGCCGTGCACGGGTGAGTGCGGCTCGCGCACGGCCTTGGCGAGGGTCTGCTCGATCACCATGGCGTCGACGGCGGCGGGGTCGGTGCCGTGCGCGCCGGTCACGGCCAGGGTGAGCCGGGCGAGGATCTCCGTCTCGGCCATCCTGCCGGGCTCCAGCGGGACGGCCGGGCGGGTGTAGCGGACCTGGTTGCGCACGGCGAGGGTGTTGAAGGCGAAGTCGTGGTGCGGGCTCTGGGCGGGCGGGGGCGGCGGCAGGACGACGTGGGCGTGGCGGGAGGTCTCGTTGAGGTAGGGGTCGACGCTCACCATGAAGTCGAGGGAGTCCAGCGCCTTGTCGAGCCGGTCGCCGTCGGGCGCGGACAGGACGGGGTTGGCGGCGACGGTGAGCAGCGCGCGGACGGGCTCGCCCGCGTCGGTGGCGGTGTCGATCTCCTCGGCGAGGGCGGACAGGGGCAGTTCGCCCTTCGCCTCGGGGTGCCCGCTCACCCGGGAGCGCCAGCGGCCGAGCGCGAAGCCGCGGCCGGGTCCGGCGGGGCGCGGGGTCCGGTCGGTGGCGGCCTGCGGGAAGAGCGCGCCGCCGGGCCGGTCGAGGTTGCCGGTGAGGATGTTGAGGACGTCCACGAGCCAGCTGGCGAGGGTGCCGTGCGGGACGGTGCAGCTGCCGATGCGGCCGTAGACGGCGGCGGTGGGGGCGGCGGCGAGTTCGCGGGCGAGGGCGCGCGTCACGTCGGCGTCCACGTCGCAGGCGGCGGCGACGGACTCGGGGGTGAAGTCCCGCAGGGCGGCCCGGACTTCGTCGATCCCCTCGATGTGCGGGGCGAGGGCGCCGAGGTCGGCCAGTCCCTCCTCGTACAGCACGTGGGCCATCGCGGCCAGCAGCAGCGCGTCGGTGCCGGGGCGGATCGCCACGTGCCGGTCGGCGAGCTTCGCGGTGCGGGTGCGGCGCGGGTCGACGACGGTGAGGGTGCCTCCGCGGGCCTTCAGGGCCTTGAGGCGGCCGGGGAAGTCGGGGGCGGTGCACAGACTGCCGTTGGACTCCAGCGGGTTGGCGCCGATGAGCAGCAGGTGGTCGGTGCGGTCGAGGTCGGGCACCGGGATGGCGTTCGCGTCGCCGAAGAGCAGTCCGCTGGAGACGTGCTTGGGCATCTGGTCGAGCGTGGACGCGGTGAAGAGGCTGCGGCTGCCGAGGGCGCCGAGCAGGACGTTCGGGTAGAGGGCACCGGCGACGGTGTGCACGTTGGGGTTGCCGAGGACCACGCCGACGGCGTGCGGTCCGTAACGCTCGACGAGAGGCCGGACGCCGGCGGCGACCGCGTCGAAGGCCTCCTCCCAGGTGGCCTCGCGCAGTTCGCCGTCCCTGCGCACCAGCGGCGCGCGCAGCCGGTCGGGGTCGGCGTCGACGGCTCCGAAGGAGGCGCCCTTGGGGCAGATGAAGCCGCGGCTGAAGACGTCGTCGCGGTCGCCGCGGGCGGCGGTGACCGTGCTGCCGTCGACGGTGAGGGCCAGGCCGCAGGTGGCCTCGCACAGGGGGCAGATACGCAGGGCGGTGCGGGGCACGGGGTCCTCCCGGAAGGCGGCGGTGGCGCGCTGTGCCCGGCGAGCATACCGACCGGTAGGCATGTTGGGGAGGGGTCGGACGGGCGGCGGCAGGGGTGGTCGGGCGGCCATGCGGCCGCGCCGGGTCAGTCGAGCACGCGTCCCAGGTAGGCCCGCAGCAGCTCCCGGGCCTCCTCGATGATCTTCTCGTCCCCGTCCGGCGCGACCCGGAAGGCGAGTTGCACGAGGGTGTCGGCGGTCTCCACGGCCACGAGGAAGACGCGGCGCAGGTCGTCGTCGGGGTGGCGGCCCAGGTAGCCCGAGAGCAGTTCGGTGAGCCGCTCGGCGACGCGGTGGTTGGGGACGGCGTGGCGGTCGCCGACCGGGATCTGGTTGCCGAAGTCGATCAGGGAGAAGCCGGGCGCGGTCCGCTTCATCGCCAGGTACTCGTCGAGCACGGCGTCCAGCGCGCCGCGCCAGCCGCCGCCGTCCGGTCCCGAGTCCGTCTCCGTCAGCCGTTCGGTCACCCGCTCCGCGTAGCGCTCCAGGTTGCGCTGGGCCAGGGCGTCGGCCATCTGGCGCTTGTTGCCGAAGAAGCGGTACACCGACCCGATGGGCACGTCCGCGCGCAGCGCCACGGCCCGGGTGCTGAGGGCGTCGTAGCCCACCTCGTCGAGGAGGTCGGCGCAGGCGTCGAGGATCCGGGTCAGCCGTTCGGCGCTGCGCCGCTGCACGGGGGCACGGCGGAGCGGGGTCGCGTGGGACACGGTCCTCATGATGCCCTGTCCGCCCGGCCGGGTGAACCGTGGCCTTCGGTACGGCCGGGGGCGGCCGCCGGACCCGCGAGGCGCCGGAGGAGGGTGGCGGGCGCGCTCACCGGTCCGCCGCCGGTTCGGTGGCCGTCCGGCCCTCGATCGGCTCCGGCCGCGTCGCCCCGGTCGGCTCCGCGTCCGATGCCGTGATGTCGGCGGTGCTCTCGACGGGCTCGCCGTCGACGGCCCAGACGGTGCCGTCGTCCGCGTACAGGCGGACCGTGAGCTGGTGCGTGCCGCGCGGGACCAGACCGGCCGGCAGGCGGTACACGGGGCCGCGCAGGAGGGTGAGGAGGTCGCCGTCGAGGAAGAGGTGGGCGACGCCGCGGGCGGCCACCGCCTTCGCCTCCGTGCCCTCCGGCGAGAACCTGAAGTGGCGGACGGTCAGGCGCACGTCCCAGCTGTCGTCGGCCTCGGGCTGCACCTCGATGCCGACCTCGGGGGCGCGCTCGGCGTCCACCTCGCGGTAGCGCCGGCCCTCGTCGTCGGTGTCCTCGAGCAGCCTGCCCACCGGTGTGGCCGAATCTCCGGCCTCCGGTTCTTCCACGTCCCCGGAGCCGCAGCCCGCCGATCCCGTCAACAGCAGGACACAGACCGCGAGCACGGCGAGCACTCCCCGCGTCCACGACATGACGCGAGACTAGAACACCGGTCCGACAGTCCGGATCCCCCGGGGGTGTGGTTCCGGTCATCCTCACGACGGATGCCGGGACGGAGCGGGCGGACGGGAGCGGGCGGGCGGGGGCGGAGCGGGGAAGTCCTCTTATGCCCTCTTGCGCGAGGGAAACCGCAATCCTACGGTGTGCCATAGGAATCGGGTTGCAGGGATTCGGGTTACAGGGATTCGGGTTGCGAGGGAGCGAGCGATGAGCGGGGACGCGCGGAAGACCGCGGAGGGGCTGGCCTATCTGTCCGGTTTCGGCAACGAGCACGCCTCGGAGGCCGTGGCGGGCGCGCTGCCCGAGGGCCGGAACTCGCCGCAGCGGGCGCCGCTGGGCCTGTACGCGGAGCAGCTGAGCGGCACGGCGTTCACGGAGCCGAGGGCGCACAACCGGCGCTCGTGGCTGTACCGGATCCGCCCGTCGGCCGCACACCCGGCGTTCACCCGTTCGGGCAACGGCACGATCCGCACCGCGCCCTTCAACCAGGCCGTGCCGGACCCGAACCGGCTGCGCTGGAACCCGCTGCCGGTGCCCGGGCCCGCCACGGACTTCGTCGAGGGGCTGTGGACGCTCGGCGGCAACGGCGACGCGACCCAGCGCACCGGCATGGCCGTGCACCTCTACCACGCGACCGCCTCCATGGCGCGCGTCTTCAGCGACGCGGACGGCGAGCTGCTGATCGTCCCGGAGCGCGGCGGCCTGCTGCTGCGCACCGAGTTCGGGCCGCTGCACGCCGAGCCGGGGCATGTGGCGCTGATCCCGCGCGGGGTCCGTTTCCGCGTGGAGCTGCTGGACGAGGACGCCCGCGGCTACGTCTGCGAGAACTACGGCGCGCCGTTCCAGCTCCCCGACCTGGGCCCGATCGGCGCCAACGGCCTGGCCAACGCCCGGGACTTCCGCGCGCCGGTCGCCTCCTACGAGGAGGACGACGGCCCGGTGGAGGTGGTCAACAAGTTCTGCGGCAACCTCTGGACGGCCCAGTACGACCACTCCCCGCTGGACGTCGTCGCCTGGCACGGCAACCACGTGCCCTACGTCTACGACCTGCGCCGCTTCAACGTCATCGGCTCCATCTCGTACGACCACCCGGACCCGTCGATCTTCACCGTGCTCACCTCCCCGTCCGACACCCCGGGCCTGGCGGGCGTGGACTTCGTGGTGTTCGCGCCGCGCTGGCTGGTGGGCGAGGACACCTTCCGGCCGCCGTACTTCCACCGGAACGTGATGAGCGAGTACATGGGCCTGATCGAGGGCGCCTACGACGCGAAGGCGGAAGGCTTCGTACCGGGCGGCGGCTCACTGCACAACATGATGTCGGCGCACGGCCCGGACCGGGAGACCTTCGACCGGGCGAGCGCCGCCGAGCTGAAGCCGCAGCGGATCGACGACGGACTGGCGTTCATGTTCGAGACGCGGTGGCCGGTGACCCTCACCCCCCAGGCGGCCCGCGCCGAGCACCTCCAGCCCCGCTACGACGACGTCTGGCAGGGCCTGGAGCGGCACTTCCGCCCCTTGCACTGAGGTTTTCCTACCGGTACGGATGGCCCGTGACCTCCTTCGCCCCGGACTCCATCGTCCTGAACCGCAAGCTGCCGCTCTGGTACCAGGTGTCGCAGTCGCTGCGCGCCTCGGTACTCGGCCGCTCGCCCCGGGACCCGCTGCGCCTGCCCACCGAGGAGCAGCTGGCCGGGCACTACGGGGTGAGCGTGCTGACCATGCGGCAGGCGCTGAAGGAGCTGGAGGACGAGGGACTGATCACCCGCCACCGCCGGCGGGGCACGTTCATCGAGCCGCACGCCCGGCGGGGCGCCCCGGTGCGGCTGCTCGGCTCGGTGGACGCGATCGTGGCCCAGCAGTCCGGGATGAAGGCCGAGCTGCTGGACCACGGCACCGCGCCGGTGCCGCCCGAACTCGCCGAGTACTTCCCCCAGGTGCCGGAGGTGGCGCTGTACCACCGGCTGCGCTGCGACGAGAAGACGGGCGAGCCGACCAACCACGCCCGCAACTACATCCGTCCCGAACTGGCCGGGCGCATCGACCTGGACGACCTCGCCCGGTGGCCGATGACGAAGGTGCTGCGGGACGTGGTGGGCATGGACATCAGCCGGATCACCGACACCGTCGAGGCGCGGCTCGCGGACCCGGAGACGGCGCGGCTGCTCGAAGTCCCGCTGCTCAGCCCGATCCTGCACTACACGGGCATCACCTACGACACCGACGGCCGGGTCCTCGACGTGGCCGTCATCCACTACCGCGGCGACCGCTTCTCCTTCACGGTCACCCTGGATGCCACGTGAGGGCGCGGCGCCCCGTCGTACGATGCCCGGCGTGACGCACGACGACGCCCCGCCGCTGGCGGACCTCATGCCGTGGTCCGTCGCACCGCCGCGGCTCGGCCGGGGGTGGCCGACGGCTCCCGACGCGGCATCCCTGAAGGCCCGCTGGGACGCCCTGCTGAAGGCCGAGGGACCCGACCGCGCGACCCTGTTCGAGCCGACCCGCTCGCGCACGCCGAACTCGGCGGTCGGGCGGCTGCCGGGCGGCGCCGGGGGCACCGAGCGGCTGGCGCGTGCCGCGGGGCCCTGTCCGGAGCCGGTCCGGGTGCTGCGGGCGCCGTTCGACGAGCAGTGGCTGATTCCCGACCACCGGCTGATCGACGCGGCCCGTCCGGAGCTGTGGCGGGTGGCCGACGCGCGGCAGCTGTTCGTGGTGGAGGCGCCCGAGGCCGCCGGTGGGCCGCTGCTGCTCGCGACCTCGCTGCTGCCGCTGTTCGGGCCCGCCCGGATCCGGCCGCTGTACCGCCGCCCCGGCGGTGCGGAGCCCAACCTCGCCCCGGGCCTGCTGGACCACCTGGCCGCCCGGCTCGGGGTGCGCCCGGGCCCGCTGGACGTGCTCGCCTGGTCGGCGGCGGCCGTGCGGCCCGGCTCGCTGGTGCCGCTCACCGCGGACCGCGCGCTGTGGGAGCACGGGGTGGCACTGGGCCGGCGCGCCCTGTGGCTGATGCGCCGCGACGGCGAACGCCCCAAGCTGCCCGGCGGCCGCCGCCCGTACGTCCGCGCACCGCTGCCGCCGCGCCCGCTGGCCCTGCGCTACGACCGGGAGGAGGAGGCCCTGTTCCTGGACGAGGGGCGCATCTCCCCCGTGCCGCCCGGGGCCTGGGACTTCGAGGTGGGCGGGGTGCGGGTGCTGGAGCAGTGGTTCGCGGCCCGCACGGCCGAGGGCGAGCCCCGCACGCTGACGGCGATCCGCCCGGCCGGCTGGCCGCAGGCCTGGACCTCCGAACTGCTGGAACTGATCACGGTGCTGGCGCTGCTCGCCGACGTGCGGGACGGGTGCCGGGAGCTGACGGTCACGGACCGGATCACCGCGGCCGAGCTGCACGAGGCGGGCGTGCTGCCGGTGCCGGGGGCGGCCCGCCGGCCGGCCTCGGTCCTGGACGACCGGGAGGAGGGTCCGGAGGGGCAGCTGGCCCTGCTGTGACCCCCGACGGAGTGGGGGCTCCCGCTCACGCGAACCCGTCCAGCACCCGCGTCAGCGCCCGCTCGAAGACCCCCTCCAGGTCGATCGGTCCCGCGTCCTCGGCGAAGGACGCCGCCAGCCGCGGATAGGCACCGCTCGCGACCTGCCGGCCGAGGTAGGCGATCCGCGCCGCGTTCTCCTGCTCCTCGGACCAGGGCAGCGAGCGGGTGCGCTCGACGGTGGCGATCTCGTTGGCGACGTACGTCGTCACCACGCCGTTCACCATCGCGACCAGCTCCATCTTGGTGCCGTAGGGCGCCTCGAAGGGGTCCAGGCAGGCCAGGCAGTGCTCCAGGTAGCGCAGGGCGTTGGGGCTGAAGCCGTAGACGGGGGACATCAGGCGGGGCAGCCAGGTGTGGCGGTGCATCAGGGCACGGGTCTGGTGGGCCACCCGGATCATGTCCGCGCGCCAGTCGCCGCTCGGCTCCCACAGCTCGTGCTCGCCGCTGACCGCGTCCATCATCAGCTCGTACAGGTCCTCCTTGCGGGGGACGTAGTTGTACAGCGACATGGTGCCGCAGCCCAGCTCACCGGCGACGCGGCGCATCGTGACCGCGTCCAGGCCCTCGGCGTCGGCGATCCGCACCGCGGCGGCGGCGATGTCGGCGCGGGTGTAGGCCGGTCTCGGCCCTCGGCCGGTGCGCTCGGGGCGCGACCAGATCACTTCGGGTACGGCCGCTCGGCCCGCCATCGTGCATCACCTCGGCCACCATCCTAGTTACGTACACCGTACGTAGTGCGCTATGGTCGACGCATGACTACTACGTACGCTGTACTTAGTGAGGGTCTGGAGAAGCGCTTCGGCACCGTGCACGCGCTGCGCGGCCTGGATCTCGCGGTGGCCGAGGGCACCGTCTGCGGGCTGCTCGGGCCGAACGGGGCGGGCAAGACCACGGCGGTCCGGCTGCTGACGACGCTGCTGCGGCCGGACGCGGGCTCGGCGCGGGTCGCCGGGCACGACCTGGTGCGGGAGGCGGCCGCGGTGCGTCGCCTGATCGGGGTGACCGGGCAGTACGCCTCGGTGGACGGAGACCTCACCGGGCGGCAGAACCTGCGGCTGTTCGCCCGGCTGCACCGGGTGCGGGACGCGGGGGCGCGGGCCGACGAGCTGCTGGACCGCTTCGGCCTGGCCGACGCCGCCGACCGGCCCGCCGCCACCCTGTCCGGCGGCATGCGGCGCCGTCTCGACCTGGCCGCGAGCCTGGTGCGCCGCCCCGAGGTGCTGTTCCTGGACGAGCCGACGACCGGGCTCGACCCGGCCAGCCGGAACCGCGTCTGGGAGACCGTGCGCGCCCTGAAGGCGGACGGCACCACCGTGCTGCTGACCACGCAGTACCTGGAGGAGGCCGACCGCCTGGCCGACGACATCGCCCTGGTGGACCGGGGCCGGGTCGCGCACACCGGGTCGCCGGCCGAGCTCAAGGCGCTGGTGGGGGCCTACGCGGAGGCCGTCGTCCCGGACGCGGACGCCCTGGTGCGGGCGGCGGCGGTCCTGGACCGGCTGACCGGCGCCGAACCGGTCCTCGACCACGAGCGGCGCACGGTCGGCGCCGTCAGCACCGATCCGACCCTGACCCTGCCCCGCCTGGTGCGCGAACTCGACGCGGCGGGCGTGCCCCTGGCGGACGCGAGCCTGCGGCCGCCGACCCTCGACGACGTCTTCCTCCGCCTGACCGGCGGCACCGGCAGCGGCGAGAGCGGCGACGGCGGCGACGGCGGCGAGGGAACCGACAACAACGACAGCAACGACAGCAAGGAGCTGGTGGCATGAGCGCGGTGACGACGGGGCCGCACGGCTCGGCGTACGGCCTGGCGTACGACGGGGCGGCCATGCTGGGCCGCCAGTTGCGGCGGGCCCGCAACAACCCGGGTCTGCTGATCCTCACCCAGACCATGCCGATCACGATGCTGCTGTTCTTCGGCTACGTCTTCGGCAGCGCGCTGGCGATGCCGGGCGCGGAGTACCGGGCCTTCCTGGTACCGGGGTTGCTGGTCGCCACCGCCGCGAACGGCATCATGACGGGCATGTTCCAGGCGGCCCAGGACACCCACCGGGGCGTGACGGACCGCCTGCGGACGCTGCCGGTGAGCCGGGCCGCCGTGCCGCTCGGACAGTCGGTCGCCGACGTGCTCGTCACAGCCGCCGGGACGGTGCCGCTGCTGCTCGTCGGGCTCGCGGTCGGCTGGCGGGTGGAGGGCGGGGCGCTCGGCGCGGTGGGCGCGCTCGGGCTGCTGCTGCTGTTCCGGTTCGCGACGACGTGGATCGGGATCTTCCTGGGTCTGCTCACCCGCAACGAGGAGGCCGCCGGTCAACTGGGCGGCGCGACCTTCATCCTTCCGCTGCTGTCCAACGCGTACATCCCGACCGACGGACTGCCGGGCTGGCTGCGCACGGTGGCGGAGTGGAACCCCATCAGCGCGGTCGCCACGGCGCTGCGGGACCTCTTCGGCAACGCGCCCGTGCCGGACGGGGCCGCCTGGCCGGTGACGCATCCGGTCGCCGGGTCGCTGGCGTGGTGCGCGGTACTGCTGGCGGTGTTCGTCCCGCTCGCGGTACGCCGGTACGCGCACGGGGACCGCTGAACGGGCCGGGGTACCGCGTCACCGCCGGTGGGGAGGCCGCGGGGACGGGAACGTGCCAGGCGTAACGAGAACGTGCGAACGCGTGCGGGACGGACGTACGAGGCCGGGTGTACCGGGGAGGGCCCGCGCTCGGGGAGCACACCGGGGCGCCGCTGCGTGCCGTGGGGATGACGGACGAGTGCCGCGGCGCCGCGCCGGGAGGTGTGACCGCCGGAGCGCGGGCCTCAGTTGCCGCCGAACAGCGAGCGGCGCAGTCGACGCAGTGGCGCGAACAGCGAGACCCGGCGCACCCTGACGCCCCGGTTGCTGCGCTTGTGTGCGGGCTCGCGCGCGGTCAGCTCACGCATCAGCGACGTCGCCTCCACGGTCTCCCGCGGCGGGAGGGCGGGCCCTCCGAGTACCGCGAGATGACGGTCGAGGCGCGAGCTGGTCGCGCTGCTCCCGCAGGTGATCGCAGGGACCCTTGCCCTGCTGCGCACTGTTATCTGTTCCATGTCACTCCCCACCCGTACGAGTCCACCCGGCCCGGGCAGGGTAACCCTATCGCCCCGGTACGGCATGCGTGTATCGCGGTCACAGGATTCACCTTCCCCGTAAGGGGGTTGACGACTACTCTCCGAATCCGACAGATTCCAGGGCGAGTTGGACGACCGGCTCACTCGTCGGCAGGTCCGAGCCCCCGCCGGGTTCCACCGTCACCGCGAGTGACGTCGCGGAGCGGCGCAGGCCGGAGGCGATCAGGGGCGTGTCGCCGTCGAAGAGCCCGAGGGAACGCGGCTCGGCGCCGGGGCGCATCAGCCAGAGTTGGCGTACGCGGTCGCCCGGCGGCTCGCGGTACCCGCTGAGGGTCACCACCGCGCGCCCCCTGGACTCGGAGGCGACCACCGCGAGACCGCGGCCGCGTGCGTCCGCGCCGCGCGCCGCCCGGGCGTCCGGCGCGGCGAGAACGTGGGCGATCTCACGTGCCCGGTCCCGTGCGGTGTCCAGCTCGTCCTGGGTCCGGTCGGCCCGCACCGCGAAGAGCGAGGCGACCACGAGCGCCGCGGCGGCCGTCACCGTGGCGAACGGCACGAGCAGCGGCCGCGGCCGGCCGCGCCCGGCCGAACGCCACCCGACCCGCCGCCGCGGGCCCGGTCCGCGCGCGGGAGCGGGCTCCTGCGCGATGGTGCGTACGGCGGCCAGGACCCGCTCGCGCAGGGCGGGCGGCGCGGGGGTGGCCGTGGAGCGGGCCAGCCGGACGGCGTCCTCGGACAGCGCCCGCACCTCGGCGGCACAGCGGGCGCAGCCCTCCAGGTGCCGTTCGAAGCGGACCCGTTCGGCGCCCTCCAGGGCGTCCAGGGCGTAGGGGGCGGCGAGCGAGTGGCCGAAGAGGCTCATGCGACGCCTCCCAGGCACGCGCGCAGGCGGCCCAGTCCGTCCCGCATCCGGGTCTTCACCGTGCCCAGCGGGAGGGAGAGCCGCTCGGCCACCTCCCGGTAGGTGTAGCCGTCGTAGTAGGCAAGGGTGACCGACTGGCGCTGCAGCGCGGTCAGTCGGTCCAGGCAGCGCCGCACCCACTCGCGTTCGAGCCCCGCCTCGACCTCCTCCGACACCTGGTCGAAGGCGGGGTGGTGGGAGCGGTGGGCCTCGCGCCGGTCGCGTTCGCCGGCGGCGCGGGCGCTGCGCACCCGGTCGACGGCGCGGCGGTGGGCGACGGTGAGGATCCACGACAGGGCGCTCCCCCGGCGGGGGTCGAAGCGCGCCGCGGACCGCCACAGTTCGAGCAGCACCTCCTGGGCCACCTCCTCGGACTGGGCCGGGTCGCGCACCACGCGCCGCACGAGTCCGAACACCGGCCCCGACACCAGCCCGTACAGCTCCTCGAAGGCCTGCTGGTCGCCGTCCGCCACCAGCACCAGCAGCTCGTCCGCCGCCACCCGGTCGCCCTCCACCCCGTCCCCCTCTCCGCGGACCGCGTCCGGTCCGCCGACGTCACCGCCGGGCGCGCGGTGGCACGCCCTCCGCAGGGGTTACGGACGCACGGCCCGAAAACGCCAGTCGCCGGAGGGTATTGGCGCCAAGGGGGTCGCGTCCGCACCGGGTTGGGCTACTTTGTGAAGGGTCCGCGCGTGACGTCATAGGGGGCGCCCGTGTCCGGAGAACCCGACGGCGAGCGTGTGATCGCCGGTCGCTACCGGCTCCTGTCGCCGCTCGGCGAGGGCGGCATGGGCACCGTGTGGCGCGCCCGCGACGAGGTGTTGCGCCGCGAGGTCGCCGTCAAGGAGGTGCGCGCGCCCGCCGGGCTGCCGCGGTCCGACGTCGGGCGGATGTACGCCCGGCTGGAGCGCGAGGCGTGGGCCGCCGCCCGGATCTCCCACCCCAACGTGGTCACGGTGTACGACGTGGCCACCGACGGAGCCCGGCCCTGGATCGTGATGGAGCTGGTCCGCGGGCTGTCCCTGGCCGACCTGCTGGACGCCGAGGGCACGTTGGAGCCCCGCCGGGCCGCGCTGATCGGCGCCGAGGTGCTGGCCGCGCTGCGGGCCGCGCACGGCGCCGGGGTGCTGCACCGGGACGTGAAGCCGGCCAACGTGCTGCTGGCGAACGACGGCCGGGTGGTGCTCACCGACTTCGGGATCGCCAGGGTGGAGGGCAGTGAGGCGCTGACCATGACCGGCGAGGTCGTCGGCTCGCCCGAGTTCCTCGCCCCGGAGCGGGCACTGGGCCGCACTCCCGGTCCCGCGTCCGACCTGTGGTCGCTGGGCGTGCTGCTGTACGCGGCGGTGGAGGGGGCCTCGCCGTTCCGTCAGGACACTCCCCTGAGCACCTTGCGGGCGATCGTCGACGAGGAGGTGCCGCCGCCGCACCGGGCGGGTGCGCTCGGGCCGGTGGTGGAGGGCCTGCTGCGCAAGGATCCGGCCGAGCGGCTCCCGGCGGACGAGGCCGAGCGCGAGTTGCGCCTCGTGGGCGCCGGCGGGGCGCCGTCCGGCCGGGGCCCGCGCACCGGCGTGCCGCCGTCCGGCGCGTTCGCCCCGACGGTCGTGGCCCACCCGGGACCGCCCACCGCACCGACGCCGCCGATGCCCGTACCGGCGGCCGGGGACACGTCGGCCGCGGATGCGCCCGGTACGCCGGGGGGCCGGGACCGGCGGGCGCGTGCCGTGCTGGTGGTGGGGCTGGCGGTGCTGGTCCTGGCGCTGGCCGGACTGACGTACTCGCTGCTGGACCGCTCGGACGGCGGTGGCGGGACGGAGGGTTCGGGCGGGAGCCCGGGGGCCACGTCCGCGGCGACGAGCGGCACCGCCGGGGAGCCGAGTCCCTCGGCTTCTTCCGGGAGCGGCGGCGGGGAGAGCAGTCCCGCGCCGCAGTCGGTGAAGGTGTCCGTGGTGGGCTCGCGCACCGACTACGCGGGGACCTGTCCGCCGCCGCGCGAGAGGGCACCCGCGTTCACGGCGACGTTCACGGTCGGGCGGCTGCCCGCGGAGGTCGGCTACCGGTGGGTGACCGCGGACGGGTCGGTCTCCGACCCGGGGTGGCGGACGCTGTCCTTCCCGTCGGGCGGCGAGCGCTCGCGTCAGGACGGCGTGGTGGTGACGACGCACGACGACACCGGCGCGTTCGAGAGTGCCGTGCGCGTGGAGGTGCGGAGTCCGGTGCGGGCCACGTCCAACGCGGTGGCGTTCTCGGTGACCTGCGGGACCGGGACCGGAACGGAGACGGAGACGGGGGCGGAGACCCCGACGGGCGGGGCCTCCCACTCCTCGTCTCCCTCCGCTTCTTCTTCTCCTTCGGCCTGAGGTCAGGCGGCGCCGTTGAGGACCGGCAGGTAGCCACTGGACTGGCCGGTCGCGGTGGGGTGGTAGGACTCGCCGATGTTCAGCCAGTTGACGCTGTGCAGCCAGGAGCTGCCGGAGCACAGCTCGTGGCCGGTGAAGGTGGTGCGTACGTCGCCGAAGGTGAAGCCGTGGGCGGCGACGCGCTGGGCGATGACGGTGTTGAGGTGGTCGGAGGCCTTGTTTATCGCCGTCCGCTTGGTCTCGGACAGGCCGATGCAGGTGGTGCCGAGCTGGTAGAAGCGCGGGTAGCCGATGACGACGACGTGGGCGTTCGGCGCCTTGTCGCTGATCGCCGAGTAGACGCCGTCGAGCTTGCCCGGCAGCGTCGAGTCGACGTACGCCTCCGCGGTGGCGATGCGCGACAGGCAGGAGCTGTCGGACTGGAGCACACACGTCGTCATGACGTCGGCGAACCCGGCGTCGTTGCCGCCGATGCTGATCGAGACGAGGCCGGTGCTGGAGCCGAGCGGGCCGAGCTGTCCGGCGAGAACTTCACCCGTACGGGCGCCGGAACAGGCGGTGAAGTCGAACGTGGAGGGCGAGTGGGCGGCCGCCCACAGGTACGGATGGGACTTCGTGCTGCGCTTGCAGTCGCCGCTGGAGCTGATGTAGCTGCCCGCTCCGACCCCGGAGGAGTAGGAGTCGCCGAGGGCCACATAGCCGTCGGCGGCGGCGGGTTGGGCCGCCTGGGCGGTCGCTGCCCCGGTGAGGGCGGCGCCGGCCGCGAGGAGTAATGAACTCAGGAAGCCGACAAGTCGGAAACGTCTCATGGAACCTCCCTTAGCAGGATTGCTGCCACAACCGTGGTAGCAGCTACGCGCGTTGACTGGAAGTGTTCATGCCAAGAAATGGCTGACACTCGTTCAAGTTCGTACGAAAGCCTGCGGGAACGCCCCTGCCGCGGGTGCCCGGGAAAGCGGGTGCACGCGGCGGCCGGGTGCCCGATCATGGCGGCATGTCCGTGAACCCGCATGAAGTCCTGCCGATCCGGCTCAACGTGGACGACAGCGACTCCCCGTCCGATGTCGTCGACGCGCTGTTCCTCGGCCGTTTCGCCACGGGTGAGCAGCCGTACGCGCACGCGGCGAACATCGACCGCGTACGGTCCGGCGCCACGCTGCTGCCGCCCGGCGCGCGCGTACTGCGGATCGCCCGCGACGACGACCGCAGCGCGACGCTGGCCGAGGGCGACGGCTGGACGCTGCTGATCTCGCGCTGGAACCGGGGCGCCGACGTCACGGTGACGGCCACCAGCGCCGACCTGGCCGAGAAGGTGCTCGGCGAGGCCACGGACGGAGCGGCGGACGAGCCCGAGCCGCAGCCGGAGAACGTGACGATGGGCTTCTGGTACGTCTCCCCGCGGCGCGGCCCGCACCGCACCACCCGCCAGATCGCCGCGGGCACCTGGGACGAGATCCGGCCCAACTACACGGCGCCGGTGGCGGAGGCGATGGACGGTCTGATGAAGACGACGCCGGAGGACATCGCGGGCCGGCTGCTGCTCCTGCACGGGCCGCCGGGCACCGGCAAGACCTCCGCGCTGCGCACCCTCGCCCGCTCCTGGCGGGACTGGTGCCAGGTGGACTGCGTCCTCGACCCGGAGCGGCTCTTCTCCGACGTCGGCTATCTGATGGACATCGCCATCGGCGAGGAGGACGCGACGGGCAAGGGCCGCTGGCGGCTGCTGCTCCTGGAGGACTGCGACGAACTGATCCGCGGCGAGGCCAAGCACACCGCGGGCCAGGCGCTCTCCCGGCTGCTCAACCTCACCGACGGACTCCTCGGCCAGGGCCGCAACGTCCTGGTCGGCGTCACCACCAACGAGGACCTGGAGCGCCTGCACCCCGCCGTCGTCCGCCCCGGCCGCTGCCTGGCCCGCATCGAGGTCGGCCCGCTGACCCGGCGGGAGGCGGTGGACTGGCTCGGCACGGAAGAAGGGGTCGGCCGCGAGGGCGCCACCCTGGCGGAGCTGTACGCGCTGCGCCGGGGCACCTCACCGACCGCGCTGCCGGAGCCGCGGGCGGGCACGGAGGCCGGGCTGTACCTGTAGCCCGGCCGCCGCAGGGCGGTGCTTTGATAGGGGTATGCCCCTGTTCGTCGGCACGTCGGGCTGGCAGTACCGGGACTGGCGGGAGAGCTTCTACCCGCCCGGTCTGCCGGTCCGGCGCTGGCTGGAGCACTACGCGGCCGCCTTCGCGACGGTCGAGATCAACAACGCCTTCTACCGCCTGCCCGCCCGGGAGACCTTCGCCGCATGGCGGGAGCGCGTCCCACCGGACTTCACGGTCGCGGTCAAGGCCAGCCGCTATCTGACGCACATCAAACGTCTGCGCGACCCGGCCGAGCCGGTCGACCGCCTGATGACCCACGCGGCCGGTCTGGGCGACCGCCTCGGCCCGGTCCTGCTGCAACTGCCTCCGACCCTGCGCGCCGACCCGGACCTCCTGGACACCTGCCTGGCCTGCTTCCCGCCGGACACCCGGGTCGCGGTGGAACCCCGGCACGCGTCCTGGTGGACGCCCGAGGTCCGCGAGGTCCTCGTGTCCCGGCGCGCGGCCCTGTGCTGGGCGGACGTCCGCGCCCGCCCGGTCACCCCGCTGTGGCGCACCGCCGACTGGGGCTACGTCCGCTTCCACGAGGGCCGGGCCGGGGCCTGGCCGCACTACGGCCGCCGCTCGCTGGCGACCTGGCTCGACCGCATCGCCACGACCTGGCCGAACACGAGCGACGTCTACACCTACTTCAACAACGACCCGAACGCGGCAGCGGTAACAGACGCGACCCTGTTCGCCAGACTGGCCCGCACTTCAAACCTGACGATCACCAGAACGCGCCCTGAAGGGGCGCGGGGAACTGCGCGACAAGCCACGGCGAACCCGCAGCCGGGCAGCGGCCCGAACCAAAACGGCGCTCACCCTCCGTAAGCCGCCCGCAGGGCATCCCGCACGGCGTCGATCGCGTCCCCCTCGGTGACCCCCAGCCGCCGAGCCCGCTCGGCATACCCCTGGGCCGCGACGGCCACCTCCCGCTGAGCCGCAGAGCCCACGGCAGCGACGAACGTTCCGTTGCGCCCCCGCGTCTCGATCACCCCGTCCGCCTCCAGCGCCCGGTACGCCTTGGCGACCGTGTTCGCGGCGAGCCCGAGGGATTCGGCCAGGCCGCGCACCGTGGGCAGCCGGTACCCGACCGGCAGCGCTCCCGAGCGCGCCTGTTCGGAGATCTGTGCCCGCACCTGCTCGTAGGGCGGCGCGCCGTCGTCGACATGGATCTTCAAGGTCACCCGGCGATTGTCCCGTATCCCCGCGAAAATGAGAGGCATCCGACCGCCCGGCCGCCGTAGCGTGCGCCACCATGACCGTTCTTGTACGCGACCTGCGTTCCGACGACCCGGCCGATGTCGCGGCCTTCGCCCAGGTCCGCCATCTCGCCGTGCCGTTCATGCTGTGGACGCCCGAGGCGGTCGTGCACCGGCTCGTCCACACCCATCCGGACGCCCGGAGCCGGTCCCTGGTCGCGGAGGAGGACGGGGAGGTGATCGGCACCGCCCAGCTCGGGCTGGTGCACGACAGCCCGGAGCCCGGTCAGGCCTACCTGAACGTCTACGTCCATCCGGAGCGGTTCCGGCGCGGGGCCGGTGGTCTGCTGGTGCGTACGGCCGAGGAGTTCCTGGCCGGCGAGGGCGCCAGGAAGCTGTACTCCTGGGTGCTGGACGGGCCCGCCAACCTGGCCTTCGCCGAGCGGCACGGCTACCAACGGCGGCGCGCCTCGCACTTCCTCCGACTGGACCTGGCGAACGCCGCGCTCCCGCCGCTGGGGACCCCTCCCCCGGGTGTCGAGCTGCGCACGGCCGCCGGCTACGCGGACGACCCCCGGCCCGTGTTCGAACTGGACGCGGAGACGGCCGCGGACGAACCGAGCGACGTCGACTACGAGTTCACGGACTACCAGGCCTGGCTCGCGGAGACCTGGCGACACCCGCTGCTCGACCTCGAACTGACCACGGTCGTGGTCGTCGACGGCCGCCCGGCCGCGTTCAGCCTCGCCCACACCGACGGCACCCGGTACGCGAGCGCGATGACCGGCACGGTCCGTGCCCGGCGCGGCCGGGGCCTGGCCAGGCTCGCCAAGACCGCCTCCCTGCACCGGGCCCGCGCGGCCGGGTACACGGAGGCACTCACCGGCAACGACACCGACAACGGCCCGATGCTCGCCATCAACAAGGGGCTCGGGTACGAGATCTGCGCGACGGAGGTGCGCCATGTCCGTGAACTCGGCTGAACCGCCCGTCGAGGTGGACGTGATCCTGGTCAAGGCGGGCCGAACCAAGATCCGGTACGCGGCCACGCTGCTGCACGACGACGGCACCCGCCTCGCCGTGCGTGCCCCCTGGGCCGGGGACGGCGTGCGCGACTTCGGCTTCGTGCGCTTCGAGGCCGGGGACGTCTTCACCGAGTACTACTGGCGCGACCGGTGGTACTCGGTGAAGGAGGTCCGGACCGCGGCCGGTGCACTGAAGGGCTGGTACTGCGACATCGCCCGCCCGACCAGTTCCGCACCGGCACGGAACTGGTCGTCGAGGACCTCGACCTGGACCTGTGGCGCTCGGCCGACGGCACGGACGTACGGCGCCTGGACGAGGACGAGTTCGCCGAGAGCGGACTGGCGGAGCGGGACCCGGAGGCCGCTGCCGCCGCGGTGGCCGCACTGGAGGAACTGGAGCGGCTGGCCCGCGGGGACGCCTTCACCGGCCTGCTGGAGTAACCCGCCGCGCGGCTCACCCGTACGTCGCCACCACCGCGTACCGCTCGTCCGCCACCTCCCTGCCCCACAGCGACGGGTCGTCCGACAGCCGCTCCACCCGGGCCTGCCCGCCGAGCGGGCCGAGCAGGGCGCTGACCCGGTCGGCCGGTATGCCGACCGGGGAGACGCTCCCCCACACGCCCTCGACCAGGACCAGCCGCCCGCCGGGGCGCAGCAACTGCCGCCAGTGCCGCAGCGCCCGGCCGGGGTCGGGCAGCGTCCACAGGACGTGCCGGACCAGCACGGCGTCGAAGCGCTGCTCCCCCACGGGCGGTGCCGCGGCGTCACCGGTGAGGAACACCGCGTCACGGCCGGCGAGTTTGGTCCTGGCCAGCTCCACCATGGCCGGGGAGAGGTCGACGCCGGTGACCCGGTGCCCCTGCTCGGCCGCGAGGAGTGAGAGGCTGCCGGTGCCGCAGCCCAGGTCGAGCACGTCGCCGGGGCGCGGGGGCAGCCAGGAGGCCAGCCTGGCCGCCCAGGCCCGGCGCACCTCCGCGTCGCGCAGGCCGTGTCCGGCTCGTCGTCGAAGGAGGCGGCCAGCGCGTCCCAGTCGGCACCCGGTGCGGTCGCTTCGTCACTGTTCCCACTCATGCGCCCAGGGTGACACCCGCCACTGACAACGGGGCCGGGGCGCGGGAACGTGACAACCGCCACTGACAGTTATGCATCGATGAGTGAGTCTCGGGGAAAGGGTCTACCTCCGTGAGAACGCGGAACCCGGTGGATCCGTAAGGAGGCAGCCATGCGCCGTCTGACCGTGCACAAGCCCCTGAAGAAGACCGACGCCCGCCGAGTCCGCGAGGAGATCGACGAGCGCCCCGCCGGGCGCCCGGAGGTCCGCAAGGACATCGCGCGCACCTGGTGGCCGGAGAGCTGACCGGCAGGTCCGGGCATGAGACGCCTCAGAGCAGCAGCCGCTTGCGGTAGTGGACGCGGTCGTAGGGCCCGTCCACGCGGCGTTCCACGACTTCGTACCCATACCTCGGGTAGATCTCCTGGTTCTCCCGCATCATCGCGTTCGTGTAGAGCCTGATCTCGGGCAGGCCCAGCGCCCGCGCGTGCGCGTCCACGAACCGCAGCAGCCGCCGGCCCACGCCCCTGCCGTGCGCGTCGGGGTGGACGGCGACGCTGTCGAGGAACAGGTGGTCGGCGTGCGCCTCGACGACGACGAGCCCCACGGGTCCCGCCCGGCCCGTGCCGGGCTCGTCCGTGACGAACACCTTCCCCGCCGCCACGTCCGCCGCGTGGTCCGCCTCCATGGGCTGCGGCACCACCCCGATGCGCTCGGCGTAGGGGAGGTACGCGGCGTCGGTCACGGCCTTCACCGCCGCCACGTCCGCGGCGGTCGCGGGGCGGATCCGTTCTCGTTCCATGGCGCGAACGGTAGCTACCTCAGCCCAGCCTGAGCACTCCCTTAACGCGACCATAAGGATCTCCGTCACCCGCCTCCAGCAGGCGATTTCTCGGTTTCCTGGGGCTAGCTTGCTGATCAACCCCACGGGTTCCGGCCCGAGTTGCCGCATCCCCAGTGACCGTTTCGAGGAGTTCCCCATGCCCGCACCGTCCGCGTCCCGCAGGGCCGCAGCCGTCGCCGTCGCCGGTCTCGCCCCGCTCGCCCTGACCACGTTGGCCGCCGCCCCCGCCTCGGCGCACGGTTCGATGGGCGACCCGGTCAGCCGGGTGTCGCAGTGCCACGCCGAGGGGCCCGAGAACCCGAAGTCGGCCGCGTGCAAGGCGGCGGTCGCGGCGGGCGGCACCCAGGCGCTGTACGACTGGAACGGCATCCGCATCGGCAACGCCGCGGGCAAGCACCAGGAGCTGATCCCGGACGGCAGGCTGTGCAGCGCCAACGACCCGGCGTTCAAGGGTCTGGACCTGGCCCGCGCCGACTGGCCCGCGACCGGTGTGAGCAGCGGCTCGTACACCTTCAAGTACCGCGTGACGGCCCCGCACAAGGGCACCTTCAAGGTGTACATCACCAAGCCCGGCTACGACCCGTCCAAGCCGCTGGGCTGGGGTGACCTGGACCTGTCCGCGCCGGTGGCGACCTCCACCGACCCGGTCGCCTCGGGCGGCTTCTACACCTTCTCCGGCACGCTGCCGGAGCGGTCCGGCAAGCACCTGCTGTACGCGGTGTGGCAGCGCTCGGACAGCCCGGAGGCGTTCTACTCCTGCTCGGACGTCACCTTCGGCGGCGACGGCGGCAGCAGCGGCAGCAGCGGCAGCGGTGCGGCCGCCGGCGACGACACCGCGTCCGGCGACGCGGAGGCGGGCGCCGCCCCGGCTCCGGAGGCCTCCGCGCCCTCCGAGGAGCAGCTCGCGGCCGCGGCGGAGAAGTCGACGATCGAGCACCACGGTCACGGCGACCAGGACGCGGCGACCACCACGGACCCGACGGACCCGGCCGCCGCCCCGGAGCGGGCGCCCGGTACCGCCGCCGAGCCCAACCAGGTCAAGGCCGCCGGCGGGGGCACGGAGAACCTCGCCGAGACCGGCGGGGACAGCACCACGCCCTACCTCGCCGTCGGCGGCGCAGCGGCCCTGGCCCTGGGCGCGGCCGTCCTGTTCGCGTCGGTCCGGCGGCGCGCGACGACCGGTGGCCGGCCCGGCCGCTGACGCGGGGGAAGCGCGGGGCCCGTCCGGCGGCTCAGGCCGGGCGGGCCCCGCGTGACGTGCGCCGGGGGCGCGGGGGTGGAAGGCGCCCGTCAGCCGAAGACGGAGGCGCAGGTGGTGGGCGTGGCGTGCGCCGGGTCCAGGGCGTTGGTCACCTCGTGGAAGGCGATCCGGTCGAACAGCCCGATCGCCAGGTGCTCGGAGAGGTCGAACGGGCACAGGTCCTGCAGCAGGACGTTGCGCACCCCGGGGCCGTCGAGGAACTGGCCGCGGTACGGCGTGACCACCTCGTCGTACTTCGTGGCGAGGACGGTGTAGCGGACGCCGGGCACGGTGTCGCCGCCCGCGTTGAGCTTGGTGAGGACGTCGGAGCCGACGATCTGGTCGGCGAGGGCCGGGGTGTGCTCGTCGAGCAGGTCCTCGGCGCCGGGGAAGTACGGCAGCAGCCGGGTGAGCCCGGACAGGGTGGTGCCGTGGTTGCTGGGCGCTATGCCGACCAGGGCGTTCACCTCGGCGGCCCCGCCGAGGAACCTGAGGTAGTAGCGGGGCATCATGCCGCCCTGCGAGTGGCCGACGAGGTCGGTCTCGGCGGCGCCGGTCGCGGCGAGCACCTTGTCGACGTGGGCGGCCAGCTGTTCCGCCGACTTCTCGACCGGGCCGAGTCCGTGGAAGAGCGGGACGCCGGGCAGTTGGCCGTAGTCGAGGGAGAAGACGCAGTAGCCGCGGTTCTTCAGGTAGGGCGCGAGGCCGAGCCAGTTGTCGACGGAGTTCCCGAAGGTGCCGTGGACCAGGACGACGGGGCGGGGGTGGGCGGCGGAGGGCTCGCAGGTGTAGTCGTTCCAGCCGGAGCTGGGGCGGGCGGCCGCGGTGGGGGCGGCGGTGGCGGTGACGGCGGGGACCAGCGCGACCGCGGCGGCCAGCAGCAGCGCGACCGGCGGTCTGAACACTCGGCTCCAGGGCAGCATCGGGTGATCTCCTTGCGGATCGGGGGAGTTGCGACGGCAGGGATGCCCTGTGATCCGGATCACGGGATGCTGTTCACTCGTCAAGTTACGGACGAGTAGTGCAAGTGTGAAGTTACGCGTCAGTAAAAACTTCCAGCGCTAATCCGCGTCACCAGACGGGCCGGATCGGCCCACCCGGCGCCACTCGCAGCAGACCGTCGGCCAGCGCACGCACCCCGTCCTCGCCGAGCACGTCGACCCAGGCGCCCACGACCTCGGCCGCCGCCTCCTCCGCGGCCCGGGTGCAGGCCCACCCCGCGTCGGTCAGCACGATCAGCCGGGCGCGCGCGTCGGCGGGATGCGGCCGGCGCTCGACGTACCCCTTGCGGACCAGCTCGTCGACGAGCTGGCTCGCGGCCTGCTTGGTCGTCCCGAGATGCACGGCGAGGTCGGTGACCGTCGCACCGTCCGGGGCGAGCCGGGTGAAGGCGAAACCGTGCGCGGGCCGCACGCCCTCGAAGCCGCGGGCGACGACACCCTCGTGGATGCGCTGCGTGAGTCCGCCGGCCGCGGCGAGCAGCGCGGCGGTCAGGGCCATGGCGTCGGAGTTCTGCACGGGGGCATTGAAACACCCTTGACACATTGGTCAAGCAGCTTGACCATAAGGGCAACGGAAATAGTCAAGCTACTTGACCACATGTTCAGAGGAGCCCGCCATGCCCGTCGTCCGCTCGTCCGAAGGCGTCACCCACGAGATCCACGGCGCCCGCTTCGTCTCGTACGCCGGTCCCCGTGTCGGCAGCAAGGAGCTGTGTGCCTGGCGGGGCGAGATCCCGGCGGGGACGAAGGCGCCCGCGCACACCGTCGACCGGGAGGAGGTCTTCCACCTGCTCACCGGCGAGCTGCTGATCACCCTCGACGGCCGCACCGAGCGCGTCACCGCGGGCGACACCGTGATCATCGGCTCCGGGGCGACCCTCGCCGTCGAGAACCCCACCGACCGGACCGCGACCTCCTGGGTCACCACCTCCGTCGGCCTGACGGCGGAGCTGGCCGACGGCACCCGCATCACTCCCCCGTGGGCCAACTGACCCGCGGGGGCCTCACGCCGCCAGCGACCCCGGCATCACCGCCCTCGGTCCGAACTTCGCCCGCGCGCGGTCCGCGACCTCCTCGATCCGGCGGACCTTCTCGTCCACGGGGTCGAAGGTGAGCTGGTGGGAGGCGTGTTCGGCGGACGTGAGGCTCTCCGCGCGCAGGGCGATCGAACGGACCCGGGCGCGCTGGAGGCCGAGCGCCTCGTACAGGTCGTACGCGGTCCGGGTCAGGGCCGCCGAGTGCGCGGTCGGCTCCTTCAGGGTGCGGCTGCGGACGGTGGCGGAGCGGTCGGCGTAGCGGACGGTGAGGGTGAGGGTGCGGCAGACCTTGTCCACGGCGCGCAGCCGGGCGCCCAGTTCCCCGGCGGCCGAGAGCAGGGCGCGGCGGTGGCGGTCGGGGTCGAGTTCGTCGCGGTCGAAGGGGCGGTCGGCGGCCAGGGACCGGGAGACGCCGTTGGGGACGACCCGGCCGCGGTCGACGCCCTGGGCCTTCTCGTGCAGCTCGCGGCCGGTCCTCGCACCGACCAGGCGCTGAAGGGTGGACAGCGGCGCGGCGGCGACCCGGCCGAGGGTGTCGAGGCCGTACTCGCACAGGGTGCGGGCGGTCGCGGTGCCGACGCCGGGCAGCGCGGCGACGGGCTTGCCGTCGAGGAACGCGCGCTCCTCGCCGCCGGGCACAGCGCGGGTCAGTCCCGGCCGGGCGTCGCGCAGGGCCATGCGGGCCAGCATCGGGCCGGGTCCGGCACCGATCACGCAGTCCACGCCGTGCAGCGCGAGGGCGCGGACCCGGATCACCGAGGCCAGTGCCACGGCGTCACGCCCGAAGTACCGTTCGGCGCCGCGCAGGTCGGCCAGCGCGCCGTCGGGCGGCAGCGCCTCGACGACCGGCGTGAACTCCTCCAGGAGCCCGAGCAGTTCGGGCAGGGCCGCCTCGCGCGTCGGCGGCAGCTGGAAACGTACGCAGAGGATCGTCATCCCGCACTCCCCGGACTCTGGTGCCACAACTTCCTTCCGACCGCGGGCCCTTCGCCCGCGGGACGCAGATCGGCCCAGGGGTGCATCTCGTACCCGGTGGACATGCGGATCTTCCGCTGCTCCATCGGGTCCTGGGCCGCGGACCCGGCCGGCGCGGGCCGCCCGTCCGAACCGGTGAGGCGGCGGTGCGCCGGGCCGCCCTCGGGGTCGTCGTCCCCGGTCCCGTCCGCCCCTCGGGTCCCGCCCGCTGCGGCCAGCCGGGCGGCGACGCCCTCCAGGCCCTCCTCCCGGCGCACCTCCAGCAGGTCGGCGAGGTTCCAGGCGGCGGAGCCGACCACGCTGAGGCTGCGCGGGCCGCGCCGCTGCACCACCCCGCGCACCAGCAGCAGCCAGGAGTGGAAGACGGTGTGCGCGCAGGCGTCGTGCGAGTCGTCGAAGAAGGCGAGGTCGACCAGGCCCGAGCCGTCGTCCAGGGTGGAGAAGATGACCCGGCGGCCGGAGCGGACCGGCGGGGTCTGGGTGGCCGCCTTGGCGCCCGCGACCAGCACCGTCTCCCCGTGCCGGGCCTCGCGCAGCCGCTTGGCCGACACCACGCCCAGCTCGCGCAGGAAGGTGCGGTGGTCGTCCATCAGGTTGCGCGAGGCGTCCATGGACAGCACGCCGAGTTCGGCGCTGAGCCGCTCCGCCGAGGTGAGGTCGGGCAGCCCGGCGGAGGCGGTCTTGCGGCCCCCGGCCAGGGGCAGTTGGTCGCCGCGTCCGCCCCGGGCGCCGCGGTGCAGTTCGGTCAGGTGCAGTTGCAGGTCCCGGCGGTTGGCGCCGAACGCGTCCAGCGCGCCGACCTGGGCGAGCCGTCCGGCCAGCGGCCTGCTGGGACGGGCCCGTTCCCAGAAGTCGAGCAGGGAGGCGTAGGGCTGCCCGGCGGCGATGCGTTCCGCCTCGGCCTCGCTGATGCCGTGCACGTCCGAGAGGGCGAGCCGGAGTCCCCACGTGGCGGGCTTCCGTGACCCGGATTCAGACACCAGTTCGATCCTGTGTGCGACCCCCGACTCGTTCACGTCCAACGGCAGGATCGGCACCCCGCGCCGCCGCGCGTCCGCCAGCAGCAGCCGCTTGGGATACATGCCGGGGTCGTGGGTGAGCAGGCCCGCGTAGAAGGCGGCCGGGTGATGGGCCTTCAGCCACGCCGACTGGTACGTCGGCACCGCGAAGGCGACGGCGTGCGCCTTGCAGAAGCCGTAGCTGCCGAAGGCCTCGACGATCTCCCAGGTGCGCTGAATCGTTTCCGCGTCGTATCCGTTCGCCGTCGCGTGCTGGGCGAACCACACCTTGATCCGCCCCTGCGACTCCGGGTCGGAGAGCCCGCGGCGCACCCGGTCCGCCTCGCCGCGCCCGCAGCCGGTCATGATGGCGACGATGTCGATGATCTGCTCGTGGAAGACGACGACCCCGTACGTCCCCGCCAGCGGCTCCGCCAGGTCCTCGTGCGGGTAGCGCACCGGCGCCCGTCCGTGCCGGGCCTCGATGAACGGCCGCACCATGTCGGCAGCGACCGGTCCCGGCCGGAAGAGCGAGATGTCGACCACGAGGTCGTGGAAGGTGGCCGGCTGGAGCCGCCCCACCAGGTCCCGCTGACCGGGTGACTCGATCTGGAAGCAGCCCAGCGTCTCGGCGGACCGGATCATCCGGTACGTCGCCGGGTCGCCCACCGGTACGGCGTCCAGGTCGACCTCGGTGCCGGTCGCCCGCTTCACCTCGGCGACCGCGTGCGCCATCGCCGACTGCATCCGCACCCCGAGCACGTCCAGCTTGAGCAGCCCGAGGTCCTCCACGTCGTCCTTGTCGAACTGCGCCATCGGGAAGCCCTCGCCGCTGGTCGGCATCACCGGCGTACGGGAGAGCAGGGAGGCGTCGGACAGCAGGACGCCGCAGGGGTGCATGGCGACACCGCGCGGGAGGGCGTCGAGGCCCTCGACCAGCTCCCAGAGCCTGCCGTACCGCCCTCCTCCGTCCCGCCGGGACTCCCCCGCCAGCTCCTTCAGCTCGGGCAGCTCCTCCAGCGCCGCGCGGGCGTCGCGGGCGCGGATGTGCGGGAAGGACTTGGCGACCCGGTCGATCTCGGCCGGGTCCATGGACAGGGCGGCGCCCACGTCGCGGATGGCGTGGCGCACCCGGTACGTCTCCGGCATGGCGACCGTGGCGACCCGCTCGGTGCCGAACCGGCCGATGATCGCGCGGTAGACCTCCAGGCGGCGCGCGGACTCCACGTCGATGTCGATGTCGGGCAGCACCACCCGCTCCTTGGACAGGAACCGCTCCATCAGCAGCCCGTGCTCGACCGGGTCGGCGTGCGCGATGTCCAGGAGGTGGTTGACGAGTGAGCCCGCGCCGGAGCCGCGTGCGGCGACCCGGATGCCCATGTGCCGTACGTCGTCCACGACCTGGGCGACGGTGAGGAAGTACGAGGCGAAGCCGTGGTGGGCGATGATGTCCAGCTCGTGGTGCATCCGCTCCCAGTACTCGCGGCGGTCCGGCCGCCGGTCGTAGCCGCGCCGCACCATGCCCGCCGCCGCCCGGGAGGCGAGCGCCCGCTGGGCGGTGCGGCGGCCGGCGCCCACGAGGTGCGGTTCGGGGAAGTGGACGGCGCCCATGCCGAGGTCGTCCTCGGGGTCGACCAGGCACTCGGCGGCCGTGGCCCGGGTCTGCTCCAGCAGGCGGTGGGCGGTGTCGCGGCGGAAACCCGCGGACTCGACGATCCGCTCGGCGGCGCCCCGCATGGCACCGGCGTCCTTGAGCCAGGCCTCGCCGGAGTCCAGCTCCTTGGTGGCGTCGATCGGGACGAGGCGGCGGGCGGCGTCCAGGACGTCGGCGACCTCGCCCTGGCCGGGGTCGGCGTAGCGGACGGCGTTGGACAGCACCGGCCGGACGCCCTGCTCGGCGGCGAAGCCGACGGTGCGGGCGGCCAGCCGCAGGGAGCCGGGGCCGGTGCCCGTGCGGCCGTGCCAGACGGCCTCCAGGCGCAGGGCGTCGCCGTAGACCTCACGCCAGGGGGCGAGGAGCCGCGCCGCGCGGTCGGGGCGGCCCGCGGCGAGGGCGCGGCCGACGTCGGAGCCGGGGCCGAGCAGGACGGTCAGGCCGTCGGCGTGGTTGTCGGGCCAGGACAGCAGCGGGGTGCCCTCGACCGTGTGGGCGGCGGAGACCAGGCGGCACAGGTCGGCCCAGCCGCGGGCGCCGTCCCGGGCGAGGAAGGTCACCCGGGGGGCCGACTCGTCGACGAAGGCGCCGCCGCGCACGGGAACGCGGCGCCGGTCCCGGCGTACCGAGGTGTCCGTGCGGCCGGCTTCGGGCTCGGGGGCGGCGACCGCCAGCTCCGCGCCGAACAGGGGGCGGACGCCCGCCTTCGCGCAGGCCTTGGCGAAGCGGACCGTCCCCGCGAGGGTGTCGCGGTCGGTGAGGGCGAGGGCGTCCATGCCCCGCTCGAAGGCGCGCTCGGCCAGCCGCTCCGGGTGGGAGGCGCCGTAGCGGGCGGAGAACCCGGAGACGGTGTGCAGATGCGTGAAACCCGGCATCACGCACCTCCCGACTCATGAACCGACGCACGCCCATGTGGACCCGAACGCCATTATCGAACGTCTGTTCCCAACTACCCCACCCACCATACCCCCATCCTCGAATGTGTGTACGACATCCGTTCGGCCCCGCCCCACCTGCGCAAACGCCCTCCGACCCGGACTGTGGGGACATGTCACACACACCGGGCCCCCGCACGCGAAACGGCACGCGAAGCGGCTCCTTCCTCGGTGAGGTGAGGGACGCCGTCACCCCGCGGGCCACCCTGCTCGTGCTCGGCGTGATCGCGCTTCAGCTGCTGTTCATCGCCTCCTACGTGGGGGCGCTGCACGACCCGCGGCCCAAGGACGTGCCCTTCGGGGTGGTCGCGCCCGGGGCGGCCGCCGGGCAGACGGTGGACCGGCTGGAAGGACTGCCCGGCTCCCCGCTGGACCCGCGCACGGTGGCCGACGAGGCGGCCGCCCGGCGGCAGATCATGAACCGGGAGATCGACGGCGCCCTGGTCCTGGACCCCGGCGGCGGGCAGGACACCCTGCTGGTCGCCTCCGGCGGCGGCACCGTCCTCGCCACCACCCTCGAAGGCATCGCCGGCAAGGCGGAGCAGGCCGAGGGGCGCGCGGTGCGGGTGGTCGACGTGGCCCCGGCCTCCCGCCACGACTTCGACGGGCTGTCGTCCTTCTACCTGGTCGTGGGCTGGTGCGTCGGCGGCTACCTGTGCGCCTCGATCCTGGCGATCAGCACCGGCGCCCGGCCGGCCAACCCGCGCCGGGCGGCGATCCGGCTCATCGTGATGGCCCTGGTCGCGATCGTCGGCGGGCTCGGCGGCGCGGTGATCATCGGGCCGGTCCTGGGCGCGCTGCCCGGCGGCGTGCTGGACCTGTGGGGGCTCGGCGCGCTGATCACCTTCGCGGTGGGCGCCGCCACGCTGGCCCTCCAGGGCGTCTTCGGGATCGTCGGCATCGGTCTGGCGATCCTGCTGGTGGTGATCGCGGGCAACCCGAGCGCGGGCGGCGCCTTCCCGCTGCCGCTGCTCCCGCCGTTCTGGAAGGCGATCGGTCCGACGCTGCCACCGGGCGCCGGCACCTGGGCGGCCCGCTCGATCGCCTACTTCAAGGGGAACGACGTGACCGCCTCCCTGCTGGTGCTGTGGGCGTGGGCGGTGGCGGGGACGGTGATCACGATGCTGGCGGCCGTGCTGCCGCGCCGGGGGCGGCCGGAGACGGACCTGCCCGCGTCACCGGCCCCCTGACCGTCGACCGTCGTACGCGCGCGTGAGTCCCGCCCGGACACGCGGGAGCCCCGGCCGGACACGCGGGAGCCCCCGCCGGACACGCGGAAGTCCCGCCCCTCGCGCGCGGGACGGGACTTCACTGGTGTGCGGGTACTGCTCAGCCGATCTGCGTACCGGTGGCCGACAGTGCCTCCGTCACCGGCTGGAAGAAGGTCTCGCCGCCCGAGGTGCAGTCGCCGCTGCCGCCGGAGGTGAGGCCGATGGCCTGGTCGCCCGAGAAGAGCGAGCCGCCGCTGTCGCCGGGCTCGGCGCAGACGTCGGTCTGGATCAGGCCGTTGACGATGTCGCCGTTGCCGTAGTTCACGGTGGCGTCCAGGCCGGTCACCGTCCCGTCGTGCACCTGGGTGGTGGAACCGCTGCGGGTCACCTCCATGCCGACGGTGGCCTCGGCGGCGCCCGAGATGGCCTGCGAGGAGCCGTCGTAGAGGTTCACCTCGCTCGGGTGGTCCACGTCGGCGGTGTACTTGACCAGGCCGTAGTCGTTGTCCGGGAAGCTGGACGCCGCGTTCTCGCCGATGACGTTCCCGGAGGAGTCCGACCAGGTCGAGATGGACTCGGTGCAGTGGCCGGCGGTGATGAAGTACGGCTCGCCGCCCTTGGTCACGTTGAAGCCGAGCGAGCAGCGCCCGCCGCCTCCGGTGATGGCGTCGCCGCCCGAGACGAAGGGCTTGTACTCGCCCTTGGTCCGCTTGAGCTCGGCCTTGGCGCCCAGTCCGTCGACCACCTTGGTCAGCTTGGCCAGTTCGGCCTCGGAGACCGTGCGGTCGGCGGTGACGACGACCTTGTTGGTGGTCGGGTCGGTCGCCCAGGACGTGCCGGGGATGGTCGCGTCCTTCGTGAGGGCGGTGCGCGCGCTCTTCAGGTCGGCGAGCGAGTTCTCGACGACTCTGGCCTCGGCGCCGGCCTCCTCGACGGTCTGCGCGGCGCTCTGGTCGAGCACGTTGACGACGAGGCTCTTGGCCTGCGCGTCGTAGTACGTGCCCGCCGCGTCGGCGCCGAGGTCGCCGAGCAGCGTCGAGGCGAGCTTTCCGGCCGCCGTGACCGACAGGGTCTCGGGCGCGGCGGTCTCCGGGGACTCGCTGGCGTTCGCGGTCTGGAAGGTGACTCCGGCCGCGACCAGTGCGGTGATTCCCGCACCTACCACGGCGACCCGCCGCCTGGGTATGCGTCGGTGCTTCAACTCACGTCCTCCTGTGGGGGGTCGGTCCGCGAGGTTGTGGGGACCCCGTGAACCGGAAGGCTGGTTGACGAGCGTTAACTCTTCCGATTCCACAGGCCGTACACAAGGTCGACTCCAGGACGTGCGCACGACAACTCCAGTGCGGTCACAGGGCCTTCACCTCTTCCTCGCGAGAGCGGGGAGGCGGCGGTGGCCTCCCCCTCTGGTGGGAGTCCGGGTTTCGACCGTGGGTGGAAGACCGGGAGACCGGCACGCCGGAGGCTTCGGGCATGACTTCTTCACGAGGCGCCGGGGACCCGGCGGCCATCAGGGCCGAAGGGCTGACCAAGCGTTACGGCCGCAGAACGGCGGTCGACGACCTGTCGTTCACCGTCCGAACCGGGAGGGTGACGGGGTTCTTCGGCCCGAACGGGGCGGGGAAGACCACCGCCCTCAAAGCGGTCGTCGGACTGGCCCGGCCGACGGCGGGCCGGGCGTTCGTACGGGGCACGCCGGTCGCCGCCCTCAGGCCCGACGCCCGGATGCTCGGCGTGCACATCGAACCCTGCGGGGCCCATCCCGGCCGTACCGGCGGGGCGCACCTGCGCTCGCTGGCCGCACTGGCCGGACTGCCCCGCCGCCGGGTCGGCGAGGTACTGGAACTCGTCGGCCTGGCGGAGGCGGCCCGGGGCCGGGTCGGGAAGTACTCGATGGGCATGCGGCAGCGGCTCGGGCTCGCCGCGGCGCTCCTGGGCGATCCGGAGATCCTGGTGCTGGACGAGCCGGTGAACGGCCTGGACCCGCAGGGCATCCGCTGGTTGCGCACGCTGCTGCGGGAGCGGGCCGCGAAGGGGGGCACGGTCCTGCTGTCCAGCCACATGCTGGGCGAGGCGGCCCAGACCGTCGACGACGTGGTCATGATCAACCGGGGGCGGCTGGTCCACGAAGGCGCGATCCGGGACCTCGAACGGTCCGGGCAGAGCGTGGTCGCGGTGCGCACCGCCGAGGCCGGGCGCCTGTCGGAGCTGGTGACCGCGGCCGGTGGCCGCACGAAGGCCGACGACGGAGGCGGGCTGCTGGTCGAGGGGCTCGACGTCACGGAGGTGGCGCGGCTGGCCCACCGCGACGGCGTCCTGCTGGAGGAGATCACCGAGCGGACCGCGTCGCTGGAGGACGCGTTCTTCGGCCTCACGGGAGGGGCGGACCGGTGAGCCATCTGCTGCGCGGCGAACTGATCAAGACCGTGACCACCCGGACCGTCCTGGGCTTCGCGGTGGGCGCGGCCGCGTTCGCCGCTCTCAACGCCCTGGTGGTCGCGGCGTGGTCGGGCACGCTGGACGAGGTGCCCGAGAAGGAGGAGGCCCTGTCGGCGATGCCGGTCCTGCTCCTGCTCTGGGGGCTGGTCGGTGCGGCCGGTGAGTACCGGCACCGGACGGCCGCACCGGCGGCACTGGTGGGCCGCCGTGGCCGCGGGACCGTGCTGTCGGCGAGAATCGCCGCCTACGCGCTGACCGGGCTCCTGCTCGGCGCGCTGACGACCGCGGTGTCGGTCGGGCTCGCGCTGCCGCTGCTGAGTGACCAGCCGGGTCCCGGCCTCACCTCGGGAGACGTCGGTGCCGTCGTGGCGGGCAACCTGGTGGCGTTCGTCCTGTCCGCGATCCTGGGTGCCGCCCTCGGCGCCCTGATCCGTAGCCCGGTCCTGGGAGTGGTCGTCCTGCTGGTCGTGAACTTCGCCGTGGTCCCGCTGCTGTCCGGCGTCTGGGAAGCGGGCGTCAACCTCACGCCGTTCGGCGCGGCCGGGATCCTGAGCCGGATGACGCACCACACGACCCTGTCGGTGGTCGCGGCCGGATGGGTGCTGGCCGCGTGGACGGTCGCGGTCACGCTGGTCGCGGTCGTGGTCGAGCGACGGCGCGATCTGGCGTGACCGGCCTCTTCGGGCGGGCCCGGGCGGCGTACGGCCTGCTGGTCGCGCGCCGCTCGGCGCTGTTCGACCTCGTGCTGGCGGCGATCACGACCGGGGTGGAGATCGGGCAGCTCTTCGACGGCGGCACCCCGGTCGTCGTGATCCCGGCCGACGCGATCCCGGTCGGCGTGATCCCGGTCGTGGTGACGGTGCTCGTCGGCTCCGTACTGCTCTTCCGCCGACGCGCCCCCCTGACCGTGCTCGTCACGGCCTGTGCGGGCGCCGCGGTGCTCGTGCCGCTGGGCTACTCGCCGGGCGGGGCGCCCGTCGTGGTCGCCCTCGCCTCGCTCGCCGACCTGCGTGACCGGAGGGTGTCGGTGGCGGCGCTCGTGCCGACGGCGCTGTTCCTGCTGCTGGCGAGCATCTCCTCGCTGCCCGTCCCGATCGGCGCCTGGGCCGTCGGCTCGTACCTCCAGACCCGGCGGCGCTACACCCGGGCGCTGGAGGACCGCGCGGCCACCCTGGAACGCGAGCGCGAGCAGCTCGACCAGATCGCGGCACAGCGGGAACGCACCTCCATCGCCCGCGAACTCCACGACATCGTCGCCCACTCGGTCACCGTCATGCTGATCGGTGTGCGCGGCGCCCGGGACGTCCTGCCGACCGACCCCCGGGTCGCGGCCGAGACCCTGGAACGGGTCGAGGTCAACGCGGAGCAGAGCCTGGCCGAACTCCGCCGGATCCTCGGCCTGCTGCGCACGCCGGACAACGGCGCGCAGTGGCGGCCGCAGCCCTCGCTGGGCCAGCTCCCCGAGCTGGTCTCCGGATACCGGACCGCCGGGATGCCCGTACGGCTGGAGTTCACCGGCGAGGCCCGGCCGCTGGCCGACGGCCTCGAACTGTCGGCCTACCGAATCGTCGAGGAGGCACTGACCAACGTGCTCAAACACACCGACCCCACCCGGGTCACGGTGACGCTCCACTACGGCCGGACGCGGTTGGACGTCACGGTCGAGGACGACGGCGGCGGAGACGGAGGTGGGGGCGGCAGCGGAGGTGGGGGTGGCGGCGGAGACGGCGGCGGTCCGGTCCCGTCGGGCGCCGGGCACGGCATCCGCGGGATGCGGGAACGGGCGGCGGTGACGGGCGGCAGCCTGGACGCCCGCCGCACCGCCGGTGGTTTCGTGGTGGCCGCGCGGCTCCCGGTCGGGGATGCCGGGGGCGCGGCATGACCATCCGCCTGCTGATCGTCGACGACCAGGAGCTGATCCGTATCGGCTTCCGGCTGTTCCTGCAGACCCAGAACGACCTGGAGGTCGTCGGCGAGGCCGCCGACGGCCACGAGGCGCTCGACCGGGCCGCCGAGCTGCGTCCTGACGTGGTCCTGATGGACATCCGGATGCCCCGCATGGACGGTGTCGAGGCCACCTCCCGGCTGACCGCCTCCGGCTCCTCGCCCCGGGTGCTGATCCTCACCACCTACGACCTGGACGACTACGTCTTCGGCGCACTGCGGGCGGGCGCGTCGGGTTTCCTGCTGAAGGACGCCTCGCGCGAGCGGCTGCTGGAGGCGATCCGTGTCGTCCACGCCGGTGAGGCCCTGCTGTCGCCGTCGATCACCCGCAGGCTGATCGAGGACTACGCCACCCGCGCCGCACCGGTCCGGCCGCGGGAGGCGGTGCTGGCCGGGCTGACCCCGCGGGAACGGGAGATCCTCCTCCTGGTGGCCAGGGGCCTGTCGAACCCGGAGATCGCCGCCTGCCTGGTCGTGACCGAGGCGACGGTGAAGAGCCACGTCGGCAGCATGTTCGCCAAGCTCCATCTGCGGGACCGCGCCCAAGCCGTGGTGTTCGCCTACGAGAACGCCATCGTCCTCCCCGGCGGCCCGGGCTGAGCCCCCGCACACCGTCGCCGCGGTGTACGGGGGCTCGTCGCGCTGCCGGCCGCGCTCCTAGTAGACGCTGACGCCGTAGGCGCTCAGGGCCTCCGTCACCGGCTGGAAGAACGTCGTACCGCCGGAGGAGCAGTTGCCGCTGCCGCCGGAGGTCAGACCGTACGCGGTGCCGTTGCTGCCGTAGAGCGAGCCGCCGGAGTCGCCGGGCTCGGCGCAGACCGTGGTCTGGATCAGCCCGCCGACGATGTCGCCGCCGCCGTAGTTGACGGTGGCGTTCAGGGCGGTGACCCGGCCGCTGTGGGTGCCGGTGGTGGAGCCGTCACGGATGACGGTGGTCCCCACGCTCGGGGTGGCGGCGCGGGTGATGTCCACGCCGTTGGCGGTGCCGGGCCGGGAGACGGACCCGGTGTACTGCACGATGCCGTAGTCGTTGCCCGGGAAGCTGGAGCCCGCCGTCTGCCCGATGACGGTGCCGCCGGAGCTGGCCCGCCAGGCGCCGGCGCCGTCGGTGCAGTGACCGGCGGTCAGGAAGTACTCGGCGCCGCTGCTGGTGCGGACGTTGAAGCCGAGGGAGCAGCGCCAGCTGCTCGCGTAGATGGCGTCGCCGCCCTGGATGAGTTTGTTGAACTTGCCGGGGGTGCGCTTGATCGTGAGCGCGCCGGCCTTGTCGCCGGCCTGCTCCTTGATCTTCGCTATCTCGGCCTGGGAGACGGTGCTGTCGACGGTGAGCAGCACCCGGCCGGACTCGCTGTCGACGGCCCAGGCGGTGCCCGGGACGTCGGCCTCGAGCACCGCGCTGCCGGCACTGCTCAGCTCGGCGGCGCTGAAGGTGGCCGGGGTGGGTGCCGCGTTCGCGCTGGGGATCGCGACGGCGGCCGCGGCCACGAGGCCGGTGGACACGGCGATCAGCCGGGTCCGTCTCGTGATGCCGCTGCGGGGGGTAGTGCGCTTGATCCTCACTTTTCGTTCCTCCACAGGGGAAGTCGGGGGCCCCTCTCGTGGGGGTGGGGGCCCGTGAGGCGCAGCCAGGGGCGGACCTCCGGGTTCCGAATACGTCGTGCCCCTGACAAGCGCTGAGGTTGGAGTATTCGGCCGAACGTCCGGTCGGCGCAAGAGCGCCTTTCGGCCGTCAAGCTTTGAACGACCTTTACCAACCCCCCGCCGGACTCAGCGCAGTTCGCGCTCCCCCGCCTCGACGCGGGCCCCGAGCGTGTTCCCCGGCGGCGGGAAGGGACAGACGAAGTGGTCGGCGAACGCGCACGGCGGCAGCAGCGCACGGTTGAGGTCGACCGTCGTGCGCCCCTCGGCGTCCGGTGCGGCCGGGCGCAGGAACCGGAAGCGGTAACTGGTGCTCCCGCTGGTCGCGTCGGCGAAGACGGCCCACAGGGAACCGTCGTCCTCGACGCCCACCTGGAGGGTGTGCCCCCGTCCGGCCAGCTCGAAGGCCAGCTCCCCGCCGAGCGCCAGCCCGCGCTCCCGGCCGTCCGCGTTCGGCACCCGCACGCTGCGCCGCCCGGTGTCGTACGGGGTGAAACGGCCCGGCACCGACCAGCGCGGGTCGTACGGCGTGGCCGCGATGCCGCGGAACTCCCGCCGTGCGGGGGCGGCCGGGTCGAAGTCGCGGACACCCCACAGCCCCTCGCGGACCAGCACGACCAGCCGCCGCTCGCCGCGGGCCACCCGGGCCGCGTCCGCCGGTCCCCGGTCGGCCGTGAGCCGTGCCTCGCCGTCCAGGGGCCGCCCGCCGACGGTGAGCCCGTCCGCGCGGCCGGCCGTCAGCAGCACCGCGTCGCCGTCCGCCGTCCACCGGCCGGGGATGTCCGGAAGTTGCCCGTCCGGATGATCCTCCAGCCAGTGCGTGCCGGTCAGCGCGAGCGGCCCGTAGGGCGCCGAGACCGTGGCGACGCGCTGCTCGTGCCACCGCTTCCACGCGTCGGACGCGTCGCCGGGTGCGCGGTCGGATGCCTTGTCCGGTGTGTCGCCGGGTGAGCCCTTCGTCATGGCTCAAGCCTTCCACACCGGGTCGGACAGACCGAGGTGGGAACGCAGGGTGGTGCCCTCGTACGCGGTACGGAACGCGCCGCGCTCCTGCAGCAACGGGACCACCCGGTCCACGAACTCGTCCAGCCCGCCCGGGGTCAGATGCGGTACGAGGACGAAGCCGTCGGCGGCGTCCCGCCCCACGAACTCGGTCAGTTCGGCGGCCACCTGCTCGGGCGTGCCGACGAAGGACTGCCGGGCGCCCGCCGCGATCACGGTCTGCCGGATGGACAGTCCCCGCTCCTGCGCCAGCGCCCGCCACTTCTCGGCGGTCGCGACGCTGTCGCCCTGCCGGGTCCGCCCCTGGCCGAGCTGCGGGTCGGCCACCGGATCGACGTCGGGCAGCGGCCCGTCGGGGTCGTACGCGGACAGGTCGACGCCCCAGATCCGCTCCAGCGTGAGCAGCGCCGTCTGCGGCGAGACCTGCTGCCACCGGATCTCCTCGGCCCGCTCCCGCGCCTCGGTGGCGGTGTCCCCGAGGACGACGGTGACGCCGGGCATGATCTTGAGATCGCCGGGGCTCCGGCCGTACGTCGCCAGGCGGCGTTTGACGTCGGCGTAGAAGGCGCGGCCCGCGTCCAGGGTGCCGTGCCGGGTGAAGATCACGTCCGCCGACGAGGCGGCGAACTCCCGGCCCTCGTCGGAGTCGCCCGCCTGGATCACCACCGGGTGCCCCTGCGGGGAGCGGGGCAGGGTGAACTCGCCCGCGATGTCGAAGTGCCGCCCGTGGTGGGCGAAGGGGCGGGGGGTGCCGTCCGGGGCCCAGGAGTCCCACAGCTCCCGTGCCGTGGCCACGAACTCGGCGGCGCGGGTGTACCGCTCGGCGCGGTCCAGGTGGCCGCCGCGCCGGAAGTTCTCGCCGGTGAAGGCGTCGGAGGAGGTCACCACGTTCCAGGCCGCCCGGCCGCCGCTGAGGTGGTCCAGGGTGGCGAGCCGGCGGGCGAGTTCGTAGGGCTCGTTGAAGGTGGCGTTGACCGTGGCGGCGAGGCCGAGGCGGTCGGTGACGGCGGCGAGCGCGTTGAGCACGGTCAGGGACTCGGGGCGGCCGACCACGTCCAGGTCGTGGATGCGGCCCTTGTGCTCGCGCAGCCGCAGTCCCCCGGCGAGGAAGAAGAAGTCGAACAGGCCGCGTTCGGCGGTGCGGGCGAGGTGCTCGAAGGAGGCGAAGTCGATCTGCGAGCCCGAGCGCGGATCGGCCCAGACGGTGGTGTTGTTGACCCCGGGGAAGTGCGCGGCGAGGTGCATCGGCTTCGGCCGCGCCGGTTCCGGCTGCCTCGGTTTCGGTCCGGTCATGACGCTCCCCGCGCGACGGTGTACTGGTTGGCGGGCCGGGCCAGGCCCAGGTGGTCCCGGAGCGTGCTGCCCGGGTAGAAGGTGCGGAACAGGCCCCGGTGCTGGAGCACGGACACCGTGCCGTTGACGAGGCGTTCCAGGTCCCGGCGCGGCTCGACGGGGGTGAGGTGGAAGCCGTCGACGGTGCCGTCCCGGTGCCAGGAGACGATCAGTTCGGCCAGGTCGACGGGGCCGCCGCGGTACAGCGGGCCGTGCGGGGTGGCGCGGGGGCCGCCCCCGCCGTGCCCCGGTTCGGCCGCGTACTCGCCGTCGCCGAGGTCGACGTCCAGGGCGGCGAGGACCCGCAGCCCGTCCGGGTCACGGCCGTACGCCTCGGCGGACGCCCGCAGTTCGGCCCGCGCGGCGGCGGCCCGGGCGGGGAGCGCGGTGCGCACGAGGGCCACGTCGGCGTACCGGGCGGCGACCGCCCGTGCGGCCCGGCCGGTGGCGTCGACCACGCGCACGGGGTGCCCCTGCGGGGGCCGCGGCACGATCGAGGGGCCCTTGACGGAGAAGGCGGCGCCGGTGAAGTCGACGTGGTGGAGCTTGTCCCGGTCGACGAAGCGGCCGGTGGCCGCGTCCCGGATCTCGGCGTCGTCCTCCCAGCTGTCCCACAGGCGCGCCGCCACGTCGGCGACCTCGCCGGCCTCCTGCCAGAGCACGTCGGCGGGTGCCGCGGGCCGACGGCCGAAGAGGCGGGCCTCGCCCTCGGTGGTGGACACCTCGATCCGCCAGCCGGCCCGGCCTCGGCTGACCCAGTCCAGGGTCGCCACGGCCGCCTGGACGTGGAAGGGCTCGGTGTGGGTGGTGGTGACGGTGGGGACCAGGCCGACGCGCCGCGTGGCGGGCGCCAGCCGGGACAGGACGGCGAGCGCGTCCGGACCGGGACGGGCGAGGCTGTCGCCCAGGGTCACGAAGTCGAGCGCGCCGCGTTCGGCGAGCCGGGCGGCCGACACGTACGCGTCGGCGTCGTACACCGACCGCCGGTCCAGTGCGGCGGCCAGGTGCAGCCGCCGCCTGCCGTGGGAGGAGGTCATGCGGGGTCATCCCTTTCTGCCTGGGCCGAGGGCCCCGTCGTCACAGGACCTTGGAGAGGAACGCCCGGGTGCGCCCGTGCCGCGGGCGGTCCAGTACGTCGCCGGGCCGCCGATGTTGAACCACAGCGGCAGCTGCACCGGGATCGGTATCGACCGGAACAGCCAGACGTAGCCCCGGCTCACGGCGCGCAGCACGGAGTTGCCGGCGAGGGCGAGGCGAGGAGGACGAGGACGATCGCGGCGGCCGTCCACTGGCCGGGGTGGCGTTGCGGGACGATCCGCGGGAGATCCGTCCCGTCCGGGGAGTCCGGTGGGGCGGCGGACTTGGCGAGGGTGTCGGAGGACATGCGAAGGCTCCGTGACATCACGTCAGTCGGACACGGTGGGTGGTGCCTTCACACGGTCGAGCCCCTCAGCACGGCCGTCCGCCGAGAGTACGGGGCTGTTTCCGTCCGCTGTCAAGGCCGTCCACACTGTGAGCCGCGCGTCTCGGTCCGTTGACGCGGAAGCGGATGCCTGTTCCACTTGGCCCATGCATCCACAGCAGTGGCTGGTCACGCGCTCCCACATCGACTTCGGTCGAGTGTGGTCCTGTTCCTGTTGAGCCGACCCCCCTGCCTGCCCTGATCGTCTGATCCCGTCGGGGCCCTCCCAGGTTCGACCTGCCGTCGACCCGCCTTCACACGCGCACGCACGCCCCTCCCCTCGCGCCGCCCCATGCCTTCGCTCTCAGGAGACCACTGACGATGCGTACGCCCACGCGTGCCCAGCCTCGCCTCAGCAGCTGCACCCGCAGTCGCAGCCGTCACAGCCGCAGTCGCACCCGTCGTCGCCGCAGCAGTTGCTGCAGCAGTCACAGCAGTCGCAGCAGTTGCCGCAGTCGCACTGGGAGCAGAGCCCTTCCCTGCGCTGCCCGCTCCAGGGGTCGTTGAAGGTGCCGCAGCACATCTGGCACGTGCAGGCCAGCCCGAGCCACACGGCACAGCCGGCGAGCGGCCCGCGCCGGTCGCGGCGCGGCGGCTCCGGGGGCGTCGGCCCGCCGGGGCCGCCGGGAGCACCCGGGGTGCCGGGCGCGCCGGGAGGGGCGTACGGATGGCTGCCGTGGGCGCACGAGACGGTGCCGAACGCGCGGTCCACGGAACTGCCCAGCTCGTGCACGAGCAGCCGGTGCACCAGCCGCCCGTCGGTGAACTCGGCCTCCCGCAGGGCCAGCCGCACCCCGTGCACGGCGTCGTCGGCGAGCCGCCGGGCCTCGGTGAGCGGCGTCCCGGTGGCGGTGAGCGGGTTCCAGGCGCCGGACGCGGCGTCGGCCTCCCGGTCCTCCACTGCGTCCAGGAGGTGGGCGAGCCGGCCGAAGAGCCGCCCGGCCTCGGCGAGCGGCACGGCGTTGTGCGGCCGCCCGGCGAGGTGCGCGGTGTGCGCGAAGGCGGCGGCGGTCGCGGTCTCGGTCGGCTCGGTGACGGTGAGCAGCGGAGTTCCGAACCCGGCGAGCGCCTCGATGCCGCCCTGCCGGTCCACGGCGTCGACCAGTACGGCGGTGTCGAATCCGACGGCGCTGCCGCCGCGCGCCCCGGCCGCGTCCCAGCCGGTGGCGATCCGGCGGGCGGCGAGCGCCACCGGACGGCGGGCCAGCAGGCCGTCCCCGTCGGCGACGTGGTCGCGCACCTTGGCCGAGGCCAGCACCAGGGAGACGGCCGCCGCGAGCCGGGCCCCCTCGCCGTGCGCGACGGAAGCGGTGCGCATCCCGCGCAGCGGGCAGGGCCCGGCGGTGCGCCGTCCGGCGCCCGCGCCGCCCCGCTCGGCCTGAGCCTCCGTCAAAACCGATATGAGCAGCCCGTCATAGTTCGTCACGATCCGCGCGAACTGTCCGTGATCCTTGCGCAGTGCGAGGCACAACCCGCACAAATGAGCCATCCACTGGCTCGTGAGGCTCTCTCCGAGCCTGTGCCTGCACGGCCTGACGATTCCGAACACGACGCTCCCCCGTGGTTGGTACGACGCTGAGCTGCGGCATCGTACCGACCGCCGCCATCACCCGTACGCACCCGTCCTCACCCGTGTGCCGCGAAGAATCATATTTCACTCACAGTCAGCAGCCGTTTGGGAAACGACCCTTGGGACACAAGGACTCTCGACGTATCCGCTGTGCACCAGTACCGTCACAAACCCCCCGGGCGGCGTCTATCCACTTGGCGCGACGTCCGCATCATGGATGACCATAGGGATGCGGAAGCACGAAAGACAGCTGTGAGAGGAGGCGTCCATGGGATCGGTACGCAAGGCGAGTGCGTGGCTCGGCCTCGTCGACGACAACAACGATGACGAGCGTTACTACGACGACGACTACTCCGAGGGCACCGAGCCCGGGGACGCCTGGGTCACGGACCCGCGGGTCAAGGTGGCTTCGGACGTGGCCGAGGAGAAGGGCCGCCGCATCGCGACGGTCACCCCGGACAGCTTCCGGGACGCACGGGCCATCGGTGAGCTGTTCCGGGACGGGGTCCCGGTCATCGTGAACCTGACGGCCATGGAGGGCACCGACGCCAAGCGCGTGGTCGACTTCGCGGCCGGGCTCATCTTCGGCCTGCGCGGTTCGATCGAGCGGGTGTCCACCCGGGTGTTCCTGCTGAGCCCGGCCGACACCCAGGTCATCAGCGGCGAGTCCGCCGCGCACCGCTCCGACGGTTTCTTCAACCAGAGCTGAGGCGGGGCCGCAGACCACGGCCCCGCCCCACCCCCGGCCTCCTACCGGAAGGCGTCGAGTCCGGTGAGCGCCTTGCCCAGCACCAGCTGGTGCATCTCGACGGTGCCCTCGTAGGTGAGCACCGATTCCAGGTTCGTCGCGTGCCGCATCACGGGGTATTCGAGGGAGATCCCGTTGGCGCCGAGGATCGTACGGGCCGTACGGCAGATGTCGATGGCCTCGCGTACGTTGTTGAGCTTGCCGAAGCTGACCTGCTCGGGACGCAGGCGGCCGGCGTCCATGCGCCGCCCGAGGTGGTGGGCGAGCAGGATCCCCTTGTGCAGTTCGACCGCCATGTCGGCGAGCTTGGCCTGGGTCAGCTGGAAGCCTCCGATGGGCCGCCCGAACTGCTCCCGCGACTTCGCGTACTCCACGGCCGCCTCGAAGGAGCTGCGGGCCGCGCCCATCGAACCCCAGACGATGCCGTAACGGGCGTGCGAGAGACAGCTGAGCGGGCCGCGCAGCCCGGTCACCTCCGGCAGCACGGCGTCGGCGGGCAGCCGCACGTCGTCGAGCACCAGCTCGCTGGTGACGCTGGCCCGCAGGGACCACTTGTGCTTGATCTCGGGCGCGGAGAATCCGGCGGTGCCGGTCGGCACGACGAACCCGCGGATACCCTCCTCCGTCTGCGCCCAGACGACGGCCACACCGGCCACCGAGCCGTTGGTGATCCACATCTTGCGCCCGTTGAGCACCCAGTCGCCACCGGCGTCCCGCTTGGCGCGGGTGCGCATGTTGGCCGGGTCGGACCCGTGGTCGGGCTCGGTCAGCCCGAAGCACCCGATGACCTCACCGCCGGCCATCCGCGGCAGCCACTCCTGCTTCTGCTCCTCGCTCCCGAAGCGGTGGATGGCGTACATGGCGAGGGAGCCCTGCACGGAGACCAGGGAGCGGATGCCGGAGTCGGCCGCCTCCAGCTCCAGACAGGCGAGCCCGTACTGGACGGCGGACGCACCGGCGCAGCCGTACCCCTCGAGCGACATGCCGAGCGCGCCGATGCCCCCGAGCTCACGAGCGAGCTCCCGGATCCCGGGCAGCTCACCCTTCTCGTACCAGTCCGCGACGTACGGCAGCACGCGGTCCGCGGCCCAGCTCCGCACCGTGTCCCGGACGGCGAGGTCCTCCGGCTCCAGCAGGTCGTCGATGCCGAGGGGGTCGGCGGGGTCGAACGCGGGCAACTTCGGGGACGCGGCCATGGGGACACCCTTCGGGACTCTTAAAACTAGCGCCGCTAGTCACGGCTGTCGTTGCCGACGTTACGATGCGGCGCTCCGCACGTCCACCATGCCCGTCTCCCACCCACGCACCACCCGTTCACCGCCGGGACCAAGACGGACGTCGCCCGCGGGGGTGACCCGCCATCGGCGGCTTGCGGTGGGGGGTGGGCAGCTCGCGGCAGGCGGGGCGGCAGTTCTCGGGGCGCTGTGCGCGAGCCCGTGGTGCCGCGGCTCTGGGAGCGGACCCATGACGGGCGGCAGCCGCCGACGCTCCTCGGCCACCCACGGGAAACGTCCACCCCGCTCCCGACGGTGAACGGGTGGTGCGTGGGTGGGAGACCCACGAAAACGGCCCGCAGCCGCCGCCGCTCCTCAGCCACCCACAGGCGACACCACCCGCTCAGACCGAGACGCGGGACTGGGACTCCACCGCGTCCCGCGGCGCGGGCACGGAAACCTCCTCGCACTGCATCACCCGCGGCAGCCGCAACGCCATCACCGCCCCCAGCAGCAACAACCCCGCACTCACCACCAACGTCACATGCAGCCCGTGCACAAACGCATCCCCCGCGGCCCGCCGCAACGCAACCCCCGCAGGCCCCCCAAGCTGCGCAGCAACCTCGTACGCCTCCCCCAGCGAATGCCCCGCCGCCACCGACGCCGCCCCCGGCACCCCCGGCACGCCCCCCGTCAGCCCGGGCGCGTACGCCGCGTTCATCACACTGCCCAGCAGCGCGATGCCGATCCCGGCGCCCAGCTGGTACGACGTCTCCCCGATCGCCGCCGCACCCCCCGACTGCTCCTGCGGCGCCTCGCTCAGCATCGACTCGTACGCCCCGAACAGCGTCGTCTCCAGACCGAAGCCGAGCAGCACGAACCCGGTCAGCAGCAGCGCGCAGTTGTCGGCCCGGCCCATCGCCGTGAGCAGCAGCACCGCGAAGGCCGTCAGACAGAACCCCGCGCACACCATCCGCCGCGGCCCGAAGCGCCGCAGCAGCCGCGCACCCGCGAGCCCCGCCGCCATCGCCGCGAAGGTCAGCGGCAACAGCCGCAGCCCGGTCTCCAGCGGGGACAGACCGAGCACCAGCTGCAGGTACTGCGCGGCGATCAGCTCGAGCCCCACCAGCGCCAGCATGGCCAGCACGATGCACCCCACCGACGTACTGAACGCCGGCCGCCGGAACATCGCGAGGTCCACCAGCGGATACGTACGCCGCCGCTGCCGCCGTACGAAGCCCGCCAGCAGCGCCGCGCCCAGCACCAGCGGCAGCACGGTGAGCAGGCTCGCCACCGGCTCCCCGCCGCCCAGCCGCTTCACGCCCAGGACGACCCCGAACAGACCGCCCGCCGCCATCAGCGCGCCGGCCACGTCCCAGGGCCCGCGGCCGTCGCCCTTCGACTCGGGCAGCAGCAGCCGCCCCACCGGAAGGCTGACCAGCATCAGCGGGATGTTGACGAGGAAGACCGAACCCCACCAGAAGTGCTCCAGCAGGAACCCGCCGAGCAGCGGGCCGACCGCCGCGCCGACCGCGGCCACGGCGCTCCAGATCCCGATGGCCAGCGCCCGCTCCCGCCGGTCGGGGAAGACCTGCCGCAGGATCGACAGCGTCGCGGGCATGATCATGGCACCGCCGACGCCGAGCAGCGCGCGGGCCGCGATCAGCACCTGGGCGGTGTCGGCGAGGGCCGCGAGCGCGGAGGCGACGCCGAAGAGGGCGTAACCGAGCAGCAGGACCCGTCTGCGGCCCACCCGGTCGCCCAGCGTGCCGAAGAGGATCAGCAGCGAGGCGCAGACGAGCGGGTAGACGTCGACGATCCAGAGCAGCTCGATGGCGCCGGGCCGGAGGTCCTCGGTGACGGCGGGGACCGCCACGTGCAGCACGGTCGCGTCCACGGCGACGAGCAGCAGGCTGACGCAGAGGACGACCAGGACCACCCAGCGGTTGGCACCGGCCCCGGCCGCCCGACGGCGTGGCGCGGCGGCAGCCGTGGTCGTCCCGGACATGCACGTACCTCCAAGATGTTCCCTCGCGTCCGGCGGGCCGTGGGGTGGGGACTCCCCTGCGGCTCGGCCGGAGAGGAGCGGGGGGCTCCGGGCCGTGCAACGGAACGCGAGTGACTCGCCAGAGTACGCGAGACCGGGCACCGCACACGTGTCGGGTCTCACACATCCCGCGTCACCCGTGTGGCGTGTGCCACTGCGGCCACCGTGCCGCCCGCCCCGGCGGGACGCCCGCCCCCGCGGCCGACGGATAATCGGGCCCGTGACCGATCTTGAAACGCGCGACGCGGCCCGCCGGGGCGCCCCGGGTCCGTCCGGTGCCCTGCGCCGGGCCGCCCCGGCGCTCCTCGGCTACGCGGCCGTGCGCGCGCTGGGCCTGCTCGCCCTGGCCCTGTGGAGTGCCGCGCGCGACAAGAACGCGTACACGCTGCTGACGGCCCGCTGGGACTCCCTCTGGTACACCAGGGTCGCCGAACTGGGGTACGGCTACGAGGTGCGGCTGCCCAATGGCGACGTGCACTCCAACCTGGCGTTCTTCCCGCTGCTGCCCTGGCTGGAGCGGCTCGGCGCGACGGTGACGCCCCTGTCGTACGCCGACGCGGGGTTCGTCGTCTCCCTGCTCGCCTCGCTCGCCGCGGCCTGGGGGATCTTCGCGGTGGCGGAGCACGTCTACGACCGCCGCGTCGGCGTGTGCGCGGTGCTGCTGTGGGCCGTACTGCCGGTCGGCGTCGTGCAGTCGATGGCCTACAGCGAGTCGCTGTTCACGGCGCTGGCCGCCTGGTCGCTGTACGCGGTGCTGACCGGGCGCTGGGTGACGGCCGGGACACTGGCCGCGCTGGCCGGGCTGACCCGCCCGGTGGGGCTCGCCGTGACGGCGGCGGTGTGGGCGGCCGCGATCACCGCGTTCGCGCGGAGCCGCCGCGAGGGCTGCGTGCCCGGCGCGGGCGGCACTCCGGGCGCGCGGCGCGTGCTCGGCATGCTGCTCGCACCGCTGGGGGCGGCCGGTTACGTCCTGTGGGTGGGCCACCGCACCGGCAAGGGCCCGCTCGGCTATCTCGACGTACAGGCCGGCTGGCGCAACGGCTTCGACGGCGGCGCGGCCTTCGCCCGGTTCGTCGCCGCCAAGTTCACGTCGTTCCCGGCGGCCCTGGCGGGCGTCGGGCTGATCGTCGGGGTCGCGCTCCTGGTCTGGCTGTACGTGGTGTGCGTACGGCAGCGCCAGCCGCTCCCGCTGCTGGTGTACGCGGGGCTCGTCACCCTGCTCGCCCTGTGCGCGTCGAGCTACTTCGGCTCGAAGCCCCGGCTGCTGCTGCCCGCGTTCCCGCTGCTGTTCCCCCTGGCCGTGGGCCTGGCCCGGCTGCGCACCGCCAGGTCGGCGCCGGTGGTGTGCGGTGTCGCGGTGGCGGCGGCGGTGTACGGGGCGTTCTGGCTGAACGGCTCCGGCCCGCCCTGACCGGCCCGCCCCGGCCGACGGAGTACGCCCGGTGACCGGCGGGACAATTCCGTGCCAGCATTCGGTGAACGAATTCATAAGCACGATAAAACCGTCGGCCGGACAGATCAAAGGAATTGAAGTCCACGGCCGGACGGGATTGCGGATTACCCGGAAATAGGGCGCCGCCTGAGAGGAATCCCACATCACATCGTCATCACAAACCCGTTGATTCGGCCGGGATCACTCCTCACTCGCTGTAACGTCGATTGGGTGCGTACCGAACGGAAGCCCACCCGTCTGGACCGGGTGTTCGCGAGACTGGACCGGGAGCCGGAACGACCGGCGCTCCTGGATGTGCCGGAGATGTCCCGGCACAGGATCGCGCTGTTCGCCGGGACCCTCGCGTTCTACATCGCGATCGTGTGGGCCGTAGTGATCACCTCGTGGCTGGTCCGGCTCGACTGGCAGGTCATGTTCTTCCGGCCCTATCAGCAGTGGCCGGAGATCCACGCGTTCGTCGACTACTACGTGGTGCTCGGCCAGCGCGGCCCCACCGCGGTGATGGTCGCGGCCTGGCTCGGCTGGCGCTCCTGGCGGCAGCACACCCTGCGTCCGCTGCTGGCGCTGGGCGTCTCACTGCTCCTGCTGAACGTCACGGTCGGCGCCGCCAAGTACGGCATGGGGCGACTGGGACCGCACTACGCGACCACGATCGGCGCCAACGAGATGTGGCTCGGCGGCGATATATTTCCGAGCGGTCACACCGCGAACGCCGTCGTCACCTGGGGCATCCTCGCCTACCTGGCCTCGACGCACCGCACCCGGCGCTGGCTGTCCGCGGTCTCCGCGGTCACCTCGCTCGGGGTGGGCATGTCCACCGTCTACCTCGGTACGCACTGGCTCAGCGACGTGCTCCTGGGCTGGGTGGCGGGCCTGCTGATCCTGCTGGCGCTTCCCTGGTTCGAGCCGCTGATCACCCGTGCGGAGGCGTGGATCCTCGGTCTGCGCGACCGCTGGTACGCCCGTCGCGACCGCCGGAGCACCACGAAGCGGCCGCTCGGCCCGCCCGTGCCCGTCACCCCGCCCGGCTCCGGCAGCAGGCCCGAGGCACCGGCCCGCGAGCCGGTCGCCGCGCCGCGCACCGCCCGGGCTCCGGCGCACCTGGCGCCGGGCCCGCACACGGCCCGCTCGGACCGTACGCCGGTCACCCCGGCCGGCAGCCGCCGACCGCCGCACACCGACCGGCACACGCGCAACACGACCCCCGCCGCACGGCCCCTGTCGGGCGGCTGACGGGTCTCCGGGGCTGCCCCGGGTCCGTCCGACGACTCCGGGCCCTAGCCCTTCCAGGCCCGGGACACCCGGCCGTCCTTCACCTCGAAGTTGAGGCGGCCCACCCGGTACTCCATGGTGATGACCGTGCCCGGCGCCAGTGACCGCACCGTCGACCAGCCCCGCTCCCGCGCCAGCCGTTCGGCCGCGTCGGAATCGAGGCCGACGTAGGTCTCCGGACTGTCCTGCGGCTCGGCGGGAGGTGTCGGAATCGGTGCCATGCCGCCACGCTATGCCCTGCCCCCGGAGCGGGGAAGCCCAGGCCGGTAACACGGGCCACGCACACACTCTACGGTCACATTTCTGTCACAAGATCATGAGGCGCGTTTTACTGGAACCCGTTCACACGGACGGACGATTTCGCATGCGTTCCACAAGCGGCCGAGACCTATTTCTGCATCTCGCGGCAACCGGCCGGAGAAAGCGCGGCGGGCGCCGACGCAAAAGGCTTCGGGGCACCCTCGCCAGGGCCCCGCATTCCATACCCGAACACTCCCGAACACACGCGCACACCCTTGCGGAACGGCCCGCGGATCACTTACACGAATCGAACATCGGACACCCGGTCAGGCGTCGGCGTCCAGCGGGCTGACGGTGAGCGACAGGTCGTTGTCCCGGGTGTAGTACGGCCCGGCCTCCACCGGACCGTGGGGCGTCCGCACCCGAGCGCGGGGAAAGGTGAAGACCGGATTCTTGTCGGCGACGTCGTCCAGCAGCCGCGCGAGGCGCACCACCGGACCGGCGTCTCCGGCGGGGCGCAGCCACAGGTCCCAGACGCCGGGCGCCAGGCCGTCGTAGGGCACGGTGAAGGCGAACTCCGTCCGCTCGCCCGTGACGCGCACCCGGCGTACACCGCCGCCGTCTTCGCCGCCCGCTCCGCCGCCGGGCCGGGCGCGCAGCTCGGCGTCCGCCCCGGGCACGAGCTGGGTGCCGTACACCCGTCCGCCCACGGTCAGGCCGCCGCTCGCCAGGCGCAGCTCCACCGCCTCCGCGTGCGGGGCGCGCAGCCAGCTGCGGACCGTGAGGTTGCCCTGCCGGGTGGCGTACGGGATGCGGACGGCGACGTGGCCCAGCAGCCCGCTGGGGGTGCGCTCGGCGAGGGAGCGCAGGTCGGTGACGCCGGGCACCAGGCGTCGCGGCTCGCCGCCGGAGAGGAGGGCGTAGGCGTCCCAGCGGCCCTCGGGCAGGGACACGCTGCTGGGCAGCGCGGCGCGCAGCCGGCCCTCCGCCGCCGGGGCCAGCGGCAGGCTGACCGTCTCTCCCATGCCGTCGAGGGCACCGGCGGTACGGCGGCGCAGGACGAGCAGCGCCGCCCCGGTGTTTCCGCGCGCGGCGACGTCGAAGGTCAGACCGCCCGCGGAGTCGCCGATGCAGTCGGCGCGCAGCGGGGCGGCCGGCGGGGGCGGCGGCGTCATGCGGTGCGGTTCCTCCCATGGACTTGTCGTCGTCCGGTTAGACCCGGAACCCTGCCTTCTGGTTGTCCGTGTCCGATTGCGATGTGGTCACGACGGGTGCGAGCGCCCGGCAGCACTCCCTTTTCAGTCACCCAGTTCATTCGCTGATTTCCTGATTTGTCGACTCGCGGGCAGGACGGTCCGACCCGCTCCGGCAACCCAACCCCGGTCTGCCACAGCCCACTTGGGCATGCGGCGACGCTCGCGGCCCCCGGGTGATCGCGAGCGCGGCATGGTTCGATTCCGTCGGCCGTGGGGCGTGACTCCCGCCACTGATCCCCCGTTGTCCTTGCATGAGCCGGGGACCCGCCCGGACCACGGCCCGGGAGCCACCCGGTCCGGCCACGCACCGCATCCCGAGGGAGCCACCCGTGCCGCGCATGCTCGACGTCAGCGACGACGTACGCGCCGAGATCGGCGACGAAGAAGCCGACCGCCTGCTGGCCGGGGAGTCCGCCCCGGGCAGCTACGACTGCACGTCCTGCCGCACCCCGGGCGACTGCGAGCAGGAGCGCACCAGCACCGTCCTGTTCATCGGGGACGAGACCGCCGTGCTCGCGTTCGCCCACGCGGGCTGCCTGCCCTCGCAGGTCGTCAAGGTCACCGAGGAGCAGCTCCAGGGGGCGGTGCGGTCCATCAGCGCCGACCAGGCCCGCTCCGAGCCCGCTCCCGCGGCCCCCGAGAAGGCCGCGCCCGAGCAGGCCGTGCTCGGTGTGACCAGCGGGCTGATCCTGATCGCCGGGGAGCTGCACCCGGCCCTCGTGGTGGAGCCGACCGCTCCCATCGCGCGGCCCGGCACGTCCGGCGCCGGTGACGACTTCCTGCCGCTGCTGATCGAGCAGGGCTTCATGCCGGTCACCGAGCTGGCGTCCACCCCGGCCGTGCTGCACGGCTGGTCGGTGCTGCTCGCGATGGGCCAGCTGCACGCGGTGCTCCAGCCCGGGACGAACGGCGGCCGGCCGGTGGCCTGGTGGCAGGCGCACCAGCCGCTCCAGGTCACCGAGGGCTGGCGTACGGCGGCCAACAAGCACCAGCAGGTGCTGATGTTCGCCGCGCCCGTCGGCTCGATCGGCCGGCAGCCGCGCGAGGACCTGCTGCGGGACGCGCTGGACAAGGCGGCGGCGAACGGACAGCTGGTCGCGGCGGCGCTGCCGCTGGCGGGAACCTGAGCCCGTCCGGTCGGCTGCCGGACGGCCGTCACCCGGGCCGCATCCCTTCCTGCGCGGGGTCGTTTGGACATACGTGTACGCATACGACGCCTTCCACCGCCACGGCGGCCCCTCGGCCACGCCGATCTACGACGCGCTCTACGCCGAGTACGTCAGGTCCTTCCGATCGCTGCCGGGCGATCGCAGCGGTGAGGAGGAGCTGGGATTCACGGCCTTCCGGAGCATCCCGCGCGGCAGAGGCGGCTACAGCGCCTACAGTGCGGGGGCCCAGAGCGCCCGCGTCGGCCAGCAGTCGGTGTGGCAGCGCGTCGGTGGCACGCACCACGTCCCGGCGGCGCTGCCACCGGCCCCGCGGTCCGGTACCTGACCGCCGGACGAGCGACGCGTGAGGGGCGCCCCCCGGCCGGGGGGCGCCCCTCACGCTGCTTCCTACTTCTTCTTCGCGCCGCGCTTCTCGCGCACCCGCACCGAGATGTGGATCGGCGTCCCCTCGAAGCCGAACTCCTCGCGCAGCCGGCGTTCGATGAAGCGCCGGTAGCCCGCCTCGATGAAGCCGGAGGCGAAGAGCACGAACCGCGGCGGCTTGGTGCCCGCCTGGGTGCCGAAGAGGATGCGCGGCTGCTTGCCGCCCCGCACCGGGTGCGGGTGGGCGGCGACCAGCTCGCCGAGGAAGGCGTTCAGCCGGCCCGTCGGGACGCGGGTCTCCCAGCCGCCTAGGGCGGTCTCGATGGCCGGGACCAGCTTCTCCATGTGCCGGCCGGTCTGCGCCGAGACGTTGACCCTCGGCGCCCACGCCACCTGGCCCAGCTCCGTCTCGATCTCCCGCTCCAGGTAGTAGCGGCGCTCCTCGTCGAGGGTGTCCCACTTGTTGTAGGCGACGACGATCGCGCGGCCCGCCTCGACGGCCATGGTGACGATCCGCTGGTCCTGGACCGAGATCGACTCGGAGGCGTCGATGAGGATCACGGCCACCTCCGCCTTCTCGACGGCGGCGGCGGTGCGCAGCGAGGCGTAGTAGTCGGCGCCCTGCTGGAGGTGGACGCGCTTGCGGATGCCCGCCGTGTCGACGAACTTCCAGGTGACGCCGCCCAGCTCGATCAGCTCGTCGACCGGGTCGCGGGTGGTGCCGGCGAGTTCGTTGACGACGACGCGCTCCTCGCCGGCCACCTTGTTCAGCAGTGAGGACTTGCCGACGTTGGGGCGGCCGATCAGGGCGATGCGGCGCGGGCCGCCGACGGCGGTGCCGAAGGTCTGCGCCGGGGCCTCGGGCAGGGCCTCCAGGACCTTGTCCAGCATGTCGCCGGTGCCGCGGCCGTGCAGCGCGGAGACCGGGTGCGGCTCGCCGAGGCCCAGCGACCACAGGTAGGAGGCGTCGGCCTCGCCGCTCGGGCCGTCGACCTTGTTGGCGCACAGCACGACGGGCTTGCCCGCCTTGCGCAGCAGCCGGACGACCGCCTCGTCGGTGTCGGTGGCGCCCACCTTGGCGTCCACGACGAAGACGACCGCGTCGGCGGCCTCGATGGCGTACTCCGCCTGCGCGGCCACGGAGGCGTCGATGCCGAGGACGTCCTGCTCCCAGCCGCCGGTGTCGACGACCTTGAAGCGGCGCCCGGCCCACTCGGCCTCGTAGGTGACGCGGTCGCGGGTGACGCCGGGCTTGTCCTCGACGACGGCCTCGCGGCGGCCGATGATGCGGTTCACGAGGGTCGACTTGCCGACATTGGGGCGGCCGACGACGGCGAGGACGGGCAGCGGGCCGTGCCCGGCCTCCTCGATCGCGCCCTCCACCTCCTCAATGTCGAAGCCCTCTTCGGCGGCCAGCTCCATGAACTGCGCGTACTCGGCGTCGCCGAGCGCCCCGTGGTCGTGCTCCCCGCCCGAGCCCTCGGGGTGGATGTAGTCGTTCATGAAGTCCGTACCTCGTTCATCGTGGTGATCGGTGGAACACCCCTGTACCGGGTGATCCACTACTCAAGTGTCACTCAGCGCCCGGTGAGGCGCCTGGCGTTTTCCAGGTGCGCGGTGAGCTGCTTCTGGATGCGTTCGGTGGCCTCGTCCAGCGCCTTGCGGGTGCGCCGCCCGCTGCCGTCGCCCGCGTCGAAGGGGTCGCCGAAGACGACGTCCACGCGGGAGCGCAGCGGGGGCAGCGCCTTTATCAACCGTCCGGGACGGTCCGTGCTTCCCAGCACCGCGACCGGGACGATCGGCGCGCCGCTGCGCACCGCGAAGTACGCCAGTCCGGCGCGCAGCGAGGCGAAGTCGCCCTCGCCCCGGGTGCCCTCCGGGAAGATGCCGAGCACGCCGCCGTCGGCCAGCACGCCCAGCGCCTGCCCTATGGCCGCGCGGTCGGCGGAGTGGCGGTCCACCTTCAGCTGGCCGATGCCGGTCAGGAAGCGTCCGAGCGGGCCGACGAACGCCTCCTTCTTGATCAGGAAGTGCGTCGGCCGGGGCGCCACGCCCATGACCATCGGGCCGTCGATGTTGTGCGCGTGGTTGACGGCGTAGATCACCGGGCCGGTGGCGGGCACCCGCCAGGCGCCGAGCACGCGCGGCTTCCACAGCCCGTACATCAGGCCGACGCCGATGCGCCGGCCGACCTCGGCACCCTTCTCGGAGGGGGCGGGCGCGGCGGAGGATGCGGTCACTTCCCGGCCCGCTTCTCCTCGACGAGGGTGACGACGCACTCGATGACCTGCGGGAGGGTGAGGGCGGTGGTGTCCACCTCGACCGCGTCGCCGGCCTTGGCCAGCGGGGAGGTCTTGCGGCTGGAGTCGGCCGCGTCCCGCTTGATCAGGGCCTCGCGGGTGGCGTGGACGTCGGCGCCCTTCAGCTCGCCGCTGCGGCGGGCGGCGCGGGCCTCCGCCGACGCGGTGAGGAAGATCTTCAGGTCGGCGTCGGGCAGCACGGTGGTGCCGATGTCGCGGCCCTCGACGACGATGCCGAGCGGCGCGGCGGCGGCGATGGTGCGCTGCAACTCGGTGATCCGGGCGCGGATCTCCGGTACGGCGCTGACCGCGCTGACCTTGGAGGTGACCTCCTGGGTGCGGATCGGCCCGGCCACGTCCACGCCGTCGACCGTGATGGCCGGGCCGGCCGGGTCGGTGCCGGAGACGATCTCGGGCTTGCCGGCCGCGGCGGCGACGGCGTGCGGGTCGTCGGTGTCGATGCCGTTGCTGACCATCCACCACGTGATCGCCCGGTACTGCGCACCGGTGTCCAGGTAGCTCAGCCCGAGCTGTGCGGCCACGGCCTTGGACGTGCTCGACTTGCCCGTGCCGGAGGGGCCGTCGATGGCGACAATCACGGCCGGGGCGGTCGGGGCGGCGCCGTTTTCCACGAGGGGACACCTTCCTGGTGCGGTGCGGTGGGTGGTGTGCGGGACGCGAGCGCGTCCCGCACAAGGTTACCGGGCCGCGGGAACCCCTCCGACAGGCGTCCGGCGCCCCGCGATCACTGCCTGATCGCCCAGCCCCGCTCCTTCAGGGCCGCCGTGAGGACGGCGGCGGCCCTCGGCTCGACCATCAGCTGCACCAGACCCGCCTGCTGCCCGGTCGCGTGCTCGATCCGTACGTCCTCGACGTTGACCCCGGCCCGTCCCGCGTCCGCGAAGATGCTGGCCAGCTGGCCGGGCTGGTCGTCGATGAGGACGGCCACCGTCTCGTAGGACCGCGGGGCCGACCCGTGCTTGCCGGGGACGCGGACCTGTCCGGCGTTGCCGCGCCGCAGCACCTCGGCGATGCCGGTGCCGCCCTCGCGGCGCTTGTCCTCGTCGGTGGACTGCAGGGCGCGCAGGGCCCGTACCGTCTCCTCCAGGTCGGCGGCGACGTCGGTGAGCAGGTCGGCGACCGGCCCCGGGTTGGCGGAGAGGATGTCGATCCACATCCGGGGGTCGGAGGCGGCGATCCGGGTCACGTCGCGGATGCCCTGCCCGCACAGCCGTACGGCCGCCTCCTCGGCGTGCTCCAGGCGCGCGGCGACCATGCTGGAGACCAGGTGGGGCATGTGGGAGACGAGGGCCACGGCGCGGTCGTGGGCGTCCGCGTCCATCACTACGGGCACCGCGCGGCAGTGCGAGACCAGCTCCAGGGCGAGGTTCAGCACCTCGGTGTCGGTGTCCCGGGTGGGGGTCAGCACCCAGGGGCCGCCCTCGAAGAGGTCGGCGGTGGCGGCCAGCGGGCCGGACTTCTCCCGGCCGGACATGGGGTGGGTGCCGATGTACGCCGAGAGGTCGAGCCCGCGCGCCTCCAGCTCCCGCCGGGGGCCGCCCTTGACGCTGGCCACGTCGATGTAGCCGCGGGCGACACCGCGGGCCATGGCGTCGGCGAGCACGTCGGCCACCAGCGCGGGCGGTGCGGCGACGACGGCGAGGTCGACCGGCCCGTCCGGGGCCTCGTCGGTGCCGGCGCCGAGCGCGGCCGCGGTGCGGGCCTGCTCGGGGTCGTGGTCCGCGAGGTGGACGGTGACACCGCGTTCGGTGAGGGCGAGGGCGGCGGAGGTGCCGATGAGGCCGGTGCCGATGACGAGTGCGGTTCTCACTGGGCGATGTCCTTGCGCAGGGCCGCGGCGGCGCCGAGGTAGACGTGGGCGATCCCGGCGCGGGGCCGGTCGGACTCGATGTGGGCGAGGACCCGGACGACGCGGGGCATGGCGCCCTCGACGTCCAGCTCCTGGGCGCAGATCAGCGGCACGTCGGTGATGCCGAGGCCGCGGGCCGCGGCGGCCGGGAAGTCGCTGTGCAGGTCGGGGGTGGCGGTGAACCACAGGCTGATCAGGTCGTCGGCCGTCAGGCCGTTGCGCTCCATGAGGGCGGTCAGCAGGGCCGCGACCTGCTCGTCCATGTGCCCCGCCTCGTCCCGCTCCAGTTGGACGGCGCCCCGGACCGCTCGTACCGCCACGCGATGCTCCTTGCTGATGTGGCCGACGTTGCTGATATTGCTGATGTTGCCGACGTGTGTACCGGTTCTTGGTCCGTCCAGCGTAGTCAGCCCGCCGCGTACCGGCCCGCGGCGCCCGTCTCCTGAGACGCTGACGGCGGCCCGAACCTCCCTCCCCCGGAGTTGCGACATGACCCAGATCCCGACCCGCCGCACGGTCCTCCTCTGCACGGGCGCGGGCGCGGCGGCGCTCTGCGTGGGCTGCGGCGGGGGCGGCGACGACTCCTCGGGCGCCTCGCCGGGGCAGGAGCTGGTGCGGACGGGCGACGTCCCGGTCGCCGGCGGCAAGATCCTCACCGACGAGAAGATCGTGGTGACCCAGCCCCGGCAGGGCGAGTTCAAGGCGTTCTCGGCGGTCTGCACCCATCAGGGCTGCATCGTGTCGGACGTGCGGGACGGCACCATCGACTGCGCCTGCCACGGCAGCAGGTTCGCCGTCGCCGACGGCTCGGTGGTGCGGGGTCCGGCCACGGAGCCGCTGCCCGGGAAGGAGATCACGGTGGAGGGAAATTCGGTCCGCCTGGCGTGAGCGGCCCGCGTACGCTCCCGCCATGCGCCCCGAAGCCCCCGAGAGCCACCAGACCCTGGTCCGCGACCACACGGTCTACGCCTGTGTCATGGGTTCGCGCGCCTTCGGTCTGGCGACGGAGGACAGCGACACGGACCGCCGGGGTGTCTTCCTCGCGCCGACCGCGCTGTTCTGGCGCTTCGAGAAGCCGCCGACGCACGTGGAGGGCCCCGCGGAGGAGCAGTTCAGCTGGGAGCTGGAGCGCTTCTGCGAGCTGGCGCTGCGGGCGAACCCGAACATCCTGGAGTGCCTGCACTCCCCGCTCGTGGAGTCGGTGGACGACACGGGCCGCGAACTGCTCGCCCTGCGCGAGGCGTTCCTCTCCCGCCGGGTTCACGAGACGTTCACCCGTTACGCGCACGGCCAGCGCCGCAAGCTCGACGCCGACGTGCGCACCCACGGCGCCCCGCGCTGGAAGCACGCGATGCACCTGCTGCGGCTGCTGGCCGGCGCCCGCGACCTGCTGCGTACGGGCGTCCTGACGATCGACGTCGGCGAGGCGCGGGAGTCCCTTCTCGCCGTGAAGCGCGGCGAGGTGCCCTGGCCCGAGGTGGAGGCACGGATGACACGTCTGGCGCGGGAGGGCGAGGAGGCCGCCGCGCGCAGCCCGCTGCCCGGGGAGCCGGACCGGCGCCGCGTGGAGGACTTCCTGGTCCGCGCCCGCCGGGCCTCAGCGCTCCAGCCGGGTCCGTACGACGAAGTCGTGCAGGGCGTCGTACGCGGTCGGGGCGTCGGGGAGCACTGACGCGGCCTGCGCCTCGTCCAGCACGGTGTGCAGGCGGTCCACGTCGGCCCGCACGCGCGCGTGGTCGACACCGGCGTCGCCGTGCTCCCGCTCGGCCTTGGCGGCGACCAGTTCGGTCAGGTACACCGGGGCGGCGTCCACCTCCTGGACGAGGGTCGGCAGATGGGGCTGCACCTCGCCGGTGCGCATCAGGTGCACGCCGGTGAGCAGCACCCGGAAGGTGTACAGGAGCGGCTTCAGCTCGCCGGTCTTCTCGAACAGGCGCCACTGGGTCTGCGCGAATCCCCGGTAGTGGTGGGCGTGGTGGCTGGTGAGGACCCCTGGGGCGTGTCCGGCCAGTTCCCGGTGCGCGTCGGTGGTGTGCACGACCAGCGGCGACAGCAGCTGCTCCAGGACGTAGCCGTTGCGGCGCAGCATCAGGCGTACGAACTTGCGCAGGTCGTGCGTGACCAGGTCCATCTCGACGCCGTCCCGGTCCCACATCCGCGACCTGGTCTCCTCCGGCTCGCGCAGCCCGACCAGGTCGGCGGCGGGCAGCAGGTGCACGCCGCGCAGGTCCACGTCGGAGTCGCGCGAGGGGAAGCCGTAGAGGTGGGCGCCGGAGACGGTGGCGAACAGCACCGGGAAGGGCTGCTCGGCCACCACCGGGGCCAGGTCGATGTCGAGGGCGTCGATCATGGGCTCAAGCGTCCCAGAGCGCTCCGAGGGCCAGCAGGTCGCCCCGGTACTCGATGCGGTCCGCCCAGTCGGCGGGCCAGGCGTCGGCTCCCAGGTGCGCACCGGCGAAGGCGCCCGCGAGGCAGGCGATGGAGTCGGAGTCGCCGGAGGTGCAGGCACCGCGGCGCAGGGCGGTGAGCGGCTCGTCGACGAAGAGCAGGAAGCAGAGCAGCCCGGCCGCCATGGCCTCCTCGGCGATCCAGCCCTCGCCGACGGCCAGGCACGGGTCGGTCTCCGGCGAGACGGTGCGCACCGCCTCCTGGAGCCGGTCGAGGATCGCCAGGCACTCGTCCCAGCCGCGCGCGATGAAGTGCTCGGGCGTCGGGTCCTGGGCGCGGCTCCACAGGTCGCCGAGCCAGCGCTCGTGGTAGCGGCCGCGGTTGTCGTAGGCGTACGAGCGCAGCAGCCCGACCAGGCCGGTCGGCTCGGCACCCTCGGCGAGCAGCCGTACGGCGTGCGCGGTGAGGTCGGAGGCGGCGAGTGCGGTGGGGTGGCCGTGGGTGAGCGCGGACTGCAACTGGGCGGCGCCCGCGCGCTGTTCGTCGCTGAGGCCGGGGACGAGTCCGACCGGTGCGACGCGCATGTTGGCGCCGCAGCCCTTGGAGTGGATCTGGCTGGCGTCCTGCCAGAGGCGGTCCGGGACCTTGAGGAGGTTGCAGGCCTTGAGGCAGGTGTTGCCCGGCGCGCGGTTGTTCTCCGGCGACTGGTACCAGTCGACGAACTCCTCGCGCACCGGCCGTTCCATGCGCTTGGGTCCGAGCAGCCCCCGGTCCATGGCCGTCCGCAGCCCCTTGCCGAGCGCCAGCGTCATCTGGGTGTCGTCGGTGACGATCGCGGGCCGGGGCAGCGCCATCTCCCGCCAGGGGCCGCACTTGGCGAGGATCGAGGGGACGTCGTTGAACTCGGTGGGGAAGCCCAGCGCGTCGCCGAGGGCGAGGCCGGTGAGCGCTCCGGTGGCGGCGCGCTTGGTGCCGGTGGTGGTCATGCGGGGCGTCCTTCCCGAGGGGTGCGGAGCAGCGGTGGGTGCAGGGTGGCGGCCGGTCCCGCGCGGTACACGGCGGCGGGTTTGCCGCGGCCTCCGGTCAGGCGGGCGGCGCCCGGGACGGGCTCGACGAAGCCGGGGGTGGCGAGGACCTTGCGGCGGAAGTTGGGCCGGTCCAGGGCCGTGCCCCACACCGTCTCGTAGACCTGCTGCAGCTCGCCGAGGGTGAACTCGGCCGGGCAGAAGGCGGTGGCCAGGCAGGTGTACTCCAGCTTGGCGCCGACCCGGTCCCGGGCGTCGGCCAGGATCCGGTCGTGGTCGAAGGCGAGGCCCTGGGCCTTGTCGTACGGCACCCAGCGGGCCTCGGCCGCGTCACCGCCGCCGTGCGGTTCGGGAGGGTCCGGGAGCAGCGCGGCGAAGGCGACGGACACGACCCGCATGCGGGGGTCGCGGCCCGGTTCGCTGTAGGTCCGCAGCTGTTCCAGGTGCAGCCCGGTCACGTCCGCCAGGCCGGTCTCCTCGGCCAGCTCGCGCCGGGCCGCCGTCTCCGCCGACTCCTCGGGCAGCAGGAAGCCCCCGGGCAGTGCCCAGCGGCCCGCGTACGGCTCCTGTCCCCGCTCGACGAGCAGCGCGTGCAGCGCGCCCGCGCGGAGGGTGAGGACGGCGAGATCGACGGTGACGGCGAAGGGTTCGAAAGCGTGCTTGTCGTAGCCGTGCACGACCGGCCACCCCCTTAATAGTCACTACGACTATAAAAGGGGGTGGCCGGTCGGCACAAGCCTCGCAGGGGCAGGGATCGCCCGGCGGTCGGTCTAGAGGTCGACCTCCTGCATCAGCATCCCGACCTCCGTGTTGGACAGACGTCGCAGCCAGCCCGACTTCTGGTCGCCCAGGGTGATCGGGCCGAAGGCGGTGCGCACCAGCTTGTCGACGGGGAAGCCCGCCTCCGCCAGCATCCGGCGGACGATGTGCTTGCGGCCCTCGTGCAGGGTGACCTCGACCAGGTAGTTCTTGCCGGTCTGCTCGACGACCCGGAAGTGGTCCGCGCGCGCGTACCCGTCCTCCAGCTGGATGCCGTCCTTGAGGCGCTTGCCGAGGTCGCGCGGGATCGGGCCCACGATGTGCGCGAGGTAGGTCTTCTTCACGCCGTACCGCGGGTGGGTCAGTCGGTGGGCCAGCTCGCCGTGGTTGGTGAGCAGGATGACGCCCTCGGTCTCGGTGTCGAGCCGGCCGACGTGGAAGAGGCGCGTCTCACGGTTGGTGACGTAGTCGCCGAGGCACTGGCGGCCCTCCGGGTCCTCCATGGTGGAGACGACACCGGCGGGCTTGTTGAGCGAGAAGAACTGGTACGACTGCGTGGCGACGGTCAGGCCGTCGACCTTGACCTCGTCCTTCTCCGGGTCGACGCGGCGGCCCTGCTCGAGGACGATCTCGCCGTTGATCTCGACCCGGGCCTGCTCGATCAGCTCCTCGCAGGCGCGCCGGGAGCCGTAGCCCGCGCGCGCGAGGACCTTCTGCAGCCGCTCGCCCTCCTGCTCGGCGCCGGGGAAGGTCTTGGGCGGCCTGACGTCCTTCTTGCCCGCGTAACGCTCGCGATTGCGCTCCTCGGCCCGCGTCTCGTACTCGCGGGACGTGGCGGGCGCGCTGCGGCCGCGCTGCTGGGGCCGCTTCGGGCCGCCCTTGGCACCGCCGCGGGCCGAGGGTCCGCGACCCGACTTCGGGCCGTCCTGGGTGGCGCCGGGGCCCACGTCGTAGCGCCGCTCCTCCGGGCGCGGCTTCTTGGGACGGCCGCCCTGCTTGTCGTCGCGGTTGTTGCCGGCGCCGCGGTAGTTGCCGCGGCCACCGCCACTCCCGCCGCGGCCGCCGCTGTTGCCACCACGGCTCCCGCCGTTGTTTCCGCTGCTGTTCCTGCCGCTGCTGCTTCGCATCAAAATTCCGTCTTGTCGTCTGCGTCCCCGGCATCCGGGGCGTCCGGATCGAACGACGGGACCCCTTCCAGCGTGTCGGCCTCGATCGCCTCCGCCTCCGGGAGGAAGGGCGCGAGCTCGGGGAGCTCGTCCAGGCCGCGCAGGCCCATCCGCTCCAGGAAGTAGTTCGTCGTCACGTACAGGATCGCACCTGTTTCGGGTTCCGTGCCCGCCTCCTCGACCAGACCCCGCTGCAGGAGGGTGCGCATCACGCCGTCGCAGTTCACGCCGCGCACCGCGGAGACGCGGCCGCGGCTGACCGGCTGGCGGTAGGCGACCACGGCCAGGGTCTCCAGGGCGGCCTGGGTGAGCCGGGCGTGCTGGCCGTCCAGGACGAAGCCCTCGACGGCCGCGGCGTACTCGGGGCGGCTGTAGAAGCGCCAGCCGCCCGCGATCAGACGCAGCTCGAAGCCGCGGCCCTGCACGGCGTACTCGTCGGCCAGCTCGCGCAGGGCGTCCGCGATCCGCCGCCGGGGCCGCCGCAGTATCTTCGCCAGCTGCTCCTCGGTCGCGGGCTCGTCGACGACCATGAGGACGGCCTCCAGCGCGGGCTTGAGGTCGAGCGCCGCGACCCCGTCCGGCCCGCCCTCGGCCTCCTCGGCACTCTCGGCGCTCTCCGCCTCCGTGGTCTGCTCACTCACGCCTTCTGCTCCTCCTTCGGCGCCTCGGGCGGCCGGTCGAACTCGTCGGTCACCGACGGCTGCGCCTCCCCGTCGCCGCCCGTCCAGCGGACCAGGAGGTCGCCGAGCGCGGTCTCCTGGTCCAGCTCGACGGCCTTCTCCCGGTACAGCTCCAGCAGGGCCAGGAAGCGGGCGACGACGGTCAGCGTGTCCTCGGTGTCCTGGACCAGCACGCGGAAGCTGGCCTCGCCCAGCTCCTTCAGGCGGGCGACGACGATCCCGGCCTGTTCCTGCACGCTGACCAGGGGCGCGTGGATGTGCTCGACGTACACCTGCGGCTTGGGTTTCGGCTGCATCGCCTTCACGGCGAGCTTGGCGAAGCCCTCGGGGCCGATGCTGATGACGACCTCGGGCAGCAGCTCGGCGTGGTGGGCCTCCAGGCCGACGGTACGGGGGTAGCGGCGGGCCTCGTCCGCGAGCCGGTCGTTGAAGATCTCCGCGATCTGCTTGTACGCGCGGTACTGGAGCAGGCGGGCGAAGAGCAGGTCGCGGGCCTCCAGCAGGGCCAGGTCGGCCTCGTCCTCGACCTCGGCGGCGGGCAGCAGCCGGGCCGCCTTGAGGTCGAGCAGCGTGGCCGCGACCACCAGGAACTCGGTGGTCTGGTCGAGGTCCCAGTCCGGCCCCATCGCCCGGATGTGCGCCATGAACTCGTCGGTCACCTTCGACAGCGCGACCTCGGTGACGTCCATCTTGTGCTTGGAGATCAACTGGAGGAGCAGGTCGAACGGCCCCTCGAAGTTGGCAAGCCGCACCTTGAAGACACCGTCGCCCGGGTCGTCACAGGCGTCGTCCGAGGCCCCGGGCGCCTGTTCCGGCACGGGGGTCGGCTCCACGGCGGAAACGACCTCGGAGGGTCCGGCGGGGTCCGGTTCCGTTCCGGAGTCGTACTCCTCCGCGTCCGGCGCCACCGTCTCCCGGAGGTCCTGTTCGGCGGGCGCCGCTTCGGCGGTGCCGGGCGCGCCGTCGCCGGGGGGCGTCTCCTCGGGGACCGGTGGAGCCGCCGGCGCCCCCGGGCCCCTGCCCAGCGCACGCCGGCGGCCGGGGCGCGGGCCGCGGTCGGGGCGGGGGGCGTCGTTCGAGGTCATGGCCCCCGCAGGCTACCGCTAGCGCCCGCGCAGCCGTCGTACGAGGATGCTGGCGTCCCCGCGGGTCTCCAGGTCGGCCAGGACCACGGCGACCGCCTCGCGGACGATGCGGCCGCGGTCGACGGCCAGGCCGTGCTCGCCGCGGAGCACCAGGCGGGCGTGCTCCAGGTCCATCAGCTCCTCGGCGGAGACGTACACGGTGATCTTCTCGTCGTGGCGCTCACGCCCGCTGGGGCGCCGTGCCGCGGCCCTGCCGCGCTTGCGGGGCCGGTCGGCGGCAGAACCTTCCTGCGCGCCCGTACCGGGCCCTGAGCCGCGTGCGGAGCGCTCCGTGCCCCGGGTGCGCGACTCGCCCGCCGAGCCCGGTTCCGCGTCCGCCGCGGCGTGCTCCGCGCCCTCGCCGTCACCGCCCTGCGCGGGCACCGACTGCGGTGCGTCCTCGGCGGCGGCCTGGTCGCTCTCCCCCGCCGGGGCCGGCACCCGGGCCTCGCCGCCCGCCGGTCGCCGCGGGGTGGACGCCTGGAGCGCCGTTCCCCCTGTCGTACGGAAGAGTTCGTCGGCCCCCGGCAGACTCACTCGGCGTGACACCGGGCGAGCACCTCCCTGGCGAGCTGGCGGTAGGCGGCGGCACCGACGGAGTTGGACGCGTACGTGGTGATCGGCTCTCCGGCGACCGTGGTCTCCGGGAAGCGGACCGTGCGCCCGATGACCGTGTGGTAGACGTGGTCGTCGAACGCCTCGACGACCCGCGCGAGCACCTCACGGCTGTGCACGGTGCGCGAGTCGTACATCGTGGCGAGGATGCCGTCCAGCTCCAGGTCGGGGTTGAGCCGCTCCTGGACCTTCTCGATCGTCTCGGTCAGCAGCGCCACACCGCGCAGCGCGAAGAACTCGCACTCCAGCGGCACGATCACCTTGTGCGCGGCGGTCAGCGCGTTGACCGTGAGCAGGCCGAGCGAGGGCTGGCAGTCGATCACGATGTAGTCGTAGTCGTCCATCAGCGGCTTCAGCGCCCGCTGCAGGGTGGACTCGCGCGCGACCTCGCTCACCAGCTGCACCTCGGCCGCCGACAGGTCGATGTTGCTGGGCAGCAGGTCCATGTTGGGGACCGCGGTCTTCAGCAGCACCTCGTCGGCCGCCATGCCCCGCTCCATGAGCAGGTTGTAGACGGTGAGGTCGAGCTCCATCGGGTTGACGCCGAGTCCGACCGACAGCGCGCCCTGCGGGTCGAAGTCGACGAGCAGCACCCGGCGCCCGTACTCGGCGAGCGCGGCACCCAGGTTGATGGTCGACGTGGTCTTGCCCACGCCGCCCTTCTGGTTGCACATCGCGATGATCTTGGCGGGGCCGTGGTCGGTCAGCGGGCCCGGGATCGGGAAGTACGGCAGCGGGCGTCCGGTCGGGCCGATGCGCTCACGGCGCTGTCGGGCCGCGTCGGGCGCGAGCGTGGCGGCGTACTCGGGATCCGGCTCGTACTCCGCGTCCGGGTCGTAGAAGTGCCCCTCGGGCAGTTCGTCGTAGTCGGCGAAGTGGTTGCGGGGCGCGCCACTTCCGTCGCCGGCCATGGCGTTCACGTGTTGGCCATCCATACTCATGTGTGCTGTCCGAGTTGCCTGCGGACTGTGGTGGTCGGCTGCGGACGTGCGTACAGCTACGGAGCCGACAGCCTCGAGACGCCCGGGACCGTGGGTCCGTGTCGGCATTCCTGGTTGACCACCCCCGGGAGTAAATGTCGACTCATTCACAAGTCGTCTTACCTCCTTGGTGACCAGGGAACTTCTAGACAGGTCAGCGTGGCACCATGCCGACGTTCGGCGACTCTATGGCGTGTCGGCCGTCCGCAGCAACACAATCCGCCGGACCCGGCCCGATGTGTCGGCAATGAAACATCCCTCTGTCAAGGGCGTACGGCCGTCGCACAGCAGGTTTCACCGGTGCGCGAATCGGTTGAAGCGTTACGTTCGAGGCGAGTTGACCGAGAATCGCAAAGTGACCATACACACACCCGGCCGGACCTTGTCGGGCAAGGTCCGGCCGGGTGTGTGGCGTTGACGGCGTCTGTTGACGTATCGCCTTTACCGCTTGACGACTTAGGCGAGCAGCGAGGCCAGCTCCACGTGCTCCAGGCCGTGCGCCTCGGCGACCTCCCGGTAAACGACCTTGCCGTCATGGGTGTTGAGACCCTTGGCCAGCGCGGGGTCGCGGCGCAGCGCCTCGGCCCAGCCGCGGTTGGCCAGCTCCACGATGTACGGCAGCGTGGCGTTGGTCAGCGCGTAGGTGGAGGTGTTGGGCACCGCGCCGGGCATGTTGGCGACGCAGTAGAAGACCGAGTTGTGGACCGGGAAGGTCGGCTCGGCGTGGGTGGTCGGGTGGGAGTCCTCGAAGCAGCCGCCCTGGTCGATCGCGATGTCGACAAGGACACTTCCGGGCTTCATCCGGGACACCAGCTCGTTGGTGACCAGCTTCGGGGCCTTGGCGCCCGGGATCAGCACGGCGCCGATCACGAGGTCGGCCTCCAGGCAGGCCTTCTCCAGCTCGAAGGCGTTGGAGACGACGGTCTGGATCTTCGTGCCGAAGATCTTGTCGGCTTCCTTGAGCTTGGTGATGTCCTTGTCGAGCAGGGTGACGTGGAAGCCCAGGCCGATGGCGATCTGCGCCGCGTTCCAGCCGGAGACGCCGCCGCCGATGACGACGGCGCGGCCCGCGAGCACACCGGGGACACCGCCGGGCAGCACACCGCGGCCGCCGTTGGCGGCCATCAGGTGGTAGGCGCCGACCTGGGGGGCGAGGCGGCCCGCGACCTCGGACATCGGGGCCAGCAGCGGCAGCGCGCGGCTGGGCAGCTCGACCGTCTCGTAGGCGATGGCGGTGGTGCCGGACTCGATGAGCGCGTCCGTGCACTCCTTGGAGGCGGCCAGGTGCAGGTAGGTGAAGAGCGTCTGGTCCTTGCGCAGGCGGTGGTACTCCTCCGCGATCGGCTCCTTGACCTTCAGGAGCAGGTCCGCGGTGGCCCAGACCTCGTCGGCGGTGTCGAGGATCCGCGCACCGGCCGTGACGTACTCCTCGTCGGGGATCGAGGAGCCGACGCCGGCGTTGCGCTCGACGACGACCTGGTGACCGTGGCGCACCAGCTCGTGCACGCCGGCGGGTGTGATGGCCACCCGGAACTCGTTGTTCTTGACCTCGCGGGGGATGCCGACCTTCACGTGGATCACGGTCCTTGGCTCAGAGGATGGGCTATTACAAGGCATACCCGCTCAAGCGCGGGCACACCGGGAGAGACCGCAGGAGAACGTGCGGCAGAGCCAGTTTAATGAAGGTGTTCCGTCTGTCTAGCCTTTCAAAGCACTAATCTTCAGACATTGCGCTGCGGATTTCGCAGGCGTCTGCGGGATCTTCCCTCAGCATCCGTTCGGCCGCGCCCCGCTCCAGTCCCGCCGCGGCGGGGTCACCGAGCCGGTCGAGCGTGTCGGCGAGCCGCAGGTGCAGTGCGGCCTGGAGCCGTACGTCCTCGGCCCGGCGGGCCCAGTCGACCGCCTCCCGGCAGGTGCGCAGCGACTCCTCGGGCCGCCCGGCGTACTCCTGGACCCGGGCCAGCTCGGACAGCGCCCGCGCGTGCGCGGCCACGTCGCCGGCCTTGCGGTGTCCGGCCACCGCCGCGCGCCAGGCGCGCACCGCCTCGCCGTAGCGTCCGGCGTAGGTGTGGGCGGTGGCGAGCCGGCCGTAGACCCGGGCGGCGTCGGCGCGCTCGTCCCGGGCGAGGCGCTCGGCGAGGGCCCGGCCGAACCAGTCGGCGGCCCGGTCGTAGTCCCCCAGCTCCAGATGGGCGCCGCCCACGGATTCCATCGCGCGGCCGGTCGCGTACGGGTCGTTCGCCTCCCGTCCGGCGTCCAGCGCGGCCCGGTAGCGCACCAGCGCCTCGGCGGTACGGCCGGTGCGGGCGTCCAGGTCGGCCAGGTTCAGCAGGGCCGCCGCCTGCTCCCGGGGCAGTTCGCGGCGCTCGGCCACGTCGAGGACGAGCCGGTGGATCCCGTACAGGTCGGGGGCCGCGGCCCGGGTGCCGAAGTGGGCGACCATGGCCCGCACCAGCTGGGACATGAGCCTGCGGGCGAGGGTGTCCAGCTCGCCGTCGGCGACCGCGAGGCGGGCCGCCGCCAGCAGGGCGGGGCGCCGGGCGCGCAGCCAGTCGGCGGCGGCCCTGGGGTGCGGGAAGCGCAGGTCGCGCGGTGTGCCGAGGAGCTTCTCGCGGGCCTGCGGGCTGTCGGTCTCGGTGACCGCCCGGCAGGACTGGAGCAGCCGCACGGTCCGCTCCAGCATGCGGGCACGGGCCAGCTGCAGCTCGGCGGGCCGGTCGTGCTTGCGGGCCAGGGCGCCGAGCCGGCCGTGCAGGCATCCGGGGACCTCGTACTCGGGCAGCGCCGAGTCGACGGCGCGCAGCAGGCCGTGGGCGACGAAGTCGTCCAGGGTGGTGCGGGCGCCGCTCACCGAGCAGCCGGCGAGCGCGGAGGCGGTGTGCGGGTCGACCAGGCCCGCCGGGGCGAGGGAGAGCAGCCTGAGCATGCGGGCGGCGGTGCTGGGCAGGGAGGCGTAGACGAGGCCGAAGACCCGGCCGAGGGCGCCCGACTCGTCGCTCTCCGCGTGCACGTGCTTGGCGAGGTCCGCGACGGCCGCCTGGGGCCGGGCCGCGAGCCAGCCGCCGGCCAGGGTCAGCGCGGCGGGCTGGGCCTGGCACAGCTCGACCAGTTGCTCGGCGGCCCGGGGGTCGACGGTGATGCGGACCGAGCCGGTGTGGCGGGAGAGCAGTTCCACGGCCGACTTGGTGTCCAGGCCGCCCAGCGTGCACGGTCGGACGTCCGCGATGCCGGTCAGCGGGCCCTCGGCCACGGCGACGGCCAGGCAGTCCGGGGTGTCCGGCAGCAGCGCGTCGACCTGCTCGGCGTCGGCGACGGCGTCGAGCAGGAGCAGCACCCTGCGGTCGGCGAGCGCGGCGCGCAGGGCCTCGGTGAGGTCGTCCTCGTCGGCGCCGGGCGGCGCGGTCCGGTCCAGTGCGGCGAGCAGCTCCCGGGCGAGGCGTTCGACGGGGACGCGGGTGCCGTCCGGCTCGCTCAGCCGGGCCCGCAGCACGCCCTCGGGGTAGTCGTGCGCGACCCGCGCGGCCAGCTCCTCGGCGAGCGCGGTGCGGCCCGAGCCGGGACGGCCCGCGATGAGCAGCACGCGCGCGCGAGGTGCCTTGCGGCCGGAGAGGGTGTCGAGCCCGGCGCGCTCGATGTCGGCGCGCAGCTCCTTCAGCTCCCGGGTGCGGCCCAGGAACCCGCTCTCCGCAGCAGGGTCCTGGGACAGTCGTACGCCGTCCGTGTCCACCGCCTGATCCGTCACGGGCCACACTCCCGATCCCACCGCACGCCGGTGCCCGCCGGAAGCCCGGTTCGGGCGTTTGAGAGCCTAGTTCACGCTCTGCGACGTTCCCGGTGGAGCGCGGCGGGCACATCCCCCGATCGGATCAGCCGATGGTCACACCGGCACGGGTTCCAAGGCCGTCCTCAGGCCTCGAAGGGGCGGGCCGGCCACGGCGCCAGGGCCGGACGGAGCGCGTCGAGTCCGTCACCCTGCTCCGCCGCGACCAGCGAGAGCACGCCCACGACCAGGCAGTTGTTGTGCAGCTCGCCCGCGAGCACCCCCCGGACCAGATCGGCGAGGGGGACTCGCGCCAGCTCCATGTCGGCCTCTTCGTCCTCGACCTCGAAGCGCTCCCCGGCGGCCTCGGACAGGTCCCGGGCGAGGAAGATCCGTACCGCCTCGTCGCAGCCGCCGGGGGTGGTGTAGACGTCGGTCAGCACCCGCCAGTCCTCGGCCTTGACGTGCGCCTCCTCGTACAGCTCGCGCTGGGCGGCGTGCAGCGGGTTCTCGCCGGGGACGTCGAGCAGGCCGGCCGGGATCTCCCACAGCTTCTCGCGCACCGGGTGCCGGTACTGCCGGATGACCAGCACCCGGCCCTCCGCGTCCAGGGCGAGGACGGCCACCGAGCCGGGGTGGACCTGGTAGTCGCGGGTCACCACGGAGCCGTCGGGCATCACCACGTCGTCCGTGCGGACCGAGGTCTTCTTGCCCCGGAAGGGCGTCCGGCTGCCCCGGATCTCCCACTCCTGAGGGGTGTCCTTGATCGTGCTGCCCGTCATCGGTGACCTGTCCTTCCAGAGGTACGCGAAAGCCGGGGCCCGCGCCCTTGAGTGCGCGCGCCCCGGCCACCGTACAACTGGTGTGTTACTTCGACGTCTTCCGCTCGACCGCGGCCTTGACCAGCCCGGCGAAGAGCGGGTGCGGGCGGGTCGGGCGCGAGCGCAGCTCCGGGTGCGCCTGGGTGGCGACCAGGTAGGGGTGGACGTCGCGCGGGTACTCGACGTACTCGACGAGCTTGCCGTCCGGGGAGGTGCCCGAGAAGACGATGCCGGCCTTCTTCTCCAGCTCCGCGCGGTAGGCGTTGTTCACCTCGTAGCGGTGGCGGTGCCGCTCCTCGACGTACTCCTTGCCGTCGTAGACCTCGCGCACGATCGAGCCCTCGGCCAGCTTCGCCGGGTACATGCCGAGCCGCATGGTGCCGCCCATGTCGCCCTCGCCGGCCACGATGTCCAGCTGCTCGGCCATGGTGGAGACGACCGGGTGCGCGGTGGCGGGGTCGAACTCGGTGGAGTTGGCGTCCGCGACACCGGCCAGGTTGCGCGCCGCCTCGACGACGATGCACTGCAGGCCGAGGCAGAGGCCGAGCAGCGGGATCCCGTTCTCCCGGGCGTACTGGATCGCGCCCACCTTGCCGGTCACACCGCGCTCGCCGAAGCCGCCCGGGATGCAGATCGCGTCGACGTCGCCGAGCTGCGCCCTGGCACCGGCCGGGGTCCTGCAGTCGTCGGAGGTGACCCACTTGATCTTCACCCGGGCCTTGTTGGCGAAGCCGCCCGCGCGCAGCGCCTCGGTGACCGAGAGATAGGCGTCGGGCAGGTCGATGTACTTGCCGACCAGGGCCATGACGATCTCGTGCTCGGGCTTGTGGACCCGGTCCAGCAGGTCGTCCCAGGTCGTCCAGTCCACGTCGCGGAACGGCAGGTCCAGCTTGCGGACGACGTAGGCGTCCAGGCCCTCGGTGTGGATGACCTTCGGAATGTCGTAGATGGAGCGGGCGTCGGGGCAGGCCACCACGGCCGCCTCGTCGACGTCGCACATCAGGGAGATCTTGCGCTTGATCGCGGTCGGGACCTCGCGGTCGCAGCGCAGGACGATCGCGTCCGGCTGGATGCCGATGTTGCGCAGGGCCGCGACGCTGTGCTGGGTGGGCTTGGTCTTCAGCTCGCCCGACGGGCCGATGTAGGGCAGGAGCGAGATGTGCACGACGAACACGTTGTCGCGGCCGACCTCGTGCCGGACCTGGCGGACGGTCTCCAGGAACGGCAGCGACTCGATGTCGCCGACGGTGCCGCCGACCTCGGTGATCACGACGTCGACCTCGTCCGTCGCCATGCGGCGGATGCGGTGCTTGATCTCGTTGGTGATGTGCGGGATGACCTGGACGGTGTCGCCCAGGTACTCGCCGCGCCGCTCCTTGGCGATCACCGTGGAGTACACCTGGCCGGTGGTGACGTTGGCCGAGCCGTCGAGGTCGCGGTCGAGGAAGCGCTCGTAGTGGCCGATGTCCAGGTCGGTCTCGGCGCCGTCGTTGGTGACGAACACCTCACCGTGCTGGAAGGGGTTCATCGTGCCGGGGTCGACGTTCAGGTACGGGTCGAGCTTCTGCATCACGACGCGCAGGCCCCGGGCCTTGAGCAGCATGCCGAGGCTGGAGGCGGTGAGCCCCTTGCCCAGCGAGGAGGCGACACCCCCGGTGACGAAGATGTGCTTGGTCGTCGAAGATTTGGGCGGCATGGCCAAGAGGGGGCTCCCGTGGTCGCGGTCTGGGGTGCGGTGCGTTCGTCCTCCGCCCCGGTCGTCCCGGGTGTCGTCGGCGGCGCCGTCGCTGCGGTTCCGGGGTTCTTCTCCCACCGGTCCACGGGCTACCAGCGTATCAGCGCCTCGGGGCGATGGCGTCCGGCCACCCTCCGCGCACGCCCGGACACGCAGGTGGGAACGTCACCGCTTCCTCACTCGCCGGTCACCCGTTCGGCGGACCCGGGTTGCCCGGAGCGGCACACAGATCATCTACGTGCGTCGTATCCTGCTCGGACGTTCGCTGCCGAGCCCGCCCGGCGACACGGCACCACCCCTCGCCCGTCAGCACCGGAACAACGAGAGCTCGTCAGTTCGTTGAGCAACAATTGTCGTTCGGGGCACCACGTTTGGCTGCACGGCCGGACGGCTGCTTTGCTTCATGACTCAACGAGGCATGGCACGCGGGACACCCGTCCCCGACCCATATTCCTGACCCACATTCCTGACACACACCCCTGACCCCACCCTTGACCGCTGACCGCACTAGCGACCGCCCCCATGCGGGGTGACGTGGCCGTTCGACTGGAGTTGCACGTGGCCGGGCGCATCGAAGACTACGCACTCATCGGAGACATGCAGACCGCCGCGCTGGTCTGCCGGGACGGCACAGTCGACTGGCTGTGCCTGCCCCGCTTCGACTCGCATGCCATCTTCGCCGGCCTGCTGGGCACCGGGGAGCACGGCTTCTGGCGGCTCGGCCCCGCGTACGCCCCCGGCGCCGAACCGCCCGCCTCCGCCCGGCGCACCTACCGCGGCGACTCCCTGATCCTGGAATCCGAGTGGGACACCCCGCGCGGCACCGTCAGAGTGATCGATTTCATGCCGCCGCGCGACGGCGCGCCGCAGCTGATCCGGATCGTGGAGGGCGTCTCCGGCCGGGTGCCGATGCGCTCGGAGCTGCGGATGCGGTTCAGCTACGGCCGGGTGGTCCCCTGGGTGCGCAAGCAGGAGGGCCGCACGGTGGCCGTCGCGGGCCCGGACTCCGTGTGGTTCGACACGGAGGCGGAGACCTACGGCAAGGCGCTGACCACGTACGCGGACTTCACGGTGGCGCCGGGCGACCGGATCGCGTTCACCATCTCGTGGGAGCCCTCGCACAAGGAGCCGCCGGCGCTGCCGGAGCCCGAGCAGTCGCTGGTGGCCACCGAGGACTTCTGGCGCGACTGGGTCGAGCACTGCACGTACCACGGCCCCTACCGGGAGGCGGTGGTCCGCTCCCTGATCACGCTGAAGGCCCTGACGTACGCCCCCACCGGCGGCATCGTCGCCGCGCCCACCACCTCCCTGCCGGAGGACATCGGCGGCGTCCGCAACTGGGACTACCGCTACACCTGGCTGCGCGACGCCGCGATCACCCTGTCCTCGCTGCTGCGCACCGGCTACCGCGAGGAGGCCCGCGCCTGGCGCGAGTGGCTGCTGCGCGCGGTCGCCGGCGACCCGGAGAACCTGCAGATCATGTACGGCATCGCCGGCGAGCGGGAGCTGGGCGAGGCGGAGCTGGACTGGCTGCCCGGCTACGAGAACTCGACGCCGGTCCGGGTCGGCAACGGCGCCGCCCACCAGCTCCAGCTGGACGTCTACGGCGAGGTGACCGAGGCCCTGCACCTGGGCCACATGACGGGCCTGGCCCGCAACGACTACGCCTCGGTGCTCCAGCTCAAGCTGATCCGCTACCTGGAGGACCACTGGAACGAGCCGGACGAGGGCATCTGGGAGGTGCGCGGCCCGCGCCGCCACTTCGTGCACTCCAAGGTGATGGCCTGGGTCGCCGTCGACCGCACCATCAAGCTGATCGAGTCCGGCGACGCGGACGGCCCGCTGGAGCGCTGGAAGCAGCTGCGCGACGACATCCACCGGGACGTGTGCGAGAAGGGCTACGACAAGGAACGCAACACCTTCACGCAGTCCTACGGCTCCCAGGAGCTGGACGCCTCCCTGCTGCTGATCCCGCAGATGGGCTTCCTGCCGCCGGACGACAAGCGGGTGATCGGCACCATCGAGGCCATCCAGCGCGAGCTGTCCACCTCGGACGGCTTCATCCTGCGCTACCCGACGGACGGCAAGGACGAGGGCGTCGACGGTCTGCCGGGCGACGAGGGCGCCTTCCTCGCCTGCTCGTTCTGGATGGCGGACGACCTGGCGATGATCGGCCGGGTGGACGAGGCACGCAAACTCTTCGAGAAGCTCCTCTCCCTGCGCAACGACCTCGGCCTCCTCGCCGAGGAGTGGGACCCACGCCTGCAGCGCCAGGTCGGCAACTTCCCCCAGGCCTTCAGCCACGTGCCCCTGATCGACACGGCCCTCAGGCTGACGGCGAGCGGCGCCTACGGCGGCTGACCGGGCCCCGGCCCCACGCGGCCGGATGCCCGGTGCTGCCGGGGCCGGTCCCGCCGGAGGGCCGGTGCTGCCGGGGCCCGGTGGCTGTGGCCCGTTCAGGGGGCCAGTGCCGTCAGGGTCCGTTCGCCGCCCGGGTCGCCCGCCGTCGCCGGTACCAGGGCCATCTCGTCCAGGCCCGCCTCGGCGTAGGCGTCCATCCGGGCCCGTACGGTGTCCGGGCCGCCGATCAGGCCAACGGTGGCGGCCGCCTCTTCCGGCAGCGCCCGCAGCAGGGTGTCCGCGTCGGCTCCCGTACGGGCCAGCGCGACCGCCTCGCCGAACCCGGCCTCCTCGAACATCTCGCGGTAGCCCGGCACCGTGAGATAGCCCACGACGCTGCGCATGACCTGGGTGAGGGAGGCGGGGTCGGGGTCGACGGCGGCGGGCACCCAGGCGGCCAGCACCGGCGGGGTCCGGCCGGCCGCGTCGGCCGCGGCGAGCAGCTTGGCGCGCAGGGCGCGCACCTGCTCGGGCGAGACCACGTCGAGGAGCATGCGGTCGGCGTACCGGACGGCGACGGAGATCGCGCGGTCGCCGAAGGCCGCCACGGTGAGCGGACCGCCCGGCGGCCGGTGGCGGCGCGGGAAGGCGCTGCCGGGCACGACGGGCTCGCCCGGCGCACCGTGGAGCAGCTCCCGCAGTGCCGCGGCGGTCGCCTCCAGTACGGCCGCCGGACGTTCCCGGGCCCGGCCGTGCACGCCCTCGACCACCCGCTTGCTGGACGTGCCCAGCGCCACACCGACCGGGCGGCCGGTGACCGCGGCCACCGAGGCGGCGCCCCGCGCGATGCCGTGCGGGTCGCGCACCGACACGGCGACCGGCCCGGCGGTGAGCGCGATCCGCCGCGTGCCCGCTCCGACGGCCGCGGCGAGCACGAACGCGTCCCAGGTCGGCCCCTCCCCCAGCCACACCTCGCGGTATCCCAGCCGGTCTGCCTGTCGCGCCACCCGCAAGGGCTCGTCGAGGGGGGCGGTGTCCTCACGTGCGGCGGCCACGACGGTGATGTCCATGTCGGGTGCCCTACCCGCCGGGCGCCCGCCGACGCGCGGGAGACCGGGTGGATGACCCGGGTGGGTCTCCCGCGCGGGTCTCCCGGGTGGATGTCCCGGGTGGGACGCGCCGGGTAGCGTCCGGCCCATGGACAGCGGCACGAACAGCGGATTCGACACGCAGGGCGCCGGAATCACCGTGCGCCGGGCCCTGGAGCTGCCCGGGCTGCGCAGCGGTCTGCCGGAGATCCTCGCGGGCGCCGACCGCATGCAGCGCACGGTGCGCTGGGTGCACGCGGGCGAGGTGCCCAACATCGCCTCGCTGCTCAAGGGCGGCGAACTGCTGCTGACCACGGGGTACGGCCTCGGCACCCGTCCCGCCGAGCAGCGGGCGTTCGTGCGCACGCTGGCCGAGCGCGGCATCGCGGCCCTCGTCGTGGAGCTGGGCCCGCGCTTCACCCGGCTGCCCGCGGCGCTGGTCGACACGGCCCGCGCGGCCGGGCTGCCGCTGGTGCAGCTGCACCGCGAGGTGCCGTTCGTGGCGGTCACCGAGGAGATCCACACCGAGATCGTCAACGGCCACTACGCGCTGCTCCAGCGGGCCGAGGAGGTGCACCGCCGCTGCACCGAGGCGCTGCTGGGCGGCGGCGGAGTCCCCCAGGTCCTCGCCATCCTGGCCGACTTCGCCGGCAACCCCGTCTTCCTGGAGACCACCGACGGCCGCCTGCTGTACGCCGCCGGTGCCGGGCCCGAGGGGGCCGACCCGCTCCAGGTCTGGGAGGGGCTGCGGGACCCGCACAAGGACGCGCCGCCCCCGGCCGGCTCGGTCCTCGTGGACGTGCCCGGCGGCGGACCCGGCGCCGGGTCGGTGCGCGCCCGCCTCGTCCTGCTCCCGGTACGGTCCTCGCCCGCGCCGGTGCACCGGATGGCGGCGGAGCGGGCGGCGGGCATCCTCGCCGTGGTGCTGATGCAGGCGCGGCAGGAGGAGGAGCTGGCGGCGCGCGGGCGGGGCGACTTCCTCACCGACCTCGCCGAGGGCCGGATCACCGCCGAGGACGCCCCCGCGCAGGCCCGCGTCCTCGGCTTCAAGCCGGGCGCCGGTCCGCTGCTCCCGGTGGTGATGCGGCTCGGCGACGCGCTGTCCCCGGCGGGCGGCGGCTGGGCGGTGCTGGCCCGCGCGGTCGCCGAGGAGCTGGCGTCGGTGGGGGTGCCGGTCCTGCTGGGCGTACGGCCGGTGGAGGGCCGGGTCCCGCTGCTGCTGGGGCTGCGCTCGGAGTCGGAGCGGGCCGCGGTCGCCGACCGGGTCGCGGCGGCGCTGCGGGCGGGCGTGGAGCGGGCCGGGATGCGGCGTCCCGGGGCGCAGCCCCCCGTCGTGGTGGTCGGGGTGTCCGGCGGCTGGGCGGCGGCCTCGGCGGGCCTGCGGCACGCGGCGGAGACGGCGACCGCGGCGCAGGGCCTGACGGACCGGCCCTGGTACGACGCGCGGCGCCTGGACATCGACCTGCTGCTGTGGCGGCTGCGCGACCACCCGGACCTCGCGGCGTTCGTGGACCGGGCGATCGGCCCGCTGCGGGACCACGACGACCGCTCCAAGCCGCCCCTGCTGCCCACCCTCCAGACGTACTTGGCCCACGCCGGGCGCAAGGCGGAGACGGCCCGCGAACTCCACCTCAACCGGCAGACCCTCTACAACCGGCTCGCCAGGATCGGGGAGTTGCTGGGCACGGACCTCGACGACCCGCAGACCGTACTGGCGTTGAGCCTGGCCCTGCGCGCCCGCCGGCACGTGCCGTAGACGGCGGGGACCGGGCGGTGCGGCGGCGGGGACCGGGCGGTGCGGCGGCAAGGCCCGGGAGGGTGCGGCGGCAGCGCCCCGGCCGGTGCCTAGAGCAACGGCGTGGGCTGCGTCAGCTCGTCGTAGATGCTCAGCACCTGGGCGACGGTCTCGTCCTCGGTCGGCCACGTGGCGGCCTGCCGCGCGCCCCGCTCGCGGAGTTCGTCCTGCCGCGCGGGGTCGCCGAGCAGGCGGACCACGGCGTCGGCGAGGGCCTCCGCGTCCCCGGGCGGGACGAGTTCGGCGGCGTCGCCGACCAGCTCGGGGATGCCGCCGACGGCACCGGCGACGAGCGGTACGCGCGCGTGGAGCGCTTCCTGGGCGAGGACGGAACGCCCCGGCTCCCGGCGGCTCGGCAGCAGCGCGAGGTCGGCCGCCACCAGCAGGTCGGGCACGTCGTCGCGGCTGCCGGCGAGCACCACCGGCAGCCCCTCGTCCTCGATCCGGCCCTGCAACTCGCCGCGCAGCGGCCCCTCCCCGGCGACCACCACCAGCGGCGCCGGGTCGAGGCGGCGCCACACGCGGGCGGCGTCGAGCAGCACGTCGTACCCGCGGTGCCGTTCGAGCGATCCGACCGCCACCAGCAACGGCCGGTCGATGGCGCCGAGTTCGGCCCGGACCTTGGGACGCAGCGGGTCGGGGTCGTCGGATCCGGCCGGCGGGCCCGGCCGGGCGGGAAGTGCGACGGGGCCGAGGCGGGCGTCCCTGGCGCCCGTCCGGCGCGCCCCGTCGACCAGTTCCGAGGTGGCGCCGAGCACGACGGTGGCGGCCTTCATGACCCGCCGCTCCAGCACGCGCAGCAGCTGGCCGCGGGCTCCCTCGGCGTGCGCGCGGTCGTGCCAGGTGACGACGAGCGGAGTGCGTACCCGCCGTCCGCCGAGGGCCAGGGCGGCCCGGAAGGAGGCGTGCAGTCCGTGTGCGTGCACCAGGTCGGCTTCGGCGCACACCGTCCGCAGCGCGGCCACCGAGACGGGATCGCTGCTGCGCGGCACGTGCACGTGGTCGGCCCCGGCGCCGGTGAAGTCGTAGGTGCACTCCGCATCGGAGGGGGCGCACACCGTCACCTTCACGCCCCGCGCGACGAGCCCCGCGGCCAGTGAGCGCACGTGCGCGCTGCTGCCGGCGTTGCCGCCGCCCAGCACCTGCACGGTGCGCAGCGGCGACTGGCCGTGCGGTGAGTGGCTGCTCACGGGGGTCACCTGGCCGGGGCTCCTGGTTCGGCGGGAGACGGTCACGAAGGACGTGGGGACGGTCACGAAGAACGTACAGAAGGATGGTGCGGACGGGGTGCGCCGGGCGGTTTCCCGTGCGCCGCTCCGTCAAGGATGCCAGGCCGCACGGGTGTTCCGGGAACGGCGACCGCCACGACCGGACGGCCGGCGGGACAACGACACGGAACCACCTCACTCGTACGAGTGAACGTCATGCCGTCGCACCGGCCACCCGGCACGTACGTCCGGGGAACCGACGCAGTACGCCCGCCCCGACCCCGGAGTCCCTACCGGTCGGCCCGGGCCGTTTCCAGCAGTTCCTCCGCGTGCGCGCGGGCCGTCTCCGAGTCCTCCTGCCCGGCGAGCATCCGGGAGAGTTCCCGGACGCGTTCCTCGCCCTCCAGGACCTTCACGCCGGAGCGGGTCACCGAACCGTCGTTCGTCTTCTCCACCAGCAGCTGCCGGTCGGCGAACGCGGCCACCTGCGGCAGGTGCGTAACGACCACGACCTGCGCGCTCCTGGCCAGCCGCGCCAGGCGCCGCCCGATCTCCACCGCGGCCTTGCCGCCGACCCCGGCGTCGACCTCGTCGAACAGGTACGTCGGCACGGGATCGGTGCCCGCGAAGACGACCTCCACGGCCAGCATGACGCGCGACAGCTCGCCACCGGACGCGCCCTTGGCGATCGGCCGCGGCGGCGCGCCGGGGTGCGGGGCCAGCAGCAGCTCCACCTCGTCCGCGCCGGACGGCCCGTACGCGACCGTACGCCCGCCGACCTCGACGCCCTCCGGGTCCTCGGTCTGCCGGATCGCGAAGGACACGCGCGCGTGGGGCATGGCGAGCGACGCCAGCTCGGCGGTCACCGCGGCGGCGAACCGCTCGGCGGCCTCGGTCCGCGCGTCGGTCAGCGCCTGGGCGAGCCCGCCCAGTTCCGCCCGCAGCGCGTCCCGCTCGGCGGTCAGCTCGCCGATCCGCTCGTCGTCGCCGTCCAGCTCGGTCAGCCGCGCGGCACTCTGCCCGGCCCAGCTCAGTACGGCCGCGACGTCCTCGCCGTACTTCCGCGTCAGCGCGGTGAGCGCGGCCCGGCGCTCCTCGACCGCCGCCAGCCGCAGCGGGTCGGCGTCCAGGTCGTCGGCGTACCCGGCGAGTTCCCCGGCCACGTCGCGCAGCAGGATGCCGACCTCGCCGATCCGCTCGGCGAGCGCCGCCAGCGCCGGGTCGTGGGACCGCACGGCGTCCAGGGCCCGCTGCGCGCCCGCGACGAGCGTGGCGCCGTCCACGCCCTCGGGGTCCTCCGGGTTGCCCGCCAGGGCGGCGTGGGCGACCGCGGCGGCCGACGCGAGCGCCTCGGCGTGTCCCAGCCGCTCCGCCTCCTCCGCCAGCTCCACGTCCTCACCGGCGCGCGGCTCGACCGCGGCGATCTCGTCGAGGCCGTAGCGCAGCAGATCGGCCTCCTGGGCGCGCTCACGCGCGCGCGTGGTGATCTCCTCCAGCTCACGGGCGACGGCCCGCAGCCGGCGGTAGGCCTCCGCGTACTTGGCGAGCGGCCCGGCGACCGCGTCGCCCGCGTACCGGTCCAGGGCCTGCCGCTGCCGGTTCAGCTTCAGCAGCCCCTGCTGGTCGGTCTGCCCGTGCACGGCGACCAGCTCGTCGGCCAGCTCGGCGAGCATCCCCACCGGCACCGACCGCCCGCCCAGGTGCGCGCGCGATCTCCCCTCGGCGGACACGGTACGGCTGATCAGCAGCGCCCCGTCGTCCAGCTCGGCCCCGGCCTCCTCGGCCCGGACGGCGGCCGCGGCGCCGCCGGGCACGCTGATGCGCCCCTCGACGACCGCGTTCTTCGCCCCGATCCGCACCAGCGCCGCGTCCGCGCGTCCACCCAGGAGCAGCCCGAGGCTGGTGACCACCATGGTCTTGCCCGCACCCGTCTCACCGGTGACAGCGGTGAACCCGGGCGACAGCTCGACCACGGCGTCATCGATGACTCCGAGCGACCGTATCCGCATCTCCTCAAGCACGGACACGACCATACGAGGTCGAGGACGCGAAGCGCACACAGGCTGCCCTTGCAACGCCGTCCAGTGCATGCCGCTCAGGGGCGCGGGGAACGGCGCGACCAGCCACGGACAGCCCGCGGTCGGACCGCAACAGAACCACCCCTTCGAGACCGCTAATGGGGCGCCCCGCGCCATCCGGAAACAGGCAACGCGAACTTCGCCACCAGCCGGTCCGTGAACGACGCGTGATGCAGTCGAGCCAACCGCACCGGCACCGCCCCCCGCCGCACCTCCACCCGCGCCCCCGGCGGCAGCTCGACCGTCCGCCGCCCGTCGCACCACAGCACCCCCGGCGGGACGTGCGGCAGCACCTCCACCGCGAGCACCGAGTCCGGGGAGGTCACCAGCGGCTTGGCGAACAGCGCGTGGGCGCTGATCGGCACCATCAGCAGCGCCTCCACCTCGGGCCACACCACAGGACCGCCGGCCGAGAAGGCGTACGCCGTCGACCCGGTCGGCGTGGACAGCACGATGCCGTCGCAGCCGAACCCGGTCACCGGCCGGCCGTCGATCTCCAGCACGACTTCCAGCAGCTTCTCGGCACCGGCCTTCTGCACGGCCGCCTCGTTCAGCGCCCAGTCGGTGTGCACGATGTCGCCGTTGCGGTGCACGACGACGTCGACGGTCATCCGCTCCTCGACCTCGTAGGCCCGGTTCACCACCCGGTCGACGACCTTGTCGAGGTCGTCGCGCTCGGCCTCCGCGAGGAAGCCGACCCGGCCGAGGTTGACGCCGAGCATCGGCACGCCCGAGGCGCGGGCGAACTCGGCGCCGCGCAGCAGCGTGCCGTCGCCGCCCAGCACGATCAGCAGCTCGCACCCGTCCAGGCACTGCGGGGTGGCCTCGCCGACCAGCCCCACCTCACCCGGCAGCGGCAGGTCGCGCGCCTCCGCCTCCAGGACCCGTACGCCGATCCCGGCCCGCAGCAGCCCCTTGACCACCAGCTCCGCGCTGCGGATGGCAGCGGGGCGCCCGGTGTGGGCGAGCAGGAAAACAGTACGCGCTCGGTTCTGTGTCAACGCGGCCCCTCCGCCACTGCACGGTCAACATCGGCCGGGTCCAGTTCACCGGCACCGGCCCGCAGCCACAGAAAGTACTCGACGTTCCCGGAGGGACCCGGCAGCGGACTGGCGGTGACCCCCTTCACCCCGAGCCCCAGCTCCCAGGCCTTCCGCGCGACTCCCCGCACGGCCTCGGCCCGCAACTGCGTGCTGCGTACCACTCCCCCGCTGCCCAGCCGTTCCTTCCCTACCTCGAACTGCGGCTTCACCATCATCACCAGGTCGGCGCCCGGCCGGGTGCAGCGCACGAGGGCGGGCAGCACCAGTCCGAGCGGGATGAAGGAAAGATCCCCCACGACAAGGTCCACGGGCTCCCCATCGATCGCTTCCGGCGTCAACTCCCGTACGTTCGTACGGTCCTTGACGGTGACGCGTTCATCCTGCCGCAGACTCCACGCGAGTTGTCCGTATCCCACGTCCACGGCGACGACGTGCGCGGCGCCCGCCCGCAGCAGTACGTCGGTGAAGCCGCCGGTGGAGGCGCCGGCGTCCAGGGCCCGCCGCCCCTCGACGACGAGTCCGCGCGGTACGAAGGCGGCGAGGGCCCCGGCGAGCTTGTGGCCGCCGCGCGAGACGTAGTCGGGGTCGGCGTCGTCGGCGGTCACGACGATCGCGGCGGCGGTCTCGACCTGCGTGGCGGCTTTGGTCGCGACGGTCTTGCCGACGGTGACCCGCCCGGCGGCGATCAGCTGGCTCGCGTGCTCGCGCGAGCGCGCCAGCTTGCGGCGCACCAGCTCCGCGTCGAGACGGCGGCGTGCGACTCCTGCCACGTTCGGTTCAGCTCCTGCGGTCGTACGGCGATGGCGGCGGGGGCGCCGGTGGTCCCGGGCGCCCCGGAGGCTCCGGAGGTCCCGGGCGGGCGTCGAGCGCGGTGAGCGCGTCGCGCAGCCCCCGGTGTACATCCTCGTACACCTCGACGTGTCCGTCGGTGGCCAGGTGGTCGGCGTCGGCCAGCCGCGCCAGTCCGGCGTCGACCTCGGCGTTCCCGGTGGGGTCGCGCGGGACGCCCAGCGGGGCGGGGGCCGCGGGCTCGTACCCGGGGTCGGTGCGCACCCCGGGCTCCGCCTGCTCGGGCTCGGTCTCCGGCTCCGGTACTGCGTCGCTCATGCCCCGACGCTACCGCGTGGCGCTGGGGTACGGTCGGTCCCGATGGCGACGACTGAGGAGTGCCGTGCCGCACTCGACAAGCTCTCTGACCACATGCGGAGCGCCGAAGGGGACGTACGGTCGGCCGCGGAGCTGGACCGCTCGGTGAGCTGTCACATCACCGACCTGGACGTCACCTTCGCCGGACGGATGGCGGACGGCCGCATCGACGTGCGCGAGACCCTTGCGGGGCCGCCGCGCGAGAAGGCCGAGATCAGGCTGGCGATGACCGGCGACGACCTGGTCGCCCTGGTCGCGGGCGAGCTGAACTTCGCCAGGGCCTGGGGTTCGGGCCGGGTGAAGCTGGAGGCCGGCCTGCGCGATCTGTTCCGGCTCAGGAAGCTCCTGTAGCGACCGCCTTCGCTTGCTTGGTCACCTGCTCGTTCTCCTGCTTGGTGCGCCCCTTCCGGGCGGCCGGCACCACCAGCGGCGTACCCGTCTCGGGGTCGTCGATGACCTGGCAGCGCAGCCCGAAGACCCGCTCGACCAGGTCGGCGGTGACGATGTCCTTCGGCGCGCCCTCGGCGATGATCTCCCCGTCGCGCAGGGCGATGAGGTGGGTGGCGTAGCGGGCGGCGTGGTTGAGGTCGTGCAGCACGGCCACGAGGGTGCGGCCCTGCTCCTCGTGCAGTTCCGCGCACAGGTCGAGGACGTCGATCTGGTGCTGGATGTCCAGGTATGTCGTCGGCTCGTCGAGGAGCAGCAGCGGGGTCTGCTGGGCGAGCGCCATGGCGATCCACACGCGCTGGCGCTGTCCGCCGGAGAGTTCGTCGACGTAGCGGTCGGCCAGCTCCGAGATGCCGGTCTGGGCCATCGACTCCTGCACGACCCGCTCGTCCTCGGTCGACCACTGGCGCAGGATGCCCTGGTGGGGGTAGCGGCCGCGGCCGACGAGGTCGCCGACGGTGATGCCGTCGGGCGCGATGGACGACTGCGGCAGCAGGCCGAGGGTCCGGGCGACCTGCTTGGCGGGCATCGACTGGATGACCGACCCGTCGAGCAGCACCCGGCCCCGGCTCGGCTTGAGCATCCGTGACAGAGCGCGCAGCAGGGTGGACTTGCCGCACGCGTTCGGGCCGACGATCACGGTGAAGGAGTTGTCGGGTATCTCCACCGACAGCTTTTCCGCGATGACCCGTTGGTCGTAGGCGAGGGTGACGTTCTCGGCGGTCAGGCGGTTCACGTTGCTGTTGCTCCTTCGGTTGTTCGGCCCGCCGCGGCGGCCGGTGCCGGCGCTCATATCCGGCCCGCCTTGCGCTCGGTGACCAGCAGCCACAGCAGGTAGACGCCGCCGAGCACTCCGGTGACGACGCCCACGGGCAGTTGCTCGGCGCCGAAGACCCGCTGCGAGATGAAGTCCGCGCCGACCAGCAGGGCGGCGCCCATGCACAGGGACGGCAGCAGGTTGGGGCCGGGCGAGCGGGTCAGGCGCCGGGCGAGCTGCGGCGCGGTGAGCGCCACGAAGCTGACCGGCCCGGCGGCGGCGGTGGCCGAGGCGGTGAGCAGTACGGCGGCCACCATCAGCAGCGCCCGCACCCGCTCGACGCGCACCCCCAGGGCGTACGAGATGTCGTCGCCCATCTCCATCATCCGCAGCGCCCGTCCGTTGGTGAGCACGAGCGGGACCAGCACGGCGCACAGGCCGAGCAGGGGCCAGACCTGGTCCCAGTCGCGGCCGTTGAGGGAGCCGGTCATCCAGACGACGGCGCGGGAGGCGTCGACGATGTCGGCCCGGGTCATCAGGTAGCCGTTGACCGCCGTGACGATCGCGGACACGCCGATGCCGACCAGGACCAGTCGGTATCCGTGCACGCCCCGCTTCCAGGCGAGCAGATAGATGGCCAGACCGGTCACCAGGCCGCCGGCCAGCGCGCCGACGGTCACCTGGGCCGAGCTGCCGGAGAACAGGACGATCATGATGAGCGCACCGGCCGTGGCGCCCTGCCCGAGGCCGAGTACGTCCGGACTGCCGAGCGGGTTGCGGGAGATGGCCTGGAAGAGGGCACCGCCGACGCCGAGCGCGCCCCCGACCAGCAGTCCGACCAGGACCCGCGGCAGCCGCAGCTCCTTGACGATGAACTCCTGCCCGGCGTTGCCCTGGCCGACCAGGGTCTTCAGCACGTCGACGGCCGGTATGTCGAAGTCGCCGGTGCCGATCAGCAGCACGCTCGCGGCGAGCGCGAGGAGCAGCAGCAGCGCGACGACGACGACGGCCCGCACGTCCAGGCGCAGGGACAGCCCACCCGGAGTGCGCACGGCCCGGTTGCTCTTCATGGTCTTCGCGTTCTTCACGGTCTTCCCGTTCTTGGCGGTCATCCCGTTCTTCGCGGTCCTCACAGCTGGGCCGTCCTCCGCCGTCGTACGAGAAAGATGAAGACCGGCCCGCCGAGGACGGCGGTGACGATGCCGACCTGAAGTTCCGAGGGCCGTGCGACGATCCGGCCGAGGACGTCCGCGCCGAGCAGCAGCACCGGGGACAGGATCGCCGCGTAGGGCAGGATCCAGCGCATGTCCGGTCCGGTGAAGGAGCGGACGATGTGCGGGATCATCAGCCCGACGAACACGATCGGCCCGCAGGCGGCGGTCGCGGCCCCGCACAGCACGGTCGCGGCGAGCATGGACAGCGCCCGGGTGCGGTTCAGGTTGGCGCCGAGGGCCTTGGCGGTGTCGTCGCCCATCTCCATGGCGTTGAGCGGCCGGGCGAGCGCGAGGGCGAGGACCGTGCCCACCACGAAGAACGGCAGCACCTCCCGGATGGTGCCGGTCGTCGCCGAGGCGAGCGAACCGACCGTCCAGAAGCGCATCCTGCCCAGCGCCGCGTCGTCCATGATCATCACGGCCTGGAGGTAGCCGAAAAGGGCGGCGCTGATCGCGGTGCCGGCCAGGACGAGCCGCACCGGCGTCGCCCCCCGGCTGCCGCCCAGGAACCAGACCAGCGCGCCGACCCCCGCCGCACCGGCGAAGGCGAACCAGACGTACCCGGTCAGCGAGGTGACGCCGAAGAAGGTGATGCCCGTGACCACGGCCGCCGAGGCGCCCGCGTTGATGCCGAGCAGTCCGGGGTCGGCCAGCGGATTGCGGGTCAGCGCCTGCAGCACGGCTCCCGCGAGGCCGAGGGCCGCGCCGGCCAGCAGACCGAGGACGGTGCGCGACAGCCGCTCGCCGACCACGACGTCGCCGTAGGTGCCCGAGTCGTGGAAGAGGCCGTGCCAGACCTCCGCCAGGGACAGGTCCTTCGCACCGATCGCGATGCTCGCCAACGTGACGAGCACCAGGACCGCCACGGCGACGGGCAGCCCCGCGGCGCGCAGGACACGGCGCTTGGAGGGCGGCGCGGGAGCGGTCTCCGCGCGCTGTTCGGGGGGACTGTCGACCAACACGCAGTTAGGTTAGCCTACCCTGCCAATCGATCACGATCCCCGAGCCTTCCCGAGGCCGCGGGACCGGCACACCCCGGCCCACCCCGGAACACCCGGGGACGCTCGGGCCGGTGAACGGCTGACCGGCTTGATGGGCTTGATGATCTTGATGGGCTTGATCGGGTGCCAACGGGCGCCTTCCCCGTACGCCGTCTCACAACCCCAATCGCGCCAGTGCCTTCCCCGAGTCCAGCCCGCACCCCTGCTCTCCGCCCGCCGTCCAGGCCGCCGCGCACAGGACGCGCAACCCGTCCAGCGCCGCGCCGTCGCCGTCCAGCTCCAGCCGCTCCCCGCCGGCCGTCGCCGTCCAGCCTCCGCACCGGAAGCCCTCCTCCGCGTCACCGGTGACCTCCGGCTGTCCGGTGAGCAGCCCGCGCAGGTCGGCGTCGACGTACGTCGGCCGGTGCCGCGGCGGCGCCGCCAGCAGCTGCGCCCCGTCGGTCACACCGGTCAGGACGAGCAGCGAGTCGACCTCCCCGTTGAACGCCCCCTCGATGTCCGTGTCCAGGCGGTCGCCCACCACCAACGGGCGCCGGGCGCCGGTCCGCAGGATCGTCTCCCGGTGCATGGGCGGCAGGGGCTTGCCCGCGACCTGCGGCTCGGCGCCGGTCGCGATCCGCACGACCTCCACCGCGGCGCCGTTGCCCGGGGCGATCCCACGGGCGCCCGGGATGGTCAGGTCGGTGTTGGAGGCGTACCAGGGCACGCCCCGCGCGATCGCGTAGCAGGCCTCGGCGAACCGCCCCCACGGCAGCTCCGGCCCGCCGAACCCCTGCACCACGGCCGCCGGATCGTCCTCGGCCGACTCCACGGGCTCGAGACCGCGCTCCCGCAGCGCCACGCGCAGCCCTTCACCGCCGATCACCAGCACCCGCGCCCCCTGGGGCAGCTGCTCGGCGATCAGCCGGGCCACCGCCTGCGCCGACGTGATGACGTCCTCGGCCCCCGTCGGTATGCCCAGCTCGGTCAGGTGCGCCGCCACCACGTCGGGGGTCCGGAGCGCGTTGTTGGTGACGTAGGCCAGGCGCATCCCGCCGTCGCGGGCCGCGGCGAGGGAGTCGACGGCGTGAGCGATCTCGTTCCCCCCGGCGTACACCACGCCGTCCAGGTCGAGCAGCGCCGTGTCGTACGCCTCACTCAGGTGCGGCCCACTGCCCGCGGGCCTCGTCCTGACGCTCCGGCTCATTGCGCATCGCTCCTCGTTCGTCGCCTTTCCCCCGATCATCCCCCATGCCACTGACACACGTACGATGCCGGGATGAACTCTGCAGGTCACCCGGAAGCAACGGCGCGCCGGGGCCTGGAACTCACCCCGTTCCGAGGCCTCCGCTACGACCCCGACCGGGTCGGCAGCCTGGCCGCCGTGACCTCCCCTCCCTACGACGTCGTGGTCCGCCCCGACGGCCTGCTCCACCTCGAGTCCGCCGACCCGTACAACATCGTCCGGCTGATCCTGCCCCAGGCCGCCACACCCGAGGCGCGCAACGAGCAGGCCGCCCGCACCCTGCGGCGCTGGACGGCGGAGGGCGTCCTGACCACCGACCCCGAACCGGGTCTGTACGTCTACGAACAACGCGACCGCGAAGGCATGCTGCAGCGCGGCATCATCGGCGCCCTGCGCGTGTCGGACCCCTCCGAGCAGGTGGTGCTGCCGCACGAGGACGTCATGCCGCACGTCGTCGCCGACCGCGCGGCACTCATGCGGGCCACCCGGGCGAACCTCGAACCCCTCCTCCTGACCTACCGGGGAGACGACGGGACACCGGCCACCACCGCCCTCGTGGAACGCACGGCCGAGCAGCCGCCGCTCCTCTCCACGACCACGGAGGACGGCTTCTGCCACCGTCTGTGGTCGGTGACCGACCCGGACACCGTGGCCCGCGTCCGGACCGAGCTGTCCCGGCACCAGGCCCTCATCGCCGACGGCCACCACCGCTGGGCCACCTACCGCACCCTCCGCGCGGAGCACCCTTCGCCCAGCCCGTGGGACCACGGCCTGGTCCTCCTGGTCGACACGGCCCGCTACCCGCTCCGGGTCCGCGCCATCCACCGGCTGCTGCACGGCGTCCCAGTGCACGAAGCCGTGGCCGCCCTCGCCGGACACTTCCGCGTCCGCCGCCTCGGCACGTCCCTGGACGAGTCACTGGAAACCCTGGCGAAGGCGGCCGACGCGGGCAACGCCTTCCTCCTCGCGGGCGACGGCGCCTTCCACCTCGTAGACCTGCCCGAGCCCGGGCTGCTGGCCCGCACGGTCCCCACCGACCGGCCCGAGGCCTGGCGCACGCTGGACGCCACCGTCCTGCACGCCACGCTCCTCGCCCACGTCTGGCACGTCCCCGACGACTCGGCGTCCCACATCTCCTACATCCACGACACGACGGCCACCGTCGAGAAGGCCGAGCGCGACGGCGGTACGGCGGTGCTGATGCACCCGGTCCGCGAGGAGGTCGTCCGCGAACTGGCCCGACAGGGCGTCACGATGCCCCGCAAGTCGACGTCCTTCGGCCCGAAACCGGCCTCGGGCCTGGTACTGCGCCCACTCGACGCCTGAGACGGCCTGACGACACGCCGAGGGGGCGGGTCCGTGAACCGGTCCCGCCCCCTCGACTCGCCGCCAGGCCATCAGTCCTTGTCGCCGTCCTCGGCGGAAGGGCTCTCCCCTTCGCTCTCGGACTCGCCCTCGTCCAGGGCGTCCATGAACTCCACGCCGTCCAGCTCGGCGAGCCGGTCCGAGGCGTCCGTGCTGCCGTCCCGGTCCGACTCCACGGCCTTCGCGAACCACTCCCGCGCCTCCTGCTCCCGGCCTGCGGCCAGCAGCGCGTCGGCGTAGGCGTACCGCAGCCGCGCGGTCCACGGCTGTACGGAGTTGGAGGCCAGCTCGGGGCTCTGCAGCGTCACGATCGCCGCGTCCAGCTGCCCCATGTCACGCCGGGCACCGGCCGCCACGAGGCGCATCTCGACCTGACCGGCCTTGTCCAGCTTGTGCACCTCGGGGGCACCGGCCATGTCCAGCGCCTTCTCCGGCCGGCCGAGCCCGCGCTCGCAGTCGGCCATGACCGGCCACAGCTCCACGGAACCGGTCATCCGCCGAGCGGCCCGGAACTCCGCCAGCGCCTCGGCGTACTTCTGGTTGGCGTACGCGGCGAACCCGGCCGCCTCCCGTACGGCGGCGACGCGGGACGCCAGGCGCAGGGCGACCCTGGAGTAGCCGTACGCGGCCTCCGGGTCCTCGTCGAGCAGCCGGGCGACCATCACCAGGTTCCTGGCGACGTCCTCCGCGAGCGTCTTGGGCAGGCTCTGCAGCTCCTGCCGTACGTCCTTGTCGATCTCGTCGCCCGTGACCTCCTCGGGGATCGGCAGCCGCTTGATCGGCTCCCGGTCCCGGTCACGGTCACGCTCCTCTCGGAAACGGCCCCCGCCGCCCTGCCGGTCGTCCCGGCCCCGGTAACCGCCGGGCCGCCCTCCGCGGTCGTCACGACGGGGCCCACGCCCCCCGCGGTCGTCGCGCCCGCGGAACCCACCGCGGTCACCACGGTTGTCGTCCCGACGGTCGTCACGCCGGCCGAATCCGCCGCGCTCACCACGGTTGTCGTCCCGACGGAAGCCGCCACGATCGTCCCGACGGTCATCGCGACGGAAGGCAGGACGGTCATCGCGCCGGTCATCGCGACGGAAGGCAGGACGGTCATCGCGCCGGTCGTCCCGACGGAAGGCCGGACGATCATCCCGGCGGCCGTCGCGGCGGTCATCCCTGCGGTCATCCCTGCGGTACGAGGGACGGTCACCGCGGTCACCGCGGTCGTCACGACGGTACGAGGGGCGGTCGCCCCGGTCCCCGCGTTCACCACGGTCGTCGCGGCGGAAGGACGGACGGTCACCACCACGGTCGTCCCGGCGGAATCCCCGGTCGCCCCCACGGTCCCGGTCGTCCCGACGCCCGTACCCGCCACCGCGGTTGTCCTCGCGACGCCCGTCGCGGCGGTCATCACGGCGATCGTCACGACGGTCGTCCCGGCGGAACCCACCGCGCTGCCCACCACGGTCATCGCGCCGATCGTCACGACGGTCGTCGCGCCGATCGTCACGCCGGAAGGCGGGTCGGTCGCCACGCTCTCCGCGGTCGTCACGACGGTACGAGGGGCGGTCGCCCCGGTCATCGCGACGGAAACCCCGGTCGCCCCCACGATCGCGATCGTCCCGACGCGGCCCACGGTCTCGATCGTCCCGGCGGAAGCCACCACGCTGTCCGCCACGGTCATCGCGCCGATCGTCACGACGGTCGTCCCGGCGGAACCCACCACGGTCCCCGCGCTGATCCCTGCGGTCACCGCGGTCACCACTGTCCCGTCGGCGCTGGTCGCGCTCCGGTCGGTCGTCGGGAGAGTTGGTGGACATGGGTGACTCCTGTCTTCGGTACCGCAAGTCATTCTCGCGCAGCCGGGTACCCGGTGCGCCCTGGAAAAACGAAAGGACCCCTGGTCCCCAGCTGAACGCTGGGGACCAGGGGTCCTTCCCAAAGATTGTTCGGCGGCGTCCTACTCTCCCACAGGGTCCCCCCTGCAGTACCATCGGCGCTGTAAGGCTTAGCTTCCGGGTTCGAAATGTAACCGGGCG
>NZ_JBIRFY010000008.1:0-405164 GCF_044327745.1 Streptomyces sp. NPDC018026
AGCGGCGCACGGAGAGAGTGATCAGCACCGGGCGTCCACCAGCAGCGACGTCGGCCAGTCTGCGGAGATACCGGCTGTGCACCCGAGCGGACTCACGCCCGCAGTCCGGACACGCAATCATCAAATCGCGGGTACGGGCGGCGATACGGACCACCCCGCCCGCCGACCACACCCGTTCCAGCCGCACCACATCCAGATGCGGAGCCATAGTTCGTACGAGGTCATCACACACTCGCCGACACTGCCGCTACCCGTGACGGTGCGTCACCGGCGCACGGAGGCACAACCCCGCTTCACGAAAATCTTGCCAGGGCCGTGAACGTACCCAGTCCGGTACAGACGAACGTGCCCGGCGCGGACCCTCAGGGGACCCGCCGGGGAGGCAGTCCCGCTTTGGCACGCCAGTGGTCGGCGTCGTGTGGATCGGCCAGCCAGCCGGTCAGACGTTCAGCTCCGGCCCGGAATGCCTCGGACAACGAGGTCCCCTCGCCAACCACTTGCCTTACGGCGTCGATGTCATGGGTGGCGTGATCGGTCTCGCACCAGCAGGCCACGTTCACGGCCGTGTCGACCGCGAGCCGGCCTGGATCGGTCCACACCACCTGGAGCAAAAGCTCCACCTGGTCGCCTCCCTCGGCGTGCTCGATGACATCCAGCCCAAGGACGACCGGAGTCCCCAGCTGTGTGGCCGGGAAGTCCGCGTGTTCCAGCGCCCACTCCCAATCCGCCGTGTCTCTACCTGCACGAGCCGTGTCGACCGTTCCAGCCGCCCGATTCAAGGAGTCCACATCCGCAGCCTTCAGGAGAGGGAAGAGTGCGGTCACAGGGACGTCGTCAAAGGCACCTCGCATCATGAGGTGATCATCCCTGTCTCGGGTTCGCACCACGATCCCTTCCGAGACCTCCCGCACAGCAGCTCACAGCTTGCCGCCTGAGCACGTTCATCCGTAGACGGTTGGGCAAGTGAACCTTCAATCCCAGCTTGCCACGATCGGTCGGATTCGGGCCCATCAGTGGATCCCTTTTGCAGCCCGGACGCTGACCGAGTCGATCGCGCACCGCGACCGGTCCAGCTCGCCTCGGGCGCCGAGCTCGTCAAGGACTACGCGAAGCGTCAGTAGACCGTGGGCCAGGCCGGCCCCAACACCGGTGCGCCCAGTGTTCGGCCCCCGTTCTGCGGACGCTTTAGCGTGCTCAGCCTTCTGCGCCGGGTCTCCCGGTCCCGTTCTCGGGCGGTCGGTAAGGTCCAGAGGTCAGCCTTGAAGAGGATCTGCGGCGGAGCATCCGGAGGTAGTTGGCGGTATGCGTGGACGACCCAGTCATGAGCCCGGTACTCCTCGCATGTCGAGACACGACTGGTGGGGCGTCGTACTTGAGGCGCCCGATCCGCCGGCGCTCGCCCACTTCTACTCGGATCTGCTGGGCTGGGAGATCACCAAGGAAGAGCCTGATGGGGCGACGGTCGCGCCCTCGGAAGGTGTGGGCTACGTAGCCTTCCAGCTCTCGGACGGCTACGTCCCTCCGGTCTGGCCCGCTCAGGAGAACTCCCAGCGGATCACGATGCACCTGGACTTCGAAGTCGTCGATCTGCGGGCCGCCGTAGCCCATGCCCTGGAACTCGGCGCGCGGGAGGCCGGGTATCAGCCGCAGGACAACGTCAGGGTGATGCTCGACCCCGCTGGTCATCCCTTCTGTCTCTATGTGGATGACGACAGCAGCTGACAGGGTGACCGAAGCTGGCGGTGCGTGATGAGGCAGCGGGGCGAGACTTCGCTCTACCGCCCACTGGTAGACGCCAAGTCAGCTGAGGACGCATGGGTACTGCGCGCATAGCTTGCCTCCGAACTATGGTGTCCCACCACATACGCCTCTGACCTGCGTCTTCCTACGGTGTGGCGACACGCAACCGTCCCCGCAGATCCCCAGGAAGTGGTGCCGATGTCGTCGCCCGCAGCCACCCCACCAGCACCGAACAATCTCAAGCGCATCGTCGCCGCGTCCCTCATCGGCACCACCATCGAGTGGTACGACTTCTTCCTCTACGGTTCCGCCGCCGCGCTCGTGTTCAACGAGCTGTTCTTCCCGGACTCCGACCCGCTGGTCGGGACGCTGCTGTCGTTCCTGACCTATGCCGTCGGGTTCGCCGCGCGACCGGTCGGAGCCCTGGTGTTCGGGCACTACGGTGACCGGCTCGGGCGTAAGAAGCTGCTGGTGCTGAGCCTGTTGATGATGGGCGGGGCGACGTTCGCGATCGGGCTGCTCCCCACCCACGCGACCGTCGGCACGGCCGCTCCCGTGCTGTTGACCGTGCTGCGGCTCGTCCAGGGTTTCGCCCTCGGCGGTGAGTGGGGCGGCGCCGTGCTGCTCGTGTCCGAGCACGGGGACGCGCGGCGGCGCGGGTTCTGGGCGTCGTGGCCGCAGACCGGGGCACCGGCCGGGCAACTGCTCGCGACCGGTGTGCTGTCGCTGCTCACGGCCGTGCTGTCGGACGCCGCGTTCAACAGCTGGGGCTGGCGCATTCCGTTCCTGCTCTCCGGGGTCCTGGTCATGGTCGGTCTGTGGATTCGTCTCTCTGTCGACGAATCGCCGGTCTTCAAGCAGGCCTTGGCGCAGGCGGAGTCGCGGAAGACGAAGGCCGAGCCGCTTCCGCTGGTCGCCGTGATGCGGCACCACTGGCGCGACGTGCTGATCGCCATGGGCGCGCGGATGGCGGAGAACATCAGCTACTACGTCATCACGGCCTTCATCCTCGTCTACGCCACGTCCGCGGCCGGCGTCTCCAAGCAGACCGCGCTCAACGCGGTGCTGATCGCCTCGGCCGTGCACTTCGCGGTCATCCCGGCCTGGGGAGCGCTGTCGGACCGGATCGGCCGGCGCCCCGTGTACCTGCTGGGTGCGGCCGGTGTCGGGCTGTGGATGTTCCCGTTCTTCATGCTGATCGACTCCGGTCGCTTCGGCGCTCTGCTGCTCGCGGTGACCGTGGGGCTGGTGCTGCACGGCGCCATGTACGCGCCCCAGGCGGCCTTCTTCTCCGAGATGTTCGCGACCCGGATGCGCTACTCGGGGGCTTCGATCGGCGCCCAGTTCGCCTCCGTGGCGGCCGGTGCTCCGGCGCCGCTGATCGCCACCGCGCTGCTGTCCGAGTACGACAGCTCGACGCCGATCTCCCTCTATGTCATCGCGGCGGCAGTGCTGACGCTGTTCGCCGTGGGCGTGGCCCGGGAGACCCGGCACCGGGACCTCGCGGAGGTGGATGCCGTCAACGCCGACGCCGACGTCGACGTCGACGCGCCGGTGTCCGACTCCCGTGGGCAGCAGGCGCGCACCGTCTGAGCCGCCTCCGTCACCGGCCCCCGTGCGCCCGTGCGTGCGGGGTTCAGGGCCGTGCCGGGGCCGACAACCGGTGGAGTCTGAGGGCCAGTTGTATCTCCAGCGCGCGGTCGGGGCTCTGCCAGTCGTCACCCAGGAGCCGGCCGACGCGCTCAAGGCGCTGGGCGACGGTGTTCACATGGACGTGCAGGGCCTCCTTGGTGCGGGCCGGGCTCATCCCGCAGGCGAAGTACGCGTCGAGGGTGCGCACGAGTTCCGTGCCGCGCCGCTCGTCGTAGGCGACGACCTGACCGATGGTGCGCTCGACGAACCCCGGCACGTTCTGGTCCCCGGCCAGCAGCAGGCCCAGGAAGCCGAAGTCCTCGGCCGCCGCGCCGTCCCCGCCACGGCCCAGCAGGCGCAGGGTGTCCAGGCAGCGTCCGGCCTCGGTGTAGGCGGCGGCCACGGCTTCGGGACGGGCGGCGAGATCCCGCACGGGCGCGGAGGCGCCGACGGTGACGGCCTCGTGGACCGCGCGGCCCAGGTGCCGGGCGGTGCGGCGGGCCAGATCGGTGGCACTGTCGCCGTCCGTCAGCGGGAGCAGCAGTACGGTGCCGCCGTCCCGGGCGGCGGCCAGGCCGTGCCGGGTCGCGGCGAGGTGGGAGGCCGCGGCCCACAGGCGCCGGCGCGCGTCCGCCTCCTGGTCCGCGTCGGCCTCGGTGGCGTCGAGGCGGGCGGCGAGGACGACGTGGGCGGCGGACAGGTCGGCGTGCAGCCGTCGGGCCCGGTCGTCCAGCAGGCGCGGATCGCGGTCGCGGGCGTCGAGCAGGTCGTCCAGGAGCTCGCCGCGGACCCGCTGTTCGGCCTCGGCGGCGGAGCGGCGGGCGAGCAGCAGCAGGGAGGTGACCATCGCGGCGCGTTCGAGGGTGAGCTGGTCGACGGGGTCGAGCCCGGGGTGGCCGCGCAGGACGAGGGCGCCGAACAGTTCGTCACCGGCGGCGACGGCGGCGATCCAGTCGTCCTTGTGCCGCACCACGTGTCCGTCGGCGCGGGACGCCTCCAGCGCGTGCTCAGGTGCCGCGGTGGCCTCGGTGAACTCCACGGTGCCGTCCAGGACCTGCGAGACGGCGGCCGCCACGTCGTGCACCCCGCCGCCGCGCAGGACGAGCTCGGCGAGCCGGTCGTGGACGTCGGAGGCGCGCTCGATGACGCCGCTGCGGTCCCGGATGATCTCGTTGGCCCGCTCCAGGCCCGCGAGGGCCGAGCGGGTCTCGGCGAGCAGGTTGGCGGTGTCGATGGCGGCGGCCGCGAGGGCGGCGAAGGAGCCGAGCAGGGCGATCTGCTCGCGTTCGAAGACCCTGGCCCGCCGGTCCGCGGCGAAGAGCACGCCGATGACGTGGTGGCCGAGCATGAGGGGTACGCCGAGGATGGCGACCAGGCCCTCGTCGCGCACCCCGGCGTCGATGGTGCCGGTGTGCCGGAAGCGGGCGTCCTCGAAGTAGTCGTCGGTGACGTAGGGGCGGGCGGTCTGGGCGACGAGGCCACCGAGGCCCTCCCCCATGCCGAGCCGCAGCTGCTGGAAGCGCGCGGCGACCGATCCCTCGGTGACCCGCATGTAGGTGTCGCCGCGGTCGGGGTCGTTGAGGCTGAGGTAGGTGACGTCGGTGCCGAGCAGGGAGCGGGCGCGCTGCACGATCGCGCGCAGTACCGCGTCCAGGTCCCGCAGTCCTGCGAGGTCGTGGGCGGTCTCGAACAGCGCGGAAAGCTCGGCCTCGCGCCTGCGCCGGCCCTCCAGCTCCGAGCGCACCCGCAGCGCGAGGTGCTTGGCCCGTTCGAGCGCGTCGGTACGCTCGGCCGGTCCGCCCTCGGCGCGGGCGCGCAGCACCGGCTGCTCGTAGGCGTCGGCCAAGGCGCCGCGAGCCAGCAGCTCTAGGAACGGCGTCTCGGCGGACTGCGCGTGATCGCGGGACATGCCCACAGGATTCCCCATCACCCGCTCGTCCCGGCAGCCCTGTGGAAAACCCCGGCTCAGTGCGCGGTCCAGCCGCCGTCCAGGACGAGTGAGGTGCCCGTGAGGCCGGCCGTGTACGGGCCGCACAGGTACGCCACCGCTTCGGCGACCTCGTCGGGTTCGATCAGCCGCCGCAGGGCGCTGTCGCGCAGCAGTACGTCGGAGAGCACCTGCTCCTCGGGGACCCCGTGGGCCCGGGCCTGGTCGGCGATCTGCCGCTCCACCAGCGGGGTGCGGACGTAGGCGGGGTTCACGCAGTTGGAGGTGACGCCGTGGGTGGCGCCTTCGAGGGCGGCGGTCTTGGACAGGCCCTCCAGCCCGTGCTTGGCGGACACGTAGGCGGCCTTGTAGGCGGAGGCCCGCAGTCCGTGGACGGAGGAGATGTTGACGATGCGGCCCCAGCCCTGCCCGTACATGTGGGGCAGGGCGCCGCGGATCAGCCGGAAGGGGGCCTCCAGCATCACGGTGAGCACGGTGTGGAAGACGTCCGGCGGGAACTGCTCCAGCGGCCGTACCAGTTGCAGTCCGGCGTTGTTGACGAGGACGTCGGTGCCGGCCGCGGCGCGTTCGGCGGCGTCCAGGTCGGTCAGGTCCAGGACCTGCGGCTCGACGCTGCCCGCGAGGTCCCCGCAGCTCCCGGCGAGCGCCTCGAGACCGGCCGCGTCCCGGTCGACCGCTCTGACCTCGGCCCCGGCCGCGGCCAGCCGCAGTGCGCAGGCACGGCCGATACCGCCGGCGGCGCCGGTGACGAGGGCGGTGCGGCCGTGCAGGTCGAGCGAGGAGGCGTGGGGGGCCTGGAGGACGCTGGGCGAGGTCATGTCCCGACCCTAGGCAGCGTCCGCCCCGTCCCCCATGTGGGCTCGCCCCATACTTCAGAAGGAACCAGTGGGTTCGAACCATGTGGGGGCGTCGGACAGGGCCTGCTTGACCCTGCTCTGTCCGAACTCCTTGATGTCCGGCAGCGCGTCCACCGCGAACCAGCCCACCTCGAGCGACTCGTCGTCGTTGACCCGGGCCTCGCCGCCCACGGCCCGGCAGCGGAAGGTGATGTCCATGAACTGGCAGATGTCACCGTTGTCGTAGGTGACCGGCTTCAGTGCCTGCACGAGGACCAGCCGCTCGACGACGCACTGGACGGCGGTCTCTTCCTCGACCTCGCGCACGGCGCAGGCGGCGGGCTGCTCGCCCGGCTCCGGAATGCCTCCGATCAACGACCAGCGCCCGTTGTCGGACCGCCGGCCGAGCAGCACTCTGCCCTCGTCGTCGAAGACGACGGCGGTGACTCCGGGGAGCCACAGAAGTTGGTGTCCGGCCGAGGCGCGCAGGTCGCGGATGAAATCGGGAGTAGCCATGCGTCCGACCCTAACGGGGCGGCCGGACCGCTCCCGCCGTCGTCACGGGGCGTGCACCGGGCGTACGGCTACACGTCGCGGGCGCGTCGACCGCGCACACCGGCGCCGACGGCCCAGCCGAGCCCACCGGCGGCGACCAGCACCAGGGCGATCTCGGGTGCGATGCCGAGCCGGGTGGCGGGCGTCTCGGAGGAGCGCAGGGGCACCTCCTGCACCAGGGAGTCGGCAACGAACATTCCGGTCTTCTGGGTGATCCGGCCGTCCGGCATGATGATCGCACTGACGCCGCTGGTCACCGGGACGGTGACGGTCCGGCTGTGCTCGACCGCGCGGATCCGGGACATGGCGAGCTGCTGGTAGGTCATCTCGCTGCGGTCGAAGGTCGCGTTGTTGCTGGGCACCGAGATCATCTGGGCGCCGTCGGTGACCTCGGAGCGCACGGCCCAGTCGAAGGCCGCCTCGTAGCAGGTCACCAGGCCCACCTTGGTGCCGGCCATGGTGAACACGCCGGGTTCGGTGCCCCTGCTGAAGTCCCGGCTGACCATGGAGGTCCACTCGTCGTTGATCGCCCCGATGAGCGAGCGCAGCGGCAGGTACTCGCCGAAGGGCTGGATCTGCCGCTTGTCGTACGTGTCGACGGGGCCCTTGTCCGGGTCCCACAGGATCTGCTCGTTGAGCAGTCTGCCGTCGCGTTCCACGACGCCGCCGACCGAGATGGGCGCGCCGATGGCCCGGGCGGCCCGGTCGATGACGAGGCGGGCGTCGGCGTTGGCGAAGGGGTCGATGTCCGAGGAGTTCTCCGGCCAGAGGACGAAGTCGGGGCGTGCCACCTTGCCCGCCTTCACCTCGTCGGCCAGGCGCTGTGTCTCGCGCGCGTGGTAGTCGAGTACGGCCCGGCGCTGGGCGTTGAAGCCGAGTCCGGCGCGCGGCACGTTGCCCTGGATCACGGCGACGGTCGCGGTGCCGTCCTCCGCCGTGTCACTGACCAGGGGCCGGGCGGCCACGGCGCCCACCACGGGTACGGCCACGCCGAGGAGTGCCACCGCCGCGGCACCGCGCCGCACCTCGTCGCCGCGGCGGGCCCGGACGGCCAGGCGCACGGCCTCGTGGAGGGCGAAGCCGCACAGGACGACCGCGAAGCCGAGAACCGGCGTGCCGCCGACCGCGGCGAGCGGCAGGAACACGCCGTCCGCCTGCCCGAACGCGATCTTGCCCCAGGGGAAGCCCTCGAAGGGCACACGCGCGCGTGCCGCCTCTCCGGCGATCCACAGGGCCGCCGCCCACACCGGCCACCCCGGCAGCTTCGACACGGCGGCGACGCCCGCGCCGACGGCCGCCACGAAGAGCGCCTCGATCGCGACCAGGGCGAGCCAGGGGCCGGGGCCGACCTCCACGCCGGTCCACACCAGCAGGGGCAGCAGGAAGCCGAGGCCGAAGAGGTAGCCGAGGCCGAGGCCCGCCTTCCAGCCGCGGCCGCGCAGCACCCAGCCGAAGACGGCGAAGGCGGGCAGCGCCAGCCACCACAGGGTGCGCGGCGGGAAGCTGATGTAGAGGAGCACTCCGGAGAGCGCCGCGGCGGCGGCCGGGAGGAGACGCGCGAGCCGCGAGACGGCCCGGGAGGCGGGCGTGGTCCGCGGTTGGGTCCGGTCCGGCTCGCCGACGGTGGTTGCGGTGGCTGTCACCCCCCGGAGTGTACGGCGGGTGACCTGGCCGTGGACAGGACGGTCCGAGGACCCCGACGGGCCGTGGCGATCCGTGCCGCATCGTTTCGCCACAACCGGGCGCCGACCGGTCCACAATCCGCCGACCGGCCGTTACGGTGTGGCCGAGCCCCGGTCGCCGGTCCGATTCCGCCGGGCGGCGGGGGCCCGTCAGGTCGGGGGCGACGCGGGCGGGGGACACGGTGGGTTCGAGGGGGACGGCGTCTGCGGCCGGTGCGGTCGCGGACGGCGGGAGACACGGCGGCGTCGACATGGCGGGGCTGGTGATCCTCGCCGCCTGCGCCTCCTGGTCGCTGATCACGGCGGCCGCGCGCGACGGACGCCCCGAGGGTGTGCTGCTCGCGGTGCTGGCCGTGACCGCCGGTTACGCGGCGGGGCGCTGCTGCCCGTTGCCGCGCCCTGTGCCGTCGCGCTGGCCGGGGTCGTCCTTGCGGTCGCCGTCCCGCACCTCGCGCCGGGGCCGCGGCTCACCGCACCGCTCGGGCACGCCGGTGCGACCGCCGCCCTGCTCGCGCTGTCGGCGGGCGCCGCGTGCTGCGGGGCGTGGGCGGGCGGAGCGTCGGCCGTGCGGGTCGCGTTACGGCTGCTGGCCGCCGGGATCGCCGTGATCGCGGCCGTACTGGGCTCGGTCGCCGGATGTGTCGCCTGTGCGGTGGTGCTGCTGTGCTCACTCGCCGCCGGCCGAGTGCGCCGCCGCGGCGTGGGCATCGCCGGGCTGGGTCTCGGCGCGGGTCTGGTGAGCGGCCTGAGCTGGGCGGTGCCGGGCGGCTTCGTGCCGGACGGGCTCGCCGCGGCCCTCGAGGGACAGCTGACCTCCCATCGCGTCCGGCTGTGGGCCGACGCGCTGGAGTTGCTGCGCGGGGACCCGGCCCTCGGCGTCGGACCGGGACGGTTCGGGGCGTCGAGCCCGACGGCCGCGGGGTCGCCGGTGCCGGACGGCCGCCCGCACTCCGCGGTGTGGCAGCAGGCGGCCGAACAGGGGCTGGTGGGGGTGGCGCTGCTGGCCGCGGCCTTCTGCTGGGTGCTGTACGCGCTGTGGCGCTCCCCGCGGCCCACTCCGGTCGTCCTCACCGCGGGCGCGGCGCTCACCGGGCTCGCGGCCATCGCCGTCGTCGGCAACGCGCTGAGCTTCACCGCGGTCCCGCTCGGCGCGGGGCTCCTCGCGGGGCTGGCCACGGCCCGCCCCTTCGCGGCGGAGTCACCGGCCCGGGGCACGGACGCAAGGCCGCGGAAGGGGGGACTGCCCCGCTGAGGCACCGCGGCTCGGACTCTCGCGCCGCGGGCCCAGCGGGCCGGGTCCGCCCGGTCTCAGTGTGCCGGGCCCGGTGTCTTCGGGCGCAGACGGTCCTTGATGACCTGGACGGCGGCCTCCGCGTCGTCCACGGTGATCGTGAAGGTGTGGCCGTCCAGCAGCCGCAGGATCAGGCCCTCCCCGCGCCGTACGACGACGGCCGTGCCCATCTCCGGCCGCCACCGGTAGCCCCAGCCGCCCCAGTGGCGCGGGGTGACGTGCGGCGCGAACTCGGCGCCCGCGACGAGGGAGAGGGGGATGCGGCGGCGGGGCACGCCGATGTGGCCGCAGCGCACTTCGAGACAGTCCTCGTCGACTCTCAGCGCGACGTGCACGAAGGCCAGCGTGCCGAACAGGACCAGCAGTCCGGCCGCGATGCAGCCGACGACGGCCATGGCGAGCGGGGCGACGCCGGACTCCCAGGCCGATTCGACGGCCAGGGCGATGCCGAGCGCCATGCAGGCGGCTCCGATGAGCGCCAGGAACCACTGGACCCGGCTGGTGGCACGGCCGGTCCAGACGTTGGGCTCGGGGACGGTCTCGCCGTGGCGATGCCTCATGGCTATGAGGTTACTCATGTTTCGCTGCGCGGGTACCTCGTCGCGCAGGGTGACTGGGCCGACCGGGCGGGGAGGGCCCGTCAGCCGGCCGGCGTGACCGCGCGCAGGAGCGTGCCCTCGTCGTAGGCCAGCGCGGGCGCGGGCAGGGTGCCCTCGCGTCCGCTCAGCAGCACGGTCAGGGTGCCCGTCGCCGGGGCGCCGGGGTCGGGGCGGGCGCCGATCCGGCGCAGCGCCTGGGCGGCCACGGCTCCGGCGGAGCCGTGCAGGACGAGCCGCGGGGCGCCGGGGCGCTGCACGGCGGCGCGGATGCGCTCGGCGACCAGTTCGTAGTGGGTGCAGCCCAGGACGACGGTCGTCACGTCGTCGGGTGTGCGGGCGGCCGCGGCGGCGACGGCCTCGGTGATCGCGGTCTCGTCCGCGTGCTCGACCGCCTCGGCGAGGCCCGGGCACGGCACCTCGGTGACCGTCGCGTCCCCCGCGAAGTCCTCGATCAGGCCCCGCTGGTAGGGGCTGCCCGTCGTGGCCGGCGTCGCCCAGATCGCCACCGGGCCGCCGCCGGCCGCGGCGGGCTTGATCGCCGGGACGGTGCCGATGACGGGCACCTCGGGCTCGAGCCGGGCGCGCAGCGCGGGCAGCGCGTGCACCGTGGCGGTGTTGCAGCCGACGATCAGGGCGTCCGGGCGGTGCGCCGCGGCGGCCTCGGCCACGGCGAGGGCGCGCCCGGTCAGGTCCTGAGGGGTCCGCGGGCCCCAGGGCATCCCGTCGGGGTCCAGGGAGAGGATGAGATCGGCGTCCGGTCGCAGCCGCCGTACCGCGGCGGTGGCCGCCAGCAGACCGATTCCGGAGTCCATGAGCGCGATCTTCACCCGGCCACCATAGACGATGCGCCGCCACCGGCCGGTGCCGTGCGGCAGACTGCGCACGTGAGCGCCGATGCGTGGACTTCCGCCGTGACCGCCGTGACCGTCGTGACCCTGGTGTCAGCCCTCTCCCTCGCCGCCTGGCTGTGGCTGCTGCTCGCCCGGGGCTTCTTCTGGCGCACGGACGTCAGACTCCCGGCCCTTGAGGAGCCCGGCGTCTGGCCCTCGGTGTGCGTGGTGGTCCCGGCGCGCGACGAGGCGGCGGTGCTGCCCGCGAGCCTGCCCTCGCTGCTCGCCCAGGACTACCCGGGGCGGGCCGAAGTCTTCCTCATCGACGACGGCAGCACCGACGGCACGGGTGAGCTGGCGTGCGAGCTGGCCCGGCGGCACGAGGGGCTGCCGCTGACCGTGGCCTCGCCCGGGGAGCCGCCCGCCGGCTGGACGGGCAAGCTGTGGGCGGTGCGGCACGGCATCGGCCTGGCACGCGCGCGTGAGCCCGAGTACCTGCTGCTGACGGACGCCGACATCGCGCACGCTCCGGACAGTCTGCGGGCCTTGGTGTCCGCGGCCGGCACCGGAGGTTTCGACGTCGTCTCCCAGATGGCCCGGCTGCGGGTGGAGAGCGTCTGGGAGCGGCTCGTGGTCCCGGCCTTCGTCTACTTCTTCGCCCAGCTGTACCCGTTCCGGTGGATCGGTGGTGGCCGGGCCGGGAGCGGGCGGAAGAAGGCGACGCGGACGGCGGCCGCGGCGGGCGGTTGCGTGCTGCTGCGGGCCGACGCCGCCGAGCGGGCGCGGATCCCGGACGCCATCCGGCACGCCGTCATCGACGACGTGGTGCTCGCCCGCGCGGTGAAGGGTTCCGGCGGCCGGGTCTGGCTGGGCCTGGCCGACCGGGTGGACAGCGTGCGCCCGTATCCGCGGCTGCACGACCTGTGGCGGATGGTCTCGCGCAGCGCCTACGCGCAACTGCGGCACAACCCCCTGGTGCTGGCCGGAACGGTGCTGGGCCTGGCCCTGGTGTATCTGGTGCCGCCCGCCGCGGTGCTCGTCGGAGCGGCGACGGGGCAGGGTGCGGCGGCCGCCCTGGGCGGCGCCGCCTGGCTGGTGATGGCGGGGACGTTTCTGCCGATGCTGCGCTACTACCGGCAGCCCCTCTGGCTCGCGCCGCTGCTGCCGTTCACCGCGTTCCTCTATCTGCTGATGACGGTCGACTCGGCGGTGCAGCACTACCGGGGGCGCGGCGCGGCCTGGAAGGGCCGCACCTACGCCCGTCCGGACGCGGTGCCCGAGGAGGGCCGGGCGGGCTGAGCGCCTCCCCTGGGGCGGTTCATTTGCGGCCGGGGGTCCAGTTCATGCCCCAGCCGTAGGCGTGGTCGACCGTCCGCTGCGGGCTCACTCCGCGGTCGGGCACCAGGTAGCGGGCCTCGCGCTGGACGACGAGGTCGTTTCCGGTGTTGGTGATCAGCGCGAGGGCGCACACAGTCGAGGGCACGGTGCACTCGTCGAGCGAGAAGTCGACCGCGGCGCCGTACTGCGGCTGGAGGGTGACCGTGGCGTGCAGGTCGGCGAAGGAGCGGGCGCCCTCGTAGATGGTGACGAAGACGAGGATGCGCCGGAAGTACTGCTTGTGGTCGAGGCTGATGGTGAGGTTCTCGCCGGTCGACACGGCGCCGGTGCGGTCGTCGCCGTCGAGGTGGATGAACGGCGGCTGGTGCAGCGCCCCGAATGCGTTGCCCAGTGCCTGGACGACGCCCTTGCTGCCGTCGCTCAGTTCGTACAGGCAGCACAGGTCGAGGTCGAGGTCGTCGTGCATGGCGACCGGGCGGCCGAGCTTGCGGGCCCAGCCCGAGAACTGCTTGCGCACCTGCCAGTTGAGGTTGACGCGCATGGCGCCGGAGGTGCCGCCCTGCTTGGTGAGCGAGACGGAGGGCGCCGCCTTGGTGAGCGTGACCTTGGTCAGCCGGACCGGCGCGGCGGCGGGCGCGGCCGGGGGCGGCGGGGGCGCGGCGGCCGGCCGTGCCACGGGAGGCGCGGGAGGCACCGGTGGGGGCATCGTGGCCGCGGGGGCGGGCGGGGCCGTCGGCGCCGGCTGGGCGGGTGGGGGCGGGGCGTGCTGCGGTTCGTCCACCGAGATGCCGTAGTCCGTGGCCAGGCCCTCGAGTCCGCTGTCGTATCCCTGTCCGACGGCGCGGAACTTCCAGGCGCCCTGGCGGCGGTAGAACTCGCCGAGCACGAAGGCGGTCTCGGCGCCGGCGCCCGGGTTGTCGAAGCGGGCCACGACGGTGTTCCGCGCGGTGTCGCGCACCTCGATGTACAGATCGGGGACCTGCCCGAACGCTCCGCCGTCCGAGGAGGCGGCGAGGATCACCGTGTCGATCGCGGGCTCCACGCGCGTGAGGTCGACGAGCAGGCTGTCGGTCACCCGGCCGCCGGCGTCCCGCTTGCCCTCGTGGCGGACCGAGCCGGAGGCGTGGGCCGGCTGGTTGTAGAAGACGAAGTCCGCGTCGGAACGGACCTTGCCGCCCACCAGCAGGAGGGCGGAGGCGTCCGCGTCGGGCACGCCGGGGCCGGATCGCCAGCCCAGTTCGACCCGCAGCGCCGTCGTCGGCACCGGGGTGTTTGATCCTTTCGACATTGACATGTCCGCCCCCATCACGTGTCACCGAGCCGAGTCTTGTCCCGGCGCATCGTCGAGTTTCTGACGCACAACCTATTCTCCGGGCCGCCCGCCACTGAAGAAGAGTCCGGCAGAAGGTTCCGTCAACCGCCGGTAACCCGTCCGGAACTCGGCCTTTACCGCAAAATCGCGTGTCGTGACGCCCTATTTTGCCAAGTTCGCTCGCATTGGGGATGCCCAGTCACTGCGGACACGGAAAACAACCCTCTTATCGGTCTCCCCAACCAGCACATCGTGGGCTTAACTTATGGCCATGACCTCCCCCCGCTCCACTTATGGCGGCGGCTACTACTCCGCCTCCTTCCCGGACACCCCGATCTACGACTCGCTCGTGGCCGAACGGGGCACACCGCAGATCGCCCCGATCCGGGTTCCCGCCGCGTACGACATGCCGAGCAGCAGCCATCTGCCCGCGCTGCCGTCCGCCCTGCCCGCCCTCCCGGCGGGCCCCTCGCAGCCCTCCTACGGATACCCGCAGCAGGCCCCGCAGCCCGCCCCGCTGCAGCAGGCGCCCGCCGCGTACATCCCGCACCAGGCGACCGCGCCCCGCGGCTACCCCGGCCCCCAGCAGCCGCAGCCGCCCCGCCCGGGCGCGCCCGGCCCCGCGGGGTACGAGGCGATGCGGCCCGCGGCTCCCCGGCCGGCGCCCGCGCCGTACCAGGACCCGTACAACCAGCAGCAGTACCGCGGCTACTGAGCCGTCCTCCGGGTTGTCGGTGCCACCTGGCACGATGACGTGGAGCCCGGGGGGCCGGCCGGAGACCGACGCTGGACGCTGATCGACGACGGGGGAAAGGTCGTCACGCAACGCCGGCCGCCGCACCTCGCCCCGGCCGCCGCCGAGCTTCTGCCCGGCGGCGGCGTACGGCTGTCCGCGCACGCCTGGTGCGGCACGCCGCTCGGAGCCGACGTCCGGCTGGTGCACCCGGACGATCCCGCCACCCGCAGGCCCGTGGACCCGGCCTGCGCGCTGCCGCCATGAACCGCTTCCGGCCGAACCGGTCGTCTCCGGCACCGAGCCCCTGCACAGCCTCGGTCGGCACCGTCGCGTCGACGGCAAGGTGGTTCAGGGATCAGGCTCCAGCCATCACCCTTCGGGGCTCGGCGTTCGGGGCTCGGCGTTCAGGTTTCGGACAAACGGCCCGGTAACGGGAACCCGGTCCGGGGTCCGCGCGTTGGGCTTTGTGAGAGGTTCATGAGAACCGGGCCGGGACGGGCCGCCCAGTGGGGACGGCTCGACGGGGAGGGTGGAGCGCAGCGGTAAGGGGGTGTGCGCGTGCGAGCGGTCAGAGGTCTCTGGCGCTGGAGGGGCAATCCGCTGCGCCGCGGGACCGACTTGGCCGAGGCCTGGGTGGCCCTGACGGCACTGCTGCTGATCCTGTCCGTGGCGCCCCTGATCGGCGTGCTCGTCGGCGCTGCGGCGCAGAACGCCCTGCAGCGGTCGGTGCGCGAACAGCACGAGTCGCGGCACCGGGTGACGGCCACCGTGCTCCGTGCCCTGGAGCGTTCGCCCCTGGCCGTCGACCCGGAGGGTGCCTCCTCCGGCGAAGAGCTGCGCAGCCGTGTCCTCGCCGCCTGGACCGGGCCGGACGGTTCGCGGCACGAGGGCCCCGTCCTGGTGGGCATCGACCGCCCGGAAGGCGGCGACCGGTTCGCGATATGGACGGACGCGCGGGGCCGTGAGGTGGCCCGCCCGCTGGACGCCGAGACCGCGACCACCCACGCGGTGCTCGCCGGGACGGGCACCGCGGTGGCGGTGGCGGCCCTCGTGGAGGCCGCCCGGCGCACGGTGGTCTGGCGCCTGGTCCGCCGCCGGTACGCACGCCTGGAGCAGGAGTGGGAGCGGGCGGGGCCGGACTGGGGCCTGACCGGCGCGGGCAGTTGACGGGCTTCCGCCTCCGGTCAACTCACCACCTGCGCGCACGCTACGGTGGACCGGCCGAACCGAATCGGCGACGACCCGCGTACGACGAGGTGGGGGCACAGCAACGCCATGGCACAGGGCACGGTCCAGGTGACGCACACCGGCACCTCGCGGTGGCGGCGCCGCACGGGGGAGTACGCATCGCTCGCCGCCGCCCTGGAGGCCGCGGCCGACGGTGACGTCCTCACCGTCGCCCCCGGGACCTACCGGGAGAACCTCGTCGTCCAGCGCGCGGTGACCCTGCGCGGGCCCGAGGGCGCCCAGGGTTCGGTGCGCATCGCGCCGGCCGACGGCGTCCCGCTGACCGTGCGCGCCTCGGCGGTGATCCAGGACCTGCACGTCGAGGGCCAGGACGCGGCGGCGCCCGCGGTCCTGGTGGAGGACGGTACGCCGGAGCTGACGGGCCTCAGGGTCGTCGCGCGGTCCGCCTCCGGGATAGAGGTGCGCGGCGCGCGTCCCACGGTGCGGCGCTGCACCGTCGACAATCCGGCCGGTGTCGGCATCGCCGTGCTGGACGGCGGGGGCGGCGTGTTCGAGGAGTGCGAGGTGGTCGCGGCCGGCCAGGCGGGCGTCGCGGTGCGCTCCGGCGCCCACCCCCGCCTCGAGCGCTGCCGGGTGCACCACGCGGCCGGTTCCGGACTGACGGCGACGGGCGAGGGCTCCGCGCTCGAGGCGGTGGGCTGCGAGGTCTACGAAGTGCGGGGCAGCGGCGTGCAGGTGACCGCCCGGGCCACGGCCCACCTGACCGACTGCGACGTGCACCGCACCACCGGCGACGGTGTCACGCTGGACACGGACGCGGTGCTCACCCTCGCCGACTGCCGCATCCACGACATCCCGGAGAACGCGGTCGACCTCAGGTCCCGCTCGGTCCTCACCCTGACCCGCACCACCGTGCGGCAGTTCGGGCGCAACGGCCTGTCGGTGTGGGACCCGGGCACGCGGGTGGACGCCAACCAGTGCGAGATCTTCGACAGCACCGGCGACTACCCGGCGGTCTGGGTCAGTGACGGTGCCACCGCGGTGCTCGACTCCTGCCGGGTGCACGACGTGCCGGACGCGCTGTTCGTCCTGGACCGCGGCTCGCGCGTGGACGTCGTCGACAGCGACCTCTCCCAGGTGCGCAACACCGCCGTGTCGGTGAGCGACGGCGCCACCGCGCAGCTCGACGACTGCCGCATCCGGGACGCCGCCACGGGCGCCTGGTTCCGCGACCACGGCAGCGGCGGCACCCTGAACAACTGCACCCTGGACGGCAATCGCACCGGGGTGATCGTCACCAAGGGCGCCGACCCCACCATCGAGCGCTGCACGGTCGACTCCCCCTCCGAGGCCGGCGTCTATGTATCGGCCGGCGGCCGCGGCAGCTTCCTGAACTGCCGTGTCACGGGCAGCGCGGGCTACGGCTTCCACGTGATCGACGGCTGTCGTACGACGTTGCGGAAGTGCCGCACGGAGCGGTGCGCGCGCGGAGGTTACGAGTTCGCGGACGGCGGCCCCGACACGGCGTACGACTCCGGGCCGCTCGTCGAGGACTGCACCGGCGACGAGAGCACCGGCCTGACGGCACCCTCCGCGCCCGAGCCGGTGGTGCAGACGGCGGCCCAGTCCCCCGGTCTGCTGGGCTCGATCCCCGGGCAGCGCACCACCGAGCAGGAGCCGCTGATCGCGGCCGCCGCACCACCGGAGCCTTCCCGGACCTCGAAGGCCGTCCTGGGCGAACTGGACGCCCTGGTGGGCCTGGACAGCGTCAAGCGCGAGGTACGGGCGCTGACCGACATGATCGAGGTGGGCCGGCGCCGGCAGCGGGCGGGCCTGAAGGCCGCGTCGGTCAAGCGGCACCTGGTCTTCACCGGCTCGCCCGGCACCGGCAAGACGACCGTCGCCCGGCTGTACGGCGAGATCCTCGCCTCGCTCGGCGTGCTGGACAAGGGCCACCTGGTCGAGGTGTCCCGGGTGGACCTGGTGGGCGAGCACATCGGCTCCACGGCGATCCGCACCCAGGAGGCGTTCCAGCGGGCGCACGGCGGCGTGCTGTTCATCGACGAGGCGTACGCGCTCTCCCCCGAGGACGCGGGCCGGGACTTCGGCAAGGAGGCCATCGACACGCTGGTCAAGCTGATGGAGGACCAGCGGGAGTCCGTCGTCGTGATCGTCGCGGGGTACACGGCGGAGATGGAGCGCTTCCTGTCCGTCAACCCCGGTGTGGCGTCCCGCTTCTCACGCACCATCACCTTCGGGGACTACGGTCCCGGGGAGCTGCTGCGGATCGTGGAGCAGCAGGCCGACGAGCACGAGTACCGGCTGGCGCCGGGCACGTCCGAGGCGCTGACGAAGTACTTCACGGAGATCCCCAAGGGCCCGGCCTTCGGCAACGGCCGCACCGCCCGCCAGACCTTCGAGGCGATGGTGGAGCGGCACGCGAGCCGGGTCGCCCAGCTGGCCGACCCCAGCACGGACGACCTGACGCTGCTGTACCCCGACGACCTGCCCGGCCTGCCGTAGCAGAGCCGGAGCGGGGCGCCGGGCCGGGTACTGGGAGTCTCCCGCGCACTGGCGTCCCCCCACGTATTGGCAGTCCCCCGCGTACTAGCAGTCCCCTGCCGTGCCGTCGGCCGCCGGGACGGTGACGGCGGCGCCTCCGGTGTGGCGCGGTGCCGGCAGCTCCGGGCGCAATCGGGCCAGCAGCCGTCCGCGTTCCTCGGCGAAGACCGGGTCGGCCTGGTAGTCGGAGTGGCCGAGGATCGGCGCCGGCAGCGGGTGGAGTTCGGTCCGGCCGTACGTCAGCGGGTCCCTGAGGGGTGCGCGGTCCACCGCGGGGCCCGCGTCGCCCGGCAGCCGCATCGGGCCGCCGATGGGGTCGGTGCGCCGGTAGAGGTTGCGCCAGCAGTCGACCTCCTCGTGCAGCGAGGCGAGCGCGTCGGGACCGAAGTGGGCCGGGAACCAGCGGCCGTACAGCCGCTCCAGCGGGGAGCCGTAGGTGAGCAGGGCGACGCGCCCGCGGGCGGACGGTTCGAGCTGCCAGGACGCGGCGGCGGCGAGGACGCTGCCCTGCGAGTGCCCGGAGATGACCAGCCGGCCGCCGGTGGCGCGGGTCCAGGTCGCCATCCGCCAGGTCAGGTCGGGCACCGCGCGCTCGGCGTAGCAGGGCGGTGCGAAGGGGTGCGCGGCGCGCGGCCAGAAGGTGCCGACGTCCCACAGGATGCCGATGGTGCGCCGCGCGGAGGCGTCCTTGTAGGCGCGCCTGCCCCAGGTGACGAACAGTATGAAGCCGAGGCCGATCAGCCAGGACCCCAGATCCTGCGCGGTCTGCGCGGCCCCCTGGACGACGGCGTACGTGCCGCGCGCGGCCTCGCCGGGCACCTGGCCGGTCGTCAGGGCGCCCACCAGGGCTCCGGCGCCGAGGAGCAGGGTGGCGGCGGAGGTGATGGCGACGATGAGGGGCGCCCGGTCGGTGAGGGTGGCCATGGCGCGGCTGAGGGCGATGCGCCGGGTGCGCCCCGGGTCTCCGGCCTCCCCCGGGTGGTCGCCTTCCACGGCGTCCCGTTCCGCGCGGGCGAGGCGCAGGGTGTGCAGGGCGAGCGCGGCGCACATCAGCAGGACCACGACGAGCAGCGGCGGGATGACGGACGCCTGCCAGGTCAGCAGGACGGGCGGGCCGTCGAGGGAGGTGCCGGTGCCGTCCATCCAGTCGGCGACGCGCTGGGCGACGCCGCCGGACATCACGCCGCCCAGCGCGCAGGCCAGCATGGCGACGGCGGGGCCGCCGAGGCCGCGGATCGCGGCGCGGGCGTCGGGGCGGCTGCGGTGGAGCAGGTGGGCGACCACGGCCAGGGCGACGACCAGCAGACCCTGGACCAGGGCGATGCCGCCGAAGGCGGTGTTCCCGGACAGCCGGCCGCCCGAGGTCCAGTCCGGGCGGGCCCAGCCGGCGTAGAGCAGGGCGAGGACGAACAGGAGGAGGGCGGCGAGCGGCAGGCGGCGGACGAGGTGCTCGTCGAGTGTCCGGTCGATGAGCCGCTCACTGCGGCCGCGTCGGCACACCGCCGCGACCACGGTCACCGCCCCCGCGGCCATCGCTCCCAGCAGCGCCCATCCGAGCGTGTCGAGCAGCGCGGGCCCGCCCGGCCGGCGGTCGAAGCGGGCCGCCGGGGCGGCCACCGCCACGGCGACGGTCAGCAGACCGGCGGCGGTGTGCGCGGCGCGCAGCCGGGCCACCAGGCGGCGCCCGTACCAGAACCCGGGGCGGCCCAGCGCGGCGCGGCGGGGGTCCTCCTCGGGGCCGGCCTCGCGGTCCATCGGCTGCTGGGACTCGTACGCCCGCCAGGTGCGCAGCGAGAGGTACCACAGCAGCCCGGTCAGGGCGGCGGGCACCGCGGCCGCGAGGGCGAGCCTGCGGCCGGGCGCGCTCCACCAGCCGCCCTCCGACAGTGCCGGTGACAGGAAGCCCAGCCAGGAGTGCCGCTCGGCGCACGGGCGCGAGCCCGCGCACTGCCAGGCCACGAGGTCGAGGGCGACCTCGCAGGCGGCGGCGACCAGCAGCACCGTCAGGGTCAGGCCCGCGAGCCGCAGCAGCAGTCCGTAGAGGCGGACCGTGCGGATCCGGCCGTGGGCGGCGGGCCGCATCCAGTGGGCGATGTTGACCACCATGAAGGGCAGGAGCAGCAGCCACAGGGCGCGGGCGCCGTTGCCGGAGGTCAGGTTGCACCAGACGTAGGCCTCGGGGACCGGCCGGCCCCGGTAGTCCTCGGGCCGGGACTCGGCGTCGGCGTCCTCGGTGCGCCGGAAGACGGCCGCGACGTGGTCGCCGGTGATCCGCACGGTGCGCGGATCGTCCAGCATCTCGGCGGGTGTCGTGCCGCCCACTCCGTGGACCAGGAGTTCCAGGGCGGTGCCGCTCCTCGCGTCGAGCCCGGCCGTCCCGGCCCGTTCCTGCGCCTTCTTCACTGTCCGCACTCCCCCGTGACGTGCCGTCGGCTCTGTCTGTGCGGGCACAAGGATGTCCCGTCCGCGGACGCCGCACACCCTTCGGCACGGAATCTCCCCGATCCGTGTGCCCGATGGTGGCCGGGGCGGGCGGTGGCGCGGGTCGCGGCGGGGCGTGCGAGGATGGAACATCCGCGCACGGGTGCGAGGAGATGTCCTCATCAGAGCGCGTGCGGCGGCGTGTCGGACGGTTTTGCGGCGAAAGGACCGGGGCGTACGTGAGTGAGAATCCGAACCTCCTCGCGGAGCAGCGGCGCGCCCTGATCCTCGACGAGGTGCGCCGCCGGGGCGGGGTCCGGGTCAACGAGCTGACCCGGAAGCTCGGCGTGTCGGACATGACGGTCCGCCGCGACCTGGACGCGCTGTCCCGGCAGGGCGTGCTGGAGAAGGTGCACGGCGGCGCGGTCCCGGTGGCCGAGGCGAGCACGCACGAGCCGGGGTTCGAGGCCAAGTCGGGTCTGGAGCCGACCGCCAAGGAGGACATCGCGCGGGCCGCGGCGGAGCTGGTCGCGCCGGGCGCCGCGATCGCCCTGTCGGGCGGTACGACGACGTACGCGCTGGCGCACCGGCTGGTGGACGTGCCGGAGCTGACGGTGGTCACCAACTCGGTGCGGGTGGCCGACGTGTTCCACGTGGCGCAGCGCACTTCGGGGGCGCGGCAGGGCGGGGCGACGGTGGTGCTCACCGGCGGTGTGCGCACGCCCTCCGACTCGCTGGTGGGCCCGGTCGCCGACCAGGCGATCGCGACGCTCCACTTCGACGTGCTGTTCCTGGGCGTGCACGGGATATCGGCCGAGGCCGGCCTGTCCACGCCGAACCTCGCGGAGGCCGAGACGAACCGGCGGCTCGTGCAGTCGGCACGGCGTGTCGTGGTGGTCGCGGACCACACCAAGTGGGGTGTCGTGGGCCTGAGTTCGTTCGCCGCGCTGGAGCAGGTGGACACGCTCGTCACCGACTCCGGCCTGTCGGCGGATGCCCGCGCGGAGGTCGCCGAGCACCTCGGGCTGGTCGTGGCGGGCGAGCCGGAGCCGGAGGCCGAATGACGTCGGCGCCGGCCGTGCGCGGGCCCGCCGTGGGGGGCCCGCCCCGCTGACACCCGGCGCGCCCGGGTCTATCGTGGCGCCACCCAGCCGATCGTCCGCCGTGCGCGGCTTCGCACCAGGGGGTGGTGTCCATGGCTCGCCGTCTGCGTCCGGTGGGTCTCGACTTCGTCGAGACGGCGCCGGTGCGCCTGGTCTTCGCGCGCGAGGTCGCCGCCGCTCCGGACGCCGTCTTCCGTGCCCTGGCCGAGGACGTGCCGGGCTGGACCGCGTGGTTCTCGGCGGTGACGTTCGCCCGGCCCATCGGTGACGGCGCGGGGCGCGAGATCCGGCTCAGGGGCGGTGCGCGCTTCGTGGAGACGGTGCTGGCGGCCGAGCGGTCCGACGTGTACGCCTACCGTGTCGACGTCACCAACGTGCCGGGGGCCCGGGCCATGCTCGAGGAGTGGCGCCTGACACCGGCCGGGACCGGGACACGGGTGCGCTGGACGTTCGCGGCGGACGGTACGGCGCCGTTCCGTTTCGTGCTCGACCGGGCGCGTCCGGGACTGGGGCGGGCGTTCCGGAGCGCGGTCACGTCGCTGGACCGTCGGCTGCGGCGGCCGTAGCCGGGCGACCGGCGACCGGCGACCGGCGACCGGCTCAGTCGAGCAGGCTGCCGGTGCGCAGCAGGGACTCGATCGCCGCCGTGTACGGCTCGATGTCGAGGCCCTGTTCGGCGAGCCAGGCGTCCGAGTAGTACTTGTCGAGGTACCGGTCCCCCGGATCGCACAGCAGTGTCACGACGCTGCCCCGGTCCCCCGCGGCCACCATCTCGGCGACGATCTTCAACGCGCTCCACAGCCCGGTGCCGGTGGAGCCGCCCGCCTTGCGGCCGATGGCCCGCTCCAGGGACCGTACGGCCGCGACGCTCGCCGCGTCCGGCACCTTCATCATGCGGTCGATCGCGCCGGGTACGAAGCTCGGTTCCATCCGGGGCCGGCCGATGCCCTCGATGCGGGAGCCGCGGTCGCAGGCCACGTCGGGGTCGCCGGTGGTCCAGCCCTCGAAGAAGCAGGAGTTGTCCGGGTCGGCGACGCAGACGCGGGTGTCGTACTGCATGTAGTGGACGTAGCGGGCGAGGGTGGCCGAGGTGCCGCCGGTGCCGGCCGTGGCGACGATCCAGGACGGCTCGGGATACCGTTCCAGCCGCAGCTGACGGAAGATCGACTCGGCGATGTTGTTGTTGCCGCGCCAGTCGGTGGCGCGTTCGGCGTAGGTGAACTGGTCCATGTAGTGGCCGCCGGTCTCCGCCGCGAGGCGGGCCGACTCCTCGTACATCCGCCGGGAGTCGTCCACGAAGTGGCACCGTCCGCCGTGGAACTCGATCAGCCGGATCTTCTCGGTGCTCGTCGTCCGGGGCATGACGGCGATGAAGGGGACGCCGACCAGCTTGGCGAAGTAGGCCTCGGAGACGGCCGTCGAGCCGCTGGACGCCTCGATCACCGGGCGGTCCGGCCGGATCCAGCCGTTGCACAGGCCGTAGAGGAACAGGGAGCGGGCGAGCCGGTGCTTGAGGCTGCCGGTCGGGTGGGTCGACTCGTCCTTCAGATACAGGTCGATGCCCCAGTGCTCGGGGAGCGGGAACAGGAGCAGATGGGTGTCGGCCGAGCGGTTGGCGTCGGCCTGGACCTTGCGGACGGCCTCTTTCAGCCAGGCACGGTAGGAGGCGTCGCTGTGGTCGACGTCGAGGGTGGTGCCGGTCTGTCGGTCAGTGCTCACTTCGGGGCTCCTTACGCTGCGCGCCGACGGCGGACAGCGCGGCCGACACCTGGATCATAAACACCTTGCACACGCTTCTCACCTGCATAAACGCCCCTTTGGGGGTCTCAAAGGCACCCCTGGGGTAGGGGGGCGACGCGGCCGGGGCGCGACGGGGGGGCGCATTCACGCGAGTGCTCCGGTCGCCTCCGGAAAGGACCGGCGCGTACTGGTGCTCGGAGCGTGGTGCGGGCAGACTGCCAGCGGCGGAACCGACACGCACGAGGGGGCGACGGCCATGACGGAGCCGGAGTTCAGGGCCACGGGGGTGCGGATCGGCAAGCGGCTGCGTTCGCTCACCCGGGCCGGGACGGTCCGGATCAGCGGTGGCCGGGTGGAGTTGCTGACCAGTTACGGCAGTGAGATAGACAGCGCGCCGGTGCAGGCGGTGCGCGCCTCCCGCCCGTGGTTCGCGCCGCAGGACCGGGCGCTGGCCGACCTCGACGGGAAGCGGTACCTGCTGACCCTCGGCGAGCGCGACCCCGCCCCCGGGGAACCGGGGCCTCCCGCGGCCCGCCGCTTCATCGAGGCGGTGCGCAGGGCGGCCGGACGCCGCGCCTGAGAGATGTCCGTAACTTGCGGTGCCGCACCCCTTGCGTCACGCTGGTCTCACGTCACTCTGGGTTTACCGGCGATAACGCTGCGAACCAGCCCGCCGGCCATGACAGCGGGCGACGTGCGCCACGTGCGGCTCGCTGGATCCGAACTCCGTGTTCTTCCGGACCTCTATGTCGGGGAGTCGCAGCCGTGATCACTCACCCAAGCAGACACTGCACGGTGGAGCTCCAAGCCCTGCCGTCGCGGATCGGCCAGGTCCGCAGAATCGTATCTGCGCAATTGCGCTACTGGCATATGGATCTCCTGATCGACCGTGCGGTGCTCGGCGTGACGGAGTTGCTGACCAATGTCCACCTGCATGCGCGGCCCGACAAGACGTGCACCGTGGAGATAGAACTGCTCCTGGACCGGCTGACGGTCTCGGTGCGCGACCACGATGCGCGACTGCCCGTCGTGGACGACGCCGAGCCCCTCGCCACGTGTGGGCGCGGGCTCGCCATGGTGGCCGCGATGAGCGAGAGCTGGGGCGCCCGGCCGGACGGCGAGTCCGGCAAGGTCGTCTGGTTCACGCTCCCGACGGCCGTGACCGCCGCGCCGCCCGCCGCACCACCCGTGTCGGCCCGCCCGCCGCGCCGTCTGGTCGAGGAGGTGCCGGCCGCCGCGTTCACCGAGGTCGAGCACGAGGTCGGCCTCGGCAGCCCCCAACCCGCTCCCGCCCGGTCGGCCGTTGCCGGCTGACCGGGCGGTGACCGTCCGCTGCCGCGGACCGTGCGCCGCGGTTCCGGCGCCGTCCGGAAGGACGCGGTGCGGGGCGGGCGGTGGCACGCGGCGGGGCGGGTGCCGCACCGGCGGCCGGGTTCGCCGGGGGTTCGCCGGTCCGGCGCTGGCTACTCCGTGGCGACGGCGCGCAGTACGTCCAGGCGGGCCGCCCGCCGGGCCGGGCGCAGGCCCGCCAGGGCACCGGCCGCGAGGCCGACCAGGGCCACCACCGCGAGCTGCGCGGGCGGCACGGCGAAGGCGAAGGCGCTGTCCGAGGCCCCGTCGGAGGCCGCCACGAGAACCCAGCCGAGGAAGGCGCCCAGGCCGAGCCCGCCGACCGTGCCGAAGGCGGCGACCAGGACGGACTCCCAGCGGACCATGGCCCGCAACTGGGCCCGGGTCTGCCCGACGGCGCGCAGCAGGCCGAGTTCACGGGTGCGCTCGTGGACCGCCAGGGTGAGGGTGTTGGCGATGCCGAGCAGGGCGATGAGCACCGCGAGGGCGAGCAGCGCGTAGACGAGGGTGAGCATCATGTCGATGCCGCCCGCCGAGGACTCGGCGTACTCGTCACGGGTCTGCACCTCCGGGTTGCCGTACTGGCCGGCGACCTTCTCGACCGCCGTCTTGCCGTCCTCCGCGCTCACACCGTCCGCGAAGGCGACGGCGACCAGGGTGTCGGAGTCCTGGGTGCGGTGCGGGGCCCAGGCCGCGCGGGTGATGACGTAGTCGCCGGCGAGTTCGGACTGCCCGTAGACCGCGCGGACGGTGAAGGTCGCGCTGCGCCCGTCGGTGAAGGTGAGTCGCGTGGTGTCGCCGGTGGTCAGGCCCTGCTGGTCCGCCTGGCTCTCGGTGACCGCGATGCCGTCGGTGCCGAGGTCGTCCAGTGAGCCGTGGACGGCGCCCAGGTCGAAGGTGCGGTTCAGGGCGACCGGGTCGGTGACGGTCAGCGCCCGTCCCTCGCCGTCCACTTCCGCGACGCCCCGGCCCAGGCCGACGGCGGTGTCCACCTCGGGCAGTTCCTGGACCGCGCCCGCCAGCCGCGGGCTGAGGCCGCTGCCGCCCGCGCCGAAGGACGGCGCGCTGACGGCGACGTCGCCCGCGAAGGACCGGGAGACGGTCTGGTCCATGGTCGCCTTGAGCGAGGCCCCGAACACGGTGAACAGCGACACGACCGCCACGCCGATCATCAGTGCCCCGGCGGTGGCCGCCGTGCGCTTGGGGCTGCGCAGGGCGTTGCGCCGGGCGAGGACGCCGGTGACGCCGCGCAGCCGGTCCAGCGGGGCGCCGAGGACGCGTACGGCGGTGGCGGAGGCGACCGGGCCGAGCACCACGAAGGCGGCCAGGGCGAGGACGGCACCCAGTCCCGCCAGCCACACGGACGGGGAGAGCAGCACCCCGACGAGTGTCACCGCGAGGGCGAGGGCCAGCAGCGCCGTGCCGGTGACCGCCCGCGCGCGGGAGGCGCCGGAGGTGTCGACGGCGGTCTCGCGCAGCGCGGCCAGGGGTGCGGTGCGGCCGGCCCGGGCGGCGGGCAGCAGGGCGGAGCCGAGGCAGACCACGACGCCGACGGCGAGCGGGAACAGCAGCGACAAGGCGCTGATCACCAGGGCACCTTCGGGGAAGGGGAAGCCGATCGCCGGGAAGAGAGCCTGGAGTCCGGCCGCGATACCGATGCCGCCCGCGAGCCCGGCGGCGGACTCGGTCACGGCCACGACGGCCGCCTCGACGAGGGTGGCGGCGGTGACCTGGCGGCGGGAGGCGCCGAGGGCGCGCAGCAGGGCGTTCTCGCGGGTGCGCTGGGCGACCACGATGGCGAAGGTGTTGTGGATCGAGAAGGTCGCGACCAGCAGGGCGATGCCGGAGAAGACGAGCAGGAAAGTCGTGAACAGGGTCAGGAACTGACTGGAGATCATGTCGGTGTTCTCCGCCGCCGACTCCTGCCCCGTGATGGCCTCGACGCCGTCGGGCAGTACGGGGGCGAGCCGGTCGACGAGTTCCCGCTGGCCGACGCCCGGTCCGGCCCGCACCTGGATGCTCGCCGCTTCGCCCGGCCGCGCGGTGAGGTACTTCTCGGCGTCGGCCCGGGTCATGCCGGTGAACGTCACCTGGGCCATGCCGTCCTCGCCGCCGAAGGTCGCGAGACCCACGACGGTGACCTCGACGGGGTCGGGCGTGCGCAGCGTGGTGGTATCGCCGATCGCCAGGCCGCCCTTGTCGGCGGCGCCTCGGTTGACGACGACCTCGCCGGACTTCTGCGGGGCGTGGCCCTCGGCGAGACGGTACGGGTTCAGCTCCGGGTCGGTGATCCAGTTGCCGGCCAGGGTGGGCGGGCCCTGGCCGCCGATCGGGTCGCCGTTCGCGCCGACGAGCTGGCCCGCGCCCTGGATGCTGGGGGCGGCGGCCGCGACGCCGGGCACCCGCTCGACGGTCCGCACCAGGTCGGTGCCGACCGGCTGCCGTACGCCCTGGCTCTCGCCCGGTGTGGTGATGGCGTCGGCGCTGCGCACCACGGCGTCGGTGCCGCCGGCGGCGTTGCCGAACATGGTGTCGAAGCTCGCGCGGAGCGTGTCGCCCATGACCAGGGTGCCGGCCAGGAAGGCGACCCCGAGGACCACGGCGAGGAACGTCCCGGCGAAGCGGCGCTTGTGGGCCCGGAGCGAGGAGACGCTCAGCCGGACGGGGACGGAGGCGTTCATGACGGCACCTCGAAGGCTTTCATCCGGTCCAGGACCTTGTCGGCGGTCGGCGCGTCCATGCGGTCGACGAGGCGTCCGTCGGCGAGGAAGACGACCTCGTCCGCGTGGGCGGCGGCGACGGGGTCGTGGGTGACCATGACGACGGTGCGGCCGGTCTGGCGGACGGTGCGGCCGAGGAGGCCCAGCACCTCGCCGCCGGAGCGGGAGTCGAGGTTGCCGGTGGGCTCGTCGGCGAAGACCACGTCCGGCCGTCCGGCGAAGGCGCGGGCCACGGCGACGCGCTGCTGCTGCCCGCCGGAGAGTTCGGCGGGCCGGTGGTGGAGGCGGTCGCGCAGTCCGACGACGTCGATCAGCGCGTCGACCCATTCGGTGTCGCCCCGGCGGCCGGCGAGGTCGAGGGGGAGGGTGATGTTCTCGGCGACGGTCAACGTCGGCACCAGGTTGAACGCCTGGAAGACGAAGCCGACGCGGTCGCGGCGCAGCAGGGTGAGCCGGCGGTCGTCGAGGGTGCTCAGGTCGGTGTCGCCGATGCGGGCGGTGCCCGAGGTGAGCGTGTCGAGGCCCGCGGCGCAGTGCATGAGGGTGGACTTGCCGGAGCCGGAGGGCCCCATGATGGCGGTGAAGCGGCCGGCCGGGAAGTCGACGCTGACGCCGTCGAGGGCGCGTACGGCGGTGTCGCCACCGCCGTACACCTTCACGGCGTCCACGACCCGCGCGGCGGCCCCGGCGGCGGCCCGGGTGACGGTCGTCGTGGTCATGCCGCACCGCCCCTGCCGGTCCGGCCGAACTGCTCGTCCAGCACGGACAGTCGCCGCCAGTACTCGTCCTCGTCGATCTCGCCGGAGGCGAAGCGGTGGCCGAGCACCGTGATGGGCGAGTTGTCCTCGACCGCGCCGGGCCGCCCGGGTCCGCGGCGCCCGCGCCACACCGTGCGGCGCAGCAGGGTGATGCCGCCGCCGATGACCAGTGCCCAGATCACCGGGAAGAGCAGGATCCACGGGCCGGGCCCGCCGTCGCCGAACTGTGCCAGGGTCTCCATGTCGTCCAACTCCTCGGTCGCGATGTCCCTTGTGTCGCTTCCGAGCCTCGCCCCGGGAGGGGGTCCGGGTCGTCGTACGGCCAGCGGCAGTGTGCGTACGACGCGGGGAGTACTGCGGTGGCCCAGGTCTGCTTCCTCCGCTTCCCTCCGCGCACTCGACTTCTGTAACTACTAGTATGTACAGTGCGTGCATGAGCACCTCGGAACGGCTGATCGAGTCCACCCGCGAGCTGCTGTGGGAGCGCGGGTACGTGGGCACGAGCCCCAAGGCGATCCTGGAGCGGGCCGAGGCCGGGCAGGGCAGTATGTACCACCACTTCAAGGGCAAGCCCGACCTCGCGCTCGCCGCGATCCGGCGCACCGCCGAGGAGATGCGGGCCGCCGCCGGGGCCGTGCTCGCCGGTCCGGGGACGCCGTACGAGCGCATCGAGGCGTATCTGCGGCGCGAGCGCGACGTGCTGCGCGGGTGCCCGGTCGGGCGTCTGACGATGGACCCGGACGTGATCGCCGACGACGCCCTGCGCGCCCCGGTGGACGAGACCCTCGACTGGCTGCGCGAGCAGATCGCCCAGCTGGTGGAGGAGGGCCGGGAGCAGGGCGAGTTCGCGCCCTCGCTGGACGGCGAGGAGATCGCGGCGGCGGTCGTCGCGACCGTGCAGGGCGGCTACGTGCTGGCCCGTGCCTCCGGCTCGCCGGCCGCCTTCGACGCGGGCGTCCGGGGACTGCTCTCGCTGCTCGCCCCGCCGAAGTCCCGCGCCCGGTAGCGGGGTTCGCACCCACCCGAGAAGACCGGAGGAGCCACCAACCGTGCATGCCATGCAGTACGCCTTCACCCTGCCCGCCGACTATCGGATGGACGTCATCAGGGAGCGGGTGGCCCGCACCGGGCACCTGCTGGACGACTGGCCCGGTCTCGGGCTCAAGGCGTATCTGATCCGCGAGCGGGGCAAGGACGGTTCGCCGGTCAACCAGTACGCGCCGTTCTACCTGTGGCACACCGTGGAGGGCATGAACTCCTTCCTCTGGGAGGGCGCCTTCCAGCGGCCCACCGACGACTTCGGCCGGCCCGCGGTCCGGCAGTGGACGGGCCTGGCCCACGAGGAGGGCGGCGCCGCCGGCAGCCCGGCGCGGCACGCGGTCCTGCGACGGCACCGGGTGCCGGAAGGGGTGCCGCTGTCGGAGGTGGCGGCGGACGCGGTGCGGCGGACCGGACGGCTGGCGGACATGGACGGGGCGCTGCTCGCCGCGGCGGTCGTGGACACCGGGCGCTGGGAGCTGGTGCACTTCTCGCTGCACGCGGGCGACGCGCCCGACGGGGTGGAGGGCGAGGTCTTCCAGGTCCTGCACCTGTCCGCACCGGGGCGGGCCCTGCTGCCGAGGGGGCGCCAGTGGTGAGCGCCGTCCGCACGGTCCTCGGGGACGTGCCCGGCGGGGAGTTGGGGGTGTGCGACGCCCACGACCACCTGTTCTTCGCCAGCCCCCGGCTGCCCGGCGAGGAACTGCGCGACGCCGCGGCGGCACGGGCGGAGCTGGCCGCCTTCCGGGAACGGGGCGGCGGCACGGTGGTGCAGTGGACGCCGTACGGACTGGGCCGGCGGGCCGCGGATCTGCCGGCCCTGTCCCGGGAGACCGGCGTCCACGTGGTGGCCGCCACCGGGCTGCACCAGGACGTCCACTACGGCCAGGACACGCTCGCCGCGCTGCGGGGCCGGGCCGCCGACGTCTTCGTGGCCGAACTGACCCGGGGCATCGGGACGTCGGGCGTCCGGGCCGGGCTGATCAAGGTGGCGGGCGGCTTCCACGCGCTCGACGCGCACGCGCGGTGGACCATGTCGGCGGCGGCCGAGGCACACCACGCGACGGGGGCGCCGATCGCCGTGCACCTGGAGCTGGGCACCGGCGCCCTGGACGTACTGGAGCTGCTGTGCGGCGAGTCGGGCGTCCCGCCGCACCGGGTGATCCTCGGTCACCTCAACCGCTCCCCCGACCCCGTGACCCACCGACAGGCCGCCGGGTCGGGATGCTGGCTGGCCTTCGACGGGCCGTCGCGGGCCCACCACGCCACCGACTGGCGGATGCCGGACGCCGTGCGGGACCTCGCCGAGGCGGGTTTCGGCGACCGGCTGCTGCTCGGCGGCGACACGACCACGGCGTCCGCCCGGTCGGTCGCCGGGGGCCCGGGGATGCCGTACCTGCTGCGCCGCGTGGCTCCCCGGCTCGCGCTCGCCGTGGGCGACGAGCTGGTGCGGCGCGTCCTCACCGAGAACCCGGCGCGGGCGTTCGCCGTCGACTGGCACTGACACTCCACGTTGCCGCAGCCCCCGTCCCGCAGCCCCCGCCCCGGTCCCGTCCGACAGGAGATCCCGCATGCCCTTCGTCCGCATCGACGCCCATGGTGGCGGCCCCGACGACGGCCGGCTCGACGCGCTCGGGCGGGCCGTGCACGACGCCCTGGTCGAGACCCTCGGCATTCCGCCCGACGACCGCTTCCAGGTCCTGAGCGCGCACGACGCCGCCCGCGGCACCCTGCGCTACGACGACTACCCGGGCGTGCGCCGCGACGCGGGCATCGTGTTCGTGGCGATCACGCTGCGGGCGGGCCGGACCACCCGGCAGAAGCAGGCGCTGTACGGCCGGATCGCCCGACTCGCCGAGGAGTACGCGGGGACGGACCCCCGCAACGTCTTCGTCACCCTGACCGAGAACACCTCCGCGGACTGGTCGCTGGGCAACGGGCTGGCGCAGTACGTAGGGTCGGGATCATGCTGAGGCTCGGAATCCCCGTCGTCGGTGTCACGGATCTCCCCCGCGCGGTGGCGTTCTGGACGGCCGCGCTGCCGCTGGTGGCCGCGGCGGAGTGGCAGAGCGAGACCTGGCGCACGCTGGAGTACGCGGACGGTTCCGGGCGGGCCCTCGGGCTCCTGCGCAGTGACTCGCCGCCCGAGCCCCGGCCCCGGCTCCACCTCGACCTGTTCACGGACTCGGCGAAGGAGCAGCGGGCGGAGGTGCGGCGGCTGATCGGCCTCGGCGCGCGGGCCGTCGAATGGGACCTGTACCCGCCCGACCCCGACTTCGTCGTCCTGGCCGACCCGGACGGCAACATCTTCTGCGTCGTCGACCTCAGCCACGCCCCGAGCGGCGGGGACCGGCCCGCGCCCTGAGCCGCGGGCACGTCCGGTCGCCGTCGCGGGCACGCCCGGTCGCCTACGCCGGCACGCCGAGCGGGTCGTCCAGGACCGGCTGCCAGGCCAACTCGGCCGCGCCGACCAGGCTGTTGTGGTCGAGGCCGCAGGGCAGGATCGGCACCCCGCCGCTCTGGCCCCACAGGCTGCGCCCGGCGACGACCGCGCGCAGCCGCTCGGGGTCGGCGCCGAGGAGCGCCAGGTGGAGTCCGCCGAGGATGATGCGGTCCGGGTTGAGGATGTTCACCAGGCCCGCCAGGCCCAGGCCGAGGCGGTCGATGAGGGTCTCGGTGGCGGTGCGGACGGCCGGGTCGGCGTAGTGCTCGCGGATCAGGTCGTAGGACTGCTGGAGCAGGGACACCTCGGGTCCCGGTTCCCGCCCGGCCGCCGTGAGGAAGGCCAGCGGGTCGGTCTCCACGTCCAGGCAGCCGCGGCTGCCGCAGTGGCAGGGGCGGCCTTCGGGGTTGACGGCGAGGTGGCCGACCTCCAGGGCGAGCCCGGAGCTGCCGGTGTGCAGGCGGCCGTCCAGGACCAGGGCGCCGCCGACCCCGCGGTGGCCGGTGGCCACGCACAGCAGGTCGCGGGCGCCGCGTCCGGCACCGTGGCGGTGCTCCGCGAGGGCGGCGAGGTTGACGTCGTTGCCGGTGAAGGCGGGGCCCTGGATTCCCGCGGCCCGCACCTGCCGCGCGAAGATCTCCCGCACGGGTGCGCCGGCCGGCCAGGCCAGGTGCAGCGGGTTCAGGGCCAGGCCCTCCGGTTCCGCGACGGCGGACGGCACGGCGAGCCCGGCGCCGACGCAGCGCCGTCCGGTCTGCCCGAGGAGTTCAGCGCCCGCCTCGACGACGGAGCCCAGCACCTTCGCGGGGTCGGCGTCGACGACCTCGCAGCCGGGCGCGGTGGCGACGATCCGGCCCCCGAGGCCAACCAGGGCCGCGCGGAAACCGTCGGCGTGGATCTGGGCGGCGAGGGCGACGGGCCCGTCCTCGGCGACCGAGAGACGGTGCGAGGGGCGGCCCTGGGAACCGGCCGCCGCGCCGGGCCTGGCGTCCACCCGGATCAGGCCGAGCGCCTCCAGTTCGGCGGCGACCGCGCCCGCCGTGGCCCGGGTCACGCCCAGTTCCGCGGTGAGGACGGCCCGGGTGGGGGCGCGTCCGGTGTGCACGAGCTCCAACGCGGGTCCGAGCGCACCGCGCCCCCGGTCCAGCCGCGTCCTCGAGGTGGTCCCTTCCCCCGCCGCCCGGGGGTCCGCCTTGCCGCTCATGAGGGCGAGTCTCCCATGATCCGTCCGCGCGGGGTGCCTAGAGGCCGCTGACCCGGAGCGTGATGTTCAGCCGCCCGTCCAGTCCCAACTCCGGCGGCGCGGTGCCCGGGTACACCCTCGGCACCCCGTGGTACGCGAGCCGCGAGGGGCCGCCGAAGACGAACAGGTCGCCGCTGCGCAGCTCGGTGTCGGTATAGGGGCGGTTGCGGGTCTCGGGGTTGCCGAAGCGGAAGACGCAGGTGTCGCCGAGGCTCAGGGAGACCACGGGGGCGTCGGAGCGCTCGTCGGCGTCGCGGTGCATGCCCATGCGGGCGTCGGCGTCGTAGAAGTTGATCAGGGCGATGTCGTACGGATCCGGTGCCACCGCCTCGGCACCGAGCGCCTCGGTCACCGCGCGACGGGCGAGGTCGTCGAGACGGGCCGGGAAGGGCTTGACCGGGGCGCCGTCGCCGTCGACGGCAGTGGCGGCGTAGCCGTACGGGTACCAGTGCCGGCCCAGGCAGACCTGCCGGGCGGTCATGGTGCCGCCGCCGGGGGTGCGTACCGTGCGCAGTCCGGCCGGTGGGCGGGCCCACGCGCGGCAGGCGTCCAGCAGTTCGCGCTGCCGTTCTGGGGCCAGCCAGTCCGGCACGTGGACGGCGCCGGGCGCGGTCTCGGCGCGGCTCCTGGGGAACAGCTCGGCGTCCATGTCCCCATCCTGCCCCCGCGCCCCGCTCCTCGGGCGACCGGCACCGATCTGCGGCTCGGCTAGCCTGGACACACGATGAACGACCGCAGCACGAACGACCGCAGCACGAACGACGGCAGCACGAACCACCGCGACGACCGCGGCGACCGCATGACGACTCCGTGGGGCGAACGCGTGCTGTCCCGCTTCCCCGAGGACCCGCGCGACCGGCTCCGCGCCTGGGACGCCTCCGACGAGTACCTGCTGGGGCACCTTGCGGAGCGGGAGGTCCCGCTGTCCGGCACGGTCGTGGTCGTCGGCGACCGGTGGGGAGCGCTGGTGACGGCGCTGGCGGCGCACCGTCCGGTGCAGATCACCGACTCCCACCTCGCGCGGGAGGCGACGCGGGTCAATCTGGAGCGCGGCGGTGTCGAGCCGGGCTCGGTGCGCCTGCTCACCACGCAGGACCCGCCGCCGGACCGCGTCGACGTGCTGCTGGTGCGGGTGCCGAAGAGCCTCGCCCTGCTGGAGGACCAGTTGCTGCGGCTGGCGCCCGCGCTGCACGAGGGCACGGTCGTGGTCGGCACCGGGATGGTGAAGGAGATCCACACCTCGACGCTCCGGCTGTTCGAGCGGATCGTCGGCCCGACCCGGACGTCCCTGGCCGTGAAGAAGGCCCGGCTGATCTTCGCGGAGCCCGATCCCGCGCTGAAGCGGCCGGCCAACCCCTGGCCGCTCGGCTACCGGCTGCCCGACGACGTCGGGCAGCTCTCCGGTCGCCCCGTCGTCAACCACGCCGGTGTCTTCTGCGCCGACCGGCTCGACATCGGCACCCGCTTCTTCCTCCGCCACCTGCCGGACCCCGGGCGCTTCCGGCGGGTGGTGGATCTGGGCTGCGGCAACGGCGTGGTCGGTACGGCGGTGGCGCTGGCCGATCCGGACGCGGAGCTGCTGTTCACCGACGAGTCGTTCCAGGCCGTGGCCTCGGCCCGGGCGACGTACCGGGCCAACGAGGTCGCGGGCCAGGCGGAGTTCCGGGTCGGCGACGGGCTGGCCGGGGTGCCGGACGGCAGTGTCGACCTGGTGCTGAACAACCCGCCGTTCCACTCCCACCAGGCGACGACCGATGCCACGGCGTGGCGGATGTTCACCGGGGCGCGGCGGGTGCTGCGCCCCGGCGGCGAACTGTGGGTGGTCGGCAACCGGCACCTGGGCTACCACGTCAAGCTGCGGCGCCTGTTCGGCAACAGCCGGCTGGTGGCGGGCGACCGGAAGTTCGTGGTGCTGAAGGCGGTCAGGGAGTAGCCGAGGGCGGGGGCACGGCGGCGGCGAGGGCGGCACGCACGGCCGACGAGGTCGCCGGTGGTGGCCAGGGGCACGGTCTGTTCCTCCCCCAGGCGTCGGAGAGCGGGCGTCGGAGAGCGGGCGTCAGGGGGCGAGGATCACCGAGCGGGTCAGGTGGCGCGGGCGGTCCGGGTCCAGGCCACGCGCGGCGGCGACGGCGACGGCGAGCCGCTGGGCACGCACCAGTTCGGCCAGCGGGTCCAGCCCGCCGGGCACCCACAGCGCGCCGGTCTCGCGGACCTGCTCGGCCAGCCCGTCGGGTGCCTCGCCGAACATCCAGGTCGCCGTGCCCGCGGTGCTGATGCTGATGGGGCCGTGCCGGTACTCCATCGCCGGGTAGGCCTCGGTCCAGGACAGGGAGGCCTCGCGCATCTTCAGGCCGGCCTCGTTGGCCAGTCCGACGGTCCAGCCCCGGCCGAGGAAGGTGAACTGGGTGCGCTCGACGAGCTCTTCGGGCAGCTCGGCGGCGAGCGCGGTGCGCGCGTCGGCGACGGCGGCCTCGGTGTGCAGGCCCAGGTGGGCGCGGAGCAGGGTGAGCGCGGTGGTCGCGAACCGCGTCTGCACGACGGACCGTTCGTCGGCGAAGTCGAGGACGACGACGTCGTCGGCGGCGGCCATGACGGGCGTGTCGGGATCGGCGGTGAGCGCGACGGTGCGGGTGCGCCCCTTCAGCTCCGTGAGCAGCTCCAGTACCTCGGTGGTGGTGCCGGAGCGGGTGAGGGCCACGACCCGGTCGTACGTCCGCCCGCGCGGGAACTCGGAGGCGGCGAACGCGTCCGTCTCACCCTGCCCCGCGTCCTCGCGCAGCGCCGCCGCGGACTGCGCCATGAAGTACGAGGTGCCGCAGCCGACGACCGCCACCCGCTCCCCCGCCGCCGGCAGTGCCGCCGTGTGGCGCGCCGCCTCGGCCGCGGCGCGCGTCCAGCACGCGGGCTGGCTGTTCAACTCGTCCTCGACATACGTCATGCCGCACACTCCCCTTCATACGGACTGCTTGTTTCTGCAAGATATAGCGAGTTTTCGATCACTACCAAGCAATTCGAGGGAAGGGTGGGTGCGCTAGGGTCGGCGGGGATCGAGGAACGGAGGCGCGGATGTCGCGCGACGCCCGCTGGAAGGCGCTGCTGGAACTGCTCGTCGAGCGCGGCCGGCTGGACGTCGAGGAGGCGGCGACCGAGCTGGAGGTCTCGGCCGCGACGATCCGCCGCGACTTCGACCGGCTCGCCGAGCAGCAGATGCTGGTGCGCACGCGCGGTGGCGCGGTGGTGCACGGGGTGTCGTACGAACTGCCGCTGCGTTACAAGACCGCCCGCCGCGCCTCGGAGAAGCAGCGCGTCGCGCAGGCGGTCGCCGCCCTGGTGGCGCCCGGCGAGGCGGTGGGACTGACCGGGGGCACGACCACCACGGAGGTGGCGCGCGCCCTGGCCGTGCGCGCCGACCTGGCCTCCGGCACCCCCGCACTGACCGTGGTGACCAACGCGCTCAACATCGCCAACGAACTGGCCGTTCGCCCGCAGTTCAAGATCGTGGTGACCGGCGGGGTGGCCCGGGCGCAGTCGTACGAGCTGATCGGCCCGCTCGCGGACGGCGTACTGGGGCAGGTGACCCTCGACGTGGCGGTCCTGGGCGTCGTCGCCTTCGACGTCGCGCACGGTGCCGCGGCCCACGACGAGGCCGAGGCCGCGATCAACCGGCTGCTGTGCGAGCGCGCCGAGCGGGTCGTCGTGGCCGCCGACTCCAGCAAACTGGGCCGGCGGGCGTTCGCCCGGATCTGCGCGACCGGGTCGGTGGACACGCTGGTGACGGACGGCGCTGCCGACCCGGAGCTGGTGGGGCGGTTCGAGGAGGCCGGGGTCCGGGTGGTCACGGCCTGAACGGCCCCTGAGGTGCGCCCGGCCCCGGCGGTGGCGCCCGTCAGTGCCCGTGTCCGTCGGCGTGTTCCGGCGTGCCGCTCGGGTCGGCCTCCGTCGTCGCACCGGTCGGCGCGCCCGTCGCCGATCCGGCCCGCACGGTGAATGCCGCGGTGTGGACCTCGCCCTGGTGCCGGAAGTCCAGGAAGAGGCGGTAGGTGCCGCCGCTGGGCGCGGTGGCGGTGAACGAGATCTCCGGGCCCGGCCTGGTGGCGCCGTCGCCGGGTTCGCCGTTCGGGTGGACGTGGAGGTAGGCGAGGTCGCCGGAGCGCAGGGCGACGAGGTGGCCGTAGGCGCCCAGGTAGGGCTGGAGGTCGTCCACGGGTTCGCCGTCGCGGGACACCTTCAGCTTCAGCTCGCTCGCCTTGCCGGGACGCAGGGAACCGTCGAGTTCGACCTCGTAACCGTCGGTCCGGGCGGTGCCGTTCGGGGCCGGGAGCCGTGCGGGCTCGTACCGGCCGGAGGCGGCCAGGTCGGCGCCGAGGGTGAGGTTCTCCGCCCCCTCGTCGGCCGGGGTGAAGTCGGCGAAGACGCGGTAGCCGCCCGCGGCGGGCAGGTCGACGGGGGTGCTCCAGGTCCCGTCGGCGGCACGGGTGGGGTGCAGGTGGCGGTAGGTGACCAGGTCGCGTGAGGCCAGGACGAGGTGGAGTTCCTTGTCGTGCTCGCGCTGGTACGCGGTCACGGCCGCGCCGCTCGCGTCCCGGACCGTGAAGCGCAGTTCGGTGCGCTGACCGGCGGTGACGCGCGAAGTGGCGAGGTCGAGGGTGTAGCCGCCCTCGGAGATCTGCAGGCCGCCGGGCGGGGTGCTCTCGTGCCCTGCGTGGCCGCCGCCCTCACTCGGCCGCGGCGTCGGTTCACGCGGCCCGTCCGGTTCGCCGTGCTCGTCGTGGGACGCGGGCGCGGCGCCGTCCGCGACGATCGGGTCCACCCCCGTGCCGACGCCGTAGGCGGTGCCGAAGGTGGCGGCCAGCGCGGCGGCGAACGCGGCGATCCTCAGTCCGGTGTGCATGACGGTCGTCTCCTCGGTCCAGGGGCTCCGGCTCGTTCGGAGGCCCTTTCCATGCACCTCACCATACCCCCGGGGGGTAATCAGTCAAGCGGTGGAGACACTTGCGTCAGGTACCCCCTAGGGGTATACATGGACTCGTCGGGGCGGATACCCCCGCCCCGTATTCACGATCACTCTTCCGGAGGAAGCAATGTCCTCGAACGTCACCGCCCCCGTCACCACCGCCTACGCCGTCGCCGGCATGAGCTGCGGTCACTGCAGCGCGACCCTCACCCGGGTGATCGGCGAGCTGGACGGTGTCATCGGTGTCGACGTCCAGCTCGACACCGGCCGGGTCACCGTCACCGCCGACGCCGAGCCGGACGACGCCGCGATCGCCCAGGTGGTCGACGAGGCCGGGTACGAGCTGACCGGCCGCGTCTGACCGACCCGCACTCCTCCCCCGCCGCACCGCCGGGACCCGCGACGCCGGGTCCCGGCCGACGACCCCGCATCAGGAGCAGCCATGACCACCAGTACGACCAGCGCACCAGCCGAGGTGGAACTCGCCATCGGCGGCATGACCTGTGCCTCGTGCGCCGCCCGGATCGAGAAGAAGCTGAACCGGATGGAGGGGGTCACCGCGACCGTCAACTACGCGACGGAGAAGGCGAAGGTCAGCTATGCCGGCGACGTGTCCGTCCCGGAGCTGATCGCCACCGTCGAGGCGACCGGCTACACGGCCCGCGAACCCGAACCGGTGCGCACCGACGCCGGGTCCGGGCCGGGGGACGCCGAGACCGTCGACGAACTGCGGCCGCTGCGGCAGCGGCTGGTGACGTCGGTGGTGCTGGCGGTCCCGGTGATCGCGATGGCGATGGTGCCGGCGCTGCAGTTCGAGTACTGGCAGTGGCTGTCGCTGACGCTGGCGGCGCCCGTGGTGACGTACGCGGCCTGGCCCTTCCACAAGGCGGCGTTCACCAACGCCCGGCACGGCGCGGCCACCATGGACACCCTGATCTCGGTCGGCACCTCGGCGGCGTTCCTGTGGTCGCTGTGGGCGCTGTTCCTCGGCACCGCGGGCACGCCCGGCATGACCCACCCCTTCGAGCTGACCATCGCCCGCGGCGACGGCTCCGGGAACATCTACCTGGAGGCCGCGGCGGGCGTGACCGCCTTCATCCTCGCCGGGCGCTACTTCGAGGCGCGGTCCAAGCGCAAGGCCGGTGCCGCGCTGAAGGCGCTGCTGGAGCTGGGCGCCAAGGACGTCACGGTCCTGCGGGGCGGCCGCGAGGAGCAGATCCCGGTGGGGGACCTGAAGGCCGGGGACCGGTTCCTGGTCCGTCCCGGCGAGAAGATCGCGACCGACGGCACGGTCGTCGAGGGCACCTCCGCGGTCGACGCCTCGATGCTCACCGGTGAGTCGGTGCCGGTCGAGGTCGGCGCGGGCGACCCGGTCACCGGGGCGACCGTGAACGCGGGCGGCCGGCTGGTGGTCGAGGCGACGCGGGTCGGCGCGGACACCCAGCTGGCGCGGATGGCCAGGCTGGTGGAGGACGCGCAGAACGGCAAGGCCGCGGCCCAGCGGCTCGCCGACCGCATCTCCGGCGTCTTCGTCCCCGTCGTGATCGCCCTCGCGCTGGCCACCCTCGGCTTCTGGCTCGGCAACGGCTCCGGACCGGCCGCCGCGTTCACCGCCGCCGTGGCCGTCCTGATCATCGCCTGCCCCTGCGCGCTGGGCCTCGCCACCCCGACCGCGCTGATGGTCGGCACCGGGCGCGGCGCCCAGCTCGGCATCCTCATCAAGGGCCCCGAGGTCCTGGAGTCCACCCGCAAGGTCGACACCATCGTCCTGGACAAGACCGGGACCGTCACCACCGGCCGCATGACGCTGCTGGCCGTGCACACCGCCGACGGCACCGACGAGGCGGACGTGCTGCGGCTGGCCGGAGCACTGGAGCACGCCTCGGAGCACCCGATCGCGCAGGCGGTGGCCGCGGGCGCCACCGAACGGGTCGGCGCCCTGCCCACCCCCGAGGACTTCGCCAACGTGCCCGGTCTCGGCGTGCAGGGCGTCGTCGAGGGCCATGCGGTCCTGGTCGGCCGCGAGAAGCTGCTCGCCGAGTGGGCCATGGAACTGCCCGCCGAGCTGGCGCGGGCCAAGGCCGATGCCGAGGCGGCGGGCCGCACCGCGATCACCGTCGCCTGGGACGGCGAGGCCCGGGCGGTCCTGGAGGTCGCCGACGCGGTCAAGGACACCAGCGGCGAGGCCGTCACCCGGCTGCGGGCGCTGGGCCTGACGCCGGTCCTCCTCACCGGGGACAACCGGGCCGTCGCCGAGGCGGTGGCCGCCGAGGTCGGCATCGCTCCCGAGCACGTGATCGCCGAGGTCATGCCCGAGGACAAGGTCGCCGTCGTCAAGCGCCTCCAGGGCGAGGGGCGTTCGGTGGCGATGGTCGGCGACGGGGTCAACGACGCCGCCGCGCTCGCCCAGGCCGACCTCGGCCTCGCCATGGGCACGGGCACCGACGCCGCCATCGAGGCGGGCGACCTCACCCTCGTCCGCGGCGACCTGCGCGCCGCCGCCGACGCCATCCGGCTGGCCCGCAGGACGCTCGGCACCATCAAGTCCAACCTGTTCTGGGCCTTCGCCTACAACGTCGCCGCCCTGCCGCTCGCCGCCGCCGGACTCCTCAACCCGATGATCGCCGGAGCCGCCATGGCCTTCTCCTCCGTCTTCGTCGTCGGCAACAGCCTGCGCCTGCGCGGTTTCAAGGCCGCGGACTGACCCGTCGCCGCCGCACCGGGCCGCCGGCCGACTCCACGAGGGCCGGCCGGCGGCCCCGTCTCCCTGCCCGCCGTCCCCCGGACCGGAACCGTCTTCCCCGCCCGCCGTCCCCCGGACGGGCCCCGCCCACGCGCCGCCGGGTCCGCGGGCGACCAGGATGGCCGGGATCCCGTCTCCCCGCGGAGCAGGAGCCCATGACCGAACCGACCGACACCAACTCCGACACCGACTCCGACGCCGACGGCGGCACCCGCGGCCCGCTCGGGCCGCCTCCCGGCCCGGGATCCGCGCGCAAGGCGGCCCTCACCGCCGTACTCGGGGATCTGCGGGCCGTGGACGGCGCGCTGTACGCGGCGGTGGCCGCCACGTCCACACCCACGCTCGACCGCGCGCTGCGGCGCCTGTCCCACGCCGCGGACCATTCGAAGGTCTCGCTGGGGATCGCCGCCGCGCTCGCGCTGAGCGGTGCGCGGGCGCGCCGGGCGGCCCTCGTCGGCGTCGGGGCGATCGCCGTGGCGTCGGCCTCGACGAACCTGCTGGGCAAGCGTCTGGTGCGCCGGGCGCGCCCGGACCGGGAGGCGGCGCGGGTGACGGTGGACCGGTACGTCCCCATGCCCGCGTCGGCGTCGTTCCCCTCGGGCCACACGGCCGCGGCGGTCGCGTTCGCCACGGCCGTGGGCGTCGTCCTGCCCGAGGCGGCCCTACCTCTGGGCGTGCTGGCGACCGCCGTCGGCTACTCCCGGGTCCACACCGGCGTGCACTATCCCGGTGACGTCGCCGCGGGCGCCGTCCTCGGCATCGCCGGCGCGGCGGCCGCGCTGGCGGCGGCGCCTGCCCGGGTTCGTCAGCCGAACACCTTCACGGCCTGGTAGTAGGTCCAGGCCGTGCTGTTGCAGGCGGTCTTGGTGACGCCGCCGTAACCGGCGCAGACGCGCTTGAGGTCCTCGTAGAAGGCGCTGTCGAGACGGGACTTGTTGGCGCTGAAGGTGCCCGCGTCCTTGTAGTTGCGGTAGCCGAAGTCGTGCCGTGCGCAGGAGGTGCTGAAGGGGAAGCCGAACGGGTTGTCCGGCGAGGAGGAGCAGTAGTCGGTGGTCCAGTCGAAACCGTAGGCGGACCAGGCGGACTTGTTCGCCCGTGCCGCGGTCCACGCGCTGTAGCTGGACGCGCTGGTCTGCGTCCAGCTCGCGAGGACCTGCGCCTTGTCGGCGGGAGCGGCGTCGGCGGCCGCGGCGGTGGCGACGACGGTGGTCACGGCCAGGGCCGCGGCGCCGAGTCCGGTGGCGAGTCTGCGGTGCATGCCCACACCTCCATGAGGACGCGGCCCGCCCCTCGGACCGCGGGTTCATGTCAAGATGATGCGCATCTCCACCACCCGTTCACACCTCCCGCGGCCCAACTCGCTGTGAACATCTCGATTTTGGGCCGCTACGCGCGCTCTCCGGGGGCCCAGTCGGGGTGGTCGCCGTGCATCGCGGAGTAGAAGGGGTCACCGGCGGCGATCTCGCCCGCGTACACCGGCCGTCCGGTGAACGCCGCCTTGTACAGGGCCGCGGCGAACTCCAGCGTGGCGCGCGCCTCCTGGCCGCTGCCGGGCGGTCGGGCCCCGGCGTCCCAGGCGTCCAGTACGGCGCCGAGCTGCGCGGTGTGGGAGCTGGGCACGTCGGCGCCCGGGGTGCGCCAGGCGGCGGCGCGGGCGGGCGCGACGTGCCGGGCCGGGGTGTAGGTCCAGTCGTCGTTGCGGTGTCCGTACAGGTGCGTCAACTCGACCGTCGCGTCGGCGCAGTCGACCCGTATCCGGCTCACCTCGTCCGGGGAGAGCACGCTGTTGACGACGGTGGCAAGGGTGCCGCTCTCGAACCGCACCAGGGCGGTGGAGACGTCCTCGCTCTCGGTGTCGTGCACCAGGCGCGAGGCCATGGCCCGTATCTCCGCCCAGGGGCCGAGCAGATGCAGCAGCAGGTCGTACTGGTGGATGCCGTGGCCCATGGTCGGGCCGCCACCCTCGGTGGACCAGCGGCCGCGCCAGGGCACCGCGTAGTAGGCGGCGTCGCGGTGCCAGGTCGTCTGGCAGTGCGCGACCAGCGGGGCGCCCAGCTCACCGCTCGCGATCAGTTCACGGGCGTGCGCCGCGCCGGAGCCGTACCGGTGCTGGAAGATCACCGACGCGTACGCCCCGGACGCCTCCTCGGCCGCCGCGATGTCGTCGTACTCGGCGAGGGAGAGGCACAGCGGTTTCTCGCACAGCACCCAGGCACCGGCCTTGAGCGCGGCCACCGTCTGCTCCCGGTGCAGCGACGGCGGCGTGCCGACCAGGACGAGGTCGGGGCGTACGGCGTCCAGCATGGCGCCCGTCGACGCGTACCCGGCGACGTCGCCGGGCGCCTGCGCGCGGAAGGCGTAGAGCCGCTCGGGGTCCACGTCGACGGCGGCGACCAGTTCGGTGCGGTCGGCGTGGGCGGCGAGGGCGGGCAGGTGGCCGCCGGTGACGATGGCACCGGTGCCGACCACCGCGACCCTGCGCCGGGCGGGACGTGGGGACATGCGGTCCTCCTCGGACGGCGGCGCGGTCGCACGCGCCCGTCGGCTAGAAAGCGCTTTCAGACTGGGCCGACCCTAAGCGGGGACGGATGGCCCGGACAACCCCCACCGTTTGCGGGCCGGGCGTAGGGCTGGTCGACTGGCGCGGGGGGACCGGGACCGGCGGTATCGCGTCGGCCCGCTCTTCAGTCCTCTCCGGAAGGAGTCCAGGCGTGAGTTCCCCGAAGCCGAATCCCTCGTCGTCCGTGGAGCACCGGTCGGACGGCAGCCAGCCCTGGCTGCACCAGAAGGGCCGGACCATTCAGGAGTTCGGCACCGTCAAGCAGTTCCCCGTGGCCCTGACCATGGACACCCGGCTCTACTCCTGCCAGCGGCTCAACAAGGTCCTGGCGGACACCCGGATCCTGCACGATCTGTACAAGAAGTACCACTGGCTGATGCGCGGGGCGACGTTCTACCAACTGCACCTGCTGCTGGACAAGCACGCGGGTGAGCAGCTGGAGCTGATCGACACCGTCGCCGAACGCGTCCAGACGCTCGGCGGCGTCGCGATCGGCGACCCCCGGCACGTCGCCGAGATCACCACCGTGCCGCGCCCGCCGGACGGGGTGGAGGAGGTGCCGTCGATGCTCTCGCGCCTGCTGGAGGCGCACGAGCTGATCCTGACCGAGTGTCACGACGCGGCGGCCCGCACCCAGGAGTACGGGGACGACGGCACCAACGACCTGCTGGTCTCCGAGGTCCTGCGGACCAACGAACTCCAGGCGTGGTTCGTGGCGGAACACCTCGTGGACACGCCGCTGGTCCACGCCTGACCCCGTCGGACATGGCGCACACGTCGCAGGACGCCGAGGGCGACGCGCCGGCGCGCGGGCGGTGGTCCGCGTTCCGGCAGTCGCCGTTCTGGCCGGCCACCGTGCTGGTGCTGATCCTCGCCGCCGCGGCGGGCTTCTTCGCGGGCTCGTACACCTACTCGATGGCGAACCCGACGCCGCGCCTGATCCCCACGGCCGTGGTCGGCTCCTACGAGAAGGCGGGCGGCCGGGCCTTCCTGCGCGGCCTGGAAGAGGCGCTGGACACCTCGGTGCGGGTGCATCCCTACGAGACCCGCGCCGCGGCCCACGAGGCGATCGAGCAGCAGGAGGTCTTCGCGGTCTTCGAGCTGCGCGACGACGGGCGGGAGGCCGCACTCGACGTGTCCGGCGCGTCCGGCGCCTCGGTCGCCGAGCTGCTCGCGCAGACGGCACCGGCGGTGGGGAAGAAGCTCGGCGTCCAGGTCACCGTCCGGGACGTCAACCCCCTCCAGCGGGGCGACCCGCGCGGGCTGGCCATCTTCTACATCTCCCTGGCCGCCGTGATCATCGGCTTCGTCGGGGCGATCCAGCTCAGTGTGCACGCGCGGGCGCTCACCCCGGTGGAGCGCATCCTGTTCACGGTGGCCTACGCGCTGCTCGGCGGGTTCGTCGTCGCGGCCACGGTGGACTGGCTGCTGGGCGCGGTGGACCTGCCGTTCGCCGAGTCGTGGCTGATCCTGGCGCTCACCATGTTCGTGTCCGGCATGGTCTTCACCATGTTCAACACCATGTTCGGCCGGTGGGCGATGCTGCCGACCTGGGGCCTGATGGTGATCATCGGCAACCCCTCCTCGGGCGGCGCGGTGTCCTGGCCGCTGCTGCCGTCGCCGCTGGGGGTGATCGGCCGATGGCTGCCGCCCGGGGCCTCGGTCAACGCCCAGCACACCGCGGTGTACTTCCAGGGCCACCAGCACGCGTTCCCGTTCCTGGTGCTGGGCGGGTGGGCGCTGCTGTCCTGCACGGTCTTCTGGGTGTGGCGGCACCGGCATCCCGGTGGACGTGACAAGGAGCCGCCGGAGGCCGAGCCGGAAGCCGCGGTGTCCTGACCTCCCCCGGTCTCAGGGGGAGGTCATGGCGCGGCAGGCCATCTGGAGGGCGAGCCGGTTGCTGGGGTCGTCCAGCGGGACGCCGAGCCGTCCGCGGACCTGACGCAGCCGGGCGGCGACGGTGTTCCGGTGCAGGCCGAGGGCGCGGACGGTGGCGGCGGCGGGTCGGTGCGGTGCTCGCCCCGCGGACCAGGCCGAGGCGGGCGGTGCGTTCGTCCCTGTCGTCGACCCCACGGGGGCTGCGATCATGTGGCTGGAGTCGCAGGTGCGGCTCGGGGTGCGGCCCAGCCGTACCACCTACCTGTCGCCCCGGCCGAAGGACCGCATCGCCTGACGACCATCCCCCGTCCGCCTGGCCCCACGACCCTGGAGTTGCACCATGGCCCTCGACGTCGCCGCGATCCGCGCGCACGTGCCCGCCCTGAAGTCCGGTACCGCACGGTTCGACGCGCCGGGCGGTACGCAGACCCCGCAGCCGGTGATCGACGCCATCGCGACGGCGCTGACCGCCCCGCTCGCCAACCGGGGGCGCAACACCGAGGGCGAGCGCAACGCGGACCGGATCGTCGACGAGGCACGGTCCGCGCTCGCCGACCTCCTGGGCACCACGCCTGGGACGGTCGTCTTCGGGCGCAGCGCCACCCAGCTCGCCTACGACCTGTCGCGGACGCTGGCCAAGGGCTGGGGACCGGGTGACGAGGTGGTGGTCACCCGGCTCGACCACGACTCGAACATCCGACCCTGGGTGCAGGCGGCCGAGGCGGCCGGGGCAGACGTGCGGTGGGCGGACTTCGACCCGGCCACCGGCGAGCTGCGTCCCGAGCACCTCGCGGCGGTGCTGGGCCCGCGCACCAAACTGGTCGCGGTGACCGCCGCGTCGAACCTGATCGGGACCATGCCGGACCTGCCGGCGCTGGCGCCCCTCGTCCACGCGAACGGGGCGCACTTCCACCTCGACGCGGTGCACTACGCCTCGCACGCCGTGGTGGACCTGGCGGCGACGGGCGCGGACACGCTGGTGTGCTCGCCGTACAAGTTCCTCGGCCCGCACCTGGGCGTGCTGACCGGCCGGGCCGAGCTGCTGGAGTCGCTGCGCCCGGACAAGCTGCTGCCGTCCGCCGACACCGTGCCCGAGCGGTTCGAACTGGGCACCCTGCCCTACGAGTTGCTGGCCGGGGCGAGCGCGGCGGTGGACTTCCTGGCGGGGCTCGACCCGGCGGCCGGGGGCTCTCGGCGGGACCGGCTGGTCGCCTCGTTCGCGGCGCTGGAGGCGCACGAGGACGCGCTGCGCGAGCGGCTCGAACGGGGGCTCGCGGAGCTCGGCGGGATCACCGTGTACTCGCGGGCCGCGCGGCGCACCCCGACCCTGCTGTTCACCGTGGCGGGCCTGCGCCCGGCCGACGTCTACCGGCAGCTCGCGGAGCGGGCGGTCGACGCGCCGGCCGGTTCCTTCTACGCCGTGGAGGCCGCGCGCCGGCTGGGCCTCGGCGACGAGGGCGGCGTACGCGTGGGCCTCGCACCGTACACCAGCGCGGAGGACGTGGACCGGCTGCTGACGGCGCTCGGCGCCCTGGAGCGCTGAGACACACCCCGGCGCCCCCGCGGAACACCCCGCAGGATGCCCCGCAGAGCGAAGCGGCACGCGCCCCCGCGTGCCGCTTCGCCGTATGGTCCACCCGCTCGCCGGGGTCAGGTCAGCGGCACGGTGACCTCGCCGGTGCCTTCCGCGCTCGCGCCGCCCGCGACCCGGACGGTGAAGGGGCGGTCGGTGCCGCTCGCGGTGACCCGCAGGACGTCCCCGTCGCGTCGCACGCGGAAGGTGGCGGCCGGTGTGCCCAGCAGGTCGGGCACGGTGACCTCGGCCGCGTAGTCGGCGTCGGCGGTGGGGTGGACCAGCAGGGTCGGGGCGTCCAGCCAGTCGCCGTCGGGGCGCTGGTCGTCGGAGCCCAGCGGCAGGACGGCGCCCTCCCGGACGTACAGCGGCAGGCTGTCGTAGCCGTGCCGTTCGGTGCGCCAGGCCGGGCCGGTGACGCGCTCGCCGGTCAGCAGGTGGGTCCAGGTGCCCTCGGGGAGGTAGACCTCGACCTCGCCGTCCTCGGTGAAGACCGGGGCGACCAGGACGTCGGAGCCGAGCATGTACTGGCGGTCCAGCGGACGGCACGCCGGGTCGTGCGGGTACTCCAGGACCATCGGCCGCATCATGGGCACGCCGGTGCGGTGGGCCTGGGCGGCGACGCCGTACAGGTAGGGCATCAGGCGGTGCTTGAGGAGGGTGAAGCGGCGGGCGACGTCGACGGCCTCCTCGCCGAACTCCCACGGCACCCGGTACGACGAGGAGCCGTGCAGCCGGCTGTGCGAGGAGAGCAGGCCGAAGGCCAGCCAGCGCTTGAAGACCGCCGGGTCGGGCGTGCCCTCGAAGCCGCCGATGTCGTGGCTCCAGAAGCCGAAGCCGCTCAGCGACAGGGACAGGCCGCCCCGCAAGGACTCGGCCATCGCCTCGAAGGACGACCAGCAGTCGCCACCCCAGTGGACGGGGTACTGCTGGCCGCCCGCGGTCGCCGAGCGGGCGAAGAGGACGGCCTCGCCCTGGCCGCGCTCCTTTTCGAGGAGTTCGAAGACGGTGCGGTTGAACAGGTGCGTGTAGTAGTTGTGCATGCGCTCCGGGTCGGAGCCGTCGTGCCAGACCACGTCGGTGGGGATGCGCTCGCCGAAGTCGGTCTTGAAGCAGTCCACGCCCTGGTCGAGCAGCGGCTTGAGCTTGCCGGCGTACCAGTCGCGGGCGGCGGGGCTGGTGAAGTCGACCAGGCCCATGCCGGCCTGCCACAGGTCCCACTGCCAGATGTCGCCGTCCGGCCTGCGCACCAGGTGCCCGAGGGCGGCGGCCTCGTCGAAGAGCGGGGACTTCTGGGCGATGTAGGGGTTGATCCAGGCGCTGACCCTGAGCCCCTTGGCCTTGAGCCGGGCGAGCATGCCGTCCGGGTCCGGGAAGACGTCCGGGTCCCATTCGAAGTCGCACCACTGGTACTCGCGCATCCAGAAGCAGTCGAAGTGGAAGACGGAGAGCGGGATGCCGCGCTCGGCCATGCCGTCCACGAACGAGGTCACCGTCTGCTCGTCGTAGGAGGTGGTGAAGGAGGTGGTGAGCCACAGGCCGAAGGACCAGGCCGGCGGGAGGGCGGGGCGGCCGGTGAGGGCGGTGTAGCGGGTGAGGACGTCCTTGGGGGTGGGCCCGGCGACGACGTAGTACTCCAGCGTCTGGTCCTCGACGCTGAACTGGACCTGGCCGACGGATTCGGAGCCGACCTCGAAGGAGACCGCGCCGGGGTGGTTGACGAAGACGCCGTAGCCGCGCGAGGAGAGGTAGAACGGGATGTTCTTGTAGGCCTGCTCGCTGCTGGTGCCGCCGTCGGCCTGCCACATGTCGACGACCTGGCCGTTCTTGACGAACGGGGTGAAGCGCTCGCCGAGGCCGTAGATCTGCTCGCCGACGCCGAGGGCGAGGCGGCTGAGCATGTGGTGGGCGCCGTCGCCGGTGGTGGCGAAGGCGGTGCCCTTGGCGTTGGCGCGGGTCAGCTCGCGTCCGTCCGCGTCGTGGAAGGTGAGGCCGAAGGGGCCCTCGCGGTCCAGGCGGAGGGTGAGCGGGCCGCTGGTCAGCTCGGTGACGGTGCCCTCCTGGCGCACCTCGCCGGCGCCGTCCGCCGCCTCGGTGAGCGCGAAGTCGGGGCCCGGCCGACGCTTGCCGGCGTGGTGGGTGACGCGGACGCCGATGACGCCCTCGGCGGGTGAGAAGCACTCGACCGTGAGGAGCGGCGCGTTGAGCGTGTCCCCCCTCCGCGTCACCTTCTTCACGGCGGCATGGGCGGTGAAGCGCTTCGATTGGGGGCGTACATCTCGTACCTCGGTGGCGTACGAGAGATGCACGCCCTCGCGGATGAGCCAGAAGCCGTCGGTGAACTTCATGATCTTCCTTGGGTGGGGCGGGAGCTGTCGGGGTGGGAGCACGGAGGCCGTCTCACAGCGTTTTGATCGTACACAAAACAAAATCCGACGCCGAGGTGTTCAGATCGGCTTCAGCGCGCTGAACTGGCATTATTACGCAAGAGAACGACCTCCTCACCCCGCGGAACGGAGAGAGCGAGGCCACTTTGCTCTAGCGCGGAAGCGGGTTCGTGACGTATTAGTCATCACATCAAACAAAACAGTCCGGCGAGGAAGCCGGACGGTACGACAGCAAGGGCCGCACCATGTCGAAGCGCTTCACCTCGCTCGCCTTGACAGCACACCCCCCGGCTGCCACGCGCCGCGGGCGAGGACGCACACGCCGAGTCGTCGCCCCGTTCACCGCGGTGTCCGTGCTGGTCGCCGGGGCCGCACTGGCCGGCTGCGGACAGCAGCGCGACGCCGACACGTACACCGTGATGAACTCCTCGACCGACGAGTCGTACCACCGCTGGGACGCGGAGGCGATGGCCCGCTGCGGCAAGGAGCTGGGCGTCACCATCGAGCAGCAGAGCGTCCCGGCGTCGCAGGTGATGACGAAGGCGCTGCGCATGGCCTCGTCCAAGTCGCTGCCCGACATCGTGCAGTTCGACGCGTCCGAGATGCCGACCTTCGCCGACGCGGGCGGCCTGGTCGACCTCCGTACCCTCGGGCTGAGCACCGACGACATCCCCGACGGGATCGTGGACTTCGGCTCGTACAAGGGCACGTACTACGGCGCGGCCCGCTCCGTGAACACCCTCGCGCTCTTCTACAACAAGGACGTCCTCGACCGGGCGGGCCTCAAGGTGCCCACCACCTGGGCCGAGCTGCGGGAGACGGCGAAGAAGCTCACCCGGGGCAAGCAGTACGGCCTGGCGCTCAGCGCGGGCGGCGCGGAGGACGGCGTCTTCCAGTTCACACCGTTCATGTGGTCCAACGGCGGCGACGAGACCGACCTGGACGGCCCGAAGGTGGTCGAGGCCCTGGACTACTGGAAGGGCCTGCTGAAGGACCGTTCGCTGTCGAAGTCGACGGTCAACTGGACCCAGGCCGACGTCAACGACCAGTTCATGGCCGGGAACGCGGCGATGATGATCAACGGCCCGTGGCAGGTGGAGACCCTCAACGGCGACAAGTCGCTGCACTGGGGCATCGCGCCGATCCCGGTGCCCGAGGCCGGGGACGACTCGGTCGGCCCGCTCGGCGGCGCCGTCCTCACCGTGCCCAACACCGGTGACGAGGCCCGGGAGAAGACGGCCGGCAAGATCGTCGCGTGTCTGGCGAGCGAGAAGGAGCAGCTGACCTACGCGCTCAACAGCTGGATGGTCCCGGCCAACGCCAAGGCCGCCGCGGCCTGGCGCGAGAAGGTGCCCGAGCTGGACTCCCTCGCCGACCAGGTGGCCGTCGCCCGGTCCCGGACGGCGAAGCTCGGCGCGGGCTGGTCGAGTGTGTCGCTCGCGCTGCAGAGCGCCTTCCAGTCCGCCCTGACCGGCCAGTCCAGTGAGACCGCCCTGAAGCGCGCCCAGCAGCGGGCCACGAGCGGGAACTGAGGTACGACCCCCATGAGCACTCCCATGCCCACTTCCGCCGTCGGCGCGCAGACGCCCGCCAAGGCGTCCGAGCCGGCCTCCGCTCCCGACCCCCGCCGGATCGCGCGCCGTCGCAGGCTCGCGCAGTGGGGGTTCGTCGCCCCCGCCGTCGTCTTCATGCTGCTGTTCTTCGGCTACCCGCTCGTGCGCAACGTCGTGATGAGCTTCCAGGACTACACGCCGAAGACGTTCTTCACCGGTGAGGCGCCCTTCAACGGTGCCGACAACTGGTCCAACGTGTTCCAGGACGCCCTGTTCGGCAAGGCGCTGTGGCACACGCTCGTCTTCACGGCGGGCTCCCTGCTCGGCCAGTTCTGCATCGGCCTGGCGCTCGCGGTCTTCTTCAGCCGCCGCTTCCCCCTCAACGGGGTGCTGCGCTCGCTGATCCTGCTGCCCTGGCTGGTGCCCATGGTGGTGTCCGGCATCGTCTGGCGGCGCATCCTCGACCAGGACACCGGCGTGCTCAACTCGTTCCTGGACACGCTCGGGATCGGCGGCCACACGCCCTGGCTGACCAGCCCGGAGATGGCCCTGCTGTCCGTGATCCTGGTCAACATCTGGATCGGCATCCCGTTCAACATGGTCATCCTGTACGGCGGTCTCCAGGAGATCCCGAAGGAGCTGCACGAGGCGGCCGCGCTGGACGGCGCGTCGGCCTGGCGGACCTTCCGTTCGGTGACCCTGCCGATGCTCAAGCCCGTCGTGACGGTCGTCCTCGTGCTGGGCTTCATGTCGACGGTGAAGATCCTCGACCTGATCCTCGCCCTGACCGACGGCGGTCCGGCCGACGCGACCCAGACGCTCGGCACCCTGACCTACCAGAACTCCTTCGTCCAGCTGGACTTCGGCGCGGGCGCCGTGGTCGGCAACGTACTCATCCTGATCTCCGCCGTGTTCGCGGTGTTCTACCTGCGGGCCAACCGCACCGAGGGGAAGTGACGTCCATGGCCTCCCACACGCCCACCGCCTCCCGGCGCCGCTGGGGCTCCACCGTCGCCGGCGTACTCATCCTGTGCGTGATGCTGTTCCCGCTGTACTGGATGCTCAACACCGCGCTCCAGCCCGACTCGGGGCTGCTCCAGGTCGACCCGGTGCCGGGCAGCCTGGACTTCTCCGGCTTCTCCAAGGCGATCAGCGACCAGGGCGGGCACCTGCTGACGTCGCTGGCGGTGTCGCTCGGCGCGGTCGCCATCTGCCTGGCGATCTCGGCGCCCGCCGCGTACGGTCTCGCGCGGTTCGGGCTGCGCGGCTCGCGCACCATCGTGTTCGGCACCCTGATCACCCAGATGGTGCCGGGCATCGTCATCGCCAACGCGCTCTACAACTCCTACGTCGACCTCGGGCTGGTCAACTCCTACTTCGGCCTGATGCTGGCGGACGCCTCACTGGGCATCCCGTTCTCCATCGTGCTGATGCGCTCCTTCATGGTGTCGATCCCCGGCGAGGTGATCGAGGCCGCGCAGATCGACGGCGCCGGTCCGGTGCGCACCTTCGTGCGGGTGGTGCTGCCGATGAGCCGCAACTCGCTGATCACGTCGGGGCTGTTCGCGTTCCTGTTCTCGTGGAGCGACTTCATGTTCGCGCTCACCCTGAACACGACCGACGACGTCAAGCCCATCACCCTGGGCATCTACCAGTACATCGGCGCGCACGTCGGCGACTGGGGCTCGGTGATGGCCGCGTCGGTGCTGTCCGCGGTGCCCGCGGCGATCCTCCTCGTCCTCGCCCAGAAGTACATCGCCGCCGGGATCACCGGCGGTTCCGTCAAGTGAACCCCGCACACCCCTGAACCCGCACGCCCCGCAAGCACGGAGATGAGCAGCACAGCATGAGTGACTATCCCGGTTTCCCGCCCGGCTTCGTCTTCGGCGCCGCGACCGCCTCGTACCAGATCGAGGGCGCGGCGACCGAGGACGGCCGCGGACCGTCGATCTGGGACACCTACAGCCACGCTCCCGGCCTGGTGGTGAACGGCGACACCGGTGACGTGGCCTGCGACCACTACCACCGCTACCCCGAGGACGTGGCCCTGCTGCGCGACCTCGGTGTGGACTCCTACCGCTTCTCGATCGCCTGGCCGCGCATCGTGCCGGACGGCTCGGGCTCGGTGAACCCCAAGGGGCTCGACTTCTACTCCCGCCTGGTCGACGAACTGCTCGCGGCGGGCATCGAGCCGGCCGCCACCCTGTACCACTGGGACCTGCCGCAGGCCCTGGAGGACCGGGGCGGCTGGCGGGTGCGCCAGACGGCGGAGCGGTTCGCCGAGTACACGGCGGTGGTCGCGGAGCACCTGGGCGACCGGGTGCCGCGCTGGATCACCCTCAACGAGCCGTGGTGCAGCTCCTTCCTCGGCTACTCCATCGGCCGGCACGCGCCCGGTGCCCAGGAGGGCCGGGGCGCGCTGGCCGCCGCCCACCACCTGCTGGTCGGCCACGGGCTGGCGGTGAAGGCGCTGCGCGCCGCCGGGGTGCGCGAGGTCGGCATCACGCTCAATCTGGACCGCAACCTGCCGGCCACCGACTCCCCTGCCGACCTGGCGGCGGTGGTCCGCGCGGACACCCAACACAACCTGGTGTGGACCGAGCCGATCCTCGCGGGCCGTTACCCGGCCACCGAGGAGGAGACCTGGGGCGAGCTGATCACCGGCGAGGACTTCCGGCGGGACGGCGACCTGGAGGTGATCTCCCAGCCCCTGGACTTCCTCGGCATCAACTACTACCGGCCGATCGTGGTCGCCGACGCCCCGCACCGCGAGAGCGACCCGGCCCGCCGGGTGGCGACGGACAACCGGTACGAGGAGGTGCGGCACCCCGGAGTGCGGCACACGGCGATGGACTGGCCGGTCGTGCCGGACAGCTTCACCGACCTGCTGGTCGCCCTGCAGAAGCAGTACGGCGACGCGCTCCCGCCCGTCCACATCACCGAGAACGGCTCGGCGGAGGACGACGCGGCCGCCGCCGACGGCACGGTGCACGACACCGACCGGGTCGGCTACCTGCGCGACCACCTCACCGCGCTGCGGGCGGCGATCGACGCGGGCGTGGACGTACGCGGGTACTACGTGTGGTCGCTGCTGGACAACTTCGAGTGGGCCTACGGCTACGACAAGCGCTTCGGCATCGTGCGGGTCGACTACGACACGCAGGAGCGCACGCCCAAGGACAGCTACCGCTGGTACCGGGAGATGATCGCCGCCAACCGCGGGTGAGCGCGGCGGGCCGATGCGGAGGGCTGCCGGGCGGCCGCCCTCCGGGTCAGCCCGCGTCCCGTTCCGCGTACGCCGCCGGGTCGGCCAGTACCTCGCGGACGATCGCGCCGGCCGCGCCCCGGGCCGCGTCGCCGAGCGGGGACGCGGCCCGCAGCCGTTTGCCGTCCTCGCTCCACAGCCCGGAGACCACACGCCGGGCCAGTTCGCGGTCGACGGCCGGGGCGAGCCAGTCCATCAGCTCGCGGTAGACGCCGCCGAGCATCACCGCCTCGGGGTCGAAGAGGTTCACCGCGCCCGAGAGCACCACGCCCAGTTGCCGTCCGGCGCGTTCGATCGCCGAGAGCGCGGACGGGTCGCCCCGCCGGGCCCGGCGTTCGAGTTCGGCGACGCCCCGCGCGCCCGCGGCCGCGTCGATGCCGGCGGCGGTGAGCAGCGCGGCCTGTCCGGCGTACTGCTCCAGGCAGCCGTGGGCGCCGCAGCGGCACTGCGGGCCGTCGGGGTCGACGACCATGTGCCCGATCTCCCCGGCGAAGCCGTGCGCGCCGCGCAGCAGCTCGCCGCCGAGCACCAGGGCACCGCCGACGCCGATCTCGCCGGTCAGGTAGAGGAAGCTGCGCACGCCCCCGGTACCGGCGCCGAACCACAGCTCGGCGAGGGCGGCGGCGTTGGCCTCGTTGTCGGAGCTGACCGGCAGCGGCCGGTGGGCGGGGCGCAGGGCGAGGAGCGCCTGGGCGAACAGCCCCTCCACGGCGACCCGCTGCCAGCCCAGGTTGGGTGCCTGGCGTACGGTGCCGCCGGTCACCAGGCCGGGCAGCGCGACATGGACGCCGGCCGGTGCGAGGTCCTGTTCCGCCGCCGAGCCGACGGCGCGCGCCGCCAGCCGGGCCGCGCGCGCCAGGACCTCGGAGGGCTCGACCCCCCGGTTGTCGACGTGCTCGACGAGCCGCACCCGGTCGGTGCCGGCGAGGTCGACGACGCACACCGCGATGTAGTCGATGTTGATCTCGACGCCGAGGCCCGCCGGGCCCGAGCGGGAGACCTTCAGTACGGTGCCGGGCCGTCCCGCCTGGCCGCTGCTGGTCTTGCCCCACTCGGAGACGACGCCGTACTCCAGCAACTGCTCGACCAGGGACGACACCGCCGCGCGTGTCAGTCCGACATGCGTGGCGACACCGGCCCTGGTCGCCTCCCCCGCGTCGTGCACGGCCCTCAGGACCAGGCTGAGGTTGTGCCGTCTGACCGTGGCCTTGTCGGCCTTCGGCTCCAGGGGGATGAGGTTGTTCATCATGGTGCTGTCGAGCGTATGCGACACCCGGGGCGCGGGGCCCCGGGTGCTCCGGCGGCTAGACCGGCAGGTTCCACTTCTGGGTGCCGAGGCCGTTGCAGTCGTAGATCTGCAGCTTGGTGCCGTTGGCGGTGCCGCCGGAGGGGATGTCCAGGCAGCGGCCGGACTGCGGGTTGAACAGCGAGCCGTCGGCCCGGTGCCGCCACTGCTGGCCGCCGACGCCCGGGGCGCAGTCCCACACCTGGACCTTGGTGAAGTTGGCCGTGCCGTTGCCGTCGATGTCCAGGCACTTGCCGAACGCGCGCACCGTGCCGTCGGGGGCGACGGACCAGCGCTGGCCGGTGGCGCTGCTGCAGTCCCACAGCTGGGCGGCGTTGCCGTTGCCGCTGGTGTTGGTGTCGACGTCCAGGCACTTGCCCGCGACCCACGGCGTGGTGACCTGGCCGACCGGTCCGCCGAGGCCGCCGGTGCCGAACCGGATCTGGCACTGGTTGCCGGTGCCGAGCCAGGTGGCGGTCAGGTAGAGGAAGGAGGTGCCGTCGGCACGCGGCACGATCGGTGAGCTGTAGCCGGGGCAGGAGGGCTCACCGGGGTTGTAGCCGCCGGTGGGGTCGGTCAGGACCGGGGCCTCGATCTCGGTCCACTCCCCCGCACCGAGATGGGTGTTGGCGAAGACCACGGTGCCGGACTCCGACAGCACCGTCTTGTTCCCGGTGGGGCCGCTCACCACACGCTGGCCGGACATCAGCAGCGTGCCGTCGGGACCGCCGCCCGGCACCCAGGCGAGGTAGGGGGTGTGCAGCAGTTCCCTGCCGTCGGCGGTGCGCACCAGGGTGCCCGGGTCGTCGGCGGGCGCCCAGTTCAGGCCGTCGGGGCTGGTCTTGGTGTACACCTCGCAGGCGTGGTCGGCGTCGGTGGCGTCCCGGCACATCTCGTAGGCCATCATGAACCGCCCGTCGGGCAGCGGGACGACGATCGACATGCCGGGGCGGGCGAGGTTGTCGGCGGGGAAGGCGACGTCCTGGGTGAGGGTGCCGCTCCAGGTGCGGCCGCCGTCGGTGGAGGTGTAGTGGCCGATGACCTGGTTGTTGGTGGGGCTGTTCGCGGGCCGTTCGTCGGAGATGAAGCAGGCCAGCGTGTTGTCGGGGGCGAGCAGGAACCAGGGTTCCCAGATGCCGTGCCCGATGGTGTCGGGCAGGCCGCTGGTGCGGGTGCAGTCGGAGAGGTACTGCCAGCTGTTGCCGTGGTCGGTGCTCCTGAACACCTCGACGCGCTGGGTGGTGTAGTCACCGGCCTGCCAGGCGGTGCCGGCGGCGAGCAGGTCGCCCTGGTTCAGGCCGTTCGCGGTGCGCGGCACCTCGTAGAGGACGGGTGCCTCGATGTCCCAGCCCGGGGTGTGCGAGGTGATGGTGGAGATCGGGGCGGCGCTCCAGGTGCGGCCGCCGTCGGTGCTGCGGTGGACGGGCAGCGTGTTGGTGGCGCCCTGTTCCCGCCGGGCGTAGGTGGCGAGCATGGTCTGCCCGGCCGAGCCGTCGTGGTCGAGGCGGACGGCGCGCGGGTAGCTGTCGTCGCCCTGCGGGTGGGCCGCGAGGTCGGGCGACGCCAGGACCTGTCCGGCGGGCGCGGCCGACGCGGGCTGCGACCACAGGGACAGCAGGGCCGTGATCAGGGCGAGGACACCGAGCAGGGCCGGTGATCGTCCGAGGGTGAGTGACGGGTTGCGCACGGATCGACTCCTTGGTGGTGGGGATGTCGGGTGGTGCGGGATCGGTGGGTGGGATCGGGTGGGGCGGGCCGGAGGTCAGGCGGTGAGGCGGGCCGGAGGTCAGGCGGTGGGGCGGGCCTGCGGGTCGTCGCCGATGTACGGGTCGGTCCGCGTGTCCACGTCCAGCGCGGTCCGGGCGGCGACGGTGCCGTCCACGACCAGCGCCACGTGCAGTCGGCCGCTGGTCCAGCCCTCGGGCAGCGTGGCGGGCACGGTGACGGCGGCGCCGAGGACGTACGGCTTGGCCTCCGCGCGGCCGCCGGGGACGGCGTCGCCGGGAGCGTCGGGCGTCCTGGCGTACACCGGGGTCCAGGTGGTGTGCAGGGTGCCCGCGACCGGGTCGGCCCCGTGGTGGGAGACGTGGACGTCGACCGTGAAGTCGCGGTCGGAGGTGAGCAGGTCGCGGCCGGGTGCCACCGGCGTGACGTCCAGGACGAGGGTGGTCGGCGCGTTGGCGTGGGCCGGGTCGACGCCCGCGAGGTCCTTCGTACCGCGGCCGAAGTCCAGCAGCCCGGCGCTCTCGTGCTCGATGTCGTACAGCTCGGTGTACACGTACCCGGCGAGCCGGTCGTGGCGGCGCAGTTCCTGGGTCTGCCAGCGCAGGTGCCAGGCGCGGTCCAGGCCGGTGAAGCCGCCGCCGTACTCGCTGTTGAGGTTGGGCAGGCCGCGCAGCGGCTGTCCGGGGACGGCGAGCTTCTTGTGGACGACGAAGTCGGGGCCGAGCTTGACGGGGAAGTCGTCGCGTGCGCCGGAGAGCAGGTCGGCGACGGTGGTGGCCCAGGAGGCGGCGCTCTCGTCGTAGTAGTGCCAGTCGAGCAGGTCGGTCTTGACGTGCGTCCAGCCGGAGTTGTCGACGACCGGGCGGGTGGCGTCGAGGGCCTTGAGCCGGTCGTAGGCGTCGGCGGTGGCGCGCTGCTTGGCCGGGTCGCCGGGGATGTCCCAGTCCAGGCCCCATTCCTCGTTGTACAGGCCCCAGATGACGATGGCGGGGCTGTTGCCGTCGCGTTCGACCATCGGCTCGATCTGCTCGGCGAAGGCGGCGGTGGAGGCGGGCGAGAAGCGGCCGGGCGAGGCGGGTTCGGCCCACAGGAGCATGCCGAGGGTGTCGGCGTGGTGGGTGAAGCGGGGGTCCTCCAGCTTGAGGTGCTTGCGGACGAGGTTGTAGCCGGCCTCGGCGGCGAGTTCGAGGTCGTGGCGCAGGGCGGTGTCGTCGGGGGCGGTGATGCCGGTTTCGGGCCAGTAGCCCTGGTCGAGCACGCCGCGTACGAACAGCCGTCGTCCGTTGAGGTACAGGGATTCGCCGTCGACGGTGATGGTGCGCAGGCCGGTGTAGGCGGCGACGCGGTCGATGCCGTCGGCGGAGGTGAGTTCGGCGTCGACGTGGTAGAGGTGCGGGTCCTCGGGCGACCACAACCTGGGAGCCGAGAGCGGGAGTTCGGTACGGAGTCGTCCGTCGGGGTCCACGGTCGCCGTGACGGCGGTGTCCTCGTCGCGTACGCGCAGCCGCAGTTCGGCGCGATCGGCCGCGGGGCCGTGCACGACGGCTTCGACGGTGATGCCGGTCAGGTCGTCGTTCGGGCGCAGCCGGAGTGCGGCGAGGTGGGTGGCGGGGCGGGCCTCCAGCCAGACGCTCTGCCAGATGCCGGAGGACGGGGTGAAGCAGACGCCGTCGTAGTCGTCGCGGGGCATGCTGCGCTGCTTGCCGTGGGCGATGTCCCGCTTGTCGGCGGGGGCGTGGACCCGCACCGTGAGGAGCTGTTCGCCGTCGCCGAGCGCGTCGGTGACGTCGGCGGCGAAGGGGGTGTAGCCGCCCTCGTGGTGGGCGACCTCGGTGCCGTTCACCCAGACCGTGGCGGCGTGGTGCACGGCGCCGAAGTGGAGGACGACGCGCTGTCCGGCCCAGTCGGCCGGCACGGTGAACGTCCGCCGGTACCAGGCGGTCCGCAGCCAGTGCTCGGCGATGCCGGAGGCGGGCGTCTCCCAGGCGAAGGGCACGGTGATCGCGCGGTCGTAGCCGCCGGACGCGTCGGCGGAGTAGCGCTCGGCGGGGTCGGCGCGGAAGTCCCAGGTGCCGTTGAGGGTGAGCCAGGAGTGGGACCGGTCGAAGTGGGGCCGGGGGTATTCGGGACGGGGGGTGGTCATGGGCGTGAGTGCTCCGATTCGGTGCGGCTGCGGGGGATTCAGCGGTGTGGGGCGGGAGGTCAGCCCTTGACGCTGCCCGCGAGGATCCCGTTGATGAAGTGGCGTTGCAGCAGGACGAACAGGGCCAGCACGGGCAGCATCGCGATGCTCCCGGCGGCGAGCAGTTCGCCCCAGACGGTCGCGAAGTCGGCGCCGACGCGGTTGCCGGTGACGTTCTGCGCGAGGGTGGAGAGCACGACCTGGAGCGTCTGGTGGCCCTCGTCGTTGACGGCGACGACCGGCCAGACGAAGTCGTTGTAGATGTTCATGGCGGTCAGCACGCCGAGCGCGGCGATGCCCGGCCGGATGACCGGCACCACGATCCGGGCGAAGATGCCGAACTCGCTCGCCCCGTCCACGCGTCCCGCGTCGAGGAGTTCGTCGGGCACGGCGGCGATGGTCTGCCGCATCCAGAAGATGCTGAAGGCGTCGATGCTGCCGGGCAGGATCAGCGCCTGGTACGTGTTGACCCAGCCCAGTTGGCTCATCTCAAGGAGCAGCGGGATGACCAGCACGAGGGTCGGCAGCATCAGCGTGAGCATCAGCACGCCGAAGAGCAGGTTCTTGCCGGGAAAGCGGTACTTGGCGAAGGCGTAGCCGGCCAGCGGGCAGAAGAACATGGTCATCGCGCCCTTGACGGCGACGACGAGCACGGTGTTGACGAAGCCGGTGCCGATCGGCACGTCGTCGAACATCGCCCGGTAGTTGTCGAGCGTGGCCGAGCCGAGCGAGAAGGACAGCGGGTCGCGGACGATGTCGGCCGGCGGCTTCAGCGAGGAGCTGACGGCCCACCAGATGGGGTAGACGAACACGAGGGCGAGGAGGCCGAGCACCAGGTACTGCAGCGGCCCCGGCCGGGGCTGGGACAGGCTCCTGCCCGGCTTCTTGGTCCGGCTGGTCATGAGGCTGGTCATGGTCACTCGTCTCGGGAGCGGAGCAGGCGCACGGACAGCAGGGACAGGGCGAACACCAGCAGCACGAGCAGGAAGGAGTTCGCGGCGCCGGTCCCGAGGTCGGACGCCAGGATGTGGTTGTAGAGGTAGAGCCCGCCGGTGGTGGTCGAGCCGTACGGGCCGCCCTGGGTGACGACGAAGGGTTCGGCGAACATCTGGAACACCGCGAGGGTCTGCACCACGACGAGGAAGGCGATGCTGCGCCGGACCAGTGGCAGGGTCAGCGACCAGAACTGCCGCTTGCGGGAGGCACCGTCGAGGTCGGCGGCCTCGTACACGTCGGCGGGCACGGCCTGGAGTCCGGCGAGCAGGATGATGATCGCGAATCCGGTGGTCTTCCACAGGAACAGCAGCGCGAGCGTCGGTTTGGCCCAGGCGGTCGACTGGAGCCAGTCGACGTCCGGCAGGCCGACGAAGTTGAACAGGTGGTTGACCAGCCCGTAGTCGGTGTCGAAGGCGACGATCCAGACCTGGGCCATGGCCACCAGCGGGGTGACGAACGGTGCGATGAAGGCGACCCGGAACATGCCGCGCAGCCGCAGCCGCGCGTTGGCGAGCAGCACCGCCGCGGCCAGGCCGCCGACGATCTGGAGGGGCACGATCAGCAGCCACATCACCGCGCTGTTGCCCAGCGAGGACCAGAACTCCTCGCTGGTGAGCAGGTAGGTGTAGTTCTCCAGGCCGATGAACTTCGCCTCGCCGGCGCCCTTCCAGTTGGTGAAGCTCAACTGGAGGGCGAAGACGAGGGGGTAGAGGCCGAAGGCGGCGAAGACGATGTAGAACGGCGCGACGAAGAGGTAGGGCGCGAGGAAGGGCTTGCGCCGGGAGCGGGCGGGGCGCGGCGCGGCGGGTGCCGCCCGTTGCTTGCGGGGCGGGGTGAGGGTGCCGGAGGTCATGCGCGGTCCACCAGGTTGCGCTGGATCTTCTTGGTGGAGTCGTCGATGACGTCGTCGGGCGCCATCTTCCCCTCGATGAGCCGCTGGAGGTTGTTGCCGAGGTAGTCGACGGACTTGGCCCACCAGGCGGGGATCGGCGCGGCGGACGGGATGGTGTCGGCGGCGTCCACGGCGACCTTCCACAGGTCCTGTCCGCCGAGCGCGGCCACCGGTTCGAACAGCGGCTTGTCGGGGCGGCGGGCGGGTCCGTAGCTCGGCACGGAGGTGGTGAGTCCGCCCGGGTAGACCTCGCTCGGCCCGTACACCGCGCTGTAGCCGGGCTCCTTGAAGCACAGGAACTCGTACAGCAGCCAGGCGAGTTCGGGGTTCTTCGCCTTCGCCGGGATGATGAAGCTGCTGCCGCCCATGGCGCCGCTGCGCGCCCCGCCGGGGGTCCAGGCCGGCAGCGGTGCGGCGCGCCACTGGCCCTTGCCCTTCTTCAGCAGCTGCTGGGGCGCGAAGGACCACCACACCGCCCACGGGACGAGGGCCTGCTGACCGTTCTCCAGGGTGGCGAGGTCGGCCTGCTTGAGGTACTCGGCGTGGGTGACCAGGTCGTCGTCGACGGCGTCGCGGACCCAGTTGAGGACGTTGCGGTACTCCTTGGAGTCAAGGCGCACCTGCCCGTCGGCGTCGGCGAGGCTGGTGCCCTGCTGGCCCGCGAGCATCTCCAGCCAGAGCTGGCCGAGGAAGGGGTCCTTCTCCATGTGCAGGGGGCGGGCCTTGGGGTTCTTCTCCCGCAGCGACCGGGCCGCGGCCAGCAGGTCGTCGTAGGTCTTCAGCCCGGCCGGGTCGACGCCCGCGTCCTCCAGCAGGTCCTCGCGGTACCAGAGCAGCCCGGGGTCGAGGTCCCAGGGCACACCGTAGATCCGGCCGTCCACGGTGTTGACGGACAGCTTGTACGCCGAGGTCTTGTCGCGGTAGGGCGCTATCAGGTCCGTCAGGTCGTACAGGTGCTCCACCTGGCCGCCGATCTTGGCGTCGTCCCAGAAGCTGCCGTCGGGCAGGTCGGTGCCGCTGATCAGGGTGTTGGCGAGTTTGGCGTCGATGTCGACGGCCTGGTGGTTGACCTTGATGTCCGGGTAGGCCTTGCGGAAGGCGTCGATCGCCGCGTCGAAGACCTTGAACAGGTCGCCCGAGCGGTTCCAGATGGTGATCTCGCCCTTGGCCGACGCGCTGGGCGTCCCGGTGAGCTTGCGCGGCTCGGACCCGGAGGAACCGGGGGCGCACGCCGCGAGGGGACCGGCGAGCGCGCCGGCGCCGAGCGCGCCGCGCAGAACGCTGCGCCGCGGGACGAATGATCTGGACATGAGCACGGCTCCTCGGTCGGGATTGCGGGCTGGGGTGCGCGAGAGGAAGTGGCTGAGCAGGAGTGGACGTGAACGCGCGCAGGCGTCGTCGGCGGCGCGGCGGCACGCACCTGTCCCGTGCCGCCGCCTTCGCTTTGCAACGATGCAGAGATGATGCTGCGCCTTTTGCAACGATGCAATACCTGAGTAACATCAACCTTCGTCAGCGCCGGTCCGCACCGACGCGAACACGAGATGCTGCCGACCGAGGCCCCGCGGGGGCCGTGAGGGGGAACTGGATGGCCGGCTCCACGCTCCGCGACGTCGCCCGACGCGCCGGAGTCTCGATTCGCACCGTGTCCAACGTGGTCAACGGGTCGGTGCCCGTCTCCGACGAATTGCGGGTCCGGGTGCAGGCCGCGCTCGACGAACTCGACTACCGGCCCAACCTGGTGGCCCGCAATCTCCGCCGGGGCCGCAGCGGCATGATCGCCCTGGTGGTCCCGGAGCTGGACGTGCCGTACTTCGCCGAGCTGGCCCGCGAGGTGATCACCGCGGCCCGCACCCACGGGTACGTGGTCATGCTCGACCAGACGGACGGCGACGGCGAGCGCGAGCGGGAGCTGCTGGGCCGCGAGTCGCGCGCCACGATGTTCGACGGCCTGCTGCTGAGCCCGCTGGCCATCTCGGCGGACGAGCTGCGCCGCCGTACCAACCGGGTGCCCGTCGTGCTGCTCGGCGAGCACATCTTCAACGGCAGCTTCCACCACGTGGCGATCGACAACGTCGCCGCGGCCCGGGACGCGACGGAACACCTCGTCGGCCTCGGCCGCCGACGGATCGCCGCCATCGGCGACCAGCCCTACAGCACCGGCGAGACCGCGCAGTTGCGTACGACGGGCTACCGCCAGGCACTGGAACGGGCCGGACTCACCGTCGACGAGCAGCTGATCGTCCCGACCCCGCGTTTCCACCGCCACCTCGGCGCCCAGGCCATGGAGCGGCTGCTCGCCCTGCCCGAGCCGCCCGACGCGGTCTTCTGCTACAACGACCTGCTGGCCATCGGCGCCATGCACGCCCTGACCCGGGCGGGGGTACGGGTCCCCGACGACATCGCCGTCGTCGGGGTCGACGGCATCCAGGAGGGCCGGTACAGCTCACCGTCACTGACCACCGTCGCCCCGGACAAGGCCGCGATCGCGCGCACGGCGGTCAGCACCCTGCTCGGCGTGATCGACGGTTCGGCGCCCGCACCGACGGAGGCCAAGGCGCCGCACCGGCTGGTGGTGCGGGAGAGCACGGCGGGGGCACCGGCCGACTGACGACGCGCGGGCTCCCGCACGCCCCGGCACCCTTGCCGCGTCCCCGGTCCCGCCTCTAGCCTGACTTTGTGCCGCAAATAAACAAAGCCCGATCGCACAACGTCGTGCCGGGCTCCCGCGACGACCTCACCCGTCTCCGAATAGCCCTGACCGCCTTCTTCGCCCTCGACGGCTTCGTCTTCGCCGGCTGGGTGGTCCGGATCCCCGCCATCAAGGAGCAGACCGGCGCCTCCGCCAGCGCCCTGGGGCTCGCCCTGCTCGGTGTCTCGGCGGGCGCCGTGGTCACCATGACGCTCACCGGACGGCTGGCCCGCCGCTACGGCAGCCATCCCGTCACCGTCGCCTGCGCGGTCCTGCTCTGCCTCAGCGTCGCCCTGCCCCCGCTCACCCACTCCGCGCTCGCCCTCGGCGTCGTACTGCTGGTCTTCGGCAGCGCGTACGGCGGGATCAACGTGGCCTTCAACAGCGCCGCCGTCGATCTGGTGGCCGTGCTGGGGCGCCCGATCATGCCCAGCTTCCACGCGGCGTTCAGCCTCGGCGGCATGGTCGGCGCGGGGCTCGGCGGTCTCGTCGCCGGGGCGCTGTCGCCGACGCGGCACCTGCTCGCCCTCACCGTGACCGGCCTCCTGGTCACCCTCGTCGCGGGCCGGGCACTCCTGCGCTGCGAGCCCGCCGCGCCGCCGGACCGCACTCCCGAGGAGGACGGCACCCCGCGCCGCCCGGACCGCCGTACCCGTCGCCTCGTCATCACCTTCGGCCTGATCGCCCTGTGCACGGCGTACGGCGAGGGCGCCATGGCCGACTGGGGCGCCCTGCACCTGGAGCAGGACCTCGACGCCTCCCCGGGCCTGGCGGCGGCGGGCTACTCGTGCTTCGCGCTCGCCATGACCGTGGGCCGGCTGACGGGGACCACGCTGCTGGAACGCCTGGGCCGGACGGCCACGGTGGTGGCGGGCGGCACCACCGCGGTGGCCGGCATGCTGCTCGGTTCGCTCGCCCCGTCCGTGTGGGCGGCGCTGTTCGGCTTCGCGATCACCGGCCTCGGGCTCGCCAACATCTTCCCGGTCGCGATCGAGCGGGCCGGCGCGCTCGGCGGCCCGAGCGGGGTCGCGACCGCGTCCACCCTGGGCTACGGCGGCATGCTGCTCGGTCCGCCCGCGATCGGTTTCATGGCCGACTGGTTCTCCCTCCCGGCCGCCCTCACCAGCGTGGCCGTGCTCGCGGCGGTGGCGGTGCTGGTCGCGGTCGCCACGCGGCGCGCGGCGGTGCCTGGCTGAGCCGGGCGCCGCCCGGGAACGGGAACGTGCCGGGGAGGCCTGCCGTCGAGCGCGCTCCATACGGCACACTCCCTGTCATGAAGACCGCGGCGTACGTCGAGAGCCTGGACCGTGAAGGCGCGTTGCTGGCCGCGGCCGCCGAGGCGGCGGGCGGCGACGCCGTGGTGCCGACCTGCCCCGGCTGGCGCGTGCGGGACCTGCTGCGGCACACGGGGATGGTGCACCGCTGGGCGACGGCGTTCGTCGCCGAAGGGCACACCGGTCCCCGGCGCGCCGACGACCCGCCCGCCCTCGACGGCGCCCGGCTGGTGAGCTGGTTCCGGGACGGACACGCACGGCTCGTCGAGACCCTCACCGGCGCCGCGCCCGACGTGCGGTGCTGGCAGTTCCTGCCCGCGCCGTCACCGCTGGCCTTCTGGGCCAGGCGGCAGGCGCACGAGACGACGGTGCACCGGCTCGACGCCGAGTCGGCGCGCGGCGGTGAAGCCACCGGCATCGGCGTGGACTTCGCGGTGGACGGCATCGACGAGCTGCTGTGTGCCTTCCACGCCCGCCCGAAGAGCGCCGTGCGCACCGAGGAGCCCCGCACGCTGCGGGTACGGGCGACGGACGCACCGGACGCCGTGTGGACCGTATGGCTGTCCGCGCAGCCGCCGGTGACCGTGCGGGGGGCCGCCGGGACCGCCGACTGCGAACTGTCCGGCCCCGCCGCACGCCTCTACCCGGCGCTGTGGAATCGCCGGCCGTTCCCGGAGGTGACCGGCGACGGCTCGCTCGCCGCGCTGTGGCGCGAGCGGTCGGGCGTCACCTGGAATTGAGGCGGGTGTCCCGGCGGTGTCGGTCAGCCGGCCAGCATCCGGTGCAGCACCGCCCGCTGCACCGGGAGCGCCTCACCGTGCCGGGCGCGTCCCTTCGGCGTGAGCGCCACCCGCACGCCCCGCCGGTCCTCGGGGCACAGGGAGCGCTCGACGAGACCGTCCTTCTCCAGCCGGGCGACCAGCCGGGACAGCGCGCTCTGGCTGAGGTGGACCCGCTCGGAGATCTGCTGGACGCGGTATCCGCAGGGGCCGGAGCCGTCCTCGTCCCGGGTGCCGGCCAGGACGTCGAGGACCTCGAAGTCGCTTCCGCACAGGCCGTGTCCGTGCAGCGCACGGTCGAGTTCGCACTGGACGCGGGCATGGAGGACCAGGATCGAGCGCCACCGGGTCACGAGCGCCTGTTCGGCCTTCTTCGCCGCCATCCGCGCACCGTAGCAGAGCTCCGCGCGGCGGGCACCGCGCTGCCGAAACGCCGCCGCTCTGGGAGACTTGCCGCCATGGATGCCCATGGGGGACGGCGCACGCAGGGCGAGCGGGACGCCGTCACGGTCGAGATCGGCTACGCGCTGTGCAGCGCGGCGTTCGCGGCGGCCGTGCTGTTCGGTGCCGTGGCGGGGCCCGCGTACGTCTTCGGCCTGACGGGCGGCGTGCGCTCCGCGCTCGTCGGGGCGGGCGCGATGCTCGCCGTGGTGGTGTTCGCCGTCCGGGTGGTGAGCGTGCTGGTCCGGTTCGGGCGCGGCACTCAGCCCAGCCAGCCGGGCCGCACCAGCCCCGACTCGTAGGCGAGGACGACCAGTTGGGCCCGGTCACGGGCACCGAGTTTGACCATGGTCCGGCTGACGTGGGTCTTGGCGGTCAGCGGGCTGACGACCAGCCGGCGGGCGATCTCCTCGTTGGACAGTCCGATGCCGACCAGGGCCATCACCTCGCGCTCCCGTTCGGTCAGCCGGGCCATCTCGCCGGCCGCCGCGGGCTCCTTGGAACGGGCCGCGAACTCGGCGATCAGCCGCCGCGTCACGCCCGGCGACAGCAGCGCGTCGCCGTCCACCACCGCCCGCACGGCGCGCAGGAGTTCCTCGGGTTCGGTGTCCTTGACCAGGAAGCCGGAGGCTCCGGAGCGGATCGCCTCGAAGACGTACTCGTCGAGTTCGAAGGTGGTGAGCATGACCACCTTCACGTCGGGCAGCCCCGGGTCGCGGGTGATCCGGCGGGTCGCGGCGAGGCCGTCGAGCAGGGGCATGCGGATGTCCATGAGGACGACGTCGGGGCGCAGTTCGCGGATCGAGCGCACCGCCTCCTCGCCGTCGGCGGCCTCCGCGACCACCTCGATGTCCGACTGCGCGTCCAGCAGCGCCCGGAAACCGGCCCGTACCAGTGACTGGTCGTCGGCGAGCAGTACGCGGATCACCGGTCGTCCTCCTTCGTGCGGTTCGGGCGGTTCGGGTGCTTCATGTCGATCGGCAGGGCCGCCAGGACCCGGAAGCCGCCGTCGGGACGCGGGCCCGCCTCGATGGTGCCACCCAGCGCCGCCGCGCGCTCCCGCATCCCGGCCAGCCCGTTGCCGCTGCCGCCCGCCTCGGCGCCGGTCGCGGGGCCGTCGTCGTCGACGCGCAGCAGCAGCGTGCCCCCGTCCCGGTCGAGGCGCACGCGCGCGTGCCGCGAGCCCGAGTGCCGTACGACGTTGGTGAGCGCCTCCTGCACGATGCGGAACGCCGCGAGGTCGGTACCGGGCGACAGGCGCGGCGGTTTCCCCTCCACCTCGACGGTGAGGCCCGCGCTCGCCGCCTGCTCGACCAGCTCCGGGAGCCGGTCGAGGCCGGGGGCCGGAGCGCGCGGCGCGTCCCCGGGGGTGCGCAGCGTGTCGAGTACCTGCCGCACCTCACCGAGCGCTTCCTTGCTCTGGTCCTTGATGGTGGTGAGTGCGGTGCGGGCCTGTTCCGGGTCGGTGTCCAGGAGGGCGAGTCCCACGCCTGCCTGCACGTTGATGACGGAGATGCTGTGCGCGAGTACGTCGTGCAGCTCGCGGGCGATCCGCAGCCGTTCCTCGTCCGCCCGGCGCCGCGCCGCCTGGGCCCGCTCGGCCCGCTCCCGCGCCCACTGCTCGCGGCGGGCCCGGGCCAGCTCCGACAGGGCGGCGATGGCCACGACCCAGGTGGCGATCACGAGTTCCTGCCCCCAGGAGGCGGCCGAGTCCCCGGACGGCGGCAGCCACCGGTAGAGCCAGTGCGCCACCAGGGCGTGCCCGGCCCACAGGGTTCCCATCGCCGCCCACGCGGCCCTGCGGTGCCCGGCGACGACGGCGCTGAAGCAGGCCACCGCGACGGCCACGAACACCGGGCCGTACGGGTATCCGGCGCCGAGGTAGACCAGGGTGGTGACCGCGGTGCCGAACACGACCGGCACCGGGTACCGCTGCCGCCACAGCAGGGCGGCTCCCGTCACGAAGAGCAGCACGCGTGCGAAGGGGTCCAGTCCGGCCCGCTCCGCCTCCTGGGCGTGGGCGGCGAAGTTGGAGCCGACCAGCACGAACGCCGTGACGAGCACGGTGGAGCGCCAGGGCCAGGCGGGGCGCTGTTCCTCGTCGCCCCGCCGGTTCCACCACGGGGGCCCGTGCCACCACCACTGCGGCGCCCGGCCCGCGCGCTCGCGCTGTCCGTCCATGACCGCCACGCTAGACGCCGGGCCCGGCGGGCGGCGTCACCCGCGCGTGGTGATCACACGTACTCCCGGCGAAGTACACCCCTCCACGGCCCGCGAGCCGCCACGGCCCCGGACCCGCGGCCGGATGGGCGGGGCGCACCGGGCCGACCGGACGAGCGAGACGGTCCGCCGGGTGACAAACGGCTCGGCCTCGCGGGCCACCCGCGCCGTCACGGTCCCGGGCGGCGGGCCGGGGGGCCGGGGTCCGTCCGGTGGGCCCCGGGCCGTGGCTCGGTGGGCAGCACCGGCTCGGCGAGACCCTTGCCCGGGTGTGCCTCGCGGTCAGGTCCTGGCCGGGCGGGCGCCGACGGCCGGACTCGGCCGGACCGCCGCCGACGGCCGGTCGCCCGCGGTCAGGCGCCGGTCTCTTCCCCCGTGGACGACGTGGACGACGCGGGCGGCGCGGACGGCGCGGACGCTTCGGCCGCCTCGGACCGGCGGTCCATCGCTCCCAGCGCCCGCTGCGCCAGCGGATGGCTGCGCACCAGCTCGCCCAGCGAGGTCGAGCCCTGCGTGATGTCCCTGAACGCCTTCCAGGCCGGGCGGAAACCGGTCAGGGCCGCGTGGAAGAGGCCGGGCCGGCGCTCGAACACCGCCAGCATCCGCTTGCCGACGCTCATCTCCACGCCCAGCCCGGCCTTGATCGCGAACGCGTAGTTCAGGGCCTGCTTGCGCGCGTCCACCGCGTCGTGGGCCTCGGAGATGCGCACGGCCCACTCCCCCGCGAGCCGTCCCGAGCGCAGCGCGAAGGAGATGCCCTCGCGGGTCCACGGCTCCAGGAGCCCGGCCGCGTCCCCGCACACCAGGACCCGCCCGCGCGAGAGCGGCGAGTCGTCCGCGCGGCAGCGCGTCAGGTGGCCGGAGGAGATGCTCGGTTCGAATCCGGCGAGCCCCAGCCGGGCGACGAAGTCCTCCAGGTACCGCTTGGTCGCCGCGCCCTCGCCGCGCGCCGAGATCACCCCGACCGTGAGCGTGTCGCCCTTGGGGAAGACCCAGCCGTAACTGCCGGGGATCGGGCCCCAGTCGATGAGCACCCGGCCCTTCCAGTCCTCGGCGACCGTCTCGGGCACCGGGATCTCCGCCTCCAGGCCGAGGTCGACCTGGTCGAGCTTCACCCCGACGTGCGCGCCTATCCGGCTGGCGCTGCCGTCCGCGCCGACCACGGCCCGGGCCAGCACCGTCTCGCCGCCCTGGAGGACGACGGCGACCGTGCGCCGGTCCGGGACCGCCGACCCGTGCTGCTCCACCCGGGTCACGGTCGCCCCGGTGCGCAGCTCGGCGCCCGCCTTCTGGGCGTGCTCGACGAGCTGCAGGTCGAACTCCGGCCGGTTGATCAGCCCGAACAGCATCTGCCGGGAGCGCCGGGTCCGGGTGAAGCGCCCGTTGTTCGAGAAGGTCACCGCGTGCACCCGGTCCTGGAAGGGCAGCTCGAAGCCGGGCGGGAGGCTGTCGCGCGAGGGGCCGATGATGCCGCCGCCGCACGTTTTGTAGCGGGGCAGCTCGGCCTTCTCCAGCAACAGCACGCGCCGCCCCGCGACCGCCGCCGCGTAGGCGGCCGAGGCCCCTGCCGGTCCCGCGCCCACCACGACCACGTCCCAGACCTGACGCGCGTCGTCCGCCGAAGAGTTCTCGCTGCTCACGATGGTCTACTGCTCCGATCAAACCGCATGCCGCACCTGACCCCCGCATCCTACGGCGGGCATCGCCGCAGGCCACTGTGGGAGGATCGGCCCGTCATTCCAAGTACTCCTTGGTACAACGTCGCACCCACAAGGAGCGTGCCCATGTCGTCGAATCCGGTCGCCGAGACCGTCGCTTCGCTGATGCCCCGCGCGAAGGAGGAACTGGCCGCGCTGGTGGCCTTCAAGTCGGTGGCCGACTTCGACCAGTTCCCACGCAGTGAGAGCGTGGGAGCCGCCAACTGGATAGCGGCGGCCCTGCGCGCCGAGGGCTTCCAGGACGTGGCCCTGCTGGACACGCCGGACGGCACGCAGTCGGTGTACGGGTACCTGCCGGGACCCGAGGGCGCGAAGACGGTGCTGCTCTACGCCCACTACGACGTGCAGCCGCCGCTGGACGAGGCGGGCTGGGCCACTCCGCCGTTCGAGCTGACCGAGCGCGACGGCCGCTGGTACGGGCGCGGCGCCGCGGACTGCAAGGGCGGCGTGCTGATGCACCTGCTCGCGCTGCGCGCGCTGAAGGCGAACGGGGGCGTGCCGGTGCACGTCAAGGTGATCGCCGAGGGTTCCGAGGAGCAGGGCACGGGCGGCCTGGAGCGGTACGCCGAGGCCCACCCGGACCTGCTGGCCGCCGACACCATCGTCATCGGCGACGCGGGCAACTTCCGGGTCGGTCTGCCGACGGTCACCTCCACGCTGCGCGGCATGACGCTGCTGCGCGTGAAGGTCGACACGCTCGAAGGCAACCTGCACTCGGGCCAGTTCGGCGGCGCGGCGCCCGACGCGCTGGCCGCCCTGATCCGCGTACTGGACTCGCTGCGCGCGGAGGACGGCTCGACGACGGTCGACGGTCTGGCGGCGGACAGCACCTGGGAGGGGCTGGCCTACGACGAGGAGCAGTTCCGCCGGGACGCGCGGGTGCTGGACGGCGTGGAGCTGATCGGCTCCGGTTCGGTCGCCGACCGGATCTGGGCGCGGCCGGCCGTCACGGTGCTCGGCATCGACTGCCCGCCGGTCGTCGGCGCCACCCCGTCGGTGCAGGCGGGTGCGCGGGCGCTGGTGAGCCTGCGGGTGCCGCCGGGCGTGGACGCGGCGGAGGCCACCAAGCTCCTCCAGGCCCACCTGGAGTCGCGTACGCCGTGGGGCGCCCGGGTCGCCGTCGAGCAGATCGGCCAGGGCCAGGCGTTCCGCGCCGACACCACGAGCCCGGCGTACCAGGCCATGGCGGACGCGATGGCGGTGGCGTACCCCGGCGAGGAGATGCAGTACGCCGGTCAGGGCGGCTCCATCCCGCTGTGCAACACCCTGGCGTCCCTCTACCCGGAGGCGGAGATCCTGCTGATCGGCCTGAGCGAGCCGGAGGCGCAGATCCACGCCGTGAACGAGAGCGTGTCCCCCGAGGAGCTGGAGCGGCTGTCGGTGGCGGAGGCGCACTTCCTGCGCAACTACGCGGCGAGCTGAGTCCGCTCCCGTCCCGCGTTCCGCCGTCGGCACAGGGGCCTCGCCACCCGGTGGGGCCCCGCCGTCAGCCGACCGGCGTGCCCGCCTCCAGGTAGTGGGCGGCGCCGCGTTCCCGGGCCCGCAGCGCCCAGCGCAGCCGCTCGTAGCGGACCGGGGGCAGCAGGTCGGCGGCCTCGTCCTCGGTGGCGAACCGCCAGTCGCGCAGCTCGGGGCCGGGCAGCACGACCCGGTCGGCGTCCGCGGCGTCGAGCCGGCCGCCGTCGAAGAGCAGCCGCAGCCCGCCGTAGGCGGGAGGCGCCGGTGGTTCCCAGTCGACGACGAGCAAGGCCGGTACGTCCCGCAGGCGGAGGCCGGTCTCCTCGGCGACCTCGCGCATGCCGGCGCGGGCGGGCGCCTCGCCGGGTTCGACGACGCCGCCGGGGAACTCCCAGCCGGGTTTGTAGGTGGGGTCCACGAGCAGAACCCGGTCCCGCTCGTCGAAGAGCAGGACGCCGGCGGCGACGGTCTCGCCGGTGGGCTCGGGTGTCTGGACGATCTCGCAGGCCGGCACGGCACCCGAGCCGACGGCCTCGGCGACCCGGGCGGCGGCCTCGTAGGGGGTGAGGGCGCCGGTGTCGACGGGGTGGGCGTCGGCGGTGAGCCAGGAGGCGACGGCGGCGCGGTAGGGCTCGATGTGGTCGTAGGACCACTGCCGTACCCGCAGCTCGCCGTCCGGGAGGTCCCGCGGTACCTCGCGGCTCGCTATTCGCTCCCGCAGGATCGTTTCGGCCGGGGCCAGCAGGATGTGCCGGACCTCGATCCGGCGGGCGGCGAGACCGCCGAAGATCTCGTCCCGGTACTCCTGGCGCAGCAGGGTCATCGGGACCACGAGCGTCCCGCCGAGGTCGGCGAGCAGCGCCGCCGCCGTGTCGATCACCAGCCGGCGCCAGATCGGCAGGTCCTGGAAGTCGCCCACCTCGGCCAGGCGTTTGGGCGGCAGCAGGTGCGCGAGTGCCCCGCCGACGACCTCGGGGTCGAAGAGCGTGCTGTTCGGGATCAGTTCGATCAGTTCCCGTGCGGTGGTGGTCTTCCCCGCACCGAACGCGCCGTTGATCCAGACGACGGTCACATGTCCCCCTCTTCTGTTGGCCCACTGTGGCTTGCCCGCTTCACCCCGCCACGGAAACCAGCCCGGCCGGTGACGTGGGAAAGGGCATATGACAGCGGCGCCGGTGCCCCCGCGAGGGCACCGGCGCCGGGTGGCCCCGGCCGGGCGCGTCGGCCCGGCCCGGGGCGTCAGCCCAGCGGCCCCAGGGCGTCGTCGTCGAGGGTCAGGCTCTCGGTGGCGACGGTGTCCTCCAGGGTACTGACGGTGTCGTCCACCCCGAGATTGAGCGGAAGGTCGCTCGGGGCGGCGTGGGACGGGCTGACGGCCGCGACGACGAAGCCGGTGGCGAGGGTCGCGAGGGCGAGGATGCTGCGCTTCTTCATGCCCCGTTCAACTACGCCGACGCCCCGGGGTCACGGGCAGGACCGCGGGAGTCGCCCGTGCCACGCGGTCCGCCCCGGCCGCCGCGGCGCGGGCCTCAGACGTGCGCGGCTGTCGCGGCCGCCGTCCTCGACAGGGCCGCGGCGGCCGCGCCGACCAGTCCGGCGTCCGTCCCCATCTGGGCGGGGACGACCGCGAGGCGCTGGACGAAGGACAGCGTCGCGTAGTCGGTGAGGGCCTTGCGCAGCGGGGCGAAGAGGACGTCCCCCGCCTTGCCCACTCCCCCGCCCACCACCGCGATGTCGATCTCGACGAGGGTCGCGGTGGCGGCGATACCGGCGGCCAGCGCCTGCGCGGCCCGCTCGAAGGACGCGACGGCGACGGGGTCGCCCAGCCTGGCCGCGGCGGCGACCGCGGCGGCGGAGGTGTCGCCGTCGGGGCCGGGCACCCAGCCCCCTTCCAGGGCACGGCGGGCGATGTTGGGCCCGCTGGCTATGCGCTCCACGCAGCCGCGCGCGCCGCACGGGCAGGGGTCGCCGTCCAGGTCGACGCTGATGTGACCGATGTGCCCCGCGTTGCCGGTCGGTCCGGGGTGCAGCCGGCCGCCCAGCACCAGTCCGCCGCCGACGCCGGTCGAGACCACCATGCACAGCGCGTTGTCGTGCCCGCGGGCGGCGCCCTGCCAGTGTTCGGCCGCCGTGATGGCCACCCCGTCGCCGATCAGCTCCACCGGCAGTCCGCCGGCGGCGGCCCGGACTCGTCGGACCAGCGGGTAGTCGCGCCAGCCGGGCACGTTCACCGGGCTGACCGTGCCGGCCGAGGCGTCCACCGGACCGGCGCTGCCGATGCCGACCGCCGTGGCCCGCTCCCACAGGGGCGACGCGGTCAGCTCGGCGAACACGTCCTCGACGGCGCGCATCACGGTGTCACCGTCCTCCCGGGCGGGTGTCGCACGCTGTGCGCGCGCCTGGATGCGGCCGTGGCCGTCCACCAGTGCGCCGGCGATCTTGGTGCCGCCGATGTCCAGCGCTGCCACTAGGTCGGTGTGCATCAGAGTCGGATCTCCCCGTCGGACCGAAAGCGAAAAAGCCGTACAACACGAGCGCGCGGCGACCGGCCCCGTGGTGGGGACGAGGGCCGGAGAGTGCGATGGACAGTGTCTCCCGCATCTGACAACGTTGTCCAGGCTCTATGCTCGACGCCACATCCTCATACAAGCCCATGACCGACACATCCCCCCGGACAGCAGGAGCCGACGCAATCCCGTGGACGACAGGACAGGACACCGCATCGTGCCCGACGCGACCCGCCGCGCAGACCGCCTCCCCGGGAACCGTTACGGCAACCGCCCGACCATGAAGGACGTCGCCGCCCGGGCGGGAGTCGGCCTCAAGACCGTCTCCCGGGTGGTCAACGGGGAGCCCGGCGTCACCCCGGAGACCGAGCGCCGCGTCCAGGAGGCCATCGACGCGCTGGGCTTCCGCCGCAACGACAGCGCGCGGGTGCTGCGCAAGGGCCGCACCGCGAGCATCGGCCTGGTCCTGGAGGATCTGGCGGACCCGTTCTACGGGCCGCTCAGCCGCGCCGTGGAGGAGGTGGCCCGCGCCCACGGCGCCCTGCTGATCAACGGGTCCAGCGCGGAGGACCCGGAGCGCGAGCAGGAGCTGGTGCTCGCCCTGTGCGCGCGGCGCGTGGACGGTCTCGTGGTGATCCCCGCCGGGGACGACCACCGGTATCTGGAGCCCGAGCTGAAGGCGGGCGTCGCCACGGTGTTCGTGGACCGTCCGGCGGGGCAGATCGACGCGGACGTGGTGGTCTCCGACAACTTCGGCGGTGCCCGCGACGGGGTGGCCCACCTGATCGCGCACGGGCACCGCAGGATCGGCTTCATCGGCGACATGCCCCGCATCCACACCGCCGCCGAGCGGCTGCGCGGCTACCGGGCGGCGATGGAGGACGCGGGCATACCGGTCGAGGACTCCTGGATGTCCCTGGGTGTCACCGATCCCGTGCGGGTGCGCCGGGCGGCCGAGGAGATGCTCGCCGACCCGCAGCCGGTCACCGCGATCTTCACCGGCAACAACCGGGTGACGGTCACCGTGATCCGGGTCCTGGCCGAGCACACCCGGGGCGTCGCCCTGGTCGGTTTCGACGACATCGAGCTGGCCGACCTGCTCCAGCCGGGCGTCACCGTGGTCGCGCAGGACGCGGCCGCCCTCGGCCGCACCGCCGCCGAGCGGCTCTTCCGGCAGCTGGACGGCTCCCTCCTCGCCCCCGACCGCGTCGAACTGCCGACCAGGCTGGTCACCCGGGGCTCGGGCGAGCTGCCGCCGTCGCACTGACCGGGCCGCGCCGCCCTGGCCGCCGGGAGGAGACCCACCGTGTCGCAACCACCGTCCGAGGGCCGCGAGCCCGTGCCGCCGCCCGGCGGCGACCGCACCCTGCGGGCGCTCGGGCTGGACGGTGTACCGCGCGAGGAACCGCTGCTGTACCCGGGCGCGTGGCCCCGGGAGTCCGGGCTGCTGGACGGGGACCGGCTGCTGCCGCTGGAGCGGCCCGCGCGTCAGGAGTGGGAGGACGGGGAGGGCCGGGTTCCGGTGCTGGCGATCGGATCCAACGCGAGCCCGGCGCAGCTGCTGCACAAGATGGCCGAGTTCGGGATCGGCTCGCCGATCCCGATGGTGAGGTCCCGGGTCACCGGACTGGACATCGGCGTCTCCGCGCACGTGAGCCGCATGGGCTACGTGTCCGCGTCGCCGGTGGGCGCCCCCGGCACCGTACGGGAGCTGTTCGTGCTGTGGCTCGACGCCGAGCAGCTCGCGGTGATCGACGCGAGCGAGGGCGTGCCGATGGCGGGCGGCAACTTCGACCGCGTCTGGCTGCCCGCGCCCGACGTGCGCGTCGAGCCGGGGGACGGCTCGGTGCTGGGCGGTGCGTACGCCTACGTCAACCGCCACGGCGTGCTGCACGACGGCACCGGTGCGCCGCGGCGGCATCCGGGGGCGCAACGGCCCCTGATCACCGAGTTGCTGCACGGGTCGGCCCGGCTGCGGGAGCTGTTCGGGGCGACGCCCGAGGAGTTCAGCGCGCGGGCGCGGGCGGACCGGCGGCTGTGCGACCGGGGGACGCGGCTGTTCGCCGAGGAGCAGCGGGTGACGGCGTCCGGCCTGGAGCGGTACGTGGGCTCCGGGCCGGACGATCCCCTCGCCGGGGGCCGGACGCCGTCGGCGGGACCTACTGCGCCGATGCCGTGAGGTCGCCGCGCCGCGGGCCCGAGAAGCCCTCCAGGTCGGCGCGGGTCAGGCCGGTCAGCCGGGCGACCTCGCCGATGTCGAGGGCACCGCAGTCCAGGCCGCGCAGCAGGTAGCCGCTGAGGGCCTTGGCGGTGGCGGGCTCGTCCATCACGTCGCCGCCGGTGCGGTTGGCGTAGCGGGCGAGGCGGGCGGCGGCCTGTTCGAAGCCCTCGCGGTAGAAGGCGAAGACGGCGGCGTACCGGGTGGGGATGTGGCCGGGGTGCATGTCCCAGCCCTGGTAGTAGGCGCGGGCCAGGGCGCGGCGGGTGAGGCCGTAATGCAGCCGCCAGGCGTCGTGGACCTGCGTGGTGGGGCCGACCGGCAGGACGTTGGTGGAGCCGTCGGAGACCCGTACGCCGGTCCCGGCGGCGGCGACCTGCATGACCGCCTTCGCGTGGTCGGCGGCCGGGTGGTCGCTGGCCTGGTGGGCGGCGGAGACGCCGAGGCAGGCGCTGTAGTCGAAGGTGCCGTAGTGCAGGCCGGTGGCGCGGCCCTCGGCGGCCTGGATCATGCGGGCGACGGTGGCGGTGCCGTCGGCGGCGAGGATGGACTGGCTGGTCTCGATCTGGATCTCGAAGCCGATCCGGCCGGGTGTGAGGCCGCGCGCCTTCTCGAAGGCCTCCAGGAGCCGCACCATGGCGGTGACCTGCTCGGGGTAGGTCACCTTGGGCAGGGTGAGGACCAGCCCGTCGGGCAGGCCGCCGGCCTCCATCAGGCCGCTGAGGAAGACGTCGAGGGTGCGGATGCCCCGGGCGCGCACCGGAGCCTCCATGCACTTCATGCGGATGCCCATGTAGGGGGCGGCCGTGCCCTGCTCGTACGCCTCGGCGATCAGCCGGGCGGCGCGGGCGGCCGCCTCGTCCTCCTCGGCGTCCGTACGGTTGCCGTAGCCGTCCTCGAAGTCGACGCGCAGGTCTTCGATCGGCTCGCGCTCCAGTTTGGCGCGCACGCGCGTGTACACGGGCTCGGCGAGGTCGTCGGCGAGGCCGAGGACGGCGGCGAAGGAGGCGGCGTCCGGGGCGTGTTCGTCCAGGGCGGCGAGCGCCCGGTCGCCCCAGGTGCGGATGGTGTCGGCGGCGAAGACGTCACCGGGGACGTAGACGGTGTGGACGGGCTGGCGGGTGCCCGGGTCTCCGGGGTAGCGGCGCTCCAGCTCCGCGTCGACCGGTGCGAGGGAGGCACTGATCTCCTCGCCGACGGCGCCCGCGAGGCTCGTTGCCACCTTCTCCTGCTGACCCATTCGACACCCTCCTGATGTTCATTTTTCCGCTGAACGGAATCCGTTATCCGTAGAGTGAAGTTATCTGGCGCCTCTTCGCCGGTCAACACCATCCTGCGCGCACGCCGAGGCCCCCGCGACGTCCGTGGACGTCACCGGGGGCCTTGGCGTGCCGTGCGGCGGGGAGGGTCAGCCCTTGCGGGTCTTGACCTCCTCGGTGAGCTGCGGGACGACGTCGAAGAGGTCGCCGACCACGCCGTAGTCGACCAGCTCGAAGATCGGGGCCTCGGCGTCCTTGTTGATCGCCACGATCGTCTTCGAGGTCTGCATGCCCGCGCGGTGCTGGATCGCGCCGGAGATGCCGGAGGCGATGTACAGCTGCGGGGAGACGGACTTGCCGGTCTGGCCGACCTGGTTGGTGTGCGGGTACCAGCCCGCGTCCACCGCGGCGCGCGAGGCGCCGACGGCCGCGCCGAGCGAGTCGGCGAGCGCCTCGATGATCGCGAAGTTCTCCGCGCCGTTGACGCCGCGGCCGCCGGAGACGACGATCGCGGCCTCGGTCAGCTCCGGGCGGCCGGTCGACTCGCGCGGCGTGCGCGAGGTGACCTTGGTGCCGGTGGCGGCGGCGGAGAAGGTGACCGACAGGGCCTCGACGGCACCGGCGGCCGGGGCGGCCTCGACGGCGGCCGAGTTCGGCTTGACCGTGATGACCGGGGTGCCCTTGGAGACGCGGGACTTGGTGGTGAAGGCGGCGGCGAACACCGACTGGGTGGCCACCGGGCCCTCGTCGCCGGCCTCCAGGTCGACGGCGTCGGTGATGATGCCCGAGCCCAGGCGCAGCGCCAGGCGGGCGGCGATCTCCTTGCCCTCGGCGGAGGACGGGACCAGGACAGCGGCCGGGGAGACGGCGGCGACGGCGGCCTGGAGGGCGTCCACCTTCGGCACGACCAGGTAGTCGGCGTACTCGGCGGCCTCGTGGGTGAGGACCTTCACCGCGCCGTGCTCGGCGAGGGCGGCGGCGGTGTCACCGGCGCCGTTGCCCAGCGCGACGGCCACCGGCTCGCCGACGCGGCGGGCCAGGGTCAGCAGCTCCAGGGTCGGCTTGCGGACGGCACCGTCCACGTGATCGACGTAGACGAGAACTTCAGCCATGGGACTTCTTCTCTCCTGCTTGCGAAAGATGAGGGGCGGTAAGGGCGGCAGGGCCTCAGATGAACTTCTGGCCCGCGAGGAACTCGGCGAGCTGCTTGCCGCCCTCGCCCTCGTCCTTGACGATCGTGCCCGCGGAGCGCGCCGGACGCTCGGCGGCCGACTCGACGACCGTGTAGGCGTTCTCCAGGCCGACCTCGTCCTCGTCGATCTCGAGGTCGGAGAGGTCCCAGGACTGAACCGGCTTCTTCTTGGCCGCCATGATGCCCTTGAAGGAGGGGTAACGCGCCTCGCCCGACTGGTCGGTGACCGACACGACCGCCGGCAGCGAGGCCTCCAGCTGCTCCGTCGCCGAGTCGCCGTCACGGCGGCCCTTCACGACGCCGTCCTCGACCGAGACCTCGGACAGCAGCGTCACCTGCGGTACGCCCAGGCGCTCGGCGAGCAGCGCGGGGACGACGCCCATGGTGCCGTCGGTGGAGGCCATGCCGGAGACGACCAGGTCGTACCCGGCCTTCTCGACGGCCTTGGCCAGGACCAGGGAGGTGCCGATGGCGTCGGTGCCGTGCAGGTCGTCGTCCTCGACGTGGATCGCCTTGTCCGCGCCCATGGACAGCGCCTTGCGCAGCGCGTCCTTGGCATCCTCGGGGCCCACCGTCAGGACGGTGACCTCGACGTCGTCGTCGGAATTCTCGGAGATCTGCAGCGCCTGTTCGACCGCGTACTCGTCCAGCTCGGAGAGCAGACCGTCCACGTCGTCCCGGTCGACGGTCAGGTCATCGGCGAAGTGCCGGTCGCCAGTGGCGTCGGGCACGTACTTCACAGTGACAACGATCCTCAAGCTCACGCCGGCTCTCCTACTGCGTCGACATTTCAGTGCTGCCTCTTGCAGGCAGCATAGGCGCCCCAAGCGGCCGATCCCGGTCGGGGCGACCTGCGCTCCGCCCGGAATATTACTCGTCAGTACACCCAGTTCCTGCCCGCTAAGCAAGCGCTTTGAACTGTGACCTTCGCAACGCAGCGTAACCGGAACCCGACGCCTTCGCAGCAGCCGTCCCGCTGACCGGTCAGTCGCGCAGACCCCGGTAGCGCCCCTGGTGGTACAGCAGCGGTTCGCCGGCTCCGGCGGGGTCGCCGAGGAGGACTTCCGCCAGCACGATCCGATGGTCCCCCGCGGGCACCCGGCCGGCCACCCGGCACACGAGCCAGGCGAGCACGCCGTCCAGCACCGGCACCCCCTCGGGCCCCTCCCGCCAGACGGTGGGTGCGGCGAAGCGGTCGGCGCCGCTGCGGGCGAAGGTGGCGGCCAGCTCCTCCTGGTGCTCGCCGAGCACATGGACGCCGACGTGCTCCGCCTTTGACACCGCGGGCCAGCTCGACGAGCCGGTGCCGATGCCGAAGGAGAGCAGCGGCGGGCGGGCGGAGACGGAGGTGAGGGACGTGGCCGTGAAACCGACCGGGCCGCCGGGTCCTCGCGCGGTGATCACGGCGACGCCCGCCGCGTGCCGCCGGAAGACGGACCGCAGCAGGTCGTCGGTGGCGGGCCGGGGTGCGGCCAGGTCGGGTGTGACCGTCATGCGGGGTGGTCCTTCTGCGTTGCGCCTCGGTCCCGGAAACGGCGAGCGGGGCATGGGGGCAGGCTGACGACGGGTGGCACACACAGTCAATTACGTCCCGGGATGTGGGGGCTGTGGAGAAGACCTCACCACCGGCGTGGCGCTTGTCACACCGCCTCGCCCAGCGCGGCGATCACGTCCGCCCTGCGCGGCTGACCGGTGGCACGCCGCACGACGCGGCCGTCGGCGTCCAGGACCAGCACGGTGGGAGTCCTGAGCACGTCGAGGGCGCGGACGAGTTCGAGGTGTCCCTCGGCGTCGATCTCGACATGGGCAACACCGGGGACCAGACCGGCCACCTCGCCCAGCACCCGCCGGGTGGCCCGGCAGGGTGCGCAGAAGGCACTGGAGAACTGCACGAGCGTCGCGCGGGAGCCCAGCTCCGCACCGAGATCGGCCGCGTCGACCCGTACGGCGGTGGCCCCCGACCGGTTGCCGTCGTCCTGCCCGCGCACCAGCGCGCCCCCGTTCCGCCGCCACCGCGGCACTCTTGGGCGCGCGTACCCCGCACGCCACCGGTTCGGTACTCCGAAGGTGCAGCGTTCGCGGAGCCGCGGAGATTCCCGCCCACCGTCGCATTTCGGCCACGCGAGGGACCGGCAAGTGATGAGGATCTCGCCGCGCGCGGGCACCAAGGCTGGTACACCGGCCGTTCTTGGGGCACGATCTGCGACAAGCCGCAAACCTACGGCTGCGTAACTTTCGACTGGGAGTTTCCCTTCCCAGGCTGACAAGGAAGGGTCCGACCCGCCCATGGCAGAAATCGTCTACCGTCCGGTCATCGGTCTCGCCCGCACCATGTTCAAGGTGTGGGACCTCAAGATCGACTGCCGTGGGTCGGAGAACATCCCGCGCACGGGCGGCGCCGTACTGGTGAGCAACCACATCAGCTACCTGGACTTCATCTTCGACGGTCTGGCCGCACTGCCGCAGAAGCGGCTGGTGCGCTTCATGGCGAAGGAGTCGGTCTTCCGGCACCGGATCTCCGGTCCGCTGATGCGCGGGATGAAGCACATCCCGGTCGACCGCAAGCAGGGCGAGGCGGCCTACGCGCACGCCCTGGACTCGCTGAAGTCCGGCGAGATCGTCGGGGTCTTCCCCGAGGCGACGATCTCCGAGTCGTTCACCCTGAAGAGCTTCAAGTCGGGTGCCGCGCGACTCGCGCAGGAGGCGGGCGTCCCGCTGGTTCCCATGGCGCTGTGGGGTACCCAGCGACTGTGGACCAAGGGCCACCCGCGCAACTTCAAGCGCAGCCACACCCCCATCACCATCCGGGTCGGCGAGGCGATGGAGGCCCCGCGCGAGCAGTACGCGGGTGCCATCACCCGGCGGCTGCGCGAGCGGGTGCAGGAGCTGCTGGAGGCCGCTCAGCGCGCCTACCCCGTGCGCCCCAAGGGAGCCGACGACACCTGGTGGATGCCGGCCCATCTCGGCGGCACGGCCCCGACGCCCGAGCAGCTGCGCACCGCCCAGGCGCACTGAGCCGGGCGCTTCAGAGCGCGGTGGGGAGGGTCTCCCACAGGTGCGGGCGGTCGGTGGCCGCCTTGAGGACGTCCAGGACGGCGGGATGCGGCGCCGCGTACAGCTCCGGACAGTCCTCCTCGCCCGCCGCGTGGTCCGGCGTGAAGGCCAGTCGCTCCCTGCCCAGGGAGAACCGCGCGTTCACGCCGGGCTTGTTCCCGCGCGGATCCTGCCGGTGCCAGGCACCGTCGAGGCGTACCGCGACCAGCCCGTGCACCACGTCGAACCGCTGGTAGCACAGCGCGGTGGGGATGTCCTCGGCCCGCAGCAGCGCGGCCAGCGCGTGGGCCTTGGCGTAGCAGATGCCGGTGCGCTGCTCCAGGACGTCGGAGGCCCGCCAGGTGACGCGCGGATCCCCGGAGTCCTGTGAGTGCGGGATGGTGTCGCGCACGAACTCGAAGGCCAGGCGCGCATAGGCATACGAATCCTCCGCCTGCCTGGCGAGTGAGCCGGCCACCTCCCGCACGCGCGGATGGTCATGGTCGATGGCCTCGTCGGCAGCCAGATAGGCGGACAGGTCGGGGTTCTTCTGGATCAGCTCCATGCCCGCAGAGCATAGGAAAGCGATCACCCGCCAGTCAATGACTTTTCAGGTGACCGCATACCTATGCAGTGTCGGGAGATGTCCCCGTCAGCGCGCCGTCTCCTCCTTGAGGGCGGCCACGAACGCGTCGACGTCGTCCTCGGTGGTGTCGAAGGCGCACATCCAGCGCACGTCGCCGGCGGCCTCGTCCCAGAAGTAGAAGCGGAACCGCTTCTGCAGGCGCTCGCTCACCTCGTGCGGCAGCCGGGCGAAGACCGCGTTGGCCTGCACCGGGTAGAGGATCTCCACGCCGTGCACGGCGCGCACGCCCTCGGCCAGGCGCTGGGCCATCTCGTTGGAGTGCCGGGCGTTGCGCAGCCACAGGTCCTTGGCCAGCAGCGCCTCCAGCTGCACGGACACGAAGCGCATCTTGGAGGCCAGCTGCATGGACAGCTTGCGCAGGTGCTTCATGTGGCGCACCGCGTCCTGGTTCAGGACCACGACCGCCTCGCCGAACAGCGCCCCGTTCTTGGTGCCGCCGAGCGAGAGCAGGTCGACGCCGACCGCGTTGGTGAACGTCCGCATGGGGACGTCCAGCGAGGCGGCGGCGTTGGCTATCCGGGAGCCGTCCAGGTGCACCTTCATGCCGTGCGCGTGGGCGTGCTCGCAGATGGCGCGGATCTCGTCGGGCGTGTAGAGGGTGCCCAGCTCGGTGCTCTGGGTGATCGAGACGACCTGCGGCATCGCGCGGTGCTCGTCGTCCCAGCCGTACGCCTGGCGGTCGATCAGCTCGGGGGTGAGCTTGCCGTCGGGGGTGGGGACGGTGAGCAGCTTGAGGCCGCCCATCCGCTCGGGGGCGCCGCCCTCGTCGACGTTGATGTGCGCGCTCTCGGCGCTGATCACGGCGCCCCAGCGGTCGGTGACCGCCTGGAGCGCGACGACGTTGGCGCCGGTGCCGTTGAAGACCGGGAACGCCTCGGCGCCGGAGCCGAAGTGGCTGCGGATCACCCGCTGCAGGTTCTCGGTGTAGTCGTCCTCGCCGTACGCGACCTGGTGTCCGCCGTTGGCCAGGGCCAGGGCGGCGAGCACCTCCGGGTGCGCCCCGGCGTAGTTGTCACTGGCGAAACCGCGGACCTCGGGGTCGTGATGGCGACGCGCGTCGGTCTTCGGGGGGTTCACGGCTTCTCGGTCAGCCACAGACGGTTTCCGTTCACTTCCGCGGCGGGCTTGCCCCAGACACCGGCGACGGCCTCGGCGAGGTCACGCACGTCCGTGAAGCCCGCGAACTTCGCGTTGGGGCGCTCGGCGCGCATCGCGTCGTGCACCAACGCCTTGACCACCAGGATCGCAGCCGCCGACGTCGGTCCCTGCTCGCCCCCCGCCTTGCGGAAGTAGTCCGCCATGGCCAGCGTCCACGCCTCGGCGGCGGCCTTGGCGGCCGAGTAGGCGGCGTTGCCCGCGGTGGGGCTGGACGCGCCGGCGGCGCTGATCAGGACGTAGCGGCCGCGGTCGCTGCGCTGGAGCGCCTCGTGGAAGGCGAGGGAGGTGTGCTGCACGGTGCGGATGAGCAGCTTCTCCAGGAGGTCCCAGTCGCCGAGTTCGGTCTTGGTGAAGCTCTTGCTGCCGCGCCAGCCGCCCACGAGGTGGACCATGCCGTCGACGTGGCCGAACTCCTGCTCGGTGCGGTCGGCCCAGGCCCGGGTGGAGTCCAGGTCGAGCAGGTCGACCGTCTCGCCGGTGACGGTGGCGCCGCCGTGCGCGTAGCGCGCCGCGTCCACCGCCTCCGCCAGCCGCTCCGGGTCGTTGTCCGCGCCGACGACGGTCGCACCCGCCTCGGCGAGCCGCAGCAGCGCGGCCCGTCCGGCGGGTCCGCCCGCTCCTGCCACCGCGATCACCGCGCCGTCGAGCGCCCCGTTCCCCATGGTCCTCGCCTCCCGAGCCTGCTGAGCCGGTGTCTGCCGTGCGTGTTCGTGCGTGCCGCCGCCGTCGCTCACGCGGCGGCCCGCTGGGCGCCGTCCGCGGCCGCGGTGATACCCCGGGTCGAGGCGATCACCTTCTTCAGCTTCTTGGACAGGGCCTCGTAGAACATGCTCAGCGGAAACTCGTCCGGAAGCACGTCGTCGACGAGTTTGCGCGGCGGCAGGGTCAGGTCCAGGGCGTCGGGGCCCTTGGCCCACTTCGAGCCCGGGTGCGGGGCGAGGTAGGTGGAGACCAGCTCGTAGCCGGCGAACCAGTGGACGATCTTGGGGCGGTCGATGCCGTCGCGGTAGAGCTTCTCGATCTCGGCGCACAGCTGGTTGGTGACCTGCGGGGCGCGCTGCCAGTCGATGAAGAGCTTGTTGTCGGTCCAGCGGACGACGTCGTGCTTGTGCAGGTAGGCGAAGAGCAGCTGGCCGCCGAGACCGTCGTAGTTGCGCACGCGCTCGCCGGTCACCGGGAAGCGGAACATGCGGTCGAAGAGCACCGCGTACTGCACGTCGCGGGCCTGCGGGACGCCGTCCGCCTCCAGCTTGACGGCCTCCTTGAAGGCGGTGAGGTCGCAGCGCAGCTCCTCCAGGCCGTACATCCAGAACGGCTGGCGCTGCTTGATCATGAACGGGTCGAAGGGCAGGTCGCCGTGGCTGTGGGTGCGGTCGTGGACCATGTCCCACAGGACGAAGGCCTCCTCGCAGCGCTTCTGGTCGTCGACCAGCGCGGCGACGTCCTCGGGCAGCTCCAGGCCCAGCAGGTCCACGGCGGCCTCGGTGACGCGGCGGAAGCGGGCGGCCTCGCGGTCGCAGAAGATGCCGCCCCACGAGAAGCGTTCGGGGGCCTCGCGCACGGCGATGGTCTCCGGGAAGAGGACGGCGGAGTTGGTGTCGTAGCCGGCCGTGAAGTCCTCGAAGGTGATGCCGCAGAACAGCGGGTTGTCGTAACGGGTGCGCTCCAGCTCCGCCAGCCAGTCGGGCCAGACCATGCGCAGCACGACCGCTTCGAGGTTGCGGTCCGGGTTGCCGTTCTGCGTGTACATCGGGAAGACGACGAGGTGCTGGAGGCCGTCCGCCCTGTTGGCCGCGGGCTGGAAGGCCAGCAGCGAGTCGAGGAAGTCGGGCACCTCGAAGCCGCCGTCGGCCCAGCGGCCGAGGTCGGTCACCAGGGCCTCGTGGTAGGCGCGGTCGTGCGGCAGCAGCGGGGACAGCTCGCGCACGGCCTCGGTGACGCGGCGTACGGCGTCCTCGGCGGCGGCCCGCTCGGGGGCGCCCTCGGCGTCGAAGTCGATCGACCCGTCCTTGGACTGCCATGGCCGGATCCGCTCCACGGCATCCTTGAGCACGGGCCACGCCGGGTGTTCCACCACCCTGCTCGCCGGAGGAACGTCGCCCTCCACACCCACCTGCACAAGAATTTCCGTCATGTCCCATCCTCCACGGGAGAAGCTTGCGTCAAGACACCGTAGGCATACGACGTTTCTCCAATCAAGGGGCGACTCCGTAAATTATCCTGCCTCACCCCGGGCTTCGCCGCATTTTTTCCTGTCGATCGTCGGATTCGTATACCCGGCGCGGCACGGGGGAAACGGTCCGGCAGGGCCGTTAGGCTGCCGCCCTGCCACGCCGACGTCGACGGAAGCGAGTCGAGCCTTGAACTTCCTCACCATCGGTCACCGCGGAGCGATGGGTGTCGAACCCGAGAACACCCTGCGCTCCTTCGTCGCCGCCGAGCAGGCCGGCCTCGACGTCGTCGAACTGGACCTGCACCTGAGCAAGGACGGCGCGCTCGTCGTCATGCACGACGCGGACGTGGACCGCACCACCGACGGCACCGGTGCGATCGCCGACAAGACCCTCGAGGAACTGCGCGCCCTGGACGCCGGCCGCGGGGAGCGGATCCCGGTCTTCGAGGAGGTGCTGGACGCCGTCTCGGTGCCGTTGCAGGCCGAGATCAAGGACGCGGCGGCCGCGCGCCTCCTCGCCGACGTGATGCTCCGGCGGGACCTGGTGGACCGGGTGGAGGTGATCTCGTTCCACGACGAGGCCATCGTCGAGATCGCCCGGCTGGTGCCGGGGGTGCGGACGGCCCTGGTCGCGCAGTTCTACGGCCCCGAGGTCGTGGACCGGGCCGTGGAGGCGGGCGCCAAGACCCTGTGCCTGGACATCAACAGGGTCACGCTGGAGATCGTGCGGAAGGCCCGCAAGGCGGGACTGCGGGTCTTCTGCTGGACCGTGAACACCCAGGACCACCTGCGACTGGTGCGCGCCCTCGGCCTGGACGGCGCGACGACCGACTACCCGGAGATCAAACGCACCGGCCGCTTCACCGCCTGAGCGGTCACACCAGCGGCTTGACCAGCAGCTCGAACCGGAGGTCGGCGCGCTGTGGGACGCCGAAGCGCTCGTCGCCGTACGGGAAGGGGGTCGTCTCTCCCGTGCGGCGGTAGCCGCGGCGCTCGTACCAGGCGATGAGGTCCTCGCGCACCGAGATCACGGTCATGTGCATCTCCGTGACGCCCCACGTCGTGCGGGCCTGCCGCTCCGCCTCCGCGATGATGGCCCTGCCCAGTCCCGCGCCCTGGAGCGCCGGGCTGACGGCGAACATCCCGAAGTAGGCGTGCTCCCCGCGGTGCTCGAGCTGGCAGCAGGCCACGATCCGGCCGTCCCGCTCCACCGTCAGCAGGCGGCTGTCCGGCGCCTTGACGACCGCCAGCACGCCCTGCGGGTCGGTGCGCTGCCCCTGGAGGATGTCCGCCTCGGTGGTCCACCCGGCCCGGCTGGAGTCGCCCCGGTACGCGGACTCTATGAGCGCCACGACGGCGTCCACGTCGGCGTCGGTGGCGTCACGGTAGGTCACTGGGCTGGCGGCGGTGTCCATGGGGGGCGTCTCCGGTTCGGTCTCGGGCACGGCGCGGGCACCGATGAGCGTAACTCCGTCGACGGCTGCCACTAGGGCCTGTCTGACAATTCGCGTCGTCGCCCGAAGGGCGGCCGCGCGGCGTCAGGTGCGTGCTCTCGGCGTGCCGGCCCCAGACCCGCGTACTGGCCGTACTCGGGTCTGGGGCCGGTGCGGCGAGAGTGCGTGCATGGCGTCGCGCGGCAGACGGGAATTGTCAGACAGGCCCTAGCCTCGGGACGCATGGTGCACGTACTCGGCAGCCGGACCCTGCTCCGCCCCACCGACCCCGACCGCTCCCGCGCCTTCTACGGCGAGCAGCTCGGTCTCGCCGTCCACCGGGAGTTCGGCACGGGTCCGGAACGGGGCACCGTCTACTTCCTCGGCGGCGGTTTCCTGGAGGTCTCCGGGCGCTCCGACGCTCCCCTCACCCCCGGGCTCGCCCTGTGGCTCCAGGTCGAGGACGCGGCGGCGGCCCACGAGGAACTGCGTGCCAAGGGGGTCGAGATCGTGCGACCGCCGGTCAAGGAGCCGTGGGGGCTGGTGGAGATGTGGGTCGCGGACCCGGACGGTACCCGGATCGTGCTGGTGGAGGTGCCCGCGGAGCATCCGCTGCGCTACCGGCCCGGGATCTGAGCGGGCGGGCACCGCGACCGGGGCGCGTACGTGCCGGATGGCCGCGGCCCCGGCCCGGCCTTAGCGTGCTGGAGGGGGACGGACGGTCTGCGGCCCCGGCGGAAGGACGCCAGCACATGAAGCTCCACGAACCGGTGACCGGCGGGCCCTGCTGGGCGGAGCTCGGGACCACCGACCTGGAGGCGGCCAAGCGGTTCTACACCAAGGTGTTCGGCTGGCGTCCCGAGACGGACCCGCGGCAACAGGCGGGCGGCTACACGATCGCCCGGATCGACGACGCGCCGGTCGCCGCCCTGACTCCGCTGTACCAGCAGGGGCAGCCGGTCGCGTGGAACGTGTCCTTCGCCGTGCGCGACGCGGACGCGGCCGTACGGCAGGTGACGGCGGCCGGCGGGGTGGCCCTCCAGGGGCCCGCGGACGTCTTCGACGCGGGCCGGTTCGCGGTGGCCGCCGATCCGACCGGGGCGGTGTTCCAGTTGTGGCAGGGACGCTCGTTCCCCGGGGCCGGACTGTTCAACGCGCCCGGCTCGCTGGGCTGGGTGGAGTTGCTGACCCGGGAGCCCGACCGGGCCGCCGACTTCTACACGACGGTGTTCGGCTGGAGCGTCGGCGCCTCGGACCGCTATCCGCAGTGGGGGATCGACGGGGCGGACTTCGGCGGCATGGTGACCATGGACGACAAGTTCCCGCACGAGGTCCCGGCGCACTGGCTGCCGTACTTCGCGGTGGCGGACGTGAACACCGTCGCGGCCGGCACGACGGACGGCGGCGGCACCGTGCTCATGGAGCCGACCTCCGTGCCCGACGGGCCCCGCATCGCGGTGCTGCGGGACCCGCAGGGCGCGATGTTCGGGGTGTACCGGGCGGGCGACGAGCGCTGATCCTCCCGGGTGCGCGGGAGGCCGTACCGGTTTGGCAGCGCGCTCAGGCCCGCAGCGCGTCCAGACGGCCCTCCAACTGGCCGAGGAGCCCGCCGAGGAGCGCCGCCAGCTCACCCTGCCGCGACCCGGCCACGCCGGACAGGACGGCCGACTCGTAGGCGAGCTGTTCGGGCAGGATGCCGTCGACCAGGTCGCGTCCGGCGTCCGTGAGGCGGACATGGGCGACCCGGCGGTCGCGGGTGTCGCCGCGGCGCTCGACGAGGCCGCGCTCGGTGAGCTGCTTGAGGCGCTTGGTCACGGCTGCGCCGGAGGAGAAGGTCTCCCGGGCCAGCTCCCCGGGGGTCAGCTCGTGCCCGGTGCGGCGCAGCGCGCCGAGCAGGTCGAACTCGGCACGGCTGAGGCCCGCCCGGCGCAGCGGCGCGTCCTCGGCCTGCTGGAGGAGGGCGGCGCAGCGGTTGATCCGGCCGATGATCTCCATGGGCCCGGTGTCGAGGTCCGGGTGGACGGCACGCCACTGACGTACGACCGCGGCCACGGTGTCCCCGCCCGGCCCCGTCCCGCCGTCACCGGACCCGGACCCGGTTCCCCCGTCGTGCGCTCCCCCGTCGTGCACTCCCCCGTCGGTTGCGGTCATGGCCGTACGTCCTCCGTTCTCGTGCTCGCGCCCCGGTCCGGACGCGTTGCCTGGCGTCGCACCGCCTCGGCGAGCGTACGGTGTCCGGCCTGCTCGGCGAGCACGACCCTCTCCTGGGGCAGCGCGCGTCCCCACCATTCACCGGCCGCCCCGTCGGCGGTGGCCCGCAGGTCGGTCAGCGCGGCGGCCAGGCCACGGCGCGCGGCCTCCAGGGCGCCGGGGGCGGGGACGGGCTCGGCGAGGAGGCGCGCGGCGCGCTCCCGGGCCCGGTCGGCCGCGGTCACCGCCTGTTCGACGCGGTTTCCGGCACGCCGGTTGGTGACGACGACGGCGGCGAGGAAGCCGACCAGGGCGCCGACGAGGGTGTCCACGGCCCGCTCGGCCATCAGGTCGCCGGGGGCCTGGTACCCGGCGAACTCGGTGACGAGCAGGGCCATCGGGGTCACGCAGACGCTGCCGAGCCAGTAGTTGCGGGTGATGAGGGCCTCGGCGCCGAAGTTGAGGGCGAGGCAGCACAGGACGAGCAGTGCCTGCCCGAGGTGGGCGAGCGGGGCTATGGCGGCGAAGAGCAGCACTCCGGCGAGGTTGCCGACCACGCGCTGCACGGCCCGGCTCCAGGTCAGGGTGACGTTGGCCTGGTAGAGCGCGGCGGCGGTGACCAGGGCCCAGTAGGGGCGGCCGATGCCGAGGGCGAGGGAGGCGTACCCGGCCAGCGCGCAGCCGAGGGCGGTGCGGGCGGCGATCGGGGTCAGCGGGCCGAGCCGCTGCCACAGGGGCGCGGGGCGGGCGGCGAGTTCGGCGTCCACACCGAGGAGTTCGTCGGTGTCCTCCGGGGCGTCGCCGGTGCGGGGGATCCGGCCGCCGCCACGCAGGGCGTGGGCCCAGGCACGCAGCCGCTCCGGGTCGGTGTCGGCGGGGGCGGCGAGGGCGACCTCGGCGCGGACGACGAGGCGTTCCAGGGCGTGCCGGGTGGTGGCGCGGGCGCCCGTGGACGGCAGGGCAAGCAGCGTCTGCCAGGCGGCCTGTACGGCGGCGTACCCGGCGGCGCGGGCGGAGGCGTGCGCGTCGCCCTCCCCCGTGCCGCCCTCACCGGTGCTGACGGTGTCGCGGGAGGCGGCGGCGTACGCGGCCGCCGCGTTCAGGGCCTGGGCGGTGGCCCGGCGTTCCGGGCCGTGCGGACGGACCGGGGCGGGTGCCATGCCGACGAGCCAGGCCCAGGCGCCCGCGGCGGCGGCGAGTGCCAGGTGGCCGGGGACCTGGCCGAGGGTCTGCGGGACGAAGAGGGCGGCGGAGCTGATGAAGGTCAGGACCACGTTGCCCGGCGGACCGACGCGGGTGGCGTCGCACAGGGCCTTCTGCGCGGCGGCCAGCAGCGCGCCGACGGTGACGAGGACGACGGCGTTCCGGGTGAGCGAGGCGGTGACCAGGGCGACGGCGAGGCCGCCGAGCATGCCGAGCACGACCCACGCCAGGGTGCGGGCCCGGGCGGCGTAGGGGCGGTTGTGGGCGTAGAGCGCGCACAGGGACCCGGCCATCGTGTACATCGCCAGGTCGAGCCGGCCGAGCGCCAGCAGGAGGAGGTTGGGCGGGGCGACGGCGGCGACCGAACTCAGCGCGGGCTTGAACCAGATCTCGGAGGGCCGGCGCAGGCGCAGCACGCCGGCCAGGGACAGACGTGGGGCGGGCGAGGTGCCGGAGGTGGGGGTCGCACTGCTCATGGGAAACAGATTAACGAGTGTTTTACCAGTAAATCAAATGCGGCGAGTGAGCCGGTCCATATCACCGACCAGCGACGATCCACCGCGGTGAGGGCGTGCGCTCCCCCGGATGCCCCCGCGTACACCCTTGCGCTCGCGTGCGCGCCGCACGGCCCGGGCAGTTCTTGACAGACCGTGGACCGCCGAACGGGGAGGTGCGTGTGCACGGACCGGCGTCACCCGGATGGCTGCTGGTCGCGCTGTGCGCGGCGACCGGCACCTACTGCCTGCTGCGGATGCGCAGCAGCGTCGAGGAACAGCGCGGGGCCGCGGGCGGCGAGGCGCTCATGGGGTTCGGCATGGCCGCCATGGCCGTGCCCGCGGCGGTCTTCTCCCCGCCCGGCTGGGTCTGGCCCGTCTACGCGGTGGTCTTCGGCGCCGCGGGACTGCGGGCGTTGTGGGCGGCCCGGACGGGGCGCCACCACCTGCACCACGTGGTGGGAGCCGCGGCGATGGTCTACATGGCGATGGTGATGGCCGCCTCCCCCGCCCACGGGCACGCGCACGGCGCGTCGGGCACACCGGTGCTGACGGGAGTGCTGCTGCTCTACTTCACGGGATACGTGCTGCTGACCGGGGTCCGTCTGATACCCGTCGTGGCGGGGGGCGGTGCGGGGGCCGGCGGCCGTGCGGCGGCCGGGTGGGGCGACCGGCCGGAGCTGGCACGGGCCTGCCGGCTCTCCATGGCGATCGGGATGCTGGCCATGCTGCTCCCCCTGTGACTCCGGCCCGACGAGGGTTGCCCGGCGTTCACCGCGCGCAATCGTTGCCTGCGTCACTTTGCGCGTCCGGCCGTACTGCCGACGGCACGGCGCTCATAGGCTGCCCCCATGATTCTCCCCGCGGCACTGCTGCTGCTCGGTGCGCTGACCGCCGTGCTCGCCCCCAGGCTGCTCGCCCGGGCGGACTGGCCGGATCGCGAACCGGTGGTCGCCCTGTGGGTCTGGCAGTGCGCGGTGGCGGCGGTGATCGTGTGCTGCGCGCTGTCGATGACGCTGAGCGCGGCGGCGGCCTGGCACGCGGTGGGCGGACCCGTCTTCGCGACGGCTCCCGGTCCGGTGGTCGAGGCCTACGCCCTGGGCACGTCCGGGCTCTGGGCGGACACGACGGCCGTCACGCTGGCCTGCGGCGGACTGTGGAGCGCGCTGATGCTGGCCCGGGAGGTGGCGCGGGCCCGTGCCCGGCGTCGGCTGCGCCGCGCGGAACTCCGGCACCGCGCTCCGCTGCTGCCCGGCGAGGAGCCCGGCCCGGGGCGGCTCGTCGTACTGGAGGGCGAGCGGCCGGACGCCTGGTGGCTGCCCGGCACTCCCCCGCAGCTGGTGGTCACCACCGCCGCCCTGCGTCGCCTCAAGGGGCGGCAACTGGACGCGGTGCTCGCCCACGAGAAGGGACACGCGCAGGCGCGGCACGACTGGCTGCTGCACTGCTCCGCCGCGCTGGCGGACGGGTTCCCGCAGGTTCCGGTCTTCGCCGGGTTCCGCGACGAGATGCACCGCCTGGTCGAACTCGCCGCCGACGACGTGGCCTCCCGCCGTTTCGGCCGGCTGACGACCGCCCTGGCACTGGTCGAACTCAACGAGGACCGCGGCGTCTTCGGTCCGTGCCCGACCGCCCGGGCGGACGTCCCGCAGCGGGTGCACCGCCTGCTCACCCCGCCGAACCGGCTGACGGCGGCCCGCAGGCTGCGGCTGACCGCGGCGGCCGCGCTGGTACCGGTGGTCCCGGTCCTGCTGGCGTTCGCGCCGGGGCTGCGGGCGTTGGGCTAGCCCCTGCCCCTGCCCTCTCCCCCTGCCCCGGTATTGGCCCCGGAGCCACCCGTTCGGCGAGGATCGCAGCATGCAGACGCCGCCGGTCGACTCCCCGCCCGCCCCGCCGCAGCCACGCACCGCCCTCCGTGTCACCTGGGTACTGACCGTGTGCTCCGTGCTCCTGCTCACCCTGGTGGCCGTCGAATGGCGTCCGTTGGTGCGGCTGGACGAGGACATCGCCGGCACGACCCACCGCTGGGCCGTCGAGGAAGGCGGCCTCACACACGCCATGCGGATCCTCACCGACTGGGTGTGGGACACCTGGACGATGCGCCTGCTGTGCGCGGTGGTGGTGCTGTGGCTGTGGTGGCGCCGGGCGGACCGGTGGACGGCCGTGTGGCTGGGAGCGACGTGTCTGCTGGGCAGCCTGCTGCAACAGGCCCTCAAGGCGGCGGTGGACCGCCCGCGCCCGGTCTGGCCGGACCCCGTGGACTCCGCGCACTACGCGGCCTTCCCCTCCGGGCACGCCATGACCGCGACGTTCGTGTGCGGCCTGCTGGTGTGGCTGCTGCACCACTACGACGCCGGGCGCGCCCCGCGCCGTACCGGCCTGGCCGTCGCCGTGGTCTCGGTGGCCGGGGTCGGCGTGACCCGGGTGTGGCTCGGCGTCCACTGGGCCACGGACGTGCTCGGCGGCTGGCTCCTGGGCGGGCTGGTCGTGGCGCTCGCGGTACTGGTGCACCGGCGCGGACATCCGTGAGCGGCGCGGCGCACCGCCGGGCCGGTTTCCGCCCGCCCCGCGGCACGGCCCCCGTCTCGCCCTTCGCCCCCCTAGGGCCTGTCTGACAATTCCCGTCTGCCGCGCGACGCCATGCACGCACTCTCGCCGCACCGGCCCCAGACCCGAGTACGGCCAGTACGCGGGTCTGGGGCCGGCACGCCGAGAGCACGCACCTGACGCCGCGCGGCCGCCCTTCGGGCGACGACGCGAATTGTCAGACAGGCCCTAGGATCCGGCCCATGACCGCCGTTCTGTTCGACTTCTCCGGGACCCTGTTCCGGATCGAATCCACCGAAGCCTGGCTGCGCGCGGCGCTCGACGGTGCCGGACTGGAGCTGGCCGCGCCGGAACTGGCCGAGAAGGCCGAGGCTCTCGAGCGGGTGGGAGCGCTGCCCGGCGGCGCACCGCCGCTACGGGTTCCGGCGGAACTCGCCGAGGTGTGGGAGACCCGCGACGACAGCTCCGCGCTGCACCGGGCCGCGTACACCGGGCTCTCCCGGCAGGTGCCGCTGCCGGACCCGGGCCTGCACGACGTGCTGTACGAGCGGCACATGTCGCCGGACGCGTGGCGTCCCTACGCCGACGCCGCCGAGGTGCTGAGCGCGCTGCGCGGGCGCGGAATCGCCGTGGGGGTGGTCAGCAACATCGGCTGGGACCTGCGGCCGGTCTTCCGCGCCCACGGCCTCGACCGGTACGTGGACGCGTACGTCCTGTCCTACGAGCACGGCATCCGCAAGCCCGACGCCCGGCTGTTCGGCCTCGCCTGCGCGGCGCTGGGCGTGGAGCCGGAGCGGACGCTGATGGTCGGCGACGACCGGAGGGCGGACGGTGGCGCGGCGGCACTCGGGTGCGGGGTGCACTTCGTCGACCACCTGCCGGTGGCCGAGCGCCCGGCGGGACTGCGGCCGGTGCTGGACCTGACCACGTAGCCCTGGGCAACCACCGGGTGGTTCCGCCCGCCTCGGACGATCCCCCGTGTCGCCCGAGGCAGACGGTAGCCGGAGCGGCCGTCGAGGCCGCTCCGTCTGCGCCGAGTATAGTTGGCTGGCAGCCAGTCAACGCAGGAGTACAGCATGTCCCCGCGCAGCGCCTCGGTCAATGAAGAATTGCGGCGGCGCTCGAAGGAGCGTCTCCTGCAGGCCGCCGTGGAGCTGGTGGGCGAGCGCGGGTACGAGGCGACCACGCTGGGCGACATCGCGGACCGGGCGGGCTCCGCGCGGGGGCTGGTCTCGTACTACTTCCCCGGAAAGCGCCAGCTGGTGCAGTCCGCGGTGCACCGGTTGATGCACCGCACCCTGGAGGAGGCCCTGGAGCGCGAGCCGCGCACCGCCGACGGGCGTGAGCGGCTGGCGCGGGCCGTCGACGCGATCCTGGGGCTCGCCCGGGACCGGCCGGTGCTCATGCGCCAGCACATGGCGGGCCTGCTCCAGGCGGAGGTGGGCTTCGTGCCGTGCCCGGAGCAGCGGAGGCTGGCGGAGCTGCTGCGGGACACGGTGGCCCGGCACGGCTCGCGGAACGTCGACCGCGACTACCCGATGCTGCGCGCACAGCTGATGGGTGCCGTCTTCGCGGCTCTCGTGCCCGGGGTGCCGATGCCGGTGCCGGAGCTGCGCGCCGAGTTGTTCGAGCGCTACCGGCTGGACTGGAAGCTGGGTGTCCCGCCGGACGCCGAAGCGCCCGGCGGGACGACGTGCGACCCGGACCTGTCGCGGTTCTTCGCGACCGGCGTGCCCGACCGGCAGGACCGGACGGACCGGGGTCCTCAGTCGAAGTAGTCCGGCTGCGTCTGCGTGTTGAGCTCCCGCAGGTGGACCCGCTTGGCCGGGTCGGTGCGCCGGTCGCTGAGCTTGAGGACGTCGAAGCCCTTGGCGATGTCGTTCGAGTAGATGTAGCCGTTGTAGTAGTACGCCGACCAGGAACCGCCGGTGGTCATGGTGTCGGTGGTCAGCGGACCCCGCTCGAAGTAGGCGATCTCCCTGGGCCGCGAGGAGTCGGTGAACTCCCAGACGGAGATGCCGCCCTGGTACCAGGCCTGGACCATGATGTCCTTGCCCTTGACCGGGATCAGCGAGCCGTTGTGGGCCACGCAGTTCTCGGTGTCCGCCTGGTGGCGCGGGATCTTGAAGTAGCTGCGGAAGACCAGCTTGCGGTGCTCGCCCCGGCCGACGATGTCGTAGATGCCGTCGGCGCCGCGGTTCGGGCCGATCTCCGCGTTGCAGGTGGCGGCGCCGCCGCCGCCCAGCTCGTCGGTGAACACGACCTTGTTCGCCTTCTGGTTGAAGGTCGCCGAGTGCCAGAACGCGAAGTTCACGTTGTCCTGGACGCGGTCGATGACCTTCGGGCGCTCGGGGTCCTTGATGGAGAACAGGATGCCGTCGCCCATGCAGGCGCCGGCGGCCAGGTCCTCGGAGGGCAGGACGGTGATGTCGTGGCAGCCGGTGGTCTTCGAGACGCCCGGGTTGGTGGGCCCGCCCGGGTTGCCGCCGCCGTCGGATCCCTCACCGGGGAAGAGCACCGGGAAGCCCACGAGGGCCGCCCGCTCGGGCGCCTTGCGCGGCACCTTGATCACGGAGATGCCGTCGTGCGGCGGCTGGCAGTCGGGGTAGGCAGCGTTCGGCGAGTACGAGGAGACGTAGATGTAGACGTTCCTGCGCTCGGGCACCAGCGTGTGGGTGTGCGAGCCGCAGGCGGTCTCGACGGCGGCGACGTACTTCGGGTTCCGCTTGTCGCTGATGTCGAAGACCTTCATGCCCTCCCAGGAGGACTTCTCGGTCGCGGGCTGCGTGGTGCTGTTGCAACTGCTGTCGCTGCGCGAGGAGTCGGTCGACAGGAACAGCAGGTCCCCGGAGACGGAGATGTCGTTCTGGGAGCCGGGACACAGCACCTGGGCGACGGTCCTCGGCTTCTTCGGGTTCTTGATGTCGAAGATGCGGAAGCCGTCGTAGTTCCCGGCGAAGGCGTACCGGCCCTGGAAGGCCAGGTCCGAGTTGGTGCCGGGCAGCGCGTCCTTGGGGATGTTGGTGAGGTGCTCGATGTTGTCCGAGTGGACGATCTCGTCCTGGCCGGGTATCTCGCCGCTCTCGATGGCGTCGCGCACCTCGGCGCGCGCGCTCTTGGACACCTCCTTCGACGTGGCCGGAGCGTCCCCGGGGTCGGGGGTCGCCACGGCAGGGCCGGCGGTGAGCAGCGCGGACAGGAGACCGGCGGCGGCAGCCGCGACTCCCAGGCGTCTGCGCCGCGTTCGCGGGTCGTTCAACAGGGTCACTGTTTCCTCCCAACGTCCGTTCCCGTCGGAACGGTTCACGCATCCCGCAGTATCGTCTTCGCCATGCACATCTCAACAGGGGGCAACAAACTCGCAATGAAGTTTTCTGATCAGTGACGCGCGGAAGCGTGCTAGGACGGTCACCGCACCCACAAGGTGCTCCGCCTCCCTCCACCCAGAGGGGCACCCGCAGCCACAGGAGGTCGTTGTGTCCTTTCGCCCCGCGATGTCCAGCGCGTCACTCGTCACGGCCTCGCTGACCGCACTGGCCGTGCTCGGGCTGGGGGCCTGCGACTCGGGACCGGACACCGGTTCGGCGGCCGCCGCCGGCCCCTCGGTGATCGCGCCGGGCAAGCCGGGCGAGGGCAACCGGACCCTGTCCGCCGAGGACGCCGAGAAGCAGCGCGCCGACGACGACTCCCCCAACTCGGCGGACGTCTCCTATGCGCGGATGATGATCCAGCACCACGCCCAGGCGCTGAAGATGACCGAACTGGCGCCGCAGCAGGCCGAGTCCGGCCGGGTCAAGAAGCTCGCAGAACGGATCTCGGCCGCGCAGGGACCGGAGATCAAGGCGATGGAGGGCTGGCTCGAGACGCACGGCGAGAAGGTGACGGGCGGCGGTCACGACCACGCCGCGATGCCGGGCATGGCGACCGAGGCGCAGCTGAAGCAGCTGCGCACGGCCGAGGGCAAGGCATTCGACCGGCTCTTCCTCACCCTGATGATCACTCACCACGAGGGTGCGATCAGCATGGCCACGGACGTGAAGTCCGGGGGCAACAACGTGCTGATCGAGGAGATGGCGGACGACGTGGTCGCCCAGCAGACGAGCGAGATCTCACGCATGCGCGCGATGCTGTGACGACCCGGAGGCCGGGTGCCGGGACGCGCCCGCGGAGGTGCCTCAGCGGCGCGCGCGACGGGGCGCCAGGAACCCCTCGTCGCGCGCCTGGCCGATCAGCCTGAGCGACCTGCGTCTGCTGTGCCCGGTCGCGCGCATCACCGCGAGGACCGGATCACCGCCCTCCTCCCGGGCCGTCCGGTACTCCTGCGCGACGAGCCTGCGTCCCTCCCGCCCGCGCGGCCACGCGGCCCGGGCCCGCCGCGGCGCGGCCGGCGCGCCACGCGCGGGAGCCGCGACGCAGGCCTCGAAGAGCGGATCCTCCAGCCACTCGGCCAGTACGGCCAGGTCGTCGAGGGACAGCGGCGGCCGGGCCCGTACGTCCTCGACCCGCACGTCCCCACCGGACAGCACGGCGAGCGCGTCCACCCGGGCGCCGTCGGCGAAGGCCAGCCGGACGTCGAACCACGAGGTCGTGGTGGAGCCCTCGCTCACCACCCAGGCGTGCCGCACGGACATCTCACCGTCGTCCGGACAGCGGTCGGAAAGCTGAAGAGAACGATCAACGAAGGATGCTTCGAGCACATACGCAACGTAACCGAATGATCACATTCCATACGAACAGAACACGCTTCGTTCATCCAGCGCGGCACCCTGTCAGCGCAGCGGGCCGCGCGTCCGAGGCGTTGACTAGAAAGCGCTTACCCTCTACGGTCCGTTCATCAGCATGACCGTCGCGAACGCCGCCACTCCACCCTTCCCCACAGGTGGGGCCGCGGCGTTCGGGTTCTCGGTCATGATGACGCACGACGTCCACGTACATGTTCCGTTCCACCCCCACTCCCTATGGAAGGGACCAGAACATGACCCCTGTGACACGACCGCGAGCGCGGCGCGCGGCGACCGGCGCACTGGGCGCGCTCGGCCTCTCGGTTGGCATGCTCATGACTTCCGAGGCCTCCTCGGCACAGGCCGCCACCTGGCCGACCCCCAACGGCAGCGAAGGCGTCTCCTCCACCATCTCGGTCTCCGGCACCAAGGACTACGGGATGAAGCGCCTGTACGGCACCGGCGACCTGGGCTCCGGCGGCCAGGACGAGGACCAGGGCCCGATCCTGGAACTGGCCCCCGGCGCCGTCCTGAAGAACGTGATCATCGGCGCCCCGGCCGCGGACGGCGTGCACTGCGAGGGCGGTTGCACGCTCCAGAACGTCTGGTGGGAGGACGTCGGCGAGGACGCGGCGACCTTCCGGGGCTCCTCGTCGTCGAACGTCTACACGGTCTCCGGCGGCGGCGCCAAGGAGGCCTCCGACAAGGTGTTCCAGTTCAACGGCGCCGGAACGCTGAACGTCTCCGGCTTCGCCGTCAAGAACTTCGGCACCTTCGTCCGGTCCTGCGGCAACTGCTCGACGCAGTACAGGCGCACCATCAACCTCAGCGGCATCGAGGTGAACTGGAAGGGCGGCCGGATCGCCGGCATCAACACCAACTACGGCGACAGCGCGACCCTGCGCGACATCACGATCGTCGGGGACGACGGCAAGAAGATCGTCCCGTGCCAGAAGTACATCGGCAACGACGACGGCGACGAGCCGGACTCGAACGGCTCGGGCGCCGACGGCACGTACTGCAAGTACTCCTCGTCCGACATCACCTACCAGTGACGCGTCGGGTCCGGGCGTCGCCGTGCGCCCGGACCTGCCCGGACTGCTCCCGCTGATAGCGCGCGTAGGCGTCCCGCAGGGCCGTCCCCGGCCAGTCGGACGGCAGCAGCTCCGGGGGCAGCACCGGGTCGGCGAGCAGGTGCCGCACGACGGCCGCGAAGGCGGTGAGCCGGCCTGCCGGGTGCCGGACCCGCTCGACCTCGGCGAGCAGTCCCCGTGCCGTGTCCGCCCAGGAGTCCAACGGCCACAGACGGGCGGCCAGTTCGCGGGCGGGGGCCTCGGGGCGTGAGACGAGCCGCTCGGCCACCCGGTCGAGAGCGGCGGGCAGCGGGCGGTCGAGGTTGGCGGGCCGCAGCCAGACGCCCTCGCGGAGTTCGGCCAGCCGCAGGGCGGTCAGCCCGGTGCGCAGCTCGGCACGGGCGGCGGGACCGCGCCCGGTGGCGGTGACCACGAGCACCTCCCAGTCGCCGTCCCACGCGCGCGTGTGCGGACGCACCGCCTCGTCCTGGCGCCGCTGGCGCTCCAGCAGCCGCCCGCTGAGCCGGTAGCCGGTGTCCGTGCGGCGCAGGTCCCCGGCGGCGGCCATCCGGCTCAGCGCCGCGCGCGCGGTGGAGGCGCCGACGTCGAACCCCGCCACGAGCCGCACCAGGTCCCGCGCCGGCAGTTCCGGCGGGTGGGTGCCGAGCAGCAGGCTCAGGACGACGGACCGCGCGGACAGCGGACGCAGCTCCGGCCCGCCGGGCGCCTCGGAACCGGTCATCCGCGCGCGGGGGTGTCGTTCGTCCACATGAGCACGTACTGTACGTGCGCCCACGGTGTTGCACTATTGCTGCGGTCGCAGAGATGGTGCAACACTCGGGGTATGACGACACTCGCGCAGGATCCGCCGTACGAGTCCTACGAGCCGTCCGGGGAGCCCTGGGGCCGCCCGGAGGGGTACGCGACGCACGACGTCACCAACCAGCCCCCTCCCCTGGCCCCCTACGACGCGTCCGACGACACGGTCCTGCTGGAGGGCGTGCGCCGGGAGGGCGCCGGCTGGGCCGAGGACGGCTTGCGACGGCTGGGCCGCCGGGCGGGCAGCGCGGAGGCCCAGGACTGGGGCGACCTCGCGAACCGCCACGAGCCCGTGCTGCGCACCCACGACCGGTACGGCAACCGGGTCGACGAGGTCGAGTACCACCCGAGCTGGCACCACCTGATGCGGGTGGCCGTCGGCGAGGGCCTGGCCGGCGCGCCGTGGGCCGACGAGCGTCCGGGCGCCCACGTCGCGCGGACCGCCGGCGGACTGGTCTGGGGTCACACGGAGGCGGGGCACGGGTGCCCGACCTCGATGACGTACGCGGCGGTGCCCGCGCTGCGCGCCCAGCCCGAGCTGGCGAGGGTCTACGAGCCGCTGCTGACCTCCCGGGAGTACGAACCGGGGCTGCGGACGCCCACGGACAAGCGCGGTCTGCTGGCCGGCATGGGGATGACCGAGAAGCAGGGCGGCTCGGACGTCCGGACCAACACCACGACGGCCACCGCGACCGCCGAGCCCGGCGTCTACACGCTGCGCGGGCACAAGTGGTTCACGTCGGCGCCGATGTGCGACGTGTTCCTCGTGCTGGCCCAGGCGGCCGGAGGGCTCTCCTGCTTCCTGGTGCCCCGCGTGCTGCCCGACGGCACCCGCAACACCTTTCGCGTCCAGCGCCTCAAGGACAAGCTCGGCAACCGCTCCAACGCCTCCTCCGAGCCCGAGTTCGACGGGACGGTGGCCTGGCTGGTCGGGCCCGAGGGGCAGGGCGTCAAGACGATCATCGAGATGGTCAACTGCACCCGGCTGGACTGCGTGATGGCCTCGGCGACGCTGATGCGCAAGACCCTCGTCGAGGCCGGTCACCACGTACGGCACCGCACCGCGTTCGGCGCCCGGCTGGTCGACCAGCCGCTGATGCGCAACGTCCTGGCCGACCTCGCGCTGGAGTCCGAGGCCGCGACCACCCTCACCCTGCGGCTGGCCGGCGCGGCCGACCGCGCCGTGCGCGGCGACGCGGGGGAGGCGGCGTTCCGGCGGATCGCCACCGCCGTCGGGAAGTACTGGGTGACCAAGCGGGGACCGGCGTTCACCGCGGAGGCCCTGGAGTGCCTGGGCGGCAACGGCTACGTGGAGGAGTCGGGCATGCCCCGCCACTACCGGGAGGCGCCGCTGCTGTCGATCTGGGAGGGCTCGGGAAACGTCAACGCCCTCGACGTGCTGCGGGCGCTGGGCCGCTCCCCCGCCGCCGCGCAGGCGCTCTTCGGGGAACTGTCCCTGGCGCGCGGGGCGGACGCCCGGCTGGACGCGGCGGCGGACCGGCTCCGGGCGGGGCTCACCGAGGCGTCCGAGACCGGTGCCCGCCGCCTGGTGGAGCTGATGGCCCTCACCCTCCAGGCCTCCCTCCTGGTCCGGCACGCCCCGCCCGCCGTCGCCGACGCCTTCTGCGCCACCCGGCTCGGCGGCGACTGGGGGCACGCCTTCGGCACGCTGCCGGACACGGCCGACCTCGACGGGATCCTGGCGCGGGCGCTTCCGGGCGAGGGCTGAGCAGGCGGCGGCAGGAGGCCTCTTTGGACCCGACACCACCGTCCTGACCTGCGGCGACGCTCCTTTCGGGGGTGACTGTCAGTGCCTGGGTGCAGACTGGCCCGTGTCCGAGACGAAGGCGTCGACGAAGACGCCGCGGAGGTGATCGGCATGACCGAGGTACTGCTCGCCGTGGGCACCCGCAAGGGCCTGTTCATCGGGCGCCGGCGGGGTGGCACCTGGGAGTTCGACGAGAGTCCCTACTTCAACGCACAGGCGGTCTACTCGGTCGCCCTGGACACCCGCGGCGACACCCCGCGGCTGCTGGCCGGCGGCGACAGCGCGCACTGGGGTCCGTCGGTGTTCCACTCCGACGACCTGGGCCGGACCTGGACCGAACCGGCCGCGCCCGCCGTGAAGTTCCCCAAGGACACCGGCGCCTCGCTGGAGCGGGTGTGGCAGCTGCACCCGGCGGCCGCCGAGCCGGACGTGGTGTACGCGGGCACGGAACCGGCGGCGCTGTACCGCTCGGAGGACCGCGGTGAGAGCTTCGAGCTGGTCCGCCCGCTGTGGGAGCACCCCACGCGGTCGAAGTGGGTGCCGGGCGGTGGCGGCGAGGGGCTGCACACCGTCCTCACCGACGCCCGCGACCCCAGGTCCGTGACGGTCGCCGTCTCGACCGCGGGCGTGTTCCGCACCGCCGACGGGGGCGCGAGCTGGGCGCCGTCGAACTCCGGTGTTTCCGCCGTCTTCCTGCCCGACCCCGACCCGGAGTTCGGCCAGTGCGTGCACAAGGTCGCGCGGGACGCGGCCGACCCGGACCGCCTGTACCTCCAGAACCACTGGGGGGTCTACCGCAGCGACGACGCCGGAGCGCGCTGGACGGACATCGGCGAGGGCCTGCCCTCCACGTTCGGTTTCGCGGTGGCCGCCCACCCGCACCGCGGCGACACGGCGTACGTCTTCCCGATCAACGCCGACGCCGACCGGGTGCCCGCGGACCACCGGTGCCGGGTCTTCCGCACGGCGGACGCGGGCAAGAGCTGGGAGCCGCTCTCGGCGGGCCTGCCCCAGGAGGACCACTACGGCACGGTGCTGCGCGACGCGCTGTCCACGGACGACGCGGACCGGGCGGGCGTGTACTTCGGCAACCGCAACGGCGAGGTGTTCGCGTCGGCCGACGACGGCGACAGTTGGCGGCAGTTGGCCTCCCACCTGCCGGACGTGCTGTGCGTGCGGGCCGCGGTCGTCGGATGATCCGGACCGGGGGGACGGGCCTTGGCCACCGGTTGATCGGCGTCACCCGTACGGCAGTAGGGTGACGCCCGTGGCACCACGACCCTTGAATGAAATCGTCGAAGCGGGCTGGGCGAAGGCCCTGGAGCCGGTCGCCGGACGGATCACCTCGATGGGTGAGTTCCTGCGCGCGGAGATCGCCGCCGGACGCACCTACCTCCCGGCGGGGGCGAACGTCCTGCGGGCCTTCCAACAGCCCTTCGACGACGTCCGGGTTCTGATCGTCGGACAGGATCCCTACCCCACTCCGGGGCACGCCGTCGGACTGTCGTTCTCCGTCGCGCCCGAGGTACGCCCGCTGCCCGGCAGCCTCGTCAACATCTTCCGGGAGCTGAACACCGACCTGAATCTCCCGCAGCCCGCCAACGGGGATCTGACGCCCTGGACACAGCAGGGCGTGCTGCTGCTCAACAGGGCGCTCACCACGGCCCCGCGCAAGCCCGCGGCCCATCGCGGCAAGGGCTGGGAGGAGGTCACCGAGCAGGCGATACGCGCGCTGGCGGCGCGCGGCAAGCCGATGGTGTCCATCCTCTGGGGCCGCGACGCCCGCAATCTGCGGCCGCTGCTCGGCGATCTGCCGGCCGTGGAGTCCGCGCACCCGTCCCCCATGTCGGCCGACCGGGGCTTCTTCGGCTCCCGTCCGTTCAGCCGGGCCAACGAGCAGCTGATGCGCCTGGGAGGTCAACCGGTGGACTGGCGCCTGCCGTGAGCACCGGCTTCCTGGCCGTGGACTCCGGCGGCTCGGGGCTGCGCGTCGTGGTCGGCGCCGTCGGTGACAGCGGCGGCAGCGGCCGCGGCGGCGGACACGGCCCGCTGGGTCGGCGGGTCTCGCGGGAGCCCGTCCGCACCGGTGCGCGCGGGATCGACCCCGAGCACCTCTTGGGGCAACTACTGCCGATGGCCAGGGCGTTGACCGCCGAAAGCGGCGTCACCCGGATCGACACGGTCGTCGTCGGAGCCGCCGGGCTGGCCACGCTGGGCGACGCGCTGCGCGCCGAACTGCCGGGCGCACTGGCCCGGGAGCTGGGTGTGCGGACGGTCGCCCTGGTCGCCGACGCCGTCACCGCGTACGTGGGCGCCCTCGGGCCACGGGCCGGAGCGGTGGTGGCCGCCGGTACCGGCCTGATCGCGGTCGGCACCGACCTGACCCGCTGGCGCCGGGCGGACGGCTGGGGGCATCTGCTGGGCGACTGCGGCGGCGGTGCCTGGATCGGGCGGGCCGGTCTCGAGGCGGCGCTGCGTGCCCACGACGGACGGGAGGGCGGCTCCGCTTTGCTGCTGGCCCGCGCCGAGGAGCGTTTCGGCCCGGCGGCGGGACTGCCCGGACAGGTGTATCCGCGGCCGGACCGTCCGGCCGTCCTGGCCTCCTTCGCACCGGAGGTCGCGGCGTGCGCGGCCACCGACCCCGTCGCGGCGGAGATCCTCGGTGCCGCCGCCCGGCACCTGGCCGACTCGGCCGCCGCGGTCTGTCCGGCCGCCGGTGAGCCCCTCGTCGCCGTCACCGGCGGGCTGACGCGGCTGGGCGATCCGCTCCTCGTACCGCTGCGGGAGGAGCTGGCGAAGCGCCTGCCGCAGGCGCGGTGGACGGCGGCCGAGGGTGATCCGCTGGACGGCTCGGTCCGGGTCGCGACCGATCTGGCAACCGGTTCGTTCACGCTTCCGAGTGACGACAGCATGCTGTGGGTGACGACCGTGCCGGACGGCTGAGAACCGGTCCGCCGGCGAGGTGAATCATGCCGATGTCGGCCGATCCGTACATCACTCATCAGACAAAACCGGACGGATACCGCTCACCCGCACCCTCCCCGAACGGGGAAACCCCGGAAACCAGTAACATGCGGCGCCATGAGCTCCCCCACTGGGCCCGCGTCCGGCCTGCCAGTACGAATGCCGCGCCCCCGCCAGCCCGGACGGCACCGCCGTCCCGAACCCCTGGTGGCTCCCGAGGGCGCGCCGGCGCTCGTCCTCGCGGTGCCGGGGACGCCCAGTAGCGCCACCCGGGGCCTCGCCGACGAGGTCATCAGCATCGCCCGTTCCGAGCTGCCCGGGCTCGACGCCCGGATCGGCCACCTCGACGGGGACGACGACGCCGAGTTCCCCTCCCTGACCGCCGTGCTCGTCCGGGCCGCCGAGGAGCGCACCGCCCGCTTCGAGCAGGCGCGCGCCGCCGGACTGGACGTGAAGGAGCCGGACGGCCCCGTCGCGGTCGTCGTGCCGCTGCTCGCCGGGCCGGACAACGCGCTGCTGCGCCGGATCCGGCAGGCCGTGATGGACAGCAAGATCGCGGCCGAGCTGACCGACGTTCTCGGACCGCACCCGCTGCTGGCCGAGGCGCTGCACGTGCGGCTCTCCGAGGCCGGTCTCGCCCGCGCCGACCGCGCCCGGCTGTTCACCGTGGCGACCGCCGCGGACGGCATCATCCTCGCCTCCGTCGGCGGTGACGAGGCCGTCCAGGCGGCCGGGATCACCGGCATGCTGCTCGCCGCGCGCCTGGCCGTGCCGGTGATCGCGGCGGCGCTGGACGAGGAGGGCTCGATCGCGTCCGTCGCCGAGCAGCTGCGCTCCTCGGGCTCCCAGCAGCTGGCGCTCGCGCCGTATCTGATCGGTCCGGAGATCGAGGCGTCCGTGCTGGAGGAGGCCGCCAAGGAGGCGGGCTGCTCCACCGCCGAGCCGCTCGGCCCGTACCCGGCGATCGGCAAGCTGGCGCTGGCCAAGTACACGACGGCGCTCGGTATCTCGCCGCAGCAGGCGCAGGGGGCGCCGGCTCGGTGAGGCGCGCTCGCGCTTGCGCGTCCAGGCGTGCGTGAAGGGGCCCGCTCCGGAGAGGAGCGGGCCCCTTCCGCGTGGGTATGGGCGGGGGTGGCGGGCGCGCTGCTTGGCCCTTGGGCGCGCTGCCCGGCCCTTGAGCTACGCGGGGGCGAAGATCACGCAGGAGGCTGCCGGGACCGCGAGGGAGCCCGTGCGGCGGGGGATGCCCGTGACCGGGTCCAGTGCGAACCAGGTCACGTCTCCCGAGCGCTCGTTGGCCGCGTACAGGAAGCCGCCGGACACGGCGATGTCGCGAGGCCAGTGCCCACCGCAGGGCACGGTGGCGGACAGCCGCAGGCCGTCCGGCTCCACGACGAACACGGACAGGACGTCCTCGCCACGGGTCGCGGTCCACACGAAGCGGCCGTCGGGCGACACGGCGATGCCGGACGGGTAGGCGTCGCCCGCCGGGGCCCCCGGCAGCAGCGGCACCTCGGTGAGGGGCTTGAGCACGCCGTCGTCGGCGTCCCAGTGGCAGACGGTGACGGTGGGCGCCAGTTCGTTGACGACATAGGCCTGGGAACCGTCCGGATGGAAGGCCAGGTGCCGCGGTCCCGACCCCGGCCGCAGCGCGACCTCCCGGTGCACGGCGGGGGCACCGTCGGTCAGGGTGCAGACCCGCACGGAGTCGGTGCCGAGGTCCACGCTGACGGCCCAGCGCCCGCTGGGGTCGGGCCGCACCTGGTGCGCGTGCGGTCCCTGCTGACGCTGGGCGTGCGGACCGGAGCCGGTGTGCCGCAGCACGCCGGACGCGGAGCGGGCCAGGGTGCCGTCGGCGCGGACCGGTACGGCGGTGACGGTGCCGGAGCCGTAGTTGGCGGTCAGTACGTGCCCGGCGTACAGGCTGAGGTGGGTCGGTCCGTCGCCCTCGACGGGCACCGGCCGTCCGGCGGGCTCGGGCCTGTCCCCGCTCACCCGGTAGGCGGCCACCGCGCCCTCGGCCGTCTCGCTGACGGCGTAGAGCGTGTCCCCGTCGGGCGCCAGGGCCAGGTAGGAGGGGTCGGCCAGACCGTCCGTGCCGCTCACGACCGTGAGGGCGCCGCTGTCTGGGGCGACGGTCGCCGTCAGGATCCCGGGGCCGCCGGCCGCCGTGAACGACCCGATGTATGCCCGCCGCTGCCGCCTGCCGCCGTCCGTCACCGCTGCCCCTCTCGTCCCGCTTCGTCCTGCGTCGCGTCGAGTGCCGACCCGCTCGCCCGGCCTGATCGTCCGCCCGGGAGCGACGGTAGCAGTCGATCACGTGCGGTCTAGACCAAACGGGTGTCGCGGGGGCGGAACGGGTGTCGCGGGGGCGGTCGGCGAGCCGGGTCAGGCGCCGGCCAGGCGGGAACCGGAGGGGGTGCGCAGGGGCGCGGCGAGTTCGGCGAGGGCCTGTTCCAGGTCGTGGAGGTGCGCCAGCGCGGGTTCGGCGGCGCGCGGCCCGCCCGCACGGGCGGGGACGGTACCCCCTCCGGTGAGCGCCTCGACCGCGGCCTCGACACGCCAGCAGGCGGCCGCCAGCCGTGCGTCGTGCGAGGCTTCGGGGTCGGCGGCCACGGCGACCAGGCCGCGGATCTCCCGGGCGCAGTCGTCGAGCAGGTCCAGGACCCGGCGGGCCCGCCGCCTGCGGCCGTGCATCGGGCTCAGCGGGTGCACGAGCGGGGCGACCGACAGCCGCACCCGGCCCAGCAGCTGCTCCAGCTCCGCCACCCGCGGCGCCGGATCGGCACCCTCGGTTCCGGCGAGCCGGGCGGCGGCCTCCGCGGTGCAGGCGTGCACGCAGCGCAGGGCGCGCTGGATCCACACGTCGGTGACGGCGTGCGTGGTGACGGGCAGGACGAAGAGCACGGCGAGCGCGGCGCCGAGCGCACCCACGCCGGTCTCGGCGATCCGCAGCGCGAGCAGGCCGGGGCCGAGGACGCCCAGGAGGCCGTAGAGCAGCTCGGCGAGCAGGGTCACGCAGAACATCATCCAGGTGTAGGAGACCGCGGCGGTGTAGAAGATGCCGAAGACACAGGCGGCGGCGAGTACGGCGGTGGGCACCGGTGCCCCGGCCACCGGCACGGCGATCAGGAAGCCCAGGCCGATGCCGACGACCGTGCCCAGGACCCGGCGGAAGCCGCGCACCAGCGTCTCGCCGCGCGAGGTGGTGTTGACGAACACCCACCAGGTGGCGCCGACGGCCCAGTACCAGCGGTCGTCGGACACCAGCTGGCCCACGACCAGGGCGAAACCGGCGCCCGCGGTGGCCTGCACGGCCTGCCGGGTGGTGATGCGGGCCAGTCCGGTGCCGGCGGGCGGCGCGGGGACGGCGGGCGCCGGGCGGCGGCGCTCGTAGCACCACAGGCCGAACCGCACCGTCGCCGCGGTGGCCACGGACAGCAGGACGGCGGCGAACATCTCGGGCAGCCGGTCCGTGGTGGCGTGCAGGAACTGGGCGATGAAGAAGGTCATGAAGGCGAAGACGCCGAGGCTGTGCCCGCGCGGGCCCCAGCGACGCGCGTACACGCCGGCTCCGACGACGGCGAGGAAGGTGAGGTCCCGGGCCACCGGAAGGTCGTGCAGCGCGGCGGCAGCGGTCAGCACGGGGAGCCCGGCGACCGGCAGCAGCGCGGTGGTGACGGCCTGGCCGCGCACGGTGGCGTCGGTGACGGTGAAGAGCGCGAGCAGGGCGGCGAGGCCGCCGATGATCGCGCCGACCAGAGAGATACCGGCCACTCCGCACACCACGACGGCCAGCCCGATGCCGAGGACGGCCCGGGCGGCGAACCGCAGCCGGGACCGTCCCGGGTCCGGGCTCACGAACACCTTCTTCAGCACTGATTACCGCCCCCTCGCTCGCTCACGCCCACCGGCCCGGAAGTCGCCGACCGGCCCGGAAGTCACCGCATGCAAAAGGCGCCGCGGGGTCCGCAGCGCCATCGACTCGTCCATAGGAGCATCCCGGCCGCCAGTGGCTCAACAGGCTGCCGCCAGAGTGGGCCATTGGTACTGTGATCACGGCATGCCTGCGGCCACCGGAGAGCCAATGGCCGACTGGAGAGGGCTGGACCCGCGATGGCCGTCGACGAACTCGACACCCGCATCCTGCGGCTGCTGCTGGAGCAGCCGCGCACCAGCGTGCGCGAGTACGCCCGGGTCCTCGGGATCGCCCGCGGCACCCTCCAGGCCCGCCTCGACCGCATGGAGCGGGACGGCGTGATCACCGGTACCGCTCCGTCCCTCTCCCCCGCCGCACTGGGCCACCCGGTGCTCGCGTTCGTGCACATCGAGGTCACCCAGGGCCGTCTGGACGAGGTGGGCGAGGCGCTGGCGGCCGTGCCGGAGATCGTCGAGGCGTTCTCGATCACGGGTGGCGGGGATCTGCTGACCCGCGTCGTGGCCCGCGACAACGCGCACCTGGAAGACGTGGTGCAGAAGCTGATCAGCCTGCCCGGCGTGGTCCGCACCCGCAGCGAGGTGGCGTTGCGCGAGCGCGTGCCGCACCGGTTGCTGCCCCTGGTGGAGTCGATCGGGCGCTCGGCCCGCAGGTGATCCTTGGCATCCTGGACGCCATGAGCACCATGGGCCCGCTGGGCGGCATCTCGGTCATCTTCGATCTCGACGGAACGCTCGTGGACAGCGAGCCGAACTACTACGAAGCGGGCCGGCGCACCCTCGCCGAGTACGGCGTCCCGGACTTCACCTGGGCCGACCACGAGGCGTACGTGGGCATCAGCACCCAGGAGACGGTCGCCGACTGGAGGCGGCGGTACGGGCTGCGGGCCACGGTCGAGGAACTGCTCGCCGTGAAGAACCGGCACTATCTCGGGCTCGCCCGCACCTCGGCCCGCGCGTATCCCGAGATGCGGAAGTTCGTCGAGCTGCTGGCGGCCGAGGGCGTACCGATGGCGGTGGCGTCCGGTTCGTCGCCCGAGGCCATCGGGACGATCCTGGCGCGCACCGGCCTGGACGCACACCTGCGCACGGTCGTCTCGGCCGACGAGGTGGCGCGGGGCAAGCCCGCCCCCGACGTCTTCCTGGAGGCCGCCCGCCGGCTGGGCGCGGACCCGGCCCGCTGCGTGGTGCTGGAGGATGCCGCTCCCGGTGCCGCCGCCGCGCACGCGGCCGGGATGCGCTGCATCGCAATCCCGTACGTCGCGGGGCAGGCCGACGCACCGGAGTTCGCCACCGCGGAACTGCTGGTGCGCGGTGGCCAGGAGGAGTTCACCGCACGGGCGGCACACGACTGGCTGCGGACCGACGGAAACGGTATGAGGGAAACAACGTGAGGGAAGCAACATGGGTAAGTGCTCGAAACGGTGATCAGACCGCCCCTCGTATCCGTATCTCCTGGTGTCCGAGCCTGTCTTCGCCCCAGGAGGCACGATGCGCATCACGCGCACCACGGCAGGGACCGCCTTCGTGGCCGGTGCCCTGGTCCTCACCCTCAGCGCCCTCGCCTACCCGGCCATGCTCGGGGTCCAGAACGCGGGCAGTGACCAGGCCCGGGTCGTCACCAACACGCGGTACGGGCCGCTCACCGAGCAGGACCGGGACTTCGTGGTGAAGGTGCGTGCCGCGGGGCTGTGGGAGCACCCGCTCGGGCTGATGGCCATGGAGCGGGGGACGAGCCCGGAGATGAGGGAGGCCGGTGAGCATCTCGTCGTCGGCCACTCCCGGCTGGACGCGACCTGCCGCAGGATCGCCCCGGAGCTGGGCATCACCCTGCCCAACCTGGCCTCACCGCAGCAGCAGCAGTTCGTCTCGACCGTGAACGGGACGACGGGCAAGCAGTTCGACACCACCGCGGTCAACATCATGCGGATCACGCACGGCCAGATCTTCCCGGCCATCGCCAAGATCCGGGCCAACACCAAGAACTCCCTGGTGCGGCAGCTCGCCGACCAGGCCAACGACACCGTGCTCGACCACATCACCGTGCTGGAGAAGACCGGGCTGGTCAACTTCGACCAGGTCAACTTCCAGCAGACCGCACCGCCGAACCTGCCCAAGGCACAGCTCACGCCGCCGGCCCCGCAGCCGGGCGAGCCGGTGGTCTCGCTCACCGCGCCGCCCGGGCTCGAGGTCAACACCTCCGCGCCGACGCCCAGTCCGACGGTCCGCTGACGCGCCGGGGGCCGACGGGCCGGGGCCTTGGCCGGTCCCCCGAGGGGCGGGGCGGCCGGTGCGCCGAGGGGCGGCGGTGGCGGGTCCGCCGTCCGGTTCAGCGCTGCCGCGGCCTGCCGCCGCGTCCGCCGCCCTTGCCCTTGCCGCCGCTCGCACCCCGTTGGCTGCCGCCGGTGCCGCGCCGGACGCTCCCGGTCTGCTTCCCGCCGGTCTTGCCGCCAGCGGCTCCACCCGTCCTGCCGCCCGCCTTCCCGCCCGCCTTCCCGGCCGCCGGTTTGCGACGTGCGGAGGGGGCCCCTTCGGTGCGCCCGCCCTTGGAGCGCGCCGGTTCCGGCTGTCGGCCCCGGGTGCTGTTGACGGTCCGGCCCCGGACGATGCCGATGAAGTCCTCGACGCGGTCCGTGTGCGCGTCCTCGGGCCAGGACAGGGCCACGCTCGACTCGGGGGCGTCCGTGACCGTGCGGTACGTGAGGTCCTTGCGGTGGTGCAGGCGAGCCAGCGACAGCGGCACGAGCAGCACCCCGATCCCGGCCGCCACCAGTTCGACGGCGTCCGCGGTGGTGGCCGGCCGCTCCAGGGCGGGCCTGCCGGGCAGCCGTTCCCAGTCCAGGACGTCGTCCAGGGGGTGCAGCACGATCTCGTCGACGAGGTCCCCGACGACCACCTCGTCGGCCGCGGTGACGAGGTGGTCCTTGGGGATCAGCACGACCGTGGTCTCGGTGTAGAGGGGGATGGCACTGAGCGCCGTACGGTCGACGGGCAGGCGTACGAGCCCGGCGTCGGCGTCGCCGCCCAGCAGCACGCCCGCCGCGGTGGCGGCGGGGACCTGGGTCAGGGCGAGGGGGACGTCCGGCAGCCGCTCGTTCCAGATGCGCACCCACTTGTCGGGCGTCACCCCCGGGACGTACGCGAGCCGGAACGAAGGGGGAGCTTCCGAGCCTGTCACCCGGCCAGGTTACCGGGCGTGGTCGGGAGCCACTCACACGATCGATACCCTTGGGCGCATGACGTCGCACCAGAACACCCAGACCATGAAGCCCGCGACCGCGGCGAAGAAGCTGGGTGTGTACCTCGAGGCCACACCCGCCGAGTTCCGGGAGGGCGTCGTCACGCGTGCCGAGCTGAACGCGCTCCAGACCGACCCGCCCGCGTGGCTGCGCGAGCTGCGGCGCGACGGTCCGCACCCCCGGCCGGTGGTGGCGGCGAAGCTGGGCGTCTCCATCGCGGGCCTGCACCGGGGCGGGGTCGCCGAGCCGCTCACCACGGAGCAGATCGACGCGCTGAAGCAGGAGCGCCCGGAGTGGCTGGAGCGGGAGCAGGCGGTCCAGGCCGACGTGCGCAAGGAGGCGGCCCGGGTGAAGCAGCTGCACGCCGAGCGGGCGGAGCGCGCCGAGCGCGACTGACTTGCCTGTCTCGGCTCATTGGCGCCGTGGAGTCCGACGGACGCCGGGCGCGGAACCGGCCTTGAGCGCGATCGTGGTGTCGGACTGGTTGCGGTACGCCTGGAGCCTGACGGCCCAGAAGGCCGAGGACTCAGTGGGGTGCCGAGCCGCCGAAGAGGTCGGCGCAGTCGGCGGGCAGACGGGCCAGCAGCCGGTCGACACGTTCATGGGGCACGGCCTCGGCGAGGGTGGACAGCACGGCGCCCGCGTCCCACTCGGCGGTGCGCGGCCGGGCCCCGGTCTGCTGGGCCACCCGCCGGAGGAACTCCTCGCGCCCGAAGGTCTCGGGGCGCCCGCGTTCCAGGCGCAGCGCGTCGTCCAGGGGTGCGGGCAGGTCGCGGGCCAGGTCGGCGGCCTCACCCGGCGGGATACGGGAAGCGACCACCCACAGGACGGCCGTGGCGACCTGCTCGGCCTCGTCGTCGCCGTGGAACTCACCGCGGTCGCGCACCCTGGTCAGGAAGTCGTCGAGCCGCACGGCGTCGCCTCCTTGTCACGGTTCGCGCCCCGGGCGGGTGCCCCGTGTGCGTCCGGGAAAACGGACGGGCGCTCCTGCTCACTCCCCGCTCCGTGCTCGCGGCGCTCTCTCACCGCCGGACGCCCGCACGTGCGGCGTCGGCGAGGTCGGTCACCAGGGTCAGGGCGTCCGCGTTGCCGGTGAACAGGGCGCGTCCGGCGGCGATCCGCCGCCGCCGGTCCCGGCCGGGTGCGGTGAGCCGCGCCAGGGCTTCGAGCAGCGCGGTCCGGTCCTCGGCGACCTCGGAGACACCCAGCGCGGCCATCCGCCGGACGCCGTCCGCGCCGTGGCCGGGAATGGGGCGATGGCCCACGACCGGCAGTCCGGCCGCGAGCGCCTGTACGGCGGTCTGGCCGGCCGCGTTGTCGATCAGGGCACTGGCGGCGTGCAGCAGGCCCGGCATGTCCGTCACCCAGCCCAGGGCGAGCACGCCGGGTGTGCCGGACAGCGTGCGGCGCAGCCGCTGGTTGTCGCCGCAGAGCACGACCGGCAGATAGCCGTGGTCCGCCAGCAGCCGGACCGTGGCGTCCAGGTGCGAGCCGACGCCCCAGGCACCGGCGGACAGCACCACGGCGGGCCGCCCGGAGCCGAGCCGGTCGAACGTCTCCCGCCACTGGGCCGCCCCCGGTACGTGGCCGGCGGAGAACTCGGGCGCCACGACGGGATCGCACGTTCCCGCCGGAGTGCCGGTGCTCCCCCGCACCTCGCGCGCCGCTTCCTCGGTGAGACACAGGCAGTGGTCGTTGCCGGGATGCAGCCACTGCCGGTGCAACTCGAAGTCGATCACGAGGACGACACTGGGCACCGGCAGCAGCCCGCGGTCCCGGAGGTGGCCGGTGAGCTGGGCGCCCAGGTGGAAGACGGGCACGACCACGTCCGCGCCGGTGCGTGCGGCCAGCTCGCGCAGCCGGTCTCCGGCGAGCCGGGCCAGGGGCGTCCCGCTCGGCCGGCGTCCCGCGCCGGGCCGCAGGAAGAGGCGGTACAGGGCGGCGTACGCCCACGGGAAGTGCCGTACGGACCCGCGGTAGAAGCACCTGAGGACCGTGCCCAGGCCGTACGGCAGGAGGGCGAGGACGTCGACGGTCTGGGCGGTGTCGCCGCGTTCCCGGGCCCGTCGGACCAGTTCGGCGGCGACCGTGTCGTGGCCCGCGCCCATACTCGCGCTGATCAGCAGCAGACGTCTGCCGCCCTGCGGACCGAGCGGGGGGCCGGAGCGCCGGGGCACTGATGAGCTGCGAGGATGCACGACGGACCAAGTTGCCGGTGCCGCGGGTTCCAAACCATCGCACAAGCGGGCGTTTCGGGTGGGCCCTGGGGGATACTCCGTGACCGCCCGTCCGGCCGGACGCCGGAGCCCGACCGCCAGGTCGGCCGCTTCCCGGTGCCCGCCCCGAGCCAAGGTGGTCCCCATGGTCCATGCGTTCTCCCGTCCCCGGTCCGTCCCCGGACCGCAGGTCGTCGCACCCGACGCGGACCACGCCAGGCCCCGACGGCAGCCCGTCGGGCTCCGGGACCCGCGGACCCGTACGGCGCTCGTGACGGGGGCGTCCTCCGGTATCGGCGCGGCCGTGGCCCGCCGCCTGAGTGACGGGGACGGCTGGCGGCTGGTGCTCACGGGCCGTGACCCGGTGCGGCTGCGCCAGGTCGCCGACGACACGTCGGCCACCGCGTTCGCCGCGGACCTCACCCTCCCCGGCGCCGGCCGGCAGCTCACCGACTTCACGCTGGCCACGGCGGGCCCGGTGGATCTGCTGGTGGCGGGAGCCGGGGTCGGCTGGGCCGGGGAGTTCCTGGACATGCCGCCGCGCACCATCGACGAGGTGCTCGACATCAACGTGCTGGCCACGTTGCGGCTGGTGCGGCTGCTGCTGCCGGGGATGGTGGCCGCGGGGTCGGGGCGGGTGGTGCTCATCGGCTCGCTGGCGGGCAGTGTCGCGGTGCGCGACGAGGCCGTGTACTCCGCCGCCAAGGCCGCGATCGGCGCCTTCGCGGACTCGCTGCGCTACGAGTTGCGGGGCACGGGCGTCGGCGTCACCCATGTGGTGCCGGGCGTCGTCGACACCCCGTTCTTCGAGCGCCGGGGCGCCCCCTACCGGCGGTCCAGGCCGCGCCCGGTGCCCCCCGAACGCGTGGCCGACGCGGTGCGGACCGCGGTGCTGCGGGGCCGGGACGAGGTGTACGTGCCCTCGTGGCTGCGCCTGCCCTGCCGGGTGCGGGGCGCGGCCCCGGGACTGTACCGACGGCTGGCCGCACGGTTCGGATGACCGGGAGCACGCCGCGGTGAGTGTCCTCACCGTCGTCCTCGCGCTGTTCGCGGCGCTGTCCAACGCGGCGGCGTCGGTACTGCAGCGCAGGGCCGCGGCGCAGGACGAGGACCGGGCAGGGGCCCGGCACACGATGCTGCGCTCACTGCTGCGGCTGGTGCGCGACCGGTACTGGGTCGGCGGGGCGGCGCTCCTCGCGCTGACGACGGTGCTGCAGGCGGCCGCCCTGGCGGTGGGCAGTCTGGCCGTCGTCCAGCCGCTGATGGCCACCGAGCTGCTGTTCACCCTCGTGGTCGGCAGTGCGGTCTTCCACCGGCGTCCGGACTCTCGGACGTGGCTGGCGTTCGTGGCACTGGCCGTGGGGCTCGCCCTGTTCCTGGGCTCGGCCGCCCCGGCGCCCGGTCACGACACCGCCACCGCGGGCCGGTGGGTCTGGGCGGGGCTGGCGCTGTTCCTCCTGATGACGGTCCTCGCCTCGGTCGGCAGCCTGGTGCACGGCGCGCCCCGCGCGGCGCTGTTCGGATCGGCGTCCGCGGTGGGATTCGGCGGCACGGCGGCGCTGCTCAAGGAACTGACCGGGCGGCTCTCCCAAGGGGTGGGCGAGGTGCTGACCCAGTGGCCGCCGTACGCCACGGCCGTCCTGGGCGTGGCCAGCTTCCTGCTGCTCCAGAGCGCCCTGCGGGCGGGGACCCTCGCGGCCTCGCAGCCCGCACTGACCCTCGGCGACGCGCTGACCAGCGTCGCCCTGGGCTGGGCCCTGTTCGGCGAGGAGATCCTGCTCGGGGTGCGGGTGCTGCCCGAGCTGATCGGCGTGGCGCTGATCGGTGTCGGCAGCGTCGGACTGGCCCGGGCACCGTCGGTGCACGGCGCCTGGGACACGGCCCCGGCGGCTCGGGACGGCCCCGCGCGGGCCGTGAAGCGGTGAGCGGCGCCCTCGGTACACGAAGACGTCACGCACGAGGACCTTGAACGAACCAGGACGGAGCGCAGTGAACAGACCGGAGGCACCACGGGTGCGTCACGGGTTTCCCACCGGACGGGCGGTGTACGCCGTCGCTCCGGTCGTCGCCGCCGCGCTGGTCCACATCGGTCCGGCCGCGACCTGGCTGCCGGAACTGCGCCGCCGACGGTTCCCGGGCCTGGCCGGCCGGGGCAGTCCCGGCCACGTCGCGCTCACCTTCGACGACGGGCCGGACCCGGCGTCCACGCCGCAGTTCCTCGACGCGCTGGACGGACTCGGGGTACGGGCCACGTTCTTCGTCCTGGGCGAGAACGCCGTACGCCACCCCGCGCTGACCCGTGAGCTGGTCCGGCGCGGACATGAACTAGCCGTCCACGGCTGGACGCACGACCGTCCCTGGTGGCCGTCGCCGGCGCGGGACACGCGCGAGTTGCTGCGTGCCGTCCGGGTGGTGGAGGAGGTCTCCGGACGTGTGCCGCGCTGGTACCGGCCGCCCTACGGGATCCTCACCTCCGGTCGCTGGGCGGCCGCCCGGCGGGCCGGGCTGCGACCCGTGCTGTGGACGGCGTGGGGCAAGGACTGGCGGCACGACGCCACGCCCGCCTCGGTACGCGCGACCGTCGCGGCCGATCTGTGCGGGGGCGGCACGGTCCTGCTCCACGACACCGATCACGCCTCCGCCCCCGGCAGCTGGCGGGCCGCACTCGGCGCGCTGCCGGACATCGTGCGCGACTGCCGCGAGGCGGGGCTGGCGGTGGGCCCGCTGGGCGAGCACGGCGCGGGTGGGGCCACGGGGACGGCGGCGGCGTTTCGGCCATCGGCGCCGGGACAGCCGTAGCGTCATGAGGGACGGCGACGATGGGCACACGGCGGCACCGGACACGTCCTGCCCGCCCTGGGCGCTGCGCGAGTACGCGGTACTCGCCGACGGTGAACGAGGTGCGGTGCTGGATCCCCGGGGCCGGATCGTGTGGCTGTGCGCCCCGCGGTGGCACGACGACGCGGTGTTCTCCGCGCTGATCGGCGGGGCCGGGCACTTCACGGTGGAGCCCGCGGACCCCTGGCACGTCTGGGGCGGCTCCTACGAGGAGGGCACGCTGATCCGGATCAGCCGGTGGGTGACCGCCGACTGTGTGATCGAGTGCCGCGAGGCGCTGGCCCTGCCGGCCCGCACGGACCGCCTCGTGCTGCTGCGCCGCATGCGGGTGGAGCGGGGCGAGGGGCGCCTCAACCTGGCCCTGGACCCGCGGCCCGGCTTCGGGCAGGCCCGGATGCGCGACCCCCGGCGCGAACACGGGGTGTGGACGGCCGGGGCACTGGGGTTGCGGATGCGGCTCGCCGGGGCCCCGGACGCGGTGTGGCGGGACGGGGCGGGGCTGTACGGCGAATTCCGGCTGCGCGAGGGCGAGCGGCACGACCTCGTCCTCGAACTGTCCGCGGGGCGGGAGACCGAACCGCTCGACGCCGACGCGCTGTGGCGGGCCACGGAACAGGAGTGGCGGCGGGCCGTGCCGGACTGCTCCCGGCTGGTCGCGCCCCGCGACGCCCGGCACGCGTACGCCGTGCTGCACGGGCTGACCAGCGTCTCCGGCGGGATGGTCGCCGCCGCGACCACGTCCCTGCCGGAACGGGCCAACAGCGGGCGCAACTACGACTACCGCTACGCGTGGCTGCGCGACCAGTGCTACGCCGCTCTCGCGGTCGCCGCGCACGGGCCGCACCCGCTGGTCGACGATGCCGTGCGCTTCGTCGCCGAGCGCGTCCTGGCGGACGGCGACCGGGTGCGCCCCGCCTACTCGGTCGACGGGCGGCCGGTCGGCAAGGAGCGCTCCCTGCGGCTGCCCGGCTATCCCGGCGGCAACGACCACGTCGGCAACGACGCGGGCGCCCAGTTCCAGCTGGACACCTTCGGCGAGGCGCTGCAGTTGTTCGCGGCGGCGGCCGCGCACGACCGCCTGACCGACGAGGCGGAACGGGCCGCCGCCGTCGCAGTGGACGTCGTCGAGCGGCAGTGGTTGAAGCCGGAGGCCGGTCTGTGGGAGCTGGAGGACCGGTGGTGGACCCACTCCCGGCTGAGCGTGGTGTGCGGTCTGCGGCGGATGGCCGAGGTGCTGCCCGGGGCCGCGGGGCGCCGGTGCGCCGACCTCGCCGACACGGTGCTGCGGGAGACCCGGCGCCGGTGCCTGCACGCGGACGGCCGCTGGCGGCGGGCCGAGGACGACGACGGGCCCGAGGCCGCACTGCTGGTGCCGACGGCCCGCGGCTGCGCCTTCGGGGACGGCGACGCCGCCACCCGCGGGTACGTCGAGTCCCGCCTGTCCGAGGACGGATACCTGTACCGCTTCGAACATCCCGGCGTGCCGCTGGGCGAGGCCGAGGGCGCCTTTCTGTTGTGCGGCTTCGCCATGGCGCTGGCCACGCTCCGGGTCGGCGACCGGGTGGACGCGTTCCGCTGGTTCGAGCGCACCCGGGCGGCCTGCGGACCGGCCGGGCTGTTCGCCGAGGAGTACGACGTGCGCCGGCGCCAGCTCCGCGGCAATTTCCCGCAGGCCTTCGTGCACGGCATGTTGCTGGAGTGCTCGGTCCGCCTGGCCGGCGAGTCGGCGCTGCCCTGAGCCTCCTTTCCGGGCGGCCGCCCTGCTGGATTCCTCAGGCGGCCGCCTTGCCCTCTTCAGGCAGCCGCCTCCCTCGCCCTCTCCTCGGGCTGCCGCCCCCTCGCCTCCCGGTGGATCGGCGCCGCCCCGCCCGTCAGCGGGACGCCCGTCCCGCCGCGGCGGGCCGCGACGATCTCCGCCGCGATGGACAGGGCCGTCTCCTCGGGGGTGCGGGCACCCAGGTCGAGGCCGATCGGTGAACGCAGCCGGGACAGCTCGTCCTCGCTCAGGCCGGCCTGGCGCAGCCGGCGGTCGCGGTCCTCGTGGGTGCGGCGCGAGCCCATCGCGCCGACGAACGCGACCGGCATCCGCAGCGCCTCCGTCAGCAGTGGCACGTCGAACTTGGCGTCGTGGGTGAGCACGCACAGCACCGTGCGCCCGTCGGCCGGGGTGTCCCGCAGGTAGCGGTGCGGCCAGTCGACGACGACCTCGTCGGCCTGGGGGAATCGGGCCCGCGTGGCGAAGACGGGCCGGGCGTCGCACACCGTGACGTGGTACCCGAGGAACTTCCCGGCCCGCACCAGCGCCGCGGCGAAGTCGACCGCGCCGAAGACGATCATGCGGGGCGGCGGCACGCTGGTCTCGACGAGCAGGGTGAGCCCGCCGGGGCAGTGCGAACCGTCCTCCGAGAGTCCGACGGTGCCGGTGCGCCCGGTGTCCAGCAGGGCACCGGCCTCGGCGGCCGCGGTGCGGTCCAGGTCGGGGTGGCCGCCCAGGCCGCCCGTGTGCGAGCCGTCGGGCCGGACGAGCAGGGCCCTGCCGAGCAGCTCGGGCGGGCCCTCGACGACCCGGGCGAGGGCCGCGGTCCCGCCCCGGGCGGCGGTGGCCAGCGCCGCCCGGAGCACCTCGCGCGAGGGCGCGTCGGCGCCCACCGGCGTGACCAGGACGTCGACGATCCCGCCGCAGGTCAGTCCGACCGCGAAGGCGTCCTCGTCGCTGTAGCCGAAGCGTTCGCGCAGCGTCTCGCCGGTGCGCAGGGCGTCGGCGCACAGGTCGTACACCGCGCCCTCCACACAGCCGCCGGAGACCGAGCCGATCACGGTGCCCCTGCTGTCGACGGCGAGGGCGGCGCCGGGACCGCGCGGCGCGCTGCCGCCCACGGAGACGACGGTGGCGACCGCGAACTCCCGGCCCTCGGCGAGCCAGCGGTCCAGCTCCTCGGCGATGTCAAGCATCCGCCGCTCCTGAGCTCGCGGGCACCGCCGACAGCACCCGGTCCGGCCGGATCGGCAGATTGCGGTGGCGTACGCCGGTCGCGTGCCAGACGGCGTTGGCGACGGCCGCCGCGGCGCCCACGACGCCGATCTCACCGACGCCCTTGATGCCGACCGGGTCGTCGGGGTCGGGGTCGTCCACCCAGTCGGCCTGGATGTCGCCGACGTCGGCGTTGGTGGCCACGTGGTAGCCGGCGAGGTCGGGGGCGTAGAGGCCGCCGCTCGTCCGGTCCCGTACCGCCTCCTCGTGCAGGGCCATGGAGATGCCCCAGACCATGCCGCCGACGAGCTGGTTGCGGGCGGTGAGCGGGTTGACGATCCGGCCGGCCGCGAAGATGCCAAGCATGCGGCGCACCCGTACCTCGCCGGTGGCGGTGTCCACGGCGACCTCGGCGAACTGCGCGCCGAAGGAGTGCCGCTCCTTCTGGGCGAGGGTGCCGAGCAGGGCGGTGGTGTCGGACCGTACGGTGATGCCCTCCGGCGGGATCGTCGTGCCCAGGGCCAGCCGCTCCCGCAGTTCGCGGGCCGCCTCCGTGACCGCCCAGGCCCAGGACCGCGTGCCCATCGAGCCGCCCGCGATCATCGCGGGGCCGAAGTCGCTGTCACCGATGCGGACCCGGACCCGGTCGGGCGCGACCTCGAGGGCGTCGGCGGCGACCAGGGTGAGCGCCGTACGGGCGCCGGTGCCGATGTCGGCGGCGGAGATCCGGACCGTGAATCCGCCGTCGGCCTCCGCGGTCACGACGGCCGTGGAGGGACCGGCGCCCGAGTGGAAGGAGGCGGCGGCGGTGCCCGTGCCCAGCAGCCAGCGCCCGTCACGGCGCACGCCGGGTCGCGGGTCGCGCCCGGCCCAGCCGAACCGCCGGGCTCCCTCGCGGAAGCAGGCGTCCAGGTTGCGGCTGCTGAAGGGCAGACCGGAGACCGGGCCGACCTCTGGTTCATTGCGCAGGCGCAGTGCGATGGGGTCGATGCCGCCGCGCTCGGCGAGTTCGTCGAGGGCCGACTCGATGGCGAAGGAGCCCGGTGCCTCGCCCGGTGCGCGCATGAACGTCGGCGACGGCACATCGAGGGGCGCGACCTCGTTGGCCGTGTGGTGCGCCTCGGCGTCGTACATGACGCGGGCCACGCCCGCGCTGGGCTCGACGAACTCGTAGACGGTGGAGGCCTGGTTCAGCGAGCGGTGCTCCAGGGCGCGCAGCCGGCCGTCGGTGTCGGCGCCGAGCCGGACGCGCTGCACGGTGGGGCTGCGGTAACCGGCCAGCGAGAACATCTGCCGCCTCGTCATGACCACCCGCACCGGCCGCTGCAGCTCGGTCGCGGCCATCACGGCGGCGACCTGGTGGGCGCGCAGGCCCTTGCTGCCGAAGCCGCCGCCGATGTGCTCGGAGCGCACTCGCACCGCGGAGGCGTCGAGGGAGAACAGGCTGGCCAGTTCGGTCTGGATCCAGGTGGTGCCCTGGTTGGAGTCGACGACCTCCAGCCGGCCGCCGTCCCACCGGGCGGTGGCGGCGTGCGGCTCCATCATGCTGTGGTGCTCTTCGGGAGTGGTGTACTCCTCGTCCACCACGACGGCGGAGGCGGCGAGGCCGGCCGCCAGGTCGCCCTTGGCGGTCTCGCCGGGCATGACCCCGCCGGCCGGATGGGCGCCCGGGTGGTCGGCGGTGAGGGCGGTGTGGTGCGGTTCCTCGTCGTAGGCGACGACGAGGGCCTCGGCGGCCTCCCGGGCCTGCTCGGACGTCTCGGCGACGACGAGGGCGACCGGCCAGCCCACGTGGTGCACGCGGTCCTGCTGGAAGACGGCGGCGGTGGGGTCCGGCGGGATGCCGAGCAGGCCGACGTAGTCGGTGTCGACGCGCGGGGCGTTTCCGTGGTGCAGGACCGTGAGCACTCCGGGCATGGCGAGGACTGCGTCGGTGTCGAGGGAGCGGATGCGGCCGCGCGCGACGGTGGAGAGGACCAGCCACCCGTGCGCGAGGTCGGCGAAGGGGATCTCGCCCGCGTAGCGGGCCGCTCCGGTGACCTTGTCGCGGCCCTCGACGCGGGTGTGCGCGGTCCCGACGACGCCCCGGAGCGCCGTACGGCCGGTCGTGGCGGTGGTCATCGGGCGGTCTCCTCGGCGAGTTCGGTCAGGACGGCCACCGCGAGGTTGCGCATCAGGGTCACCTTGTATCCGTTGTCGGGCAGCGGCCTGGCGGCCGCGAGTTCGGCGTCCGCGGCGGCGGCGAAGGTGTCGCCGTCGGCCGGTGCGCCGGTGAGGGCGGCCTCGGCCGCGCGGGCCCGCCAGGGCCGCGAGGCGACCGCGCCGAAGGCCAGCCGGGCCTCGCGTACGACGCCGTCCTCGACGTGGAGCGCGGCGGCGACCGAGCCGATCGCGAAGGCGTACGAGGCGCGCTCGCGCACCTTGCGGTAGCGGGAGCGGGCGGCGACCGGAGCGGGCGGCAGCGTGACGCCGGTGATCAGCGCGCCGGCCGGCAGCGCGGTCTCCCGGTGCGGGGTGTCCCCGACGGGGAGGTAGAAGTCGGCGAGCGGCAACTCGCCCGGACCATCGAGGGTTTCGTAGCCGACGACGGCGTCGAAGGCGGCGAGGGCCACCCCCATGTCCGAGGGGTGCACGGCGACGCAGTGGTCGGAGGCGCCCAGGACGGCGTGGTTGTGGTGTTCGCCGGTGACGGCGGAGCAGCCGCTGCCGGGGGCGCGCTTGTTGCAGGGTTTGCTCAGGTCGGTGAAGTAGCCGCAGCGGGTGCGCTGGAGCAGGTTGCCGCCGACGGTGGCCATGTTGCGCAGCTGGCCGGAGGCACCGGCCAGGACCGCCTGGGTCAGTGCCGGGTAGCGGCGGCGCACTTCGGGGTGGGCGGCGAGGTCGCTGTTGGTGACGGTGGCGCCGACGCGCAGTCCGCCGTCCGCGGTCTCCTCGACGGTGTCAAGGGGGAGTTCGCGGACGTCGACGAGCCGGGCGGGGCGCTCGACGCCGGTCTTCATCAGGTCGACGAGGTTGGTGCCGCCGCCGAGGAAGCGGGCGTCCGGGTCGGCGGCGAGCAGCGCCACCGCGCCGGAGACGTCGTCGGCGCGCTGGTATCCGAACTCCCTCATGCGGCCGTCTCCTCGGTGGTCTCGTCCTGGTCGGCGCGGTCGGCGCGGGTGTCGTCGTGGGCCGCGGCCCGTTGCGTCTCGGCGGCGCGGGTGACGGCCTGGACGATGGAGACGTAGGCGCCGCAGCGGCACAGGTTGCCGCTCATCCGTTCGCGGATCTCGTCCGGCGTGAGCGGTGGCGGCCCGGCCTCGGGGCGGACGTCCTCGGTGGCGGCGCTGGGCCAGCCGGCCGCGTGCTCCTCTATGACGGCGATCGCCGAGCAGATCTGCCCGGGGGTGCAGTAGCCGCACTGGTAGCCGTCGAGGTCGAGGAAGGCCTGCTGGACCGGGTGCAGCCGGTCTCCCTCGGCCATGCCCTCGATGGTGGTGATCTCACGTCCCTCGGCCGCGACGGCGAGGTTCAGGCAGGAGACGGCGCGCCGCCCGTCGACCAGGACGGTACAGGCGCCGCACTGCCCCTGGTCACAGCCCTTCTTGGTGCCGGTGAGGTCGAGGCGCTCGCGCAGGGCGTCGAGCAGGGTGGTGCGGTGGTCGACGGTCAGCCGGTGCTTCTCGCCGTTGATGTTCAGGGTGACGGCGCTGGACGTCGACGCGGGCGCTGGGGCCATGATCAGCCTTCTTTGGTGTCTGGTGACCGGGAAAACTGGCTGTAGGCATTGGGTTCATGGGCGGGCGGGGGTATCGGCCGCTTTCCGCCGGTAGAGTGGGCGGACAACCGGACAACTGTCCACTCACTGGAAACGTAACGGACAGCTGTCCGCTTAGCAAGGTCGGGATTCGGCCACGACCCGGAAGGGGGACGAGTGTCGCAGCCGAAGAAGGACAAGCCGGACACTCCCTTGCGCTCGGACGCCCAGCGCAACCGCGAGCGCATCCTGGCCGTGGCCACGGAGGAGCTGACGCACTGCGCCAACGCTCCGCTGAGCGCCATCGCCAAGAAGGCGGGGGTCGGGCAGGGCACCTTCTACCGCAATTTCCCCAATCGCGAGGCGCTCGTCCTGGAGATCTACCGGCACGGGATGCAGCAGGTGGCCCAGGCCGCCCCCGAGATGCTGGCCACCCGGGAACCGGACCTCGCCCTGCGCGAATGGATGGACCGCCTCGCCGAGTTCGCCATGACCAAGGCGGGTCTGGCGGACGCGATCCGGCTGGTCACCAGCGCACCCGGGGCACCGGAGAAGCCACGCCCCACCCCGCTGGAGGACGCCGCCGAGCTCCTGCTCCGCGCCAACGAGGAGGCAGGCACGATCCGGCCCGGAGTGACCGGGGACGACTTCTTCCTCGTCCTCGGTGGTCTGTGGCTGATCGGTCCCGGCGAGGACCGGCAGCCGCGGGTCACCCGGTTCCTGGACTTCGTCATGGACGGCCTGCGCGCCGGAGCGCCGGGCCGGTGACCGCGCCCCGGAAGCGGTAGCGGCGCTCGGGGCGTCCCGCGACCCCGTAGCGCAGGGACACCTCCGCGCTGCCCACGGTGTGGAAGTGCTCCAGGTACCGGCGGGCGCTGACCCGGGAGATGCCGGTCAGCGCCGCGCACTCGCTGGCGGACAGGGTGCCGTCGGCCTCGCGCAGGGCGCGCTCGACGAGTTCGGCGGTCTCCACGCTCATGCCCTTGGGCAGCCCCGGGGCGGCCCCGGCCTGCGCCGCGGCCCCGGCCAGTACGCGGTCGACGTCGGCCTGGCTGCGCACCACCGTGCCGAGCAGCCGACCCCGCTGGACCGCGTAGCGCTCCAGCCGCACCCGCAGGTCCTCGAACTCGAAGGGTTTGAGGAGGTAGTCGACCACGCCGTGCCGCACGGCGCCGCGCACCGCGTCCGCCTCCCGGGCGGCACTGATGACCATGACGTCGCAGTCGTGGCCCGCGGCGCGCAGCCGTGGGATGACGTCGAGGCCGAAGACGTCCGGCAGGTACAGGTCGAGCAGGACCAGGTCGGGGCGCAGCTCCCCGACCGCGGCCAGCGCCTGCTCTCCGGTGCCCGCGACCCCGAGCACCCGGAAGGGCTCGACCCGTTCGACGAACGCGCGGTGGACACGGGCCACCATGAAGTCGTCGTCGACGACGAGCACGCCGATCGGGGCGGCGCCCGGGGCCGTCTCCAGGGATGCGGCGGTCGGGGCGGTCGCGTCGGGCGTGCCGCTCGTAGCCGTCATGGGGCTGCTCCTTCCGCCACCGCGTCGGTGAGGTGGCTGACGGTCATGCGTGCGGTGAACACGGCCCCCTCGGGGGTGTTGGTCACCGAGATCTCACCGCCGTGACGTTCGCAGACCAGCCGGGTCAGCGCCAGGCCGATGCCGCGCTCACCCTGTCGGGCGGCCTTGGTGGTGAAGCCGTGGGAGAAGACCTCCCGGGCCAGCTCGGGCGCCACACCGGGCCCGGAGTCGCGGACCACGATCTCGACGCTGGCGGCGTCCTGCCGCAGCTCGACCTCCACCCAGGCCTCGTGCGCGTCGCCCAGGGCCGCGGCGGCGTCCACGGCGTTGTCGACGAGGTTGCCGACCACGGTCGCCACGTCGGCGGCGTCCGCCGGTTCCAGCCGGTCCAGCGCCGTGCGGTCCGAGACCCGCAGCGCCACCCTGCGCTCGGCCGCGAGGGAGGACTTCGCGGTGATCAGCGCGGCCACGGCGGTGTCCCGGACCCGGCGGCTGAGGGTGACGTCCAGGGACTGGCGGCGCTGGTTGAGCCCGCGGACGTAGCGCACCACCTCCTCCTGCTCGCCGATCTGGATGAGCCCGGAGATGGTGTGCAGCTGGTTGGCGAACTCGTGGGCCTGGGCGCGCAGCAGCTCCGAGGTGCTGCGGAAGGAGCCGATCTCGCGCTCCAGGCGGGCCAGTTCGGTGCGGTCGCGCAGGGTGGTGACGGAGCCGAGCGGGCGGCCGTCCTTGGTGACGGTCATGCGGTTCATGACCAGGACCCGGCCGTGGCGGACGACGACCTCGTCGCGCGGCTCGGCCGCTTCGCGGGCCGCGCCCGCGAGGACGTCGCGCAGCCGCCCGTCGATGCCGAGGCCGTCCAGGCTCTGGCCCACGCAGTCGGCGGGCAGGTCGAGCAGACGCCGGCCCATCTCGTTGACCAGGGTGAGCCGGTGCTGCGGATCGAGGGCGACGACGCCCTCCGCGATGCCGTACAGCATGGCCTCCCGGTGCTCGGCGAGGCCGGCGATCTCGCGCGGCTCCAGGCCGAGGGTCTGCCGCTTGACCCGCCGGGCCAGCAGCCAGGAACCGGCCACGCCGAGACCGCTGGCGATGCCGAGGTAGGCGAGGAGGTAGGAGGAGGCGCCGCTGAGCCGCTGCCACACCGTGGGATCGGCCTCGCCGACCATCACCGTGCCGAGGTGGCGGCCGAGGGTCTGCCGGGTGGCACCGAGCACCGGGACCTGGGCGACCAGTTCCCGGCTGCCCCGCACGGTCAGCGGCCCCGACCAGCCGCTCGAGACAACGGCGCCCGCACCGCGCGGCAGCCGGGCGCCGATCAGCGTGGGGTCGGTGGAGCTGACGACCCGGCCGTCGGCGTCGGCCACCGTGACGGAGGTGACCCCGGACTGCGTCTGCGTGGAGTTGACCAGCGGGGCGAGGGCCTCCTGCGGCACCGGGCGCAGCAACTGGCTGCGGACCAGCGGCGTGGCGGCCAGCTGCTCGGCCAGGGCGGTGACCCGGCGGCCCTCGACGCGGTTGAAGGTGGCCTTGGACTGGGCGAGCGAGACGGCGGCCACCGCGAGCAGGACGACCACGACGATGGCGAGCTGGAGGACCAGCATCTCGCCCGCGAGGGTCTGACGGCGGAAGGTGGGGGCCACGGCGGACTCGTTCTCGGCTCACGGGAGGGGCGGGGGTGCCGGGTCGCCATCATGGCGTCCACCTGCGGCGAGGGAAAGGGATGTGCCTGCTTCGCAATGAACCGGCGATCCGACGGCGACGTCGATCACCCCGTTTCCGGTGACCGCAATGAACACAACCTCCCTTGGTTCCGCAAGGAAGACACGGGACAGGCGCGCGGGCACCATGTGGCCCACGTCACCCTCCCCCACAGGGCTCCCCGTAACGAACTACCCAACCGACAGGTGGTGTCATACGTGCGCCTGCGCACCCCCCTTGCCCTGCTAGGGGCCGCCGTGCTCGTGCTGGCGGGACCGCCGTTGCTCTCCTCGGGCGACGACTCGGATTCCGGCACCCAGATCCCGGGCCTGCGCTTCATGGTCCCCAACACGCCCGGCGGCGGTTACGACATCACCGCCCGCACGGCCGCGAAGAACGCCGAGGACGCCGGGCTCACCCACAACATCGAGGTGTTCAACCTGCCCGGCGCGGGCGGCACCGTGGGCCTGAGCCGACTGGTGAGCGAGCACGGCAACGGCAAGCTCGCCATGTCCATGGGCCTCGGCGTCGTGGGCGCCGTCCGCTCCAACCACGCCCCCAAGACCCTCGCCGACACCACGCCGATCGCGCGGCTGACCGAGGAGCAGGACGTCGTCGTGGTCGCCAAGGACTCGCCGTACAAGACGATCGACGAGCTGATCGACGCCTGGAAGCAGGATCCGGGGAAGATCCCGGTGGGCGGCGGTTCGTCCCCGGGCGGGCCCGACCACCTCGCGCCGATGCTGATGGCGCAGGCCGCCGGGATCCAGCCGAAGTCGGTCAACTACATCCCGTTCGACGGCGGCGGCGAGCTGCTCGCCTCGATCCTCGGCAACAAGGTCGGCTTCGGGGTCTCCGGCGTCGGCGAGTACCTGGACCAGATCAAGGCGGGCGAGCTGCGGGTGCTCGCGGTGACCGGTCCCGAGCGGGTGGACGACCTCAAGGACGCGCCCACGCTCAAGGAGTCCGGGTACGACGTGAACTTCACCAACTGGCGAGGCGTCGTCGCCCCGCCCGGTCTGTCCGAGGCGCAGCGCGACAAGCTGACCCGCCTCTTCGAGGAACTGCACGACTCCCCCGAGTGGAAGAAGTCCATGGACCAGAACGGCTGGGACGACGCCTTCCTGACCGGTGAGGAGTTCGGCGAATTCCTGGACGCGCAGGACGAGCGCGTGGTGTCGGTGCTGAAGGAGCTGGGACTGTGACGACGCGGACCGAACTCACCGAGGAGCCCGGGGAGACGGCCCCCGGCCGGCGCTCGTGGCTGCGCGAGCACTCCGAACTGGGCGTGTGCGTCCTGCTGCTGGCGCTCGGCGTGCTCGTCCTGACCGACGCGCTCACCATGGACGTCGACATCACCCAGCGCGGCCCCGTAGGCCCCAAGACCGTGCCGGTCGTGGTGGGCATCGGCCTGCTGGTGATAGCCGCGCTGCTCGCCGTCGACGTGCTGCTCGGGGGCCGGGGCGAGGCCGAGGGCGGCGAGGACGTCGACCTGTCCGAACCGGCCGACCTGCGCACGGTGCTGCTGCTGTCCGGGATCTTCCTCGGCGCCGCCGCCCTGATCGAGCCGGCCGGCTTCCCCGTCGCCGGGGCGCTGCTCTTCTGGGGCGCCGCCTTCGCTCTCGGCAGCCGCCGCGTGGACCGCGATCCGCTGATCGCCGCGGTGCTGTCTCTGATCACCTATGTCGTCTTCGACAAACTGCTCGGCGTGCCGCTGCCCGGCGGTCCGCTGATGGGAGTGCTCTGACATGAACGCCCTCAACTCCCTCATGGACGGCTTCGGCACGGCCCTCACTCCGGTCAACCTCCTGTGGGCCGCCCTCGGTGTGCTGCTCGGCACGGCCATCGGCGTGCTGCCCGGCATCGGCCCGGCGATGGCGGTGGCGCTGCTGCTGCCGGTGACGTACGGGCTGGACCCGGTCGCCGCGTTCATCATGTTCGCGGGCATCTACTACGGTGCGATGTTCGGCGGTTCGACCACCTCCATCCTGCTCAACACGCCGGGCGAGAGCGCCGCCGTGGTCGCGGCCATGGAGGGCAACCCGATGGCCAAGGCGGGGCGCGGCGCGCAGGCGCTGGCCGCCGCGGCCATCGGCCACTTCGCGGGCGGCATGATCGGCACGATCCTGCTCGTGGTCCTCGCCCCGACGGTCGCCGACCTGGCCGTGGACATCGGCGCCCCGGACTACTTCGCCATCATGGTGCTGGCGTTCATCGCCGTGACGTCGGTGCTGGGTTCGTCGCGGATCAGAGGCCTGGCCTCGCTGCTGATCGGGCTGACGATCGGCCTGGTGGGCCTGGACCAGATGACGGGCCAGCAGCGGCTGACCTTCGGTTCGCTGCAACTCGCCGACGGTGTGGACGTGGTGATCGTGGCGGTCGGTCTGTTCGCGATCGGCGAGGCGCTGTGGGTGGCGGCCCATCTGCGGCGCGGGGCGGCCGAACCGATCCCGGTGGGCCGTCCCTGGCTCGGCCGCGGTGATGTGAAGCGCACCTGGAAGTCCTGGCTGCGCGGTCCGGTCATCGGCTTCCCGTTCGGCGCGATCCCGGCGGGCGGCGCGGAGATCCCGACCTTCCTGTCGTACGTCACGGAGAAGCGGCTGTCCAAGCACAAGGACGAGTGGGGCAAGGGCGCCATCGAGGGCGTTGCGGGCCCGGAGTCGGCGGCGTCGGCCTCGGCCGCGGGCACGCTGGTGTCCATGCTGACGCTGGGCCTGCCGACCACCGCGGTCGCGGCGGTCATGCTGGCCGCCTTCCAGCAGTACGGCATCCAGCCGGGCCCGCTGCTCTTCGAACGCGAGCCCGAGCTGGTGTGGGGTCTGATCGCCTCGCTCTTCGTCGGCATGGTGCTGCTGCTCGCCCTGAACCTGCCGCTGGCACCCGTGTGGGCCAAGCTGCTGCGCATCCCACGTCCGTACCTCTACGCGGGGATCATGTTCTTCGCCGCGGTCGGCGCGTACGCGGTCGGCGGTGAGGTGATCGACCTGGTGATCCTGCTGGTCATCGGTCTGATCGGGTTCGGTATGCGGCGCTACGGGCTGCCCATCCTGCCGGCCGTGATCGGCGTCATCCTCGGCCCGAACGCCGAGCAGCAACTGCGCCGCGCCCTGCAGATCAGCGACGGCAGCGTGTCGGGCCTGGTCAACACGCCGTTCTCGGTGACAGTGTACGCGGTGATCGTGCTGCTGCTGGCCTGGCCGCTGCTGAAACGGCTGCTGGGCCGGGGACGGACGCGCGTGAACGCCTGACACCCCCGGTCCGCTCCCGCGGCGCGTTCAGGCGCCGCGGGAGCACTCGCACGCCCCATGTCAGGACCTCTTGGGTCGCCCCGACGCACCACCGGTTCCGTCACAGCGATGTATACGGGCCGGTCCGGTGGAGTTCCAGGGTTGTGGCGAGGCGGATGACGGCGGTGTGCCAGTGGGAAGTGGCGGGGGCCGGGCCGTGGGTGCGCAGGGCGGTTGTCACGGCGGAGACCTTGTCCGCGGTGGTGTGGAAGCCGGTTCGGTGCAGGAGGGCGGCCACCGATTCGAGGGTGTCGTGGTCGGCGGGAGTCAGGTTCTTCAGGCCGTGGTGGGCGGCCTCGGCGAGGGCGGCGAGGGCCTGTTCCAGGGCTGTGGTGAGGGGGTCGTCCGGGGGGTGAGGGGCGACGGGGAGGGCGGTGTCGCCGTCGCCGGGGGCGAGGTCGGGGACGAGGACGCCGTGGGAGGTGCGGACGGCGAGCGGGGCGATGAGGACCCTGCCCCGGTCGTGGCGGAGGGAACCGCTGATCCGGTCGGCGGTGCCGGAGGCGAGGGCGTCGGCCAGGGCGTCCAGGGTGCCGGGGCAGTGAGGGTTGTGCGCGCTGCTCAGCAGGGCCTCGTTGCCGGCCGGGTCGCGAAGGACGGCTTCGAGGCGCTGTGCGGCCGGGTCGTACCGCACGGGTCCGGCCTCCGCGACGGCGAGGACACGCATGGACTCGGCCTCCACCCGAGGGCGGACGAGGCGGGGAGGGAGGGTGCCCGGGGCGGGGAACTGTGCGGCGAGGTCGGTGACCAGCAGCCCGGGCGGCAGGTCGTCCCATGCGGTGCCGACGGGGGTGACGGAGGTGGTGGCTATCCGGCCGCGGGAGATCTCCACGGCGCGGCCGGCCGTGCGGGAGGTGGCCTCGCTGACCACGTTGGCGGCGGCGAGGGTCCGCAGGTTCGTACCGAGGATCCTGCGGGAGCCGAGGTCGTGGCCGGTGGGCGCCCGACCGTCGGGCAGCTCCCAGCGTTTGTGCAGCACGAGGACGACACCGGCATCGGGGTGCGCGAAGAAGACATCGGCCGTGCGGTCGCGGGCGGAGCCGTCGACGTGGCAGCCGAGGGCGACGAGGCGGACTCGGCGCAAGGCCGTGCGGGCCGTCTCGGCAGTGCCCAGGACGGCTGCGGGGTCGGTGGGGGCGGCGCGGTGACGGGCGTGCAGTTCGGCGAGGAGCAGGGCGTGGGTCTCGCGGTCGTGGCGGGCGCCGCGGGCGGCGTACTCGGCGAGCTGGTGGCGTATCCCCTCGAGGACCGCGGCGGGCCAGTGGCGGCCGGCGGCCGTGAGGGCGGCGCCGGCACGGCGGAGGGTTCCGTCCAGGACGGGGCCGGCCTGGGGGACGCCTTCGACGAGGAGTTCGTCGACGAGGTCCATGGCTGTGCGGTGGGCGCCGTCGCCGGTCTCGGGGGCTGTTTCCTTTCCTCCGACGGTGACTCGGTCGCTGCCCTCGGTGTCGGCGGCCCGGAAGGCCCAGACGGCGAGTACGACCGTCGCGCCGCGCAGCGGCTCGGCGGCGTCGGTGACGGCGAAGCCGGGGCGGTGGGGCACGGGGAAGCGGACGGTGCAGGCGGGGAGTTCGACGGCGGGAACGGGGTCGGCGGGGGTGGGGCGGTGGAGGACGGCCCGGTAGCCGCGGTCGCGGGTGCGACGGGCCGCGGTGAGGGCGGGGCGGCCGAAGGCCTCGGCGAGGGCGGTGTCGTCGATGCTTCCGGGAGACCAGTCGGTGAAGGGCGGCGCGGTGTCCGGTGCGGTCGCGGTGCGCTGGTAGGCGAGGACGAGGCCGATGCGGTGCCGGCAGACTCCGTGGGCCTCGCAGCTGCAACGGGCCTCCTGCAGGGTGGTGCCGGGCGGCAGCCGGGTCTCGGTGCCGTCGGGAAAGCGGCCGTGCACGGTGTGGTCGCCGGTGACGTCCAGGTCGGGGCCCGCTCCGGCGTCGAGGTCCTTGGCGGCGCGTTTGACCAGGCCGCGGTTGGCGAGGGCAGCGAGGGTGTCGGGGGTGAGGGCGAGCAGGTCGGTGCGGGTCACGCCGTCCGTCCTCCGTGGGCCATCGTCTCGGCGACGAATTCGGCGAGGTGGCCGGGGGTCATGGCGCCGATGTGTGCGCCGGCCCCGGCGAGGCGGCCGGCCAGGTCGCGGTCGTAGGCGGGGGCGGCCTCCTCGTCGAGGGCGGCGAGGCCGAGGACAGTGACGCCCTGTCCGGTCAGGTCGCGGACGGTGCGGGTCAGACGGTGGGCGTCGCCGCCCTCGTAGAAGTCGGTGACCAGGGCGACGATCGTGCGGCGCGGATTGTCGACGAGGCCGGCGGAGTAGTCGACGGCGCGGGCGATGTCGGTGCCACCGCCGAGCTGGACCTTCATCAGGAGTTCGACGGGGTCGGTGACGTCGGAGGTGAGGTCGACGACCTGCGTGTCGAAAGCGACCAAGTGGGTGCGCAGTCCGGGCAGGCCCCAGAGGCAGGCGGCGGTGACGGCGGAGTGGATCACGGATCCGGCCATGGAGCCGGACTGGTCGACGAGGAGGATCAGCTGCCACTGCTCGAGGTGGCGGCGGGTGCGGGAGTGGAAGTGGGGCTGCTCGATGAGGATGCGGCGGTCCTCGGGCCGGTAGTGGGCGAGGTTGGCACGGATCGTGGCCCTGAAGTCGAAGTTCCGGGCGAGGGGGGTGCGGCTGGGGCGGCGGGAGCGGGCTCCGGTGAGGGCGCGTCGGATCTCCGGCCTCAGCCGCTCGGTGAGGTCGCGCACGACGGCTTCGACGATGCGCCGGGCGGCGGCCAGAACCTGCGGGTTCATCAGGTGTTTGGTGCGCAGCACGGCCCGCAGCAGGCTGGTGCTGGGTTCCACGCGGAGGAGGACGTCGGGATCGGTGACGATCTCGTCGATGCCGTAGGTCTCCACGGCGTCGCGTTCGAGGCGTTCGACCGTCTCCCGGGGGAAGAGGCGGTGGATGTCGTCGAGCCAGTCGACGACGGCGAGCGTGGAGGGGCCGTCGCCGCCCTCCCGGCCGTCGGCGGTGCCGCGGCGTTCACCACGGCGGGCGAGGTCGTCGTCGCGGCCGTATAGCCACTGGAGGGCGGTGTCGCGGGCGGCGTCCGGGCCGTCGAGGCCGCCGGTGCGGCGTTCGGCGGGGGCGCCGAGGATCAGCCGCCAGCGTTCCAGTCCCGCGCGGGGGTCGTCGGGGGTCATCGGGGTGCTCCGAGGGCGTGCCGGTCGAGCAGGAGGTCGGTGTGTTCGTCGAGGGCCGCGGCGCGGGCGAGGAGCAGGGGGTCGACGGTGGTGCGCAGCAGGGTGCGGGCGGAGCCGTGCAGGTTCCGGCGGTCGAGGAGGAGTCGCGCGACGCGTTCGCGTTCGCGGGGCGGGAAGAAGGCGAAGGCCTGGCGCAGGGCGGGCAGGGCGTGGAGGAAGACGTCGTCGGTCATGGTGGTGACGACGCCGTCCAGGGTGTCGAGCAGGGACCGTGCGCCCTTCGGGGCGGGCCGCAGGACTTCTTCGCGGGCGAGGGCGAGCAGGCCCGCCAGCCAGTCGCCGAGGACGGCGGGGTCGGCCGCGGCGGCGAACGCTTCGGCCTCCCCGGCGGGTTCGGCCGGGGCTCCGAGGGCGCGGCGCAGGCCGAGGGCGGCGCCGCGCAGGTCGGCGGGGGCGTGCCGGTCGCGGGCGATGCGGGCGGCGGTCGCGGCGGCGGTCTCCGGGGTGAGAGCGAGGGCGGGCGCTGCGTGGAGGAGGGCGTCGCGGGCGGCGGTCAGGGCGCGCAGGCGGGGGACGTCGACGCCGGGCGGGCCGCCGTGGAGGCCCTCCACGAGGTGGAAGAGCCGGTCGACGGCGTGGTCGAGGACGGTGCCCAGCAGCGGGTCACGGGCGGTGCCGAAGACGCGGTCGTGGCGCCAGAGTCCCAGCACCACGGCGAGGGCCTGCCCGAGGGGGCCGGGGTCGGCGGTGGTACGGATCCGGTGGGCGAGGCCGTCCAGGAGGTCGCGGGAGAGGGTTCCGGCTCCGCAGAGGACGGCGTCGAACAGGAGCGCGGCGGTGGTCCCGGCGTCGACGGCCGTACCGGTGTCGCGGACGCGATGGGCGAGGAGGGCTGTGGCGGCCTCGTCGGGGCGGGCTCCGTAGGCACCGGCCTCGGTCAGAGCGGCGTCGCGGCCGGTACGGGGGCAGGGTTCCCAGTTTTCGTGGTCGCGGGGGTCCGTCCCGTGGTCGGGGCCGGTGAGGCGGGTGTGGCCGGGGATGCCGAGGATGCGCAGCTGGTGGAGGAAGCGGCTGCGTTCGAGCCCTCGGGCGGTGGTGAGGTCGAGGTCGAGGGTGCGGTCGCCGTCGAGGCCGAGGCGGATCTCCTCGGCGGTCACGTGGTGGACCAGGGGTGGCAGCGGGGTGTCGGGGTGGAGGCGGCCGGTGCGGTCGCCGGTGCAGGCGGCGACCGTTTCGACGACGGCGGGGTGGGCGCCGGGCCGCAGCGGGCCGTCGGTGTTCCAGGGGAGCGGCTGGTCGAGGTCGTCGGTGATCAGTGCGGCGGCGAGGCCGTCCAGGACGTCGACGCGGGCGGGGCGGGGGTGTCCGCGGAGGGCGGCGAGGCCTTCGGTGAGGGTGTGGGCGGAGATCAGGGCGGCGGTGGAGGCGGGGAGGCGGCGGGCGCGGAGCCGTTCCACGACGGTGCGGCGGAGGCTTTTCGCGGCCGCGTCGGGGCCTTCGTCCCACAGGTGCTGGTAGTAGCCGGGGGACGGCATGCCGGACTGGTAGCCGGCGAAGGCGTCCATCTGGCGGAAGGAGTAGGGCACCAGGAAGCTGCCGCCCGCGGCCCCGTCGGGCGGGGCGGGCACCGGGGGCCAGGCGGCGGGTTCCGCGCCCAAAGACGTGCCGGGGGCGGCGGTGAGGGTGCGCAGGGCGGGCTGGTGGAAGCCGCCGGTCACCACCAGGACCGGCCGGCCGTCGGCCTGTGCGACCGCGGCACGGACCCAGGAGGCCATGTACCGCTCGCGGGCCCGGTCCCCGTCGTCGGCCTCGGTGTTGCCGCGCACCAGGGCGAAGTAGGCGTCCAGGCGGTCCCGCAGGCCGTCCGGATCGGCGATCTCGAAGACCCGGTCCCACAGGGCGTCCACGGTGTCGACCCGGTAACGGGCGCGGAGCCGTTCGGTGGCGCGGCTGTAGCGGGTTTCGGCGTCGGCGTAGCGGTTGGCCGCGCCGTCGGGGCGGTCGGTGAAGGCGCGGTGCCAGGCGGGCAGGTCGATGAACCGGACCTCGGCTCCCGTGGTACGGCCCTCGGTGAGGGCCACCCATTCCGGGGAGTACGCGCACAGCGGGGTCCAGGAGGTGGCGACCCGGTCGGTGCCGCGGTAGTGGCTGAAGACGGCGACGGGCAGTTCGTGTCCGAGGAGCAGTTCGCCGATCCGGTCGTTCATGTCTGCGGGGCCCTCGACCAGGACGTATGCCGGGCGCAGTGCGCGGATCGTGCGGCGGACCAGGGCGGCGCAGGCCGGTGAGTGGTGGCGCACCCCCAGGAAGGTGACGCGGGCATCGCTCACCGTTGGTCCAGCAGGTGCCGGGCCTCGTGGAGGGCCTGCCACTGGGCGCCCCGGCGCAGGCGGGCCTGCTGTTCGAGGAAGCGGCGCAGGCGGGCGAGGTCCTCGGGGCTGTCCTTGGCGGCGGTGCCGGCGAGACAGGAAACGATGTCGGCGGCGTTGCCCGCCTCGCCGCGCAGGAACCAGCCGCGCAGGCCGACGGCGTGGGCGGTGGAGACGGCTTCGGCGGTGCTCATCACCGCGGCGGGCCGGTCGCCCTGGCCGGGTGCGCCGCGCAGTTCGCGGAAGATGCCGACCAGTACCTCGAGGACGTCCGGGTCGGGTGCCCACTCGACTCCGGACTCGCGCAGCAGGGCGGTGGACTCGGCTTCGACGAGGGCGAGTTCGGTGTCGAGGTCGGGTATCGGGAAGACCGTCTCGAAGTTGAAACGGCGTTTGAGCGCGGCGCTCATCTCGTTGACGCCGCGGTCGCGGGTGTTGGCGGTGGCGATGACGTTGAAGCCCTGGCGGGCGAAGACCATGCCGTCGTCGCCGTCGAGTTCGGGGACGGCGACGACGCGTTCGGAGAGCAGGGACAGGAGGCAGTCCTGGACCTCCAGGGGGCAGCGGGTGATCTCCTCGAAGCGGACGATGCGTCCCTCGGCCATGCCGCGGAGCATGGGGGCGGGTACCAGGGAGCGGCGGGTTGGGCCTTCGGAGACCAGCAGGGCGTAGTTCCAGGAGTACTTGATCTGGTCCTCGGTGGTGGCCGCGCCGCCCTGCACGGTGAGCGTGGAGGTGCCGCTGACGGCTGCCGCGATGAGCTCGGAGAGCAGCGACTTGGCCGTGCCGGGCTCGCCGACGAGCATCAGACCGCGGTTGGTGGCCAGGGTCACCAGGGCCCGTTCGACGAGCGAGGGGCTGCCGACGAACTTGCGGCCGATGCCCGCGTCGGGATCTCCGACCACGAAGCGGAGGGCGGCACGGAGGCTGAGCTGCCAGCCGGGCGGCCGCGGGCCGGTGTCCCCGGCACGCAGCTCGGCGAGTTCGCCGGCGTGGCGCACTTCCGCGGGTGGGCGCTGCAGGCGGGGCGGGTGCGGGTCGCTCACTGTGGTCATGGCGGGGCTCACTTGGCGGTGACGTCGGTCAGGTCGGCGAGGATCTCGGAGGCGATGACGGGGTCGATCTCGCCGAGGCGGTGCGGGTACGCGTGGCTGCGCCAGTAGTCGCCGGGGGCGGTGTCGATCCAGATGGTCTCGAGGGTCTGGTCGGGGAACTCCGCGACCATGCCGACGGCGATGCCCTCGTCGAGGGCGATGACGAGGTGGCGGTCGTGGGTGATCGGGCGGGAGACCCAGCGTTCCACGCCGTTGTCCTCGGGCGTGCCGCGTTCCCAGCCGCGCTTGGTGAGGCCGAGGAGTTTGCCGACGGGGACGGTGACGCCCTCGAAGCGGGTCAGCCGGTGCCCGTTGGCCTCCTCGTCGGTGAAGGTGTGCACGGGGCGGCCGAGCTGCGGGAAGGGCTGGAGGATCTCGTAGTCGGCGAAGAGGTCGGCCCAGGCCTCGAGTTCGCCTCCCAGATGGAGGGGGTGGGCGAGGCGCACGGTGGCGTCGGCGGGGAGGTTCCACGCGTCGTCGTGGACGTCGGCGAGGGTGAGGTCCTCGGCGACACGGAACGCGGTCACCTTGGCGTCGCCATCGCCGTAGCCATCGCCATCGCCGTAGCTGTCGCTGTCGCTGTCGCTGTCGCCGAGCCAGACCAGGCGGCGCACCAAGTGGCGCAGAAGGGGGTGCTCGACGAGCAGTTCGCGGAACTCGGCGGCGGTCCAGGTGCGTTCGGTGACCATGGCGGCCTCCAGGCGGCGCAGTTGGTCGGAGGCGATGGTGCGGACCTCCTTCTTGAGGGCGGCGAACCGCTTGCGCTCGGCGGGGGCGAGTTCCGGGTCGTCCTTCACGCCCGGGGCCGGCAGGGCCTTGCGGAGCTTGCCGGTCTCGTCGCGGACACACGGGCGGAGCTGTTCGTCGAAGGTGACGGTGAAGCGGCGCGGGCCGTAGTCGACGACGGTGCTGCCGTCGCCGGCCAGGCCGAGGTCGGGGACCAGCCGGTCGGCGAGCTGGTCGGCGGTGAGGCCGAGGCTTTCGGCGACCTCGTCGATCTTCTCCCGGGCTCGCTTCTTGAGGGCCTTGAACGGCACCCGCTGGGAAATGCCGTGCAGATGGCGCAGTGCCGTGTCGGTGCCGATCTCGGCGAGGACGGTGAGGCCCTCGACGGCCCGGTGGTGGGCGTTCTCACCGGGCCAGGCACGCACGAGGGGGGTGAGACGGCGGACGGTCTCGTCGTCGCCGAGGAGGAGGGCGTGGAGGGCCCAGCTGTCCTTGGCCGGCATGCCGTGGAACCGCCACGTCTCGAAGAGGGCCCAGGCGAACTCGGCGAGCGAGCCCGCGTCGCACTGCTCGGTGACGATGGCGAGGCCGGGGTAGGCGTCACCGGGCTTGGAGATCTGCAGCATGGTCGTCACGTGGCGGACGGCGTCGGCGGGCAGGGCGCCGCGACCGCCGGTGAGCCGGATCTGCGGGAACAGGGCGGGGTCGGCCCAGGTGCAGGGGGACGGCATCCTCGCCGGGAGGGCGGCCTCCAGCGGATCGCCGGAGAGGAGGTCGGCGACGATCTCCTCGGCCTCGGCGCCACAGTCGGCCCCGATCTCCCGCACGGCCTCGGCGCCCACCTCTGCGGCGAGTTGCCGCAGGGCGTGCTCGGCGTTGGTACGGGTGGTGCCCGCCGGGCCGACGGCGTCGGGAACGAGGAGGGCGGCCGCGGCCCGGCCGTGGCGGCGGAGCCAGGCGAGAACCGTGGGCCTCAGCGACTGGCGGCGCACCAGCCACTCGGCCGTCTGCCGGGCCACCTCGACACTTCGGTAGGGCAGCAGCAGGCCGCCGGCGGTGGCCGGGTGCCGGGCCGCGAGCCGGCTCAGCATCGGCAGGGCGTGCACGCCGTGCCGGGCGGCGACGGGCCTGAGGTGGCTCTCGGTGTCCCAGACGTGCTCGGGGGCGAAGGCGTCGAGCAGTGGGCGTACGACGTCCTCGGGGCCGGTGACGAAAAGGCGGGCGTCGCGGATGCTGCCCCGCCATGTCCCCCGCTGCATCTGCTGGATCTCGCGGGACCAGTCGTGCTCGCGCCACCAAGGGGTTTCGGCGACGACGGTGGCCGCCCACGCCTCCTGCTCCCCGGGCTTCCAGGCCACCTCGGCCTGGGGAGCCTCCGGGACGTCGCGGGCCACGCGTGCCGTGCGCCTGGTGCGCTTCCGGGTCCACGGCGGGGCGACCAGCAGGGCGGGGAGCGCCTCCGCGGGCGCTTCCGCGTCCCGTTCGCCCCGCTGCAGCAGCGTGGCGACGACCGCTGCGCTCGCTTCGGGCAGGGCGGGCAACGTCTCCTTCGTGAGCTCCGGGTGGGTCACCACGTGCAGGGGCAGCAGCATCCGGGCGAGGGACGCCTGTTCACCGTCGCCCGCCGCGGCGGCGGAGAGCAGCCGCAGGGCGCGCCGCGGGTAGCGGTTCATGGCGTCGAGCAGGGCGGGGCGGACATTGCGGTCGCCGCCCTTGTTCAGCAGCAGGCGGAAGGCGTCGTCGGTGGGCAGTTCGGCTGCCCAGCCCGCGACGTCCCGGTGTCCGTCGGACCCGTAGGCTCCCTCGAACGCGTCCTCCAGCAGGGACCCGACGGCGGGACCGAGCCGGTTCGCGAGGGTGGCGAGCAGTGGGAGCTTCCAGCCGTTCCAGCCGAGTCCTGCTCCGTCGCCGATGAGGGCGATCTGCTCCGGCCGGTTCAGGGAGAGAAGGAGCATGTGCCGCAGGGCGGAGTCGTTCGGTGTCGGGCCGTCGCAGCACTCGTCGACCCAGGCATGCTCCTCGGGTACCAGGTAGGAGACCACGATGCGGCGCTCGACGCTGTCCCGGAGGCCGACGAGGGCCTCGACGGTCCGCCGCCGGGTCTCCTCGTCGACCGCCGCGAGCAGCTCCCGGACACGGGCGGCGGGCTCCCACACGTGGTAGGTCTGATAACCGGTCACTTTCCGCAGCGCCGCGTCGTACCGTTGGGAACCTGCCTGCTTGTAATGGGGGTCGACACCTCCCAGCTCCACGACGGCACAGGCGGCGAACGGCAGCCCGTGTGCGCTCACGCAGGCGTCGACGAGCACGTCCACCATTTTGTAGTGCCAGCCGACGGCGATCTCCACGGCGGCTCCGAGCGGAGAGGGCCTGCCCTCCCGGTGGGCCCGGCCCTCCTTCACCAGCTCCGGGTCGCTGCCGGCGGAGGAGAACATCGCCTCGAACCAGGCCGCCTCCTGCGCGTAGCGGCGAGCGGCCGCCTCCACCGCGTCCTCGGCCGGCTTCGCGTCCGCCCGGAGCACGGGCAGGGCCCGCAGCCAGGCGGCGGGCATCTCGAACCGGTCCTCGTCGGCAATCTCCTGGTGCATGGCGCTGTTCCTCCCCGTCACCCGTCGCACGGGGACCTCATGAGCAGTTGCCGATCACGTTAGACCTCGGCACTGACAACGGTCGGGCCCGTGCACGCCCGGGCGGCGGCACATACGCAACGCGCTCTGCCCCGGGGGCGGTTGATGCGGCCGGACTTGCCATCCACGGTCCGCACCGCGGCGGCGCCCTATCCGAGGAAGCTCAACCGCACCTGACGGTCGGGATTGTCCCGGTTGGTGTCCACCAGGCACACCGACTGCCAGGTTCCGAGTTCCAGGCGGCCGCCGATCACCGGCAGCGTCGCGTGTGGCGGTACGAAGGCGGGCAGGACGTGGTCGCGGCCGTGTCCGGGGCTGCCGTGGCGGTGCTGCCAGCGGTCGTCGGCCGGGAGCAGCGTGTGCAGGGCGGACAGCAGGTCGTCGTCGCTGCCGGCGCCCGTCTCGATGATCGCGATTCCGGCGGTGGCGTGCGGGACGAAGACGTTGAGGAGGCCGTCGCGGCCGGACGCCGCCTCGCGCAGGAAGGACTCGCAGTCACCGGTGATGTCGGCGACCCGCTCGGCCGAGCCGGTGGCGAGGCTGAGGACTCGGGTGGTGAAGGCATCTGGCATGACCCCATCCTGACACCGGGGGAAGATCGGGGCCTGCGGCGCCGTTGGTAGAAGCGTGAACAACACACACGAGGTCGAGGTCGTCGTCATCGGGGCCGGTCAGGCCGGACTCGCCGCCGCCTATCACCTGCGGCGCACCGGGTTCGAGCCGGAGCGCGACTTCGTGGTGCTCGACCACTCCCCCGGCCCCGGCGGCGCCTGGCAGTTCCGCTGGCCGTCGCTGACGTACGGCAAGGTGCACGGCATGCATGCCCTTCCGGGCATGGAACTGACCGGGGCGGATCCGGCGCGGCCGTCCGCCGAGGTGGTGAGCGGATACTTCGCGGAGTACGAGCGGACCTTCGACCTGCGGGTACGGCGGCCCGTGGACGTGCGCGCCGTGCGCGAGGGAACGGCCGGGCGGCTGCTGGTCGAGACGTCGGCCGGGTCCTGGTCGACGCGCGCGCTGATCAACGCGACCGGCACCTGGGACCGCCCCTTCTGGCCGCGCTACCCGGGGCAGGAGACCTTCCGCGGGCGGCAACTGCACACCGCGCAGTACGCCGGGCCCGAGGAGTTCACCGGCCTGCGCGTGATCGTGGTGGGCGGTGGCGCCTCGGGGACGCAGCACCTGCTGGAGATCGCGCCGTACGCCGCGTCCACCACGTGGGTGACCAGGAGGCCTCCTGTCTTCCGCGAGGGACCCTTCGACGAGGAGGCGGGCCGGGCCGCGGTGGCGCTCGTGGAGGAACGGGTGCGGCAGGGGCTGCCCCCGAAGAGTGTCGTGTCGGTGACGGGGCTGCCGCTGAACGACGCGGTCCGGGGCGGGCTGGAGTCGGGCGTGCTGGACCGGCAGCCGATGTTCGACCGGATCACGCCCGAGGGGGTGGAGTGGGACGGCGGGCGGCGGGTGGCCGCGGACGTCATCCTGTGGGCGACCGGGTTCCGGGCCGCCGTCGACCACCTGAGGCCGCTGCGGCTGCGGGAGGCCGGCGGCGGGATCCGGGTCGAGGGGACGCGTGCGGTCGCCGACCCGCGGATCCATCTCGTCGGCTACGGACCCTCCGCCAGCACCATCGGCGCCAACCGGGCGGGACGCGCGGCCGTGCGGGACATCAGGCGGCTGCTGGCCGAGGAGGAGCCGGTCGCCGCGTGACGCCCCGACGGGTCACTTGGCGGCGTCGGCCCCGGCCTGCTCGGAGGCGCTCTGCTGGAGGCGGTTGAACTCGTCCACGTTGCGCTGGTGTTCGGCGTAGTCGGCGGTGAAGCGCGTGTCGCCGGGCTTGACCGTGACGAAGTAGAGCCAGTCACCGGGGGTCGGGTTGATCGCGGCGGTCATCGCCTCGTCGCCCGGATTGGCGATGGGGGTGGGTGGCAGCCCCATGCGCTGGTACGAGTTGTAAGGACTGTCGATCTTCGTGTCCTTGGTGCTGGTCTTCAAGGTGCTGCGGCCCAGGGCGTAGTTGATGGTGGAGTCCATCTGCAGCGGCATGCCGCGTTCCAGCCGGTTGAAGATCACCCGGGCCACCTTGCCCATGTCCTCCTTGGCCGCGGCCTCCGCCTGGACGATGCTGGCGATGGTGACCGCCTGATAGACGTTCAGCGCGTTGCGCTGGGCGCCCGCGGCGACCGGCGCGCCGGTGAACTTCTTGTTCGCCGTGTCGACCATGGCGGTCAGCAGCTTCTCCGGGGTCGGGTTCTCGCCGAGCGGATAGGTCGCCGGGAAGAGGTAGCCCTCGGGGTTGCCCTCGGCGTCGTTGGGCAGCTTGAGGTTGGCCTTGGCCAGGGATTTCTTGGTGGTGCCCGCGGGCAGGGCGAGGGCCTTGTCGACGGCGCCGTAGACCTGGGTCGCGCGCCAGCCCTCCGGGATCACCAGGGACGTGGGACGGGACTCGCCCTCGTCGTCCGTCGTCAGCAGCGGTACCGCCACGGCGGTACCGGCCACGACGGCGCCGGCCGCGATCAGGGCGATACGGCCCCGACGCGTCAGCCGCATCGCTCTTCTGGGCCTTCGGGGACTTCTGGGCCTTCCAGGTCCCCTGAGGCCTCCGAGGCCTCCGAGGCCTGTGGGGCTCCTGAGGCCATTTCTGGGGCCTCCGGCGCTCCTCGCGCTCCTCGCGCTCCGTGACGGAGTGTTCATCTGCATGCGGGCACGGTAACCCCCACATGCACACAAATCCGGCATATCTTCATCTTGTCGGCTCCAGTCGGGCGTCCCGGCGGACCAGCGCGGCATACCTCCCGTCCTGCGCCAGCAGTGCCTCGTGCGTGCCCTGTTCGGCCAGGCGTCCGGAGTCGAGGACCACGATCCGGTCGGCGTCACGGACGGTGGACAGCCGGTGGGCGATGGTGATCGTGGTGCGATTGGCGGACAGGGCGTCGATGGCACCCTGCACGGCGGCCTCGGTACGGGTGTCCAGGGCACTGGTCGCCTCGTCCAGGACGAGGACGGGCGGGTCGCGCAGGATGGTGCGGGCGATGGCCAGGCGCTGCTTCTCACCGCCGGAGAAGCGGTGGCCGCGCTCCCCGACCACGGTGTCGTAGCCGTCGGGCAGGGCGGCGATGTGGTCGTGGATCTGGGCCGCCGTCGCCGCCGCCTCCAGCTCGGCGTCCGTGGCGTCCGGCTTGGCGAACCGCAGGTTCTCGGCGACGGAGGCGTGGAAGAGGTACGTCTCCTGCGAGACGACGCCGACCGCGCGGGCGAGGCTGTCGAAGTCGAGGTCACGCACGTCGACCCCGTCGAGGGTGACCCGGCCGTCCGTCACGTCGTACAGCCGCGGCACCAGGTGGCCGAGCGTGGACTTGCCGGCGCCGGTGGGACCGACGACGGCGAGGCTGCTGCCGGCGGGTACGGTCACGTCGATGCCGTCGAGGACCGGGCCGCCCTTGTCGCCGTAGCCGAACCCGACGCTCTCGAAGCGGACCTCGCCCTTGATGTGGTCGAGGTGGACGGCGTCCTTTCGCTCGGTGATGTCGATCGGCAGGTCGAGGTACTCGAAGATGCGCTGGAAGAGCGCGAGCGAGGTCTGGATCTGCACTCCGGTCGACAGCAGACTCACGGTCGGGCGGAACAGCCCCTGCTGGAGCGAGACGAAGGCGACGATCGTGCCGAGGGAGACATCGGGACCGCCGAGTTGCAGGGCGATGCCCGCGGTCCAGTAGATGACGGCCGGCATGGCGGCCATCACGATCGTGATGACGGCCATCCGCCAGCGGCCCGCCATGTTCGACCGCACTTCCAGGTCGACCAGGCTCTCGGACTCGTCCGCGAAGGCGCGGGTGAGCGAGTCGGACCGGCCCATGGTGCGGCCGAGCAGGATGCCGCTGACGGAGAGCGACTCAGTGACTGTGGCGGCCATCGCGGCCATCTGCTTCTGGCGCCGGGTCGTGATCTTCCTGCGTTCCCGGCCGACGCGACGGCTGATCCACACGAACACCGGGAGCAGGAGCAGCGAGACGACGGTGAGGCGCCAGTCGAGGACGACCATGGCGACGATCGTGGCGACCACGCTGGTCAGGTTGGACACCAGTGAGGTCGCCGTGGAGGTGACGGTGGCCTGCATGCCGCCGATGTCGTTGGCGATGCGGGACTGGACCTCGCCGGTGCGGGTGCGCGTGAAGAAGGCGAGGGACATCTGCTGGAGCCGGCCGTAGACGGCGGTGCGCAGGTCGTGCATGACGCGCTGGCCCACGGTCGTGGAGATCAGGGTCTGCAGCACGCCGAAGACGCTGGTGAGGACGGCGCCGAAGATCATGCCGAGGGCGAGCAGGCTCAGCAGGCCCGTGCGCCCCTCGGGGATGGCGACATCGAGGATCTCCTTGAGCAGGAAGGGCGTGGCGACCGACACCAGGGACGCGGCACCGACCAGCAGGCCGACGACCGCGAGGCGGCCGCGGTAGGGACGGAACAGCTTCAGGATGCGGCGCACCTGCCGGGGCTGTTCCACGGCGTCGGCGGGTGCGCTCCAGGCGGATTCGCGATCGGGGTGCATGGGCTCCTTCGGAGGCGGCGTGGAAGGCCGGCGGAGTCCTCGGACGCCAGGCCTCCTGGGCCTGCGGCGGACTTTCGCCGACCTTACGGATCATAGGTCATTGTTACCTATACTCACAATGAACATCATCCTGATATTGTTCCTGTATGACCGCCCCCGATCCCGACGGCCTGCTCGCCGAGCAGCTGCTGCGGCTCACCCGCCGGGTGCACCGCATCCAGAAGCGCCATCTCGAGCACCGCGACCTCGGCATCACCCCGGCCCAGTCCCGGCTCCTGCGCACGCTGGCGCACTGGGGCTCGCCTCCCCGTATGGCCGACCTGGCCGAGCGGCTGGAGGTCGTGCCCCGGGCGGTGACGACCCTGGTCGACGGGCTGGAGACGGCCGGGAAGGTACGCCGCGTCCCGGACCCCGCCAACCGCCGGGTCATCCGGATCGAACTGACCGACGACGGGCGCGCCACCCTGCGGGAACTGCGCGGTGCGCGCCGGTCCGCCGCCGAGGAGATCCTCGCCCCGCTGACTGACGAGCAGCGCGCGGTGCTGGGCGGACTGCTGGACACCCTGATCGACGGGCCCGACACGGGCGAGGGCCGCCGGACGGCGTGACCCCGGCCCCGCGCGGGCTCTCATGCCTTGAGGTGCGCCCTGTCTCCCATCACCACCACCGGGTGCTGGTCCGGGTCCAGCGTGCGCAGCAGGTACTCCATCGCCGGCTTGGGCAGGCTGACGCAGGCCGACGTACCGCTGCCGTGGTCCATGTGCAGCCAGATCGAACCGCCCTTGGACGTACCTTCGGGGCGGGTCGGGTCGTTCGGCGGGGTGCCCTTGACGCGGTTGTAGTCGATGGCGATGACGTAGTCGAAGTCGTGCCAGTACGGCTTCGCCCACCAGCGCGGTGCCGCGAAGCTCGCGGACCTGCTGTACGGCAGCCCTGTGCCGGGGGCCGGATCCGGGTCCGGGAGCACGCCGCCCGCGTCGCTGAGCGTGAACACGCCGACGGGGCTGCGCTTGTCGTTCTCGTGGTGGTCGGTCGTCCACCCCTTCGTGCCGTTGTGCCCCGCCCAACTCCGGTCGCGGTGCCAGCCGGAGCCCTGCTTGGTGTAGAGCACGACCGTGGAATCGGCGGAATCGCTGCCGTCCCCGTACACCGCGACGACCTGGCGCGAGTCGCCCGGGATCTGCGTCTGGAACCGGTCGCCGACGCCGGGGATCCTCGTCGGGTCTGCCGAGGCGCTGCTCCGGCCCGCCTCGCCGGTGGATTGGCCCGCCCGGGAGTCCCCGCCGTCCCCCGACGGGCCGCCGCAGGCGGAGAGCGCCGCCCCGGCCAGCAGGGTGCCAAGGGCCGCCATCGCGACCGCCGTACGCCGTCCACCACCACGTGCCATCCGTCCATGGTCCCACTCTCTTCGGACATGCCGTCAGGACGGCCGCGAAGCAGCGCACGCCCCGCGGCGGGTGGGGTGGAGACCGTGTGGCGGAGCGCAGCCGGATTCGCACCCCATCGCGGAAAACCGCTTGATTTTGGGCACGCCGCGACGCGAACCTTTCACGGTTTGCAGCCTCTTGATGCCGTATGGCAACGGCACCCCCTGACACGAGCCACTGGGACGTCATGCAGATCCAAGACCTTCCGTATCCCGACCCGGGTGTGCCGGACGCACGCTCGGGCCCCCGATTCCTGTGGTGGCTGTTCCGCAACCAGCTCGGCGGGCAACTCAAGTCACTGGCCTGGGGCCTGCTGCACTTCGCCTCCGTCTCCGCCCTGCCCTTCTGCGTCGGTCTCGCCATCCAGGCGGTCGTCGACCGCTCCGGCAGCCGGCTCGCCCTCGCGGGCGGCGTCATGGTCCTGTGCTGTATCGGCAACGCGCTCGGCGACACCTTCCTGCACCGCGCGGCCGTCACCAACTGGATCACCGCCGCCGCCCGCGTCCAGCAGCTGCTGGCCCGCAAGACGGCGCTGCTGGGCTCGGCACTGACCCGGCGCGTCGCGGCCGGTGAGGTCGTGGCCGTGTCCACCGGCGACGTCGAGAAGATCGGCTGGTTCGTGGAGGCCGTCTCCCGCTTCACCGCGGCCGCGCTCACCATCGTGCTGGTCTGCGTGGCGCTGGTCGTCTACCAGCCGGCGCTCGGGGTCGTCGTGGTCGTGGGCCTGCCGGTGCTGGCCCTGGCGGTACTGCCCCTGCTGCCCCGCGCCACCCGGCGGGCCGACGTCCAGCGCGACAAGGCCGGACGCGCCACCGAACTCGCCTCGGACACCGTCGCCGGACTGCGCGTGCTGCGCGGCATCGGCGGCGAGGAACTCTTCCTCGACCGCTACCGCGACGCCTCCCAGGAGGTGCGGCACGCCGCCGTGCGCAGCGCCCGCATGTGGTCCTTGATCTCCGCCATCCAGGTGCTGCTGCCCGGGCTGCTGCTGATCGCCGTGGTCTGGCATGGCGTCCACCTGGCCCGCGACGGCCGTATCGGCGTCGGCGAACTCGTCACCGTCTACAGCTCCGTCATGATCCTCACCTACCCGCTGCGGCACTTCGAGGAGATCGCCATGGCGTACTCCTTCTCCCGGCCCTCGGCCAAACGGGCCGCACGGGTGCTGGCCCTGGAACGCACCACGGACACCGCTGGTTCGCGCGCCGCCGAGACCCCCACCGGCGACCTGTACGACCCCGCCACCGGTCTCCTGGCTCCGGCGGGCCGGTTCACCGCCGTGGTGTGCGGCGACCCGGACGCGGCCGGGCGGCTGGCGGAGCGGCTCGGCGGGCACGCCTCGGAGGAGGGCACGTCGGCCCTGCTGGGCGGGGTGCCGCTGGACGAGCTTCCCCTGAAGTCCGCGCGCACCGCCGTCCTGGTGCAGGACAAGGACCCGGTGCTGCTCTCCGGAACGCTCCGGGAGCTGCTGGACGTGCCCGCGTCCGGTGCCGTCGACGCCGAGGACGCGCTGACCGCCGCCCAGTGCGGTGACGTACTGACGGCGCTCGCGCAGGGCTCGCTCGGCGCCGACGACCCGATGGACGCCCGCATCACCGAGCGTGGCCGTTCGCTGTCGGGCGGCCAGCGCCAGCGACTGGCGCTGGCCCGGTCGCTGATCACGGACCCGGAGGCGCTGGTCCTGGACGAACCGACCTCGGCCGTCGACTCGCACACCGAGGCGCGGATCGCGGAAGGCGTACGGGCGCTGCGCGCGGGGCGCACCACGGTGGTGTTCACCTCCTCGCCGCTGCTGCTGGACCGTGCGGACCGGATCGTGTTCCTGCACGAAGGTGAGGTCGCGGCGGTCGGAGCGCACCGGGAACTGCTGCACACCGAGCACCGGTACCGGGCCGTGGTGACCCGCGAGACCGACGAGGAGACCGCGGCGCACCCGGACGCCGTACCGGCCCGGGGGAAGCCGGTGAAGCCCCTGACCGACGACGGCCGCGCCGAGGACCGGGACGGCTCCCTGAGCGACGACGACGTACTGCACCGACTGGAAGAGATCGAGGAGACGGCATGATCGGCGTCGCCCCACCGTCCTACGACCCGGCGGCTCCCACGACGGCGAACACCCTGCCCGTCGGCGCGCGCCCGACCGTGCGCGCCTACGTGGGAGAACTGCTGCGCCGGCACCGCGGGGCCTTCCTCCTCCTCGTCACCGTCAACACCGTCGCCGTGATCGCCTCGATGGCGGGCCCCTACCTGCTGGGCGGGCTCGTGGAGCGGGTCTCGGACGACGCGCGCGAGCTGCGTCTCGGCCTCACCGCCACGCTCTTCGTGCTCGCCCTCGTCGTGCAGGCCGTGTTCGTGCGCGAGGTGCGGCTGCGGGGGGCCGTGCTCGGCGAGCGGATGCTGGCCGATCTGCGCGAGGACTTCCTCGTGCGGTCGGTCGGACTGCCGCCCGGCGTGCTGGAACGGGCGGGCACGGGCGACCTGCTCTCCCGGATCACCACGGACATCGACCGGCTCGCCAACGCCATGCGCGAGGCCGTGCCCCAGCTCGCGATCGGCGTCGTGTGGGTGGTGCTGCTGCTCGGTGGCCTGGTGGTGACGGCGCCGCCGCTGGCGCCCGCGGTACTGATCGCGGTGCCGCTGCTGGTGATCGGCTGCCGCTGGTACTTCCGCCGGGCGCCCGCCGCATATCGCTCGGAGGCCGCCGGGTACGCCGCGGTGGCCGCCGCGCTGGCCGAGACGGTGGACGCCGGGCGCACCGTGGAGTCGCACCGCCTCGACGCCCGTCGCATCGAGCTGTCCGAGCACCGGATCAGGGAGTGGACGGCCTGGGAGCGCTACACCCTGTGGCTGCGGTCGGTGCTCTTCCCCGTCATCAACGTCACCCACGTGACCGTGCTCGCCTCCGTCCTGCTCATCGGCGGTGTATTCGTCCTCCAGGGCTGGATCGGCGTCGGCCAGCTGACCACGGCCGCCCTGATCGCGCAGATGCTCGTCGACCCGGTCGGCATCATCCTGCGCTGGTACGACGAGCTGCAGGTGGCCCAGGTGTCCCTGGCCCGGCTGGTGGGCGTGCGGGACATCGAGCCGGACGCCGGTGACGCCACGCTGGCCCCCGACGGACGGGACGTGCACGCCGACCGGGTGCACTTCGGCTACCTCGAGGGCGTGGACGTCCTGCGCAAGGTGTCGCTGGAGGTCGCCCCGGGCACCAGGCTCGCCCTGGTCGGCCCCTCGGGCGCCGGCAAATCCACCCTGGGCAGGCTGCTCGCGGGCATCTACGGTCCCAGGGAGGGCCGGATCACCCTGGGCGGGGCGGAACTCTCCCGGATGTCCGCGGAACGGGTCCGCTCGCACGTCGCCCTGGTCAACCAGGAGCACCACGTCTTCGTGGGTTCCCTGCGCGACAACCTCCGGCTCGCCAGGACCGGCGCCACCGACGCCGAGCTGTGGGCGGCGCTGGGCGCGGTCGACGCGGACGACTGGTCCCGTGGGCTGGACGAGGGCCTGGACACCGAGGTCGGCTCGGGCGGCTTCGCGCTGACCCCGGCGCAGGCCCAGCAGATCGCGCTGGCCCGCCTGGTGCTGGCCGACCCGCACACCCTGGTGCTGGACGAGGCGACGTCCCTGCTCGACCCGCGGGCCGCACGCCATCTCGAACGGTCCCTGGCCCGGGTCCTGGACGGTCGCACGGTGATCGCGATCGCCCATCGCCTGCACACCGCCCACGACGCGGACGTCATCGCGGTGGTCGAGAACGGCCGGATCAGTGAGCTGGGCAGCCACGACGAACTCGTCGCGGCGGACGGTGCCTACGCCGCGCTGTGGCGGTCCTGGCACGGGTAGCCACGGCGGTGCGGCCGGCGGGGAGCCCGGCCCGGCGGGTACCCCGACAGCGTCCGTGCCGTTGCGCGGTCCCGAATGGGAGTGGAAGGCTGGGAGAAGGCACCGGCTCGAGGCAGGCCCGGGAACCTCGCGGTTCTCCGACGGGTGAGGCCTGTGCCCCGTGGCGCGGCGGCCCGCCGCGGTCCACGGTGAGAAGGGGCCGGTCCCCACCCCCTGGAGGTATCCGTGAACAGCGTCGACGGATGGGGAGATGACGTCTACCAGCCCGACGGATCCGAGCAGCGGGAGGACACCGGCCTCCTCGACGGTGAGGACACCCTTGAGGAGGACGGTGTCGAGGATCCCCTCGACCGGGGCTGGTCCCCGCCCGAGCGCCCCTGGGCGGTGGAACACACCGGCGTGACGACCGCCGAACGCCGCCGCGGCGAAACGCTGGACCAGCGGCTCGCCGAGGAGCGGCCGGACGAGCTCGCGCCCGACGGCGACGGGCTGGGCGATTCCGACGGCACCGACGGGGAACTGCTGGACAACGAGGTCGGCGCGGACCGCTCCGGCCGGCTCGTGGCACCCGACGAAGGGGTGCACGAGGACGAGGAGCCGGCGCTGGTCGCCATGGACGTGGGCATCGACGGCGCGGCCGCCTCCGCCGAAGAGGCCGCGATGCACGTGGTCGACGAGGACTCCCTGCCCGGCTGACGCCACTCGCGACGGCAGGCACCTGCCGTCGCCCCGATGAACCGTGCCGTACGAGGAGCAGCCATGCAGCAGGACAAGCATCCCGACTACCGGCCCGTCGTCTTCCGTGACCGCAGTGCCGGGTACGCCTTCCTCACCCGGTCCACCGCGACCAGCGACCAGACCATCGCGTGGGACGACGGCGAGACCTACCCGGTGGTGGATGTGGAGATCTCCTCGGAGAGCCACCCCTTCTACACCGGCAAGGCGCGAACGGTGGACTCGGAAGGGCGCGTCGCCCGCTTCGAGCGGCGTTACGGCGCGGGCGAGGGACAGGACACCGGGGAAACCGGCTGACCCGACCGGCCGCGGGACGCTCAGATGAAGTTGAGTGCCGCCGCGCCGCCCACTCCCCCGAGCAGCATGAACACCGGCATCAGCACCTTGAGCTCCACCCAGCTGCCCGCCCGGAACCGCATCGCCTTCGGCGGGCCGATGGGGTACCAACGCTTGCGGCCCACCGGTATGGGCCAGAGTATCGGGCAGCCGGAGACGGTCAGCGCGTCCCCGATGTCGTGCACCAGCGCGCCGAGCACGATCGGCAGCCCCAGCCACAGGTACTCCTGGCCCGGCGCGGTGAACAGCCAGTCCGCGCCACCGTCCGGCTTGTCCAGGATCCCGGCGAGGATCCACGCGCTGGTCCCGGCCAGCAGCCAGACCAGCACGTCGCTGCTGGAGCCGCGGGTGGCCCGCCAGAGCAGGCCCTCGATGGCCAGCACCATGTGCACGAAGAGGATCGCCAGGACCGCCCAGCGGCCACCCGTGATGGCCAGGACCGAAGTGCCCCCGCCGATCAGGACCGCCCACAGCCAGGTGTGCGTCAGCGTGCGATGGCCGCCGGTGCGCCGCGGGTCGCCCCGCTTCCTGGTGGCCTTGTAGACGGCGTAGGACAGCTTGTCGACGATCTCGCACAGCCCCCGTGAGACCGGTCCGAAGGCCCGGGAGATGGTGGCCGCCTTGTGGTCGAGGTCGGGGGCGAGCGCCGCCCCGGCACAGATCAGGGCTCCGGCGAGCAGCACCGGCCAGGGCATCGGGTGCCCCGCGGCGGCGGTCGCCGCTCCGACGCCGAGCCACGCCGCGGCGCCCGACAGTGAGTGTGCTGGTCCCATCATCGCCGTTGCCCGCCCCATTCCTCGTGTGCCGCTGTGCAGTTGTCCGGTTCCGCGGTTGCCGCGTCGGCGACCCAGCGTAGCGTTCGTGATCTTCACGCGGACAGCCGATTCCCCCATCCCGACCCGGGGCAGGCAAGATGGGGGCGTGACCCTCATCGATCAGCTGCCGCGGACCGCCGACCCCGATGCCTTGTACGAAGCCTTCGAGGCGTGGGCCCAGGAACGCGGTCTCACGCTCTACCCCCACCAGGAGGAGGCGCTGATCGAGGTGGTCTCCGGCGCGAACGTGATCGTGTCGACGCCCACCGGCTCCGGCAAGAGCATGATCGCGGCGGGCGCGCACTTCGCTGCCCTGGCCCGGGACGAGGTCACCTTCTACACGGCTCCGATCAAGGCGCTGGTGTCGGAGAAGTTCTTCGAGCTGTGCAAGATCTTCGGCACCGAGAACGTGGGCATGCTGACGGGCGACGCCTCCGTGAACTCCGACGCGCCGGTCATCTGCTGCACCGCCGAGGTCCTGGCGTCGATCGCGCTGCGTGACGGCAAGCACGCGGACATCGGCCAGGTCGTCATGGACGAGTTCCACTTCTACGCGGAGCCGGACCGCGGCTGGGCCTGGCAGATCCCCCTGTTGGAGCTGCCGCAGGCCCAGTTCGTCCTGATGTCGGCGACCCTTGGTGATGTCTCCTTCTTCGAGAAGGACCTCGCGCGCCGCACCGGCCGTCCCACCGCGGTGGTGCGCTCGGCCACCCGTCCGGTGCCGCTGTCCTACGAATTCCGCTACACCCCGCTGACCGAGACGCTCACCGATCTGCTGGCGGCCCGGCAGGCCCCCGTGTACATCGTGCACTTCACCCAGGCGCAGGCCGTGGAGCGGGCGCAGGCACTGATGAGCATCAACATGTGCACGCGTGAGGAGAAGGAACGGATCGCCGAGCTGATCGGCAACTTCCGCTTCACCACCAAGTTCGGCCGCAATCTCTCCCGCTACGTGCGGCACGGCATCGGGGTCCATCACGCCGGCATGCTGCCCAAGTACCGGCGGCTGGTGGAGAAGCTCGCGCAGGCCGGCCTGCTGAAGGTGATCTGCGGAACGGACACGCTCGGCGTGGGCGTCAACGTCCCGATCCGGACCGTGCTGTTCACCGCGCTGAGCAAGTACGACGGCACACGGGTCCGCACGCTGCGGGCCCGCGAGTTCCACCAGATCGCCGGGCGGGCCGGACGGGCCGGGTTCGACACGGAGGGCTTCGTGGTCGCCCAGGCGCCCGAGCACGTCGTCGAGAACGAGAAGGCGCTCGCCAAGGCCGGTGACGACCCGAAGAAGCGGCGGAAGGTCGTCCGGAAGAAGGCTCCCGAGGGGTTCGTGGCCTGGTCGGAGAGCACGTTCGATAAGCTCATCGGCTCCGAGCCGGAGCCGCTGACGTCCCGCTTCCGGGTCACGCACACCATGCTGCTGTCGGTGATCGCCCGTCCCGGCGACGCCTTCTCCGCTATGCGGCACCTGCTGGAGGACAACCACGAGCCGCGCAGGCAGCAGCTCAGGCACATCCGGCGGGCGATCGCCATCTACCGGTCGCTGCTGGACGGCGGCATCGTGGAGAAGCTCGACCAGCCGGACGCGGAGGGGCGCATCGTGCGTCTCACGGTCGACCTGCAGCAGGACTTCGCGCTGAACCAGCCACTGTCCACGTTCGCCCTGGCCGCCTTCGAACTGCTGGACCCGGAGTCGCCCTCGTACGCGCTGGACATGGTGTCGGTCGTGGAGTCCACGCTGGACGACCCGCGGCAGATCCTCGCCGCCCAGCAGAACAAGGCCCGCGGTGAGGCCGTGGCCGCGATGAAGGCGGACGGGGTCGAGTACGAGGAGCGCATGGAGCGCCTCCAGGACGTCACGTACCCGAAGCCCTTGGAGGAGCTGCTCTTCCACGCCTACGACACGTACCGCAGGAGCCACCCCTGGGTCGGTGACCACCCGCTGTCCCCGAAGTCGGTCATCCGCGACATGTACGAACGGGCACTGACCTTCACGGAGCTGGTCTCCCACTACGAACTGGCCCGCACCGAGGGCATCGTGCTGCGCTACCTGGCGAGCGCCTACAAGGCCCTCGACCACACCGTGCCGGACGACCTCAAGTCCGAGGACCTGCAGGACCTGATCGAGTGGCTCGGCGAGATGGTGCGCCAGGTCGACTCCAGTCTCCTCGACGAGTGGGAGCAGCTCGCCAACCCGGAGGAGATGACCGCCGAGGAGGCTCAGGAGAAGGCCGATCAGGTGCGGCCGGTCACGGCCAACGCGCGCGCCTTCCGTGTGCTGGTCCGCAACGCCATGTTCCGCCGGGTCGAGCTTGCCGCTCTGGACCAGGTCGGTGAGCTTGGCGAGATGGATGGCGACGCCGGCTGGGACGCCGACGCGTGGGGCGAGGCCATGGACAAGTACTGGGACGAGTACGACGACCTGGGCACCGGCCCCGACGCCCGCGGTCCGAAGCTGCTCATCATCGAGGAGCAGCCGCAGAACGGGCTCTGGCGCGTGCGGCAGATCTTCGACGACCCGAACGACGACCACGACTGGGGCATCAGTGCGGAGGTCGACCTCACCGCCTCCGACGCGGAGGGCCGTGCGGTCGTCCGTGTCACCGATGTCGGCCAGCTGTGAGCACAGGAGAAGCCCACCCATGACGAATCCGGCCGAGAGCCTCGTCGCCCTGCTCGACCTGGAGCAGATCGAGGTCAACATCTTCCGTGGCCGCAGCCCCGAGGAGTCGTTGCAGCGGGTCTTCGGAGGCCAGGTGGCGGGCCAGGCCCTGGTCGCCGCGGGGCGCACCACCGACGGTGATCGCCCGGTGCACTCGCTGCACGCGTACTTCCTGCGTCCCGGGCGCCCGGGAGTGCCCATCGTGTACCAGGTCGAACGGGACCGGGACGGAAGGTCGTTCACCACCCGCAGGGTCACCGCCGTGCAGCAGGGCCGCACGATCTTCACGCTCACCGCCTCCTTTCACAAGCCCGAGCCGGGCAGTTTCGAACACCAGTTGCCGCCGGCCCGCAAGGTCCCCGATCCGGAGTCCCTGCCGACGGTCGCCGACGAGGTGCGGGAGCACCTCGGCGCACTGCCGGAGCAGCTGGAGCGGATGGCCCGCCGTCAGCCCTTCGACATCCGCTACGTCAACCGGCTTCGCTGGAGCGCCGAGGACGTCGAGGGAGCCGAGCCCCGCAGCGCCGTGTGGATGCGCGCCGTCGGGCCGTTGGGCGACGACCCGCTCGTGCACACCTGCGCCCTGACCTACGCCAGCGACATGACGCTCCTGGACGCCGTGCGCATCCCTGTGGAGCCGCTGTGGGGTCCCCGGGGTTTCGACATGGCATCGCTGGACCACGCCATGTGGTTCCACCGGCCGTTCCGGGCCGACGAGTGGTTCCTGTACGACCAGGAGTCGCCGATCGCGACCGGCGGGCGTGGGCTGGCCCGTGGGCGGATCTACGACAGGGAAGGACGGATGCTGGTCTCGGTCGTCCAGGAAGGGCTCTTCCGGGCCCTGTAGGTCAGCAGTCTCTGCGCCACAGCCTGCCGAACAGACCACCCAGCCGTCCGGGTTGCCGCGCCGCCCGCAGTGCGTCGTCCTCGGCCTCGGGCGGCACCGGTTGTGCCGCCTCGTGCGGCAGGGACTCCGGACCGGGCGGGTCCGGCACGACGTGTGGGGCCGGGCGGGGCGCCGGGCGATGGCGGCGAGCCGTGTCCACCGCGGCCGCCAGGTCCGAGCGGAGCCAGTCCACCTCGTCCGGGTCGCCGGCCGTGACGATCTCCTCGGCGAGCTGCGCGGCCGGGGAGCCCGGCGACCCGTGGATGGCGAGTGCGGGGCGGAACCGGCGCAGATGGGAGCGCTCATAGGGATCCGTCACGACGTCCGAGATCTCGGCGGCGTCGAGCAGCGACGCCACCGCCGCGGCCCGGGCCCACGGGTCGTCCGCCTGTCGGAGCAGGAATCCCAGATGCCTTCCCCGCCAGTTGCGGGGACGCAGGTCCAGCCCCTCGCCGAGCTGGTCCCGCAGTCCCTCTGGCGTGCGGCCCTTCAGCAGTGCGGTGTTGCGCTCGTCGGCCCTGAACTGCCGTAGCTCCTCCGCCAGATACAGCCAGACGACGGCGCGGTACCGGTTGACGTAGAACTTCACGGGCACCAGCAGTCCCAGCCGTGCGAGACGGGTGAACCGGGCCGTGGTCACGTCCATGAGGGCCGCGCCCTCCGTGGTCCCGACGGCCCGGACAGCGGAGCGAAGCGCCTCGGGAAAACCGTCCGCCGCCCGGATCCGGTCGATCTCGTCGCGGGGGACGCGCCGCCCGCCTCCCCCGTCGTCGGGTACCGTGCGGACCCGGCCGAGATGCACGGCGAGGTCGAACTCGCTGCGCCTGAAACCCAGCTCTCGCGCCGCGCGGTGGTAGGTGACCGAGGCGCCCCGGGTGGTCCCGGTCCGCTCGCCGGCCGCTGCGACGTCGTGCGTGATGGTGTTGCCGGACATGGTTCGTCTCCCCCGTGGAGTGTGTGGCCGGCGCCGTCCGCGCCCGCCGACACAAAAACCGTAGCCGCAACGGCGGCATCCGTGGCGAGCCTGTGGATAACTCTGCGGCCGCCCACCGGGGACACCGAAAGCGCAGGTCAGGGCTCGGTGGGTGATATTCGCCCCGGCTGCCGCGCGTCGACGTCGAGGTGCTCACCCACCCGGTTCACGAGCAGCGTCATCTCGTAAGCGATCTGCCCGATGTCGACCTCCGCCCCGCTGAGCACGCACAGGCAACTGCCCGAACCCGCCGCGGTGACGAACAGGACGGCGTCGTCGAACTCGACCATCGTCTGCCGTACCTGGCCGGCGCCGAAGTGGCGGCCCGACCCCTTGGCCAGGCTGTGCAGTCCGGACGACACCGCGGCGAGGTGCTCGGCGTCCTCGCGTCGCAGGCCCGTACTCGCCCCGGTCACCAATCCGTCGTTGGACAGGACCAACGCGTGCCGCACGTGTTCGACGCGTGCGGTCAGGTCGTCCAGCAGCCAGCCCAGTCCCTGGTTCTGCGCCATGATCCGATCTCCCCGTGTCTCCCCGTACGCGGTGCCTCCCCCTTCCCGGGGGATCCGTCCGCCAGCCTTCACCACGCCCGTGCTCCGGGCAAGGAGGATGGGGGCATGGCACAGAAGATGACCGATGAGGAATGGCGGGCGTTCGTCTCGGACGGCACCCGCACCGGAAAACTCTCGACCGTCCGGGCCGACGGCAGCCCGCACATCGCGCCCATCTGGTTCCTGCTGGACGGGAACGATCTGGTGTTCAACACCGGCAAGGACACGGTGAAGGGGCGCAATCTGCTCCGTGACGGCCGCATCGCCCTGTGCGTGGACGACGACCGGCCGCCCTTCCACTTCGTGGTGCTGCAGGGACGTGCGCACATCTCGGAGGACCTCGGCGAACTGCGGCACTGGGCCGCGCGCATCGGCGCCCGGTACATGGGTGAGGAGCGCGCCGAGGAGTTCGGGGCACGCAACGGTGTCCCGGGTGAACTCCTCGTCCGGGTGACCGTGGACAAGGTCCTGGCCCAGAAGTCGGTCGCCGACTGAGAACCCCCTGCCCAGGGGAAGGGCCCGGTCAGCGGACGGAGTCGAGGAGCCGGGCGGTGTGCATCCGCCCGGCGTACTCGACGAGCCGGATCAGTACTTCTTTCCCCGAGTCGCGGTCCCGGGCGTCGCACAGCACCACGGGTGTTCCCGGATCGAGGTCGAGGGCGCGCAGGACGCTGTGCTCGTCGTGGCGGCGCGCTCCCGTGAAACAGTTCACGGCCACCACGAACGGGATGTGCCGGTGCTCGAAGTAGTCCACCGCCGGGAAGCAGTCCGCCAGGCGCCGGGTGTCCGCGAGGACTACGGCGCCGAGCGCCCCCTGCGCCAGTTCGTCCCAGAGGAACCAGAACCGGTCCTGACCCGGTGTACCGAAGAGGTAGAGGGAGAGTCCGGACCGGATGGTGATGCGTCCGAAGTCCATGGCGACGGTGGTGGTGACCTTCCGGTCGATGCCGTCGGTGTCGTCCACCAGCCGTCCGGCCTCGCTGAGCAGTTCCTCGGTGCGCAGCGGCCTGATCTCGCTGACCGCGCCCACCAGGGTGGTCTTGCCCACGCCGAACCCTCCGGCGACCAGGATCTTCAACGCCAGCGCGGTCGTGTCGCCGTCCGTGGCGTCGGAGCGTTCAAAGACCATGGATCACTTCTCTCGGTGCGGGTGGTCGTGCACGTGCGTGCCGGTCACGGTTGTTCGTTCGGCCTTCTCTACAGGGCGCGCAGCCCGTCGATCACTTCGCGCAGAATCCGTTCGTCCGGCAACTGCGCCGGTGGCACCGGACGGCTGACGGTCACGCACCCCAGTTCCACCAGGTCGCCGAGGAGCACTCTGACGACGCCCACGGGCAGGTCCGCGTCGGCGGCGAGTTCGGCCACCGACTGGGTCTCCGTGCGGCACAGGTCGGTCAGAGTGCGGTGTTCCGGTCCGAGCACGGTGTCGTCGGCGTCCGGTGCGCCGACCGCGCGCGCGACGAGGGCGATCAGGTCGAACCGCACTCCCGCGGGGCCCGGCCGGGTGCGGCCGCCGGTCATCGCGTAGGGGCGGACGAGGGGTCCTGCCTCGTTGTCGTACCACTGGCTGCCCGGTCCTTCCCGGCCGCCGCCCGTGATGTCGTCGGTCATCCTTGGGCCCTTCCGGGTCATGCGCCGAAGGGTGGTCGTGCGGCGGCACGTGGTGCGGTGTGCAGGTGCTCGCCGACGCGTCTCACCAGCCGTGCCATCTCGTAGGCCACGAGACCTATGTCCGCGGTCACGGCGGTGAGCACGGCGAGGCAGGAACCGTCTCCCGCCGCGGCCACGAACAGGTACCCGTCGTCCATTTCGACCATGGTCCGGTGCACGCCCCCGGCGCCGAAGTGCCGGCCCGCCCCCTTGGCCAGGCTGTGGAAACCGGAGGCGACGGCGGCGAGGTGTTCGCCGTCCTCGCGGGCGAGTCCGTGCGAGGCGCCCACGGCGAGTCCGTCGTTCGACAGCACCACGGCGTGCCGCACTTCGTGTACGCGTCCGACAAGGTCGTCCAGGAGCCAGTCGAGTTCGCGGGCCCGCCGGGCGGTCCCGGCACCGGGATTCTGGATCATGCGGGGTCTCCTTCGGTGCTGTCGCCGGTCGGCGGTTCCGGCGGTGCGGGGTGGCCGGGGCGACGGCCACCGCCGAGCGACCAGCCGTCGCGGTAGGCGGTCATGCGGTCCCGTACGGCCTCGGGGGTGCGCTGCTCGTCGTCGTGCGCCGGACCGGGCCGGGCCGGCTCCAGGGGTCTGCCGTCGCGCAGTTGGGGGGCCAGGCTCGCCTGCCGTACCCGGCGGGGAAGGTCGTCGGTCTCCCCCGTCGGCTGCTGCGGGCGGGGGACGTCGCCCTTCGCGGAAGCTGCTGCGGCATCGGGGAGGTCGGAGGACCGGTGCAGTCGCAGCGCCGGCGCTCCGGGGGACCGACCCGGTGTGGTGGTGCGCGTCGCCGCCGGTACGGCGGATGTCAGCGCCGGCCGGTCGACCGGTGCGGACACGGTTTCGTGCTGCCCGGCGGCGCCGGGCACGCGCGCGTGCGGGTGCTCCTCGGACCGGGCCGCCTCGTCGGACGCCCGGGGAGGCGGTGGCGCCGTTTCGCTGTGCAGGAGTGCGGTGGGCAGGAGGACGACCGCGGTGGTGCCGCCGTAGGGGGAGGTCTTGAGGTGCACCTTGATGTCCTGCCGGGCGGCGAGCCGGCTGACGACGAACAGACCGAGCCGGTCGCTGTCGAACAGGTCGAGCGTCTCCGACCGCGCGATGCGGTGGTTGGCCTCGGCGAGGGCGTCCCTGCCCATGCCGAGGCCGCGGTCCTCCACCTCGATCGCGTAGCCGTTGCCGACCGGTTCACCGGTGACCCGTACGCGTGTGTGGGGCGGCGAGAACTGGGCCGCGTTCTCGATGATCTCGGCCAGGAGGTGGGTGACGTCGGCGACGGCCGCGCCCTGGACGGACGCCTCCGGGAGCTGCCGTACCTCCACGCGCGCGTAGTCCTCGACTTCGGAGACGGCGGCACGGACGACGTCGGTCAGCGACACCGGCATGCGCCAGGCCCGTCCGGGCGCCGCACCGGAGAGGATGATCAGGCTTTCGGCGTGGCGCCGCATGCGGGTGGTGAGGTGGTCGAGCCGGAAGAGGTCGCTGAGTTCGTTCGGGTCGTCGGACCGGCGTTCCATGCCGTCCAGGAGGCTCAGCTGGCGGTGGACGAGGATCTGGCTGCGGCGGGCGAGGTTGACGAAGACCCCGGCGATGCCGCCGGCGAGTTCGGCTCGTTCCACCGCGGCGCGCAGGGCGGCCCGGTGCACGGTGCCCAGGGCCTCGGCGACCTGACCGGCCTCGTCCTCGGCGGGAGCCCGCGACGGTGCCTCGGTCCGGATGTCGATCTCGTCCCCCGCGCGCAGCCTGCGCATCGCCTCGGGGAGCTTGTGCCGGGCGATCTCCAGGGCGCTGTCGCGCAGGCTCACCAGCTCGACCACCAGACCGCGGCCGATGCGGACGGAGATGACGAGCGACGCGGCGACGGCGAGGAGTCCCAACAGGACCGCGGCCCCGGCCGGAGTGAGCACCCCACGGGTGAACGGGTCGGCCCGGTCGGCGACCGAGCGTCCGGCGTCCCGCTCGATGGCCCGCATGCCGTCACGCAGGCGCGCGTGCGCCCCGTCCCAGGCGGCCCGCGACGTCGTGGCCTCGGCGGGCCGTTCCGGCGATCCGCCGTCCAGCAGTCGGTCCTCCGTCGCGCCGACGGTCAGGTAGGCACCGGTGCCGGCCAGATCCCGCCAGGCGGCACGCTCGGAGCCCCCCAGATCGGCGACGGCGGACTCGGTCAGCGTCCGGCGCGTGGCAACGGCGCCGGTGAACAGGCGCAGCCGCTCACCGGCGAGTCCGTCGGCGGGGCGGACACCTCCCAGCAGGGCATCCTCCTGGGCCAGTGCCTCGCCCGCGCGGGCGAACTCGACCAGCAGGCGCGGGTCGGATCCCGGATCGGCGTCCTGGACCCCGCTCAGCGCGCCACCCACGTGAAAGGCGGCCGAGATGGCCGCCGTGTAGCGGCGGTAGGCCTCCTCCCAGTCCACCCGGTGGTCGAGGACGGCGGTACGCAGCGACGCCAGCCGTTCGGCGCCGGCGACGAACGCCTCGAGCCGTGGGGCCACTCCGGAAGGCAGTTCCTCACTGTCGGCCACGGTGTGGCGGTCGCCGAGCCGCAGCTGTCCCACCGCGCGGTCGGTGCGCGCGGTCAGTGCCCGGAAGTCGGCACCCGGCACCGACGACGGGTCGGTGGCGTGGCGCACGGCCGCGAGCCGCTCGGCCTGCAGGGCGGCGACGGCGGTACTGACGGGGGCCCGGACACGGGCGTCCACACGCTGGACCTGCCGCAACCGGGAGATGTCCTGGGCGGTGGTGACGGTCGCGTACGCCCACAGGGCCAGCAGGGAGACGACGGGCACCATCAGGAGGCAGATGATCCGGGCGCGCACGGTGCGGGGCTGCATCCGCCCGCGCCACGCGCGCGTGGCGGGCGGGTCGGGCGCCACGCCCGCGGGCTCCGCCGGGCCTTCGTCGGCGGGTGGTCCGGCGTGCGCGCGACGGCCGCGTACGGACGGCTGGGCCGAGATCTCGGCGCCGGATTCGGGCGTCGGGCGGTCGGGGGTGGTACGGGGTGGACGCATGGCCTCCTCGCTCGGGACGGTGTGCGGTGCGTTGTCGCCGGGCCCTGACGCCCGGTCCGCCGTTACGGGGCGCTGCTCCCGGCGGGTTGCTGCCGGGCCGAGGCGGACGCCTCGGGCTCCCGGGCCGTCGGCGACAGCGCGACGAAGGCGGACGTCAAGAAGAGGTAGGACCCGAGGCCGACGGCGAGGGGGAAGATGAACTGCATCGCCGTGGCCCCGGGCAGCGCCTCGCCGGAGGGCGTGACGCGCACGCTCACCGCGAACATGCCGGTGTAGTGCATGCTGCTCACCGCCGCCCCCATGATCAACGAGGCGAGGGCGACGGCCAGGGGCGACCGGGTGTTGAGCGCCGCCCACAGGGCGGCCGTGGCGGCGGCGACGGCGATGAGCACCGAGAGTCCGACGCGTACCGGGTCGTAGCTCACCTCGCCGTGCAGGCGCATGGCCGCCATGCCGAGATAGTGCATGCTCGCGACGCCGATTCCGGTGGTGAGTCCGCCGAGCAGGAGCGCCGGCGCCCGGTTGCGGCCGTGGCCGACGGCGAAGACGCCGGCGCAGACGACGAGCACCGCGACGAGCAGACTCACGAGGGTGAGCGGTACGTCGTAGCGGATGTCCGTGCCGCTGACCCGGAAGCCGAGCATGGCGACGAAGTGCATCGTCCAGATGCCCGTGCCGATCGCCGAGGCCGCGGTCAGGAGCCAGTTGCAGCGCGTGCGCCCGGTGGCGGCCAGGGCGCGCACGGTGCAGCGCAGCCCGAGGGCCGCGCCGGTACAGGCCATCGCGTACGACAGCGCGGGGGTCAGCCAGCCGAGGGCGGCGTGGTCCAGGTGTCCCATGGGCCCGGGACGCTAGTCCCGAACGGGGCGCACAACGGGGGCGCATTTCGAAAGGTGTTGCTATCTGACACAGAGGGGAGAGGGAACGATCGCGTCACGCTCGAACGTGTGCGCTGCGGCTCGCTCTGTGCTCCGCGTGCTTCGCGCGCTCTTGGGGGATCATGCGAAGCATGAGCGACGACCACACGCACGTCCAGGAATTCTTCGGCTCCCGGGCCGCCGACTGGGACCGACGGTTCCCGGACGACGGCCCGGCCTACACCGCCGCGGTCGCCGGACTGGGGCTGCGCGAGGGCGATCGGGTGCTCGATGCCGGATGCGGCACCGGTCGCGCCCTGCCTCCGTTGCGTGCGGCCGTGGGCCCGTCGGGGCTGGTTGTCGGAGCGGATCTGACGCCTGCCATGCTCCAGGCCGCCGTACGGGCCGGGAGGGACCGTGCCGGACGTCTGCTGTTGACCGACGTGGCCGCGTTGCCCCTGCGTTCCCGGACGCTCGACGCGGTCTTCGCGGCGGGTCTCGTCGCGCACCTCGCGGATCCGGCCGGAAACCTGCGGGAGTTGGCCCGCGTAGTGCGCCCCGGCGGTGTGCTGGCGCTGTTCCACCCGATCGGCCGGGCGGCGCTCGCGGCACGGCAGGGGCGGCGGCTCACGCCGGACGACCTTCGTGCCGAGGCCAACCTCGGGCCGCTGCTGGCCGGTTCCGGGTGGGCGATGACGGCGTACGTCGACGAGGACGATCGGTTCCTGGCCCTGGCGACCCGATCCGCGACAGAGCCCGGCACGTGGCCGCCGGTGACGAACTCGTCCCCCTTGAGCGGCCATTAGGCACCCGCGGGTTGGACGACCTCTTCCGGCGTACTGATCGTCGCGCGGGCCACCTCCCGGGCCGAAATCGGCCGGCTGTGGGAGACGATCGCTTCACTCTGCGGCTGACGTGTCGATCGACGTGTCGATGTCACGGACCGGGCAGCCCCGGAGGCCGGGGGCCGGGCGGGTGCCCAGATCGGCCAGTCGGTAGCCGTTCGGATAGCCCTTGATCTCCCGGTTCTGACGGGCATGGTGCGGGGCACGCCTGGGCGGCAGCAGGCGGACCGCGCGCCCGCGCAGCCTGACGGCGCGACGCACGGCCGCGCGGGTGACGGGGCGCGGCGGGTCGTAGCCGAAGGCCCGCAGCAGGGGTTCGTCGAGCAGGGCGAGGGTCCCGGCCCGCAGGAGCGGTGCGAGAGGGCGCGGATACCAGGAGGCCATGAGGTCGAGTGTGGCGTCGGCGACGCGCCGCGCGCCCTCGTCCCGGGCGAAGTGAGTCTTTTCGTAGGCGTCGAGGCAGGCCTCGAATTCCTCGTAGGAACCGGGAATGTCCTTGATGCCCATGTGCCGCCCCAGCGTGCGGTAGTGCGTGGCGGAGGCGACGGTCTCGTGGCGCGACATCCTGCGCCATCCGTAGGCGTCGATCCAGCGTTTGGGGATCACCACGAACGTGCACAGGACGTACCGCATGTCGTCGTTGGTGATGTCGTAGCTGCGGTGCATCTGGTTGATGCGCCGGATGGCCGTGCGGCCCTGCCTACTGTCGAAACCGTGCTCGACCACGGCGTCGAGCAGCAGTGCCGTGTCGTCGTACCGCTTCTGGGGCCGGTCGGTGAACTCCGCGGTCCCGGCGAGCAGTCGGCCGATGCTCGGCACGGCGTAGGTGCGGTAGAGCGCCAGTTCCAGGGCACGGGCGAAGTCCCAGGGGAACTCGTAGGCCGAGCACAGCCGGTAGATCTCCGAGGCGTCCTCGTGGGGGTCCATGCGCCGGATGCGTGCCAATCGCTCGAAGCGCCCTGCCATGGCCGCCCCCTTCTGCCGTCGGGACTTCAACTCTACGTTGAGTAGCAGGATATGTACGGTCAGCGAAGGTGATCGAATGGGGAGGGTGGTCCGCTTGTTCGGCAGGATCCGCGAGGCTTGGGACAGATCCCGCACAGCTCGGCGCACGGAGCGGAGCAAGCAGGGGGCCGCCGGCGGCGGGCCGCGCTCGCACAACCTGTTCGAGGCCGCGGCCGCGTACGTCTCGGCGTGTGTGGACGACGACCAGGACAGGATCGAAGAGGCGGCGGGCCGCGTGTCGCCGGAGGCCCTGTCGTTCGGGGTCAACGAACTGGCGTGCCGGGCCGTGATCGCGCTCGCACGGGAACGGGACGAGCCCCCGGGGGACGTGGCCCGTGCGCTGCTGGGGCTGCCCGCGACCTGAGCCCACCCCCGGCGCCGGGTGGTCGATTCGCCCCCGTCCAACCGGAAAACTGCAGCTCGGGTGCGTCTGGGAGTCGTGACAAGGGCTTCTCGGGCGCACTAGGGTGCCCGCCATTGGACGAACCGATGGGGAGGCTGGGATGGCCGGGACGGACGAGGACGCCGTCGCCGCCGCGGACGATGCGCTCTATGTGCTCACGGCGGTACTGCTGACGCCGGCGAAGTTTCCGAGTGTGCTGGGCGACGACTACCCGGAGGCGTGCGCCGCGCTCGGTCTCCCACCGCTGGCCGACGGCTACGGCCTGGTGCTGGGCCAGGACGGTGACGGCGCCCGGTGGACGGTCGTCATCGATGACGTCTCGCTGGTGGCCGTCGCCGTGGCGTCCTGGGACTGCGGCATGGAGTACGACCTGTCGCCGGACGAGCGAACGGTCGTCACGGCGCTGCCCGGCTGGCCCCTCGCGGTCGCCGTGGCGGCGCCCGGTGTACCCGTGCCGCACGACCCGGGACCGGAGTCCACCGACCAGCCCGCGCTGTGCCCGCCGGACACCACCGTCTGGGGACCGCCGCAGCGCCGCCTGGGGGCCGACGAGATCGCCCTGCAGTGGGCACAGTGGCGGGAGCAGATCGACGACGCGGAGTTCTCGACGCCGGGCGGCGACTCCGGTTCGGCGGGGGGCGCCCCCGGCGACGGCGGTGAGGGCGGCGCGGGCGGCGACGCGGGCACCAGCGCGGGTGCGGCGGCCGACGCCGCGGACCGGAGCGTGGTCACGGACGGCCGGCCCGGCGCGGAGGTCTCCGGACACGGCGGTGTCCGGCGGGTCCTCGCGGAGGCCCGCGCCTACGTCGACACACCGCCGCCGCTCGGCCGGGTCCGGTCGTCGTTCGCACCGGGGGAGGCGCGGACGCTGCGTGCGGACGGCCCCGGCTGGTCGCTCGTCGCCAGGACCGACGACATCGCGTTCATCCTGCTCGACGAGGAGCCCGGTGAGGTCCTGCCGGTGGGGCGGGGGCCGTCACTGCCCGGACTCCTGGAGGCCCTGGACAAAATGGCCGTACGGCCGAGCTGACCACGGACACAGGCGGCGTCCCACCGCCGGGAGCCGGTCGTCGCGGGCGTCAACGCCTCAACGGCCTATCTCCTTGCGTGAGACACGGCGCAGCCTGCGCCGCTGTGAGGGGTCGAGCGTGAGGTAGGCGGCGGCCGGGACTCCCAGAACTATCAGCAGGGCGGCCCACCAGGGCAGCCAGATCAGCAGGATGAGCCCGGCCGCCACGCCACCTGCTGCGACCTTGGCGTTCTTCGACATGGTGTCGCCTCCTTCGCGGCCACTGCCGCTCTCTGTCCTGAAAACGGTCCCGCGCTCGCGGCGGTTCCGCAGCGCGACCCTGAGAACTCCCTGAGGACCGACCCCTACGCGCCCCTGAGAGCTCGTCCGCGACCGGGTCCGGGAAGGCATTGGCAGAGCACCTCCCCCACTGAATAGTGACCCATGCCACGTCCAAGCCGCAGCCCATGGCCTCGACGTCCGTGTACACTCGGCCGCCGCACCCTGGCTAGTCAAATTTGAGGAATACGTCATCGCTGCGCAGAACACTCCTCCCGCCCCCTCCGAGATCTCCGCACTCGTCGACTGCTGCGCCGTCTTCCTGCCCGGCGATCCTGCACGCACCGGCACGGTCGCGTTCTGGCGCCCCGACGGCGAAGCGCCCGGCACCGTACAGACGGGCGCCCCGGGAAGCCTGACGGTCGCACTGCCCGACGGCAACGGTGTGGAGGCGGTGAGCGTGCCGGCCGTGCTGCTCCCGGTACGGGCCGCCCTGCCCGTACTCACACGCGCGCGTGCCCTCGCGGACGGCCACCGGGCGTCGGTGTTCTGGGGAGCGGTCGCCGTCGAGGCCCTGCACCTCGTGGCGCGCGGGCTGTTGCTGCCCGGCCTGTCCGCGTCCGAACACGACGCCTGGCGCGCGGGTCCACTGGACGCGGAGGGGGCCGAGCGGGTCCGTCATCTCGCCGCCGCCATGCCGCCCGAGGCACACGCGGTCCCGTTGGACGGCGCCGGTCCCCTGCGGCTGCCCGACCCGGAACTCCTGGTGCGGTCCTTCCTGGACGCCGTAGCGGACACGCTGCCCCGTTCTCCCGCCGCCGAACTCCTGACGGCCGGGCCCGCCTACGCCTCGCGGCCGCCCCGGCCTTCGCCCGAGCTGCGCGAATGGGCCCTGGACGTCGCCGCGGGACACGACACGGGCGTACGACTGTCGCTGCGTGTCGAGGTGCGGGGACTGTCGGCCGCGGCTCACGAGGACGCCCGGCCGGCGTTCCGGGCGGTGCCACAGGTGCACAGCGTCAGCGATCCCGGGCTCGTCGCCGACACCGCTCAGGTGTGGGGCGGCACCGTGGGAGAGGCGTTCGGCACGCGCGCGCGGATGGACGCCCTGCTCGCGCTGCGCCGGGCAGCACGGGCCTGGCCCTCGCTCACACCCCTGCTGTCGGCGACAGTGCCGGAAGCCGTCGAGCTCACCGACGAAGAGATCACCGAGCTGCTCGGAACCGGTTCCCGGGCGCTCGCCGGCGCCGGAGTCGACGTGCACTGGCCGAGGGAGCTGGCCCGTGACCTGACCGAGCGCGCCGAAGTGGGACCGCCCGACGGCGGCCCGGCGTCGCGTGCGGCGGTGCCCGAGGCCGGCCCGTCGTTCCTGTCCGCGGACGCGCTGCTCGCCTTCAACTGGACGTTCGCCCTGGGCGACAAGGCCCTCACGCGCGAGGAGCTGGACCTGCTCGCCGAGGCGAATCGCCCCCTCGTACGCCTGCGCGACCAGTGGGTGCTCGTCGATCCGGAGGAGGCCCACCGCGCCCGCGCCCGCGCCCGCCAGGATCACAAGGTCACGCCGGTCGACGCCCTGGCCGCGGCCCTGACGGGCTCGGCGGAGGTCGACGGACGCCGCGTGGAGGTGCGGCCCACAGGATGGCTGGCGTCCCTGCGCGAGCGCCTCGCCGACCCCGAGGCGCAGGAGCCCGTGGCGCAGCCCGCCGCCCTCGATGCCACGCTGCGCGACTACCAGCGACGGGGCCTCAACTGGCTGGTCCGCATGACGTCGTCGGGCCTCGGCTGCTGCCTCGCCGACGACATGGGGCTCGGGAAGACCGTCACACTGATCGCCCTGCATCTGCACCGGCAGTCGGACGCGGACGCCGCCGGTCCCACCCTGGTGGTCTGCCCGACCTCCCTGATGGGCAACTGGCAGCGGGAGATCGAGCGGTTCGCGCCCGGCACGCCCGTGCGCCGCTTCCACGGGCCTCGCCGCGACCTCGACGGCCTCGCGGACGGCGAGTTCGTGCTGACCACCTACGGCACCATGCGCCTGGACACCGAACGGCTCGCCGCCGTGTCGTGGGGCATGGTCGTGGCGGACGAGGCGCAGCACGTGAAGAACCCGTACTCCGAGACCGCGCGACAGTTGCGCTCCATCGGCGCCCGCGCGCGTGTGGCGCTCACCGGCACCCCGGTGGAGAACAACCTCTCGGAGCTGTGGGCCGTTCTCGACTGGACCACCCCCGGGTTGCTGGGCCGGCTCGGCGGCTTCCGGCGGCACTACGCCCAGGCCGTCGAGGGCGGGCAGGACCCGGCGGCGGCGGAGCGACTCGCCCGGCTCGTACGGCCCTTCCTGCTGCGACGCCGCAAATCCGATCCCGGAATCGCGCCGGAACTGCCACCGAAGACCGAGACGGACCATCCCGTGTCGCTGACCGCCGAACAGACGGGCCTGTACGAGGCGGTGGTGCGCGAGGCGCTCGCGGAGATCGCCGGGGCCGACCAGATGGCGCGCCGCGGCATGATCGTGAAGCTTCTGACGAGCCTCAAGCAGATCTGCAACCACCCGGCGCAGTTCCTCAAGGAGGACCGGCCGAAGATCACCGGCCGCTCGGGGAAGCTGGAACTGCTGGACGAGCTGCTCGACACGATCCTCAGCGAGCAGGCGAGCGTACTGGTCTTCACGCAGTACGTGCAGATGGCGCGGCTCCTGGAGCGGCATCTGGCCGCGCGCGGCGTGTCGTCGCTGTTCCTGCACGGCGGCACGTCCGTCACCGCACGGGAGTCGCTGGTGCGACGCTTCCAGGACGGCGACGCCCCGGTCTTCCTGCTGTCCCTGAAGGCCGCGGGCACCGGACTGAACCTCACGCGCGCGGAACACGTCGTGCACTACGACCGCTGGTGGAACCCGGCCGTCGAGGCCCAGGCCACCGACCGTGCCTACCGGATCGGCCAGACCCGTCCCGTGCAGGTGCACCGGCTGATCGCCGAGGGGACCATCGAAGACCGCATCGCCGCCCTCCTGAAGCGCAAGAGGGAACTCGCCGACGCCGTTCTGGGCTCGGGCGAGGCGGCGCTCACGGAACTGACGGACGCGGAACTGGCCGACCTGGTCGAGCTGCGAGGGGGTACGCGATGACCCGGTACGACGACGAGGCGGAGCGGACGTTCGTCGCGCTGCCGCCCGCACAGGGACGCGGCTTCGCGCAGACCTGGTGGGGCCGCGCCTGGCTGAAGGCGCTGGAGGACGCGGCGATGGACGCGGCGCAGGTGAAGACGGGGCGCCGGCTGGCGCGCGCGGGCGCGGTCGGGGCTGTGTCGGTGCGGCCGGGGCGCATCACGGCGGTCGTCCAAGACCGGGACCGTACGGCGCACCGGGCCGACGTCCTGCTGGAGCAGCTCTCCGACGCGCAATGGGACCGCTTTGTCGACATGGCGATCGAGCGGTCGGGGCATGTCGCGGCGCTGCTGGACCGCGACATGCCACCGCACCTCGTGGAGGACGCGGCGGCGGCCGGCATCGACCTGCTGCCGGGCATGGGCGACTTGGAACCGGAGTGCGACTGCGGCGCCTGGGACCACTGCGGGCACACCGCCGCGCTCTGCTACCAGGTCGCGAGGCTGCTGGACCAGGATCCCTTCGTCCTGCTGTTGATGCGGGGACGCGCGGAGGGTGCCGTACTCGACGCCCTCCAGACGCGCGGCTCCGCGCCCACGGAGGACGTCACGTCCCGGCCGGAGGGTGTGGACGCCGCTGAGGCGTACGCGGCGGGCCAGGTGCTGCCTCCGTTGCCCGCACCGCCCAGCCTTGGGGAGGGCCCGGGCGTACCGCCGTCGCTGGACACCGAGGCGGCGCCTCCGCCGGGCGTCGACCCTTCCGGCCTGTCCTTTCTGGCCTCGCGGACGGCGGCGGAGGCCCACCGCCTGCTCGCCGAGGCCCTGCGCGGCGGGCACGGCGGGCACGCGGTGGCCCCGGAGCCGACCCCGGCACAGGATGCGGTGCGCTTGGCCGCGGGGGATCCGGGACCGGACGTACTGGACCGCCTCGGCGACGGTTCGGGGCGCACGCGGGAGGCGCTGGACGCGGCCGTACGCGCATGGCGGCTCGGAGGCGGGGCCGCCCTGTCCGTGCTCGAGGAGGAATGGGCGGTGGAGGGCGACACGCTCGCACGCGCGCGTGCGGCCCTGGAGTCGGCCTGGGAGGAGGACGAGCGGCCCTCGCTGCTGGCGCGGGCCAACCGGTGGACCGTCGTCGGCGCACCCCACCAGCTCCGGCTGGACCGCCGAGGGCGTTGGTGGCCGTACCGCAGGGAGCACGGCCGTTGGGTCCCCGTGGGCGGCCCGAGCCAGGACCCGGCGACGGCACTGGCCTCAGCGACCCTCGCGATGGAGTGCGAGCCCTGACCGGCCTCGACGGACCGCGGGCCCTTACGGCCCCGTCCCGCCCTGCCGGGTGACGCCCCGCACGAGCTCCGGCCCCGTCCGCGAAGGACGGGGCCGGAGCGTTCTCACGGGTGCCGAGCCGGTCAGCGGGCGCCGAGGAGGTGGTCCATGGCGAGCTGGTCGAGGTGCTCGAAGGCCATGCCTCGCGCGGCGGCCGCGTCCACGTCGAAGGTGTCGTAGGCGCTCTGGTCGGCCAGCAGGGCGGCGAGGCCGTCCTCGGCGGTCGGGCGGGCCAGTTCGTCCAGCCGGGCCGCGGCCAGCGCCTCCTGCACCTGCGGGTCGGCGCGGAAGGCCGCCGCCCGGTCCTTGAGGATCAGGTAGTTGCGCATGCAGCCGGCCGCCGACGCCCACACGCCGTCGAAGTCCTCGGTCCGCGGCGGCTTGAAGTCGAAGTGCCGCGGACCCGCGTACCCGGCCCGCTCCAGCAGGTCGACGAGCCAGAACGCGGCCCGCAGGTCGCCCGCACCGAACCGCAGGTCCTGGTCGTACTTGATGCCCGACTGGCCGTTGAGGTCGATGTGGAAGAGCTTGCCCGCCCACAGCGCCTGGGCGATGCCGTGGGGGAAGTTCAGGCCGGCCATCTGCTCGTGGCCGACCTCCGGGTTCACGCCGTACAGCTCCGGCCGCTCAAGGCGCTCGATGAAGGCGAGGGCGTGGCCGACCGTCGGGAGCAGGATGTCACCGCGCGGCTCGTTCGGCTTGGGCTCGATCGCGAACTTCAGGTCGTAGCCCTGCTCGGTGACGTACTCGCCCAGCAGGTCGAAGGCCTCCTTCATCCGGTCGAGCGCGTCCCGCACGTCCTTGGCCGCACCGGACTCCGCGCCCTCCCGGCCGCCCCAGGCCACATAGACGCTCGCGCCCAGCTCGACCGCGAGGTCGATGTTGCGGATCGTCTTGCGCAGCGCGTAGCGGCGCACGTCCCGGTCGTTCGCCGTGAAGGCGCCGTCCTTGAACACCGGGTGGGTGAACAGGTTCGTCGTCGCCATCGGCACCTTCATGCCGGTCGCGTCCAGCGCCTGCCGGAACCGCTTGATGTGCGACTCCCGCTCCGTGTCGCTCGACCCGAAGGGGATCAGGTCGTCGTCGTGGAACGTGACGCCGTACGCGCCCAGCTCGGACAGACGCCGCACGGACTCCGCCGGGTCCAGGGCCTGCCGGGTGGCGTCACCGAACGGGTCACGGCCCTGCCAGCCGACCGTCCACAAGCCGAACGTGAACCTGTCCTCGGGAGTGGGCTGGTAGTTCATTCCGCGGCTCCTCACTCGCTGCCGATCAATCGCTGCCGACTATTTCGTCATGGCGCTTTACAAATTAGTATGCACACACGGTCCTGGGAAGGGACAAGGTGTCCCCGAAGGAGTGAAGGCCGGGTCACAGGACCCGCGGAAGAGGGAGAAGCCCGATGTCAGCAGCCGAGGGTCCGCTCGTCGTCGGCGTGGACACGTCCACCCAGTCCACCAAGGCACTGGTCGTCGACGCGGCCACCGGCCGGGTCGTCGCGAGCGGCCAGGCGCCCCACACCGTGTCCTCCGGGACCGGCCGCGAGAGCGATCCCCGCCAGTGGTGGGACGCGCTGGGCGAGGCCCTGGACCAGTGCGGCGAGGCCGCCCGCGAGGCCGCCGCGGTGTCCATCGGCGGGCAGCAGCACGGTCTGGTCACGCTCGACGCCCAGGGCGAGCCGGTGCGCCCCGCCCTGCTCTGGAACGACGTGCGCTCAGCTCCGCAGGCCCGCCGGCTGATCGACGAGCTGGGCGGCCCCAAGGCCTGGGCGGAGCGCACCGGGAGCGTGCCCAGCGCCTCCTTCACGGTCACCAAGTGGGCCTGGCTGGCCGAGCACGAACCGGAGGCGGTCCGCGCGGTGCAGGCCGTACGGCTCCCCCACGACTACCTCACCGAGCGCCTCACCGGCGAGGGGACCACCGACCGCGGCGACGTGTCCGGCACCGGCTGGTGGGCGTCGGCCACGGAGGCCTACGACGAGGAGATCCTCGCGCGCGTGGGGCTCGATCCGGCGCTGCTGCCCCGAGTGGTCCGGCCCGGTGAGGTGGCCGGCACCGTACGCGCCGACCACGGCCTGCCGTTCTCCAAGGGCACCCTGGTCGCCGCCGGCACCGGCGACAACGCGGCCGCCGCGCTGGGGCTCGGACTGCGCCCCGGCGTCCCGGTGATGAGCCTCGGCACCTCGGGCACGGCGTACGCCGTGTCGCAGCGCCGGCCCGCCGACCCGACCGGCACCGTGGCGGGCTTCGCCGACGCGCGCGGCGACTGGCTGCCGCTGGCCTGCACCCTCAACTGCACGCTCGCCGTGGACCGCGTCGCGTCCCTGCTGGGCCTGGACCGCGAAGCCGTCGAGCCCGGCACCGACGTCACCCTGCTGCCCTTCCTCGACGGCGAGCGCACACCGAACCTGCCGCACTCCTCCGGCCTCCTGCACGGGCTGCGCCACGACACGACCGCCGGACAACTGCTCCAGGCCGCCTACGACGGCGCCGTCCACTCGCTGCTCGGCGCGCTCGACCTCGTACTCGACGCCGACGCGGACCCGTCCGCGCCCCTGCTGCTGATCGGCGGCGGTGCCCGGGGGACGGCCTGGCAGCAGACGGTGCGGCGGCTGTCCGGGCGCCCGGTCCAGATCCCGGACGCCAGGGAGCTGGTCGCGCTCGGTGCCGCGGCGCAGGCGGCCGGTCTGCTGACCGGCGAGGACGCGGCCGCGGTCGCCCGCCGCTGGAACACGGCCGCCGGGCCGGTGCTCGACGCCGTGGAGCGGGACGAGGCGACGCTGAACCGGATCACCGGGGTACTCTCCGACGCGGCACCGCTGCTGGAACGGGACGCGGCCTCCCGCTGAGGGCGCGCCCGCCCGGGCGGGGCCGTCGGCGGACAGTCCGCCCTCCGCTCCCCGCGGAGCCGCCGCGGACGGGTCGCCCGGCAGACCGGGACGTGACGAGGGGCGTCTCAGGCATCCCCCGTCGCCTCCGGCGTCGGACGGCCCGCACGTGGCCCCGACCGCGCGCCGTGGCGACCGCCGGTCCCGGCCGGGACCGGACCGAGCGACGACAGACCGAGGACTGACGGAGGCATGACCGCACCGCCGCACGAAGCCCAGCCGGCCCGCCCCGGGCGCGCGCTGCCGGACACCCAGCAGGGAATGCGCCGCCGCAACCTGGCGCGGGTGATGCACACCGTCAGCGCCGAGGGCCCGCTGTCCCGGGCCGCCGTGGCCTCGCGGATCGGGCTGACGCGGGCCGCGGTGTCGACCCTCGTGGACGAACTCATCCGCTCGGGCCTGCTGGAGGAGCTGGGTCCCGAACGCCCCGGCCGCGTGGGCCGTCCCGGCTCCGCACTCGCCGTGAGTGGTCAGGGCCCGGCCGGAATCGGGGCGGAGGTCGGCGTCGACCATCTCGCGGTCTGTGCCGTTGACCTCCGCGGCCGCGTACGCGCGCGTGCGGTGCGGTACGGCAGCAACCGGGGCCGTTCGCCGGAGCCGGTGCTGGAGCAGCTCACCGGCCTGGTGCGGCAGGTGGTCTCGGAGGCGGAGACCGAGGGACTGTGGCCGGCCGGGCTCGCGGTGGCCGTGCCCGGTCTGGTCGCCCGGGACGGCCGGACCGTCGTCCGCGCGCCGAACCTGGACTGGCACGACGCGGACCTCGGCGCCCTGCTGCCGGCGGATCTGCCGCCGACCGTGGACAACGAGGCCAATTTCGGCGCACTCGCCGAACTCTGGCTCGGCGACGGCACCCCCCGGGACTTCCTGCACGTCTCGGCCGAGATCGGCATCGGTGCGGCCGTGGTGTTCGACGGTCGGCTGCTGCGCGGCACCCGCGGGTTCGCCGGCGAGCTGGGGCATGTGCCGGTCCATCCCGACGGGCCCGAGTGCGCCTGCGGTGGGCGCGGGTGCCTGGAACAGTACGCCGGTGAGAAGGCGGTCCTGCGCGCGGCGGGCGTGGAGCCGGGGGAAGACCGTGTCGGGCTGCTCGCCGACCGGGCCGCGGAGGGTGACGAGGACGTACGGCGTGCCCTGCGCGAGGCGGGCACGGCGCTCGGCATCGCCCTGACCGGTGCGGTGAACCTGCTCGACCCCGAGGGCGTGGTGCTGGGCGGCGCCCTCGCCGGACTCGCGCCCTGGCTGTTGCCGTCGCTGCGGGACGAACTGGCCGGGCGCACGGCGGGCCCCGCCTGTCCGGTCGTGGTGTCCGAGCTGGGTCCGCAGGGTCCGCTGCTCGGCGCCGCACACTCCGTGGTCCGGGCGGTCCTGGACGACCCGGGCGCGGTGGCGGAGCGGGCCTGACACTCGCTCGTCGGGAGTCACCGACAAGCCGAACCATCGCTCCCGTTCACTCGATCGAGTGAGCACGGTGTTCACAAGGCGGTGGCTGTCCACGGAACGGCGCGGCGCTCTACTGCGCAACCCCCGCTCCCCGTACGGTGATTCACGCGGACGCACCTCGCCCACGGGGCGGTCGGACGTCCGCGCCGGCATTCCGCTCCGCAGTCATTTCGCTCCGTCGTGCGCTCGGACATGTCTCTCCGTCATTCCGAACGGCTGAGCACTCACCCCCCACCGGGCCCAGGGCCCACCGACGAAAGGGCAATCCCATGGAAAGGGAGAGGACAGCACCCGTTCCGACCAGGCGGCGGCTCCTGAAGGGCGCCGCGCTGGCCACCGTCCCCTACACCCTGCTCTCCGGTACACGGGCCGCCGCGCAGGCCCGTGCCGTCGACTACCCCTCGGCCGAGTGGCTGCCGGCGAGCACGTCGAACTACAGCCGGTCGAGCCGGCCCACGGCCTACCCCGTCGACTTCGTGGTCGTCCACGTCACGCAGGAGACGTACGCGGACACGCTGTCCATCTTCCGCGATCCCGAGAAACAGGTGTCCGCACACTACGTCGTCCGGTCCTCCGACGGGCACGTGGCGCAGTGCGTCCGCGAGACGGACATCGCCTGGCACGCGGGCAACTGGGACTACAACACCCGCAGCATCGGGATCGAACACGAGGGATGGATCGACCGGCCCGAGTACTTCACCAACGCCATGTACGAGCAGTCTGCCCGGCTCACCGCGGCGATCTGCACCACCTACGGCATCCCCAAGGACCGCACGCACATCATCGCGCACCACGAGGTTCCCGGCAGCGACCACACGGATCCGGGGCCGTTCTGGGACTGGACCCGCTACATCAGACTGGTCAACTTCGCCTGACCCCCACGTCCGGCCGTCGCCGGGCCTCGCCCGGCCTCCTCGCCGGTCCACTCGGAACGCCACATTCGGGTGTCCGGCCGGTCGAAGTGGTTGTCCGCGCGTATCCGCGGAGTCACGATGTCCCACACCGCAACACCGTCCGGGGAGGAGGCCCAGTTGACTGATGCATGGCTGGCTCTGGAACCGGGGGCCGACCCCGTCGAGCGCGCGCGGGCACTGCGCCGGGCCCACGAGACCTTCACCGAAGCGGGAACGGTGCCGCGGCCCGTGCGGGCCGTGGTCGCGGATTCGTGGCGGCGGTCGGTCCGGGCGGGTGTCGGCCCGGACGGTACGGCGAGCGTGGAACTGATGGACGGCGACCTCGGCGCCTACCGGGCCGAACACCCGCTGTCGCGCGTGATGCCGCTGGTCCGCGAGTTGCTGGGCACGTTCGCCGCCGACGGCGAGCACCTGCTCGCGGTGTGCGACGAGCACGGCAGGCTGCTGTGGGTCGAGGGGCATCCTGCCACCCGGCGCCGGGCGGGACGGATGAACTTCGTGCCGGGGGCCCGCTGGTCGGAGTCGGCCGTCGGGACGAACGCGCCGGGCACGGCGGTGGCCGTCGGCCGTCCGGTGCAGGTGTTCGCGGCCGAGCACTTCATACGCCGGGTACAGCCCTGGACCTGCGCCGCCGCTCCGGTGCACGATCCCCGCACCGGTCGGGTGCTCGGTGCCGTGGACATCACCGGCGGGGACGGTCTGGCGCATCCCCACAGTCTGGGTTTCGTACAGGCGGTGGCGCGTGCCGCGGAGTCCCAGCTGGCGCTGCTCACTCCGGAGCGGTCCGCTCCGGAGGCGGCCGAGCTGACCGCGCTGGGCCGCGACGAGGCCCTGCTGAGCGCCGACGGTCGCAGGGTCCGGCTGAGCCGGCGGCACAGCGAGATCGTCGTGCTGCTGGCCCACCATCCCGAGGGTCTGACGGGGGACGAATTGCTGTGCGCCCTGTACGAGGACGAGACGGTACCGCCGGTGACACTGAGGGCCGAGCTGGCCCGGCTGCGCGGCATCCTGGGACCCGGCCGACTGGCTTCCCGGCCGTACCGGCTCACGATGCCCGTCGAGTCCGACGCCTCCGTCGTCGAACGCCGGCTGCGGGCCGGTGCGATCACGGCGGCCGCGTCGGCGTACCCGGGTCCGATGCTGCCCGGTTCCCAGGCTCCGGCGGTCGGACGGCTCAGGCGCCGGCTCGCCGACGGTCTGCGCGCGGCGCTGATCGCCTGCGCTGACCCCGACCTGCTGGCCGACTGGGCTCACGCCCCCTGGGGGGAGGACGATCTCGACGTGTGGCGGGCGCTCGCGGCGGTGCGGCCCACGGCGGCGACGAGTTCCCGGCTCGCGGCGTTGGAGTCCGAGCTGGCCGCACCCCACGCGTGGTGAGCACCCTCCGCCGATCGGCGCTCCGGGAAACCGGGCACCGCCCGCGACGCGCGCAACGTCTCTGCAACGTCCCGCTTCCTAGCCTCGCGCGCAGAGCTGTCCAACGGCGGACAGCGCACGATGAGGGAGGCAGACAGGATGACCCGTTACGCGGCGCCCGGCACCGAGGGCGCGATCGTCTCCTATCAGTCGCGCTACGACCACTTCATCGGCGGCGAGTACGTGCCACCGGCGCGCGGGCAGTACTTCGAGAACCCGTCCCCGGTGAACGGCCTGCCGTTCACCGAGATCGCGCGCGGTACGGCGGACGACGTGGAGCGGGCGCTCGACGCCGCGCACGAGGCCGCTCCGGGCTGGGGCCGTACCTCGGTGACCGAGCGTTCCGACATCCTGCTGAAGATCGCCGACCGCATGGAGGCGAACCTGGAGCGCCTGGCGGTCGCGGAGAGCTGGGAGAACGGGAAGCCGGTGCGCGAGACTCTGGCGGCCGACATCCCCCTCGCCATCGACCACTTCCGCTACTTCGCGGGCGCGATCCGCGCCCAGGAGGGCTCACTCGGCGAGATCGACGACGACACCGTGGCGTACCACTTCCACGAGCCGCTGGGAGTCGTCGCGCAGATCATCCCGTGGAACTTCCCGATCCTGATGGCGACCTGGAAGCTCGCGCCCGCCCTCGCCGCCGGCAACGCCGTGGTCCTGAAGCCCGCGGAGCAGACCCCGGCCTCGATCCACTACTGGCTGAGCCTGGTGGCGGACCTGCTGCCGCCCGGGGTCCTGAACGTCGTCAACGGCTTCGGCGTGGAGGCGGGCAAACCGCTCGCGTCGAGCCCCCGGGTGGCGAAGGTGGCGTTCACCGGCGAGACCACCACCGGGCGGCTGATCATGCAGTACGCCTCGGAGAACATCAAACCGGTCACGCTGGAACTGGGCGGCAAGTCGCCGAACATCTTCTTCGACGACGTCTGGGCGCGGGACGACGACTTCCGCGACAAGGCGCTTGAGGGCTTCACGATGTTCGCCCTCAATCAGGGGGAGGTCTGCACCTGCCCGTCCCGGGCGCTCGTCCAGCGGGGCGCCTACGCCGAGTTCATGGAGGCGGCCGTCGCCCGCACCGAGCTGATCAAGCCCGGCCACCCCCTGGACACTGACACGATGATCGGCGCCCAGGCCTCCAACGACCAGTTGGAGAAGATCCTCTCCTACCTGGACATCGGCCGCCAGGAGGGCGCGAAGGTACTCACCGGCGGTGAGCGGATCGAGCACGAGGGCGAGTTGAAGGGCGGCTACTACGTCCAGCCGACGATCTTCGAGGGCCACAACCGGATGCGGATCTTCCAGGAGGAGATCTTCGGCCCGGTGGTGTCGGTGACGTCCTTCGACGACTTCGACGACGCCGTCAAGACCGCCAACGACACCCTGTACGGCCTCGGCGCCGGGGTGTGGACCCGCGACATGAACACCGCCTACCGCGCGGGCCGCGCGATCCAGGCGGGACGCGTGTGGACGAACTGCTACCACGCGTACCCAGCGCACGCCGCCTTCGGCGGCTACAAGCAGTCGGGCATCGGCCGGGAGAACCACAAGATGATGCTGGAGCACTACCAGCAGACGAAGAACATTCTTTGTTCCTACAGCCCCAAGAAACTGGGGTTCTTCTAAAGCCTCGAACCGGGCTCCTGGAGGGGCGTTGCTCCTCGCTCCTCCAGGCCCCACGGGACTCGGCCAGTACGTCGGTCTGCCGCCAGCACCCGCTCCAGCCAGGAACGACGGGTATGGTCCCCATCGGGCGCAGTGACCGCGCCCGCTCGCACAGGGCCCTCACCGCAGATCGTGCCAGGAGGACGAATGCAACACGGCGAAGTCTGGTGGGTCGAGTTTGATGAGCGACGGCCGGTCGTGCTGCTGCCGGGAGACGAGGCATCCGGGCTCCGGGTGATGCAGGTCGTCGCTCCGGCGGGCGTCGACCTCACCGGTCTGGGCGTGGAAGTGACCGTGGGCGCCGCGGACGGACTGCCCTTTGAAGGCGTGCTGCGGATCGCGTTTCCGCGTCCGGGCTTCACCCCGTGCACGTGGCTGACCGTCCTGTCCCCGGACGACCTGATCGAGCGGGCAGGCGTGCTGTCCTCCGTGAAGCTCAGCGAGATTGAGGACGCCCTCCGCCTCGGTGGACTGGAGTAGGCGGGCTGGGGACGGACGCCGCCGACGGTGTGGGCGATCTCGTCCAAGTGGTCAGTGCCGGCCGTCTCCGCGGCGTCCCACACCTGCAAGATCACGATCATGGGCTCAGTGGGAGTCGCGGGGAACCTCGTGTCCACGGTTTCCGCGCAGGAATCCGAAGTCGGCGCCCTGGTCGGCCTGTTCGACGTGCTGGGTGTAGAGCCAGGCGTAGCCGCCGGGGTGCCGTTCGGCGGGGGCGCGCCACGCCTGCCTGCGTCGCGTGAGCTCGGCGTCGTCGACGTCCAGGCGCAGGGTGCGGTTCGGGACGTCGAGGACGACCTGGTCCCCGTCGTGGACCAGGGCGAGGGGTCCGCCTACGGCGGCCTCCGGCGCCACGTGCAGGACCACCGTCCCGTACCCGGTGCCGCTCATCCGGCCGTCGCAGACGCGCACCATGTCCTTGACGCCGGCCTTCAGCAGCTTGGCGGGCAGGGGGACGTTGGAGACCTCGGGCATGCCGGGGTAGCCCTTGGGGCCGGCGTTGCGGATGACGACGACGGTGTTCTCGTCGATGTCGAGATCCGGGTCGTCGGCCACCTCGTGATACGCCTCGGGAGAGTCGAAGACGCGTGCGGGGCCGCGGTGGGTGAGCAGGTGCGGTGAAGCGGCGGACTGCTTGATCACGGCGCCGTCGGGACACAGGTTGCCGCGGAGGACGGCGATTCCGGTGCCGGCCGGCTGGAAGGGGGCGTCGAGTCGCGTGATGACGTCGGAGTCGGAGTCGGAGTCGACCCGTTCGGTGTTCCCGGCGGTCTCGGTGTTCCCCGTCTTCCCCGTGTCCCCCGTGTCCCCCGTGTCCCCCGTGTCCCCCGTGTCCCTCGTGTTCTCGGCAACGGTGCGTCCGGTGACCGTGATCTGGTTGCCGTGCAGCAGACCGCCGCCGAGCAGTTCGGTCAGGACGGCGGGCAGACCGCCCGCGTAGCAGAAGTCCTCCATGAGGTACTTGCCGCTGGGCATCAGGTTGACCAGCGTCGGCACCGCACGGGCCAGTTCGTCGAAGTCCCGCAGGCTCAACTCGACGCCCACGCGCCCGGCGATGGCCAGGAGATGGATGACGGCGTTCGTGGAGCCGCCGATGGCCGCGTTGACCCGGACGGCGTTCTCGAACGCCTCCCGGGTCAGGATCCGCGAGGGGCGCAGCTCCTCCTCCACCATCCCCACGATGCGCCGCCCCGCGGCCTGCGCGGTCTCCATCCGCCTGGAGTCGACCGCGGGCCAGGCCGCCGAGCCCGGCAGCTGCATGCCGAGCGCCTCGGCCAGGCAGGCCATCGTCGAGGCGGTCCCCATCGTCATGCAGTGCCCGTTGGAGCGTGCCATGCAGCCCTCCGCGAAGAAGCACTCCTCCTCGGTCATCCGGCCGGTCTTCAGGTCCTCCTCGAACTTCCACACATGGGTGCCGGATCCCACGTCCTGCCCCCGGTACTTGCCGTTGAGCATCGGCCCGCCGGTGACCATGACGGCGGGCAGGTCGACGCTGGCGGCGCCCATGAGCATGGCAGGCGTCGTCTTGTCGCAGCCCGACAGCAACACGACACCGTCGAGCGGATTGGCCCGGATCAGTTCCTCGACCTCCATGGCCATGAGGTTGCGGTACAGCATGGCGGTGGGGCGCATCAGTGTCTCGCCGGTGGCCATGGTGGGGAACTCCAGCGGAAAGCCGCCGGCTTGCCACACCCCGCGCTTGACGGCCTCGGCGACCCGGGTGAGGTGGGCGTTGCACGGGGCGAGTTCGGAGGCACTGGTCGCGATGCCGATGACGGGGCGCCCGTCGAACACCTCGTGGCCGAAGCCCTGGCTGCGCATCCAGGAGCGGTACACCATGCCGCTGCGGCCCTGTGCGCCGAACCACGCCTGGCTGCGGCGGCTCGTCCTCGGATCGTCGGTCATGCGGTCACTCCCGTGGCTCTGGCGTCGTCCGCTTCGCGATGGGGTGTTGCCGGGTGCCGACCCGCGGGCCGTACCCTGTCCCACAATCATTGAATGATTCGATGAATGGCGTCCAGGGGGCGGACGGAGATCGTGGTGCACTTTCTGACCAGGCAGCAGCGTGTGGCCGACGAACTCGGCCGGCGCATCGTGGGCGGCACGTGGGAGCCGGGGGATCCGCTGCCGGTCGAGGACGCGCTCGCGGCCGAGATCGGCGTCAGCCGAGGGGTGCTGCGGGAAGCGGTCAAGGCACTGGCGGCCAAGGGGATGCTCCACGTGCGCCCGCGCACCGGCACACGTGTGCTGTCCCCGGAGCACTGGAACCACCTGGACCGCGACGTGCTGCGCTGGAAACAGGCCGGGGACGCCGCCTCGCTGCTGCGCGACACGAGCGAACTGCGCCGGATCGTCGAGCCCGAGGCGGCACGGCTGGCCGCCGAACGGGCCGGCCCCGAAGACGTACGAGTGCTGTACGACTCCCTGGCCGCCATGGAGGCCGCGGCGGCCAGGCCCGGCCGCCGCGGCTACGTCGAGGCCGACATCGCCTTCCACCGGGCCCTGCTCGACGCCGGCGGCAACCGTCTCCTGGGCTCGCTGGGCCGTGCTGTCGACATCGCGCTGGAGCACAGCTTCCTCGTCAGCACCCGGACCCCCGGCGCGGTGGAAGCCTCACTGCCGGCTCACCGCGCCGTCGTGCGAGCCGTCGAGGCCCGCGACCCCGCGGCCGCGGCAGCCGCCGTGCTGGCCATCGTCGAGGCCGCCGAGGACGAGATCGCCCGGTCTCCCGGAATGCCGGACGGTGCCGCATGACGGCGCGGGCCGCGCCCGCGCCGCATGCCTCACCCGCTCCGGTCATGCCTCAGCCGCTCCGGACTTCGGTGTTCTGGCAGGCGTGCAGCAGCCAGCGTCCGTCCTCCTGCTTGGTCATGACGTACAGCGGGGCACCTTCCGTCTCCCCCTCGGCCGAGTGGTAGACCTGCCGGACCTTGACCGCCGCCACGTCGGGGCGCAGGAACTGCGTGTGGATCACCTCGTAGGTGACGTCGCCGTCCCACACGGCCTGGGGCAGCACCGCCCGGGTGAACTCGGCGATCGCGTCGAAGCCCAGGAGTACCTTGCCGTGCCCGGTCGTCCAGAGCGCGTCTGGTCGGAAGAGGGTGAGGAACCCTTCGGCGTCCTTGTTCCGCTGGGTGCGTTCGACGGTGGCCACGACGCGCTCGATGGCCTTGATGTCCTCGGTGCCTGCTTCCATGGGTGATCCCTGTGTGTTCATGTGGATCACCGTGATGCCTCAACCACGCTTGAGGTCAAGGGCGGGCGGAGACGGCGGAGACCGGCAGGGCTGGACGGCCCAGACGGACGGGGACCCCGGGCGAGTAGAGGACGCTGACCGGGTCCTCTCCTGTCGCCGGTATCCCGGCACTCGCGACCAGGTCCTCGTCGCACGAGACGAGTCGGGCCCGGTGCAGGGGCCAGCGGGGGTGGTGGTTGGGCAGGTACGCCGCCCCGCCGAAGAACATGTTGTGCATGCCCCAGCGGGCGGTGAGGAAGTGCTCCAGGGCCGTGGGCTCGTGGATGCGTTCGCCGGTCCGCAGGGTGATGCGGCTGTGGGCACCGCGCGGTCCCGGCCAGCGGCGGGAGCTGGTGTAGGTCACGGTGTCGCCCGCGGAGCGGACGGACATGCGGGACCACAGGTAGGGCAGCCGGAAGCCGATGCGCCCCATCACCACCGGTATCAGCCGCGAGGCGTCCATCGACCGGAAGACCACGCCGCGCCGCCCGTGCGCGTCCACGCTGTACAGACGCACGTTCGTCTCCGGGAACGAGCCGAGGTACGGGATCCCGGGCAGCCGGAACCATCCGACCCGGTGCATGCGGAACGCGACGAGTCCGACGTAGGTGAGTCCGTCGTGCGTGTCGGGGACGGTGCCGCGCGGCAGGAGTCCCGCCACGGCGGCGGGCTCGACGGCCCAGTGGATGAAGGCGAGGTCGAGCCACTCCTGGGTGAGGAGCGGCGACCCTATCGCCGCGGGGGCGTCCGGGGTGACGGCGCTGGGCTTCTGCACGGCGCAAGGATGGCAGACGGTCGGCCGTACGGTCGCACCGGCCACTCCTGCGGGAATCTCCTCATGATTGACCCTCGACCTGGTTCAGGGAGCAGAGTCCCCGACGTGGAGAACGAGATGCGCAGCATTGGCGAGATGGCCCGCGACAGCGGACTGGGCGTGAGCGCCCTGCGGTTCTACGACCGTGCCGGTGTACTGGTCCCCGCCCGGGTCGATCCGACGAGTGGCTACCGCTGGTACGCCCCTGGCCAGCTCGACGAGGCCAGGGTGCTGGCCCGGCTGCGGCGGACCAGCCTGCCGCTGGCCGACATCCGGCTGGTACTGGCCGGCTGGTCCGGGGCGGACGCCGACCTGGTGCGAGGGCTGCTCCAGGCGCACCTGCGCCGTCTGGAACGGGGGCTGGCCGAGGCCCGCAGCGAGTTCTCCACGCTCGAAGCGCTACTCGATCACAGGGAGAATCCCATGACCGCCTCACCGCGTACCGGCTCCGTCCGACTGTCCCTTCCCGCGCCCGCGCTGGCCGACGCGCTCGACGCGGTCCGCTTCGCCGCGGGCCGGGACCCCGAGCTGCCGATGCTCGGCGGCGTCCTGTTCGACGTCGAGGGCGACGCGCTCCACGTCGTGGCCACCGACCGCTACCGGATGGCCGTCGCGCGGCTGGCCGCCGTCGGACACGGGGCAGCCCGCGAGCAGGTCATCGTGCCCGCGCCGCTCGTCGACGCGATGCGCGCGCTGCTGGGCGAGGACGGACCCGCCCGGTTCGCCGTGGAGGGCGACCGCGTGACGCTGGAGGCAGGGGAGCGCCAGGCGTCGGGGCGGCGCCTGGCCCACGACTTCCCCGACTACCGCCGTCTCGTGCAGCTGCCGCCCGGGCGGCGCGTCGTCGTCGATGTGCCCGAGTTCCGGGAGGCGTTGGAGACCGGCCCCGTCCGCGCGGCCGAGGACCGCGAGCCGGGTCGGCAGGCGCGGGACGTCAGCGTGCTCTCGACGGCGGACGACGGCACGGTGATCGTCTGCGGCGACGGCACCCCGGGCAAGGACGGGGCCGAGGCCGGGGCCGGGGTCGGGGTCGGGGCCGAGGCCGGGGCCGGGGTCGGGGCCGGGGCCGGGCACCTCGTCGGTGTCGACCGCGGATTCCTGTTGGACGCGCTCGCCGCCGCGGACCGGGACCGGCTCGTCCTGGAGTTCGGGCCCGCCCCCACCGCGCCGCTGGCGATCCGCCGGGCGGACGACGAGGGGGCGTTCTCGGTGCTGATGCCGGTCCGCCTGGACGACTGACGGCTCTCCGGTAGCCCGCCCCGTGGCCCCTCCCCACGTCCTGCGTCCCCCGCGCCGACGGCGTTGTCAGTGGGCTCGCTTACAGTCGTCAGCACTTGATCACTGCGGTGCGGGGAGGCACTCATGGGGTGGGTGACGGCCGGGGACTACGAGGTCGCCCTGGACGAGGGAAAGGTGGTGTGCCGCAACGCCACCGGACGGCGGCTGAAGTCGGTGCCGGCCAAGCTCGCGGACGATCCCGCGGTGGTCGGACTGCGGCAGCTCGTCGAGTGGCTGGAGCGGCACGAACGCCAGTGCCTGAGCGACGTGGAGCGGTGGATGGTGCGGTCGCTGCCCGTGCCGCTCGCCGTGCTCACCCGGGTGTGGCCCGACCCGGCCTGGCGGTCCGCCCTGCGCGACCTCGTGGTCACCGGTGCCGACGGCGAGGTCGCGGGATTCCTGCGCGACGCCGACCCCGAGCGCGGCCTGGGCCTCGTCGACCTCGACGGTGACACGGTCCGTGTCGCCCCCGACCTCGTCCGTCTCCCGCATCCGGTGCTCCTCGAGGACCTGGAGGAGCTGCGGGAGTTCGCCGTCGAGCTCGGCGTCGAACAGCGCGCTCAGCAGCTCTTCCGCGAGGTGTGGCACCGCCCCGCCGGGCTCGACGCCGAGGCCGCCTCGGTCGAGGAGTACGCGGGCGGGGCCTTCAAGGAACTGCGCTTCCTGCACGGTCGCGTCACCCAGCTCGGCCATCGTGTACGGGGCGGATACGCGGTCTGCTCCGCCTGGGAGGACGGCCGGGCCGTGGAGGCCCGCGTCTGGGTCGGCGACTACGACGGCTACGAGGAGACGGAGACCGGCCCCCTCATGTGGACGGACGCCGCCGGGCGGGTGCTGAAGCTGGGCCGGGTCGGTCCGGTCGCCTGGTCGGAAGGGATGCGCATGGCGGCCGCGCTGTACGCCGGTCGCGACATCGAGGACGAGGAGCGGGCCGCGTGAACGCCACGGACACCACCACCGCTCCGCACGGCGCCACCGGCGCGCGCGAGGTCACCGGCCCCGACGACGCCACCGCCTCGGCACTGCTCGAGGCCGGCGCGCTCCTGCCGCCCGGCAGCAGCGGCCGGGAGGACGCCGACATCCTCACGGTCCGTACGTACACGCATGCCGCGCTCGGCGAGCGCAGCGTCGTCCGGCTGGTGCCGGGCACCCTCGGGGAGGCCGAGGACCTCGCTCTGGACTTCCTCGGTCTTGTGCGGGACGCGGAGACTCCGGAGGTCGGGCAGGTCAGGCGGGAGACCCTCGGATTCCCCGCCTGGGCCCTGGTCAACGACCCGGCCAACGGGCACCACGCGCTGGCCCTGGTCAAGGACGTCGAGCGGCTCGCCCGTCAGGCCAAGTCCCGCCCGGGCACCGCCAAGGAGGGCTTCGAGCAGCTCGGCGACCGGCTCGGCCGGGCCGTCCCGCACTTCCTGCCGACCTTCTTCGAGCAGGCCGCGCGGATCTTCCTGCAGTTCGACAACACCACCTACGCCGCCGCCTTCTTCGGCAAGGCGCGGGAGGCGGAGCGAGTGCACGCGCTCACCGTCGACGAGCAGCGGCAGCGCGCCGTGTTCCTGGAGTTCGCCTTCGCCGGGGCGCTGACGGTCAAGGCACTGAAGCAGCATGTGCGGGATCTGGCCGCCCGCCTGGACGCCAGCGAGGCCTGGGCCCAGTTCCGTCAGCTGGCCGTGGAACGCTGTGCGGCCGGTATGCCGCCGTACGCGTCGCTGCCGCAGGACGCACGCGTGCTGATCAAGGCGGCCGGGCTGCCCCGTGTGGAGGCGGAGTGCGATCTCGTCGCCGACCTGGTCGCCTCGCCCGCCGCCGTGCGGGCGCCCGCCTCCTTCTGGACCGCCTACCGGGCGACGCTCGCCGTCCTCGCCGAGCGGCGGCCCGCGGTCCGGGAACGGATGCTGGAGATCATGCCGGACGGGCTGGACGACGGCACCAAGAGTGACGAGTTCTGGCTGGAGTTGCTGGCCGAGTGCGGTGCCGACCGGCTGCTGACCGGTGAGGACGGCGGGACGGCGGCCGGCGGTGGCCCGGCGGCCGAGGCCCCGGGCGGTGTCGACGCGGCGGACTGGCTGAGCCGTTGGGCCGCCCATCGCAAGCACGGCGCCACGGTGTGCGACAGCTCCCCGGCCACGCTCGGCCTCGTCGCACGGATGGCGCCCCGGCTGCGGGCCGACGGACGCGCCGTCGACCTGTTCACCGGCCGTCGGCACGTGGGCGTCGACATCTCCCTGCTCGACCTGTGCGCCGCCGAGGACGTCCCCCTCGCCCTGCCGGACCCTGACGCGGAGGTCCACCTCGGGCTGGACCGCTGGGTGCGCGACACCCGGCCGGAGCGGCGTGATCTGGCAGCCGTCGCCACGGACCCGCGGCTGCGCCCCTTGCTGCTGCGGGCGGTCGGCGCCGCGGGGCACGAGCGGCAGTCGAGCCGGGTGCTGGACCATCTCGCCGACCACCACGTGCTGAGCGGGGTGCTGAGCGAGTGGCTGGACGGCGCCGTCGGTGAGCTGGCCGGCGTGGTGGGCCTGCCCGGAGCCCGCGAGGCGCTGAACCGGCTGAGCCCCTATCGGTCGGTGGCCCCGCGGGTCAATCCCGAGGCCGTCGCCCGTGCCGCCGGGTACGAGGCGGCTCCGCTGCTCGGGCGCACCCTGCGGACCGGGCTCCTGGACGAACTGGGCTGGCCCGCCCTGGACGAAGCCCTGCGGCTGCTCGACGCCGAGACCCGGGCTCGCAACGGCAACGGCAACGGCCCCGGGACCGGGACCCGCTCGGACCGCGACACCGCGCTGATCGTGAACGAGGCCTGGCCCTGCCTGATCCTCAGCCGCGGGCACAAGGCGGTCGTCGTCGGCCCGGACGGGATTCTGCTCGAACACGACCTGCGGCTCCCGGCCGACCTGGACCGCTGGCAGCGCCCGCAGTTCCGGTACGCCGACGGAGAGCTGCTCGTGGTGTGGTGGCAGGACGGCAAGCAGCGCGGCTACTGGTCCACCCGGCCGTCCGAGGTCCTCACGCTCACGGGCGAGCAGATCTCCCACTGGTGGCGCAACGACGAGGTCGCCCCGTCCATCCCGCTGCCCGACGGCGGCCGGGCCACCGGCGGGCGCACCCTGCACGCCGGCGACACCGTCCTGCCCCCGAGCCGGCCCGTCATCGGCGACGGCACGTCGTACTGGCGGCAGGGCAGGCAGGGCAGGCAGCACGTGTGGCTGGAGTACGACCCGGCGACGGGCACGCACAGTCGCGCGTCGCTGCCCGCCTTCCTCCGCTCCGGCATCAGCGACGACGCGACGCTGCTGCAGGACCGGTGCGAGGTGCTGCCGATGCAACCCGGTCTCGAGCGGAGCCCGTTCGGCACCGACGGCACCGTGCTCGGGCGTTGGGTACGCGCGGAGGAGGCTGCGGGCGAGGCGCTGTCCACGGCGGGAACGCCCGACGGCCGGACCGTCACGCTGCGCACCTCCGGGCGCGGCGAACGCGTCACCCCGCTCGGTGCGCTGCGCCTGCCCGGAGGAGCCGCGCCCGTCGTGGCGCGCACACGGCGCCAGGTCGCCCTGTACGCGCCGGGCGACGGCACCGACGCGGGAGTGCTCGGCCGGGTGACACCGAACGAGCGGGGCGGGGAGTTCGCCGCGGGCACCCCGTTCGTCCCGCCGGTCTCCTTCTGGCACGCGCTGCGCCCCCGCGACGAGCGGTCGTCGGCCGTCCTGCGCGCTTTCACCGACGAGCAGGCGGCCGACCTGCTGCGCACGGCGGTGCGGGCGCTGGCGGAGCGCCAGGCGCAGGTGAGCGCGGCGAAGGCCGAGGAGGAGGCGGCCGGTGAGCACGGCACGGGCTCCGGAGCGGCCACCGGGTCGGCCCGCGGGTCGAGCGGCGGGAACGGGCCGGTGGTGCCGACCGCCGACGAGGTGGTGCGGCGGATCGTGGCCCGTGCGCTTCCCGGGCTCACCGACAAGCGGCTCCTCGCCGGTGTGACGGCTCTGGTCCGCACCACGGTCCAGATCGCCGACGCGGTCGACCGCTTCGTCACCCCGCCCGTGGAGCAGCCGAAGCCGCAACGGAAGCGGACCGAGGGGATGTTCGCGGACTACCGGCCCGAGCACGGCGACGACCGCACCCTGCGCGCGGCCGCCGACGGCCTGGCTCGCATGTGGGGGTCGTGGGGCAGCGAGAGCCAGTGGACCGTGCTCCGGCAGATCCGTGCCGTGAACCACGTCCTCTCGGGCAAGCCCGCCGACGGCATGCGCCTGCCCGAGCGCACCCGCAGGTCCGCGCTCGGCGACGGGTGGCACAGCGACGAGCACACCGTCCCCCGCATGGGCATGGTGTGGCCGGAGCTGCTGGGCGTGCTGCGGCCGCTGGCCTACCGGGCCACGGTACCGACCCTGCCGGCGGCGGAACGGGAGGCGCTGCTCCTCCTGTTCGAGGCGCTCACCGAAGGCCCGCTCGCCGCACCCGGGGACGGCATCCGGGAGATCGTCCTGGGCGAGCCGCACGACAGGCACCGGCAGCAGGAGCGGGAGCGTGCGGGGCAGGTACTGCGACGCGAGGGCCGCACCGTGGTCGTCCTCGGCTGCCAGAACGTCGACACCGCCCGGGACCGCGTCAACTGGCTGGCGATCGAACACGATCCGGCGGGCGTCTTCGGCGCCGTCGCCCACTTCACGTTGGAGAAGGAGACCCGGCACGCCTCGGTGCTCCCCGTCGGCGCGCTCTCCGCGGTCGCCCGGCTGACCCGCGACAAGGGAGCGCCGCCCTGGCAGCCCGAGGCGCCCGCCGCCCTCGCCGCGGCCACCGGCCATGGCCTCGGACCGCTCCAGGCCACCGTGCTCCTCGCCGCGCAACCGGAGCGCCTCGACACCGGCGCCCTCGCCACGGCCGGACTCAAGCCCCGTCAGCTGGACGCGGGCAACCGCATGCTGAACTCCCTCTTCACCGACGACCGGGCGGCGCTCATCGGCGCGCTGCTGCCCGACGATCCGGCCGAGTTGTGGACGGCGGGACCGGACACCGGCGCCGCGGGCCGGGTCTGGTCCGAGCGCCTGGGTTCCCTCGTCCGTCTGCCCGAGGACCTGGCCGTCACGCTCGACGGCCTGCCGGTCGGGTCCGCCGAGGCCGTGCTCAATCCCGAGCGCACCCCTTGGCTCAGCCGCACCACGGTCCAACGACCGGACAAGAACGGCCGGCTGGTCGCGGACGACCCCTCCGCGGTGCCGCGCCGCTACACCCTGACCGGCGTCGTCGACGCCCTCGCCTCGCTCGCCTACGCCCTCCCCCACGGCCACCCGTTGCGCGCGGCCCTGCCCCGGGGTCTGGCCGCCGTGCGCCGCCGTCTTGCCGATCCGGGACTGCTGCTCGACCTGGACGTGGAGTGGACGGAGAAGGACGGCACCACCGCCGCCGAACTCCGCAAGGCGTACGGGCTGCCCGCCACCGGCGGCGCCGACTCGGAAGGAGCGACGCGGATCGGGGAGGCCCTGGTCCTGCGCCCCTGGCACGGCGACCGGGAGACCGTCCTGGTGCGCCCGGCCGGTCTCACCGGCCCGGACGACGCCGTGTTCGGACTGCTCGAAGGGCTCGTGGGCGCCGTGCGCGGCTCCGGGGTGCGGGCCCTGCGCACGCTCCTGGGCGACGAGCTGGCGCGCAGCGTCGGCGCCGGACTGGATCCCGCGGGGGCCGAAGGACCCGCCCAGGACCCCACGGTCAGTGTTCCCGGGCTCGTCACCGAGGTGGCGCGGACCCACGGTCTGAGCGAGGACGCGGCGGCGCTCTACCTGCAGCTGCTCGCCCTGCCCGACCCGACCGACCGCAACTGCGCCCGTTGGACCGGCTGGAGGCCCGCGCGGTCGAAGAAGGCCCGGGCCGAGCTGGCCGCCACGGACCTGGTCGTCGAGGCCAAACGGCCGCGGGCCGGCCGTTCCCTCTTCCTGCCCTGCGGCTGGCGCGATCTCAAGTCGCCCGCCCTGCCGGTGGAGACGTGGAAGGAAGGGCTGTACCCGGTCGGCGAGGGATTCCGGTCCGTTCCGCTGCTCCCGGTGCCCGAGCTGTTCACCCGCGCCTGGGCCCGGGTGCGCGACCGGGACGCGCCCGCCTACGAGGAGCTCACCACCCGTGCCACGCGCGGGGGCCGCCGCCGATGACCCCGCTCGACGCTCCAGTGACCGCCGCCCGACCCGACCGGAAGATCCGTCGATGACCACCACCCTCTCCCCCGACACCGCCCGCCAGATCGTGCCGCCCGAGGAGCGGTACGCCGCCGAACTGGCCTTCCTCGCCGCCTACGACGACGGTCCGCGCCCGCCCGCCTGGCGGCTCACCCCCCGCGCCGTGGTCACCTTCGTCATGGGCAGCGACGGCCGTGCCCTGCGGCTGCCCGAGGGCGCCGAGACGCCCGAGGGCGTGCCCCGCCGACTGACGGTGGAGGGCAAGTTCGTGGGCGACCGGTCGCTGGTCGAGCGGTGCGTCGTCACCCTCGCCGGGGAGCGCGGACTGCTGCTCGTCGGAGAGCCCGGCACCGCGAAGTCCATGCTGTCCGAACTGCTGTCGGCGGCCGTGTGCGGCACCAGTGGGCTGGTGGTGCAGGGCACTGCGGGCACGACCGAGGACCAGCTGAAGTACGGCTGGAACTACGCTCTGCTGCTCGCCCAGGGCCCCAGCCGGACGGCTCTCGTGCCCTCCCCCGTCCTGACCGCGATGGCCCGCGGCGGCATCGCCCGCGTCGAGGAGGTGACGCGCTGTCTGCCGGAGGTGCAGGACGCTCTGGTCTCCCTGCTCTCCGAGCGGCGCATCGCCGTTCCCGAACTCTCGGGCACCGACGACGCCCTGGCGCACGCCGCACCCGGCTTCAACCTCATCGCCACCGCGAACCTCCGCGACAAGGGCGTCTCCGAGATGTCCGCCGCGCTGAAGCGGCGCTTCAACTTCGAGACGGTCGGCCCCATTCCGGACCTCGACGCCGAGACGGCCCTGGTCCGCAGCCAGGCCCGGGCCTCGGTCGAACGGGCCGGCGCGCCCTTCAAGGTCGACGAGGCGGTCCTGGAGGCGCTGGTCGTCGCCTTCCGCGACCTGCGCGAGGGCCGGTCGGCGGAGGGCTGGGAGGTCGAGCGCCCCTCCACGGTCATGAGCACCGCGGAGGCGGTGTCGGTCGCGGGCGCGCTGGGGCTGGCCGCGGCGTACTTCCCCGGGGACCGCGACGTGCTGGGCCTGCTGCCGGGTCATCTGCTCGGTGTGGTCCGCAAGGACGATCCCGCGGACGCGGCTCGGCTGCGCGGGTACTGGGACGGTCCGGTCCGGCGCCGCGCCGAGCAGGGTTCCGCCACCTGGCGCACCCTGTGGGACCTGCGCACGGTCCTGGAGGGCTGACCGCCGTGTCCCGCTCCCCGTCCTCCCCCGACGGCCACTCCCCCGCCTCGCCCCTGTCCGCGGACCGGGCGGTCGCGGCGCTCACCGGTCCCGGGGTGCCGTTCCTCGTCGGCGTACGGCATCACGCGCCGTCCCTGGCCGCGGCCGTGCCGGCACTGCTCGACCGGGCCGCCCCGGACGTCCTGCTGGTCGAGCTGCCCGCCGAGATGCAGGAGTGGCTCCCCTGGCTGGGCCACGAGGAGACGCGGGCGCCGGTCGCGCTGGCCGCGGCCGCCCCGGAGGAGGGGTCGGGACCGGCCTTCTATCCGTTCGCCGACTTCTCCCCCGAGCTGGCCGCCGTGCGCTGGGCCGCCCGGCACGGCGTGCCGGTCGTCGCCTGTGACCTGCCGCTGGCCGACCGGGCGTGGCGCGAAGAGAGGCGCTCGGGAGCCCCCGTCACGCCCACCGTGCCCACCATCACGCGCCCGGCACCCGTCGCGCCGGAATCGCAGCCGGAGCCGCAGCCGGACCTCTCGGACCGTGCCGGGCTCGGCAAGGCACTGCGGGCGCGGCTCACCGGTCGTCCCGGTGAGGATCTGTGGGACCGCCTCGTCGAGGCCACGGCTCCGGGATCCGGGCCGGAGGCGTTGCGCCGCGCCGCGCTCCTGACCGGCTGGGCCCTGCGCGAGGAGGCCGTGGCGTCCGGAGGCGTACCCGAGCTGGATCTGCGGCGCGAGGCGTGGATGCGCTCCCGGCTGGCCGCAGCCACCGCGGACGGTGCGCGGGCCGCCCTGGTCGTGGGTGCCTTCCACGCGCCGGCACTCGCCTCACCGGCCGACGCGGCCGAACCCGGGCGGGACGGCTCCGGAGCCCCGGCCGGGCCGACCGGGCGGCCCGGGTGGATCACGTCCCTCATTCCGTACACGTACGCCCTCCTGGACGAGCGGTCCGGTTATCCCGCCGGCATCCGGGACCCCGAGTGGCAGCACCTGGTGCTGCGGGCGGCCGGTGATCCGGGGGCGCTGGAGGAGGCGCTGACGCACGCGGCCGTCCGCGTGTGTGCGGCGCTGCGCGGTCTGGGGCATCCGTCGGGTCCGGCCGACGCACGCGAGATCGTGCGGTTGGCCTCGGACCTGGCACGGCTGCGCGGGCTGCCGGCGGCCGGCCGGGGAGAGCTGGTCGAGGCGGTCCAGACGGTACTCGCGCAGGGCGAGCCATACGGCAGGGGGCGGGCCGTCGCCAGGGCGATGGAACAGGTGCTCGTCGGCACCCGCAGCGGCCGCCCCGCCCCGGACGCACCGCGCAGCGGCCTCGCTCCGGCGGTCGAGGCCGAGCTGACGGCCCTGGGGCTGCCCGGCCCGGTGTCGGAAGGCGGCGGGCCGGCGGGGAGGGGCGGCACCGCACGGGGCAGCGGCGCCTCGGGGGGCACCGCGTCGACGACCGCCCGGGATCTGCGGCTGGACCCCCTGCGGTCCGAGCTGGACCGCGCGCGCGACCTGTTGCTGCGCCGCCTGACGGTGTGCGGCGTGCCCTACGCCGAGGCGCGGGGCACCGTCGGCGCGAGCGGCGCCGAGACGTTGACGACACGGTGGGAGGTGCGCTGGACGCCGGCCACCGCGGCGATGCTGTCCGCGGTCGGCGTGCACGGTGTCACGCCCGCCCAGGCCGCCGAGGGGATGCTGCGCGAGCGGTGGCGGACAGAGCGGGACGAGGGCGGTCCCACCGCCGCGCAGAACCTGGACGGACTCCGGCAGGCGGCCGAGTGCGGTCTGCCTGACCTGGCGGACGCACGGCTCACGGAGACCGCCGACGTGCTGCCCGGTGCCGCAACACTGTCTGAACTCCTCACCGGCCTCGGTCTGTTGGACCGGTTGCGGGCGGGGCACGTCCCGGGGCTCGGTGCCGAGGAGGACCGTGCGCTGCGGGCCACCGCCGTGACCGAGCTGCTCACCGCAGCGGCGGTGCGTCAGGTGGACGGGCTGAGCGGTGCCGAGGACCCGGCGGACGCGCACGCCCTGCTGGAACTGGCCCACCGCGCGGACGTGCTCGGCGGCGTCCGGCTGGCCGCTGCGCTGACCCGGTTGGCCCGTGAGGGTTCGCCCCTGATGCGCGGCGCCGCCGGAGCCGTCCGGGTGCTCCTCGGGCACGAGGATCCCGACGTACTGGGCGAACGTGTCGCGTCCTGGGTCGACGGGGCCCGCGACCGCGCGTCCCGCTCCGAGCTCACCGCCCGGCTCACCGGGCTGCTGACGGCCGCGGGTCCGCTGCTGGAGTCGGCGGCCCCAGCGCTCGAGCCGCTCCTCGACCGGGTGTCGGAGTTGGCCGACCGGGAGTTCCTGGACCGGCTGCCGGCCCTGCGCGGCGGCTTCGACACCCTGAGCCCGGCCGCCCGCGACCGTCTGCTGTCCGTCGTCGAGGAGCGCGTCGGCGTGGACCGGCCGGCCGACACGGGCGGGGTGGATCCCACGGCCCTCGCCCTGTGGACCCGCGCCGACCTCATGGCACGGGCCGCCCTCGACGGGTTGAGGCTGCTGTCCCCGGCCCCGGGACCGCTCTCAGGACCGATCCCAGGTTCCGGTGGTCCTGGCCCCGGCCCGGGATCGGAATCGGAATTGGCATCGGCATCGGCATCGGCATCGGCATCGGCATCGGCATCGGCATCGGCATCGGTCTCAGATCCGGACCGGCTCCAGATCCCGGCCGACGACGCCGACCCGCCCCGCGGCACGGCCACGGCTGCCGTCGGCGCCGCGACTCACCGCCTCGCGCCCGCCGACCGCTGGCGGCTCGTGCTCGGTCGCCGTACCGACCGGCTGTCCGCGGCGGCGACCGCCCCGGCCACGGCGTTGGACGAGCTGTACGGCAGCGGACGCGGCGAGGGCAGCCGGGGTGACCTGACCGGTCCGGGCCGGGGCGGCTCGGGCGGCGGCCGGGAGCCTTCGTACCCGGGGGTGCGTGAGTGGTCGGAGGAACTCGCCGCGCTGTTCGGGCCGGGCATCCGCGAGGAGGTCCTGGCGGCCGCGGCCTCCTCGGGCCGGCCGGACGTCCTGGCCGAACTCGACCCGGACAGCGTGCGGCCCTCCGTCGATCTGCTGCGCACCGTGCTGCGACATGCGGGAGGTCTGCCCGAGGCGCGACTGGCCGCGCTCCGACCGCTCGTGCGGCGCCTGGTCGAGGCGCTGACCCGGGAGTTGGCCACCCGGCTGCGGCCCGCGCTGCACGGCACCGTGGTTCCGCGCCCCAGCCGACGGCCGGGCGGCGGCCTCGACCTCCCCCGCACCCTGCGGGCCAACCTGGCCTCGGCACACCGCGGTCCGGACGGCACGGTCCGGGTCCTTCCGGAGCACCCCGTCTTCCGCACCCGGGCCAGGAGATCGGCCGACTGGCGGCTGGTCCTGGTGACGGACGTGTCGGGGTCCATGGAGGCGTCCACGGTCTGGGCCGCCCTCACCGCGTCGGTGCTGGCGGGCGTGCCCACCCTGTCCACCCACTTCCTGGCCTTCTCCACGGAGGTCATGGACCTCACCGACCACGTCGACGATCCGCTGTCCCTGCTGCTCGAGGTCAGCGTGGGCGGCGGCACCCACATCGCCGCGGGGCTGCGGCACGCCCGTGAGCTCGTCACCGTGCCGTCCCGCACCCTCGTGGTCGTCGTCAGCGACTTCGAGGAGGGCTATCCGCTGGGCGGACTCCTCGCCGAGGTCCGCGCCCTCGTCGGCGCCGGCTGCCATGTGCTGGGCTGCGCCAGCCTCGACGACACCGGCCGCCCGCGCTACTCCACCGGTGTGGCCGGGCAGCTCGTCGCCGCGGGCATGCCGGTCGCCGCGCTCAGTCCGCTCGAACTCGCCCGCTGGGTAGGGGAGAAGATCGCATGAGCCCGCTCCTTCCGCCGGTCAGCCCCTCGGTGACCGCCGAGCTCGTCTCCGCGCTCACACCCCGGCTGCGCAAGCGGCTGGACGCGGGGGTCGCCAAGGTCTCGGGGCGGCCGGTGGTCCGGGACGGCGACGTCGTGCGCATCGCGGTCGACGACGAAACCGACCTCGAACTGCACGCTCCCGACGGGGTGGTGTCCAGCGCCGGGGCGATCCGCTGCGGGTGCCTGCTCGCGCCCGACTGCCTTCACCGGGCCGCCGCGGCATCGGCGGCCCCGGTCGCCGAGCCCGCGGAAACGGCAATCGGGGCGCCCTCGCCCGCTGCGCCGGTGCCGGAGGCGCCTCCGGCACCGGCCGGAGCCTCGACAGCGGCCTCAGCAACCGCCCCAACACCGGCCTCAACACCTGCCCCGGGCCCCGGCCCGACCCTTGCCCCGCCCGCTGACCAGGCCCCTGCCCAGGCTCCTGGCGCCGCTCCCGGCGACGTCCCGGCCCCGGAATCGGCCACCCCCGCCCAGCGCGCCGCCTCGGCGGCGCTGCACGATGCGGCGGCCGCCGTGCTGGAGGCAGGCATCGAAGGTGCCGGGGCCGTGCTCCAGGCGGAGCTGCTGCGGGCCGCGCACACCGCGCGACTCGCCGGCCTTCCGCGCGCCTCCGGCCGTGCCGTCGCCGTGGTCACGGCGCTGCGCGCGGCCCGTGCCGCCGACCCCGCACACCGCCTGAGCGATCTCGGCGCCGCACTGCGCGACGTCCTCCTCCTCGCGCACCGCCTCCCGGACGCCACGGGGCCCGAGCTCGCCGGGCTGCGCGGCAGAGTACGCCAGCCGTACTCACCGGACGGGTCACTGCGCCTGTACGGGCTCTTCGCCGAGCCGGTCCTCACGACGACCGGCTACGCGGGCACCGTCACCTGGACCGCCGATGCCGCGGGACGGCTCTACACGGTCCCGGAGGTGGCCCCGGGTGGCGCCGAACGGGCCGCGGGCTCGGCGGACCGTGCCGTGCGCATCGGCGACACGACCCTGACGCCTCGTGAACTCTCGCGCGCGGGACTCGCCGTGTCCGGGGCGACGGTCTCCCCGACGGGCCGCCTGGGGGCGGGAACGGGCGTGCGGGCCGTCCGCGCACCGGGCGTCTCGTGGTACGCGGAGCCGCTCGACCGGCTGTGGGCGGTCCCGGTGGCCGAGCAGGTCGCCCGGGCACTGGCGAGCGACCTGGACGTACCGAAGGCGCACCACACCTCCCACGCCACCGAGCGGACCGAGCGGACCGAGCGGACCGATCGGGACGGCGATATCGGCCGAGACGGCCAGGACCTGCTGTTTCTCGACGTCACGATAGTCGGCACGGTCCGCGAGGCCGCGGGCGAGTGTCTGCTCGCCGACAGCGACGGGCTGACGGTCCGACTGGCCGCCGCCCACGACGACCCGGCGCTGCCCCACCGTGAGAACCTGCGCCTCCTCGCCCGGCTCGCGTCCGCGCGCGGTGCCCGGCTCCGTGTGGTCGCCCGGCTCACACCGGCCCCGCAGCCCCGCGCCTTGCTGCTGGCGGCGAGCCATCCCACCGATCCGGACGGCCGTGTCGACCTGGGTCTCGACCGGCTCCGCCGCGCGGACCTGCCCGCGGCAGCGGTGTCTGGCCCCGCGGACGACGCGCGGACCACGTCGTCCGTACCGGCGGCGGCCGCCGCGGACGAGGCTCCCGTGCATCTGCTGCGCCGCCGCGTCCACCAGGCCGCGTCCGGTGGCCGCCGCGTGCTGGCCTTCCCCGGGAGCCGGGAGTCCGAGACCGCGCGCCTGCGCCGGTACGGCCTCGGCACCGCCGGTGAGCTGCTCGCCGAGTTGCACGCCACCGCCGCGGAACGGGCGCGCGACCCTTTCGGCCGGCTGCTCCCGGCCGACACCGGACGCTTCGCCCGCGCGTGGCTGGGCGCGGCCGTCTACACGGAGGAGGTGGACCGCGCCCTGTGCGCCGCCGCGTGGGGCGCGAGGCTCCCCGGCCTCACCTCGTCGTGATCCGCGTCCCGGCCGGCGGGCAACCAGGCGGGTCACCGTAGTATCGGACGATCTCGTGGGGGAAGGCGGGCGGACATGGGCAGGCAGCGTCCCGGTACGCCGACGCTGGAGGAGGTGGCCGCCCGTGCAGGCGTGGGGCGAGGCACCGTCTCAAGGGTCGTCAACAACGCGGCCGGCGTGCGCGACTCGACGCGCCGCGCCGTGCAGCGGGCCATCGCCGAGCTGGGGTACGTACCGAATCTCGCGGCCCGTTCCCTGGCGGGCCACCGTGCGGACGCCGTCGCGCTGGTGATGACGGAGCCGGACTGGCGGCTGTTCGGGGAGCCGTTCTTCACGGAGATCGTCCACGCCGTCGGCGACGCCCTCACCGACACCCCGTTGCAGTTGTTGCTGACCCTGGTCCGCACGGACACCGAGCGGCGGCGTTTCGTGGAGTACGCGCGCGGCGGCCGGGTCGACGGGGTGCTGCTCATGTCCGTGCACGCGAAGGATCCGCTGCCCGACATGCTCGCCGACGCGGGGCTGCCCACCGTGATGCTGGGCCGGCGTTCCGGCGAGGAGTGCGTCACCTACGTCGACGCGGACAACGCGGGCGGTGCGCGCGGCGCGGTGACGTATCTGCTGGACGCCGGCCGGCGCACGATCGTGGCCATCAGCGGACCGCTCGACATGTACGTCGCCCAGTGCCGGCTGCGCGGCTACCGGGAGGCGCTGGAACCGGCGGGCGTGGCGGCGGGGGCGTCGCTGGTCGTCGAGGGGAGCGACTTCACGGAGGAGAGCGGGCACCGGGCGATGACCGACCTGCTCGCCCGGCACCCGGACCTGGACGCGGTCTTCGCCGCCTCGGACACGCTGGCCGCCGGGGCGCTCGGCGCGCTGCGCGCCGCGGGCCGGCGGGTGCCGCAGGACGTCGCCGTGATCGGCTTCGACGACTTCCACCCGGCCCGGCCCACGGACCCGCCGCTGACGACCGTCCGGCAGCCGCTGGAGGAGATCGGCCGCACGATGGTGCGGCTGCTGCTGGAGGAGATGGAGGACGCCCCGGTCGCCTGGCGGCACGTCATCCTCCGTACGGAACTGGTGCTCCGGGACTCCGCCTGAGCGATCCGGGCGGCCTGAGCGACCTGAGCGACCTGGCCGCCGGGAGCGCTCCCGGAACGGGACCCCTCCCCACCTGCGGCTTCGAGATTCGTTCGACAACTCTGCTGCGCACAGTCTTGTCAGGAACATGAACCGCTCCTACAGTCCCATCAACCGGTAAGTGGGAGCGCTCCCATCAGTGGGGAGTTGGGAGCGCTCCCGCACCGGCCCCTCCTTCCCCCCGCACCCTCCCGGAGAGGCCCCCATGCGAACGTTACGGCCCCAGGCCCGCGCCCCTCGCGGCCTCTTGGCCGCCCTGGGCGCGGCCTTCGCGATCTTCGCCCTCGTCGCGTCACTCCTGACCGCCGCCGCGCCCGCCCAGGCGGACACCACGATGTGCGAACCCTTCGGGACGACCACGATCCAGGGCAGGTACGTCGTCCAGAACAACCGCTGGGGCTCCACCGCCACCCAGTGCGTCACCGCCACCGACACCGGCTTCCGGGTCGCGCAGGCCGACGGCTCGGCACCGACCAACGGGGCACCGAAGTCGTACCCGTCGGTCTTCAACGGCTGCCACTACACGACCTGTTCACCGGGCACCGACCTCCCCGCCCGGCTCGACACCGTCTCCGAGGCGCCGTCCAGCATCTCGTACGGTTTCGTCGACGACGCCGTCTACAACGCCTCGTACGACATATGGCTGGACCCGACGGCCCGCACCGACGGGGTCAATCAGACCGAGATCATGATCTGGTTCAACAGGGTGGGTCCGATCCAGCCCATCGGCTCCCCGGTGGGCACGGCCTCCGTCGGCGGCCGGACCTGGGAGGTGTGGAGCGGCGGCAACGGCACGAACGACGTGCTGTCGTTCGTGGCACCGTCGGCGGTCACCGGCTGGAGCTTCGACGTCATGGACTTCGTCCGGGCGACCGTCGCGCGCGGACTCGCCGAGGACGACTGGTACCTGACGAGCGTTCAGGCCGGGTTCGAGCCCTGGCAGAACGGCGCCGGACTGGCCGTCAACTCCTTCTCCTCCACCGTCGAGACCGGCGGCACCAACCCGGACCCCGATCCCGGCGAACCGGGTGACTCGTCGGCGTGTGCGGTGTCGTACGGCACGAACGTCTGGCAGGACGGCTTCACCGCGGACGTCACCGTCACCAACACCGGTACGGCTCCCGTCGACGGCTGGCAACTGGCCTTCACCCTGCCCTCCGGCCAGCGGATCACCAACGCCTGGAACGCGTCCGTGGCACCGTCCTCGGGTGCCGTCACGGCGACCGGCGCGAGCCACAACGCCCGGATCGCACCGGGCGGCAGCCTGTCGTTCGGCTTCCAGGGCACCTACGGCGGCGCGTTCGCCGAGCCGGCCGGCTTCCGCCTGAACGACACCGCCTGCACCACGGCGTAACGGCCCCGCCTCCCCGCCCGTCCGGTCGAAGCGCCCACCCCGGACGGGCGGGGGTTCCATGGAACACCGTCCTGATCTTGTCATGAGCTGATCACTCAAACGCTCCCTCAAACGCTCACTCGGGAGCTCATTCGGACGCTCCGTCAGAAGCTTGTCAGCCCACTCACGGACCGGAACCAGGAGACCCCTATGGTTCGACGCACCAGACTCCTCACCCTCGCGGCGGTACTGGCCACCCTGCTCGGCTCGCTCGGCGTGACCCTTCTGCTCGGGCAGGGGCGGGCCGAGGCGCACGGCGTGGCGATGACGCCCGGCTCCCGCACCTACCTGTGCCAGTTGGACGCCAAGACCGGCACCGGCGCCCTCGACCCGACGAACCCCGCCTGCCAGGCCGCCCTCGACCAGAGCGGGGCGACGGCCCTGTACAACTGGTTCGCCGTGCTCGACTCCAACGCCGGCGGCCGCGGCGCCGGTTACGTGCCGGACGGCACCCTGTGCAGCGCCGGCGACCGTTCCCCGTACGACTTCTCCGCCTACAACGCCGCCCGCTCGGACTGGCCCCGCACGCACCTGACGTCGGGTGCGACGATCCCGGTGGAGTACAGCAACTGGGCGGCCCACCCCGGTGACTTCCGGGTGTACCTCACCAAGCCGGGCTGGTCGCCCACGTCCGAGCTGGGCTGGGACGACCTGGAGCTGATCCAGACGGTGACCGACCCGCCCCAGCAGGGCTCGCCGGGCACCGACGGGGGCCACTACTACTGGGACCTCGCGCTGCCCTCGGGCCGCTCGGGCGACGCGCTGATCTTCATGCAGTGGGTGCGTTCGGACAGCCAGGAGAACTTCTTCTCCTGCTCGGACGTCGTCTTCGACGGCGGCAACGGAGAAGTCACCGGCATCCGCGGTTCCGGCAGCACCCCGGACCCGGATCCGACACCGACCCCCACCCCGACGGACCCGACCACTCCGCCGACGCACACCGGCTCCTGCATGGCCGTGTACTCGGTGGAGAACTCCTGGAGCGGCGGCTTCCAGGGTTCGGTCGAGGTGATGAACCACGGCACCGAGCCGCTGGACGGCTGGGCCGTGCAGTGGCAGCCGGGCAACGGGACCACGCTCGGCGGGGTGTGGAACGGTTCGCTGACCAGCGGCACCGACGGTACGGTCACGGTCCGGAACGTGGACCACAACCGCGTCGTACCACCGGACGGGAGCGTGACCTTCGGCTTCACCGCCACGTCGACGGGCAATGACTTCCCGGTCGACTCGATCGGCTGCGTGGCATCCTGACGCACACCCCGTCGCTCGCCCCGTCGCACGCCCGGCGCACGCCGGGAATGGCGTCGGGGCACGCGTCGGCACCCGGTCGGCGGGGGCGCAGCGCTCCCCGCCGACCTCACGTGCCGGTTACAAATCGCTCAACCTCTGGTTGCGAAGCGGTAAGCGGGCGACGATAGGGCCATGACTCCGGCCCAGCGCGCCTTCGAGCGGCTGCAAGCCTGGCCCGACCTCTCGGCGGGTCAGGCCAGTTGCGGAACCGGACGGGCACTGTGCTCCGTCCGCGACGAGATCGTCCACTTCCACTCGGACCGGGATGTGGACCTCCACCTCACCCACCGGGCCATCCAGCGCTTCCAGTACGACCTGGGCGCCTCCACCGCCATCCGTCTGGTGCCCGGCTCCCGTTGGGTGACCGTGCACCTGGACTGCGACGCGGACGTGGATCTGCTGTTGAGCCTGGTGAGCATCGCCCTGAAGGCCCATCAGTCCCGGCCCCCGGCCGACCTCGCCCCGGGGCCACCGGGGCCACCGGGACCGACGGCCCTGTCGGCGCTGTCGGCGCCCCCGGGGTGCAACTTCCACCGGGTCACGGTGCTTCCGCGTGCCGCGGCCGGGGAGGCCTGAGTCCGGCCGCCGCCAGGGCGGCACCGAGCACGCAGAGGACGCCGGTGACGACCACGGCCACGTGCACGCCGTTCATGAACGCCTGCCCGCTGCCCTCCACCACGGCGGCCCGCAGCCCAGGCGGCATCTCGCCGGAGACGGGCGCCACGCCCATGGCCACGGCGTCCCGGGCCTCCTGGAGACCGTGGGCCATGGCGGGAGGCACGCCCGCGCCGGTCAGCTCACCGGTGAGGGTGGCGCCCACCTTGGCGCTGATCAGGGAGACCAGCACGGACGTGCCGAGCGCGCCGCCGATCTGCAGGGTCGTCGCCTGGAGACCTCCCGCCACCCCGCCGTCCCGGACGGGGGCGTTGCCCACGATGGCGTCGGAGGAGGCGGCCATCACCATGCCGACGCCGAGGCCGAGCGCGATGAACGGCGGCCACATCGTGGCGTAGGCGGAGTCGGTCTGCCAGGTGAGCATGCCGAAGCAGGAGGCGGCCTGGAGCAGCATGCCCAGCGGCATGGTCAGCCGGGGCCCGAAGCGCTGGGTCAGGGCCGCGCCCAGCGGCGAGGCGACCAGTGAGGCGAGGCTGAGCGGGAGCGAGCGCACGCCCGCCTCGACCGGCGTGAAGCCGCGCACGTTCTGCAGGTAGAGCATGACGAAGAAGATCACGCCGAGCATCACGAAGAAGTTCAGCGCGGTGACGATCGCGCCGATGGTCAGCGCGCGGCTGCGGAACAGGCGCATCGGCAGCAGCGGGTGCTCCACCCGGGTCTCGTACCGGCCGAACACGAGCAGGAGCAGGAGACCGGCGGCTACGGCACCGAGAGTGCCGGCGGAGGTCCAGCCCCAGGTCTCGCCCTTGACGACGCCGAAGACGACGGCCAGCAGGCCGAGGGCGAGCAGGACGAGCCCGGGTATGTCGAAGCGCTCGCGGCCCGCGGCGTTGCGGCTCTCCGGGAGGACGAGGGCGCCGAAGGCGATGGCGGCGACGCCGATGGGGGCGTTGACGTAGAAGACGGACTCCCAGTCGACGTGCTCCACGAGGAGACCGCCGACGATGGGCCCGAGGGCCGTGGCGACGGCGGAGACCATGGCCCAGATGCCGACGGCCATGCCGAACTTCCTGGGCGGGAACACGGAGCGGAGCAGCCCGAGGGTGTTGGGCATCAGCAGTCCGCCGAAGGCGCCTTGGAGCGCGCGGAAGGCGACGACGCCCTCGATCGAACCGGCCAGACCGATGGCGACCGAGGCGAGGGTGAAGCCGGCGACGCCCACCAGGTAGTAGGTGCGGCGGCCGAAGCGGTCACCAAGCTTGCCGCCCAGGATGAGGGTGGCGGCGAGGGCGAGCAGGTAGGAGTTGGTCACCCACTGGAGCTGGGCGGTGGACGCGTGCAGGTCGCTGCCGATCTCGGGGTTGGCGATGGCGACGACGGAACCGTCGAGCTGGACCATGAACAGGCCGAAGGCGACGGCGAGGAGGGTCAGCCACGGGTTGGACCGCAGGCGGCCGGAGACCCCCGGAGTGGGGGCGGCCCCGGCCGCGGGCATGGCGGGGTGATCCACGGACGTGGAGGGCATGGAGGAGCTTCGCTTCCGGATTCAGGGGTGGTGCGGGGAAGGGAATGGCGCGCCGCGAGGGCGGGCGCACGGGTCAGCGGACGCCGGGGTGGAGGTGCCGCGTCAACGCGTCGAGTGCGTCCAGGGCGGAGCCGAGCGCGCCCTGCTGGCCCTCGGTGAGGGAGGTCAGGGCGTGGCGGATGAACGCGGTCTCCAGTTCCCGCACCTCGGACACCCGCTCACGGGCCGTGGCCGTGAGGTGGAGGTGGGCGACCCGCTTGTCGGCGCTGTCCCGCCGGCGCTCCAGGTCACCCTGCTCGACGAGCTGGGAGACCAGGGCACTGACGTTGTTCGGCTTCATCAGCAGGGCCTCGGCGGCCTCGCGCACCGTGACGCCTTCGTGCTGCGCGACGTATCGCAGCAGGGCGAGCTGCCCCTCGGGGGGCTTGGGGTGCGGGTACCGGGCGGTGACCTGCCGGTCCAGCGCCCGGTGCAGGACGGGAAGGCACGCCGCGAGCCCGGAGGCCATGCGGTCGATGTCCCGGCGCGGGGAGCTGGAGGCGGTCACCCCCAGACAATAGATATGGCCGGATAGGTATGTCAAAAGAGGTGTCTCGCCGAGGAGGCGACCGGCCGCCACGGACGCCGCGCAACGCACTCGCAACGTGCCCCGTGCTGGCATGTGCGGTATGGGCGACACATACGAGGAGACCCCGCGCGTCGAGCTGACCGCCGAGGCGTCCGCACTGCTGCGGAGGCTCCGCCAGGCGCACGGCCCGCTGATGTTCCACCAGTCCGGCGGTTGCTGCGACGGCAGCGCGCCCATGTGCTATCCGGCCGGTGAGTTCCGCACCGGCGCCTCGGACATCCTGCTCGGCGAACTGTCCGTCGACGGCGTCGAGGAGCCGGTGGAGTTCTGGATGTCGCGCAGCCAGTACGAGGCGTGGCGCCACACCCGGCTGATCGTCGACGTGGTCCCGGGCCGGGGCAGCGGCTTCTCGCTGGAGGCGCCCGAGGGGGTGCGCTTCCTCACCCGCTCCCGGCTCGTGGACGCCTAGGGGGTGTCGTTTGGATCTTGCCGGGGTCGCGGGCCACAAGGCGCCGTCGCTCGGAGCCGGCCTGATCCAAACGACACCCCCTAGCCGGACCCCCTCCCCGTTCGGCCGTCAGCGCACCAGGGGCAGGAAGATCGTGTCGACGATCTCCTCGACGACGTCCTCGGAGACCGGTGCGAGGGTCGCGAGGATCTCCTGGCGCAGCAGGTCGAAGGGGAGGGACCGGACGCGCCCGGTGAGCCGTTCCGGCCTGGCCTCGCCGCGGGCGACGGCCCGGTCGTAGACCTCGGCGAGCGCGTCCGCGGACTTCCCGCGCGCCGAGTCGAGCAGCTCCCCGGGGTTGGTGCCGGTCTCCTGGCAGTAGCCGGCCAGGTGCGCGTACATGAGGATGACGAGCTGGGCGTTGGCGGTGCCGATCTCCCGCATGAGGGCGAGGACGTCCCCCCGCAGGCTTCCCGTGTCGGGGGTGTCGACGCGGGCTTCCTCCAGGACATGGGCGACGGCTGCCCGGGCCAGCTCGTCGCGGTGCGCCCAGCGCCGGTACAGCACCGGCGGGCTGGTGCCCGCGCGCCTGACGACGCCGTCCATGGTGAACCGGGCGTAGCCGCGCTCGGCGAGTTCGTCCCAGGCCGCGTCCAGGAGTGCCTTCTCCAGTGCCGCTCCGCGGCGCCGCTGCGCCATCCACGCCTCCGTCAAGCGAGAAAGGATTGCCTTTCTTATCCTATCGCCCTACCCTGCCGAGAGTAAGAAAGGACGCTCTATCTTAAGGAGGTGGGGGTTCGTGAGCATCCCCCATGGGGCCGCGCCCTCGGCGGCACCCCCCGGTCGCGTCGACCCGGCCGTCCGGCGCACCGGGGCCACCCTCGTCGTGGGCGCGCTCGCCGTCGTCTTCGACACCACCGTCGTCAGCGTCGCGCTGGACGACCTGGCGAAGGCGTTCGACGCCCCGCTGGCCACCGTCCAGTGGGTGAGCACCGGCTACCTGCTGGCGGTGTTCGTCACCATCCCGCTCGCCGTGTGGGCCCAGGCGCGCTTCGGCGGCCGACGGCTGTGGACCGGAGCGCTGGGCGGGTTCCTGATCGGCTCGGTCCTGAGCGCGCTGGCGTGGAACGCCACGAGTCTGATCGTCTTCCGTGTCGTCCAGGGCCTGGCGGGCGGCATCATGATGCCGCTCATGGCCACGCTGCTCATGCAGGCGGCCAAGGGCCGTCACCCGGGCAAGGTCATGGCGATCATCACGGTGCCCACCGCGCTGGGCCCGATCCTCGGCCCGGTCCTGGGCGGCCTCATCCTGCATCTGGCCGACTGGCGCTGGATGTTCCTCGTCAACATCCCGTTCTGCGTCGTCGGCGGGTGGCTGGCCCTGCGGAACCTCCCCGACGACCGGCCGGAGCCCGGCCGCCCCCGCGTCCGCCTGGACGTCGTCGGTCTGCTCCTGCTCTGCCCGGGCGTCACCGCCCTGGTCTACGGCCTGTCCCGGGTCGAGGGCAGTGCCGGATTCGCCGGCGCCGCGGTCCTCGTGCCGCTGCTCGGCGGACTCGCCCTCGTCGGCGGGTTCACGGCCCGGTCCCTGGCCCGACCCCGCGGCGCCCTGGTCGATCTGCGGCTGTTCCGCCATCGCGCGGTGGCCTCGTCCGCCACCCTGCTCTTCCTGGGCGGCATCGCCCTGTACGGGCCGATGATGCTGCTGCCCCTGTACTTCCAGCAGGTCCGCGGCGAGGACGCCCTCGGCGCCGGGCTAGCGCTCATCCCGCAGGGTGTGGGGGCGCTGCTCGCACGCGGCCTGGCGGGCGGATACCTGGACCGCGTCGGGCCCCGCCGGGTCGCCGTCACCGCCTTCGCCCTCGTCGCCGTGGCCACGGTGCCGTTCGCCTTCGTCACGGCCGACACCGGCGCGACCGTGCTCATGGCCGCGCTGTTCGTCCGCGGCATCGCGCTCGGCGCCGCCATGATCGCGCCGATGGGCGCCGCCTACGTCGGGCTGCGGCACCAGGAGATCCCGGACGCGGGTGTCATCACCCGCGTCGCCCAGCAGATCGGCGGCTCCGTGGGCATCGCCGTGCTCGCCGTCGTCCTGCAGCACGCCTCGCTCGGCGCCCACGGCCCGAGCGCCCTGGCCGGCGCCTTCGACCGGGCCTTCTGGTGGTCGGTGGCCCTCACCGCTCTCGCCGTCCCGCTGTGCCTGCTGCTGCCCGGCCGGCCGGAGCCCCCGTCCCCCGCCGCGACGGCGCAGCCCGACGCGGCGGTCGAACCCCGCCGCCCTACGGTCTGAGGCTGCCCACGATGTCCGCGGTCGCGGTCAGTCCGCTGTTGATGGTCGGGGCGATGCTCGTGCTCGCCAGGTAGAAGCCGAGCAGCAGACACACCAGGGCGTGCGAGACCTTCAGCCCGCCGTTGCGCAGGAAGAGCACCGCCAGGATGGACAGCAAGAGCACCACAGAGATGGAAACGGCCATCGTCAACCTCCTCCGCCACGTCCACTTCGCGGCGTTCGGCCGTAAGTGTGGCGTAGCGGAGGGTTCGTCCGGGCGGCTGACCTGTCCTCCGAACGAGTGGTGTCCCGGCGTCGCCCTACGCGGCGCGGTGGGCGTCGAGGAACGCTTCGAGGCCCCCTAGGTCGTCGGTGTTGAGGTGGTCGACACCGGCGGCGAGCAGTTCGGCCCACACGGCGTCCCGCGCCGGCCCCGCCGCATCGGGCGTGGCCCAGAAACGCACCCGCTGCCCGCGCGCGTGTGCCGCGCCCACGATGTCCCGCAGTCTGCGCCGCTCGGCCGCCGGGAAGGTGCCGACGCCCTGCCAGGTGAAGTTGAGCGTCCAGTTGTCGCTGATCAGCGGGACGAACGAGGCCGGGGCGGAGGTGCCGAGGTCGGTGAGGCGGCCGTCGTAGAAGGCACGGCGGCTGCGCTGAGCCTCCATGGGCGCACGGGCCGCCCGGTCGCCGGAGACGACCGCCGTGACCGCGCCCGGGAAGACCCGCCCGTGGGCGTAGGAGGTGAACAGGTGCTTGTAGCGGCGCAGTCGGCGGTCGAGTTCGAGGTAGGTCGCCTCGCCCTCGGTCTTGATGTCGATCAGGAGTTGCAGGGAGCCGCGGTCCCGTCGGTAGACCCGGCCGTGGTGCGCGCGGACGCGGGCGGCGAGCGGGTCCAGGTAGAGCGACTCCAGGGTGCGGGACGGGTCGAGGTCCTCGGGGTCGTGGGCGACCAGGAGTTGGCCGCCGACCAGGTAGATGTCGGCCTCGACGCTGCCGAAGCGGTGGTCGAGGGCGTCGAGGAGGGGCCGGGGGTGCTCGTAGTCGTTGTGGGCGTGCGCACGCCACAGCGGGCGCGGTCCGTGCCCGCCCTGGGACGCCAGCGCCGAGCCGGCGGGCAGGGCGACCGCGCCCGCGAGGGCGGCGCCGAGAGTGGTGAGGGCTCTGCGTCGGGTGGTGAGGGCCATGCTCTGCCTCCCTGGAAGTGCCGTACGGGACGCCTGTGAGTATGGGGTCCCGACGGCCCCAGGGAGCAGAGCCGTGCGGTGAGTTGGCCGGACCGCCGCCGGTCGTTCACTTCGGTCGTTCGCCTCGCCCGCGCGGGTTTCCCCCACCGGCCGCACCCGCGCGCGGGCGGGTGCGTCAGGGAGCCCGCAGGTCGACCAGTTCGGCCAGCGCCGCGCGGTGGGCGCCCGCCGCTCCGTAGGCGATCGAGTCGGCCTTGGCCCGCTTGAGGTACAGGTGGACCGGGTGTTCCCACGTCATGCCGATGCCGCCGTGCAGTTGCAGCGCCTCCTCGGCGGCGTGCACGGCGACCTGGGCCGCGTACGCCTGGGCCACGGCCACGGCCACGTCGGTGTCCGCGCCGGTCGCCAGGGCGTCGGCCGCGTTCCGGGCCGCGGCACGCAGGCCCGCCACCTCCAGCCACAGCCCGGCCAGCCGGTGCTTGAGCGCCTGGAAGCCGCCGACCTGACGGTTGAACTGCTTGCGTTCCTTGAGGTAGCGGACCGTCTCGGTCAGCAACCAGTCGGCGAGGCCCAGCTGTTCGGAGGTGAGCAGCCCGGCACCGGTCCGCAGGGCACGGCGCACGGCCGGTTCCGCGTCACCGAGGCGACGCCCCGGGGCGCCGTCGAGGGTCACGCGCGCCAGCGGCCGGGTGGAGTCGAGCGACACCTGCTCGGTGACCGTGGCCTCGGCGGCGCCGACCGCGTACAGGCCCCCGTCGTCCGCGGGCACGAGCAGCACGTCGGCGACGGACGCGTCGGCGATGCCGGTCAGCTCCCCGTGCAGCGCGCCCCCTTCGAGCCGTACTCGCGGGGCGGCGCCGCCCGGTGCGACGTGCAGCCCGACGGCGAGCACGGCGACGGTGGTGGCGGACGCCAGCTCGCCGAGCAGGTCGTCCGCGCCGCAGGCCAGCAGCGCCTCGGTGGCGACGACGGCGCTCGTCAGGTACGGCACCGGTGCGACCGCGCGGCCCAGTTCCTCCAGGACCACGGCGGCTTCGCGGTGGGTGGCGCCCTGTCCGCCCAGTTCCTCCGGGATCAGCAGGCCCGCGAGGCCCATCGAGTCGGCGAGGGCCTTCCACAGCGACACGTCGTGGCGGGCGTCCGATTCGGTGCGGGTGATGACGCCCGCCGGGTCGCAGTGGTCGGTGAGCAGGTCCCGGACGGCGGCGCGCAGCGCCTCTTCCTCCTCCGAGAGGAGCAGGGCGGGTTGCGGCTGTGCGCTCATCGGGCGAGGTCCTTCCATGCGACGTCCTTGTCGGTGCGCGGCTCGGCGGGCAGGCAGAGGACGCGCTCGGCGACGATGTTCAGCAGCACCTCGCTGGTCCCGCCCTCGATGCTGTTGCCCTTGGACCGCAGGTAGCGGTACCCGGCGTCGCGGCCGGTGAAGTCGACCAGTTCGGGGCGGCGCATGGTCCAGTCGTCGTAGAGCAGGCCCTCCTCGCCGAGGAGTTCCACCTCCAGGCCGCTGATCTCCTGGTTCAGCCGGGCGAAGTTCAGCTTCATGCCGGCGCCCTCGGGTCCGGGCTGGCCGGCCGCCAGTTGCTGGCGCAGGCGTACGCCGGTGAGGCGGGCGACCTCGGCCTCGACCCACAGGCCGAGCAGCCGCTGGTGCAGGTCGTGGGTGCGCAGTTCGGGGCGTTCCCGCCAGGTCCCGGCGAGCTTGCCGATCATGCCGCCCTCGCGGGGGATCGGCGTGCCGCCGATGGCGACGCGTTCGTTGTTCAGCGTGGTCTGCGCGACCCGCCAGCCGTCGCCGACCTCGCCGAGGCGGCGGGAGTCGGGGATGCGGACGTCGGTGAGGAACACCTCGTTGAACTCGGCCTCGCCGGTGATCTGGCGCAGCGGCCGCACCTCGACGCCGGGGTCGGTCATGTCGCACACGAAGTACGTGACGCCCCGGTGCTTGGGCACGGCCGGGTCGGTGCGGGCGATGAGGATGGCCCAGCGGGCGAGGTGCGCGCTGGAGGTCCACACCTTCTGCCCGTTGACCACCCAGTCCTCGCCGTTCCGCACCGCGCGCGTGCCGAGGGCGGCCAGGTCGGACCCGGCGCCCGGCTCGCTGAAGAGCTGGCACCAGACCTCCTCGCCGGTCCACAGCGGGCGCAGCAGTCGGCGCTGCTGCTCCTCGGTGCCGTACTGGAGGATGGTCGGGGCGGCCATGCCGAGGCCGATGCCGATGCGCCGGGGGTCGTTGTCGGGGGCGCCTTCCGCGGCCAGCTCGGCGTCCACGACGGCCTGGAGGGCGCGCGGGGCGCCGAGGCCGCCGAGGCCCTCGGGGTAGTGCACCCAGGCGAGTCCCGCGTCGAAGCGGGCGCGCAGGAAGTCCAGGCGTCCGGTGGTCTCCGGCGGGTGGGCGGCCAGCAACTCCTGGGTACGGCGGCGCAGTTCCGCTGCGTCGGTCATGCGGCGGCTCCCTTCTCCAGCTTCTCCGGTACGACGGTCACCCGGCCGGTCGTGCTGCCGTCGGCGACGCGCTGCACGGCGTCCGCCGCCCCGCCGAGCGGGACCCGCTCGCTCACCAGCGGCTTGACGGCGCCCTGTGCGGCCAGTTCGGTGAGCTGCTCGTGGCAGTGCCGGACCAGCTTCGGGTTCTTGGTGTTGTACAGGCCCCAGTGCAGGCCGAGGATGGTGTAGTTCTTCACCAGCGCGTGGTTCAGCGCCGGGCTGGGGATCGTGCCGCTCGCGAAGCCGACGACGACGATCCGGCCCTCGAAGGCGACGACCTTGGCGGACTGGGCGTAGGCCTGGCCGCCCACGGGGTCGTAGATCACGTCGGCGCCCCGGCCGCCGGTGGCCTCCTTCACGGCCGCGACGACGTCCTCGGCGTGCCGGTCGACGACCACGTCGCAGCCCAGTTCGCGGGCGACGGCCGCCTTCTCCGGGCCGCCGACGACGCCGACGACGGTGGCACCGGCCGCCTTGCCGAGCTGCACGGCGGCGCTGCCGACGCCGCCCGCGGCGGCGTGGACGAGCAGGGTCTCGCCGGCTTCCAGCCGGGCCCGGCGGTGCAGGCCGAACCAGCCGGTCTGGTAGCCGATGTGCAGGGCGGCCGCCTCCGCGTCGTCCAGGGAGTCCGGCGCGGGCAGCAGGGCGCGGGCGTCGGCGAGGGCGTACTCGGCGAAGCCGCCGTGCGGCAGCGCGGGGTTGGCGATGACGCGTCGCCCGTCCTCGGTCTCGCCGCAGATCTCCACGCCCGGTGTGAACGGCAGCGGCGGCCGGATCTGGTACTGCCCCCGGCACAGCAGGGCGTCCGGGAAGTTGATGTTCGCGGCGCGGACCCTCAGCAGGACCTGGCCCTCGCCGGGCGTCGGCGGCGCCACGTCCGCGAGGCGCATCACCTCGCCCGGCTCGCCGTTCTCGTGCACCTGCCATGCCTGCATGCGGGGCCTCCACCGACTGCGTCGTCCGACCGGGTCAACCGCATACTAAGCGGTCGCTTGCCGATCAGGGAACAGGGTGCGGGGTGCCGGGTCACGCCTGCGCGGGCCGGGCCCGTACGTGCATCCGCTCGCCCTGCGGGCCGAAGAGGCTGAGGAACTCGGCCGGTCCCTCGCCCGTCGACCCGAACCAGTGCGGCACCCGGGTGTCGAACTCCGCCGCCTCCCCCGCCGACAGCACCACGTCGTGCTCGCCGAGCACGAGCCGCAGCCGTCCCGAGAGGACGTACAGCCACTCGTACCCCTCGTGGGTGCGCGGGTCCGGCTCCTCCCGGCGCTGGGGCTCCAGCACCTTGAACGCCTGGAGGCCGCCCGCCTGGCGGGTGAGCGGCCAGTGGGTGCGGCCGTGGCGCACGATGGGCTTGGCGCGCACCCGGGGATCCCCGACCGGTGGCGCGCCGACCAGTTCGTCCAGCGGCACCTGATGGGCCTGGGCGATCGGCAGCAGCAGTTCGAGGCTCGGTTTGCGCAGGCCCGACTCCAGCCGCGACAGGGTGCTGACCGAGATGCCGGTCGCCTCGGACAGTGCGGCCAGGGTCACCTCCCGCTCCTTGCGCACCTGGCGCAGCCGCGGCCCGACACCGGCGAGGACATCGTCTGCGGTCGTCATGCATTTATTGCAGTTCCGGCAAACGTATTTGTCAATCCCGTCGGATCCGAGCGACCTTGTGGGTGGAGGTGGTCACCATGACCCAGCACACGAACCTGAACGATCCGAAGGACCTGAACGATCTGGAGGACATGAAGGATCTGAAGGACCCGGCCGGGACGTACGACGTGGTGGTCGTCGGCGGCGGCGCGGCCGGGCTCTCCGCCGCGCTCGTCCTGGGCCGCTCCCGGCTGCGCACCCTGATGGTCGACGCCGGTGAGCCGCGCAACGCGCCCTCGGACCACATGCAGGGCTACCTGACCCGGGACGGCATGTCCCCCGCCGAGTTCCTGGCCCTCGGCCGGGAGGAGATCGCCCGCTACGGGGTGGACCTGGTCCGCGACCGCGCGGTGGACGTGTCCCGGGGCGAGGACTTCGCGGTGGAGCTGGCCGGCGGGGACACCGTGCACGCCCGTCGGCTGATCGTCACCACCGGCCTCAGGGACGAGCTGCCGGCCGTGCCCGGAGTCGCCGAGCGGTATGGCCGGGATGTGCTGCACTGCCCGTTCTGCCACGGCTGGGAGGTGCGGGACGAACGCTTCGGCGTCCTCGCCACCAGCCCGCTCAGCGTGCACCAGGCCCTGATGGTGTCCGGCTGGTCGGACGACGTGACGCTCTTCCTGCACACGGTCGCCGAGCGGGAGCTGTCCGACGACGACCTGCGGCGGCTCGCCGCGGCCGGGGTCAAGGTGGTGCCCGGCGAGGTGGCCGCCCTGCGGATCGACGACGACCGGCTGACCGGGGTGCGGCTGGCGGACGGCACGGCGCACGACCGCACGGTGGTGTTCGTCGCCCCGAAGGCGGTCCCGCGGACCGGCCTGATGGAGCGGCTGGGGGCGGAGCTGCAGGAGACGCCGTTCGGCGCCTACCCGGTGGTGGACCCGACGGGCCGGACCAGCGTGCCGGGCGTGTGGACCGCCGGCAACGCGATGGGCTTCGCCGAGCAGGTCGTCCACGCGGCGAGCGGCGGGTACCGCGCGGCGTCGGCGGTCGTCGGCGACCTGATCATGTCGGACCTGGACGCCGCCCTCGCGGAGTGAGGGCACTCCGGAACGCCCGGGGAGGGCATACGCGGCCTCGCGCGGCAGCCGCGGGGTGTGCGCCCGCCCGCTCCGGTGCACCATGACTGCATGCTGCTTGCCCGGTTGGCCCAGGTGTCCCGGGAGGTCGCCGCCACGTCGGCGCGGTCCCGGAAGACCGTCCTGCTCGCTGAGCTGTTCCGCGAGGCGGAGGCGGCGGACGTGCCGGTCGTCATCCCGTACCTGGCGGGACGGCTCCCGCAGGGCCGGATCGGCGTCGGCTGGAAGGTGCTGAGCCGGCGGGTCGCGCCCGCCGCCGAACCGACCCTGACCGTACGTGACGTGGACGCCCGGCTCACCCGGCTCGGCGCGGTCTCCGGCGCCGGTTCGCAGGCCGAGCGGACCCGGCTGGTCGGCGAGCTGATGGGTGCCGCCACGGAGGACGAGCAGCGGTTCCTGATCGGCCTGCTGACCGGTGAGGTCCGCCAGGGTGCCCTGGACGCGGCCGCCGTCGAGGGCCTGGCCGCCGCGACGGACGCTCCCCCGGCGGACGTACGGCGTGCGGTGATGCTCGCGGGGTCGCTCCAGACGGTGGCCGAGGCCCTGCTGGCCGACGGGCCCGGCGCCCTCGACCGGTTCCGGCTCACCGTCGGCCGGCCCGTGCTGCCGATGCTGGCGCACAGCGCGTCCTCGGTCGCCGAGGCGGTCGGCAAGCTCGGCACCGCCGCCGTCGAGGAGAAGCTGGACGGCATCCGCGTCCAGGTGCACCGGGACGGCGGCACCGTACGGGTGTACACCCGCACCCTGGACGAGATCACCGACCGGCTCCCCGAGGTCACCGGGGCGGCCCTGGCGCTGCCCGGCGAGCGGTTCATCCTGGACGGCGAGGCGATCTCCCTCGACGAGGACGGGCGCCCCCGCTCCTTCCAGGAGACGGCCGGCCGGGTCGGCTCCCGCACCGACGTGGCCACGGCGGCACGGGCGGTCCCGGTCTCCGCGGTCTTCTTCGACGCGCTGTCCGTCGACGGCCGCGACCTGCTCGACCTGCCGCTGACCGAGCGGCACGCGGAGCTGGCCCGGCTGGTCCCCGAGCCCCTGCGGGTACGGCGCACGCTGGTGCGCGGCACCGAGGAGACCGGGACCGCCGAGGAGTTCCTCGCCGAGACGCTGGCGCGCGGGCACGAGGGCGTCGTCGTCAAGGGGCTCGACGCCGCCTACAGCGCGGGACGGCGCGGCGCGTCCTGGCTGAAGGTCAAGCCGGTCCACACGCTCGACCTGGTGGTGCTGGCCGCCGAGTGGGGCCACGGCCGCCGCACCGGCAGGCTCTCCAACCTCCACCTGGGCGCCCGCACCGCCGACGGCTCCTTCGCGATGCTCGGCAAGACCTTCAAGGGCATGACCGACGCGCTGCTGACCTGGCAGACCGAGCGCCTGACGGAGCTGGCCGTCGAGGAGCACGGCTGGGGCGTGACCGTACGCCCCGAGCTCGTCGTCGAGATCGCCTACGACGGCCTGCAGCGTTCCACCCGCTACCCGGCCGGCGTCACCCTCCGCTTCGCGCGCGTGGTCCGCTACCGCGAGGACAAGCGCCCCGGGGACGCGGACACCGTGGACACCCTGCTCGCCGCACACCCCGGGGTGGCCCCGTGAGGCGCAGCGCGGGTCTGCTGCTGCACCGGCGCGCCCCCGGCGGCGAGCTCCAGGTGCTCCTCGGTCACATGGGCGGCCCGTTCTACACCCGCCGGGACGCCGGGGCGTGGACCGTGCCCAAGGGCGAGTACGACTCCGGGGAACCGGCGTGGGAGGCGGCCCGGCGGGAGTTCGAGGAGGAGCTGGGGCTGCCGCCGCCCGAGGGCGAGGCCGTCCCGCTCGGCGAGGTGCGCCAGGCGGGCGGGAAGCTCGTCACGGTCTGGGCCGTGCGGGCCGACCTCGATCCGGCGACGGTCGTGCCCGGCACCTTCCGCATGGAGTGGCCGCCGAGGTCGGGGCGGACCGAGGAGTTCCCCGAGCTGGACCGGGTGGCGTGGTTCGGCCTCGACCGGGCCCGCGAGGTGATCGTGAAGGCGCAGGCCGCGTTTCTCGACCGGCTGGCTGAGCACTCGCACTGACGAGAGGCGACGACGCACGGCGGCTTCCGGACGCGCGACGGGCCGCGGCACCCATCTGCGGGACCCGTCCGCGTTGCGGTACCCCACGCCGCGCGCCAAGGTCGAAGCACGCATGCACCCAGGGAGGTCGGCCATGCCCATCGCGACGGTGAACCCGGCGAACGGCGAGACGCTCAGGACGTACGAGGCCATGGGCGAGGAGGAGATCGAGCGCCGGATCGAGCTCGCGGAGGCCACCTTCCGCACCTACCGGACCACGGGGTTCTACGAGCGGGCCGGGCTGATGCGCCGCGCCGCCGATCTCCTCGAGGCCGACCGGAAGGAGATCGGCACGGTCATCACCACGGAGATGGGCAAGCCGGTGCGGCAGGCCCGCGCCGAGGCGGCCAAGTGCGCCAAGGCGATGCGCTGGTACGCCGACCACGCGGCGGAGCTGCTGGCCGACGAGGAGCCGGACGACGCCGACGTGAAGGACTCCGGCGCCTCCCGGGCGCTGGTCCGCTACCGGCCGCTGGGCCCGGTGCTCGCGGTGATGCCGTGGAACTTCCCGCTCTGGCAGGTGATCAGGTTCGCGGCGCCCGCGCTGATGGCGGGCAACGTCGGGCTGCTCAAGCACGCCTCGAACGTGCCGCAGACCGCCCTGTACCTGGAGGATCTGTTCCACCGGGCGGGCTTCCCCGAGGGCTGCTTCCAGACGCTGCTCATCGGTTCCGCCCAGGTCGACGGCATCCTGCGCGACGAGCGGGTACGGGCCGTCACCCTCACCGGCAGCGAGCCCGCGGGCCGCGCGGTGGCCTCCACGGCCGGGGAGATGATCAAGAAGACGGTGCTGGAGCTGGGCGGCAGCGACCCGTTCGTCGTCATGCCGTCCGCCGACGTCGAGCGGGCCGCCGAGGTGGCGGTGACCGCGCGCACCCAGAACGCCGGGCAGTCGTGCATCGCCGCCAAGCGGTTCATCGTGCACACGGACGTCTACGACGCCTTCGCCGAGCGCTTCACCGAGGGCATGCGGGCGCTGAAGGTCGGCGACCCGATGGACGAGGGGACCGAGGTCGGCCCGCTCTCCAGCGAGCAGGGCCGCAGCGACCTGGTGGAGCTGGTCGACGACGCGGTGCGCGGCGGCGCGACGGTGCTGTGCGGCGGCGAACGCCCGGACGGGCCGGGCTGGTACTACCCGCCGACCGTCCTGGCGGACGTCACCCGCGAGCTGCGCATCCACCGCGAGGAGGCCTTCGGACCGGTCGCCACCCTCTACCGGGCCGCCGACCTGGACGAGGCGGTGCTGATCGCCAACGACACGCTCTTCGGGCTCAGTTCGAACGTGTGGACGCGCGACGACGCGGACGTGGAGCGTTTCGTCCGGGACCTGGAGGCGGGCGGCGTGTACGTGAACGGGATGACGGCGTCCCACCCGGCGTTCCCGTTCGGCGGGGTCAAGCGGTCGGGCTACGGGCGTGAGCTGTCCGGGCACGGAATCCGCGAGTTCTGCAACATCACCACCGTATGGCACGGAGCGTGAGCCTTCCGCGACTACGATCCCCTTTGTGAACCGCGAAGTGACCCTGCCTCTGATCGTCGACGACCGCGGCACGCTTCAGGTCGCCGCGTCCGACGTGAGCAAGCTGCTGCGCACGGTCGGCGGGCGGTGGCTGCGGCTGGTGGAGACCGGCGAGGAGAGCCTGGACGAGGACACCGTCGCGGCCCTCACCATCGAGCTGGCCAAGCTGGCCGACCGGATCGACGTGGCGTGCATCGCCCACAGCAGCGGCCCCTCCTCCTGACACGGCCCCTCCTCCTGACGCCCCGCGCCGAGCCGACGCGTTCCCCGAGACGGAGTAACCCGGCGAGAGATCACCGCTCCGGTGAGTGATCGTGGATGGGCACCCCTGAAAAGGTGCACCACTTTCCGGCCGGGGGGCGCAAGCCTTCCGCGAGGCGAAAGCAGGCACGGTTCATGGCGACTTTGTGCAGACCCTCGGTGTCCGTCCCGGAGCACGTGATCACGATGGAGGAGACGCTGGAGCTGGCGCGTCGGCGTCACACGGACCATCCTCAACTGCCGCTCGCGCTCCGGCTGATAGAGAACACCGGGGTCCGCACCCGGCACATCGTGCAGCCCATCGAGGACACGCTGGAGCACCCCGGCTTCGAGGACCGCAACAAGGTCTACGAACGGGAGGCGAAGTCCCGCGTCCCGGCCGTGATCCAGCGTGCTCTGGACGACGCGGAGCTGCTCACCACCGACATCGACGTGATCATCTACGTCTCCTGCACGGGCTTCATGATGCCGTCGCTCACGGCGTGGCTGATCAACGAGATGGGTTTCGACAGCACCACCCGCCAGATACCCATCGCCCAGCTGGGCTGCGCGGCCGGCGGTGCCGCGATCAACCGCGCCCACGACTTCTGCACCGCCTACCCCGAGGCCAACGCGCTCATCGTGGCCTGCGAGTTCTGCTCGCTGTGCTACCAGCCCACCGACCTCGGCGTGGGCTCCCTGCTCTGCAACGGCCTCTTCGGCGACGGCATCGCCGCCGCGGTGGTCCGCGGCCGGGGCGGCACCGGAGTGCGGCTGGAGCGCAACGGCTCGTACCTGATCCCCAAGACCGAAGACTGGATCATGTACGACGTGAAGGCGACCGGTTTCCACTTCCTGCTGGACAAGCGGGTGCCGGCCACCATGGAGCCGCTCGCGCCGGCGCTCAAGGAGCTGGCGGGAGAGCACGGTTGGGACGCCGCCGACCTGGACTTCTACATCGTGCACGCGGGCGGCCCCCGGATCCTCGACGATCTCAGCAAGTTCCTCCAGGTGGACCCGCACGCCTTCCGGTTCAGCCGGGCGACGCTCACCGAGTACGGCAACATCGCCAGCGCCGTCGTCCTGGACGCGCTGCGCCGGCTGTTCGACGAAGGGGGCGTCACCGACGGGGCGCGCGGGCTGCTGGCCGGTTTCGGTCCGGGCATCACCGCCGAGATGTCCCTGGGCTGCTGGCAGACCGCGGACGTGCGGCGCGGCGTGCGACAGGACGTGACGCGGACCGCGGCACGCGGTGTGACGCGAGGTGTGAGGCAGACATGAGCGAAGAGACGATCTCCCGGACCGTGCCGCCCGTCCGGGACTGGCCGGCCGTCGACCTGCCCGGCAGCGACTTCGACCCGGTGCTGACCGAGCTGATGCGCGAGGGCCCCGTCACCCGGATCTCACTGCCCAACGGCGAGGGCTGGGCCTGGCTGGTGACCCGCCACGACGACGTCCGCCTGGTCACCAACGACCCCCGGTTCGGGCGCGAGGCAGTCATGGACCGCCAGGTCACCCGGCTGGCCCCGCACTTCATCCCGGCGCGCGGCGCGGTCGGCTTCCTGGACCCGCCCGACCACACCCGGCTGCGCCGCTCGGTGGCCGCGGCCTTCACCGCGCGGGGCGTGGAGCGCGTGCGCGAGCGGTCCCGGGGCATGCTCGACGAGCTGGTCGACGCCATGCTGAGGGCGGGTCCGCCCGCCGACCTCACCGATGCGGTGCTGAGCCCGTTCCCCATCGCGGTGATCTGCGAGCTGATGGGTGTGCCGGCCACCGACCGGCACGCCATGCACACCTGGACCCAGCTGATCCTGTCCTCCTCGCACGGCGCCGAGGTCAGTGAGCGGGCCAAGAACGAGATGAACGCCTACTTCTCGGACCTCGTCGGGCTCCGGTCCGACAGCACGGGCGAGGACGTCACCTCGCTGCTGGGTGCCGCCGTGGGGCGGGACGAGATCACGCTGTCGGAGGCCGTCGGACTCGCGGTGCTGCTCCAGATCGGCGGCGAGGCGGTCACCAACAACAGCGGGCAGATGTTCCACCTGCTGCTGACCCGCCCGGCGCTGGCCGAACGCCTGCGCTGCGAGCCGGAGATCCGTCCCCGGGCCATCGACGAGCTGCTGCGCTGGATCCCGCACCGCAACGCGGTGGGCCTGTCCCGGATCGCCCTGGAGGACGTGGAGGTCAAAGGGGTGCGGATCCGCGCGGGCGACGCCGTCTACGTCTCGTACCTGGCGGCCAACCGCGATCCGGAGGTGTTCCCCGACCCGGACACCATCGACCTCGACCGCTCCCCCAACCCGCACGTGTCCTTCGGCTTCGGCCCGCACTACTGCCCCGGCGGCATGCTGGCGCGGCTGGAGTCGGAGCTGCTCCTCGACGCGGTCCTGGACCGGGTGCCGGGGCTGAAGCTGGCGGTGGCGCCGGAGGACGTGCCGTTCAAGAAGGGTGCGCTGATCCGCGGGCCCGAGGCCCTGCCGGTGACGTGGTGAGCGGCCTGGTCGCGGCGGCCGAGGGCCTGCTGGTGCCGCCCGGTCAGGGCCGGGTGGTACAGGCGCCGGCCCAGCACGTGACCTTCAAGGTGACCGGTTCGCACTCGCGCATGGCGTCCACCTTCGAGGTGATCGTGCCGCCGGGGTTCGACGTCGGCGCCCATGTGCACACCCGCAGCGAGGAGCTGTTCTACGTGCTGGAGGGCGAGCTGGACGTGCTCGCCTTCGAGCCGCGGATCCGTACCCCGGACAGCTGGCGGAAGTGGGAGTCGAGTTCGGGCAACCGGGTGGTGCGCGCCACCCCGGGCACGGTCATCGTCGTGCCCCCGGGCTGTCCGCACGCCTTCGCGAACCCGACGGGTGAGCCGGCCAAGATGTTCTTCCAGGCCAGCCCGCCCCCGGACCACGAGCGCTACTTCGAGGAACTGCTGGAGATCCTCGGCGACGGCGGCCCGCCGGACCACGAGGCGATCGAGGCGCTACGGGCGAAGTACGACATCGAGCAGCTCACGCCGCTGCGCCACGGTTAGCGGATCGGCATCCCCGCCAGCGTCCGCGCGATCACCAGCCGCTGGATCTCACTCGTGCCCTCGAAGATCGTGTAGATCGCGGAGTCGCGGTGCATCCGCTCCACCGGGTACTCCCGCGTGTAGCCGTTGCCGCCCAGGATCTGGACCGCCTGGGCGGTCACCTTCTTCGCGGTCTCGCTCGCGAAGAGCTTGGACATCGAGCCCTCGGCCGCCGTGAACGGCTTGCCGTTGATCGCCATCCAGGAGGCCCGCCACACCAGCAGCCGCGCCGCGTCGATGGAGGTGCGCATGTCGGCGAGCTGGAAGGCGACGCCCTGGTTGTCGATGATGGGGCGCCCGAACTGCTCCCGGGTCTGCGCGTACTCCAGCGCCACCTCGTACGCGGCACGGGCCGTGCCGACCGCCATCGCGCCGACCGCCGGGCGGGACGCCTCGAAGGTGGCCATCGCCGCGTTCTTCACCCGCTCGCCGCCCTTCTTGGCCTTCTCCCGGGCGCGGGCGAGGCGGGCGTCCAGCTTCTCCTTGCCACCGAGCAGGCAGGAGCCGGGCACCCGCACGTTGTCGAGGACGACCTCGGCGGTGTGCGAGGCGCGGATGCCGTGCTTCTTGAACTTCTGGCCCTGGGACAGCCCCGGCGTGTTCGGCGGCACGATGAACGAGGCGTGACCCTTGGAGCCCAGGTCCGGGTCGACGACCGCGACGACGACGTGGACATTGGCGATGCCGCCGTTGGTCGCCCAGGTCTTGGTGCCGCTCAGCACCCACTCGTCCTTGGCCTCGTCGTACACGGCACGCGTGCGCATGGAGGCGACGTCCGAGCCGGCGTCGGGCTCGGAGGAGCAGAAGGCGGCGACCTTGACGTCGTTGGCGTCGCCGTACATCTGCGGGATCCAGGTGCCGATCTGCTCCTCGGTGCCGTTGGCGAGGACGCCGACGGCGGCGAGTCCCGTGCCGACGATCGACAGGGCGATGCCCGCGTCGCCCCAGAACAGCTCCTCCATCGCCATGGGGATGCCGAGGCCGGTGGGGTCGAAGTACTGCTGGGCGTAGAAGTCCAGGGAGTAGATGCCGACCTTGGCGGCCTCCTGGATGACCGGCCAGGGGGTCTCCTCGCGCTCGTCCCATTCGGCGGCCGCGGGGCGGATGACGTCGGCCGCGAAGCCGTGCAGCCAGTCCCGGACCTCCTTCTGTTCGTCGCTCAGCTCCATGGTGAACTCGGCCATGTCCCCTCCAGTGACGCCCATGCATGTTACTTGCGGTAACACCGAGTCTGTTACCCGCGGGTAGGAAAAGTCAACTCCCGGGACCACCTCGCCCTCCCGTTCGATGGCCCTCGTCCCGTGAGTGTTAGTTTGCGCAGGCGTCACCGAAACAGCACGGGTGGGGAGAGCACATGAACACCACGCAGCGGGCCGATCAGCAGACGTCCGCCGACCGCAGACGGCGCGAGCTGCTCGAGGCCGCCGACCGGGTGGTGCTGCGCGACGGTCCACACGCCTCCATGAACGCCATCGCCGCCGAGGCGGGCATCACCAAGCCGATCCTGTACCGCCACTTCGGCGACAAGGGCGGACTCTACGCCGCCCTCGCCGTCCGCCACACGGACGCCCTCCTCGCCTCGCTGCGGGCCGCCCTGGACGCCCCGGCCCAGCGCCGCCAGCGCGTCGAGGCCACCCTGGACACCTATCTTGCGGCCATCGAGGCCCGCCCGCAGGTGTACCGCTTCCTGATGCATCCGGCGGAGGGCGCCGGCGCCCCGGGCGACCAGTCCGAGCAGGGCTTCGACGTCGGCAGGCACTCGGCGCCGCTGCTGCGCCGCATGGGCGAGGAGCTGGCCCAGGTCATCGAGGAGCGCCTCGACGTCGGTCCTGGCACCCAGCAGCTGGCCCGGGTCTGGGGGCACGGCATCGTCGGCATGATGCACGCCGCCGGGGACTGGTGGCTCGGCGAACGTCCCTGCCCTCGGGAGGAGTTGGTGCGCACCCTGGCCGACCTGCTGTGGGGCCGGCTCGCCGAGGCGGGGGACAAGGCGGGCGGCCCGGGGTTCTGACCTCCGGCCTCCCCCGGTCCGTCGTCGGCGCGGGCGCTCAGCGGTGCCAGGACGCCCGGGCCACCTGGCGCATCAGCTTCCGGTGCCGCCGGCCGGTCAGGCGATCGGCGTAGACCCGCCCCTCCAGGTGGTCGCACTCGTGCTGGAGGCACCGGGCGAAGAACCCCGTCCCGCGCACGGTGACCGGCTCACCGGCCACCGTGAAGCCCGTCACCACCGCCTCGTCGTGCCGCTCGGTGCCCGCCTCCAGACCCGGCAGCGACAGACAGCCCTCGGGACCGCGCACCACCACCCCGCCGGTCTCCACCAGCCGGGGGTTCACCACGTGCCCGAGGTGCCGCTCGTCCTCGTCGTCCGGGCAGTCGTACACGAAGACGCGCACCGCCTCGCCGATCTGGTTCGCGGCCAGGCCCACGCCGTGGGCGGCGTACATGGTCGCGAACAAGTCCTCCACGAGCGCCGCGAGTTGTGGACCAAAGTCCGTCACCTCCGCGCAGGGGGCGTGCAGGACGGGGTCGCCGAGGAGGCCGAGGGGACGGACGCGCCCGTGGGCGCCCGGGATGGAGCCTTGTCGCATGGCGGCCAGAGTAAGGTCCCTGTGTTCCCCCGGCGGCACGCGCCCACCGCCGGAACCGGTGGCCGGTGCCGCGATTCGGGAGTGCGAATGGATCTCGATAGGCTGAGGTCCACACCACGTGGCCGTCAGGCTTCACAGGCTTCAGGCGCGGCGCGTACGGCAAGGAGGATCGAGAACTGATGGCAGGCAACTCGGACCCGCTCACGCCGCGGGCCAAGATCGCCGTGACCGCGGGCAAGGCGGTCGCGGCGGCATCGCGCGCCGCTGGGCGCGGCAGCGGTTCGGTGATCGGCGGCCGGGTCGCGCTGAAACTCGACCCCGACCTCCTCGGCCGGCTCGCCGGGCACCTGGACGTGACCCTGGTCTCGGCGACCAACGGCAAGACCACCACCACCCGGCTCATCGCCGAGGCGCTCAAGGCGGCCGGACCGGTCGTCTCCAACGCGCTCGGCGCCAACATGCCGGCCGGCATCACCTCGGCGCTGGCGGGCGGCGCGGACGCCCGCTACGGGGTCATCGAGGTCGACGAGAAGTACCTCGTCGGCGTCGCGCAGGCCACCGACCCGAAGTGCATCGCGCTGCTCAACCTCTCCCGCGACCAGCTGGACCGCGCCGCCGAGACCCGCATGCTCGCCGAGAACTGGCGCGAGGGCCTGGCCGGCTCGAAGGCCGTGGTCGTCGCCAACGCCGACGACCCGCTGGTGGTGTGGGCCGCGTCCTCCTCCCCGAACGTGATCTGGGTCGCCGCCGGGCAGATGTGGAAGGACGACGCCTGGTCCTGCCCGTCCTGCGGCGGCGTCATGCAGCGCCCGGGCGACGACTGGTTCTGCGGCGAGTGCGGCTTCCGCCGCCCGACGCCGAGCTGGGCCCTGTCCGGCGACCACGTGCTCGACCCGCACGGCTCCGCCTGGCCCATCCACCTCCAGCTGCCGGGCCGCGCCAACAAGGCCAACGCCGCCTCCTCGGCCGCCGTCGCCGCCGTCTTCGGGGTGCCGCCCCAGGTCGCCCTGGAGCGCATGTACCAGGTGCAGGCGGTCGCCGGGCGCTACGACGTCGTCCAGTTCCAGGGCCGCGACCTGCGCCTGCTGCTCGCCAAGAACCCGGCGGGCTGGCTGGAGACCTTCTCCCTGATCGACCCGCCGCCGGCCCCGGTGATCCTCTCGGTGAACGCGCGCGGCGCCGACGGCACCGACACCTCCTGGCTGTGGGACGTGGACTACACCCGGCTGTCCGGCCATCCGATCTGCGTGGTCGGGGACCGGAAGCTGGACCTCGCGGTGCGCCTGGAGGTCGCGAACCAGCAGTTCCAGGTGTGCGAGGACCTCGACCAGGCGGTGCAGCTGTGCCCGCCGGGACGCATCGAGGTCATCGCGAACTACACCGCCTTCCAGGACCTGCGCCGCCGCGTCGGCAACTGACCGCGAGACTTCAGGGGATTTTCGTGAGCGACAACCAACTGCGGATCGTCTGGATCTACCCGGACCTGCTCAGCACGTACGGCGACCAGGGCAACGCCCTCGTCGTGGAGCGCCGGGCCCGCCAGCGCGGCCTCGACGTGGCCCGGCTCGACGTGCGCAGCGACCAGCCGATCCCGACCTCCGGCGACATCTACCTCATCGGCGGCGGCGAGGACCGGCCGCAGCGGCTCGCGGCCGAGCGGCTGCGCCGCGACGGCGGCCTGTACCGGGCGGTGGAGAACGGCGCGATCGTCTTCTCGGTCTGCGCCGGCTACCAGATCCTGGGCCACGAGTTCATCAACGACCTGGGCCAGCGCGAGCCGGGCCTCGGCCTGCTCGACGTGGTCTCCACCCGCGGCGAGGGCGAGCGGTGCGTCGGCGACGTCCTCGGCGACATCGACCCGCGCCTCGGCCTGCCCCCGCTGACCGGCTTCGAGAACCACCAGGGCGTCACCCACGTCGGGCCCAATGCCCGCCCGCTCGCCCAGGTCCGCTTCGGCAACGGCAACGGCACGGGGGACGGCACCGAGGGCGCGTACAACGACACGGTCTTCGGCACCTACATGCACGGCCCCGTGCTGGCCCGCAACCCGCTGATCGCGGACCTGCTGCTCAAGCTGGCCCTCGACGTGAACGCGCTGCCGCCGACCGACGACCGCTGGTACGAGGCGCTCCGCAACGAGCGCATCGCGGCTGCGCAGCAGCCTGCCTGACCCTCCCGGGACGGGCCCGTCTGATGACTCGTCCGCACAGGTGAGCGGGCACGTCCAGCAGGCGGACGCACGGTTCGGTCCCGCCCCCCGATGCCGCTAGGGTGGCGGGGATCGAGCCGGACAGCGCGGTCCGGACCCGTGCCACGTTGAGAAGGTATTTCGGGCTATGCGCATTGGTGTCCTCACGTCCGGCGGCGACTGCCCCGGCCTGAACGCCGTCATCCGGTCCGTCGTGCACCGCGCCGTCGTCGACCACGGCGACGAGGTCATCGGTTTCCGGGACGGCTGGAAGGGCCTCCTGGAGTGCGACTACCTCAAGCTCGACCTCGACGCGGTCGGCGGCATCCTGGCCCGCGGCGGCACCATCCTCGGCTCCTCCCGGGTCCGGCCCGAGCATCTGCGGGACGGCGTCGAGCGGGCCCGCGGCCACGTCCAGGAACTCGGCCTCGACGCGATCATCCCGATCGGCGGCGAGGGCACGCTGAAGGCGGCCCGGCTGCTGTCCGACAACGGCCTGCCGATCGTGGGCGTGCCGAAGACCATCGACAACGACATAGCGGTCACCGACGTCACCTTCGGCTTCGACACCGCGGTGACCGTCGCCACCGAGGCCCTGGACCGGCTGAAGACCACCGCCGAGTCCCACCAGCGGGTGCTGATCGTCGAGGTCATGGGCCGGCACACCGGCTGGATCGCGCTGCACTCGGGCATGGCGGCCGGTGCGCACGCCGTCGTCGTCCCGGAGCGGCCCTTCGACATCGACGAGCTGACCGCGAAGGTCGGGGCGCGTTTCTCCGCGGGCAAGCGGTTCGCGATCGTGGTGGCGGCGGAGGGTGCCAAGCCGAAGGCCGGGACCATGGACTTCGACGAGGGCGGCAAGGACGTCTACGGCCACGAGCGCTTCGCCGGGATCGCCCGCCAGCTCTCCATCGAGCTGGAAGAGCGGCTCGGGAAGGAGGCGCGGCCGGTGATACTCGGGCACGTCCAGCGCGGCGGGACGCCCACGGCGTACGACCGGGTGCTGGCGACGCGGTTCGGGTGGCACGCGGTGGAGGCGGTGCACCGCGGGGAGTTCGGGATGATGACGGCGCTGCGCGGGACGGACATCGAGATGGTGTCGCTGGCCGACGCGGTGGAGTCGTTGAAGACGGTGCCGGACGCGCGGTACGCGGAGGCGGAGTGCGTGCTCTGACCTGCCGGTCGGAGCTCGGGCCTTGAGGTGATTCGCGGTCCGCGGGCCGTAGGTGGCTTGTCGCGCAGTTCCCCGCGCCCCTTCGGGACGCTTCACCCGCCCCCGGTCGCAGATGCGCCCTGGGGCGGTTCTACGCTTGCTTCGGACAAGCGGCGTTCAACCGCGCTCAACCCCCACGAAACAGGAGCGGGCGGATGGATCACAGCGGGCACGGCATGACGATGGATCTGCCGCCGTTCACGCTGGGGCGGGGGCTCGCCTGGTCGGCGGATCCCTTCTTCCTGATCGCCTGCCTCCTGGGACTGGCGCTGTACGGGTGGGGCGTCGTGCGTCTGGTGCGGCGCGGTGACAAGTGGCCGGTCGGCCGGACCGTGGCCTTCGTGGCCGGTGTGCTGAGCGTCGCCCTGATGATGTGCACCAAGCTGAACGACTACGGCATGGTCATGTTCAGCGTGCACATGGTGCAGCACATGGTGATCAGCATGGTGTCGCCGATCCTGCTGCTGCTCGGCGCCCCGATCACGCTGGCCCTGCGCGCGCTGCCCCCGGCGGGCCGTGGCCGCAAGGGTCCCCGCGAGCTGCTGCTGATGCTGCTGCACAGCCGCTACATGCGGATCATCACGCACCCGGCGTTCACCATTCCGCTGTTCATCGCGAGCCTGTACGCGCTGTACTTCACGCCGCTCTTCGACACGCTGATGGGCTCGCAGGCCGGGCACATCGGGATGATGGTGCACTTCCTCGCCGTGGGGGTGGTGTTCTTCTGGCCGATCATGGGCGTCGACCCGGGCCCGCACCGGCCGGGCTACCTGATGCGGATGCTGGAGCTGTTCGCGGGCATGCCGTTCCACGCGTTCTTCGGCATCGCGCTGATGATGGCCTCCTCCCCGATGGTCGAGACGTTCAAGAACCCGCCCGCCTCGCTCGGCATCGACGCCCTCTCCGACCAGAACGCGGCCGGCGGCATCGCCTGGGCCTTCAGCGAGGTCCCGTCCGTGCTGGTGCTGCTCGCGCTGCTCTTCCAGTGGTACGCCTCGGAGGAGCGCCAGGCCCGGCGCAGCGACCGGGCCGCCGACCGCGACGGCGACAAGGAGCTGGCGGCGTACAACGACTACCTGGCCTCACTGAACACACGCGGCGGCTGAACGGGGCACCATGGAGGGCAACGGACACGAGGAGGGTGTTGCGATGCCCGGTTCCACGGACGGTTCGACAAAGACGATGGGGGCGCTCACCATCGGCGGCCTCGTCGCGGTGACGGCGTACACGGTGGCGCTCGGGAGCAACGGCTGGCTGTGGTTCGGCTGGGTGGTGCTCGGTCTGATCACCCTGGGGCTGGTGGCCACGCGCAGCGCCTGAGCCCTCGCGCGGGGCCCCGTCACCCGGCGGGCCGGCTCAGTCGCGACCGAGCCGGCCCGCCGAGTGCACGCCCGGCTGGTACTTCGGCAGCCGGACCGTGATCTTCATGCCCGCGCCGACGGCCGTCTCGATGACGAGGCCGTGGTCGTCTCCGTAGACCTGGCGGAGGCGGTCGTCGACGTTGGACAGCCCGATGCCGCCGGACGGGCTGACCTCGCGCGCGAGGATGCGGCGCAGCAGGCCGGGGTCCATGCCGGCGCCGTCGTCCTCGATGACGACCAGGGCCTCGGCGCCCGCGTCCTGGGCGGTGATCTGGATGCGGCACCGGTCCGCCTTGCCCTCCAGGCCGTGCTTGACGGCGTTCTCCACCAGTGGCTGGAGGCAGAGGAAGGGCAGCGCGACCGGCAGCACCTCGGGGGCGACCTGAAGGGTGACGGCGAGCCGGTCGCCGAAGCGGGCCCGCACGAGCGCCAGGTAGTGGTCGATGGCGTGCAGCTCGTCGGCGAGGGTGGTGAAGTCGCCGTGCCTGCGGAACGAGTAGCGGGTGAAGTCGGCGAACTCCAGGAGCAGCTCGCGGGCCCGCTCGGGGTCGGTGCGCACGAAGGACGCGATCACCGCGAGCGAGTTGAAGATGAAGTGCGGGGAGATCTGGGCGCGCAGTGCCTTGATCTCGGCCTCGATGAGGCGGGTGCGGGACTGGTCGAGGTCGGCCAGCTCCAGCTGGACGGAGACCCAGCGGGCCACTTCCCCGGCGGCGCGGACCAGGACGGCGGACTCGCGGGGCGCGCAGGCGACGAGGGCCCCGTGCACCCGGTCGTCGACGGTGAGCGGGGCGACGACGGCCCAGCGCACCGTGCAGTCCGGGGTGTCGCAGGAGAGCCGGAAGGCCTCGCCGCGGCCGGTGCTCAGGGGTCCCGCGAGGCGTTCCATGATCTCGGTGCGGTGGTGGGTGCCCACGCCGTCCCAGACCAGCACCTCTTCGAGGTCCGTCAGACACAGCGCGTCCGTGCCCAGCAGGGAGCGCAGCTTGCGGGCCGACTTCCCGGCGGTCTCCTCGGTCAGGCCCGCCCGCAGCGGGGGCGTGGCCAGGGACGCGGTGTGCAGGGTCTGGAAGGTGGCGTGCTCGACCGGGGTGCCCAGGCCGCCGAGGTTCTGCGGGCGGGCCGTGCGCCGCCCCAGCCAGAATCCGGCGGCCAGCAGCGGGAGCAGGGCCACGGCGAGACCCGCCAGGAAGCCGCCCGTGGAGCCGCTCACCGCGTCGGCTCCTCGCGCACCTCGCGCACCTCGCGCAGGCCGGCCGCCGCCTCCGGACCGTCCGGGCGCAGATCGTCCTGGCGCAGACCGTCCGGGCGCAGTTCCTCCGCGTGCAGCTCCTCCGGCAGGTGGAAGCGGGCCAGGATCGCCGCCGTCCCGGCCGGTACCCGGCCCGGGGTGGCGAGGGACACCAGCACCATGGTGAGGAAGCCCAGCGGCACCGACCACAGGGCGGGCCAGGCCAGCAGCGCGTGCAGGGACCCCCCGCCGCCCGGGAAGCCGCCCATGGTGGCGGCGACGGCGAGCAGTGCGGAACCGCCGCCCACCAGCATCCCGGCGGCCGCCCCCGGCGGGGTCAGCCGCCGCCACCAGATGCCGAGGACGAGCAGCGGGCAGAAGGAGGAGGCGGACACGGCGAAGGCGAGGCCGACGGCGTCGGCGACCGGCAGCCCGCCGACCAGCGCGCTCGCCGCCAGCGGCACGGCCATGGCGAGCAGGGTGCCGAGCCGGAAGTGCGGCACGGCACGGGACGGCAGCACGTCCTGGGTGAGCACGCCCGCTACCGCCATGGTGAGCCCCGACGCGGTGGACAGGAACGCGGCGAAGGCGCCGCCCGCCACCAGCGCCCCGAGCAGGTCGCCGCCCACTCCCCCGATCACCCGGTCGGGCAGCAGCAGGACCGCGGCGTCGGCGTCCCCGGTGAGGGTCAGCTCGGGGGCGTAGAGGCGGCCGAGGGCGCCGTAGAGGGGCGGCAGCAGGTAGAAGGCGCCGATCAGGCCGAGCACGGCGACGGTGGTGCGGCGGGCGGCGACGCCGGTCGGGCTGGTGTAGAAGCGGACCACTACGTGCGGCAGGCCCATGGTCCCGAGGAAGGTGGCAAGGATCAGGCCGTACGTGGCGTACAGCGGGCGTTCCGTGCGGCTCTCGGCGCGGGAGGGGGACAGGGCGTCGTCGGCGCCGCGTCCGGCGGCCGGGACGGGGGTGTGCGCGGCGAAGGTGAGGCGGGCGCCGGCCTCGATGCGGTGGGTGCCCGCGGGCAGGGCGACGCGGTCGCCGTCGTGGGCGCGGCCGTCCACGGTGCCGTCGACGGCGACGGTCAGCGGCTCCGCCAGCTTGAGGGTGAGACTGTCGTCGACCCGGACCGAGCGCTGCTCCCGGAAGGTGGCGGGTTCGTCGAAGGGGCGGCCGGGAGCCCCGTCACCCTGCCAGGCCAGCACCAGGAAGAGGGCGGGGACGAGCAGGGCGGTGAGCTTGAGCCAGAACTGGAAGGCCTGGACGAAGGTGATGCTGCGCATGCCGCCGGCGGCGACGATGGCGGTGACGACGACGGCGACGATCACCCCGCCCAGCCAGTCGGGCGCCCCGCTGAGCACGGTCAGCGTCAGCCCGGCGCCCTGGAGCTGGGGCAGCAGGTAGAGCCAGCCGACCCCGACGACGAAGGCCCCCGCGAGCCGCCGCACCCCCTGGGAGGCGAGCCGGGCCTCGGCGAAGTCGGGCAGCGTGTAGGCGCCCGAGCGGCGCAGCGGGGCCGCGACGAACAGGAGCAGGACGAGGTAGCCGGCGGTGTAGCCGACCGGGTACCAGAGCATGTCGGGACCCTGGACGAGGACCAGTCCCGCGATGCCGAGGAAGGACGCGGCGGAGAGGTACTCGCCGCTGATGGCGGCCGCGTTGAGGCGGGGGCCGACGGTGCGGGAGGCGACGTAGAAGTCGGAGGTGGTGCGGGAGATGCGCAGCCCGAAGGCGCCGACGAGGACAGTGGCCACGACGACGAGGGCGACGGCGGGTATGGCGTAGCTGGAGTTCATGGTGCCTTCACGGCCTCGTCCGGCGTGGTCACCGGTTGCATGGTCACCGGTCCTCGACGAGCCGCACGAAGTCGCGTTCGTTGCGCTCGGCGCGGCGCACGTACCAGCGGGCGAGCAGGACCAGCGGGGCGTACAGGCCGAAGCCGAGGACGGCCCACTCCAGACGGCGGGCGTCGGGCAGCGCCGCGAACAGCAGCGGCAGCGGCCCGACGAGGAGGCCGAGCACGGCGAGGGCGGTGAGACCCGCGCGCAGCTGGCTGCGCATCAGGGAGCGGACGTAGGTGTGGCCGAGGGTGGTCTGCTCGTCGATCTCGGTGCGCGGCCGGTAGTGGCCGGTGGCCTGGGGGTGGCGCCCGCGGGAGCGGAGCCGGGCGGGCGGGACGGTGCGCCTGGGCGGGCCGGTGACCGTGACGCGGCGTTCGGTGGGGTCCTGGGGCACGGTTCACGGCCTCCGCATGAGCAGGTCCCGCAGTTCGCGGGCGTGGCGCCGGCTGACCTGGAGCTCCTCGGTGCCGACCAGGACGCTGACGGTGCCGGCGTCGAGCCGGAGTTCGCCGACGTGGCGCAGGGCGACGAGGTGCCGGCGGTGGATGCGGACGAAGCCGCGGGCACGCCAGCGCTCCTCCAGGGTGGACAGCGGGATGCGGACGAGGTGACTGCCCCGGTCGGTGTGCAGGCGGGCGTAGTCGCCCTGGGCCTCGACGTGGGTGATCTCGTCGACGGGGACGAAGCGGGTGACGCCGCCGAGCTCCACGGTGATGTGGTCGGGGTCGGGTTCGTGCACCGGGATGCGCGGGGCGGGCACGGCGGCGGTGCCGCGCTGCTCGGCGACCCGGCGCACCGCTTCCGCGAGCCGCTCCCTGCGCACCGGTTTGAGGACGTAGTCGACGGCCTTCAGGTCGAAGGCCTGGACGGCGAAGTCCTCGTGCGCGGTGACGAACACGACCAGCGGCGGCCGGGCGAACCCGGTGAGCAGCCGGGCGAGGTCCAGTCCGTCCAGGCCGGGCATCTGGATGTCGAGGAAGACGACGTCGATGGCGTCGGGACCGCCGGGGCCCGACTCCAGGGCCCGGTTGATGCGGCGCAGTGCCTCGGTGCTGTCGCTCGCTCCCTCCGCCGTGCCGACGCGGGGGTCGGCGTTCAGCAGGTACACGAGTTCCTCGAGTGTGGGGCGTTCGTCGTCGACAGCCAGGGCGCGCAGCATGAACGTGGAGTGTAGGGGCGATCCGGGCGCCTGCACACGCCTGCGACGTGCCGGTATCCCCTGGATACAGTGCCCGCATGAACAGCAGGCCCGCTTCGTTCGACGAACTCGACCGGAAGATCGTCACCGCCCTGATGGAAAACGCCAGGACGTCCTTCGCCGAGATCGGCGCGGAGATCGGACTGTCCTCCACTGCGGTCAAGCGCCGGGTGGACCGGCTGCGCGAGACCGAAGTGATCACCGGGTTCACGGCGACGGTGCGGCCCGCCGCGCTGGGGTGGCGCACGGAGGCGTACGTGGAGGTGTACTGCGAGGGGGCGGCGCCGCCGCGGCGGCTCGCGGAGGTGGTGCGGGGCTACCCGGAGATCACCGCGGCGATGACGGTGACCGGCGGCGCGGACGCGCTGCTGCACGTGCGGGCGCGGGACGTGGAGCACTTCGAGGAGGTGCTGGAGCGGATTCGTGCGGAGCCGTTCATCCGGAAGACGATCAGTGTGATGGTGCTGTCCCACCTGATCCCGGAGAGTCCCGAGGCAGGGGCGGCCCTGCTCGCTCCGGACGGCGCAGCAGACGTGCGCTGACCAGGGGTAAAACGCAGCGATCCTGCGGGAACACGCAGCTTTCGTCGCTTGTCGGGCGCGGTCGCCATTTCTTACCGTGGTGTCAACACCCCGTCACACACCGTGAAAAGCGGAGGTACCCCTCTGTGACCGAGCCCCGTGTGCCGCGCCGGCGGCGCTTCGTTGTCTGCGAACCCAGACACTTCGCCGTGCAGTACGCGATCAACCCGTGGATGAGCACCGGCCGACCGGTCGACGTCGTCCGCGCCCTCGACCAGTGGCAGGCGCTGGTCGGCACCTACCGTGCCCACGGCCACACCGTGGACACCGTCGCGCCGGTCCCCGGACTGCCCGACATGGTCTTCGCCGCGAACTGCGCGGTCGTGGTCGAGGGCCGGGTCTTCGGCTCCCTCTTCCACGCGCCCGAGCGGCGTCCCGAGTCCGTGCCCTTCGAGGCGTGGTTCAAGACGGAGGGCTTCGAGGTCCACCATCCCGAGTCGGTCTGCGAGGGCGAGGGCGACCTGGTCCCGGCCGGCCGCTGGATCCTGGCCGGCACGGGGTTCCGCACCACCCTTGCGGCCCACCGCGAGGTGCAGGAGTTCTTCGGCGTGCCGGTGATCTCGCTGACCCTGGTGGACCCGTACTTCTACCACCTGGACACGGCCCTGTTCGTGCTCGACGACGGGACCGAAGGGGACGGCCCGAGCGGGGTGGGCGGCGGGAACATCGCCTACTACCCGGGCGCCTTCTCGCCCGGCAGCCGCGAGGTGCTGGAGCGGCTCTACCCGGACGCGGTGCTCGCCACCCGCGAGGACGCGATGGCGTTCGGGCTCAACTCCGTGTCCGACGGACTGCACGTGTTCATCGCGCCCGAGGCCCGGGGGCTGGCCGACCGGCTCGCCGGTCGCGGCTACGTGCCGGTCCCCGTCGACCTGTCCGAGTTCCACAAGGCCGGTGGCGGCATCAAGTGCTGCACCCAGGAGATCCGGGAGATCCGCTCATGACCGCACCCGCCCGCACCGCCCGCGGCTCCGAGGAACTGATCCGCGCGGAGGAGCCCGTCCTCGCGCACAACTACCATCCGCTGCCCGTCGTGGTGGCCCGCGCCGAGGGCGCGTGGGTCGAGGACGTCGAGGGCCGCCGCTACCTGGACATGCTGGCCGGCTACTCGGCGCTCAACTTCGGCCACCGCCACCCGGCACTGGTCGAGGCCGCCCACCGGCAGCTGGACCGGCTCACGCTCACCTCGCGCGCCTTCCACAACGACCGGCTCGCGGGCTTCGCCGAGCGGCTGGCCGCCCTGACCGGCACGGACATGGTGCTGCCCATGAACACCGGCGCGGAGGCGGTGGAGAGCGGCATCAAGGTGGCCCGCAAGTGGGCCTACGACGTCAAGGGCGTGCCGGCCGACCGGGCGACGATCGTGGTCGCCGCGGACAACTTCCACGGCCGTACGACGACGATCGTGAGCTTCTCCACCGACGAGAGTGCCCGCTCCGGCTTCGGCCCCTTCACGCCGGGCTTCCGGATCGTGCCGTACAACGACCTGGCGGCGATGGAGGCGGCGGTCGACGAGACGACGGCGGCCGTGCTGATCGAGCCGATCCAGGGCGAGGCGGGCGTGCTCATCCCGGACGACGGCTACCTGGCCGGGGTGCGGGAGCTGACCCGGCGCAAGGGCTGTCTGTTCGTCGCGGACGAGATCCAGTCCGGTCTGGGCCGCACGGGGCACACCCTGGCCGTCGAGCACGAGTCGGTGGTGCCGGACGTGGTGCTGCTCGGCAAGGCCCTGGGCGGCGGCATCGTCCCCGTGTCGGCGGTGGTCGGCAGCCGTGACGTGCTGGGCGTGCTGCACCCGGGCGAGCACGGTTCGACGTTCGGCGGCAATCCGCTGGCCGCCGCGGTGGGCACGGCGGTGGTGGAGCTGCTGGAGACCGGCGAGTTCCAGCGCCGGGCGGCCGAGCTGGGCACGGTGCTGCGCGAGGGCCTGGCCGCCCTGGTCGGCAAGGGCGTCGTCGGCTTCCGGGCACGGGGACTCTGGGCGGGCGTCGACGTGGACCCGGCGCTGGGCACCGGGCGCGAGGTCAGTGAGCGGCTGATGCGCGAGGGCATCCTGGTCAAGGACACCCACGGGTCGACGATCCGGCTGGCGCCGCCGCTGACGGTCACGGCCGAGGAGCTGGCGGGCGCCCTGGGGACACTGGAGAAGGTCCTGGCCTCCTGACCCGCCCTACGGGGTTCTCACCGAGCGGCTCGGCGGTCCTCGTCGAGCCGCTCCACGTGCGCGACGTTGTCCCGGTCCTCGGCGTCCTCGCTCGGCCCGCCCGCGAACCAGGCGTCGAGGATCTCCCGCAGCAGCGGCCCGGACGTCAGCCGCAGACCGATGGCGAGCACGTTGGCGTCGTTCCAGCGGCGGGCTCCGTCGGCGGTGTACGCGTCGGTGCACAGGGCCGCGCGGACGCCCGGCACCTTGTTCGCGGCGATGGACGCGCCGGTGCCGGTCCAGCAGCACACCACGGCCTGGTCGGCCCGGCCCTCGGCGACCTCGCGCGCCGCCCCCTCGGAGCAGGCGGCCCACCGCGAATCCGCTCCGGGGCTCAGCGCGCCGTGCGCGCGCACCTCGTGGCCGCGTGCGCGCAGTTCCTCGACGAGGAGCCGGGCCACGGGTTCGTCCATGTCGGAGGAGACGGAGATACGCATGTGCGCAGCGTACTCACCGGCCGCTCACCTCATCGGCCCAACCACATGACCGAAGTCACGACCATACCCAGCATGATCGGGGGAACGGGTACGAGCTGAACGACGTACGACCGAGCAGTTCTCCGCCTGGAGTGTCTGCGCGTGGAAAGGGAGGCCGCCACGTCCCCCACCGAGAACGGACCGGAGACCGACACCGCGGCGGTGCGCCGCCACCCTGCCCTGTTCCGGGCGATCAAGCGCCGCCAGAACCCCCGGCTGCGCCGGTCGGACATCACCGTCACGGACGAGGCCGCGGTCAAGCGCGCCGTCAAGGCGGCCTCCCTCGGCAATGCCATGGAGTGGTTCGACTTCGGCATCTACGCCTATCTGGCGGGCACGATCGGCCGGGTGTTCTTCCCGTCCGGGAGCGACACCGCGCAGTTGCTCTCCTCGTTCGCCACGTTCGCCGTGGCGTTCCTGGTGCGGCCGATCGGCGGCATGGTCTTCGGCCCGATGGGCGACAAGATCGGCCGCAAGAAGGTGCTGGCGCTGACGATGATCCTCATGGCGATCGGCACGGCCGCCATCGGGTTCATCCCCAGCTACGACTCCATCGGCTTCTGGTCGCCGCTGCTGCTGATCCTGTTCCGCCTGCTCCAGGGCTTCTCCACCGGCGGCGAGTACGGCGGCGCGTCCACCTTCATCGCCGAGTACGCGCCGGACAAGCGGCGCGGGTTCTTCGGCAGCTTCCTGGAGCTGGGCACGCTGGCCGGGTACACCGCCGCCGCCAGCCTGGTCACCGCCCTGACCGCCGTGCTGGGCAGCGACGGCATGGACTCCTGGGGCTGGCGCGTCCCGTTCCTCGCCGCGCTTCCGCTCGGCATGATCGGTATCTACCTGCGGCTGCGGCTCGACGACACGCCCGCGTACCTGAAGCTGGAGGACTCCAACGTGCACGTCTCGGAGGCCGCGACGGCGGTGGAGACCACCGCACGGGGCGACCTCGCCAAGATCTTCCGCACCCACTGGCGGGCGCTGGTGCTGTGCATCGCGCTGGTCGGCGCGTACAACGTCACCGACTACATGCTGCTGTCGTACATGCCGACGTATCTGTCGGACGAGCTGGACTACAGCGAGAGCCACGGCCTGATGATCCTGGTGGCGACGATGGTGCTGCTGATGCTGATCATCAACCAGGTCGGCCGGCTGTCCGACCACTTCGGGCGCAAGCCGGTCCTGATGACCGGCATGATCGGGTTCTTCGTGCTGTCCGCACCGGCCTTCGTGCTGGTGCAGGAGGGCAGTCTGCTCGCGGTCTCGGCCGGCATGCTGATGCTCGGCCTGTCGCTGGTCTGTCTGCTGGGCACGATGTCGGCGGCGCTCCCGGCGATGTTCCCGACCAACGTCCGGTACGGGTCCCTGTCGGTCGGCTACAACCTGTCGGCGTCGCTGTTCGGCGGGACCACGCCGCTGGTGATCACCGCGCTGATCAGCGTGACCGGCTCCGACATGATGCCCGCCTACTACTCGATGGCGGCGGCCCTGATCGGTGTGGTCGCCGTGGCCTGCATGAAGGAGACGGCCAACAAGCCGCTGGCGGGCTCCCCGCCGTCGGTGCAGACCGAGGAGGAGGCGGCGGAGATGGTGGAGGCGCAGGCCCCGACGCCGAAGTTCTGACGCCGCGGTCACCGGCACACGCCGGGGGCGGTGGGGTTCGGTGCGAACCCCACCGCCCGTCGGCGTGTCAGGCGTTTCTCAGCCGTGTGTCACAGGCGCTGCCACAGGGCGGGGACGTTCGGCGGCTCCCAGCCGGGGTAGGCGGTGTGGCCCTGGATGCACCGGTAGCTGACGCCGTTGTAGCTCACCACGTCACCGGCCGCGTAGGTGGCTCCCAGCTGCCAGGTGGTCTCACCGCCGTCGTCGCCGGACACGGTGAGGGTGTACGTGGTGGTGTGGGTGACGGTGCCCGCACCCGTGAAGGTCAGGGTGTAGGTGCCGCCGGCCGTGCCCGCGGCGACCTGGACCGTGGCGGTCGAGGACTGGCCGGAGGTGACCGAGTCCGGGCTGAAGCTCACGCTCACCCCGGTCGGCGCGCCGGACGCCGACAGCCGCACGTTCTGCGCGTCGCCGCTGGTCGTGGCAGTGCTCACGGTGACGGACGCGGAGCTGCCCGGGTCGACGGTGCCCGAGGACGGGTTCGCGGAGATCGAGAAGTCGTCCTGCGGGTTGGGCGCGTCTCCGACGGCGGTCTTCCAGATCGTGTAGGCGATGCCGTCGGCGCTGCGGTTCAGCGCGGTGGCGTTGATGTTGGAGGTGGTGTCGCAGGCGGAGTGGTAGCACGGGTCGTAGGACCGGCCCGCGGTGCCGCCCCACTTGGCGGCCTCCGTGGACGACTTGATCGCGGAGGCGCCGGTGGCGTAGCCCGAGGTCGGGATGCCGACCTGCTGGAAGGAGTAGTCGTCGGAGCGGCCCTGGCCCTCGACGTTCTCCTGCGGGGCGAGGCCGAGGGAGGTCCAGTACTCCCGCATCGGGGCGGAGGCCGAGGAGGTCAGGTTGTTGATGAAGTAGCCGCCGTTGACGGAGGCGACCATGTCGAAGTTGTAGTACGCCTTGATCCGGGAGCGGTCGGTCGTGGAGAGGCTCCGGGCGTAGAAGTCGGAGCCGTTCAGACCCTGCTCCTCGTCGGTCCACCAGGCGAAGCGGACGCGGTTCTCCATGGTCGGGTTCTGCTCGGCCAGGGTCAGCGCCGTCTCGAGGAGGGCGGCGGAACCGGAACCGTTGTCGTTGATGCCGGGGCCGGCCGAGACGCCGTCCAGGTGGGCGCCGAACATGTAGACGCTGTTCGCGTCGCCCTTCGGCCACTCGGCGATCAGGTTGTTGCCCGCGCCGGCGGAGCAGCCGGAGGTGCAGGTCTGCTCGGTGACGGTGTAGCCGGCCGCCTGCAGCCTGCCCTTCACGTACGCGAGTGAGGCGTCGTACCCGGAGCCGGTGGAGCGGCGGTTGCCGCCGTTCTGCGCGGCGATGGAACCGAACTGCGCCAGGTGGGCCTGGACCTGGGCGACGTCGACGTCGGGCGGCGTGCCCGGGTTGTTGCCGCCGCCGACGGTGAGGGTGTACTGGGCGGTGTGGCTCTTGCTGCCCGCCGTGCCCTTGACCGTGAGCGAGTAGGTTCCGGCGGCGGTGCCCGAGGTGGTGGCGACCCGCATCGTCGAGCTGGAGCCGGAGGTGACCGTGGCCGGGCTGAAGGTGACGCTGACGCCGGGCGGGGTGCCGGTGGCGGTCAGCGACACCTGCTGGGCGCTGCCGGTGACGGTGCTGGTGTTGACCGTGGCGTTGACCGCGGAACCGGCCTCGACGTTGCCGCTCGCCGGGCTGAGGGCCAGCGAGAAGTCGGTCTCCTGCCGGGTGCAGGTGGGGTCGCCGCTCTGGGCCGGGATGTCGATCGCGTTCCAGGCCGCCTTGGTGGCGTCGAACAGGTCGCAGGAGGCGTCCAGGTTCTTGGCCGCGGTGAGGGTGGCGGAGCGGTACCGCTTGTAGGTCATGCCGCTGGTCTTGAGCAGCATGCCGCCGTAGAAGATCTTGCCCGCGTTCTGGATGCCGATGCCGGTCACCTGGCTGCCGTCGCAGGTGGGGCTGGAGGGCTTGCCGCCGCCGGGGTTGGAGCCCTCGGCGAGGAGGTAGAACCAGTGGTTCATGGGCCCGGCGGCCGCGTGCTCCTCGGTCCTCGGGATGGCGGAGGAGTAGCAGTTGGGGTCGTTGTTGACCAGCTGGGGGTTGTACATGTTGCGGATCGGGCCGCGGCCCTGGAGGTTGATCTCCTCGCCGACGGTGTAGTCGGGGGAGTCGTACCCGGCGGGCTGGTTGGCGTAGGCCTCGGTGAGGGCGCCCATGATGTCGCCGGTGGCCTCGCCCAGACCGCTCTCGTGGTTGGCGCCGCCGGGGGTGTAGCTGTCCAGGCCGTGGCCGTACTCGTGGCCGACCACGTCCATGCCGGCGATCCACTTGCCCGCGCTGTTGTGGCCGATGGTGACCCGGGAGCCGTCCCAGTAGGCGTTGAGCTGGTTGAGCCCGACGGAGGTGGGCCAGCTGCCGCCGTTGCCGTTGTGGCCGTTGCGGCCGAGCCAGTCGCGGAGCATGTCCGACTCCTTCTGCGCCGCGTACATGACGTCGACGCAGCCGGTCTCGCGGCTGGAGGCGTTGCCGGTGCCCCAGTCGTCGTCCGGTCCGGTGAACAGGCCGCCGTTGTAGTCCGAGCACTGCAGGCCGGGGCGGGTGGTGTCGCGCAGGGCGTACTGGCTGCCGGAGCGGGAGGTGTCGATGGTCAGCGGGTCGGGGCCGTTCCACTCGCTGTGGCCGGTGCCGGCCTTCACGTCGTCGTACTTGTCGACGACCTTGCCGGTGCGGGCGTCCACGAACACGTGCAGCTTGCTGGGCACGTGGTCCTTGGTGGTGCCGACGAGGACGGTCTCCCAGGCGAGGGTCTGGACGTCGTCCTTGACCCGGACCACCAGCCGCTTGGAGTCGACCTTGTCGACCTCGGCGAGCTGCTTGCGGCTGGTTTTCACCGCCTGCTCGGCCTTGATCGCGGCCTCGGTGGGCACGGCTATCGCGCCCTCGGTGGCGGACTGGACGGCGCGGACCCTTCCCTTGCCGTCGGCGAGGACGACGGCGTCGCCGCCGACCACCGGCAGACCGTTGTAGGTGCGCTCGTAGGCGACGGAGAACAGGTTCTTGTCCCAGGGGGTGACCTGGTGGCGGTCGTACTGCTCGTCGGGGCCGCCGGCGACGAGGGCGTCCAGGCCGCTGCGTACGGCCTGGTCGGCGGCTGCGACGGCCCTCTCGACGGGACTGGGTTCCGCCGCGGAGGGCGCGGACCGCTCCGAGGCCGAGGCGAGGGAGGTCGGTACCACCACCCCTGCGAGTGTCATGGCCAGGACTGTCCCGGCCACCGCGGTCTGTCTGAGCATCGTGGCTCCTTGTGAGAGTGGGGGGCTCCTTGCGGGCCGGCCCGGGCCGTGGCATGCCGAACGCGCACCCTGGGGTGCGGGGACGCGTCCATCAGGTGTCATTTGCATGTCATGTCGCGGGCTGGGCGGAACCCTCACACCCCGCCGCACCGGAATCAACGGCTCCGTGGGCGCGGTACGGTCCTGTCAAAATCCGGCAAGTAGGCGTGCGGGTCGGAAAGTTGCCGCGCGCCTCGCTGCCCCGTGCGCCAACGGCGCCTCCCCCGCCTCGCTCCCCGCCTCACTCCCCCGCGTCCCGCAGCCGCTCCCGGTAGGCCCTGACCTCGGGCAGGTCGGCCCACTGCCCGGTGAGCCGGGTGTGCAGGCCGCGCAGTTCGGCGGTGACCATCGACTCGCGCGAGCGCACCGCCTCCGGCAGGACCTCCGAGGCGAGGGCGACGGCGGCGCCGGGATCGCCCGCACACGCCCAGCTGTCCGCCAGCCGCAGGGTGAGCAGCAGCCGGGCACCGCGCATCTGGGGCGGCACCTGCGCGCGCGAGCGTGCGGTGGCGTCGACCGCGCGTCGGGCCGCCGTCCGGTCCCCGGTCGCGACGGCCAGGTCGCGCAGGGCGCCGCCGATCGCCGAGTCCACCCGCATCGCGCCCTCGGCCCCGGCCATCCAGGGCGCTTCCAGGTGGTCCTGCGGACCGAGGCGGGCGAACCCCCGCCGGGCCAGGGAGACGTGCCGGCGGCACGCCGCCGAGTCGCCCGCCAGGGCGTGGCCGCGCGCCTGGTAGAGGTCCGAGAGGGTGGCCATCCACCGGCGCCGCGCGTCCACCGCGCCGATGCCCTGCGCGTACCCGAGCATCAGGGAAGGGTCCCCGTCGAGCCGGACCAGGGTGCACATGTCGCTGAGCAGGGTCGCGCGGGCCGAGGCGTCCTGGACCGCGTCCGCCCAGCGCAGTCCGTGGCCGAACCAGGCCATGGCCACGCCGATCTGCCCGCGCTCCATCCGCAGCCGGCCGGCCACCTGGGCGTACTGCGCGCCGAGCCGCAACTGCCCGTACGGCAGCCGCCCGGCGGAGTTGACCTCGCCCGCCCAGCGGGCCAAGGCCCGCAGCAGCCCCTCGACGGCCGTCACGCGGCCCTCGTGCCGGAACGCCTCCCGGATCAGGCAGGCCAGCACCGCGGTGAGGCCGTGCAGCAACTCCGCCTCGGCGACCGCCGCTCCGGTGCCGGTGCCCCAGGAAGGGGCCGGGCCGCCCGCCGGACCCGGCCCGTCGAGCAGCGCCGGTAACTCACCCGGATCGGGCACCGCGCACCCCGCGGTGCCGTGCAGCGGGCAGGCCAGCCCCTCGGCGGGCAGCCGCGCGGGCCACATCCGGGAGTCCGGCGCGCCCTGCCCCGCGGGGGCGTCCGCGCCGGGCAGCGGCGTGAACAGCGCCGGGTCGGCCGGGAAACGGCCCGGTCTCCGCGGCACCTCGCGCGGCGCGGCGACGGTCGCGGCCAGCTCGCCGCCCGTCTCCAGCACCGCGTCGAGTCTTCGCACCAGCCCCACGGGCGGTTCGCGCAGGCCCGCCTCGAGTTTGCTCACGGCGGAGTGGTGGTAGCCCACGCGCAGGCCGAGTTGCAGCTGGGTGAGTCCGGCCGCCCTGCGCAGCGAGCGCAACTGCCGCCCGAACTCGGCCCACGGAGCCCCGGCCGCCCCTGCCGGTCCGGTCCCCCCTGCCGGTCCGGCCGTCCGCGCAGGTCCCGCCGTCCGTGCCGATCCACCGGTCATCCGCCCTCCCCCCGGTCGCGCCCCCGCCGCGGGCCGTGCGTCGCCCGGGCTTCGCGCCTTTGCTGACGGACAGCACAGAGGAGGTGCGGTGCCGCGTCAATCGAGTTGACCGAAGAGCGGCCGAACCGGTCCCGGCCGGTTTCGGCGAGGTCGGGCTACGATCGATCAACGGCCGCGGACGACCGGCCGGGAGCCCGGAGAACTGGGAGACACACCGTGTTCTACTACGTGCTCAAGTACGTACTGCTGGGCCCGCTGCTGAGGGTCGTCTTCCGCCCCCGGATCGAGGGGCTCGACCATGTCCCGGGGTCGGGGGCGGCCATCGTCGCGGGCAACCACCTCTCATTCTCGGACCACTTCCTCATGCCCGCGGTGCTCAAGCGCCGCATCACCTTCCTGGCCAAGGCGGAGTACTTCACCGGGCCGGGCCTCAAGGGCAGGCTGACCGCGTTCTTCTTCCGCAGCGCGGGGCAGATCCCCGTGGACCGCTCGGGCAAGGAGGCCGGGCAGGCCGCGATCCGCGAGGGCCTCGGCGTGCTGGGCCGGGGCGAGTTGCTCGGCATCTATCCGGAGGGCACCCGCTCGCACGACGGCCGGCTGTACAAGGGCAAGGTCGGCGTGGCGGTGATGGCGCTCAGGGCCGGGGTGCCGGTCGTGCCCTGCGCGATGATCGGCACCTTCGAGGCGCAGCCGCCGGGCCGGAAGATCCCGAAGCTGCACCCGGTGGTCATCCGCTTCGGCGAACCCCTCGACTTCTCCCGCTACGCGGGCATGGAGGGCGAGAAGGCCGTACTGCGCGCCGTCACCGACGAGATCGTCTACGCGATCCTCTCCCTCTCCGGTCAGGAGTACGTCGACCGGTACGCGGCGGACGTGAGGGCCGAGGAGGCCGAGAGGGCGGCCCGGGGCCGCAGGTTCCCCCGGTTGCCGCACCACTAGCCGGGGGAACCCGCGGCCCCGTCTGCCGTCGGCAGAAGGGCGTGCCCGGTGGGGGCCGGGCGCCTACCGTCGCCGTATGACACGTGCGGTGGTGCTCGGGGCGACGGGACAGATCGGGCGGGCGGCGGTCGACGCGCTGGCCCGGGACGGCTGGGAGGTGACGGCCGTCTCGCGGGGCGGCGACCGGGACGGGCGGTGGCCGGAGGGCGTACGGGTGGTCCGGGCCGACCGGGAGGACGACGCGGCGCTGTCGGCGGCGGTGGGCGGGGGCTGCGACGTGCTGGTGGACGTGGTGGCCTACGGGGAGCGGGAGGCACGGCAGTTGGTCTCGCTCGCCGGGCGGGTCGGCTCGGCGGTGGTGATCTCCAGCGTCTCGGTCTACGAGGACGACAGGGGCCGCGGCTTCGACACGCAGGCCGAGCCGGACGGCTTCCCCGCGTATCCCGTGCCGATCACGGAGACGCAGCGCACCGTCCGCCCGGGGAACGGCTCGTACAGCACCGGCAAGGCGGCGCTGGAGCGGGAACTCCTCGCGGCGGGCGACCGGTTGCCGGTGACGCTGCTGCGGGCGGGCGCGATCCACGGCCCGTACTGCCGGACTCCGCGCGAGCTGTACTTCGTCAAGCGCAACCTCGACGGCAGGCGCCGGCGCGTGCTCGCGTACGGCGGTGCGAGCCGCTTCCACCCGGCGAGCGTGCGCAACATCGCCGAGCTGATCCGGCTGGCCGCCCCGCGACCGGGCACGCGCGTGCTGAACGCGGTGGATCCGGACGCCCCGACGGTGGCGGAGATCGCGGCGGAGATCGACGCGGTGATGGGGGTTCGGACGCGGGACCTGCTGTTGGACGGGCCGCCGGTGGACGGCGTCGGGGACACCCCGTGGACCGTGCCCGCGCCGGTGGTGTGCGACATGGGCGCGGCCCGGGAGCAACTGGGCTATCGCCCGGTGGTCCGGTACGCCGATGCCCTGCCGGAGACGGTGGCCTTCATCGAGGAGCGGCTGGCCGGGCGGGACTGGCGGGAGGCCTATCCGGAGATGTTCGAGGCGTACGGCGACCTCTTCGACTACGCGGCGGAGGACGCCTGGGCCGAGGGACGGTAGCGACAGAGGTGTCAGGGGGTGACCGGTCGGACCGGTCACCCCCCCTTGCCGCTCGTCCCCGGTCCGGGTTACGGCTTGGGCGTGGCGTGCGGCGCGCAGGTCACGTCGCGGGCGTCCAGCTTGCCGGTGAGCAGGTAGGCGTCCACCCGGTCGTTGATGCACGGGTTGACCAGTCCGGTCACGCCGTGCGACCCGGCGTCCCGCTCGGTGATGAGCCGGGAGCCCCTGAACCGCTGGTGCAGTTCGACGGCGCCCTCGTACGGGGTGGCGGCGTCACGCTCGGACTGGACGATCAGCACCGGCGGAAGTCCCTTGCCGGTCTTCACGTTCAGCGGGGTCTGCTGCTTGACCGGCCAGGTGGCGCAGGGCAGGTTCATCCAGGCGTTGGCCCAGGTCATGAACGGGTGGTCGCGGTGGAGCCGGGTGTTGTCCCGGTCCCAGGTGCGCCAGTTGGACGGCCACTTGGCGTCGGTGCACTCGACGGCCGTGTAGACGGCGTTGCCGTTCTCCGCGGAGGCGTTGCCCGCGGTGTCGGACGGGTCGGGTGCGGCGGCGTCGACGAGCGCCTGGGTGTCACCGGCGACGTACTTGCTGAAGATCTCCGCGGTCGGCGCCCAGGCGGAGTCGTAGTAGGGGGCGCTCTGGAAGAAGGAGATCAGCTCGGCCGGTCCGACGACGCCGCCCAGCGGCTCCTTCGCGGCCCTGGCGCGCAGCTTCAGCCACTGGTCCTGGACCTCGGCGCGGGTGTCGCCGAGGTGGTAGGCGGCGTCGTTCGCGGCGACCCAGTCCTGCCAGTCCTTCCAGCGGCCCTCGAAGGCGACGTCCTGGTCCAGGTTGGCCTGGTACCAGATCTTGTCGCGGGAGGGGTTGACGACGCTGTCGACGACCATGCGGCGGACGTGGTCCGGGAAGAGGGTGCCGTAGACGGCGCCGAGGTAGGTGCCGTAGGAGACGCCGAGGTAGTTGAGCTTCTTCTCGCCGAGGGCGGCGCGGATGACGTCGAGGTCGCGCGCGGTGTTCGGCGTGGTCATGTGCGGGAGCATCTCGCCGCTGCGCTCGAAGCAGCCCTCGGCGTACTCGCGGGCGAGCTTGCGCTGGGCGCGCTTGTCGGCCTCGGAGCCGGGCACGGGGTCGGCCTTGGGTGCCTTGACGAACTCCTGCGGGTCGACGCAGGAGATGGGGGCGGAGTGGCCGACGCCGCGCGGGTCGAAGCCGACGAAGTCGTAGGCCTTGGCGGTGTTGGCCCAGACCGCGCTCTTGCTCGTGACGCGGGCCGGGAAGCGCAGGCCGGAGCCGCCGGGGCCGCCGGGGTTGTAGATGAGCGCGCCCTGGCGCTCGCTCCTGGTGCCGGTGTTGCCGATGCGGTCGACGGCGAGCTTGATCTGCTTGCCGTACGGCTTGGCGTAGTCCATCGGCACCGTGACGTAGCCGCACTGGATGGGCTTGGGCAGGTTCCAGTCGGCGGCGCAGTCCTGCCAGTCGATGCCCGCCCGGGCGGCGCGGGCGGCGGCGATGGCGGCACCGCGCGCCTCCCGGTCCCAGCCCCGCCCGTGGCCGTCGGCCGGGGTGGCGCTCGCGGCGGGTGCCGACACGGCGCCGGCGATCAGCGTGGCGGTGACCAGCGCTCCGGCCGTGCCGAACGCGGTCGCCCGCCGCCGTATGCTGCTCTTCCTCAAGTGGCCCTCCCCGTACGTGTTCGCGACAAGTACGGGGATCCTCGCCGCTGTGGGTTTCCTGAGAACAGAGTCAGTACTACTTCTTTGCCAATCCGATAAACGGAGAAGGGCGTTCGTTCGGCGGGGCCGTCGGCCGGCCCGTGGCCGGCCTGTGGACGACCCGTGGACGGAGACTCAGTCCAGCGAGGCCAGCGCCCCGTCCAGCAGCCGTCGCAGCCGGAGCGCGTCCGGCGCCACGGCGGTCACCAGCGCTGCGGGCCCCGCGAGCGGCATGACGGCCGCGCCCTCCTCGAACACGCGCGCCGCCGGTGGCTCGGCGGCGAAGCCGGGCCGGACGACGACCAGCTGGCCGACTGCGCGGTGTCCCGCCAGCCCGGCCGGTCCGTCCCAGCCACCCGGCGCGCCGGGCCCGCACGACAGCTCCTGGTCGAGGACGCACCGTCCGTCGATCCGCAGGGTGAGACGGCTGGTCAGGCGCCCCGGTTCCTCCCCGGCCCGCCCGAGCACCTGCTCCTCGCGCAGCAGCAGCCGCGCCCCCGCGGCGAGGTCGACGGACGTGGTGACGGTGAGTTCGCTGCCGCCCGCGGAGATCAACTGCTCCGGCAGCCAGCACAGTTCCGCGTCCTCGTCGACGGTGAGCCGGACGTCGTAGCGGGCCCCGGCCTTGTCCTGCCCGGGCAGGGCGAGGGTGGCGGCGGCCGAGCCGACCCGCAGCCGGGCGCCGTTCGCGGCGTGCACCCCGACCTCGAAGCGGTCGCCGCCGAGCGGCCCGCTCATCGCGCCGACCAGCATCACCCGGGTCTCGGCCCCGCTCCCCCGGGTCCGCCGCACGGCGAGGGGGCCCTCGCCCTCCAGGACGGGCAGCACGGTGCCCCCGCGCCCGTCACCGCGGGCGAGGACGCGGGCGCTCGCCCGGACACCGCCGGCGGCGGTGGTCACGCGGTCCACGCGGCGATCCGCTCCCGCACCCAGTCGGCGACCTCCCGCACGCCGTCCTCGCCGCGCAGCGACTGCAGTACGACGGGCAGTTCACCGCGCACCGCCTTGGCGTCGGCGGCCATGCGCGCGAGGTCGGAGCCCACGTACGGCGCGAGGTCGGTCTTGTTGACGATGAGCAGGTCGGCGGTGGCGACTCCGGGCCCGCCCTTGCGCGGGATGTCGTCGCCGCCCGCCACGTCGATCACGAACACCTGCGCGTCGACGAGTCCCCTGGAGAAGGTGGCGGTGAGGTTGTCCCCACCGGACTCCACCAGGACCAGATCGAGCGGGCCGACCTCGTCCTCCAGGTCTTCGACGGCCTCCAGGTTGGCTGAGATGTCGTCCCGGATCGCGGTGTGCGGGCAGGCGCCGGTCTCCACGGCGGTGATCCGCTCGGGCGGCAGCACCGCCTCGCGGAGCAGGAACTCGGCGTCCTCCCGGGTGTAGATGTCGTTGGTCACCACGGCGAGGGACAGCTCCGCCCGCAGCGCCCGGCACAGGGCGGCGACGGTGGCGGTCTTCCCGGACCCGACGGGCCCGCCGAGTCCGATCCGCAGCGCCCGCCGCGTCCCGTCGGGCCGACGCGCGTCGGCGGAGACGGCGGCGGGGGATTCGAGGTGATGGTCAAGATGCATACGGCAACTCCTGGCAAAGTCGGGGGAAATGAGCCCGTCCGGCGTTTGAGGACGAGGCCGTCCAGGCCGAACGGGGGTCCAGGGGGCACAGCCCCCTGGCGGGGTGGAAGGGGCAGCGCCCCTGGGGTCGGGAACGGGAAGGGGCGGCGGGGGCGAACCCACCTACGAGGCGAACAACCTCACAGGCCAGGCGGCATGCGCCTCCGCCCCGATCTCCAGCAACGGCGCCGACCGCGCGGGCAGCACACCGGCCCCGTCGCTCACCACGCGCTCCGCCACCTCCACGGCGTCCGCGGCGACCCGGTCGAGCTCTCCCGCGAGCCGCGCCAGCACCCCCGTCGCGTCGAACGGATCGAGACCGAGCAGCCGCACGACGGCCGTCGCGGGTCCGCTCACCCCCTCGTAGAGGGAGCAGTACGCCGCGTCGAGCGCCCCGAGCCCGGCCGCACGCGCGGCGAGCCCGAGCACGACGGGCTGATGGGCCCCCTTGGGGAACAGCGAGGCCAGGGCGTCGAGTTCGGCACTCGGCCAGGTCGCGCGGGCGGCCCGCATCAGCTGCCGCCCCAGTCGGCGCGCCGCCACCCGCAGGGCGGGCGACGGGGTGCGGGCGTCGGCGGCCCGGTCGAGTTCCCCGGGGTCGGCCCCCAGCGCGGCGGCCGCCGCGACGCACGCCGCGACGACCCCGCTCGTGTGCAGGCGCCCCCGGCAGAACGCCTCCAGGCTCGCGGCGTCCGTGATACGTCCCACCCGGACGGCGGCCTCCGCCCCGCCGGAGTGGGCGTGCCCTCCGGCGGGGAAGCGGCCGTCCGCGAGGACGAGCAGTGCTGCGCGGCTCATCTCCGCGCTCAGAAGAGGAAGTACCGCTGGGCCAGCGGCAGTTCGGCGACGGGTGCGGGTTCGACGAGTTCGCCGTCGATGGTCACCGCGAAGGAGTCCGCGGCGACCTCCACGCGGGGCAGCGCGTCGTTCTGCCGCATGTCGGCCTTGGTCCGGCCGCGGGTGGACCGGATGGGCACGAACGCCCGCCCGAGCCCGAGCCGTTCCGCCAGCCCGTCCTCGACGGCCTGCTCGGAGACGAAGTTGACCGAGTTGGTGGCGGGAGCGGTTCCCAGCGCCCCGTACATCGGGCGCGGCAGCACCGGCTGCGGCGTCGGAATGGAGGCGTTGGCGTCACCCACCTGCGCGTAGGCGATCTGGCCGCCCTTGATGACGAGTTGCGGCTTGACGCCGAAGAAGCGGGGGTCCCAGAGCACCAGGTCGGCGAGCTTGCCGGTCTCGACGGAGCCGACCTCGTGCTCGATGCCCTGGGCGACGGCGGGATTGATGGTGTACTTGGCGACATAGCGACGGGCCCGCAGGTTGTCCGCGCGGGTGTCGCCGGGCAGGAAGCCGCGCCTGCGCTTCATCACGTGCGCGGTCTGCCAGGTCCGCAGGATCACCTCGCCGATGCGGCCCATGGCCTGGGCGTCCGACGACATGATGGAGATCGCGCCCATGTCGTGCAGGACGTCCTCGGCCGCGATGGTGCTGGGCCGGATCCGGGACTCGGCGAAGGCGAGGTCCTCGGGGACGGCCGGGTTGAGGTGATGGCAGACCATCAGCATGTCGAGGTGTTCCTCGACGGTGTTGACGGTGTGCGGCCGGGTCGGGTTGGTGGACGCCGGCAGCATGTTGGGCAGCGATACCGCCGTGATCATGTCAGGTGCGTGGCCGCCGCCGGCGCCCTCGACGTGGAAGGCGTGCAGGGTGCGGCCCGCGACCGCGTCGAAGGTGTCACCGACGAAGCCGGCCTCGTTCAGGGTGTCGGAGTGCACGGCGAGCTGGACGCCCGACTCCTCGCACACGTCCAGGCAGGCGGAGATGACGGCGGGGGTGGCGCCCCAGTCCTCGTGGATCTTGAAGCCGAGGACACCGGCCCGCAGCTGGTCACGCATGGACTCCTTCGACATGGTGCTGCCCTTGCCGAGGAAGCCGATGTTGACCGGGCTCGACTCCAGGGCGGCGAACATCCACGCGAGGTGCCAGGAGCCGGGCGTGACGGTGGTCGCCTTGCTGCCCTCGGCCGGGCCGGTGCCGCCGCCGATGAGGGTGGTGACGCCGGACGCCAGGGCCTCGTCGACGGCGCTCGGCGCGATGAAGTGGACGTGGGTGTCGATGCCGCCCGCGGTGACGATCTTGCCGTTGCCCGCGACGATCTCCGTCTCGGGGCCGATGACGAGGTCGGGGTGGACGCCGTCCATGGTGTCCGGGTTCCCGGCCTTGCCGATGCCGGTGATGCGTCCGTCGCGGATGCCGATGTCGGCCTTGACGATCCCCCAGTGGTCGATGATCAGGGCACCGGTGATCACGGTGTCGGGAGCGCCCTGGGCGCGGGTGGTGCGCGACTGCCCCATGGACTCGCGCAGCACCTTGCCGCCGCCGAAGACGGCTTCGTCGCCGGAGCGGCCGGGACCGCCGGACCGGTCCTCCTCGATCTCGACGAAGAGGTCGGTGTCGGCGAGGCGGACGCGGTCGCCGGTGGTCGGGCCGAACAGGTCGGCGTAGGCGGTGCGGGACAGTTCAGGCATCGAGGGCACCTCCGGTCGCGCCGCGCAGTCCGACGACGACCCGGGCGCCCGCGAGGGGGATCAGCCGCACGTCGACGGGGATGCCGGGCTCGAACCGGACGGCGGTGCCGGCGGCGATGTCCAGCCGCCTGCCGTGCGCCGCGGCGCGGTCGAACTCGAGACCGGGGTTGGCCTCGGCGAAGTGGTAGTGGGAGCCGACCTGGACGGGCCGGTCGGCGGTGTTGAGCACGGTCAGGCGGACGGCCGCGCGGCCTTCGTTGAAGGCGACCGGCTCGTCGGCGAAGAGGATCTCTCCGGGGATCACGACTGCCGCCCCCGTCAGATGATCGGTTCGTGGACGGTGACCAGCTTGGTCCCGTCGGGGAAGGTGGCTTCGACCTGCACGTCGTGGATCATCTCGGGGATGCCCTCCATGACCTCGTCGCGCTGGATCAGCTTGCGTCCGGAGGACATCAGTTCGCCGACGCTGCGCCCGTCCCGGGCGCCTTCGAGGATGTGCGCGGTGATCAGCGCGACGACCTCGGGATGATTGAGCTTGACACCTCGTGCGCGGCGCTTCTCCGCCACGTCCGCGGCCACATGGATGAGCAGTCTCTCCTGCTCGTGCGGGGTCAGTTGCATTTACCACCTCACAGGGCATCACGCCAGGACCGGCAGGTCCGGCTGCCGCGGCCACCGCGACGGCTCTAGATGTAACACACATGAATGGGCCGGTATGCACCCACCGGTGCCCGAGAAACCGCAGGTGGATCGGGGTGCAGACTAGGGCTACAGTGTTACGGCCACGTCACCCGGTTTTGACCGATTGATTACCGGTGCCGTCGGCGATCCCCCGCATGCCCGCACCCGGACGCGCGCCCCGCCCTAGGACGGTTCGGACCCCCGGTGCTCCGCGGCGATGCCGAAGCGGTGGTGCTCGGGGCGTGCCGAGGTGGCGGCCGTGTCGTGGACGCCGGCGACCGAGGTGATGGTCACCTGGGTGTCCGAGGGTTCCCGGACCTCCTCCAGCCGCTCGAGGTCGGCGGCGGAGACGAGGGCGACGAGAGGCTTGCCGTGCCGCGTCACGACGACGCGCTCACCGCCGTACACCACCCGGTTGATCAGGTCGGCCAGCTCGGCCCTGGCTTGCGTCACCGGAATCTCGTAGGCCATGGCCCCAGCTTACGGTTCCGCCCGAATCCGCTCTCGACTCCACGCCCAAGCAAGCGTACGTCCTGTACATTTTTTACAGAGACAGTGCAGCCGAAGTCGGTTCTGCCACGAGGAGGGGTTCGTCATGACCCGGCCGCCCGCCCGCCATGTCCTGCCGGAGTTCACCGAGCGCACCAGCGCGGGGACCCGGACGTCGGACCCGTACTCCAAGCTGCTCCAGGAGCGGATCGTGTTCCTCGGGACACCGGTCGACGAGGCCTCCGCGAACGACGTGACGGCGCAGCTCATATATCTGGAGCACCAGGCGCCGGACCGGGACATCGAGCTGTACGTCAACTCGCCCGGCGGCTCCTTCACCGCCATGACCGCGATCTACGACACGATGCGCCACGTCGCCTGCGACGTGGCCACCACCTGCCTCGGGCAGGCCGGTTCGTCCGCCGCCGTGCTGCTGGCGGCGGGCACCCCCGGCAAGCGCGCCGTCCTGCCGGGCGCCCGGGTGGTGCTCCACCAGCCGGCGCTCACCGAACCGGTGCGGGGGCAGGCGAGCGACCTGGCCGTCCACGCCGGGGAACTGGTCCGGGTCCGCGCCCGCCTGGAGGAGATCCTCGTACGGCACACCGGCCGCTCTCCCGAGCAGGTGGCCGAGGACATCGAGCGGGACACGGTCCTGGACGCCCGGCAGGCGCTGGAGTACGGGCTGGTGGACCGGATCGTGCCGGGCCGCAGGACCCCGCCCGCCTCGCCCGGCGCGAGGTGATCGGCCCGTGCTGCCACCCGAGTTGCCGCCGCTGCCCGCACTGACCCGCGCCGAGGCCGAGGTCGTCGACCGCTATCTGGACGTCGTCGACCTGCTCGGACGCATCAACCCCGGCCGGGACGGCGACACCTACCGCGGGCTGCGGGCCGCCCAGGCACTGGTCGGCAAGGCGGCGGCGCTGCGTGACGCGCTGACGGTGATGCACCGGCGGGGCGAGACGGAGGTGCACGCCGCCACCCTGGCCCGGGCGCTGCGCGTGCTCGACGGTGAGCGGCGGACGGCGCGGGTCGGTCTCCCGCCCGCTTCCGAGAGTTGAGAAACCCCGGGTCGAAACGGACCAAACGACGTACCCCCTTTCGGCGTAGGAACACCTCCGATTCGCGACCGGCCGAAGTTGCGGCAGTCGTGCGCTCCGCCGGCGCGAGACCCCACTGCACCGCTGGTCCCGGGGCCGCCACCGCCTGCGGCGGCGCTTCGAACAGGAGGGCGTCGACCCGGACGGGTGAGTGGGACGTAACAACACAAAGGGCACGTTCCGTTGGGAATTCCCCTCGGGGCGGGACAAGATCCGTGACTGACGACAAGCCCCCGCCGCAGCGGCGGGGCGGTCCGGGCGGACGCCGAGTCCTGCCGCCGTCCGGACGACCGGTCGCAAGGGAAGTGGATCGGCAGGAGTGGAGGACCCGAGCACGACGGGTCGCCGGCACGGCCGCCTCCGCGAGAGGCACCGGGCCCGGCGGTCCTTGGGGTGAAGCCGCACACCGCGGCCGGGCAACTTCGCCAGCCCGAATCCGACAGGTCATCCTTCACAGGCGGCTGACGAAGGGTTGCGCATGTCCGCGCTCAATCGTGTCCCGTCGCTGATGGCCCGTGCCGGTACGGCCTCGGCTCTCACCCTCGCCGCCGTGGGCGGCTCCGTCGTGGTCCCCGGTGTCGCCGCCGAGGCGGCCGCGGCGAGTCATGCGACGAAAGCCCTCAGGATCGCGGCCTCCAAGAAGGGCGCCCCGTACCGCTGGGGTGCCACCGGCCCGCACCGGTTCGACTGTTCCGGCCTGACGTTGTACTCGTTCAAGAAGGCCGGCAAGAAGCTGCCGCGCACCGCGGCCCAGCAGTACAACAAGACCAGCCGGGTGTCCGTGAGGAACCGCAAGGCCGGTGACCTCGTGTTCTTCCACTCCGGCAGCAGCGTCTACCACGTCGGCATCTACGCCGGGAAGGGCCGGATCTGGCACGCGCCGAAGACCGGCGCCGTGGTGCGCCTGGAGAAGATCTGGACCTCAAGCGTCTGGTACGGCCGGGTCAAGTAGCCCGCCCGCGGGGGTGACGGCGTTCTGTCCCGCCGTCACCCCCGCGGGCGCGGCCGGTCCGCGCGGGGGCGTCCAGGGCAGTTCGATGGAGACGGTCTTGCCGCCCTCGCGGGTGGGCCTGACTCTCAGCTTGCCGCCGCACTCGGCGGTCAGCCAGCGAATGATCACCATGCCCCGGCCGTTGTCCTGCTGGACGGCGGCGGGCAGGCGCTTGGGGAAGCGCGGGTGGCTGTCCGTGACGCCGAGGCGCAGCCGCTCGTCGCGGTCGAGGACGAGGTCCACCGTGAAGGTGGGTGACTGCCCGAACGTGTGCTGGACCGCATTGGTCGCCAGTTCGGAGACGATGAGCCGCACCGTGTCCGACAGGTCGGCGTCGCCCGGCAGGCCCCACTCCCCCAGGGTGCCGACCACGTAGGTCCGCGCGGCGGCCACCGAGGCGGGATCGCTCGGCAGAGTGACGGATGCTTCCAGATGGTCTGCCATGGCGACGTCGTCCCTTTCTCACGGGACCGCGGCCCGACACGGAGCGGATGGTTCGAGTACGGTCCCGGACTGGTGCTTCGCCGCCAGACTGCCATCACCGGACCTGTGAAGGGCGGCGATCCACCAAGATATGCATATATCTGTCGCTCGAAGCGGTGAACTCTGCGACGGCAGAGCGTATTTGGGCGACTCATAAGGAGTAAGGGAGTTGTCCCATGCAGCACGGTCCCGTGGTGCGCCGCCGGAAGCTGGGCGCGGAACTGCGCGCCCTGCGCACGTCGGCGGGCATCACCAGCGGTGAGGCGGCCCGGCTCGTGGGCTGGCACCAGTCGAAGGTCAGCCGGATCGAGACCGGCACGAGCGGGGCGAAACCGGCCGACGTGCGGTTACTGCTGGACGCCTACGGCGTGGCCGACGAGCAGCTGCGGGGACTGCTGGTGATGCTGGCGCGCTCCGAGGACGCGGGGGGACGCAACCACTGGTGGCACGCGTACCGCGGGGTGCTGCCGCCGACCTACCGGGACTTCATCAGCCTGGAGTCGCAGGCCGCCGCGATGCGCACGCTGGAGACCACGGTGGTGCCCGGCCTGCTCCAGACGCCGGAGTACGCCCGCGCGGTGACGCGCGCCGCCGTGGACGGGATGCCGGCGGAACGGCTGGACACGCTGGTCGAGGTCCGGCTGGCCCGGCAGGACGTGCTGCGGGGCGAGCCGCCGCTGGAGCTGAGCGCGGTCCTGGACGAGGCGGTGCTGCGCCGGGAGGTGGGCGGGCCCGGGGTGATGGCCCGTCAACTGGCGAGACTGGTCGAGGCGGCGCAGCTCCCCCATGTCCGGCTCCAGGTCCTGCCGTTTGCCGCCGGGGCGCACATCGGTGTCACCGGCCCTTTCGTAATCTTCTCATTTTCGAGCACTTCTGATCTGGACGTGGTTGTTCTCGACCACTTGACGAGTAGCCTGCACCTCGAACGGAAAGAAGACCTAGAGGCCTATACCGAGGCCTTCAACGCCCTTCTGATCCATGCCCTTTCGCCCGAGGACTCGTTGGACTTCATCGCCGCGACCGCGGCAGGCGCGTAAGGAGGCACCATGTCAGGCTCCATGTCCGAACGTCCCCGGAACATCCCTGCCGGCACCGATATGCCCGGTGTCCGGTGGCTGCGCAGCAGCTACAGCACCGGAGCGAACAACTGTGTGGAGACGGCCCGTCCGTCGGCCGGCCCCGGCGCCGGACTGCTCGCCGTGCGCGACTCCAAGAACCCGGCCGGACCCGCCCTGCTCTTCTCCCCCGGGAGCTGGACGGCGTTCACCGCCGGCGCCGGCCGCGGCTGACCGCGCCGGACACCGGACGACGCACGGCCGTGTCCCGCCGACTCATGGCCGCGTTTCGCCGATCACCCGTACAGCGCGCTCGATCTGTTCCCGGGAGAGGTCCCCGCGAGCGGTCAGCCTGAGCCGTGAGATGCCGTCGGGCACCGAAGGAGGGCGGAAGCAGCCCACGGACAGGCCGGCCGCCCGGCAGTCGGCCGCCCACCGCACGGCCTCCTCCGGGGAGGGTGCGCGCACCGAGACGACCGCGGCGTCCGGACGTACCGCGTCCAGACCCGCGGCGGTCAGCCGTTCGTGCAGTTCGGCGGCGACGGCACGGGCCCGCGCCGCACGCTCCGGCTCGCGGACGAGCAGCCTGAGCGCCGCGAGGGCCGCTCCGGCGGCGGCGGGGGCGAGTCCCGTGTCGAAGATGAACGTGCGGGCCGCGTTGACCAGGTGGTCGACGACCCGGGCGGGGCCCAGCACGGCGCCGCCCTGGGCGCCGAACGACTTGGACAGCGTGACGGTCACGACGACGTCGTCGCGGCCCGCGAGGCCCGCGCCCTGCGGGGCGCCCCGGCCGCCGTCACCGAGGACACCGAGACCGTGGGCGTCGTCGACGACGAGCCCGGCCCCGTACGCCCGGCACGCGTCGGCCAGTGCCGCCAGGGGCGCGGCGTCGCCGTCGACCGAGAAGACCGTGTCGGAGACGGCCAGCGCGGGTCCGTCGTGCGTCGCCAGTGCCTTGCGCACGGCGTCCGGGTCGGCGTGCCCCACGACCTGGGTGGTGCCGCGGGCGAGCCGGCAACCGTCGATCAGCGAGGCGTGGTTGCCCGCGTCGGAGACGACGAGGCTGCCGTGCGGTGCCAGCGCGGTGACCGCGGCGAGGTTGGCCGCGTAGCCGGAGGAGAAGACGAGCGCGGCCTCGAAACCGCAGAACTCGGCCAGTTCGCGTTCGAGTTCGGCGTGCAGTGCGGTGGTGCCGGTCACCAGCCGGGAGCCGGTCGCGCCGCCGCCCCAGGTCCGCGCGGCCGAGGCCGCCCCTTCCACCACCTCCGGGTGCCGGGCCAGACCCAGGTAGTCGTTGCTCGCCAGGTCCAGCAGCGAGGACGCCGCCGGGCGGGGGCGCAGAACCCGTACGAGTCCGGCCTCGCGGCGCGCCCGGTCCTGCTCCTCGATCCAGCCGAACGCCATGGCACGGTCCTCCGGGGTTTTGTAGGCAATGAACAGACATTAGCGGTCCGGCCACCCCCGCGAGGTGTGGCAATACCCACACGTCGATCTGTCAGTGTTGTGCAAAGTCTCCTTGGCCGCGGACGGCCCCTTAGGACAGGATCGGCTCTCATGGACCTGCTGAACACGCTGGTGGACAAGGGGCTTCGGCGCGAGTCGCCGACCCGCGAGGAGGCGCTCGCCGTCCTCGCCACTTCCGACGACGACCTGCTCGACGTGGTGGCCGCGGCCGGAAAGGTGCGCCGCCACTGGTTCGGCCGACGGGTGAAACTCAACTATCTCGTCAACCTCAAGTCGGGCCTGTGCCCCGAGGACTGCTCCTACTGCTCGCAGCGGCTGGGCTCCAAGGCGGAGATCCTCAAGTACACCTGGCTCAAGCCCGACCAGGCCTCGGCGGCCGCCGCGGCCGGAGTGTCCGGGGGCGCCAAGCGCGTGTGCCTGGTGGCCAGCGGACGCGGTCCGACGGAGCGGGACGTGGACCGCGTGTCGGACACCATCAAGGCCATCAAGGAGCAGAACGAGTCCGTGGAGGTCTGCGCCTGCCTGGGGCTGCTCTCCGACGGCCAGGCGGAGCGGCTGCGGGAGGCCGGGGCCGACGCCTACAACCACAACCTCAACACCTCCGAGTCGACGTACGGCGACATCACGACCACGCACACCTACGCCGACCGGGTGGACACGGTCAACAAGGCGCACGCCGCCGGGCTGTCCGCCTGCTCGGGGCTCATCGCGGGCATGGGCGAGAGCGACGAGGACCTGGTCGACGTGGTCTTCTCGCTGCGCGAGCTGGACCCGGACTCGGTGCCGGTCAACTTCCTGATCCCGATGGAGGGCACGCCGCTGGCCAAGGAGTGGCACCTCACCCCGCAGCGGTGCCTGCGCATCCTGGCGATGACGCGGTTCGTCTGCCCGGACGTCGAGGTGCGCATCGCGGGCGGGCGCGAGGTCCATCTGCGCACGATGCAGCCGCTCGCGCTGCACCTGGCCAACTCGATCTTCCTCGGCGACTACCTCACCAGCGAGGGCCAGGCGGGCCACGCGGACCTGGAGATGATCGCGGACGCCGGCTTCGAGGTGGAGGGCGCGGGCGAGGTCACCCTTCCGGAGCACCGCGCATCGGTGCGGGGCGGGGGCTGCGGGTCGCACGCCGGTGGTGGAGTGTGCGCCCCCGCGCCCGCGTCCACGACGCCGCGCCCGGCCGAGGAGCCCCGCACGGACCTGGTGGCGGTACGCCGCCGCGGCGCCGGGACGGACCTCGCGCCCAATGCCTGAGGCCGCGCCGAACGTCGCCGAACTGCTGGACCTGGACCGGCGGCACGTCTGGCACCCGTACGGGCCCATGCCCGGCCGGCAGGACCCGCTGGTCGTGGAGTCGGCGAGCGGGGTACGGCTGCGGCCGGCCGACGGCTCCGGGGATCTGGTCGACGGGATGTCGTCCTGGTGGTCGGCGATCCACGGCTACAACCACCCGGTGCTGAACACGGCCGCCCGCGAGCAACTTGAGCGGATGAGCCATGTGATGTTCGGCGGGCTCACCCACGAGCCCGCCGTACGGCTGGCGAAGCTCCTTGTCGACATGTCTCCCGAGGGCCTGGAGCACGTGTTCCTCGCCGACTCCGGGTCGGTGTCGGTCGAGGTCGCCGTGAAGATGTGCCTGCAGTACTGGCGCTCGCTCGGCCGCCCCGGCAAGCGCCGCCTGCTCACCTGGCGCGGCGGCTACCACGGCGACACCTGGCAGCCCATGTCGGTGTGCGACCCCGAGGGCGGCATGCACGAGCTGTGGTCCGGTGTCCTGCCGCGCCAGGTCTTCGCGGACGCGCCGCCGACGGAGTACGAGGAGACGTACGCCGACCACCTGCGGTCACTGATCGAGCGGCACGCCGGCGAACTGGCCGCGGTGATCGTGGAGCCGGTGGTGCAGGGCGCGGGCGGGATGCGCTTCCACTCCCCCGCGTACCTGCGGGTGCTGCGCGAGGCGTGCGACGCGCACGACGTCCTGCTGGTCTTCGACGAGATCGCGACCGGCTTCGGCCGCACGGGCGCCCTGTTCGCGGCGGAGCACGCGGCGGTGACGCCGGACGTGATGTGCGTGGGCAAGGCGCTGACCGGCGGTTACCTGACGATGGCGGCCACCCTGTGCACCTCGCGGGTGGCCGAGGGCATCTCGCGGGGCGAGGTACCGGTGCTGGCCCACGGGCCGACGTTCATGGGCAATCCGCTGGCCGCGGCCGTGGCGTGCGCGTCGATCGGGCTGCTGCTCGGCCAGGACTGGCGCGCGGAGGTCAAGCGCATCGAGACGGGCCTCACCGGGGGGCTCGCGCCCGCCGCCGAGCTGCCCGGCGTGCGGGACGTGCGGGTGCTCGGCGCGATCGGGGTGGTGCAGCTCGACCACGCCGTCGACATGCGGGCCGCGACGCGGGCGGCCGTGCGTGAGGGCGTGTGGCTGCGCCCGTTCCGCGACCTGGTCTACACCATGCCGCCGTACATCACGGGCGACGCGGACGTGGCACGCGTCGCCCGCGCGGTCTGCGCGGCGGCACGGGAGGGATGACATGCCGGTACTGGTGATCACGGGCACGGGCACGGAGGTCGGCAAGACGGTCGTGACCGCCGCGGCGGCCGCTGCGGCCCTGGCGGGCGGCCGGACGGTGGCCGTGCTCAAGGCGGCGCAGACCGGCGTCGGTCCGGACGAGACCGGGGACGCCCGGGAAGTGGCCCGCCTGGCCGGGAACGCCACGGTCGCCGAGGTGGCCCGGTTCCCCGAACCCTTGGCGCCGGGCACGGCCGCGCGCCGGGCCGGACGGGCACCGGTGCGTCCGTGGGAGGTGGCGGAGGCCGCGGCCAAACTCGCCACGGAGCACGATCTGGTGCTGGTCGAGGGCGCGGGCGGACTGCTCGTACGCTTCGACACGGAGGGCGGCACGCTGGCCGACGTCGCCGGTCTGCTGGGCGCACCGGTGCTGCTGGTGACGTCGGCGGGGCTGGGCACCCTGAACACCACCGAGCTGACGGCGCGCGAGCTGCGTTCCCGGGGGCTGGAGCTGCCCGGGCTGGTGATCGGCAGCTGGCCCGGGGCCCCGGACCTCGCCGCCCGCTGCAACCTCGCGGACCTCCCGGACGTGTCCGGCGCTCCGCTCCTCGGCGCGGTCCCGGCCGGGGCGGGGTCCCTCACCCCGGCCGCCTTCCGGTCGGCGGCGCCGCGCTGGCTGGCGCCGCCCCTGGACGGCACCTGGGACGCGGACGCGTTCGGCGACCGGCACGGCCCGTGACCGACGGGATGCTCGGGACGGGCGGCAGGAGGGTCCGGTAGGCGGCGGAAAGGTCCGGGCCGAGGCGGACGGTCCGGGAGGACGCGGGAGGGGTCCCGGCCGCTGCCGCAGGGGGCCGGGGCCACGCGGTCGGTCTAGGGCCGAGTCGCTCGCGCGGTGGGTGCACCGGGCCCGCGCGGGGGAGAATCGCGGTAAGGCTGCCGCCTGGTGAGGGAGGTCCCATGCCGCTGCGATCCGCCCGGGCCCGCGGGGTGCCGCGGGACGCCGTGCACCATCCGCTGTTCGCCCGCTACTACGCCCGCGTCAGTGTGGGCGCCGAGACCCGGATGGGCATGGCCCGCGTGCGCCGGCGGCTGCTCGCCGGACTGACCGGGCGGGTCATCGAGGTCGGCGCGGGCAACGGGCTGAACTTCTCGCACTATCCGGGCACCGTGTCCGAGGTCGTCGCCATCGAACCGGAGCGGGTGCTGCGGCAGTTGGCGGTGGAGGCGGCACTGCGCGCCGAGGTTCCGGTGGACGTGGCGCCGGGCGCTGCGGAGGCCCTGCCGGTCAAGAGCGAGGCCTTCGACGCGGCCGTGGTCTCGCTGGTGCTGTGCAGTGTCCGGGACGTGCCGCGCGCGCTCGCGGAGCTGCGGCGCGTCCTGAAGCCGGGCGGACAGGTGCGGTTCTTCGAGCACGGCCGGGGCGGCGGGCGGGCGATGACCTTCACCCAGCGGGCGCTGGACCGGACGCTGTGGCCTCCCCTGTCCGGCGGCTGCCACCTCTCCCGCGAACCGGTGGCCGCGCTGCGGGAGGCGGGGTTCACCCTCGGGCCCTACCGGCAGCTGATGATGCCGGAGCACGGGCCGGCCCTGCCGAGTTCGTACTGCGCCCTGGGCACGGCCTGGCGACCGTCCTGAACGGCGGTGCGACGGGCGCGGTCACCCGCTCCAGCCGCGCAGTTCGTCCGCGATCTCCTCGACCGACGCCTCGCCCTTCTTCACGAGCAGCGCGAGGTCCCGCACCCGCTCCGGCGTGGTGACGACCTCCACCCCGCTGGCGACCAGGTAGGCGTAGGCGACCGCGGAGGCGAACAGGGCGTTGGAGCGCTCCAGCGCCGGGACGTGGATCAGCAGCTGGAGCAGCGCGGCGGCGCGGGCGTGCGGGGTGTCGTAGACGGGGGTGTCGAATATCTCGGCCCGGTGGCGGGCGACGGCCGCGACGAGCGCTCCCCAGTCGGTGACCTGCGGGTCACCGGGGGTGCGCCGCTCGGCGAGCATCAGCAGCCAGGCGAGGTCGATGGTGAGGTCGTTCATCCGGGACGCGTGCGACGGCTCAGCGTCGGCCCTCGCCGGCCTCCTCGGCGAACACCTTCTCGTACTGGCGCATGAAGTCCGCGGCGGCCTCCACGAAGGTGCGGCCCGCCTCACCGGTGTCCTGCCGGACCAGTTCCTCGATGTAGCGGTTCACGCTCACCCCCCGGGCCAGGGCCTTCTCGCGGGCCGCCCGGGCGGTGCCCTCGTCCACCCGCACGTTCAGCTGGGCCTTCCGGGTCTTCGCCATACCTCGAAGCTAGCGCCGGAACGCTAGCGGCGGCAAGGGCGTGCCGCGCCCGTCCGCATCCCGGAACAACCGCACGGGTGCCCGGCGCCCGTGGTGGGATCGCGGCATGACGGATCTGCGCATACGGCCCGCCCGGCCCGAGGACCTGGACGCCGTGCTGGCCTTCTGGAAGACGGCCGCCGAGGGGACGAGCATCAGCGACGACCGGGAGGGGGTGGAGCGCCTGGTGGCGCGCGACCCCGAGGCGCTGCTCCTGGCCGAGCGCGAGGCGGAACTGGTGGGCACGGTGATCGCGGGCTTCGACGGCTGGCGCTGCCATCTGTACCGGCTGGCGGTGCACCCGGACCACCGGCGCCGTGGCATCGGCTCGGCCCTGCTCACGGCCGCCGACGAGCGCTTCGTCCGGCTCGGCGGGCGCCGCGGCGACGCGATGGTGCTGGTCCGCAACGAGCGGGCCCAGCATGCCTGGCGGGCCGCCGGGTACGAGCCGCAGGAGCAGTGGCGGCGCTGGGTGAAGCCGCTCACCGACTGAGCGACCGCCAGGCGAAAGGTTGAAGGCTTGAACATCGGGCGAACCTTCTGCTCCTGGCCGATCATGGATCCGAGGTGACCCGATGACCGAAGTGCTCCTGCTGCTGGTGGCGATCCTGCTCTCACTCGCGTGCGGTGCGTTCGTCGCGGCCGAGTTCTCGCTGACCACCGTCGAGCGCGGCGAACTGGAGCGCGCGGCGGCCCGGGGCGAGCGGGGCGCGGCGAGCGCCCTCAAGGGCGTACGGAACCTGACCTTCCAGCTCTCCGGCGCCCAGCTCGGCATCACGGTCACCAACCTGGTGGTCGGCATGCTCGCCGAGCCGTCGGTCGCGGCGCTGATCGCGGGGCCGCTGGAGGACCTCGGGGTGTCGCGTTCGGCGGCGTCCTCGCTGGCGCTGGTGCTGGGCACCGCCCTGTCGACGGTGTTCCTGATGATCGTCGGGGAACTGGTGCCGAAGAACTGGGCGATCTCCTCGCCGCTGGCCGTGGCCAAGCGGGTGGGCGGCCCGCAACGCTGGTTCAGTGCGGTCTTCCGCCCTTTCATCACCCATCTGAACAACACCGCCAACCGCATCGTGCGCCGCTTCGGCGTGGAGCCCGCCGAGGAACTGGCGTCCGCGCGCGGCCCGCAGGAGCTGGCGGCGCTCGCCCGGCACTCGGCGAAGGAGGGCGCGCTGGAGGCCGACACCGCCGAGTTGTTCGTGCGCACCCTGAACCTGGCCGACCTGACGGCGCAGCAGGTGATGACCCCGCGCGTCCAGGTCGTGGCCCTCGACGTCCGGGCGACGTGCGAGGACGTGGCGAACGCGACGCGGGCGACCGGGTTGTCCAGGTTCCCGGTCTACCAGGACAGCCTCGACGCCGTGGTCGGGACGGCACACGTCAAGGACGTCCTGGCGGTGCCGGCCGAGCGGCGGCCCGGGATGCCGGTCGCCGACCTGATGCGCGAGCCGCTGCTGGTCCCCGAGTCGCTGACCGTGGACCGGCTCCTGGACCGGCTCTCCGGGCGGCGCACGATGGCCGTGGTGATCGACGAGTACGGCGGTACGGCCGGGGTGGCCACGCTGGAGGACATCGTCGAGGAGGTGGTCGGCCAGGTGCGGGACGAGCACGATCCGCACGAGACGCCCGACCTCGATCCGGCGGGCACGGACGAAGCGGGGCACGCGCTGTACTGGGCCGACGGCTCCGCGCGCGTGGACCGGCTCGAACGACTGGGCCTGCGGGTGCCCGAGGGCCCGTACGAGACGGTCGCGGGGCTGGTGGCGGCCGGTCTCGGGCACATCCCCGCCGTGGGCGACAGCCTCGATGTCGCCGGCTGGCGGCTGGACGTCGTGGACGCCACGGGGCGCAGGGCCGCCCGGGTGCTGATGCACGCCCCCCTTGACGACGGAACCGACGGAGCCAACGGAACCGACGGAACCGACGCCGCCGGGCCCGGCCCGGGCGGCGGGGAGAACGAGGGGGAGGCCGGCCGGTGACCGCCGTACAGCTGCTGATCGGTCTGGCGACCCTGGTCGTCAACGCGTTCTTCGTGGGCGCCGAGTTCGCGCTGATCTCCGTACGCCGCAGCCAGGTGGAGCCGTACGCCGAGGAGGGCGACACCCGGGCGAAGCGCGTGCTGTGGGGGCTCGAGCACGTGTCGGCCCTGCTGGCGGCGGCGCAGCTCGGCATCACGCTGTGCACGCTGGTCCTCGGCATCGTCGCGGAACCGGCGATCGCGCACCTGCTGGAGCCGGTGTTCCACGCGGTGGGCGTGCCGTCGGGCGCCGGGCACGCGGTGTCGTTCGTGCTCGCCCTGGCACTGGCGACGTATCTGCACATGCTGCTCGGCGAGATGGTCCCGAAGAACATCTCGCTCGCCGAGCCGGTGCGCAGCGCGCTGATCCTCGGGCCGCCGCTGGTGGCGCTGTCCCGGGCACTGCGGCCGGTGATCTTCACGGTCAACGCCTTCGCGAACGGGCTGCTCAAGCTGCTCAGGGTCGAGGCCAAGGACGAGGTGGCGGCGACCTTCACGGACGCGGAGCTGGCGGAGATCGTCAAGGACGCGGGCGAGGCCGGGCTGATCGACGACCGGGCCCGGGAGCGGCTGCACGACGCCCTGGAGCTGGGCCGGCGGCCGGTGCGGGACGTGGTGCTGCCGCTGGAACGCGTCGTCCACGCGCGCGTGGGCATCACCCCGGAGCAGTTGGAGCGGCTGTCGGCGCAGTCGGGGTTCTCCCGCTTCCCGGTGGTCGACGACGGGCGGCGGATCGTCGGCTACCTGCACGTGAAGGACGCCCTGGACGCCTCGCCGCGGGACCTGCCGTTCCGGCTGCGGGACATGCGCCCCATCGCCCGGGTGCGCGAGCGCACCCCGCTGGACGACGTGCTCACCGCCATGCGGCGCAGCCGTACGCACCTGGCGGCGGTGCTCGGCTCCGACGGGCGGCTGGCGGGTCTGGTGACCATGGAGGACGTCCTGCGGGAGCTGTTCGGGCAACGGACGTGAGCCCGGCGTCCCCAGGGCCCGCGGGCCCTCGGGGACGGCACCGGGGAGGGCGACCGACCGGCGGGTATGTGCAGGGGATACCATTTCCGTCGCCATGCAGACGAACCCCGCGTACACCAGTCTCGTCGCCGTCGGCGACTCCTTCACCGAGGGCATGTCGGACCTGCTGCCCGACGGCTCCTACCGTGGCTGGGCCGACCTCCTCGCCACGCGGATGGCGGCCCGCTCCCCCGGCTTCCGGTACGCCAACCTGGCGGTGCGCGGGAAGCTGATCGGACAGATCGTCGACGAGCAGGTGGACGTGGCCGCCGCCATGGGAGCCGACGTGATCACGCTGGTCGGCGGGCTCAACGACACGCTGCGGCCCAAGTGCGACATGGCCCGGGTGCGGGACCTGCTGACCCAGGCCGTGGAGCGGCTCGCCCCGCACTGCGAGCAGCTGGTGCTGATGCGCAGTCCCGGCCGGCAGGGACCGGTGCTGGAGCGCTTCCGGCCCCGCATGGAGGCGCTGTTCGCCGTGATCGACGACCTGGCCGAACGGCACGGCGCGGTGGTCGTCGACCTGTACGGGGCCCGGTCGCTGGCCGACCCGCGGATGTGGGACGTGGACCGGCTGCACCTGACCGCCGAGGGCCACCGCCGGGTCGCGGAGGCGGTGTGGCAGTCGCTCGGCCACGAGCCCGAGGACCCCGAGTGGCACGCGCCGATCCCGGCCACACCGCCGCCGGGGTGGGTGTCGCGCAGGACCGCCGACGTCCGGTTCGCCCGGCAGCACCTGCTGCCCTGGATAGGCCGCAGGCTGACCGGCCGCTCGTCCGGGGACGGCCTGCCGCCCAAGCGCCCGGACCTGCTGCCCTACGGGGACCCCGCGCGGTGATCCCCGGCGCCGCACGGCCCTTCGCGGGTTGCGACGGCGCTTCGTAGGTTCCGACGAACGGCCCCGCGGCGCCGACCTGCACGAATCGCCAGTAGAATCCGTCTACGTGACTTCCGCTCCCGCCAAGCCCCGCATCCCGAACGTCCTCGCCGGACGCTACGCCTCCGCCGAGCTCGCCACCCTCTGGTCGCCCGAGCACAAGGTGAAGCTCGAGCGGCAGCTCTGGCTCGCCGTGCTGCGGGCCCAGAAGGACCTGGGCATCGAGGTGCCCGACGCCGCGATCGCCGACTACGAGCGCGTCCTCGACCAGGTCGACCTGGCCTCGATCGCCGAGCGCGAGAAGGTCACGCGGCACGACGTGAAGGCGCGGATCGAGGAGTTCAGCGACCTCGCCGGGCACGAGCACGTGCACAAGGGCATGACCTCCCGCGACCTGACGGAGAACGTCGAGCAGCTCCAGATCCGGCTCTCGCTGGAGCTGGTCCGGGACCGTTCCGTGGCCGTCCTGGCCCGCCTCGGCAAGCTGGCCGGCGAGTACGCCGAGCTGGTCATGGCCGGCCGCTCGCACAACGTGGCGGCGCAGGCCACGACGCTGGGCAAGCGGTTCGCCACCGCCGCCGACGAGCTGCTCGTGGCGTACGGCCGGGTGGAGGAGCTGCTCGGCCGCTACCCGCTGCGCGGCATCAAGGGCCCGGTCGGCACCGCCCAGGACATGCTGGACCTGCTCGGCGGTGACGCGGGCAAGCTGGCGGACCTGGAGCGGCGGATCGCCGGGCACCTCGGCTTCTCGCAGGCGTTCACCTCGGTCGGCCAGGTCTACCCGCGCTCCCTGGACTACGAGGTCGTCACCGCGCTGGTGCAGCTCGCCGCCGCGCCGTCCTCGCTGGCCAAGACGATCCGGCTGATGGCCGGGCACGAGCTGGTCACGGAGGGCTTCAAGCCCGGCCAGGTCGGCTCGTCCGCGATGCCGCACAAGATGAACACCCGTTCCTGCGAGCGCGTCAACGGCCTGACGGTGATCCTGCGCGGCTACGCCTCGATGACCGGCGAGCTGGCGGGCGACCAGTGGAACGAGGGCGACGTTTCCTGCTCGGTGGTGCGCCGGGTGGCGCTCCCCGACGCCTTCTTCGCGCTGGACGGGCTCCTGGAGACCTTCCTGACCGTGCTCGACGAGTTCGGTGCCTTCCCGGCCGTGGTGGCCCGGGAGCTGGACCGCTACCTGCCGTTCCTGGCCACCACGAAGGTGCTGATGGGCGCGGTGCGGGGCGGTGTGGGCCGCGAGGTCGCGCACGAGGCGATCAAGGAGAACGCGGTCGCCTCCGCGCTGGCCATGCGCGAGCAGGGCGCCGAGCGCAACGAGCTCCTCGACAAGCTGGCGGCCGACGACCGCATCCCGCTGGACCGTGCCGCCCTGGACGCGCTGATGGCCGACAAGCTCTCCTTCACCGGCGCCGCGGCCGACCAGGTCGGTGTCGTCGTCGGCCGGATCGAGGACATCGTCAAGCGGCACCCGGAGGCCGCCGGTTACGCCCCCGGAGCGATCCTCTGACCCGCTTCACCCGGGCCGAGCTGGAGGCCGCCCGCGACCGTCTCGTACCGGACGTCGTCGCGGACGGCCTCCGCGTGCTGTTCTGCGGCATCAACCCCGGCCTGATGACGGCGGCGACGGGCCACCACTTCGCCCGTCCCGGCAACCGCTTCTGGCCGGTGCTGCATCTGTCCGGGTTCACTCCGCGGCTGCTGCGTCCGTCGGAGCAGGGGCAGTTGCCCTCGTACGGGCTCGGCATCACGAACGTCGTGGCGCGGGCCAGCGCGCGGGCGGACGAGCTGACCGCCGAGGAGTACCGGGAGGGCGGCCGGCTGCTGGCGCGGAAGGTGGCGCGGCTGCGGCCCGGTTGGCTGGCGGTGGTGGGTGTCACCGCGTACCGGGCCGCCTTCGACTAACCGAAGGCCCGGGTGGGGCCGCAGGAGCGGACGTTCGGGAGTACGCGGGTGTGGGTGCTGCCCAATCCCAGCGGGCTCAACGCGCACTGGACGGCGCAGACGATGGCACAGGAGTACGCCCGGCTGCGGAAGGCGGCACACGGGACGGGGGCGCACGGGACGGACGCGCACGGGTCGGGGGCGCAGGCCTAGGCGTGGGCCGCGGTCACGGTGGTGCCTCCCGCGTGATCACCGCCAGCAGCCGCACCTCGTCCGCCTCGTCGCGGTCGGTGACGGCCACCGCGACCCAGCGGCCGGTGCCCGCGACCTCCCAGACGTACGCCACGCGGGCGTCGGCGCTCAGCCCGGCCCACGGCTCGGGTATCCGCTCCCGCTCGGTCCGCAGCAGGACCGTCTGCAGGTTGACGGGGTCCGTCCCGCCCCAGCGCGGGGCGAGACGCTCGCAGAGGGCGTCCCGCTCCTTCTCGTACTGCTCGACCGTCGCCGCCCGCTCGCCCGGGGCGCGGCCGCGCAGGCCGCGGCTGCTCTCCAGCACCGCCGTGAAGTACCCGGGACCCGCGGTGCCCCCGTCCGACGGGCCGTGCTCCGCCGGGAAGGGCCGGAAGCACAGCTCGTCGACGAGGGCGAGGTGCCGCGCGATGTTCATGCCTCCAGTAAACCCGCCGCCACTGACAATTGGCGGGGCGTCAGCCTCCCCGCCAAGTCGTCCGCGGTCAGGCGTCCCGGCGGCGCAGCCGCCAGAATCCGGCGAGGAGGGCGGCCGCGGCCCACAGCGCGGTCACCGCGAGCCCCGTCCAGGGCCCCAGGGTCCCGTCGTGCGTCCGGTAGAGGACGATCTGACCTGCCTTGTCGGGCAGGAAGTCGGCCGCTGTGCCCGCCGCGTCCCCGATCACGAAGGAGACGATGAGGATGAACGGGACCAGGGTGGACAGGGTGGCCACTCCGCTGCGGAACAGGGTGGTGAGCCCGGCCGCGAACAGGGCCATGAGCATGAGGTAGATCCCGCAGCCCACGACGCCGCGGACCTGCTCGCCGACGGTTAGCCCGGCCGCCGCCGTGCCGAGGCCCGCACGAGCCGCGAGCAGGGCGGCGAGCGCGGTGACCAGTCCCACCACCAGGGCCGGTACGGCGGCGACCGCCAGCTTCGCCGCGAACCACCGGCCGCGCTGCGGTACGGCGGCCAGGGAGAGCCGGATCCCGTTGCCCTGGTACTCGGAGGAGACGACGACGGCGCCGAAGGCGATGGCCGCGATCTGGCCGGGCATGACACCGGACAGGGCGGTGAACAGCGGGTCGAAGTCCGGATCGGAGGCGTCGGACGACCCGGCCAGTGCGGAGAACGCCGTGGTGACCACGAACAGGGCCAGCAGAGAGCCGCACAGCGAGCGCAGGGTGAGCACCTTGAGCGCCTCGGCGCGGAGGACGGGCGTGAGGTTCATGGTCAGGCCTCCTTGGGCTGTGCGGCGAACTCGGTCTCGGCGGCGGTCAGGTCGAGGTAGGCCTGTTCCAGCGTGCCCTCGTCCGAGGCCAGTTCGAGGACGGGTACGCCCGCGCCGGACACGATCCGGCCGACGTCGTCCACGCGCGCGTGGTGCACGGTCCAGTACCCGTCGTCGTGTTCCACGGCGTCGTGTCCGTGCCGGGCGAGCGCGGCCTTGAGCGCGGTCGCGTCCGGCGTCCGGATGCGCACCCGCGGCTGCACGCGCGCGTCGATGAACTCGCGCATCGGCGTGTCGGCGAGCAGGCGGCCCCGGCCGAGGACGACGAGGTGGTCGGCGAAGGACGCGGTCTCGTTCATCAGGTGGCTGGAGACCAGCACCGTGCGCCCCTCGGCGGCGAGCCCGCGCAGCAGTTCGCGGATCCAGATGATGCCCTCGGGATCCAGTCCGTTGGAGGGCTCGTCCAGCATCACCACGCCGGGATCGCCCAGCAGCGCGGCGGCGATGCCCAGGCGCTGACGCATGCCCAGGGAGTACGTCTTCACCCGGCGGTGGGCCACCGATGCGATGCCCGTCCGCTCCATCACCTCCCCGACCCGTCGCGCGGGGACGCGGTTGCTCGCCGCCAGGACGCGGAGGTGGTCCCGCGCGGTGCGCGATCCGTGCGCCGCCTCCGAGTCGAGCAGGGCGCCGACGTGCCGCAGCGGCTCGTCGAGGGTGGTGTAGGCGCGTCCGCCGACCGTCGCGGTTCCCGAGGTAGGCCGGTCCAGGCCCAGGACGAGCCGCATGGTGGTGGACTTCCCGGCGCCGTTGGGGCCGAGGAAGCCGGTGACCCGGCCGGGGCACACGGTGAAGGAGAGGTCGTCGACGGCTCGTCGGGTGCCGTACTCCTTGGTGAGGTTGCGGACGTCGATGCTGGTCATGGCTCCAGCGTGGCGGAGCGTGGTGCGCGGGGGCCTCCCCCACCGGTGGACCGTGCCTCCCCCGTGCGGGGGAGCCGTGCCGTCGGTGCCGGATGACACGATGACGGGATGGTTCGCCTGCTGCGCCCGCTGGTACGCGGGAGGACGTACACCCGGCTGCTGCACCTGTGGGTGCCGGTGGCCGCGATCAGCGTGTGGTGGTGGGTCGAGCCGGAGCTGCCCTGGGTGCCGCTGCTCGTGCTGGTGCCGGTGGGTCTGATTCCGGCGGTGCGCGTGGGCGAGGTGATGCAGGCCCGGCTGCTGCTGACCCCGGACGAGGCGGACCCGGACTTCGCCACGCTGCCCGCCACGGCCTGGCGGGACCGCTGGCGGACCGTGCTCTGGCTGGAGATGAGGACGCTGCTCGGCGGAGTGGCCGCCTACCTCACGATCTGGCTGCCGATCGTGGCGTACTCCCTGGCCGCGCGCACGGTCGGGCACGAGACCGAGGACCTGCCCGCCCTGTCGGGCGGGCCGCACTGGGTCTACGGCCTGCTGGCGCCGCTCCCACTCCTCGTGCTGTACGCGGTCGTGGTCGGCCTCGGCGAGGTGCTCACCGCCGCCGCCCGGCGACTGCTCGGCCCGTCCGCCGCCGAACGGCTCGGCGCGCTCGAGGAACGCACCGAGCAGCTCCTGGAACGCACCCGCATCGCGCGCGAGCTGCACGACTCCATCGGCCACGCGCTGACCGTGGCCGTCGTCCAGGCGGGGGCCGCTCGCGCGGCGAACAGCCCGGAGTTCACCGACCGGGCCCTGACGGCGATCGAGGAGACCGGCCGGGCGGCACTGGAGGACCTGGAGCGGGTGCTCGGGGTGCTGCGGGAGGCGGAGCGGCCGGTGAGCGCCCGGCCGACGCTCACGGACGCCGACCGGCTCCTGGAGTCCGCGCGCGCCTCCGGGGCCAAGGTCGACGCCGAGGTCGCCGGTCCGCTGGAGAGCCTGCCGGGCCCGGTCTCCCGTGAGGGTTACCGCATCCTCCAGGAGGCGCTGACCAACGTGCTGCGGCACGCGGGTCCGGTGCCGGCCCTGGTCCGTATCGGGGTCGCGGACGGGACGCTCACCCTGGAGGTGCGCAATCCGCTGCCGGACGGCAGGGCCGCCCCGGGCCGCGGGAGCGGTCTGCGCGGCATACGGGAGCGGGCCGCGCTGCTGGGCGGGCGGGCCCGCACGGGGCCGGACGGCGCCGGTGACTGGCAGGTGCACGTCGAGCTGCCGCTCGGCTGATCTACGCTGGGCGGATGCCGGTCAGAGTGCTCCTCGTCGACGACGAACCCCTGGTGCGCGCGGGTCTGCGGGCCGTGCTGGAGGCCCAGCCGGACATCGAGGTGGTCGGTGAGGCGGCCGACGGGGCGGCCGTCATCCCGCTGGTGCGGCAGGTGCGGCCGGACGTGGTCGCCATGGACGTCCGGATGCCGCTGCTCGACGGGATCGAGGCCACGCGCGCGCTGCTGCGGACGGTGGCCGAGCCGCCGAAGATCCTCGTGGTGACGACCTTCGAGAACGACGAGTACGTGTACGAGGCGCTGCGCGCGGGCGCCGACGGCTTCCTGCTCAAGCGGGCCCGACCGGCCGAGATCGTGCACGCGGTGCGGCTGATCGCCGAGGGCGAGTCCCTGCTGTTCCCCGCCTCGGTGCGGCAACTGGCCGCCGAGTACGGCGACGGCGGCGGGAACCGCGCGGCCCACGCCGAGTTGGCGCGCGCCCGGCTGACCGAGCGGGAGGGCGAGGTGCTGCGGCTGATGGCGCGGGGGCTGTCGAACGCGGAGATCGCCGCCCGGCTGGTGGTCGGCACCGAGACGGTGAAGTCGCACGTGAGCGCCGTACTGGCGAAGCTGGGGGCGCGCGACCGCACCCAGGCGGTGATCACGGCGTACGAGTCGGGGTTCGTGGCGCCCGGCTGAGGGCGCCGCGGGAAGCGGGAACGGCGGACCGGAACTCGCCGGGGTTCGGCGGGCCGAGTACCATCCGGCCCACACGCGCACGAGCTGGGAGGACGGACCTTGGCAGGCCTGACCGGCGGGGATCCTTCGCTGTTGCGGAGGATCAATTCCGCTGTGGTGCTGCACGCGTTGCGTGCGACGGACTCCGCGACGCTGACCGAGATCACCCGGGTGACGGGGCTGTCCAGGCCGACCGTCGAGGGCGTCGTCGAGGGGCTGATAGAGACCGGTGTGGTCGTCGAGGCGGCCGCCGACGAGGGGACGGCCCGGCGGCAGGGGCGGCCCGCGCGGCGGTTCCGGTTCCGGGCGGAGGCGGGGCACCTGCTGGGCCTGGAGATCGGCCCGCACCGGGTAGCCGCGCTCCTGTCCGGCCTGGACGGCCGGGTGATCGGCGCCCAGGCCAAGGACGTGGACGAGAACGCGCCGGCCGACGAGCGGCTGGAGCGGCTGCGTACGGCCGTGGCCGAGCTGCTGCGCCGGGCCGGTGTGGCGCGCGGCTCGCTGCGGGCGGTCGGCGCGGCCACGCCCGGCATCGTCGAGGCGGACGGCACGGTCCGCCTGGGCACCGCGCTGCCCGGATGGACGGGTCTGGGCCTGGGCGAGCGGCTGAGCCGGTCCTTCAAGTGCCCGGTGCTGGTGGAGAACGACGCGAACGCGGCGGCGGTGGCCGAGCACTGGAAGGGGACCGCCACCGAGTGCGACGACATCGTGTTCGTGCTGGCGGGGCTCAGCCCCGGGGCGGGGGCGCTGATCGGCGGGCGGCTGCACCGGGGGTACGGCGGGGCGGCCGGGGAGATCGGCGCGCTGCACCTGCTGGGCCGGGACGTGACGCCGGAGACGCTGCTGTCCACCACGGACCAGCCGCTGCATCCGCTGGACGAGCAGGCGGTGGCCAAGGTCTTCGCCAAGGCCCGCGAGGGGAACGAGCGGGCCCGTGCGGCCGTCGAGCGTTTCATCCAGCGGCTGGTGCACGACGTGGCGGCGCTGGCGCTGGCGCTCGATCCCGAGATGGTCGTCATCGGCGGGTGGGCGGCCGGCCTCGACGGCGTGCTGGAGCCGTTGCGCCGGGAGCTGGCCCGCTACTGCCTGCGTCCGCCGCGGGTGGCCCTGTCGCTGCTCGGCGAGGCCGCCGTGGCGACGGGGGCGCTGCGGCTGGCCCTCGACCATGTGGAGGAGCAGCTCTTCGCGGTCGAGGGCGCGACGGCCCGCCGCTGATCCACGGGCGGCGGTGGGGGCGCGGGTCCGCGGCGGGGGCGGGTCGGTCAGGAGGCCCGGGTCTCGGGGCCGTGGTGGATCTCCACATCGCCCGAGTCGCCGAACGTCAGCCGGCAGGTGTCCGCGCGGTAGGTGGCGACGGAGACGGCGGCGGTGCGGCCCTCGGCGAGGTAGCGGGTGGTGACGACCAGGACGGGCGCGCCCGGGAGTCGGTCCAGCTCCTTCGCGTCGTCCGCGCCGGCCGAGCCCAGCTCGACGGCGCTCTCCTGCCGCTCCAGGTCCCCGCGCTGCAGTTCACGCAGGACGGCACGCGCGCGTGCGGGGCCGGAGGGCGCGTCGATGGCGGTGAGGTCGGGCACCGAGGACGCCGGGACGTACAGCAGTTCCGCGGCGACGGGCTGGCCGTGGCTCACGCGGGAGCGGCGGACGGTGTGGACCGGCTCGTCGCGGTCGGTCTCCAGGGCGTCGGCCACGGCCGCGGGAGCTGCCGCGAGGACGCAGTCGGCCGGCTGCCAGGCGTCGTCGGCCGTCCCGGGCCATGTGTGCTCCCGGGTGCCGACGGCCACGCCGACGCGCGGCGGCGCCACGGTCGTACCGACGCCCCGGCGGCGCTGGAGCCTGCCCTCCAGCTCGAGCTGCTCCAGGGCCTGGCGCAGGGTCGCGCGCGCGACGCCGAAGCGGGCGGCGAGGTCGCGTTCGTTGGGCAGGATCTCGCCCACCTCGAACTCCGAGTCCAGCGCCTGGCTGAGCACGGTCCTGAGGTGCCAGTACTTGGGCTCCGGCACCGATTCCAGCTGCGTGGTCCCCACCCTGTCCTCCGCAATCGCCGTGTTCCGGCGGCGTTTTGACGCCCTTGTTTATTAAAGGTTGTTGCAGTTCTCTGCGACGATAAAACGCCCCACCCCCTTGGTCAAGACCAATCCCGCGACGGAACGGCCCCGGCCCCCGTCGCGGGACGGGGGCCGGGGCCGTGGGATGCCGGAGGGAAGACGGGGCGGGGTCAGGGAACGTCGGCCAGAGAAACCAGTTTGTCCGGGTTGCGGATGATGTACATCGACTGAATGCGGCCGTCGACGACGTCCACCTGCACGACGGAGTCCGGCTTGCCGCCGGAGCGGATCAGCAGGGCCGGGCCGCCGTTGAGTTCCAGGAAGTGGAAGGTGACGTCCGGGATGCCCTGCCGCGCGACCCCGTGCAGGAAACGGCCCACCTTGTCGGAGCTCTCCAGCACGCGCAGCGGCGCCTTGGACCGGCCGCCGCTGTCGCCCACCAGCCGGACGTCCGGCGCGAGCGTGGCCAGCAGGCCGGCCAGATCGCCCTCGGCCGCGGCGGCGAGGAAGCGCTCGGTGAGGTCGCGGCGCTGCGCCGGGTCGACGTCGTAGCGGGGGCGCCGCTCGTCGACGTGCCTGCGGGCGCGTCCGGCGAGCTGGCGCACCGCGGCCTCGCCGCGCTCCAGCATGGCGGCGATCTCCGCGTACGGGTAGCCGAAGGCCTCCCTGAGGACGAACACCGCCCGTTCCAGCGGCGACAGCGACTCCAGGACGACGAGGACGGCGAGGGAGACGGAGTCGGCGAGGACGGCCCGCTCGGCGGCGTCCGGCACCGCGTCCCCGAAGTCGGTGACGTAGGGCTCGGGCAGCCACGGGCCCACATAGGTCTCGCCGCGCGACTTGACCTGGCGCAGCCGGTCGATGGCGAGCCGGGTGGTGACGCGCACCAGGTATCCGCGGGGTTCGCGCACGGCGGCGCGGTCGGCGCCGGACCAGCGCAGCCACGTCTCCTGGACCACGTCCTCCGCGTCGGCCAGGCGGCCGAGCATGCGGTAGGCGACGCCCATGAGGACGGGCCGGTGTGCTTCGAAGACGTCGGTCGCGATGTCGGTGCTCACCCCACCATCCCAGCGGACGCGTCCGGTGGTGTCCAGACGGAATCGCTCGCACCCGACACCGGGACTACCCGTCGGTAGTAATTGCTGACAAGCTGTCTACCCGACGTCATCGCGCATGCGTTCCCGGAACACCTGTTCCCGACAAGGAGCCCCATGTCCGCAACGCTCTCTTTCACGGCCCCCACCGCCCACGGTCCGCGTGACATCACGCTCGCCTACGCGCGCGTGGGCGCCGGCGAGCCGCTGCTCCTGCTGCACGGCATAGGCCACCACCGGCAGGCCTGGGACCCGGTGGTCGACATCCTCGCGACCGAGCGCGAGGTGGTGGCCGTGGACCTGCCGGGGTTCGGGCAGTCGTCCGCGCTGCCGCACGGCCTGCCGCACGATCTGCCGACGACGAACGCGGTACTCGGCGCCTTCTGCGCGGCGCTGGGGCTCGACCGGCCGCACGTGGCCGGCAACTCGCTGGGCGGTCTGCTGGCCCTGGGGCTCGGCCGCGAGAACCTGGTGCGGTCGGTGACGGCCCTGTCCCCGGCCGGTTTCTGGACGCGGGCCGAGCGGCGCTACGCCTTCGGCGTCCTGACGGGGATGCGCCGGACCGCCCGGAGCCTGCCCCTCCCGCTGGTCGAGCGGCTGTCCCGCACCGCGGTCGGCCGCACCGCGCTGACGAGTACGATCTACGCCCGTCCCGGCCGCCGCTCCCCCGAGGCGGTCGTCGCCGAGACGCTGGCGCTCGCACACGCGCAGGGGTTCGCCGAGACGCTCCGGGCCGGGCGGAGCGTGCTGTTCACCGACGACGTGCCCGGCGTCCCCGTCACCGTGGCGTGGGGCGACCGGGACCGGCTGCTCCTGCCCCGGCAGGGCATACGCGCCAAGCGCACCATTCCGCGGGCCCGCCTGGTGCGGCTGCCCGGCTGCGGCCACGTCCCGATGAACGACGACCCGGCGCTGGTCGCCCGCGTCCTCCTGGACGGCAGCAGGCCTCAGTCGGCCAGGGCCTTGAGGACTTCGTTCAGCACGGTGGCGTTGTAGGGCATGCTCACGTGCGGGGTGTGGTCGTCCGGGTCGATGTCCTGAAGGACGATGTTGTTGACGTAGCGGCCCTCGCTCTTCGCGAGGGCGCACGACGTGTACGGAGTGACCACGTCGTCGTACCGGGTGGCGATGACGGTGTGGCGGACGCCCTCCGTCGTCTCGCCGAGACCGGCCAGCTCGCGCTGGAAGGGGTGGTCGTGCTGGAGTTGCGGCCAGGCCGGCACGACCTCCCCGACGGCGCCCTGTTCCAGCAGTTCCACCGCGCCGGGGATCTGGCGGGCGAGGTTCATCAGCCCCTGCGCCGTGACTCCGTGGTTGCTGGGCGCGATGCCGACGAAGTTGCGCACCTTGGGTCCGCCGCCCAGGGCGTTCAGGTAGTAGCGCGGCATCATGCCGCCCTGCGAGAAGCCGACCACGTCGACCTCCTGGGCGCCGGTCCGCCGCAGTACCTCGTCGACGAAGTCCGCGAGCTGCCGGGCGGAGTGCTTGATGTCGCCCAGGCCGAAGATCACGGGGTTGCCGTGCTGGCCGTAGTCGAGCCGGAAGACCCGGTGACCGTGCTGTCGTAGCAGCGGTGCTGCCGTGTTCCAGGTGTAGCCCCGGTTGCCGAAGGTGCCGTGCACGAGCACCACCGGACGCGGATGCTCCTCGGTGGACGCGGCGTTCCAGTCGTCCTCTCCCGCCTGTACGTCGACGGTCGCGACGACCTGCGCTCCGCAGGCTTGGGCGACGGCACGCAGGCGGTGCGGGGCCTCGGCGATGTCCGTGACGACGTCGTCCGAATTGACGCCGGGGATACGGGGATTGAGGTAACTCACGGTCCTCTCCATTTCGTTGGGGAATGGCGCGGCGTTGGGGCCGACTTGGCCGGTTCGGTGGGGCAATTCCTGAAGGCGAGTACGGCGTTGTGGCCGCCGAAGCCGAAGGAATGACTCAGGGCGAGGTCGACGGGCTGCTCCCGGCTGGAGCCGGTGACGGCGTTGATCTCGGCGTCTCCTTCCTGTTTCTCGAGGTTGGCCACGGGAGGCACCCGGCCGTGGGCCACGGACAGCGCGGTGATCGCCGCTTCGACCGCCCCGGCCGCGCCGAGCAGGTGGCCGAGGGTGCCCTTGACCGAGGTCACGGAGGGCTGGTGGGGGAAGAGGCGGCGGATCAGACGGGCCTCGGCGGCGTCGTTGAGCGGCGTGCTGGTGCCGTGCGCGTTGATGTGCTGCACGTCCGCGGGGCGGGCGCCGGCGTCGTCGAGGGCCCGCCGCACGGCGAGGGCGGCGCCCTTGCCCTCGGGGTCGGGTGCCACGGGGTGGTGGGCGTCGGACGATGCCCCGTAGCCCGCCAGCAGGGCGTAGCCGGGGCGTCCACGGGCCCTGGCCGCACTCGCCGGCTCCAGGACCAGGGCCGCACCGCCCTCCGCCATGACGAAGCCGTCCCGGTCGGTGTCGAACGGCCGGGAGGCGGCCCGCGGGTCGTCGCCGCGCCGGGACAGCGCCCCCATCCGGTCGAAGCCGGTGACCCAGAGGGGCTGTACGACCGCGTCGGAGGCCCCCGCGACGGCGATGTCGCAGGCCCCGGAGCGCAGCAGTTGCAGGGCGGTGCCGATGGCGGTGGCGCCGGAGGCGCAGGCGGTGACCGTGCACAGCGCCGGGCCCCGGGCCCGCAGGTGGATGGTGAGCTGTCCGGTGGCCATGTTGGGCAGGAACATCGGCAGCAGCAGCGGTGAGACGCGTGCCGTGCCCTGTTCGAGCAGTTTGCGGTGCTGTTCCAGCATGGTGCCGGTGCCGCCGGCCGAGCTGCCGAAGACCACCGCCACGCGGTCCGCGTCCCAGTCGGCCGGGTCCAGACCGGCGTCACGGACCGCTTCCAGGGCGGCGTAGAGGGCGAACTGGGTGAAGCGGTCGTACTGCCAGGGGCGTGAGCCGGGGACGTGAGCGCGGGGGGAGAAGTCCGGCACGAGGCAGGCGAAGTCGACCGGGAGGCCCTTGAGTTCGGGGACGTGCCGGGCGGTGGGGCGGCCCGCGCACACACCGTCCCAGGTGGCCTCGCGACCGGTTCCGGCCGGAGTGACCAGGCCGATCCCGGTGACGGCGACGTCGGGACGGGCGCCGGTCACTGCTTGACGGCCTCGGCCATGAGGTCGGCCACGCCGGCCAGGGTGAGGTCCGGGTCGGCCTCGCCGTCCTGTACTTCGATGCCGAGTTCCTCGGTGAGGACGACGAAGAGCTCCACCACGGCCAGCGAGTCGAGGTCCAGCTGCTCGAAGGTCGCGGTGGGGACGATGGCCTCGGCGGGCACTTCGAACTTGTTGCTGAGAACCGAGGCCAGCAGGTCGTAGGCGCGGCTGTGGGGTGTGGTGTCGGTGGTCATGTCAGGGGTGTCCTTTCCAGTCCGACGGGCGGTACCCCGGAGGTGGTGGGGTTCCGTGTGGTGGGTTCCGTGTGGTGGGGTTTTGTGGCGGCGGGTCGGCGGTCAGCCGAGCGCGGCCGGTGCCTCCAGCTCCTCCTTGACGTCCTTGAGCAGGGCCATCGCGTCCCTGCCGTTGACCACCCGGTGGTCGTAGACCAGGCCGAGGTGGACGAACCGGTGGGTGCGAGGCGTGCCCTGCGCGTCCAGGAGCACCTGGTCGTCGACGGCGCCGACGGAGATCACGCAGGTCTGGCCGGGAAAGACGATGGGGGTGGCCAGGAGCATGCCCTCGGTGGTGTGCGGGGCGACCATGATGTTGGCCCCGGCGAGTTCGGCGGCCTGGAACGTGCCCCTGAACGCCTTGCTCCGGAAGCCGGTCAGCAGGTCGGCGATCCGGTCGCCGCTCAGCTCGGCGGCGTCGTGCACCACCGGCGCGTACAGGCCGCGGCCCGCGTCCATGGTGACGCCCACATGGGCCCGTTCGCTCTCGCGCACCGCGCCGTCGTCGGTGAGCGCGGCGAACATCAGGGGGTGGGCCGCGTGCCGACGCGCCACCGCCTTGATCAGCAGGACGGGCAGGGAGACGAAACTGCCGGTGCGCTCGGACAGCCGCCGGGCCAGTTCCTCCGCCTGTCCGACGTCGACCTTGGCGTAAGCGGCCGCGGCCGGGACGGTCCGCATCGACTCGGTCACCACCGCCCCCACCGTCCGCTGCTGCCTGGACAGCCGGCGCTCGGGGGAGGCGGGCGCCGACGCGGCCCGCCGCACCAGGGCCTCGACGTCGGCCGTACGGATGACCGTGCGCCCGAGACCGCGCAGCTCGGCCTCGTTCACGCCGTGGCGGTCGGCGAGCTCACGGGCCGCGTTGGTGATGCTCAGCTCCGCGCCGGGGAGTGCGGATGCCGCCGCCGGGGTGGCGGCCGACGCCCGGTAGGAGTCGCGCTCCTCGGCCGACTCGAAGAGGTAGGCGATGGTCTGCCCCGGCCGGCACTCCTGGCCGCCGCCGACGAGGACGTGCAGGATTCCGGAGCCGGTGCTCTCGATCTCCTCACTGGCCTTGGAGGTCTCCACGACCGCCAGCGGTTCCTCGCCCTCGATGCTGTTGCCGTCGGGGACGAGCCACTCGACCAGGGTGTAGCTGGAGTCGTTCGTGTTGAGCGTGGGCAGCTCGATGCCGATCACTTCGTCGCCTCCATGATCGCGCGGTGGATGGTGGACGGCTGGAGCAGCACGTCGTGCTCCAGGTGCGCCGCGGTCGGCACGATGCTCGGCTCGGCGCTCAGCGGCAGTACCGGGCGGGCCAGTCTGCTCCACAGCTGCTCGTGGAGTTGCTGTGCGAGCAGTTCGCCCCAGGTCCCGTCGGCCGTGGAGTCCTCCATGACGCAGATGCGGTCGGCACGGGACAGCACCGGGAGCAGCGCCTTGCTGTCGAAGGGGTAGAGCTGGGAGGGCACCAGCAGTTCGCAGGTGATCTCCTCTTCGAGGAGCAGGGTGCGCAGAGCGGTGACGGCCCGTTCGGTGAGCCCGCCCGGGGCCAGGACGATCCAGTCGGGGGGCCCGCAGTCCGGCGCGAACACCCGGGCGGTCTCGCTGGGATCGGCCAGCACCTCGTAGCGGAAGAGGTCGTCCACGACCCCGTCCTGGTACATGGCGCGGGTGTAGAGCACCTTGTCCTCGAAGAGCACACCGGGTTCCTCGCGGTCGAGCATCGCGGTCAGTACCCGCCGGTTGTCGTGGAACGGGGAGACCTCCCGCAGGTGCAGCGAGGGAATGCCGAGGAAGTGCTTCTGCAGGCTCTGGCTGTGCGTCGGGCCGTACCCGCGGTTGCCGCCGGTGGGGCAGCGCACGACCATGCTCATCGGGACCCTGCGGCCGTACATCGACACGGACTTGGCGGCGAAGTTCAGCAGCGGGTCGAAGGCCAGCGCGGCGAAGTCCGAGAACATCATCTCGACCACGGACCGGTTGCCGGCCAGGGCCAGGCCCGCGCCCACGCCGGCGATGCCGCCTTCGCTCAGCGGTGAGGACAGCACCCGGTCCGGGAAGCGGTCGGAGAGCCCCCGGGTCACCTTGAACGCCCCGCCGTAGGGGTCGGCGACGTCCTCGCCGATCAGATACGTGCCGGGGTGGGCGCCGAGGAGGTGGTGCAGTGCGCTGTTGAGGTTCTCGGCCACCCGCTGGCGCCTGGTCATCGGGCCTCCCATCGGGACGCCGGACGCGCGCCGATCTCTCGTACGACGGCGGCGACGGCCTCCGCCTGCGCCCGGTCGGCGGCGGCGAACTGTGCGGGATGGTCCTGTCGGTAGCGGCGGTACCAGTCGTGCCGGGCGGCTCGCTCGCGGACCTCGGCCGCGCGGGTGTCGTCCCCCTTGCTGTGCGGGCCCACCCGGTGGGTGACGCACTCGACCACGTACGGCCGGTGCCGGTCGCGGACCTGCTCGACCGCGGGGGTGAGGGCGGCGCGTACGTCGCTGACGTCCACGGAGTCGATCCGCAGGTGGCCGACGCCGAAGGCCGCCGCCCGGGCCGCGACGGTGCCGGACATCTGCCGCTCGGTCGGTGTCGACTGGGCGATCCCGTTGTGCTCCACCACGACGAGCACCGGGGCCTGCCACAGCTGCGCCATGTTGAGCGCCTCGTAGACGGCACCCTCGCCCCAGGTGCCGTCGCCGATGTGGACCACCGCGATCCGGCCCGGCTCGGCCCGCTTCAGGTGCAGGCCGACTCCCACGGCGACGGGCAGGCTCTGGCCCTGTACGCCGGTCGACAGGTAGCGGTCGCGGTAGATGTGCTGGCTGCCGCCCACTCCGTGGCAGACGGCACCGGCCCGCCCCATGATCTCCGCGAGCAGACCGTGCGGGTCGTGGAAGCGGGCCAGGTAGTGGCCGTGCCCGCGGTGGTTGCTGAAGACGTAGTCGCCCTCGTCCAGCAGCGGGTAGAGCGCGACGGGGATGTACTCCTGGCCGAGGCAGGTGTGCGTGGTGCCGTGCAGCCGGCCCTGGGAGAACAGCTCAAGGACGGCCAGTTCGAAGTGGCGGATCATCAGCAGGGTGCCGAGATCGGCGTCGGACAGCCGGGACAGGGGACGGGCCACGACACCGGCTTCGGGTGCGCCACCGGGCCCGAGGTCGACCGCGGGGGACGCGGACGTGACGTTCATGAGGTGCTCCTTACGGAAGTTCGACCACCTGGGCGCACCAGGTCAGCCCGGCGCCGAAGCCCAGCAGCAGCGCCTTGTCGCCAGGCCGTACGGTGGCCGAGGCGAGCAGCGACTCCAGAGCCAGCGGGATGGACGCCGAACTGGTGTTGCCGTCGGTGACGATGCTGCGGGCGATCGCCACGTGCTCGGGCGGGCGCAGTCGGCGCACCATCGCGTCGATCAGCCGCCCGTTGCACTGGTGCGGCACGAAGGCGCCGATGTCGTCCCAGGTGAGCCCGGCCGCGTCGAGTGCGTCCTGGGCCACTTGCGGCATGTGCGAACCGAACCAGCGGACCACCCGGGTGCCGTCCATGTGCATGTACGGGCGGGCGGCACCGGGTTTGGGCGGGGCGCTGGTCATCCAGGGCTCACCGGGGCCGTGGGTCCCCCACACCGCCGGTCCGATCCCGCCGTGCTCCGCGGCGCTGACCACCGCGGCCCCGGCAGCATCGCCGAAGACCATGACGGTCGCGCAGTCGTCGGGGTCGGTGATGTCGCTCAGCCGCTCGGCGGCGACGACCAGGATCTGACGCGCCTGCTGTGCGGCGATGAGTCCGGAGGCCAGGGTCAGCCCGTAACCGAACCCGGCGCACCCGCCGTTGAGGTCGAACCCGCCGGCCCGGCCGGCTCCGATGCGGTGGGTGAGACCGGCGGCCCGGCACGATGCCTGGCCGACGCTGCTGGCGGAGGAGAACAGGACACAGTCCAGGTCCTCGGCGAGCACGCCCGCGTGGGCCAGGGCCTTGTCCGCCGCCTGCGCGGCCATCTCGACGAAGGTGTCGTCGGGGTCGGCCTTCAGCCTGGTCCGGATTCCGGTGATCTGCTCGATCCAGCCTTCCTCACGGCCGAACCTGGTGTCGAGTTCGGCGCTGGTGAGCAGGCCACCGGGGCGGTAGACGCCGATGCCGGTCAGCCGTCCCGCGCCCCGGGCCATCAGCGGGCTCCGTCCGCCGCGGTGACGGCTGCCTTGCCGTTCACGTAGTCGAGGGTCCGCCGGACGGTGCGCAGGTCGTGCACCGCCTCGTCCGGGATGGGAACGCCGCAGCGCTCCTGGATCCGCTCGGCCAGTTCGATGACGGCCATCGAGTCGAACCCCAACGAGGTGAAGGGCGCGTCGGCCGGCTGCTCCGAGATCGCCCGGGCCGCTTCGGCGCCGGCGATCTCGGCCACCATCGCCGTCAGGTCTTCCAGAGTGAAAGGGGACATGCGGAAACTCCAGCTGATGAGATGCGGGGAGAGGTGACGGGAGGGACGGAAGGGACGGAAGGAACGCGAGGAAGGAACCGCGCGTGGGTCACCGGGCGGGCAGCACGGCGCCGCGGCCCAGGAAGGCGAGCATCCTGCGGAAGTAGTCGGAGTCGAGCACCGGCGGGGCACGGTGCGCGGACGCCGCGGTGGGGCCGGCGGTGTCCTGCCCCGGGGCCGGGATCATCTGCCGGAGGGTCTCGCCGGCCAGCCGCAGGGTGCTGCGGGGCACCGCGTCGCCCAGGTCGCGAAGCCGCTCCAGCCAGGTGTCGAACGGAACGAGCGGAAGGTCGACACCCGCGTCCGCGAAGCCCTGGAAGTACGACCGGAAGGGCAGCGGCTCGGGATCGATCACGTGGAACACCTGTCCTCGGGCACGCCGGCTCAGGGACAGGTCGACGATGGCGCGGCTGGTGAAGTCGACCGTGCCCACCGGCAGGAGACCGGGGTGGTCGGGGGCGCAGCCCGCGCGGATGCTCGCCGTCGTCAGGTGGACGAACCAGTCCGACTTCCCCACCAGGCCGGTGCGCGAGTCCGCCAGGATCACGCCGGGCCGGTGCACCATCGTGGGCGATCCGCGGTCCGCGGCCTGCGCGACCAACTGCTCGGCGACCCATTTGGTGGCGCAGTAACCGGAGACACCGGTCCCGGCCTCCCGGGCCGCCGGGATCACCCCCATCGTCGAGATGTAATGCACGGGAATCCGGCGGGTCCGGGTCGCCAGTCTCAGGATTTCCAGGGTCCCCGACACATTGCAGCCGCGTAGGATCTGGTAACTCGCCAGAAGATTGACCCAGGCACCGCAGTGGTAAATGACGTCGATGCCGCGCGAGAGGTCCGTGAACTCCTCTTCGGTCAAGCCGAACCGCGGCTTCGCCAGGCTGCCGGGCACGACGTCGATCCGGGACATGTGGTGCTCCGGCACCTCCCGGGCGCGTAACTGACCGGCGAGCCGCTCCCGGGCCTCAGCGACCGACTCCGCTCTCACCAGGCAATGGATTCGAGCGTCGGTGGCATCCAGCAGGTCGGCGAGCAGGAAACCGCCGAGGAATCCGGTGGCTCCCGTCAGCAGAATTCTCTCGGGCGGCCCTTCGGGAACTTCCGTCAGAGCCGACGCATCGATTTCCGCCGGAAGTCGCAAATCGTCGCTGATCGGGAAACTGGCCATACCAACACCGCATTTCAGCACAGGCGAGATTCGGTCCTGCCCTGAACACTCCCCGCGCCTCACGAGGTTTACTACAGAAATCTGCCACCAGTGGGAGCGAAGGGCGCATCCTCCCGGCCGTTACCCGCGCCCGCACCCCCACAACGGGTGAGTAGGGCTCATTCATTCGAACAGGCCACGGCTCCGATGGGACGGCCGGAACGTACGCCCGGAGCGCGTTGCAGGTATCGCGCGCCGTCGGTTGCACGCCAACGCGCTTACGCGGACGGAGCGTTGCGCAACGGGGAGCGGGGGGCGGGGGCGGCCCGAGCGTAAAGACAGATGAGAAGGACACAGCCAATAGGTAGTGAGGCAAGGGGGGTTGAGCCATGGCCGCAGGGCCTGAAATGCCGGAGGTTCCCGATCCCGGTGGGAGCGGGGCGAGTTCGCACTCCGATCCGCCGAAGGCGTTGCCCGAGACATGGCAGCCGCTGCTCGGCCGCCCGGCCCTCGCGGAGCTGCTCGGGCACCCCCTCGCGGGCGCCGCGCTGCAGGAGATGTGCCGGCTCCTGCCACCCCGCGTCGCCGTGCACTCGCTGCGGACGTTCCTGCTGGCCGACGCCTGTGCGCGGACCCACGGGACGGCCTACGACCGGGTCGGTCTGCTGGCCGCCGCGGCCTTCCACGACGCCGGGCTGGTAGGGCGTACTCCACTCGGTCGCGGTGGATTCCCGTACCGCTCCGCCCAGTTGCTCGACCACTTCCTGGCCCGGCACCAGGTGGGCACGGTGCGGCGCACGACCCTCACGCGTGCGGTGCGCGAGCACATGCGGCCGTTCCCCGCTCGCGACGCCGGACCCGAGGCGCGGCTGCTGCACTTCGGCGTGTGGCTGGACGTCACCGGGCGCGGCGAGCGGCAAGTGCCCGGCGACCGCCGTCTGTTGGCCGGGCAGGCGCCCACCCCCTGGTTCGCCGTGTCCTTCTCCGCCCGGTTGGTGGCCTGCGGGCTGCGCCGGGTGCTGCCGGGCTCCCCGGTCACCCGCCGGTGACCAGGGAGCCCGGCGACTCGCTCTTCCCGTCGCGAAAGGAACCGCAGACATGCAAGAAGACCAGCGTGTTTTCGATGTCGCCATCGTCGGAGGCGGCATCGGCGGGACGATGCTGGGGACCGTACTCGCACGTCACGGCGTGCGGGTGCTGCTGCTCGAAGGCAGCGGCCACCCCCGGTTCGCCATCGGAGAGTCCACCGTCCCCGAGACCACTTTCGGGCTGCGGGTCCTGGCCCGCCGCTACGACGTCCCTGAGCTCGATCACCTGGCGACCAACGCGGCACTGCGCCGCCACGTGTCGTCGAACAGCGGGGTCAAGCGAAACTTCAGCTTCATCTACCACCGTGACGGTGAGCCCACCCGGCCCGACGAGTGCACCCAGTACCCCACCTGGGGGCCTCCGCTCGGTCCCGACTCGCACTACTTCCGGCAGGACGTGGACGCGTACATGTTCCACGTCGCCGTGTCCTACGGCGTGACCGCGTACACCCACACCATGGTCGACGACGTGAAGTTCGAGGAGGACGGCGCGACCCTCGTCACCCGGGACCGGGGCACCTTCCGGGCCTCGTACGTGGTCGACGCCGGCGGCATGCGGGCGGTCCTGCCCGAGCGCCTCGGGCTGCGGCAGGAACCGCCCTACCGCACGAGGTCGCGCACGATCTTCACGCACATGGTGGACGTGCGTCCCTTCGACGCCGTGGCGCCTTCGCGGGCACAGCACGGCATGCCCAGCCCGTTCAGCCAGGGAACGCTCCACCACATGTTCCCGGGCGGATGGTTCTGGGTCATCCCGTTCGACAACCAGACGACCAGCACGAACCAGTTGTGCAGTGTCGGCCTCAACCTCGATCTCGACCGGTACCCGCGGCCGGAGGACATCTCGGCGGAGGACGAGTTCTGGCGGTACGTGCACCGGTTCCCCAGTGTGGCCCGGCAGTTCGAGCGGGCGCGGGCGGTCCGGCCGTACGTGTCCACCGACCGCACCCAGTTCGCCTCGCAGAAGGTGGTCGGCGACCGGTGGTGCCTGCTGCCGCACGCCAGTGACTTCATCGACCCGCTCTTCTCCAGCGGTCTCGCCGTCACCGTGATGGCGCTCAACGCCCTGGGCCACCGGCTGATCGACGCGGTGCGCAAGGACGACTTCGACACCGCCCGGTTCGCGTACCTGGACCACTGGACCAAGCGCATGTTCCGGTTCTACGACGACCTGGTGTCCTGCAGCTACATCGCGTTCGACGACTTCGACCTGTGGAACGCCTGGAACCGCGTGTGGACCATCACCACGCTGTACGGCACGAACGCCCAGAACCAGGCCGCCGTGACGTACGAGAAGACGCACGACCCGGCCTGCTTCGACGTGCTGGAGCAGCCGCCGTACCGAGGTCTCCAGGGCATGGACAACCCCTGGGTGGAGCGGATGTTCGACCAGTCGCGGGACGCCGTACTCGCCTATCGTGCGGGCGAGTTGACGAAGGAGCAGACGATCGCACGCATCTACGAGCTGCTGGGCGAGAGCGGACTGGTCCCGGCGGTGTGGGGCACCCTGGACCCCGACGACCGGTGCCCGTCCGGGGTGTTCACCCTCTGGCCGCTGATGAAGATCCTGCTGTGGGGCAAGTACCGCTCACCGCAGCACGTCCGGGGCTCCTACTTCACCGGCGGAGCGCGGCTGGTGGGCAAGGAAGCGGTCCAGGCCTACACCACCGAGTTGCGCGCCGGCAGCTCCCAAGTGCACCAGACCGTACGGGACATGTGGCGCAACTGGAACCGCGACTGGACGCGGCGGTCCGCTCCTCGGAAATGAGCACGGAAAAACATTTCTGCCGACTGACGGAGGCACATATTCCGGTTTGCCGCTCCAGGGCCTCGGGTAGGAAAACCACATGGCCGAGCAAATGGAAAGTCGGCCGCGGTTCTCCCTGCTCAATCCGAGAGACAACGGGCTGCAATCCACGATGGTGCGACATTCCACCTGCCAATCGCCCGCTGAATGCTCCTGGGAAGAAATCTTCCAGCATCAGGACCGCCTCATGCGGCTGGTTCGGCGAAGACTACCAAGTTTTCAGGACGCCGAGGACTGCGTTCAGGAAACCATGGCCCGGGCAGCCGCCCACGCCACGTTGGACAGGAATCGACTCGGTGCCTTTCTGACGTCCGTGGCGCTTCGCCTCTGCATCGACTTCTACCGTGACATGGACCGTCGCAGCAGACTCCTCCAGCGTGCGGCGCTCGCGGAACCCCCGGGCACGACCGAGGAGGACGTCTGCGACGAGGACTTCGGCAGATGGCTTCTGGGCCAGGTACAACACCTGCGGGGGCGGGAGCAGGAGGTCATACTCGCCCGCGCCAAGGGTATTTCCACTGCGGAATTCGCCCGCATGCACAACATTTCCGTGAAGGCGGCAGAGGCTGCTTTCACCAGGGGCCGCGCACGATTGAAGAACGTCTGCGCGAAAGCCTTGGAAGGCTGCGCCCGATAACACCCGAAAACCGCACCTCTCCCATCGCAGAGAAACGGAAAGGGACCACACCCATGGGCAACAGCAAGAACATCCAGGACATCTTCAAGGATCTGGTCGGTGATATGACCGACAGCTGGAAGGAGGCTTTCGACGACCTCCTGAACCGGGACGACGACTCAGAATCGTCGCGCGGCTCCGGCAAGACCGTCAGCACGCTGGCCGACCTGCCCCCGAACGCCCTCGCCGCACTGGCCGGGGCCGTCAACCCGGCGACCGCGCTCGCGGGTGTCGCCAATCCGCTGGCCGCCCTCGGCGGGATCGGCGGCGCCGTGCAGAACCCCCTGGCCGCGCTCACCGGCGCCGCGGGCGGCGGCAACCCGCTCGCGGCCGCGCTGGGCGGGGCGGGCAACCCCCTGGCCGCGCTGGGCGGGGCGGCCAATCCGCTCGCCGCGGTCGGCGGCGCGGCCGGTGCGCTCGGCGGGCTCGGTCAGCTGGCCGGAGGCCTCGGACACGCGGCGAGCGGGGCGGGCGACCTGATGGCGCTCCCGACCCAGCTCACCCAGCTGCTCCAGGTGCTGCCCAAGCTCCTGGAGGCGGTGCAGGGCCTGCAGAACCTGACCAACCTGCCGGCCCAGGCCGGTCAGCAGGGGCTGGCGGCCCTGCAGGGCCTGACCGGTCAGCAGGGGCAGGGCGGGAAGCCGTCCCAGGGCGGACAGTCCTCGACCTCGGGCTGACCGGCCGTGCCACCGTCCCGTCCGGCCGTCTCCGTGGCGCACGCCGACCGCCGTTCCGTACCCGGGTCCCGATCTGAGGAGGATCACACACGATGACGTCTGTCGTCGGCGATCGGCTGCGTCTCGTGGTCAGGGTCCTGGGCAGCCTCGTGGCCGACGAGGTGGGACAGGCGACCCGGCTGCGGAGGCGTACGAAGCGGGACGCGCATTCCCCGGCGGAGGGCCCGGTCGGCTCCGCCGGGTCCGCGGCCGAGGCCACCGCCGGGGCGGAGCAGCGCCGCGCCAAGGCGGTCCGGCATGCCCTGGAGAGCCTCGGCCCCTTCTATGTGAAACTCGGCCAGGTCCTCTCCACCCGGCCCGACATGGTCCCCCAGTCCATCCGGGACGAACTGCAGAACCTGCACGACGAGGTCGACGTCCAGCCGTTCTCGGAGTTCGAGCCGGTACTGGCCCGCGACCTCGGGCCGAACTGGAAGCTGCGCTTCGACGACATCGAGACCGTCGCCCCGCTGGGGGCGGCGTCCCTCGCCCAGGTCTACCGCGTGACGCTGCCCGGCGGGCGCGCGGCCGTGGTGAAGATCCAGCGACCCGGCATCCGCGAGGGCGTACTCGCGGACATGGTCCTGATGCGCCGGGCGTCGAAGATCGTGGCCCGCGTCGCTCCCCGGTTCAACGAGGTCATCGACGTCGAGGCGATGCTCGGCTCGGTCTTCGACGCCATGGAGCCGGAGCTGGACTTCACCGGCGAGGCCCGCAACATGGACGAGGCCCGTGACCACGTCCGCCCGTTCCGCTCCCTGGAGGTGCCCCGGGTCCTGCACGCCAGCCCCCGGGTCCTGGTCCAGTCGCTGGCCGACGGGAAGTCGGTGCGGCACGTCGACCGCGCCCACTTCACGGACGACGAGCGCGTGGAGATCGGCAAGGACCTGCTGCGGTTCATGTACCACGGGTACTTCGTCCATCGCTTCTTCCACGCCGACCCGCACGCCGGCAACGTCTTCGCCGCTCCCGGCGGACCCGCGACGCTGATCGACTGGGGCATGGTCGGCCGGCTGGACCGCAGGACCAGTCTTCAGCTGCTGCCGCTGTTCATGGCGATGGCGCAGAACGACGGGGCCGGGCTGGCGCAGCACTGGGCGGAGATGGGCCGGCTGACGCCGTGGGCCAACATGCCCGCGTTCGCCGCCGACATGGCCGCGTTCGTGCCCACGGTCTCCCATCTCTCGCTGGAGGACATGAACTTCGGCGTCGCGCTCACCACTGTGCTGGCCAAGGCGACCAAACGCGGAATCGGTTCGCCGCCGGCCGTCTCACTGCTGGGCAAGTCCTTCGCGAACCTCGACGGTTCGGTGCGGTGCCTGGCTCCCGAGATCACGCTGCCCGAGGTGTTCCAGGCGGAGGTGCCGAAGATCCTCTTCGCACTGGGCCGCGATTTCCTCGGCCGCAACCAGTTCGCCCGGAACTCCATGGAGCTTCTGCTGGCCGCCGTCACCAGTCCGGAACAGGTCCGGGGCGTCCTCTCCGACGTGGCCAACCGCCAGTTCGCACTGAACATCCACGAGCCGCGCACCCCCGCCGCGATGGGCGGCCAGCGGCCCACCCGCCCCTCCAAAAGCCTGCTCGCGCTGGGTGCCGCGGCGTTCCTGCTGGGCCGTCGCCGCTCCGGATGAACCGGGTCCGCACAGCCACCCCGCCCCACCTCAAGGAGATCCATGCCGGAATCCACTCGTCCGCAGTCACCGTTCGCGCCGGCCGCCGCGACCCCGCACGGCATTTCCCGCGCGGCGCTCTGGACGGCCGCCGCACACGCGGCGGAGAACCTCCGGCCCGCGCCGCTCGTCCGCGACCCGTGGGCCGCCGACTTCCTCCACGCGGCCGGGTTCGACGGGGGCCCGCCAGGTGACGGACCGCTGCAGCGCATGCTGCCCGACTATCAGGTGGTACGCACCCGCTTCTTCGACGACTACGCTCTCGCCGCGGCCCGTTCGGGCTGCCGCCAGGTGGTGCTGCTCGGCGCCGGTCTCGACACCCGTGCCTTCCGGCTCGACTGGCCGACCGGGGTGCACGTCTTCGAGGTGGAGGACGCGGCCGTACATGCCTTCAAGGAGTACGTACTGGACTGGAGCCGGCTCTCCTGCGGACGCCGCACCGGCGTCGAGGCCGACGGCACGGCATCCTGGCGAGAGGAACTCGGGGCGGCGGGATTCGATCCCGGCAGGCCCACCGCCTGGCTGTGCGAGGCACCGCTGTACTTCCTTCGGCCGCCGGAGGTGGAGGCCGTCGTCACCGCGATGACCGAACTCTCCGCCCCGGGCAGCATGTTCGGCGCCGAGTGCGTGAACTCCGCGACCATGTCCTCCCCGTTCGTCGCGCCCTTCATGGACGCCCTGTCGACGATCGGACTGGCCTGGAACTGGCAGATCGCCGATCCGAAGCGCTGGTGGGCCGAGCACGGCTGGGACGCGGCGGCCGCCGACCTGTACACGCTGCCGTACGCGGTCGAGCGCCTCACCCCGTATCTGCCGCTGATCGGCACGGCCGCCGCGGAGAGCGTCTTCCTCACCACCGGGACACTGCGCGGCACTCCCTGACACGGCACCACGCGCAGGCCCCGGACGGTGCGTCCGGGGCCTGCGCGTGGTGCCGTGGGCTACGGCCGCTCCAGCTCCAGCAGCGCCGCGAGCCACAGGTCGGGGAGTTCGTCCGCGGTCGCCAGGGCCTCGTCGTGAACGACGGTCAGGCACGCGGTGTCGTGCTGGCTCGTCAGCGTCGTCACACACCGGATGCCCGACGCGACGCCGGCGAAGACGGCCGCGCGGCGGGCCGCGACCCCCTGGTGGACCAGGGCCGTGCCGAAGTTCACGCTGCTCACCGGGCCGGCCACGAACGCCCCGCGGACCAGGCGGGTGCCGACGGTGGCGCCGAGCGGCCGCGGGGCGGCGGACAGCAGCAGGCGCATGGCGTCGCGCCGCCGGCTCTTCCGCAGCCGGCCCGTGCGGGCAACCACCCGGGCCAGGGACCGCTGGGGTGACTCCTCGTCGCAGGGCAGCAGGAGCCGGGCGGTGACCATGCGGTTGCCCGGGGCGTACTCCTCCCCCGGGGCCCGGACCGACATCGGGATCGACACGGGCAGCGGCGGATGGGCCGAGCCGGTGTCCTTCAGGTACCAGGTGCGGACGGCGTGGGACAGGGCCGCGAGATAGACGTCCGTGACCGTGCCGCCGTGGGCGCGGGCGATGGCGCGCAGCCGGGCCAGCGGGGTGTCGGCGTGGCACACGTCGACACGGCCCGTGAACTCTCCGTCGAACGCGGGTTTCGGGGTGGGCGCGCGGAAGGCGGCCACCACCTCGCCCAGGGCGTCCGCGAGGCCGTGGGCGGTGGGCCGGGCGGGACGCTGTGGGGCCGGTCCGCCCTCGGGGTGGTCTCCGAGGAGGGCGCGGGCGGTGTAGGCGGCGCCCATGCCGTCCTGGAAGGTGTGGTCGGTCCGGTAGACCAGGGTGTGGCGGCCGGCCGGGCCGTGGACCAGCCACACGTCCCAGGGCGGCCGGTCGTCCGTGCTCATCGGCCGGGACAGCATCAGGCGGCTGGTCGCCGACCCGTCGGTGTCCTCGGGCAGCCAGGCCTCGTGCACGTGCCGGTCCACCGCGATCCGGTCCACTCGCCTGAATCTCCTGCGGTCCCGTGCGATGCGGTAGCGCAGCGTCGGGACGCGGTGGACGCGTTCGGCGACCCGCGCGCGTACGGAGTCCAGGGTGGGGGCACGGCCTTCGAACCCGAACGTGAACGCGAGGGGCACCGGGTTGCCGCCCGTCGCCAGGTGGAAGGCGGCATCTACGGTTCCCATGGACAGGGCCGACGGCAGGCGGCCGTCCGTACCGAGGTGGGGTCGCATGGTGGAACCTCCTGGTCGGGTGCTGAGGGTCTGTGGGGCTGCGAGGCCGGGGTCTGCGGCGCCGGAGTCCGCGGTCTGCGGAGCTGGGGTACGGATGCGGGCCGCGCCGCCGTCAGCATGTATGCCGTGCGATGCGCCCCAGTGCGTCCACGTACGCCTGAAACAGCGGCCGCACGGGTCCGCGTGCGGGCAGGCGCGGGGCCCGGGAACGGTGCCACGGGAGCGGTTCGCCGGGTTCCGGCTCACCCAGCAGGGCCGCGGCCACGTGCGCGCCGTGCGCCACGGACAGGGCGAGTCCGTGCCCGCAGCAGCCGCCGATGTACCAGACGTCGTCGAAGCCCGGGACCGGCCCCACCACCGGCAGGTCGTCGCCCGTCATGCCGATGCGGCCGGACCAGCGGTGGGTGACCCGTACCCGGGCGAGGTCCGGATGCAGGGACCGCAGCCACCTCTCCAGCCAGGCCCAGGCACGCTCCCTGACGGCCTGGAGACGGGAGGCGCCGACACCCGCCGGGACCGTGGCGGTACCGCCGCCCGCCACCAGGCCCCGGTCCGGCAGCAGCCGGAAGTACGGCGCCATCGGGACGGCGTCGACGACGGAGTGTCCGGCGCGCCCGCCCAGCGCCTCGTAGGCCGGGGCGCTCAGCGGTTCGGTGGCGACGGCGTACACCTCGAGCGGCAGCACGGTGCCGATCGGCAGATCCAGCGCCTGCGCGGCGGAGTTGACGGCCAGTACCGCCTGACCGGCGTAGAGCCTGCCGTGCGGGAGGACCAGCTCGGGGCCGACCAGATCGCCGGGGCGCAGGGCCAGCAGCGGGCTGCGGCCGTAGAATCGCACGCCCTTGTCGGCACAGGCACGGGCGAGGGCGCAGGTCAGGGCGGCCGGGTCGAGGGTCGCGGCGGGGCGGTGCAGGAGTGCCGCCCGGTAGGGCACGCCGACCCGGTCGCGGATGCCGGCCGGGGAGAGGACGGGGACGTCCAGACCGAGTTCGCGGCAGGCGCGGGCCTGGCGGGCGAGTGCCACCAGGCCCGCGGAGGACCGCGTGGCCACCAACTGCTCGCCGGGCCGCAGCCCGCAGGACACGTCGAGCCGGGCGCACAGGGCGAGGACGTCCCGCACCGCCCGCTCACTGGCCCGGTGCATCCTGCGCGCCGTCTGCGGGCCGAAGCGGCGCACCGCGCGGTCGACCGCGGGGCCGGCCCGGGGGCCCAGCAGACCGGTGCCCCGGCCGCTGGCGCCGGCCGCCGGGTGCTCGGCGTCCACCACCGCGATGTCGAGCCCGGGGGCACGCTCCGCCAGGTGGTAGGCGCAGGACAGCCCGGCCAGCCCGGCCCCGACGACGGCCACGTCCGCGGTGACCACGCCGTGCAACTGGGGCTGCGTCGGCAGTTCCGCGGGGTCCCAGTACGGCGTTCCGGCCGGCGGCCTGGTCATCCGGCGGCGTCCGGCACCGGCTCGGTCAGCACACCGAACCGGCGGTCGTGCCACAGCAGCGGGCGCCCGCCGCCCACGTGCACGGCGGCGACCCGGCCGACGACGAGGTGGTGGTCGCCGTAGCGGCGTACGTCCTCGGTCAGGCACACCGACCAGGCGAGCGAGCCGGCCAGCACGGGGACGCCCAGCACCTGCCGGGTGTCGGTCCCGGCGAACCGCTCCGCCGCGGTGGTGGTGGGGGACGCGAACCGGCCCGCGAGTTCCTGCTGTTCCTCGCGCAGCAGGTGCACGGCGAAGGACCGGCGGGCGCGGACGGCGGCGAGGGTGCGGGAGCCGTCGCGCAGACAGGCAAGGAGCAGCGGCGGGCGGGCGGAGAGCGAGGTGACGGCGGACACCGTCATGCCCAGCGGACCGTCCTCGCCGCGGGCGGTCACGACGGTCACGCCGGCGGCCAGCTTGGCGTACAGGCCGAGACAGCGGGCAGCGCCGGGCCCCGGTTCCTCGTGCAGCGGTTCCTCGCGCGGCGGGTCGGCGACCGGGGGCGGGGCGCCCGCGACGGCCGCCCGGTCAGTCACCAGCCGCAGCCGCGCGCTCATCGATCACCTCCGCGCCCGCAAGGCCCCGCAGCACGCGGGCGATGTTGGTCCGCAGGGTCGACTCGGCCACCGGGTCGAGGATCTCGGCCATGGAAGGGATGCCGAGGTCGAAGGCCGCGGTGTAGACGACGAGCGTGCCGCCGTCCCTCGCTTCGCAGCGCCAGCTCCCCTCGAAGGCCTGGAAGTCGCCGCTGAGCTGTTCGAAGGCGATGGAGTACGTCTCGGGCGAGTAGGTGTCGCGCTCCCGCCACCGCATCAGGCCGCCCCGGAACTCGACGGTCCAGTCCGAGACGGTGGAGCCGTCGGGCAGCGGAGGCTCGACGTGCACCTCGCGGAAGGTGTCGCTGTGCTCGGGATAGCGGCGGAAGTCACTGATGCGGGCGTAGACGTCGGCGGGTGCCAGTTCGTCGGTGAGGGCGTGCAGGACCACGTGGCGCATGGGTCGTTCGGTTCCTTCCCGGAGGGTTTCCGGACGCTGGTGTCCGGAGCGGGTGGCTGGCGTCGGCGCCAGGAGCCGGTGTCAGCCGGTCATACGGTCGGCCGTGCCGCGCAGGGCCGCGCCGAGGGTGGTGAGGAACAGTTCGAGCGCGGAGTCCTCGACCACGGCCGGCGGGGTCAGCCGCAGCACCCGGGTGGAGTTGAGGGAGTTGTTGACGAGCACACCGCGGGAGATCAGTTCCAGCAGGAGTTCGCCGACCGCCTGTTCTTCGGCGAACTCGATGCCGATCAGCAGGCCCCGGCCGCGCACTTCACGGACCAGTCCGCCCTCGTACGGCGCGCACACGTCCCGTACGGCGGTGAGGATGCGCGGGCCGAGCGCGGCGGCCCGGGCCACGGTGTCCTCCTCCTCCATGGCCCGTACGGTGGCGAGGGCGGCGGCGCAGGCGATCGGCGAGGCGCCGAAGGTGGAGGTGTGCAGGTAGGGGTCGCGGCTGAAGGGGGCGTAGGCCTCGGCGGTGGCGACCATCGCGGCGACCGGTACGACACCGCCGCTCAGTCCCTTGCCGACGAGCAGCACGTCCGGACGCACGCCCTCGGCGTCGACGCCCCACCAGGTGCCCAGCCGTCCCATGCCGGTCTGGATCTCGTCGACGATCAGGAAGGCGCCGTACGCCCGGCACAGCGCCTGCACCTGGCTGAGGTAGCCGGGGCGGGGGATGCGTACGCCGCCCTCGCCCTGGACGGGTTCGACGATGACGCAGGCCCGGTCGCGGCGGGCGGCCAGCGCCTGTTCGAGGTCGGCCGGGTCGTCGTAGGCGACCTGGGTGACGTCCGGGAGCAGGGGCTGGAAGGGCGTCTGGTAGGTGGCGTTGGCGGTGACGCTCAGCGCGCCGAGGGTCTTGCCGTGGAAGCCGCTGCGGGTGGTGATCACCGAGGTGAGTCCGTGGGCGCGGGCCAGCTTCAGGGCCGCCTCGGTGGCCTCGGCGCCGGAGTTGACGAAGTGGACGTAGTCGAGGCCGGGCGGGGTGTGGGCGGCCAGGGCCTGGGCGGCCAGGGCGGCGACGGGTTCGAGGAAGACGCGGCTGGCCAGCGGGTGGGTGTCGATCTGCCGGTGCACGGCTTCGACGACGGCCGGGTGGCGGTGGCCCATGATGAAGACGCCGTAGCCGCCGAAGTCCAGGAAGCGGCGGCCGTCGTCGGCGTCGATCCAGGTCCCCTCGGAGCGGACCTCGGCCATGCCGCCCATGACCCGGCCCATCACGGCGCGGCCGGAGCCGATGTGCTTCAGGTAGAGGTCCACGACGTCGGGCCGGTCGGTCGGCGCGGCGGTGTCGGCGCGCGGGGTGGAGGACGGCCCGGCGGTCCCGGCGGACGGCCCGGTGGTCCCGGTGGACGGGGGCGACATGGTCATGACGCCACCTCCGTGGGGGCGGTCGCGGCGGATCGGTTCCGGGTGAGCAGGCCTGCCCTGTCCCCGGCCCAGCTCTCGGCGTTGCGTACGAGCGCGGCCCGGATGTCGGTCCGGGTCAGGCGGGTGCCGCAGTCGGGTTCGCCGAGGGAGGTGTCGAACGGCAGCTCCCGCTGGAACACCAGCAGCAGTTCCGCGTAGTACTCCAGCCGCCGCCGCAGGGAGGCGGGCAGCGAGGTGCCCTCCAGCATGGGCAGGAGCAGCCGGTGCACGGCGTCGACAGGGATGAGCCGGGGCCGCTGGGGCCGGGGCAGGCCGTGGCGTACCGCGACGTCGGCGCAGACGTCGGTGAACTCCCGCAGGTCGATGGCCTCCTTGCCGGCCGTCAGCCAGTACTCTCCGTCGGCCACCCCGCCCCGGACCAGGTCGCCGATGGCCCGCGAGACGTAGTCCTGGGGCACCATGTCGATCCGGGTCTCGGGGGCTCCGGGCAGCACCGGGGCCTGCCCCAGGACCATCGAGCCGATCGTCCTGGTCAGCCCCTGCTCACCGGCGATCCGCCCGCTGACGGAGTCACCCATGACGACCGAGGGCCGGACGATGGCGCCGGGCACGCCCGACTCGCGTGTCATCTGTTCGGCCGTGGCCTTGGAGTCGAGGTAGGCGGCCGCACCCGGGAAGCGCCGGCGGTCCTCCTCGGTGGGGCTGTGGGCCACGAACGCGGTACTCACCAGGTACAGCGGGGCGTCGGCCCGGGCCGCCAGGTCGAGCATGTTGTCGGCGCCGAGCACATTGGTGCGCGTGATGTCCTGTGGCGGGGTACGCCAGTTGGTCTCGGCGGCGCAGTGCAGCACCACGTCCACCTCAAGGGCCAGTTCGTGCCAGGCCAGTGGGCCCAGGCCGAGCCGGGGAGCGACCAGGTCGCCCTGGAGCTCGCGCACCCGCGGATCGCGCAACGGCGTGTTGCGGCGCAGGCACAGCAGGTCGAAGTCGGGTGACAGCTCGTCGATCAGGGCACGTCCGAGCACTCCGGAACCGCCGGTGAGCAGCAGGGAAGGGCGGTCGCGCCGTCCCGTACGGCCGACGGGCAGAAGAGCGAGACGCTGGTTGTCTGACGGCATGGGGGGTGTGTTCTCCCAACGGGTCTCGGCCCACCGGTGGACGGTGGGGGCGCGGTCAGGCGATGGCGAGTGGCCGGTCCGCCAGGTACGCGGAGAACGGGGCGGTCATCCGGGAGCGCGCCGGCGGGTGCAGGGAGAGTCCGTTGGCGCAGGCGGCCAGGTGGCCCACCTCGTCGGACGTCATGAAGTTGAGGCCGCCGAGGAGTTCGACCGCGCGCGGGACGACTCGGGCGATGGCGTCCTGAACGCCGTAGCGCACGTACAACGCCTGGGCGAGCGCCGACTCGTCGAGGTCACCGGCGTCGATGCGCCGGGCGACGCCCTCGGCGGTGGCCATGGCGGCCTCGGTCTCGACGAAGAGGCGTACGCGCTCGTGCTCGGGGATGCGGTCGTTCAGCAGCACCCGCTCCACCAGCGCGCTCGCGGCGCCGAGGTAGCTGCCCGTCATCAGCGTCTCGAACCAGATCAGACCGGCCGTCTGGAGTTCGTCGAGCTGTTCACCGGAGGTCGTCCCGGTGCGCAGCAGGAGTTCCGGCGGTACGAGGACGTCGGTGAGCGTGACCTGTTCGCTCTCGGCCCCGGCGAGGAAGGCGCTGGACCAGAAGCCGCTGACGCTCATCCCCTCGCTCTCCGCGGGCACGAGGGCTACGGCGAGTTCGTCGCCCTGCCCGTCCTCGCGCGGGATCAGCACGCTGGCGGTGAGCACGTCCATGGAGCGGGCCAGGCTGCACGGCCGTTTGACGCCGTTGATCCGGACGCCGTCCGCAGTCACCGTGGCGGTCATCGACGGGTCGAGGATGCCCGCGCCGCTGCGGCCCTCGGCGAAGCCGGAGGCGATCACGCGGTTGGACGAGGCCACGCCCTCGATCAGCATCCACTCCAGGCCGTCGCCGAGGCCGCCGATCCCGACGAGAGTGGCCATGGAGAAGTGATGCATGGTGGTGGCCACGGCCAGGGACGGCGAGCGGCTGCCGATGGCCCGCTGCACGCGCAGCGCATCGAGCGCGGTGGCGCCCCGGCCCTGGTGGTCCTCCGGGACGAGCAGTCCTGGACCGCCGCTGTCCCGGAAGTGCCGGATGCCCGGGCTGCCCGGCCGCTCCAGTTCCATCAGCGGGGCCTCGCGCAGGGCGGGGTCCAGTTCGGGCAGCAGCTTCGCGAGGGTGGCGCGTTCACGCTCTAGGAATCTCATGGGCGGGCAGTCCTCCAGGGTGGGATGAATACGGAATCGGCGCGGCACTCGCACGGCCGTGGACGCGGTGGCTCAGAGGGCGTTGGTGGCGCGCAGCAACTGCCAGACCGCGCCGGGGCGGGGCCTGCCGCGGAAGGCGATGTACTCCGGCAGGACCACGTGCGGGGCCCACTTCTGCTTGTACTCGAGCTGGGAGGCCGCCGGGTAGATCACGTCGCCGTGCTCGGCCAGGAGACGGGCGAACCGGGTGAACACACGGCTGGCACCGGACAGTTCGTGCTCGGGGTCGAGCCCGGTGAACGGGGTGAAGCCGAAGTGCAGCCAGCCCGCTCCTTCGGCGGTCAGCCGTTCCATGACGGTGGCGTTGAGCGCCTCCATCACGCCGGGCGGAGCGTCGGGGCGGCGTCGGCTGAGATCGTGCAGCCAGCCGGAGCGGCTGCCGTAGACCGGCGAGTAGTTGATGTACCCGGCCGTGTCGCCGTCGATCCGGCCGACGAACAGACGGCGGTGCCGCTGCAGGCTCCCGTTGCGCTGGCCGACCAGGAAGCGCAGCTCCTTGACGTGCCGGCCCTTGTCCCGCAGCCAGCACTCGTCGATCCGGTCCAGTTCGGCGCAGTCGTCGCCGGCCATGACCTCGGCGACCTCCAGGCCCGCCCGCCGGGCGCGCGAGATCTTGTTCCGCAGCCGGACGAACCGCGAGCCGCGCAGCGTGAAACGGCTCAGGTCGACCGCGTACGACGCCCCGAGCTGGTTGACCGTGAAGCCGTGCGCCGCGTACAGCTCGGCGTCCGCCCGCTGCAGTTGCACGGCGACCAGACGGCGGCCGGCGTGGGCGGCGAACGCGTCCAGCAGGCGTGCACGGTGTTCCGGCGCGGTGAACGGGCCGCCGAATTGCAGGACGTAGCGGCCCGAGGTGCGATAGGCGCAGGTGCCGTCGAACCCGCCGTCGTGGAAGTACGCGTTCCCGCTGTTGAGGGCGAGAAATGAACTGGGGTTGTCGCTGTGCGCGGCGAGTGTGTCAAGCACGGAGGGCATCGGCGTCCTCCACGGCAGTCCGCGGGGCGGCGTTCTTCCCGGAATCCGCCGCCGAGTGGTACCGCTGCTCGAACCCGCGGAACTCCGGGGTGGTTTCCGGCTCGAAGGAGACGCCGAAGGGTTTGAGGGAGTTCCCGAAGAGGGCCCGGTCGCCCATGAGGTGGATCGGGAGGGCCAGCAATGCCCATTCCGGCCCGACGAACAGCGCCCACGCCCCGGCCAGGACACCCGCTGTGACCAGGCTGTGCATGGTGTTGTAGGCCACGTAGCAGGCGCGCGGCACGTGTCCGTCCGGGCTGCGCCGGAAGGCGATCGCGCCGGGCAGGTATCCGACGACGTCGATCACCGCGAACAGCAGCACGAAGACGGCCCAGCGGATTTCCGCGAGATGCTGGAATGCGAGTACGACCGATACGGTGAGAAAGCCCAGCCATTCGAGTCGGGAGAGAGCGAAGGTGGTCTTCGTCTCGAAACGGTTCTTGGCGTCCACGGGCGCTCCTGGATTGCGCGTACGATTCCGGGGCGCGACCTCGGCCTGCCCCCTCGCTGTGGTCTGTCACTCCGGTTTACGCACCAGCGGGTCCAACCCCTCGTAAAGTGGGGACGATTGAGCAGACGTGGTGCAGACGTGATGTTCGGGGGGACTTCTTTCATGACGCCGTCGACCGGCCCGGGCGGCCCTCCTGCCGGCCCTCCTGGCTCCGCCGCCGGCAGCGCGGCCTGGGAGTTGCTGCTGCCCGCCGCCTCGGCACCGGCACGCGCGCGTGGCCGCGCCCTGCAGGAGGCGCTGCGCGACGCGGTCCGCTCGGGCCGGCTCACACCGGGCACCCGCCTCCCGTCCAGCCGGGACCTGGCGGCCGACCTCAAGGTGTCGCGGGGGCTGGTGACGGAGGCATACGAGCAGCTGACGGCCGAGGGCTATCTGCGCAGCGGGCGGGGCGCGGGGACGTGGGTGGGGGACGCCGTACGGGCCGCCCGTCCGCGCGCGCGTGATCTCGCCCCGCACTCCCCCGCCGATCGCGTCGACTTCGTGCCGGGGACACCGGATCTGTCGCTCTTCCCGCGTGCGGCGTGGGCCGCCGCGCAGCGGGGCGTGCTGACGGAGCTGCCGCACGAGAGCCTCGGCTACCCCGACCCGCGCGGGCTGCCCCGGCTGCGGACCGCTTTGGCGGAGCTGCTCGCGCGGCGCCGGGGTGTGGTGGCCGACCCGGAACGGATCATGGTGGTCTCCGGCGTGGCGCAGGCCACCTCGCTGCTGGCGGGCGTGCTCCACGCGCGCGGGACGCGCACCGCCGGTGTCGAGGACCCCGGCAGCCCTCAGCACCACGCCCTGTACGCCGCGGCGGGCCTCGGCACCGTACCCCTCCCACTGGACGACGAGGGCCTCGCCATGGGCCCGCTGTACGCGTCGGGCGTCCGGCTCGTGGTGACTACACCGGCCCACCAGTTCCCCACCGGGATCGCCTACTCGGCGCGGCGGCGCACCGAACTGCTCGACTGGGCGCGGTCCGTTGACGGCCTCGTCCTGGAGGACGACTACGACGGCGACTTCCGCTACGACCGTGCCCCCGTGGGCGCGCTCCAGGGGCTCGATCCGGAACGCGTCGCCTATACGGGCTCGGTCAGCAAGTCCCTGGCCCCGGGGCTGCGGCTGGGCTGGCTGCTGGTGCCGGACTGGCTGGCGGAGGCCGTCGTCGAGCGCAAGCGCACCACCGACCTCGGCCACCCGGCCCTCGACCAGGCGGTCTTCTCCCGCTTCGTCGAGCGTGGCGACTACGACCGCCGGCTCCGTGTCTGCCAGCGCGCCTACCGGGAGCGCCGCGACGCCCTGGTGGCCGCGCTGGCCGAGCACTTCCCCGGCTCACGGGTCACCGGCATCGCCGCCGGGTTGCACGCCATCGCCACGCTTCCGGAGCGGTACGGGCCCGAGGAGGGGTTCCTCGCGCGCGTGAGCGAGGCGGGCGTCGCGGTGCGCCCACTGACTGCGTACGCGCACGGCGGTGGGGCTGGTGGACCGGTGGGCGACCGTCCGGTGGCGGGGAAGGAGGTGCGGCTGGTGCTGGGCTACGCGCATCTGACACCGGCACGGATCCGGGCGGGTGTGGCGCGGATGGCACGGGCCGTGTGACGCGGCACCCGCCGCGGGCGGGCGACGGATGCCCGGGGCCCCAAGGCGTCCGGGTTGTTCACCCGCAATTTCCGTGGGCGCCGCGCCTTGCCAGTAGGTCTGGCTCTGCACACTGGCTCGAACCCTGGCCCGTACACCGGCCGGATCCCGTCCCTGGAGGCGCATCCATGTCACACCGTCCGCTGCCCGGCCGCCGCAGCGTGCTGCGCGGCTCGCTCGCCGCGTCGGCCGCCCTGACCCTGCCCACCGCCCTGGGGGCGGCGCCGGCGTTCGCCCGATCGGGACGGCCGGGGGCGGGCTGGGGCGTGCAGACGGGCGACGTGACCTCCCACTCCGGACTGGTCTGGGTGCGGTCCGACCGGCCGGCCCGGATGATCGTCGAGACGTCGGCGACCGAGTCGTTCCGCCACCCGCACCGGTGGCACGGTCCGCTGCTCGGGCGCGACACGGACTTCACCGGCACCACCCGGCTGCGCGGTCTGCCGCCGGGCGAGCAGATCCACTACCGCGTGCTCCTCGCCGACCCGGACGACCCGCGCCGCACGGGCAAGCCGGTCACCGGCACCTTCCGCACCGTGCCGGTCCGCCGCCGCGAGGGCGTGCGTTTCGTGTGGTCCGGCGACCTCGCGGGGCAGGGCTGGGGCATCAACCCGGACCTCGGCGGCTACCGCATCTACGATGCCATGGGCGCCCTGGACCCGGACTTCTTCCTGTGCAGCGGCGACAACATCTACGCCGACGGTCCCATCGCCGGGACGGCCGCCCTGCCGGACGGCGGCACCTGGCGGAACATCACGACCGAGGAGAAGTCCAAGGTCGCCGAGACCCTCGCCGAGTTCCGCGGCAACTTCCGCTACAACCTGCTCGACGAGAACCTGCGGAGCTTCAACGCGCGGGTTCCGTCGGTCGTCCAGTGGGACGACCACGAGGTCCGCAACAACTGGTACCCGGGCCAGGTGGTCGCGGACACGGACGACCGGTACACGGAGAAGAGCGTCGACGTCCTGGCCGCCCGCGCCCGGCGCGCGTTCAGCGAGTACTTCCCGATCTCCACCCTGCGCCCCGGCGCGCGCGAGGGGCGTGTGCACCGGGTGCTGCGCCAGGGCCCGCTGCTCGACGTGTTCGTGCTGGACATGCGGACCTACCGCAACGCCAACTCCCCCGGCGAACAGACCGTCGACCCGCAGGGCATCCTGGGCCGCGAGCAGTTGGAGTGGCTCAAGCGGGAACTGGCACGGTCGCGTGCGGTGTGGAAGGTCATCGCGGCGGACATGCCGATCGGTCTCGTCGTGCCGGACACCACCGAGGGCGCGCCCAACATCGAGGCGATCGCGCAGGGCGACCCCGGCGCTCCCCTGGGGCGCGAGCTGCAGATCGCCGAGCTGCTGCGCTTCGTCAAGCACCGCCGGATCACCGGCACGGTGTGGCTGACGGCCGACGTGCACCACACCTCGGCCCAGCACTACCAGCCGTCGCGGGCCGCGTTCGGTGACTTCGAGCCGTTCTGGGAGTTCGTGTCCGGGCCGCTCAACGCGGGCGCGTTCCCGGCCAGCGCGCTGGACGCCACGTTCGGTCCCGAACGGGTCTTCGTGAAGGCGCCGACCGCCTCGAACGTCTCGCCCGCGGGCGGCTACCAGTTCTTCGGCGAGGTCGACATCGACGGCGGCAGCGCCGAGATGACGGTGCGGCTGCGCGAGCAGGACGGCACGGTGCTGTTCACGAAGGTGCTGCGGCCGGGCCTGGTGGGCCAGTAGTCCCGGTAGCCTGTCGGCTGTGCCGCGCACCGGCGTCATCCCCCGGTGCGCGGCCCCGCGCCGTGGAGCGCGCTGCACCGGCCTGCCGGCGTGCGGCGAGTGCTTCGACTTCCCCTCCAAAGCGGCCGTTCCCGCAGGTCAAAGCGATTGTCAGTGGTCGCCTCTACGGTTTTTCCATGACGCGATCTTTGCAGGCCGTGGCCTATCGACGACCCTCCGTGCTGGAATCCGCCGCGGGCGGACAGCACCTGGGGCTGGAGACCTCCCGGGGTGCGACGCCCGCCGGTGCCGTGGACCATCCTCGGTTCTTCGCGGGCTTTCTGACATCACCTCAGAAGGCGTCCGCGGCGCTGCTCGCGGTGGCCGACGTGGCCGCCGCGCGGTACTACCAGCCGCAGCTGCGGGCCTCCCTCGACCCGGTGGTGACGGGCAGCGGCGACCGGCTCCGTTTCGAGTCCTTCTCCGGCTGCGGCGGGGTCTACGCCCGCCTGGACGTGCTGGAGGCGGGCCTCGACGGCGGCGAGGTCGGACACGGCACGACGAACGTCGACGTCAACAACCCCTTGCGCGAGGCCCTGTCCCGGATCGGCGCCGACGACCCGCTGCACCTGCGGGTGGGTCCCGAGGAGCTGGCCGTGACCACGCTGGACGGCCCGGTCGTGGAGAAGAAGGTGCCGCTGCCCGACCGGTGGCTGCGCGGTTTCGCCGAGGCCCAGGTCATAGCGGCCGGCTTCGACCTGCGGGCCGAACTGGACGCGGCCGAGGCGGTGCGCTTCCTGCGTGCGCTGCCCCGCGGCGGCAGGAGCGGGACGACCGGCCCCCGATGGGTGGTGCCGTCCGGGCGCACGCTGCGGCCGACGACGCGTGCCGTGCCCGGCGCGGTGTGCCTGCCGGGACCGGAGCGGCTGGTCGCGCTGCAGCGCGTACTGCGGCACGCCACGGCCCTGCGGGTCTACGGGCCGGCGGTCGCCTCGGGGGCCGCCGCCACCGCCTCCGCCTGGGAGGTGCTCCTGCCGGGCATGCGGCTCACCCTCACCCTGTCCCCCGACGCCGCGCGCGGGTTCTCCGGGGAGGGCGGTGTCCTCGACGCGCTCGCCACCGACGAGGCGGCCGCGGACGCCGAGCTGATCTCGGTGCTCCTCGCCTGGGAGCCCCGGATCGACGTCGCCGACCTGGCCGCCGCCTCGGGCCTGACCGCCGAGCGGGTGCGTGCGGCGCTGGTCCGCCTCGGCACCTCGGGGCGCGTCGGGTACGACACCGCCGAGGCGGCCTACTTCCACCGGGAGCTGCCGTACGACGCGGCACGCGTGGAGCGGCACAATCCCCGGCTGCGTTCGGCCCGCGCCCTGGTGGCGGCGGGCGGGGTCGTCCTGGACGGTCCGATCGGGACGGTCACGGCCGAGGACGGTCATGTGCACCGGGTGCGCGAGGAGGCCGGAGTGCTCTCCTGCAGCTGCCTGTGGTGGGCCAAGTACCGGGGCGGGCGCGGTCCGTGCAAGCACGCGCTGGCGGTGCGGATGGTACGGCGGGGTTCCGGCGAGCCGCAGGGTGCGGTTCGGATCGACGGGGGTGCGCGATGACGACGACGGTGGCGAGTGCGGCAGCGGCAGTGACAGCGACTGCGACTGCGACTGCGGACACGACGGGGCTGCTGGTGGCGGCGGTGCGAGCGGGGCGGACGGCCGAGGTCGTGGCGCTGCTCGACGGCATGACGGACGTGCAGCGGCGCGCCTGCTTCCCCGAGTTGAAGGCCGTCCGGCAGGAGCTGAGGGCGGCCCGCTGGTCCGCGGAGTCCCGCCGGGCCCACCCGGCGCTGCACGCGGCGGGCGCGGCGTGCCAGACCGGCGCCGCGGCCGTGGCGAACTGGCTCGCGGCCGTCGACATGCGCTGGTCGCAGGCGTCACCGTCGGTCCTGCTGCACGTGCTGGGCGACCGCGATCGCGGGTGGCTGGCCGACGTGGCGCACCGCCTCGCCCAGCGACCGGTCGCTTCCAACGTGTCGTACGAGCTGATGGCCGGCCTGGTGCGGTTGTCCGGCTGCCCGGTGCCGACGACGGACGCGTACGTCCGGGGCTGGCTGCTTCACATCGGCGCAAGCCGGCAGCGGGCCGGCACGGTCGGCGACCGACTCCGCCAGGACCCGCATCTGGCGGAGCTGGTCGCCGCCCTCTTCCGCACCGAAGGCGTCGGCGCGCAACTCGGGTGGCTGTCCGGCGACGGACCCGAGAGCTGGACCAGCGCCCTGGCCCGGCTGACCGGCGAGGGCGTGCTGGACCGACGGGCCGTGGTCGACGCGTGCGTGGCGCGGCTGTTGCGCGGGGGCGCACCGGCCGAGCTCCGGGTGTTCCTGCGCCTGCTGCGGGACCTGGCCCTCACCGGCGAGGAGGAGCGCCGGCGGACGGCGGACTGGACGGCGCTCGCCTCGGACGCGATGCCGACGGTGGCCTCCCACGCCCAGTCGGTGCTGGGTGCCCTGGCGCTGGCCGGTGAGTTGTCCCCGCGGCGGTTGGCGGAAGCGACCGAGGCGGTGCTGTTCCGTACCGAGAAGAAGCTCGTGCGGGCCCAGCTCGTGCTGCTCGGCAAGGTACTCGCCAAGAACCCGGCCGCGGCGGGTGAGTTGCTGCCGGCCGCCGCCCGGGCGTTCGGGCACGAGGACTCCGACGCACAGGAGCGGGCGCTGAAGCTGGTCGAACGGCACGTCGGCAAGGTCACCGCCGCGGAGGTCCGGGAGCAGCTCGCCGGGGCTGCGGAGCAGTTGATCCCGGCGCTGCGCACCCGGGCGGTGCGCACCCTGGGTGCGACGCCGCCGGACGCCCGGACCGTGTCCCACGAGGAGGTGCTCCCTCCCCCGCCGCAGCCGGTGCGCCTGGCTCCCGCTCCCGCGGCGGCCGTCGAAGTCGCCGAGGAGATCAGCGCGTTGCTGGCCTCCGGAAGCGACGTGTCCGTGTTCGAGCGGGCCCTGGACGGGCTGGTCCGGCAGGCGCACCTGGACCGGGACGCCCTGCTGGCGGCCCTCGAACCGGTGGTCGCCCGCCGCTGGTGGGCCGAGGGGGAGCCGCGGCACGGCCACCGGTCCGACGACTTCTTCGCCCGCCGCCACGAGCTGTTCGACGACGCGCGCGCCTTCGACCTGCTCCTCGCGACCTTGTACGGGAAGGTCCGGACGGGCACCTTGCACCGGGTGGTCCACGAGGGGGTGACGAACTCCGGCTGTGCGCACAACTCCCTGGCCCGCCCCTTCGAGGCCCGCGTGTGGGAGGTGGCCCACCGGCTGCGCACCGATCCGCAGCCGTTCCTGCTGGCCACCCCCACCTGGGGCACGGGTCTGCTCGAACCCGACGAGCTGGTGGACCGTCTGGACGCCTACCGCCGCGCGGGCGCCCGGGTCGCGGCGGTCGACTTCGGCCAGGCGCTGCTGCGGGTGCGGCTGGACGACCGCCCGGCGGCGCTCGCGGCGGCGGAACGCGCGGCGGCGCTGGGCACCGGGGAGGGGGAGCGGCTCGCGCGCCGGTTGCTCACCGAGCCGGCCGCGCCTTCCGTCACCCGGCGGACGGCGGACACCCGGATCCTGGTGGAACTCGGTGAGGTGCCCGACCTCCAGGCCGAGGAGTTCCCCGCCGCCCTGCGGCTGCTGGGGCGTCCGGTGAACCCGGACTCGGACCACTGGTACTGCAGTCACTGGAGCGGCGCGATGCGCCCACACTGGTTCGCCCTGCTGCCCGAGCGACCGGAGCTGGTGGCCGCGCGGCTGCTGCGGGACGTGTCCGAGGCGTCCGTGCACGACCAGCAGGGCACCGCCGCCGCGGTGCTGCCCCACCTCGCCGACGCGGACGGCGAGGCGGGCGAGGCCGGGCATCTGTCCGTGGCCTACGGGCTGGGTGCGCGGCACGCCGAGGACCGGCTCGCCGCGGTGGACGCCCTGCTCGTACTGGCGGCGCGCGGTCGGCTCGAAGCCGACCGGCTGGGCGCGGACCTCGGCCAGTTGGTGCGGCGCGGCGCGGTGAAGCCGGCGCGGCTCGCCGACGCGGTGCGCACCGCCGCGGCGACGGGGGCGAACGCCACGGTGTGGGCGGTCCTGCGCCAGGTGCTGCCCGTGCTGCTCGCCGACCTCTCCACCGGTGGCGCGACACCATCCTCGGCCCGTGGGCTCGGTGAACTGCTGGCCGTGGCGGCCGAGTGCGCCGAGCGGACGGGCGAACGGGGCGATCTGCCGCACCTGTCGGGGGTGGCGGACCGCCGCGGCACGTCACGGCTGGTGACACAGGCGCGGCGGCTGCGAGAGGCGCTGACGGCGGCACCCGCGGCCGCCTGACACCCCATAACGGCCTGAAAGGTAAGAACGCCCCCAGAAGCCTTCTTTACCCATCGGTCACAGAGCGTTCGTGATCACGCAACACCGTTCCTTCACAGTGGGTGCATGAGTCGAGACATGTCTGATGTGACGGATGCCGTGGCGCGCCTCGTCGACCACGGCCCCACGGTGCCCGCCCTGGTGCTGGCCTCGCTGGCGGCCCTGATCGCCACGGCGGGTTTCCACACCCGGTGGTCACGACGCCACGGGCAGGCCCCGCCGGCCGACGATACCGACGCCCGGCCGCCGACCGCCGAGCGGCCGGCCGGGACCGGACACTCCGGGAACGGACCGGCCGGGAGCGGACCGGCCGGGAGCGAGCCGGTTGGATCCGAGCCGGTTGGATCCGAGCCCGGCGGTGAGAGCGCGCTGTGGCGGATGCGCACGACGGTGCGGGACGCGCCGGGGTCGCTGGCCGTCCTCTGCGCGGCCCTCGCCGACCGGCGGATCGACATCCTGAGCCTGCAGACGCACCCGCTGACCGAGGGCACGGTGGACGAGTTCCTGCTCCGTGCCCCCGGTGAGCTGAGCGCGGCCGAGCTGGCCGACGTGGTGACGACGGCGGGCGGTGCCCGGACCTGGACCGAGCGGGCGGACGCCCACGACCTGGTCGACGCGCCCACCCGGGTGCTGGGCCTGGCCGCCCGCACCGCCCTGGACTCAGCGGAACTCCCGCTGGCACTACGGCAGTTGCTGGGACGCTGCACCATCAGGTCCCTCCCGGCGCCCGCGCACGACAGGGCGGGGGCACGAGCGGCGGACGCGGTACCGCCGGAGGGCACGCTGGAGGACACGGTGCTGCGGCTGCGCGCCCCCGAGGGCGGGGTGATCAGCGTGGAGCGGCCCCATCTGCCGTTCACCCCGGCCGAGTTCGCGCGGGCGCGGGCGCTGGTCGAGCTGGACGCCCGGCTCGGTCCGCGGGTCCCGCGCGGCCGGGACGTGCTGACGTTGCCCGAGGGCAGCGACATCACGGTCCGCCGGGCCGACACGCGTGACGTTCCGGCCGCGAAGGCGATGCACGAGCGCTGCTCGGCGCGGACTCTGGGGATGCGGTACCACGGTCCGGTCGGGGACGCCGACCGGTACCTCAACCACCTGCTCAGCCCCCGTTTCGGCCGCACCCTCGCCGTGCAGACCGCCTCGGGGCGAATCGTGGGCCTCGGCCACCTGTTGTGGGACGGGGACGAGACGGAGGTCGCGCTGCTCGTCGAGGACGGGTGGCAGCGCCGCGGCATCGGCGGCGAACTCCTGGCCCGGCTGGTGGCGATGGCGGCCGACGCGGGCTGCGAGAGCGTGTACGCGATCACGCAGGCGTCGAACACCGGCATGGTCGCCGCGATGCGCGGCCTGGGCCTCCCCCTCGACTACCAGATCGAGGAGGGGACCCTGGTCGTCACGGCCCGTCTGGACCCGGCCTCCCGCTCCGCGGCACGGCTGCCGCAGGCGGAGCGGATCGGCGGGGAGTGACGGGCGGCGGGCGCGGTGGCGCGGTCAGTCGGCCCGCGACAGCGCCTCCCGCGACGGGACGGCCCCGGCGGCCGGCTCTCCCAGGGCCCGGTCCAGGTCGGCCCACAGGTCGTCGACGTCCTCCAGGCCGACGGACATGCGCAGCAGCCGGTCGCCGACCCCGGCTCCCCGCCGGTCGTCCGCGTCCACGATGCGGTGGCTGATCGACGCCGGGTGCTGGATGAGCGTGTCGACGCTGCCGAGGCTCACGGCCGGGGTGATCAGCCGGACGCCGCCGATGACCTCGTGCGGGTCGCCGTGGACCTCGAAGGAGACCATCGCACCGCCGATGCGCGGATAGTGGACGCGGGCCACCCGCGGGTCGGCGGCCAGCCGCCCGGCCAGTTCGGCGGCGCCCGCGGAGGCGGCCCGTACCCGGACGGGCAGGGTGGACAGCCCCCGCAGCAGGAGGTAGCCGGCCAGCGGGTGCAGCACTCCGCCGGTGGCGAAGCGGACCTGCCGCAGCCGCCCGGCGAACTCCTCGTCGCAGGCGACCACGCCCGCCAGTACGTCCCCGTGCCCGCCCAGGTACTTGGTGGCGCTGTGCAGCACCAGCCGGGCGCCGTGTTCGGCGGGGCGCTGGAGCACGGGGGTGGCGAAGGTGTTGTCCACGAGCAGCGGCACCGACCCGCACGCGTGGGCGACGGCCCGCAGGTCGACCTCGGCCAGCGTCGGGTTGGCCGGCGACTCCACGAGCACCAGTCCGGTGTCCGGGCGCAGCGCGTCCGCGACGCCCGCCGGGTCGGTCCAGGTGACCTCGGACCCGAGCAGCCCGGCGGTCAGCAGGTGGTCGCTGCAGCCGTACAGGGGCCGTACGGCGACGACGTGGCGCAGCCCCATCGAGCCGCGGACCAGCAGGACCGCGCTCAGTGCGGCCATGCCGCTGGCGAAGGCAACGGCGGCCTCGGTCCCCTCCAGCCGGGCCAGTGCCGTCTCGAAGCGGGCGACGGTCGGGTTGCCGAGGCGGCCGTAGACCGGCGGTCCGTCAGGCTCGGCACCGGTCGCGGCGAACGCGTCGATGCGGGCGGCCTCGCCGCGGCTGTCGTACGACGGGTAGGTCGTGGACAGGTCGATGGGCGGGGCGTGCAGTCCCTGGGCGGCGAGGTCGTCGCGGCCGGCGTGCACGGCTTCGGTGGCCAGTGCCCTGCCCGTGGGAGCGGTGGAGCGTACGTCGTCGGGTGGTGACGTGTGCGTGCGCGCTGAGTCCATGGCCGAAGGGTGAACACCGACCGGGACGGCGGGGCCGGACTCCGTGCTACGTTCGGGCCATGGCCGATTCCGTCGTACTGGATCCGGTGGATCTGCATCTGCTGCGGCTGCTGCAGAACGACGCCCGGACCACCTACCGCGATCTCGCGGCCCAGGTCGGCGTCGCCCCGTCGACGTGTCTGGACCGGGTGGCCCGGCTGCGGCGGGCCGGGGTGATCCTCGGCCACCGGCTCGAACTGGACCCGGCGAAGCTGGGGCGTGGTCTCCAGGCGCTGCTGCTGGTGCAGGTGCGCCCGCACCGGCGGGAGCTGGTGGGACCGTTCGTGGAGCGGATCCGGGCGCTGCCGGAGTCGCGCACCGTCTTCCACCTCACCGGGCCGGACGACTACCTCGTGCATGTCGCGGTCGCGGACATGGCGGACCTGCAACGGCTGGTCCTGGACGGGTTCACGTCCCGGCGGGAGGTGGCCCGCGTCGAGACCCGGCTGATCTTCCAGCAGTGGGAGTGCGGCCCCCTGCTGCCGACCGCGACCTCGACCTCGGCCGCTTCCCCGGCCGCACCCGCGTCGACGGCCACGCCCGCGGCCACGCCCTGAGCGAAATCCGGCCGCCCGCACGGTCGGGCCCGGTCCACCGGGCTGACGCGGCACCGGTCTCCGTATGAGGATGTCCGCATGTCAGAGACCAAGAGCCCGCTGCCCCGCGAGGTCGCCGACGCGTACGTCGACGAGCTCATCGCCCTCGACCCGGTCACCGGTACGTATCTCGGTGTCGCGGAGAGTTCCAGCCGTCTGCCCGACTTCTCACCCGCCGGGCAGGAGGCCCTCGCGGAGCTGGCCCGCACCACCCTCGCCCGGCTGGACGAGGCGGAGCGCCGGCCGGGCGGTGACAGCGACGTGGAGCGGCGCTGCGCCCGGCTGCTGCGTGAGCGCCTCACCGCCGAGATCGCGGTGCACGAGGCCGACGAGGGCCTGCGTTCGGTCGGCAACATGGGCACCGCCGCCCACTCGGTGCGCGAGGTCTTCACCCTCACCCCGACCGGTACGGACGAGGACTGGGCCCGGATCGCGGAGCGGCTGCGGGCGGTCCCGGCGGCGTTCGCGGGCTACCGCGCGTCCCTGTCGCTGGGCCTGGAGCGCGAGCTGTACGCGGCGCCGCGGCCGACGGCCACCTTCGTCGAGCAGCTCGGCGAGTGGGCGGACACGGGCGAAGGCCGCGGCTGGTTCGAGGACTTCGCCGCCGACGGCCCCGAGGCGCTGCGCGCGGAGCTGGAGGAGGCGGCCCGGGGTGCGACCGCGGCCGTGGTCGAGCTGCGGGACTGGATGCGCGACGTGTACGCCCCGGCCGTCGAGGGCGCCCCGAACACGGTGGGCCGGGAGCGCTACGCCCGCTGGTCGCGTTACTACAACGGCACGGACCTGGACCTGGACGAGGCGTACGCGTACGGCTGGGCCGAGTACCACCGCCTGCTGGCCGAGATGAAGGCGGAGGCCGAGAAGATCCTGCCGGGCGCCGAGACGCCGTGGGTGGCGCTGGCCCATCTGGACGAGCACGGCACGCACATCGAGGGCGTGGACGAGGTCCGCGACTGGCTGCAGGGCCTGATGGACCAGGCGATCGAGCAGTTGGACGGCACGCACTTCGAACTGGCCGAGCGGGTCCGGAGGGTGGAGTCGCACATCGCGCCGCCCGGCAGCGCGGCCGCGCCCTACTACACGTCCCCCTCGGAGGACTTCTCCCGCCCCGGCCGCACCTGGCTGCCGACGATGGGTCAGACCCGCTTCCCCGTCTACGACCTGGTGTCGACCTGGTACCACGAGGGCGTGCCCGGACACCACCTCCAGCTCGCCCAGTGGACGCACGTGGCGGAGGACCTCTCCCGCTACCAGGCTTCGGTCGGCATGGTCAGCGCCAACGCCGAGGGCTGGGCGCTGTACGCGGAGCGGCTGATGGACGAGCTGGGCTACCTCACGGACGCGGAGCAGCGCCTCGGCTATCTGGACGCCCAGATGATGCGGGCCGCCCGGGTCATCGTGGACATCGGCATGCACCTGGAGCTGGAGATCCCGGCGGACTCGCCGTTCCACCCGGGTGAGCGCTGGACGCCGAAGCTGGCCCAGGAGTTCTTCGGCGCGCACAGCAGCCGCCCGGCGGACTTCGTGGAGAGCGAGCTGACCCGGTACCTGACGATCCCGGGCCAGGCGATCGGCTACAAGCTCGGTGAGCGGGCGTGGCTGCTCGGCCGGGAGAAGGCCCGCGAGCGGCACGGTGACGCGTTCGACCCGAAGGCGTGGCACATGGCGGCCCTCTCCCAGGGTTCGCTGGGCCTGGACGACCTGGTGGACGAGCTGTCACGGCTGTGACGTCCGCCCGCCTCGGGGCTCACCGCCGGAAGCCGCCCTCCGAGTCGATCACCTGACCGGTGACCCACTCCCCCTCGTCCGTGGCGAGCCACGCGACGAGGCGGGCCGGGTCGTCGGGCATGCCCCAGCGTCCGCCGGGGAACCGCGCGGCGACGGCGTCGTAGTCCTCACCGGTCAGGTAGTCGGTGTCCACGGGTCCGGGGTTGACCGCGTTCACGGTGACGGCGTGCTCGGCGAGGGTCGTCGCCAGGGAACGCGTGACGGAGGCGAGCGCGCCCTTCTGGAGCGCGTAGGCGATCTCGCCGGGCATGCCGCCGGCGATGTCCTGGCCGGAGGTCATCATCACGACCCGGCCGCCCGGCGTGCGCGGCGCGAGCGCGGCGCGACGGCGGGCGTAGGCCTGGATCAGCAGCAGCACCGATCGGGTGTCGACCTGCCAGTGCGCGTCGAGCATGGCGGCGTCGACGGTGTCCAGCGTGCCGTCGGACCCGCTGAGCGCGTGGTTGGCGACAAGGATGTCCAGCCGTCCGCCGAGCGCTTCGGCGGCGGTGGCGACGAGTTCGCCGGGGGCGCCGGGGCGGGTGAGGTCGCCGGGGCCCGCGTGCACGGGGGCGTCCGGGTCGCCGAGCGCCGCACGCACGGAGTCGACCACGTCTTCCATCCGGTCCGCGCCCCAGGGCATGGCGGCGTCGTGCGGGACGTGGTGGTGAAGGTAGAGGCCGGCTCCGTACGCGGCGAGCCGCCGGGCCACGGCGTGGCCGATGCCGCCGCGCCGGCTGGCTCCGGTGACGAGGGCGGTGCGGCCGCGCAGGGGCAGCGGGTCGCGGCGCAGGTCTTCGGGGGCGGGGTGGGGAAGTCGTGGCATGGTCACCCATGATGGGCGGGCCGCGGCCGCCCCGCACGCCGATATCGCCGCGGCTACCGGTCGGCGAGCCGCCGCAGGTGTACGAGGCTCAGCCAGGTCTCGGGCCCGGGGCGCACCTCGGCCGCGCGCACCGCGTACCGGCCGGGTTCCAGGGCGACCCGCACCCGGTCGGGGGCGCGCTCGGACGCGCTGCCGGGCCAGGCGGCGTCGAACAGGAGGACGGGGCCGGATACGTGCCAGGACACCTCGGGCTGCCATTCGGCGGCGTCGAGGGCGGCGGGGACCCTCGCCAGCACCTCGTCCTCGGAGTCCGCCGCGCACCAGCGGACGAAGGTGCCGTGGTCGGGGAGGTAGGCGGTGGAGGCGGGTTCGTCGCCGAGCACGAGGGCGGTGGAGTCGCCGACCGGGAGCAGTCCGACGTGGCCGTCGACCTCGCAGGCCCGGTCGTAGTCGGAGTCCGTCTCCTCGCCGTCGGCGCCGGTCCAGAACGGCAGGACCGTCTCGGGTACCGCGATCAGCGGCCCTCCGCCCGACTCGACCCACTCCACCGCGCCCGGCTCCGCGTATCGCACCATGCGGCAGAACCTACACTCCGTTCAGCAACCGCAGTCGGCCGCGTCCACCGCAACGGTCAGGGGGTCGGCGGCGGGCCGCTCGGTGCCCTGCCACGTCTCGAACTCGAAGCCCTCGCGCACCCAGTACTCGAACCCGCCGAGCATCTCCTTGACCGAGTACCCGAGTTCGGCGAGGGCGAGGGCGGCGCGCGTCGCTCCGTTGCAGGCGGGTCCCCAGCAGTACGTCACCACCGGCACGGCGGGGTCGAGGAGTTCCCCGGCCCGCTCCGGGACGAGCGCGGTGGGCAGGTGGACGGCGCCCGGCACGTGGCCCTGGTCCCAGGACTCGGTGGAACGGCAGTCGACGAGCACGAACCCGGGGTCACCACCGGCCGCGAGGGCGTCGGCGACGTCGGAGACGTCGGAGTGGAAGGCGAGGCTCGCCCGGAAGTACGCAGCGGCCTCGGCGGGCGGTGCGGGGGCTACGCGCAGGACGGGGTTGACGTGCCCGGCGGCGGTGACGGTAGCGGCGGCGATGACGCCGGCGGTGGCGGTGACGGTGGCGGTGGCGCTCATGGCGGGGCCTCTCCTCGGTGGATCCTCCAGCCAGAAATCTATGCACCACGTCGTGCCGCATGAAGGGCCTTTCCCCGGCCCACTCCTTGTTCCACCGGGGAATCCGTGCTACTTCTGCCGGATGACCGAGTATTCCCCGGACGGCACCGACTGGCGCATCCTGGAAGCGCTCCAGCGGGACGGACGGGCCAGCTTCGCCGAACTGGCCCGTGCCGTCTCGATGTCCGCGAGCGCGGTGACGGAGCGCGTGCGGCGGCTGGAGGAGGCCGGGATCATCCAGGGGTACGCGGCGGTCGTCGACCCCGAGCGGCTGGGCCTGCCGATCCTGGCGTTCGTGCGGCTGCGCTACCCGGTCGCCAACTACAAGCCGTTCCACGACCTGGTGGCGGTCACGCCGGAGATCCTGGAGGCGCACCACGTCACGGGCGACGACTGCTTCGTCATCAAGGTCGCGGCCCGTTCGATGCGGCACCTGGAGGAGGTGTCCGGCCGGATCAGCGCCCTCGGATCGGTCACCACGAGCGTCGTCTACTCCTCACCGCTCCCCCGCCGCCCGCTGGGCCGCTGACACCGGCTCCGGCGCGCTCAGCCGGCGCCCCGCTGCCGCAGTACGGATCCCGACCGTCCCTTCACGACCTCGAGTTGGGCATGCACGCGGCGGCGCAGGTCGGCGACGTGGCTGACGATGCCGACGCTGCGGTCCCGCTCGCGCAGGGCGTCCAGGACGTCGAGGACCTCGTCGAGGGTCTGGTCGTCGAGGCTGCCGAAGCCCTCGTCGATGAAGAGGGTGTCCAGGCGGACGCCGCCCGCCTCGTCGGTGACGACGTCGGCGAGGCCGAGCGCGAGGGCCAGCGAGGCGAAGAACGTCTCGCCGCCGGACAGCGTGGCGGTGTCGCGCTCGCGGCCGGTCCAGGCGTCGACGACGTGCAGACCGAGGCCGCTGCGGCCGCGGCCGGTGCGGCCGTCGGAGTGGACGAGGGTGTAGCGGCCGGAGGACATGCGCAGCAGCCGGGCGGTGGCCGCGGCGGCGACCTGTTCGAGGCGGGCGGCCAGTACGTAGGACTCCAGGCGCATCCGGCGTTCGTTGTCCGCCGAGGTGCCCGCGGCGAGCGAGGCGAGGCGGGCGACCCGGGTGTGCTCCTCGCGCAGCGGGGCGAGCCGGCGCACGGAGGCGGTGGCGTGCGTGGACAGCCGGTCCAGTTCGGCGCAGCACCGGGCGGCGGCGTCGCGGGCCGAGGCGGCCTCGCGCAGCCGCCGGCCCGCGTCGGCGGCGGCGCGCTCCGCCGCGGCGAGGTCGGCGGGCGGTCGCCGGGCCGCGTCGGCGGTGTCGGCCTCGCCGAGGACCGCGCGGACGGCGGCGTCCTCCGACTGCCAGGCGTCGAGGCGCCGTTGCAGTTCGCGGTGGGCGGTGTCGTCGAGCAGGGCGGCGGCCGCGTCGGCTGGGGTGTCGAAACGGGCCCGGAAGGCGGCGTCGGCGAGCCGGGCGTCGGCGTCCTTGAGCCGCTGGGCGGCGTCCTCGGCGACGCGGGCGGTCTCGGCGGCCCGGGTGAGCAGCGCCGCCTGTCGCTCCAGTTGCGCCGCCCGCGCCGTCACGCTCTCGGCGCCGTTCCGCGCCCGCGCCAACTCCTCTTCCAACGAGGCCTGTTCCCGCTCCAGCAGGTCCCGGCCCGCGACCCGGGAGGCGGACCGTACGACGGCCTGCTGCTGTGCGGCGGCACGCTGCTCGCGTTCGCCCTCGGCCCGCCGCAGCTCCTCCTGCGCCGCGTGCAGTGTGGAAGCGGTCGCCCGCGCCCGCGCGTACGCCCCCTCCAGTTCCTCGGCCTCTGCGGCCAGCCGGTCGGTGGCCGCGTCACCGGCTTCGGCCGTGGCGGCGGCGAGCGCCTCCCGTACGGTGCTCAGATGCCGTTCGGCCTTCGCGCGCCGTTCGTCGGCGGCCTGGTGGGCGGCCAGGGCGCGCTCCTCCGCGGCGCGGTCGACGTGCCCGGCGGTCTTGCGCGCGGGGGCGGGGTGTTCGGTGGCGCCGCACACCCCGCAGGGTGCGCCGTCGGTGAGGCTGGCGGCGAGTTCGGCGGCGATGCCGTGCAGCCGCTGCTCCTTGAGGTCCAGCCAGTGGGCGCGGGCCCCGACGGCATCCTCCGCCGCGGCGAGCGCCCGCCGCCGTGCCTCTTCGGTGTCGTCGGTGAGCCGGTCGCGCTGCCGGGCGGCCTCCAGCCTGCGCCGTGCCGGATCGCGCTGCAGGGCGAGCTGTCCGGCGCGGGCGGCGGCCTCCTGGGCGGAGTCGACGCGGCTCTGGAGTCCGGTGCGGGTGGTCTCCCAGTCGGCGAGCCAGGTCTCCGCCTCCTGCCGGACCTCGTCGTCGGCGCGTTCCTGGCGGTCGAGGCCGTCCCGCTCCTCGACCAGTTCGGCGAGGCGTCGTTCGGCGCGACGGGCCGACTCGAGTCCGCCCAGTTCCTCGGCGGCCCGGCGGGCGGCGGCGGCGAGCCCGGCGGCACCTGCGTCGGCGAGGGCCTGCGGCAGCAGGGCACGCGCGCTTGCTTCCGCGGCTGCCGCCCCTCGGTGCTCGCTGTCGGCGGCGTCCCGCAACTCCAGGGCGGGAGCGACCGCCTCGGCCTTGCGGGCCCGCTCCATGCGCTCCTCGGCACCGCGGTGGGCGTCGGCCCGCTCCGCCAGCCGTGCGGCCCGCTCCCGCGCCTCGGCGAACCGGCGCTGCAGCCGGTCGAGTTCCCGGACGTCGGCCAGGTGGCGTTCGGCGGCGGCCTGGGCGGACTCGGTGGCGGTGAGCCGGCAGTCGGCGACCGTCAGCAGCTCACGGGCGGTGCCGCGGGCGACGGCGGCGGCTTCGAGCACCGCTTCGGCCAGCCCCGGCTCGCCCGGCGCGAGTTCCGGCAGCGCCATGGCGTCACCGGCGGCCTGCTGCATCCGGTGCGCGTCGGCCAGCAGCGTGGCGTCCCCCTCGCGCACCCGGGCCTCGGTGGTGCGGCGTCGTTCGGCCAGGCGCTTCTCGACCTCGGCGAACCGGTGGGTGTCGAAGAGCCGGCCGAGCAGCTTGCCGCGCGCTTCGGCGTCGGCGCGCAGGAAGCGGGCGAAGTCGCCCTGCGGGAGCAGCACGACCTGGCAGAACTGCTCTCGGCTCATCCCGAGCAGCTGGGTGATCTCCTCGCCGATCTCCTGGTGGGAGCGGCTGAGGTCCTTCCAGGCGCGGGTCGTGGCGTCGTACTCGCGCAGCCAGGTCTGGGCCTTGTCGACGGTCGTGCCCTTGCCACGGAGCTTCGGACGCTCCCAGGGCGGCTGCCGGGTGATCTCCAACCGGCGTCCCGCGACAGTCAGTTCCAGCCGCACTTCGGTGCGGGTGCCCCCGGCCGCGTGGTCGCTGCGCAGCGTCATGCCCTGGCCGCTGCCGCCCTGCCGGGCGCCCGGCACCGAGCCGTACAGGGCGTAGCAGACGGCGTCGAGGACGGAGGTCTTGCCGGCGCCGGTGGGGCCGTGCAGCAGGAACAGCCCGGCGGCCGAGAGGTCGTCGAAGTCGACGCTCTGCGAGGCTCCGAAGGGCCCGAAGGCGGTGATGTCCAGCCGGTGCAGCCTCACCGGGCCACCTCTCGCAGAGTCTCGTCCGCGCGCACCGCGTCGAAGGCGTCCCGCAGCACGGCCTGTTCGTGGTCGTCGGGCCCGGCGCCGCGCACGTGGGTCACGAAGTCCTCCGCGATCTGCTGGTCGCTGCGGTCGGCGAGGCGCCGGGCGTAGGACACCCCGGGCTCGCCGGGGGTGCGCTCGGGGTCGAAGACGAGGCTGAGCGTGTGCGGGAAGCGCTCGCTGAGCCGCGCCATGGGCTCGTCGGGCCGGACCGGGTCGGTGAGGGTCGCCTCGACCCAGGCGTCCTCGTGCGGGGTCAGCTCCGGGTCGGCGAGCAGGTCCGCCAGTGTGCCGCGCAGCCGGGCCAGCGCGCGCGGCACCGGGCAGTCGACCCGCTCGGCCGTGACCGACCCGTCGGCGCCCAGATCGACGAGCCACATGCTCTTGCGGTGCCGGTGCTCCGAGAAGGAGTACGGCAGCGGGGAGCCGGAGTAGCGGACGCGCTCGGTGAGGGTCTGGCAGCCGTGCAGATGCCCCAGTGCGACATAGTCCACGCCGTCGAAGACACCGGAGGGCACGGCGGCGACCCCGCCGACGGTGATGTCCCGTTCGCTGTCGCTCTGCTCACCGCCGGTGACGAAGGCGTGTGCGAGGACGACGGAACGGGTGCCCGCCGCGCGCGTGGCGAGGTCGGCGCGCACCCGGTCCATGGCGGCGGCGAGCACGGCCTCGTGCCCCGCCTTCTCGACGCCGAACTCGGTCTTGACCAGCGCCGGTTCGAGATACGGCAGCCCGTAGAAGGCCACGTCGCCGTGGGCGTCGCCCAGCACCACCGGGGTGCCGCAGCCCGCCGGGTCGGTGCGCAGGTGGATACCGGCGCGGTCGATGAGCCCGGCGCCGACCCCGAGGCGTCGGGCCGAGTCGTGGTTGCCGGAGATCATCACGGTCGGCACGCCGAGCCCGGCGAGGCGGTGCAGGGCGTCGTCGAACAGCTCGACGGCGGCGAGCGGCGGCACCGCCCGGTCGTACACGTCTCCCGACACGACCACGGCGTCGACGGAGTGCTCGCGCACGGTCTCGACGAGGTGGCCGACGAACCCCGCCTGGGCACCGAGCATGTTCACCCGGTGGAACGCCCGGCCGAGGTGCCAGTCGGAGGTGTGCAGCAGCCTCATGAAATCGCCCTGACCTGCACGTTTCCTCCTGACGGACCCAGAAAACCAGCACCGACCGGCGCGGGCTCCCGGTTGACAGTCACCCCCGCCGTTGACAGTCACCACGCTAACGCCTGCGCGTCGCCGCCCCGTCACCGGTCGCGGTCCAGCACCCACCCCGCGGAGCAGATCCTTCGGGGTTCTGGCTGCCGGGCGCCGCCGGTCGTTCCGTCAGGCGTCGGTCCCGCGGCGCAGGAGTGCCGCCAGCAGGATGGGCGCGGGGATGAGGTGCAGGGGGATCAGGGACAGGGCGGCGGTGTCGCTGACGCCGGGCTAGTCGGCCGGGGAGGCGCCGAGCAGGCTGAGCGGCGAGAGCACGCTGACCACCGCGAAGACGAGGGCGAGGACGGTGAAGATCCGCTCCGGGCTCGCGGTGAACCGGCGGAGCAGCAGGAACGCGCCCGTGCCCGCAAGCATGGTGACGAGCGTGGCCATGATCACCATCTGGGGCTTCAGGCCGACGAAGCGGGAGTCGAGATCGAACACGGCCCTGGCGGCGACGGCCACCACAGTGTTGACGGCCGCGGCGACGACGGCCGCGACGGCGCCACGTGCCCAGACGGCGCGGGCGGGTGCGGCGGGGGCGGCCACGGTGTCGAGGGTGCTCACGAAGGGTCCTTCCGCATGGGGGGACGGCGCGGAGCCGGGGCGGCGCGCCGGGTTGCCGCGCCAGGAGGACGCGACAAGTTTCGATTTCAATATAACGCTAGTCATTAGATAACTGGCTATGCAAATGCCACCGACTACGCTCTAAGGGGCGCGGATCGAGTGCCGAAGGACGACGGGAGCGAACCAGAGTGACGGAGCCGACCGGACCCGACGGCCAGGGCGGGTGCAACGCGGAGGATGTCGCTCTGCTCGACCAGTGGCACACGGTGTACAGCGGCTTCCGCCGGCTCACCCACGAACTCCTCGCCGACGTGGAGTCCGAGACCGGGGTCGCGCCGTCCTCGTTCGAAGTGCTGTGGTTCCTGGTCATGAGGCCCACCAGGGCCGCCCAGATGCATCAGCTCAGCACGGTGCTCGGGTTCTCCACCGCGGGTACCACCAAGGTCGTCGACCGGCTCGCCGAGGCCGGACTGGTCGAGCGGCGCCCTTCACCCTCGGACCGCCGCGTCACCCTGGCCGTGCTCACCCCCGTCGGCGCGGAGGTGGCGGCCAACGCCGCCCAGATCCTGTCCCAGGCGTTGCGCCAACGCGTACTCGTACCTCTCGGCAGCGAGGGTTTCACCGGTCTGGCAGCCGCCGTCGCCACGCTCGGCGCCGACTCCCAGGGCTGCCCCGAGGGCTAGGGGGCGAGGCCGGGCGCGTCGCCTCGGCCTGCCCCCGCTCGTACGGTGCGGCTACCGACTCCCACCCGGCAGCCGCGGACATCTCCGGGTGGGTTTCGCCGTGACGGTCAGCGCCAGCCGAGGGCCGGGGCGACGTGGGTGAGGATGTTGTCCAGTACGTGCGTGTTGTAGGCGACGCCGAGCTGGTTGGGCACGGTCAGCAGCAGCGTGTCGGCCTCCTGGATCGCCTCGTCCTCGGCCAGCTGCTTCACCAGGACGTCGGGCTCGGCGGCGTACGTACGGCCGAAGATCGCCCGGGTGGTGGCGTCGATGTTGCCGACGTGGTCGCTGCTGTCGCCGTCGCGGCCGAAGTACGCGCGGTCCCGGTCGTCGGTGAGCGCGAAGATGCTCCGCGACACCGAGACGCGTGGCTCGTGCTCCCAGCCCGCCCCTGCCCATGCCTCGCGGAACGCCCGGATCTGCGCCGCCTGCTGCACATGGAACGGTGCCCCGCCCTCGTCGTCCTTGAGGGTCGAGCTCATCAGGTTCATCCCGAGCCCGGCCGCCCAGGCCGCGGTCGCGTTGGAGCTCGCGCCCCACCAGATCCGCTCCCGCAGACCTTCGGAGTGCGGCTCGACGCGCAGCAGCCCCGGCGGGTTGGCGAACATGGGGCTCGGGTTCGGCTGGGCGAAACCCTTGCCCTGGAGCACCGTCAGCAGCACCTCCGTGTGCTTGCGGGCCATGTCGCCGTGGGTGTCGCCCTCGCTCGGCTCGTAGCCGAAGTACCGCCATCCGTCGATGACCTGCTCCGGGGATCCACGGCTCACGCCGAGCTGGAGCCTGCCGCCGGAGATGAGATCCGCCGCGCCTGCGTCCTCGGCCATGTACATCGGGTTCTCGTACCGCATGTCGATCACGCCGGTACCGATCTCGATACGTGACGTCTTCGCGCCGATCGCAGCGAGCAGCGGGAACGGCGAGCCGAGCTGCCGGGCGAAGTGGTGAACACGGAAGTAGGCGCCGTCGGCGCCCAGTTCCTCGGCCGCCACGGCCAGGTCGATGGACTGCAGCAGGGTGTCCGACGCCGTCCGGGTCTGGGAGTGCGGTGTGTCGGACCAGTGGCCGAAGGAGAGGAATCCGATGCGTTTCATGTGCGGACAACCCCTGACCGAACTGATTGATTCCTGAACTACCAAGGCACCGCTCACCAATTCTCGGCGCCCTCCCGCTCACCCGCAAACGGGCGACGGCGAAGGGGAGTGGCGCGAGGAGCAGGGACAAGGCGACGTATGGCCGAATCGGGCATTACGTGCTCATGGTGGATGCAGAGCGGGAGCCGGTGAGCCTCCGCATTCGGCACTCGACTGCTTTCGACCCGAAGAGTAGGTAGGTGGGCATGAATCAGCCTGTGGCGGTCCTTGGCGCGACCGGCGGCCAGGGTGGTGCGGTGGTCCGGGCTCTGCTGGCGGAGGGTGTGCCGGTGCGGGCAGTCGTGCGTTCACCCCGTTCGGCCCGGGCGAGGGCGCCTCAGGAGCGCGGAGTGGAGGTGGTGCCCGGCGACCTCGAGGACACCGACAGCCTCACCCCCGCCTTCACCGGCGTGCGAGCCGCGTTCGCCGTCACCACGCCGTTCGAGGAAGGGGTGGAGGCGGAAGTCCGGCAGGGCAGGTCCATCGTCTCGGCAGCCGTCGCGGCCGAAGTGCCGCACCTGGTCTTCTCGTCGGTGGCGGGAGCCGACCGTGACTCCGGGGTGCCGCACTTCCAGAGCAAACACCTCACCGAGACGATGATCGGTGAGACGCGACTCCCGTGGACGGTGGTCGCGCCCACCTACTTCTTCGACAACATCCGTGGTTCCGGGGAAGACCTGATGAACGGCGTCCTTCCCCTTCCGCTGGAGCCGGAGCAGCCCTTTCAGCAGGTGGCCCGACCGGATCTGGGGGCCTTCGTCGCACACGCGATCGGGAATCCGGAGCCCCATCTCGGCGCGCGGATCGAACTCGCCGGAGACGATCCGACGCCAACGCGGATGACGCAGGTCCTGGCACACGTTCTTGGACGGCCCGTCCGGCCCGTGACCGTGCCGGTCTCCGACGTCTACGCCTACAGCGCAGACATGGGTGCGATGTGGGAGTTCATCGGTGGCGGGGGGTACCAGGTCGACATTCCAGCGCTCAAGGCGTCGTATCCGTCGGTGCCTTGGACGAGTTTCGCCCCATGGATCGAAGAGGCGTTCACTCAGTCGTGATCCATCCATCACCCGGGAGCAGGGGCGGTCCCGTGTGTGAACAGGTGGCCGAGATCTGCGCCGACCAAAGCCGCCGCCTTGGTCGGCCAATCAATGGCAAAGCCTCCCGGCCCGCAGCGGATCACGGACCCGGCGCGGACCGGGGCCGCCGCGCCGTCCGGCAGCGTCCCGGACGGCGAGTGGCTCACTGCTTGCTGAACAGGAGAATGCTTCCGGGGTTCTCCAGCTCCGTCGCGGGAGCGCCGTCGGCGTCGCGCACATTGCCCGCGGAGTCGGTCGCCACGTAGACGGACTCGCCGTCCGGGCTCAGCGCGATGTCGCGGTAGCGGTTCTGCGCCTTCCACATCCGGGTGGCCCCGACGACCGTCTTGTTCCCGTCACCGAGCTTCAGCCGGTAGACCGCGCCGTCCTTGAGAGTGGTCATGAGCAGCGAGTCGCGGAACTCGGCGATGCCGCCGGTCTCGGGGTAGTACGTGAGGCTGGAGTTGGCCAGCGAGGGCCAGCAGATGTAGACCAGCTCGCCGCACCTGGGGTCGGCGAAGTTGTGGTCGGAGCCGACCGTGCCGAAGGTGCGCACGGGCTCCGTGAACTCGCCCTTCCAGTCGGTCTCCTTCTGCGTGGGCACGGACTCGGGCACGTCCAGATCACTGAACGTGAGGTCGGCGCACGGCGTCGGAGCGGAGGCGGCCCAATTGTGGAACGCGTACGCCTTGTCGTCCCGGTAGCCCGCCACGTAGGGCCAGCCGTAGTTGCCGCCCTTCGTCAGGACGTTGACCTCGTCGTCGGTCTTGGGGCCCTGGTCGGCGTTGTAGAGGGTGCCGTCCGTGCCGAACTCCAGGCCCTGGGAGTTGCGGAACCCGTAGGCCCACACGTGACTGCGCACGCCGTTGAGCATGGGGTTGTCGTCGGGGATCGAGCCGTCGTCCGGGTTCAGCCGCAGTGTCTTGCCGCGGTAGGCGATCCAGTCCTTCGCCTTGATCTCTTCCTCGGTGGGCAGCCGCTGGGCCCGGTTCGGCTCGCAGTAGTGCTGGAGCTGGTTGGCCCCCTGGTCACCGATCGTGTAGTACAACTTGCCGTCGGGGCCGAAGCGCATCCGCGCGCTCTGGTGGTCGGACCCCGAGGCCAGGCCGCTGATCAGGTTCTTCGGCTCGCCCAGGGTCCCGGTTCCGCTGTCGTAGGTGTAGCGGTCGATCCTCAGCCGCTGGTCGACCTCGGCGTCCGACGGGTTCTTCAGCAGGTCCGGGTGGAGGGCCAGGCCCAGCACGCCGTCCTGACCGCCCTCGGTGTGTACCGCCTTGTCCGTCAGGTCGAGGGCGGTGCTCTTCGCTCCCGTCCGCGGATCTACACGGGTGACCTTCCTGCCGCTCTTCTCCGTGGCCCACAGGAAGTCGTCGGGGCCCCAGACGATTTCGTAGGGGTCGGCCAGGCCGGTGGCGACCACCTGCTTGGTGAATCCGTTGAGGGAACCGGTCCCCGTACCACTGCCCGTGGTGTCGCCACCGGTGGGACCGCCGGCGACCGCCGGGAAGACCGCACCCTGGGTGATACCGAGAACCAGGGCCGCCGGCATGGCTGCCAGCGCGATGCGTATTCGACGCATTGAGTGCTCCTTTCCGCCCCCCACAGTCAGAGTCACTTACGGCGACGACAGCGTCGCTCAGGGTGCCTGTCAGTCGGGTGACACGCCGCGGGAGCGGCCGCGCGGGGGCGGGGGGTCACGCGTCGCCGTACGCCTCTCCGCCCAGTTCGAACCCGGCCGATCCGGCGGTGGCGTCGGCGAGCCAGGAGCGGAAGGTGTCCACGTCGGCCTCCGGCAGACCGACCTCGATGGTGACGGCCTCCGCGTACCGCACGTCGCGCACCGCGCGGCCCGCGGTGCGCAGGTCGTTCTGGAGCTTGCCGGCCCGCTGGTGGTCGACGGTCACGGTGGCCAGGCGGAACCGGCGCCGGGTGAGGGTGCCGAGGTCGTCCAGGGCTTCGCCGACCGCGCCGCCGTAGGCGCGGATGAGGCCGCCCGCGCCGAGTTTGACGCCGCCGTAGTAGCGGGTGACGACGGCGACGACGTACCGCATGTCGCGGCGCAGCAGCATCTGGAGCATCGGGACGCCCGCGGTGCCGCCCGGCTCGCCGTCGTCGCTCGCCTTCTGGACCCCGGCGTCGGCGCCGATGACGTACGCCCAGCAGTTGTGGGTGGCGTCCGCGTGTTCCTTGCGCACGCTCGCGACGAACGCCTGGGCGTCCTGTTCGGTGGCGGCCGGGGCGAGGGCGCACAGGAAGCGCGAGCGGTTGATCTCGGTTTCGTGCACACCCGCGCGGGCGACCGTGCGGTACTCGTCCTGCATCCGGCCAGCCTATGTGCTCGCCGTGCCGTGCTCGCCGCGGGCGTCGGCGGGGCCCCCGGCCCCCGGTCACGGCGGGGACCCGACGTCCCGGGTGAGGTGGAGGCCGAGGAACCGGTCGGCGTAGGCGCAGATCTCGAACCGGGCCCCGTCCGGAAGGCCCGGGTCGCTCTGCACCTGACGCAGGACGCGCAGCACGCCGGGGGCGTCCAGATCGTCCTCCCAGGCCGCCCGCAGCCGGTCGCGCAGCTCTGCCGGGACCGGCCGCGAGGGCTGCCTGGCCCAGTCGGCGACCGCCCCGCGCAGCGCCGCGAGGGCGGCGCGGGCCTCGTCCAACACGGTGGCGTCGAGCTCCACGCGCGCGTGATGATGCCGTTCCAGCAGGGCGAGGCGCACGGCGTCGGGATCGGAGAGGTCGGGGACGGCCGGGTGCACGGGGGCGACGGCGACCGTGGCCACGCCCTGTGCGCTCCCACCCCCGCCCCCGCCCCCGCCCTTGTCCTCGCCCTTGTCCTTGTCTTCCTCCTCGTCGTCTTCCTCCTCGTCCGCATCCTCGCCTTCGCTCACGACGCGGACGCCCTGCCCGGTGCCCGGTCCGGGTCCGGCCGCGCCGTCCTCGAAGGGCCGGATACCGAGGGCGGCGGCGTCCTTGCGCGGCCCGTCCCGCTCCGCCGCACCGGTCAGCACCGCCCACGCGGGCGTGCTGTCGAGTTCCAGGGCGCGCACCAGGAGGTCCGCGACCAGCAGCACGCGCAGGGCGGTGGCGTCACGCCCCGGCACGTGCGCCTCGACACGGGTCGGCGCCCGTCGGGCGGGGGCGGCGGGGGTGGGTTCTCCGGTCCGGGCGTCGATGATGCGCAGCACGAGGCGAGCGTAGGCACGGCGACGCGGTGGCGCACAGGGGGCGCGCTCGCCGCACCCCTGCGACCGCGGGGGAATCCCGGCACGGCGCCGTCCGTTGTCCCGAACGGGTGGCCCGACCCGCGGGCCGCCCGGAGCACGAGGAGGCCACCGGTGTACGGCGACGAGGCAACCGTCCGCAAGATCCTCACCGAGCTGGGCGACACCTGGGCCGTGGTGGGCCTGTCGAACAACCGGCAGCGCGCGGCGTACGGCGTCGCCGAGGTGCTGCAGCGCTTCGGCAAGCGCGTCGTCCCCGTGCACCCCAAGGCCGAGTCGGTGCACGGGGAGAAGGGGTACGCGTCGCTCGCGGAGATCCCGTTCGACGTGGACGTCGTCGACGTCTTCGTCAACGGCGACCTGGCCGGAGCGGTCGCCGACGAGGCGGTCGCCAAGGGCGCCCGGGCGGTCTGGTTCCAGCTCGGTGTGGTCGACGAGGCGGCGTACGGGCGGACCCGGGACGCCGGCCTGGACATGGTCATGGACCGGTGCCCGGCGATCGAGATCCCGCGGCTGGGCTGAGCGCGCCGGGGCTCACGGGCCGGCGCCCGGACCTGACTGGATGACCACGACGCGGGCCCAGTCGGGCGGTGCGTCGGGTACGTACTCGGGGTCGTCCTCGTTCCAGGAGCCGCCGGTCCGCTCCCGGGGGAACAGGCCCACCACCGTCCGGCATGCCGGCCGCGTGTCCGGCCAGGGCGTCTGCCCGTCGGTCAGCACCACGACGGCGTCCGGCGCCGGGCGCGCCCCGAGCGCCTTGGCGAAGCCGGTGCGCAGGTCCGTGCCGCCGCCGCCCACCAGCTCGATCCCCTCCTCCCGGCACAGCGAGTGCGCGAGGCGGGCCGCCGCGTCGCAGGGCACCACGCTGACCAGATCCCGTCGGCCGCCGACGGCACGGGCGATCGCGGCGACCTCCAGGAGGGCGCTGCCCAGTTCGGCGTCGCTGACCGATCCGGAGGTGTCGATGACCACGGCGACCCGGGGCGGCCTGCGCCGCAGGCTGGGCAGCACCACGCCGGGTGTCCCCGCCGAGCGGCGCGACGGCCGGCCGTACGTGTAGTCCTCGCCCGCACCGCCCGAGGAGGTCGCCGAACGGACCGCCGCCCCCAGCAACTCGCGCCAGGGCTGCGGCGGGTGGAACACCTTCTCCGCCCATCGCCGCCAGCCCTTGGGCGCGCTCCCCGGGGCGGCGCTGATGCCGCGGGCCACCCGGAAGCGCACCGCGTCCCGTTCCTGCTCGCTGAGGCCGTCCGCACCGTCCGGGCCGAGGTCCCACTCCCGGTCGAGGCCGTCCGCACCGCTGCCGCAGTCCAGCCAGGCCAGGCTCTCGGTGAGCCGCCCGAGCCGGAACCGGCTCAGGTACTCCTCCATGAGCTGTCCCTCGGGCAGTTGCAGGAACGCCGGGTCGACCGCGCCCTCCGGACGGACCAGTCCGTCGCCGAACACGTCGTCGTTGATCTCGCAGTCCGCGGCGATGTTCATCCGCAGCCGCTCCGCCGGACCGGTCAGCCCGCGCTCGCGCGCCACCCGGTCGCTGCGCCCGTGGTGGTCGCGCAGGAGGTGCGAGACCTCGTGCACCCACACCCCGGCCAGTTCCTCCACCGGCGTGCGGTCGACGAACACCGGCGAGACGTAGCACCGCCAGTACCGGTCGACGGCCATCGTCGGCACCCTGCGCGAGGGGACGACGTGCAGGGCGAACAGCGCCGTCGCCAGATAGGGCCGGGCCCGGGCGGCCTGCAGCCGGGCGGCGAAGAGCTTGTCGAGGTCGACCCGCACCCGCTCCGGCTCGGCCGCCACCGGGCTCGGCGTCGGCTTTGTCGACTTCGTCGGCTTCATCGGCTTCATTGGAGTCATCGGTCTCATGGGCATCATCGGCCCGTCTTCGCGGTGCCCGCGAGCCGTGCCGCCGCGCGATCGGCCGCGCGGTCCGCGCGCCGTGAGAGGGACATGGCTCCGGCGAGCCGCTCGATCGAGGCAGGGATGTCCCAGTCCTGCTGCCGCAGCGTGGCGAGGGTCGTCGCCGGGACGACCACGACGTCCGGGGCGCCGGTCTCCATCGCCCGGGCCAGCAGCGCCCACGCCGAGTCCCACCGGGACTTCTCCGGCCGTTTGCGCACGGCGGCCACCACCCCGTCCAGCACGGCCTGCCGGAGGTCTCCCCGTTCGGGCAGTACGGCACCCGCCGGGTCGGCGAGCACGGTCTCCGGGTCCGGGAGGTCCATCCGGTCCAGGCTCGCCATCAGTTCGAGGCCGGGACCGTCCCCCACCGTCCCCCGCACCAGCAGGGAGAGCACTTCCCTGGACGAGCCGGCCGCGGTCGCGAAGGCGATCAGGCACAGGGTCATCTCCCAGCTCCGGGGCGACGGCCAGGCGCCGCCCCGGCGTGTCTCTCCGCTGGGCAGCCGGTGCACGAGTCCGGGGCGGGCGGTGAGGAACTCGCACACCGCGCGGCGCGCGTAACGCACCGCCTCGCCCAGCCCGGCCGGGTCGAGGCTCGGCAGGGTCGCCCGGGGCCAGGTCCCGCCGAGGCCCCGTACGACGACGTCCTGGTCGTGGGTCCACTGGAGGTGGACGAACCGGTTGGCCAGGGGCGGGCTCAGCTCCCAGCCGTCGGCCGCCGAGGACCGCGGGTTGGCGGCGGCCACGATCCTGACGCCGGGCGGCAGCCGGAGCGCGCCGACCCGCCGTTCCAGCACGAGCCGGAGCAGTGCCGCCTGTACGGCGGGCGGCGCGGTGGACAGCTCGTCGAGGAACAGCAGCCCCCGGCCGGCCCGCACCAGGCGCACGGCCCAGTCCGGCGGGGCCATCGGAACGCCCTGTTCCGCGGGGTCGTCGCCGACGACGGGCAGCCCGGAGAAGTCGGACGGCTCGTGCACGCTGGCGATCACGGTGGTGAGCGGGAGATCCAGGGCGGTGGCGAGCTGTGTGAGGGCCGCGGTCTTGCCGATCCCAGGCTCTCCCCACAGCAGCACGGGGAGGTCGGCGGCCACGGCCAGGGTGAGTGCCTCCAGTTGGACGTCGGGCCTGGGTTCGGTGGTCGTGTCGCGCAGCAGTGTCAGCAGGTCACCAGCGACGTCGAGCTGGGCGGGAACGGCGGGCGCGTATGTCGTCATTTGTCATCATCTGGGGTTCGGTAGTGGGCGCAGTCGGTCGTGGGAGGGGTGCGGCGCGGAGAGGTCAGTGGGGGCGGGACGTCCGCGGTCCCCGGGGTCAGTCGAACGTCGCGTGGCGCGGGCGGGAGCGGCCCTCGCGGGGCCGGTGCGGGCCTGGGGCGACGCGTCCCGGAGCGGGCTCGTCGAGGCCCGCGCGGAACAGCCCGTGGGCGACCCGCCGCAGCGCGGCGGCCTCCAGGTCGTCCCGCAGGTCGCCGTCGCGCAGGCGTGCGGCGGGTCCCAGCAGGGCCTCGACGGCGGCGAGGGCACCGGCGGTGTCCCCGTGGTTGAGGCGTTCGCGGATGTCGGGGAGGCACTGCGGACGCCGGTGTGCCTCGTCGATGACCTGGAAGCAGGGCAGCGGCGTGCCGGTCAGCGCGGCGAGCAGTTCCTCCCGCCGGATCTCGGCCGGATCGTGGTCCAGCGCCGTCAGCGCCCCGTCGACGAGGCCGATCCGGTGTCTGGCTCCCCAGCAGTCCACCAGCCGCGGCCCCGCCGCCGGGTCCGGTGTCCGGAGCCGGTCGTCCGGCGCCCGGCCCGGTACCAGTGCGGCGGCGACCAGCGGGTGCAGCCGGCCGGCCTCGATCGCACCGGCGCGCACCAGTTCCAGGTCGGGCAGTACCCAGGTGGCCGCGTCGGGGAGCACCGGCAGCGCGGACGCGGCACCGCCGTCGGGCACCGGGACGATCCGCGGCGCCGTGGCCGAGGGGGTTTCGTCCGCGTCCAGTTCCAGGGCGAGCCGCTGCCCGGAGCCGACCCGTACGACGACCGTCGCGCCGCCGGTGCCCTCGACCCGGAGCAGGATCCGCGCCTCGGCCTCCCAGCGGCTCACGGCACAGCACCGCCCCGGCGGCACCGCTCCCCACGGGCCCGCGGTTTCGGGCGGGACCTCGGCGGGCGGCGGCAGGTCGGCGCCCGAGCGCACGCGCAGCTCATCGGTTCTGCGCGCGTCCCACAGGTGGCGGTGCAGGTCGAGCCGGAAGCGCCTGCTCGGCCGGGGATGCGGATGCCGTGCGGGACCGGCGTCCGTACCCGAACCGTCCCACAGGGCCAGGCTGATGCGCTGACCGCCGTCCGCCCAGGCGGGTGGGGTACGGGCGACGAGATGCACCGGCCGTACGCCGTCGCGGCCCTCGGTGGCGTACCGGGCCAGGGTGAGCGTGAGGCCCGGGCGCAGCAGCCCGTCCGGAGCGACTCTCGGCATGTGCCAGCGCAGCAGGTCGGGAGCGAGGTGCCGCAGGTCGGTGCGGAGCCGGGAGGCGAGAGAGCGGCCGTGGGTGCGGACCACGGAGCGCAGGTCGAGGTCGACGTCGAGGGCCGCGGCGGCGCACGCGCTCGCCCAGTCCCCGGCACGGCGGCGCGCGGTCGCGGTCTCGATCATGGAGGGCGGCACGGCGAACTCGCGCACGCGCTGCCAGAAGGAAAGGCGGGAGTCGGAGTCCCCGTTCACGAAGTGAGTGGCCATCAGCACTCACCTTGCGCGGACGGGTCCCCCAATCTGCCGACAGGAGGAGTAGTCATCGCGGGGAGCATAGCCGCGCCGGGTCGGGACCCGCCAGGTGTTTTCCCTCGGCGAGGGCCGTCGCGACCGTTCCGTGGCCCGTGCGCCGCCGACATAATGTCCGCGTGACCGCATCCTCCCGCCCTCCCAACTCCGGGACACCGCAAGGCTGTTCAGTCGTCGTGGTGGGCGCGGGTCCGGCCGGGCTGACCGTCGGCAACATCCTGCGCGCCGCGGTTGTCGACTGTCTGGTGCTGGAGACCGGGACCCGCGAGACCGTCGAAGTCCGGCCGCGGGCGGGTGTCGTCGAGGAGTGGGCCGTGCGCGGGCTGGAACGGCGCGGGCTGGCCCGGACCCTGCTGGCGCGGGCGCAGGCCCACACCGAGTGCGAGTTCCGGTTCGCCGGGGAGCGGTACCGCTTCGGGTACACCGAACTGACGGGGCGCCACCACTTCGTCTATCCGCAGCAGTTCCTGGTGACCGATCTGGTCCGGGAGTACGCGGACGTGCGCGGCGGGGAGATCCGGTTCGGCGTCCGGGACGTGCGCCTGCACGGCGCCGGGTCCGCCCGGCCGGCGGTGTCGTACGTGTGCCCCGACTCCGGTGAACGCCGGGTCGTGGAGGCGGACTTCGTGGCGGGGTGCGACGGTGCCCGCGGGGTGACGCGCGCGTCGCTGCCCGCCGGGCGGGCCCGCCTCGCCCGTCACGACTACGGCGTCGGCTGGCTGGCGCTGCTGGCCGAGGCACCGCCGTCCGCGGACTGCGTGGTGTTCGGCATGCATCCGCGCGGCTTCGCCGGGCACATGGCGCGCAGCCCCGAGGTGACCCGCTACTACCTCCAGTGTCCGCCGGGCGACGACCCGGAGAACTGGCCGCACGAGCGGGTCTGGGCCGAACTGCGGGTACGGCTCGGCGCGGCGGGCGCACCGCCGCTCGCAGAGGGGCGGCTGATCGAGAAGCGCGTGCTGGACATGCACAGCTACGTGGTCGAGCCGATGGCCTTCGGTCGCCTCTTCCTGGCCGGGGACGCGGCCCACCTGACCGCACCCATCGCCGCCAAGGGGCTGAACCTCGCCCTGCACGACGCCTTCCTGCTCGGCGACGGGCTGGTCGCGTCCCTGACGAAGGGCGACCACTCCAAACTGGCCGGCTACTCGGACGCGTGTCTCGCCCGGGTGTGGGACTACCAGGAGTTCTCCCAGTGGCTCGCGGAGATGTACCACGGCACGGCGTCGGGGGATCCGTACCGCGCGGGTGCCGCGCTGGCCCGGCTGCGGCGCCTGTTCTCCTCACCGGCCGCGGCGGCGGAGTTCGCCGAGCGGTACCTCGGCCTGCGGACCACCGGCTGAGCGCCCGGGCAGCCGGGACGGCCGGTCGCTCAGTCGTGGAGCGGCCGGTCGCCGAGCCGGTGGTCGGCCACGTTCAGCGCCTCGTCGACCAGGCGGCGCAGGTGTCCGTCGCGCAGTGAGTACACGACCCGCCGTCCCTCCTTGCGGGTGCCGACCAGCCCCGCGAGGCGCAGGCGGGCCAGGTGCTGGCTGACCGCCGGGCGGGCCGCCCCGCAGGCCTCGGTGAGGGTGGTGACGTCGGCCTCGCCGCCGGTCAGGGCGTGCAGCAGGGTCAGGCGGGTGCGGTCGCCGAGCAGCGCGAGGATCTCGGCGGCGAGGGCGAACTGCTCCTCGCCCGGTGTGCGCGGGTGCGCATCGTCCGCAGGTGACAGGTGCATGCGTGCGCTCATACGCACATAATGGCGGGACGGACGGCGCGCGTCCACCCGTCGCACCGACACACGGGACACGGCAAGGCACCCGGCACCGAGCACCGAGCACCGGAAGGGGCACCATGAGCGACCCGCACCGGCACCATCACGACGGCCATCACCACGATCACCACGATCACCACCATCGCGATCACCAGGGTCGTCACCACCACGATGGCCCCCAGGACGAACACGCCCACCACGACCGCTCCCCCGCCACCCACTGGCGCCGGATCGCGCGCCTCCTCGCCCATCGGCTCACACCCCACTCCCACGAGAGCGTCGACAAGTTGGACCCGGCCCTGGAGGCATCGGCCCGCGGGCTTCGCGCGCTGTGGGTGTCGCTGGCGGTGCTCGGCGCCACGGCGCTGGCACAGGCGGCCGTGGTCGTGGCCTCCGGATCGGTGGCGCTGCTCGGGGACACGGTGCACAACACCGCGGACGCGCTGACCGCCGTACCCCTGGCCATCGCCTTCGTCCTCGGCCGGCGCGCGGCGACCCGGCGCTTCACCTACGGCTACGGACGGGCGGAGGACCTGGCGGGCATCGTGATCGTGCTGACGATCGCCGCGTCCGCCGTCTTCGCGGCATGGACGGCGGTCGACCGGCTGCTCGATCCGCGCCCGGTCGCACACGTCCCGGCGGTGGCCGTGGCCGCCGTGGTCGGTTTCGCCGGCAACGAGTGGGTGGCCCGCCACCGGATCCGCGTGGGCCGGGAGATCGGCTCCGCCGCCCTGGTGGCCGACGGTCTGCACGCCCGCACGGACGGGTACACGTCCCTGGCCGTACTGCTGGGTGCCGGCGGCGCGGCACTGGGGTGGCGGCTCGCCGACCCGGTCGTGGGGCTGGCCATCACGGCCGCGATCGCGCTCGTCCTGCGGGACGCGGCACGCGAGGTGTTCCGGCGGCTGATGGACGCCGTCGACCCGGCGCTGGTGGACCGGGCCGAGCGCGTACTGGGCGAGGTTCCCGGGGTGCGCGGGGTGGGCGAGCTGCGGCTGCGCTGGATCGGGCACCGGCTGCGCGCCGAGGTCGCCCTGGTGGTGGACGGCGAGGCGACGGTCCGCGAGGCCCACCGCGTCGCCGTGGCGGCCGAACACGCCCTGCTGCACGCGGTGCCGCGGCTTTCCGCCGCCCTGGTCCACGCCGACCCGGCGCCGTCCCCGGGCGAGGCGGATCCGCACCTGGAGCTCGCCCACCACGCCCCCGCGTGACGGGTCAGGCGACGCCCAGCCCTTCCAGCACCTCGGCGCCGGGCAGCTCCGCGAAGGCCTTGCCCGGCACGAGCAGCTTGCCGCGCCTGCGTCCGCTGCCCACGAGGACGTACGGCAGGTCGACGACGGCCGAGTCCACCAGCACGGGCCACTCGGCGGGCAGGCCGACCGGGGTGATGCCGCCGTACTCCATGCCGGTCTCCCCGGTGGCCGTGTCCATCGGCGCGAAGGAGGCCTTGCGCGCCCCGAGCCGACGGCGCACGACGCCGTTGACGTCGACCCGGGTGGTGGAGAGGACCACGCAGGCGGCGAGCGTCGTGCCGCCGCCGCGCTTGCCGGTGACCACCACGCAGTTGGCGGACTGTTCGAGCAGCTCACGGCCGTAGTGCTCGACGAAGGTGGCGGTGTCGGCCCAGTCCGGTTCGGTGTCGACGTAGAGGATCTGGTCGGCGGGTACGGTGCCGCTCCAGTGCCGTACGGCGTCAGCGACCGGGCGGGTCAGTGCGTCGAGGCGGTCCGGGGCGGGCGCGGCGCTGTCGAAGTTCCCGATGGGTGCGTGCATGGCGGCACGCTAACAACCCCCGGAGCCCCGGAGAACGGCCGTCTCAGCGGACGGGCGGCACCGATACCGCCATGATCATCTCCATCGGCGCGTCGCCCTCGTTGCCGTACGTGTGCGGGGTGTCGGACTCGAAGGAGGCGCTCGCGCCCGTGGGCACGCGGTGGGTCACCCCGTCGACGGTGAGGGCGAGTTCGCCGGCGGTGACGTGCACCAGTTCGACGGTGCCGGTGGGGTGCGGGTCCGAGAGGCTGCTCTCGCCCGGCATCAGCCTCCATTCCCACATCTCCAGCGGGCCGGGCGCCTCCACTCCGGCGAGCAGCCGGCTGAAGCTGCCGGCGTCGGTGTGCCAGAGGCGGACGGCCTCGTCGGCGGGAACGACGCGGACCGCGGGCCCCTGTTCCCAGTCGAGCAGGGTGGTGATGCTGACGCCGAGGGCGTCGCCGATCTTCACGACCGTACCGAGGCTGGGGTTGGTGCGGGCCTGCTCGATCTGGATGAGCATGCCGCGGCTGACCCCGGCGCGGGCCGCCAGCGCCTCCAGGGTGAAGCCGCGTTCGCCGCGCCAGCGCTTGACGTTGCGCGCCAGGGACTGGGTCAGGAGGTCGAGGTCCGCCACGTTCCGTCCAGGGACTCGTACAGGTGCGTACATTATTTTGGATGACATGGTGCAGCGGATTGAACTATGGTCTGCTGCACCCGAAGGTCCATCGAACTGTACTGCGAGGCGACCGGATCATGACAGCGCTGTTCGCCCTGGCCACCAGCGTCCTGTGGGGCCTGGCCGACTTCGGCGGCGGAGTGCTGACCCGGCGGACCCCGGCGCTCACGGTGGTCGTCGTCTCGCAGTCGATCGCGGTCGCGGTCCTCGGTGTGATCGTGGCGGCGACCGGCGCCTGGAGCGAGGCGTCGCCGCACCTGTGGTTCGCGGTCGCGGCGGGACTGGTCGGGCCGGTGGCGATGCTCGCGTTCTACAGGGCATTGGCCATGGGCCCGATGGGCGTCGTCTCGCCACTCGGTTCGCTCGGCGTGGCCGTCCCGGTGACCGTGGGCCTCGTCCTGGGCGAGCGGCCCGGACTGCCGCAGCTCGCGGGCGTCCTGGTCGCCGTGGCCGGGGTCGTGCTGGCCGGGGGTCCGCAGCTGCGGGGCGCGCCCGTGCAGCGGCGGGCCGTCGTCCTCACGCTCGTCGCCGCGATCGGCTTCGGCGCGGTGATGGCCCTCATCGCCGAGGCGTCGACCACGCTCACCGGTCTCTTCCTCGCCCTGTTCGTCCAGCGCGTCACCAACGTCGCCGCGGGCGGACTGGCACTGCGGCTGTCCGTCCGGCGCGGCGCCCCCGCGCTGCCCGGGCAGGGACTCCCCCTCACCGCGCTGCCCGCCCTGGCCTTCGTCGGCCTCGCCGACGTCGCGGCCAACGGCACGTACTCGATCGCCGCCCAGCACGGCCCCGTCACGGTCGCCGCCGTCCTGGCCTCGCTCTACCCGGTGGTGACCGCGCTGGCCGCACGGGGGTTCCTGAGCGAACGGCTGCGTGCCGTACAGGCGGCCGGCGCGGGCCTCGCGCTGGTGGGCACACTGCTGCTGGCGACGGGCTGAGGCCGGCGCCCGCTCGGCACTCATGCCCGCTCGGCACTCGCGCCCGTTCAGCCCTCCGCGGCCGGTTCGGCGAGCCTGCCCGCCGCCCGCTCCGGGTCGTCCAGTTCGGCCAGACGGGCCACCGCCTCGTCGTCCAGCTTCGACAGCTCCCGCAACTGCCCCGGCGTGATCCCGTCCGGGATCGGCACCGGAGCCGGGGTCCGCAGCGGCGGCTGCCAGCCCTCGGCCGGTGTCCAGCGCCGTACGACGCGGGCGGGGGCGCCCGCCACCACGGCGTGGTCGGGGACCGTGCCCCGGACCACCGCACCGGCGGCCACGACCACGTTCCGCCCGATCCGCGCGCCGGGCAGGATCACCGCGCCGGTACCGATCCAGCAGCCGGGGCCGATCTCCACCGGGTCCATCCGCGGCCACTGCTTGCCGATGGGCTGCTGCGGGTCGTCGTAGGAGTGGTTGGTGGAGGTGACGTAGACGTACGGGCCGAAGTAGCAGTCGCTGCCGATGGTGACGGTGGTGTCCGCGATGACGTGGCTGCCGCGGCCGAGGACGACCCCGTCGCCGATGCGCAGGATCGGTTCCGGTCCGAGGTCGAGGTCGGGCATGAGCCCGGCGGTCAGCGTGACCTGCTCGCCGATGATGCAGTGCGCGCCGACATGGATCCAGGGCTCACCGAAGACCGTGCCGAGCGGGAAGGCGAGCCGGGTGCCCGTGCCCAGCGCGCCGAACCGGAACCGCCCGGGGTGCGCGGCGGTGACGGAACCGGTGCGCTGCACCCAGGCCCAGCCCGCGTGGACGGCCCGCTGCGCGAGACGGCTCCGCCAGGACGAGAACGTGTTCTTCCGGTGCGGCACCCGCTCACGGTAGACCGCGCGCGCCGCGGCCAGGACCGCGCCGTGCTGTGATCTTCACCCCACCGGGTGGCGTACGGTGCCGTACAACACCCGAGCAGGAGGCGAAGATGACGCAGCAGGCGCTGATCACGGGCATCGGCGGCAAGGACCCGAAGGTGGACGCGGAGGCCTTCGTGGCGCCGACCGCCTCGGTCGTCGGGGACGTGACGCTGCACGCCGGGGCGAGCGTCTGGTACGGCGCGGTGCTGCGCGGCGACGTCGAGCGGATCTTGGTCGGGGCGAGCAGCAACGTCCAGGACAACTGCACGCTCCACGCCGACCCGGGCTTCCCCGTCACCGTCGGCGAGCGCGTCTCCATCGGGCACAACGCCGTGGTGCACGGCGCCACCGTCGAGGACGACTGTCTGATCGGCATGGGTGCCACGGTGCTCAACGGCGCGGTGATCGGCGCCGGTTCACTGGTGGCCGCACAGGCGCTGGTCCCGCAGGGGATGCGGGTGCCGCCGGGGTCGCTGGTCGCGGGGGTGCCGGCGAAGGTGAAGCGGGAGCTGACGGAGGAGGAGCCTCAGGGGGTCACGCTGAACGGCACGATGTACGCGGCGCTGGCCGGGGAGCATGCCCGGCTCCACGGGTGAACAGGGAGCCGCGGCCCCGCGCCCCGCTGGGGGCGCCTCACTCCCCGGCGGTGACCGGATCGGGCTCCGGGTGGGCCCGGTTCGCCCGCCGCTTGACGATCAGCATCGAGGCGACGCCGATCAGGACCGCCACCACCAGGCCGAGCCACGAGAAGCGCTTGAGCCAGTCCTCGGCGACGACGCCGACGTAGTAGATGACGGCGGTGGTGCCGCCCGCCCAGACGATGCCGCCGAGGACGTTGGCGATCAGGAACTTCCAGTACGGCATCCGCAGTACACCGGCCAGCGGGCCCGCGAAGATCCGCAGCAGGGCGACGAAGCGGCCGAAGAACACGGCCCACATGCCCCACTTCTGGAAGGACCGCTCGGCGGTGGCGACGTGTCCCTCGCTGAAGTGCTTGGGGAACTTTCTGCCCAGCCAGGCCAGCAGGGGCCGGCCTCCCTTGCGGCCGATGGCGTATCCGATGGAGTCGCCGATCACCGCGCCCGCGCTGGCGCAGGCGCCGAGGACCAGCGGGTCGATCCCGCCGTGCTGCGACGACAGCAGGGCCGCCGACACCAGGATGATCTCGCCGGGCAACGGAATGCCGAGGCTCTCCAGACCGATGACGAGTCCGACGACGGCGTAGACGGCCGCCGCGGGCACCGTGTCGAGCCATTCCTGGACGTGCAACGCCCCACCCTCCGCTTCGCGAACCTGATCCCTGTTCCCGGTGCGCCTCGATCGAGGCGCACCGGGAAGCGTACCGGGTCGGCGAGGGTCAGCTGTTGGGGCGCAGGGTCCATATGACGGTCATCTCACCGGTGACGGCTCCGTCCTCGCGCCGGATGGCGACGCTCACGGGGAACTCGGGCCGGCTGCCCGCGTCCAGTTCGGCGACGACCTCCGCGGCGGGCCGGCCGAGGGTGGCGGTGGCGGTGACCGGACCGAGGGCGATCTTCTTGAAGGCGATCTCCGCGGTGACCGGCAGCGGCACCGCCCGGGAGAGCTGGTCGCCGAAGGCGGCCAGCACGATCGCGCCGCTGGCCGACTCGCCCAGCGTGAACATGGCTCCGGCGTGCGGTCCGCCGACGTGGTTGCGGTACTCGCTCTGGTCCGGGAGGGCCAGGACCGCCTTCTCCGGAGTGGTCTCCTGGTACTCGAGGTTCAGGGTCCGGACCATCGGCACCGTGGCGGCGAGCAACTCGCCGATCGACATCTGATCTGCGCTCATGGAGGCAGGTTACCCGTGAGTAGCTTCCAGGGCCAGGCACCCGTGAAGATCGCCGTAGGCTGTGCACCCATGTGGCCAGGAGAGCAGTCATCCACCGGCGGACCGGACCCGCGCCGGCCCAACCCGTACCAGCAGCCCGGCTACCAGCAGCAGCCGAACCCGGGACAGCAGCCGTACGCGGGACAGCAGCCGTACGCGGGACAGGCCGGGCCCGCGCCCTGGAACGCCCCCACCGTCGCCTCCGGCGGACCGGCGGACCGGGGGCCCGGCAACGGCCGTACGAAGGTGGTGGCGATGGTCGCCGCCGCGGTCGTGGTGGTCGCCGCGGCGGTGACCGGGACAGTGCTCCTGGGCGGCGGTGAGGACGACGGGGCACGGCCGCCCGGCCCCACCGCCTCCTCCTCCCCGTCCGCCGCCGCCCCGTCCGCGTCCCCCGCCGACGACCCGCGCGGCGGGGACGGCGCCCCGAAGGCCACCGTCGAAGGGTGGACCGTCGTGGCCAACCCCGGCCACGGCATCGCCTTCGACGTGCCGGCCTCCTGGGTGCCGCAGTCCCGCGACTGGGTGACCTACGTCGCCGAGGACGACGACCCCGACGAGAAGCCCCTGGTCGCCATGAAGGCCCCCGCCGTCCTGAAGGAGAAGTGGTGCGGGTCGGACGGCGACCGGGACGGCTCGGTCGAGTACACGCCCCTGGCCAGTGCGGGCACCCGCGGCAACAACGGCGCCCGGAGCACCGAGGAGATCGCCCGGACCGACTCCGCGACCTGGGTCTACGGAGCCTTCACCCAGCCGGACCGGGACAAGGTCTCGACGGGGCCGGTGACGCCCTTCACCACCGACTCCGGCATCGAGGGCAGCCTGGCCACCTCCCGGTCGGCCGGGGTGGCGAAGAAGGGCAAGTGCGACGTGAACGGCAAGGCGACCACCTTCGCCTTCAAGTCCGCCGACGGCGACTTCGTGTCGTGGTCGTTCTTCGGTGCCGCGGGCGTCGCCGACGAGGTGACCGACGCCACCGTCCGCAGAATTCTGGCCACCGTCAGGGAGTACACCCCGTCGGAGGCCTAGGCTTCCGGGTTTCGGTACGTCCCTGACAAGGGTCGGTGACCGAATCGTTTCCCGGGCGGCATTAGGGTGACTGCTCATGTGGCCAGGACAGCAGCCGCCCGGGGGCGAGCAGAACCCGCAGAATCAGAACAATCCCTACCAGCAGCCGGGGTACCAGCAGCCGAATCCGTATCAGCAGCCGGGCTACCAGCAGCAGCCCGGCGCGTACGGGCAGCAGCAGTGGAGCACGCCGCAGCCGGCCACCGTTCCGCAGCCGGCCACGGGCGGGGGTGGCGGCGGTGGCGGCAACCGGACGAAGCTGGTCGCGATCGTCGCGTCCCTCGCCGTGGTCGTGGCCGCGGGCGTCACCGGCTTCCTGGTGCTCGGCGGTGACAAGGACGACAAGGCGGACGACGGCAAGGACAAGAAGACGTCCGCGAGCCCGACCGTGGAGAAGTCCGAGTCCCCCGCCGCCGACCCGAGCGCGTCGGGCTCCGACGAGAACCCGCGCGGGGGCGAGGGCGCGAAGGCCACCGTCGACGGCTGGAAGGTCGTCGCCAACCCGCGCTTCGGCACCATGTTCGACGTGCCCGCGGACTGGGAGATCGACAGCACCGACACCAGCGTCGGCTTCGAGTGGGAGGAGGACGGGAAGACCGACCGCACCACGGTCACCGCTCCCGCCTACCTGAAGTCCGAGTGGTGCACGACCGACGAGAACAAGGACGGCCGCAAGGAGACCACCGCCCTCGCCACCACGGGCACCCGCGGCGAGAGCGGCGCCAAGACCACCGACCAGGCGGCCGAGACTCGGGTGCCGTGGTGGATCTACGGCGGTTACACCGAGCCGGACAAGAAGAGCGTGAAGTACGGCAAGCCGAAGCCGTACACCACCGCGTCGGGCATCAAGGGGAGTGTCATCACGGCGCACTCGGAGGGCGCTCCCAAGAAGGGCAAGTGCGACACCGAGGGCAAGGCGATCACCTTCGCGTTCAAGAACGGCGCGGGCGATTTCGTCACCTGGAACCTCTACGGCCCCAAGGGCGTCAAGGAGGAGATCCCGGAGGCGACGGTCCAGAAGATCCTCGCCACCGTACGCCTCACCGAGGAACCGCCGACCGAGTCCTAGGACACCGGGCCGGTGGCGTCGCTCAGCCGATGCCGAACGCCCCGGCCGGCGGCTCGGGCGACGGTACGGCGTCCTCGTCCCGCACCGGACGGGCGTCGCCGACGAAGTCCCGCAGGGCGGGCCCGTGCTCGACCCTGGCCGGGAAGGCGTCGGCGGCGGTGCGCCGGGCCAGCGCCGCGGTGTCCAGCGGCCGGTGGGCGGCGACGAGCACCGCGTTGCCGAAGCGGCGCCCGCGCAGCACCCCCGGTTCGGCGATCAGCGCCAGCTCCTCGAAGAACGCGGCGAATCCGGCCAGTTGCCCGCGCAGGAAGCCGAACGGCGCCCCGTCGGCCAGGTTGGCCACGTAGACGCCGTCGGCGCGCAGCACCCGGGCCGCCTCGCGCACATAGCCGAGGGACGTCAGGTGCGCGGGCACGCGTGAGCCCCCGAAGACGTCGGCGACCAGTACGTCGGCCGAGTCCGCGGGGGCGGCCGCCAGCCAGGCGCGGGCATCGGCGCCGTGCGCGGTGATGCCCGCGTCCGGCGGCAGCGGCAGGTGCTCGGCGACCAGGTCGAGCAGCCCCCGGTCGGCCTCCACCACGTCCTGCCGCGAGTCGGGCCGGGTCGCGGCCACGTACCGGGGCAGGGTGAACGCGCCGCCGCCCAGGTGCAGGACGTCCAGCGCGCGCCCCGGCTCGGCGACTGTGTCCAGGACGTGGCCGAGCCGGCGCGTGTACTCGAACTCCAGGTGCGCCGGCTCGTCCAGGTCGACGTACGACTGCGGCGCCCCGTCCACGGTGAGCAGCCAGGCCCGGGCCCGGTCGACGTCGGGCATGAGCTTGGCGGTGCCGTGGTCGGTGACCCGGCTGACGGGTATGGCTTCGTTCACCCGCCCATTGTGCCGGTGCCCGGCGGGACGCTCCCCCCACCGCGCTCCACCGGGCTCCACCGGGCTCATTCCACCGCGGTCACGGTCCCCGCTCCCACGGTGCGGCCGCCCTCGCGGATCGCGAAGCCGAGCCCCGTCTCCAGCGGCACGTCCCGCCCCAGTTCGACCGTCATCGTGACGGTGTCCCCGGGCCGGGCGACGGCCACCTCGCCGAGGTCCACGTCGCCGACCACGTCCGCGGTGCGGATGTAGAACTGCGGCCGGTATCCGGTGGTCAGCGGCGTCGAGCGTCCGCCCTCGCGCGCCGAGAGCACGTACACCCGGGCCCGGAACCGCCGCGCCGGGACGACACTGCCGGGTGCGGCGACCACGTGCCCGCGGCGCACCGTGTCACGGGCGACCCCGCGCAGCAGCAGCGCCACGTTGTCCCCGGCCTGCGCCTCCTCCATCGGCTTGCCGAAGGTCTCCAGGCCGGTGACGACCGTCTCGACGGACGCCCCGAGCACCTCGACCCGGTCCCCGACGCGCACGGTGCCGCGTTCGACGGCGCCGGTGACGACGGTGCCGCGGCCGGTGATGGTGAGCACGTTCTCCACCGGCAGCAGGAACGGCGCGTCCAGGTACCGCTCGGGCATGGGCACATAGGTGTCCACGGCGTCGAGCAGCGCCTCGACGGACGCCGTCCACCGCGGGTCGCCCTCCAGCGCCTTCAGCCCCGAGACCCGTACGACGGGCACGGCGTCCCCGCCGTAGCCGTGCGCGGTGAGCAGTTCGCGTACCTCCAGCTCGACGAGGTCGGTCAGTTCCTCGTCACCCGCGTCGGCCTTGTTGAGCGCGACCACGATGTGGTCGACGCCCACCTGCCGGGCGAGCAGCACGTGCTCGGCGGTCTGCGGCATGATCCCGTCCAGCGCGGAGACGACGAGGATCGCCCCGTCGAGCTGGGCGGCGCCGGTGACCATGTTCTTGACGTAGTCGGCGTGGCCGGGCATGTCGACGTGGGCGTAGTGCCGGGTGTCGGTCTCGTACTCGACGTGCGCGATGTTGATGGTGATGCCGCGCGCCGCCTCCTCGGGGGCGCGGTCGATGCGGTCGAACGGCACGAATGTGCCGGCCCCGCGCTCGGCGAGGACCTTGGTGATCGCGGCGGTCAGGGTGGTCTTGCCGTGGTCGACATGGCCCATCGTGCCGATGTTCAGGTGCGGTTTGGTGCGGACGTACGCCGTCTTGGACATGGCGGTACCTCGAAGCCTCGTGGCGGTGTTGGGGACCCCTGGGGCCGGCCGACCCTCCCCCTGCGGGGTCCGCCGGACGATCCGGGGAGGGTCAGCTTCGGGCGCCGTCGACTGCGGCGGTGAGGTGGGCGACGGCAGCCTTCGGGGCATCCGCGACCGCGGATGCTGCGAGGTGGAAGGCGTACCGGAACATGAGGCAGATCATTGCCGACGCTTCGTCGCACGTCGAATGGTTTTTGAGGGAACGGCAGTTCGAGAGCGGTACCGGTCCGGCGCTAGGCGCCGACGGTCCGCAGCGCCTCCCGCGCGGACAGCGGCGCGAGGCGCGTGCGGTGCTCGGCCACGAAGGCGCGCACGGCGTCCGGGTCGGTCTTGGCGTACTCGCGCAGGCACCAGCCGACGGCCTTGCGGACGAAGAAGTCCCCGTGGCCGGACTGCCGCAGGCAGTAGCCGAAGAGGCGGTCGGTGTCGGTGTGTTCCTTGTACCGCAGCTGGTGGAGGAGGGCCGCGCGGACCAGCCAGCGGTCCTCGTCCTCGATCCAGGCGTCCATGTCGGCCGTGAGGCCGCGGTCGGCGGTGACCAGGTTCCCGACGACGTGTGCGGCGAGCAGGTCGACGGTGTCCCACCAGGGGACCGTGGTGAGCAGGTACCGGACCACGGGCAGGAATCCGGACGAGCAGTGCGTCACATACCGGCGCAGGTAGTCGACGGCGAAGTAGTGGTACTCGCGCTCGGGCAGCCGCCAGCAGCGCAGCGCGACCGCGGTGCAGTCCGGCTCGTCCGGGCGGGGCACTCCTGCCAGCACGGTGCGGGTCAGGGAGCGGCGAACGGGCGAGGTCATGCCCAGGAACGGCGCCACGTCCTTCATGTACGCCCGGAGCCCGACGGCCCGCTCCGGGTCGGCCGCGGCGGGGTATTCGACGGTGATCCGCTTCAGTACCGTGTCGGCGAGGGCGCTGTGCGGCGCGTCCGGAACCGGCCGGGCTGTGACGCTCATGAGACGCACCATACGGCGATCACACACATTTGTCGGTTAGTGTCACCGGATGCTCGATGCCACCACCCGCTCTGGGGGCACCGCCACGGTCTCTCCCCGGACCGCCGCCGCCGAACTCGCCGTCGCCGCCGCGGGACCGGTCGCCCCGACCGGCTTTGCCGCGCGTGTGACGAGAGTGCTGCTGTCACCGTGGTCCCGGCTCTCCCTGCTGGTCGCCCTGCTGGCCTCGGCCGCGACGACGGTGGTGCTCTTCCAGCCGCAGCAGTTGCTGACGAACGGCTGGCCGCCTCAGCTCGGGGGCGCCGCGGCGGCCGTCGCGTACGCGGTGGCGTACGGGCTGTGCACGGTCGCCTTCGTGCCGCGCCCGCTGCTCAACCTGGCGGCCGGCGCGCTGTTCGGTTCGCAGCTGGGGCTGGCCTCCGCGCTGGCGGGGACGGTGCTCGGCGCCGGGGTCGCCTTCTGTCTCGGCCGGGTCCTCGGCCAGGAGGCGCTGCGCCCGCTGCTGCGGGGCAAATGGCTGAAGGCCGCGGACGGGCAGCTGAGCCGGCACGGTTTCCGGACGATGCTGGCGATGCGGCTGTTCCCGGGGGTGCCCTTCGCGGCGTCCAACTACTGCGCGGCCGTGTCCCGCATGGGTCTGCTCCCCTTCCTGCTGGCGACGGGGCTCGGTTCGATCCCCAACACCGCGGCCTACGTCGTCGCGGGCGCCCGTGCCTCGACGCCGACCTCCCCCGCCTTCCTGATCGCGCTGGCCTGCATCGCCCTGCCGGGGCTCGCGGGCGCGGTGGTGGCCTGGCGCAAGCGGCACCGGCTGCGCGGGCGCTGAGCGGACACCGCGAGGGTGCTGACGAGGCGTTACAGCGCTTCCAGGATCATGGCGTTGGCGAGACCGCCCGCCTCGCACATGGTCTGCAGGCCGTAGCGGGCGCCGCGTTCGTGCAGGGCGTGGACGAGGGTGGTGGTCAGGCGGGTGCCGCTCGCGCCGAGCGGATGGCCGAGCGCGATGGCCCCGCCGTGCACGTTGACCTTGTCCAGGTCGGCGCCGGTCTCCTGCTGCCAGGCCAGTACGACGCTCGCGAAGGCCTCGTTGACCTCGAAGAGGTCGATGTCGCCGAGGGAGAGCGACGCACGGCGCAGCACCTTCTCGGTGGCCGGGACGACGCCGGTGAGCATGAGCAGCGGGTCCGAGCCGGTCACCGCGAAGCCGTGCAGCCGCGCGAGGGGCCGCAGGCCGAGGCGGGCGGCGGTGTCGCTCGACGTGATCAGCACGGCCGAGGCACCGTCGTTGACCGGGCTGGCGTTGCCCGCGGTGACGTTCCACCCGATCTGCGGGAACCGTTCGGCGAAGGCCGGGTCGTGATAGGCGGGCCGCAGTCCGGCGAGGATCTCGACGCTGCTGTCCGGGCGGACGCACTCGTCGCGCGAGACCCCGTCCAGCGGCGCGATCTCGGCGTCGAAACGGCCGGCGGCGTGGGCGGTGGCGGCCTTGTGGTGCGAGGAGACGGCGAAGACGTCCATGCGCTCCCGGCTCAGTGACCACTTGGCGGCGATCAGTTCGGCGCTGATGCCCTGCGGGACGAGCCCCTCCGGGTAGCGGGCGGCGACGCCGGGACCGAAGGGGTCGGCGCCGGGCGGCACGTTCGACCACATCGGCACCCGGCTCATGGACTCGACCCCGCAGGCGACGACGAGGTCGTAGGCCCCGGCCATGACGCCCTGCGCGGCGAAGTGGACGGCCTGCTGGGAGGAGCCGCACTGCCGGTCCACGGTGGTCGCGGGGACGGACTCGGGGAAGCCCGCCGAGAGCAGGGCGTAGCGGGTGGTGTTCATGGCCTGTTCGCCGACCTGGTCCACCGTGCCGCCGATGACGTCGTCGATCAGCGCCGGGTCGACCCCGGACCGCTCGACGAGGGTGCGCAGGGTGTGCGCGAGGAGTTCCACGGGGTGGACGTGGGCGAGGGTGCCGTTGGGCTTTCCCTTGCCCATGGGGGTGCGTACGGCTTCCACGACGACTGCGTCACGCATGGTGCGGGCCTCCGGTGGTCGGCGGATCGGTGGGTCGGTGGTCGGCTGACTGCCGGTGCGGAACTACCGGTGAGTAGGAAATCTGGACTCACCATAGCTCCGTGAGTTGGAAATTCAAACCCTCCCCTGGTCCTCGCCTAGACTGGCCGTCATGGCCGCCGCTCCCAAGAACCCGCGTCCCTGTTCCATCGCCGACACGCTGGCGCTGGTCGGCGAGAAGTACTCGCTGCTGGTCCTGCGCGAGGTCTGCCTCGGCAACGGCCGCTTCGATCAGCTGGTGGGCAACACCGGCGCCCCGCGCGACGTCCTCGCCACCCGGCTGCGGCGGCTCGTCGACGCGGGGATCCTGGACCGGCGTCCGTACAGCGAGCGCCCGCAGCGCTTCGAGTACCGGCCGACCCGGGCGGGGCTGGAGCTGGAGCCGGTCCTGATGACCCTCATGGCGTGGGGGGACCGGCATCTGCACGCGGACGGCGACCGGCCCATGGTGATCGAGCACGTCTGCGGACACGAGCTGGCCCCCCAGGTCATCTGCCCCGCCTGCGGCGACGCCGTCCGCCACGAGGACCTGACCGCCCATCCGCAGGTCCCCGGCTGGACGGTGACGGGCCCGGCGGCGGCGTAGGCCCGCTCACCCCCGTCGTCCAGGGTTCATTTTGGGGCGCTACGCTGCCCCACGGCACGCCAGGTCCCGATCACCGCACGCGACGGTTCGGCGTGTCCGCCGACCGTTCCTCGCCGTTCTCCGATCGCCACTTGGACTGACGCAACTCCATGTCTTGGTTTGAATCCCTCGTCCTCGGACTCGTCCAGGGACTGACCGAGTTCCTTCCCGTGTCCTCCAGCGCGCACCTGCGGCTGACCGCGGCGTTCTCCGGCTGGCACGACCCGGGCGCGGCCTTCACGGCGATCACGCAGATCGGCACCGAGGCCGCGGTGCTCATCTACTTCCGCAAGGACATCGGGCGGATCATCGCGGCGTGGACGCGCTCCCTCACCGACAAGTCGATGCGCCACGACCCCGACGCACGCATGGGCTGGCTGGTGATCGTCGGCTCGATCCCGATCGGCGTGCTCGGCCTGACGCTGAAGGACCAGATCGAGGGCCCCTTCCGCGACCTGCGGATCACCGCGACGATGCTGATCGTCGTCGGCGTGATCATCGGCATCGCCGACCGGATGGCCGCCCGGGACGAGAAGGGCGGCCGGCACCGCACTCCCCAGCAGCGCAAGGAACTGGAGAACCTGGGCGTGCGGGACGGCCTGATCTACGGCCTGTGCCAGGCGGCGGCGCTCATCCCCGGCGTCTCGCGCTCCGGCGCGACCATCAGCGGCGGTCTCTTCATGGGCTACCGGCGCGAGGCGGCCGCCCGGTACTCGTTCCTGCTCGCGATCCCCGCGGTGCTCGCCTCCGGCGTGTTCGAACTGAAGGACGCGATGGAGAGCGACCACGTCTCCTGGGGACCGACGCTCTTCGCCACGGTCATCGCCTTCGCCACCGGGTACGTGGTGATCGCCTGGTTCATGAAGTTCATCTCCACCAAGAGCTTCATGCCGTTCGTCTGGTACCGCATCGCGCTCGGCATCGTCATCATCGCCCTGGTGGCAACGGGTTCCCTCAGCCCGCACGCGGGCGAGTCCGGCGGCTGAACCAGGGCCTCGCGGACCGCCGGCCCGCGACGAGTAGGCTGATCGTTCGTCATCGGACCGGGGAGGTCGGCGTGGACTATGGCGACAAGATCTTCTGGCTCTCGGTTGTGATTCAGCGCAAGTACGCGCAGGTCTGCGCCGAGTTCGATCTGACCCCCTCGCAGGCCACGCTGCTCTGCGCGGTCAGGAACGAGCCGCGGAAGATGGCCGACCTCGCCGCGTCGTTGGGCATGACCAAGAACGCGTTGAGCCAGCTGGTCGATCGCACCGCGCGGCGCGAGCTGGTCGACCGGACGAGCTCGGCGCAGGACCGGCGGGTCGTCATGCTCAGTGCGACGCCCACGGGGAAGGTGCTCGGCGAGGCGGTCTACGCCGAGATCGCCAGGCGCCTGCCCGAGATCGCGAGGAATCTCGGCGCCGACGACCAGCGCGACTTCGAGCGCGTGGCCACCGCCATCGTGGACACCTCGGACCTCTCTCCGCCCGCCTCGGACCCACCCATCACACCGTGAGGTGCCGCTGCACCCGCACCGCTGCACCCGCACCTTGACGAAGTTCACGGCATGAACTAATTTCGTTCATGCCGTGAACTACTGAAGGGTGGCAGCGATGAGCACACAGACGACCGGCACGATCGCGGTCTTCGGCGCGACGGGGCAACAGGGCGGGGCGGTGGTCGACGCGCTGCTGGACCACAAGGCGCGGGTGCGGGCCCTGGTCCGCAACCCGCGGTCCGACCGGGCTCGGGCGTTGGCCGCCCGCGGCGTCGAGCTGGCGGCCGTCCGGGGCGACGACCCGGCGTCGCTTGCCGCCGCGCTGGCGTCGGTCGAGGGTTTCTACTTCATGACCCCGGAGGCGAACAGCCTCGAAGAGGTCGAGGCGGAGATCCGTATCGGCACCGCGCTCGTCGACGCGGCGGTCGAGACGGGCGTCCCGCACGTCGTGTTCAACTCGGTCTTCGGAGCGGACCGGGAGTCGGGTGTGCCGCACCACGACTCGAAGCGCTCCATCGAGGAGCATCTGAGGAAGTCCGGCCTCAGGGCCTCGATGGTTCGCGCGACCGCCTTCATGGAGAACTTCGCGAGCGTGATGGCGCCGAGCCTGGAGCATGGGGAGATCGTGCTGAGGCTGCCGCTGCCGGAGGACGTCGCCCTGAAGATGATCTCGGTCAGGGACATCGGCCGGGTCGCCGCCGCCCTCCTGCTCGGCACCGCGCAGGCGCCCGGCGGAGCCGTCGAGCTCGTGGGCGACGAGCTGACGGGCCCCCAGATCGCCGCGGCGTTCGGCGCGCGCGCCGGGCTCCCGGCACGGTACGAGGCCGTCCCGTTGAGCGTGCTTCCCACCGATCTCGACAGGGTGATGTTCCGCGAGTTCGCGAAGGCGGCGCAATACCCTTCGGACCCCGCGGTGGTGCGCTCGATCGAGCCGGACACCCTGGACCTGGCCGGCTGGATCCGAGCCACCGGCTGGACGGCGCCCGCAAGCGTGGCTGGTTCCTGAGCCTCCGGCCGCGACGAACGCCTCGCGGGGCCGTACAGCTGCGCGGGTACAGCACGTCGATCGGTGGCGGCAGCGGTCAAAGGCTCCTCAGCGCGGCGGCGCTGGGGCTGCCGGCTTCTGCCGTGTACATCACCAAGGAGAAACCCGAGCCGGGCAGGCTGAGGGTGTGCCGGTCGATCTCGAGCTCGCCGAGTGTGGGGTGATGCAGGCTTTTTCGCACGCTGAGTATGGGGTGTACGGAGTGCTTGCGCCAGCTGCTCGCGAAATCTGGATCGTGGGTCGCGAACTCGTTGATCAGCTCCGCGAGCACGTTGTCCGTGGGGTACAGAACGCTGGCTGCGCGCAACTGAGCGGCCATCTGCCGAGAGAAGTCGGACTCCGCACCGGGCGCGCCGGTGCAGAGGGTGTCACGGAACCTCGTTGAGATGCGCGTGAGGTTGCGCTCGTCGGGTGTGAGACGAGAGAAGTCGGTAATCAGAGCCGCGGCCGCTGCGTTCCAGGCGACGATGTCCTGCCGGTCGTTGACGATGTAGGCAGGGATGCCGTCGAGCCGGCCGAGTAGCTGTCGGGCGTCCTCGGGTACGTGCTCCGGCGCGCCGTCGTTCTCCGCCGGCAGCACTTGTCCGGCCAGGCGGGCCAGATGGTCGCGCTCCGCTTCAGTGAGCCGGAGAGCGGTCGCCAGCGCGGACAGCACTTGCGGTGAGGGCCGGGGTGCCCGTGCCTGTTCCAGTCGTTCGTAGTAGCTCACTGACACCTGCGCCAGGGCGGCTACCTCTTCGCGGCGCAACCCGGGTGTGCGACGGGCGCGCCGACCTGGTGGCAGCGGCGTTTCGGCCTGCGCATCTTCTGGTCGCAGGTCCTCGCGGCGGCGGCGGAGAAAGTCTGCGAGTTCCTGGCTGCTCACTCTTCCATGCTGTCACGGGAGGGACGGCCGAGCCTCGCACTGTTGGTCCGGGGCTCAGCCGTCCGTTCCGCGCCCACTCATCTGCCGTGCAGGGTGGTCCAGTCGGTTTGTCGACCACGAGGAGGAACGGTGCACAGCACACCTGAGGCAGATCTGTGGGCCCCTGACGGAATCGCGGAATTCCCTCTCGCAGCCGGGAGTTCCGCCTGATGTCCGCAGTGCTCGTGACAGGAGGAACCGGCAAGACCGGCAGGACGCTGGTGCGCGTGCTCCGCGACGCCGGTGTGAGGGCTCGGGTCGCCAGCCGGAGCCCGGCCGCAGCCGGCCCGGATCTGATCCGCTTCGACTGGAATGACCCGACCACATACGGACCTGCGCTCGAAGGGATGGACCGGGTCTTCCTGCTTCCGCCGGTGGAGAGTGTGGACCCGCTGCCACTGGTCGAGCCCTTCCTGCGCCAAGCACAGGTGGCCGGTATCCAGCGCCTCGTGATGCTCGGCTCCGCGATCGTTCTGCCGAACGCACCCAGCGCGGTGGAGCTGGCCGCTCTGGTTCAGGCTCAGCCCGGAGGTGTCGTACTCCGCGCGTCCGGCTTCATGCAGAACTTCCTGCGCCCGCACCCACTGGCCGAGCGCATCCATCGACTCGGTGAGATCCGCACCGCGGCCGGTGACGGCAAACTGGGGTGGGTCGACGCGCGGGACATCGCGGCCAGTGCTGCCGCGCTGTTGACCGACCCGGAGGTGGATGCCCGAAGCGACTACCTGATCACCGGACCGCACGGGATGAGCTATCCGCAGGCCGCGGAGATCATCACCGCGCAGACCGGCAGACAGGTTCGGGTGGAGCGTATTACGGAGGAGGAACAGGCCGCCGCCTACCGTGCCTCCGGAATGCCGACCGAGTTCGCAGCCGCTCTTGCCGCCGTCGAGCGCGGAATCAGAGAGCGACGCGAAGAGCAGGTCAGCACCGCGGTGCTGGAACTGACCGGCCGTCCGCCGCGCGCCTTTGCCGAATTCGTCTCCGATCACGCGTACGAGTGGACGCGGTAGTGCCTGAACGGCAATGGAAGTCCGCCGCCTGACCGGAACCGCTTGTGTAGCCGTCCGGTAGCGCAGTGTCAGTGCTTGCCCCTAGGCTTGTCCGCATGTCCCCCGATTACGTGACGCCTGGTTCCGTGCGGTCCGCCGCGGAGCTGAACGATCAGATCCGCGCGCTGTGGCGGCGCGCGGGCGGGACCCTGTCGGCGCAGGAGCGTGTGGAGTACGAGTTGCTGGTGGTCGAGTGGGCGACCGCGATCCGCGGGAAGGTCATCGAGGCGGCCTGAGCCGCGGGGCCGCCCCCGGTCAGCGTCCGCCCGCCACCCGGAGCACCGTCCCCGTCGTGTACGACGCGTCGGGCGACAGCAGCCAGGAGATCGCCGCGGAGATCTCCTCCGCCCGGCCCGCCCGCCCCATCGGCACCGCCGCCCCCATCCGGGCCGCCCGGCCGGCGTCCCCCGCCGCCGCGTGCATCTCGGTGTCGATCACCCCGGGCGCGACGGCGTTGACCCGGATTCCGTCCGGGCCGAGTTCCTTGGCCAGGCCCAGGGTCAGCGCGTCGACACCCGCCTTGCTCGCCGCGTAGTGGACGTACTCCCCCGGGCTGCCGAGGGTCGCGGCGCCCGACGACACGTTCACGATCGCACCGGTCCGCCGCGGCGTCATCAGCCGCGCCGCCCGCCGGGCGCACAGCAGTACGCCCAGCAGGTTGACGTCGAGGACCCGGCGCAGGTCCGCGGTGTCACTGTCGGCGAGTCGCCCCAGCGGGCCGGTCACGGCCGCGTTGTTCACCAGCCCCGTCACCGGGCCCAGCCGCTCCTCCGCCACGTCGAAAAGCCGCTCGACGTCGGCCTCGACGGACGTGTCCGCGCACACCGCGACTCCGCGGCCGCCCGCGTCGCGCACCCCTGCCAGGACCGTCTCGGCGGCCGTCGAGTCGCGCGCGTAGCCCACGACGACGTCGTGGCCGTCCGCCGCGAGGCGCAGACAGGTCGCCGCTCCGATCCCCCGGCTGCCGCCGGTGACCACCGTGATGGGCCGTGTCATGAGGTACCTCCACGTTTTGATCGATCATCGATCATCCTAGGTGAGGTCTCACGCGCCGGACAGGCTTCGGTGTGATCAACTGAATTCGCCGCACGTCGCGAGCGCACACTGTACGGATCACCGGGTAGGGATCACCTGTAGGGAGGAGTCCATGAAGACGCTCGACCACCGGCTCGCCTCCCCGTGGCGACGCTCGGGCCTCGCCGTGCTCGCCGGTGCCCTGCCCGTGCTCGCCTTCCCGGGCCCGGCCCTGTGGTGGTGGGCCTGGTTCGCGCTGGTCCCCTGGATCCTGCTGGCCCGTACCGCGCCGGGCGGGAAGCGGGCGGCGTACGACGGCTGGTGCGGCGGGTTCGGGTTCGTGCTGGCCATGCACCACTGGCTGCTGCCGAACCTGCACGTGTTCACGTTCGTCATCGCCGCGCTGCTCGGCGCGCTGTGGGTCCCGTGGGGCTGGCTGGTGCACCGGACCCTGGGCGGAACGCCCTCCTCCGGCCGGGTCGCCGCGGCGCTCGTCGTGCTGCCGTCGGGCTGGCTGCTGGCAGAGCTGGTCCGCTCCTGGCAGGGGCTGGGCGGCCCCTGGGGGATGCTCGGCGCCAGTCAGTGGCAGGTCGCCCCCGCGCTGCGGCTCGCCTCGGTGGGCGGCGTGTGGCTGCTGAGCTTCCTGGTGGTCGCCGTCAACGTCGCCCTCGCCGTCCTCGTCGCCGTGCGCCGGGCGAGGGTGCCGGCCCTGGCCGGGCTCGTCGCCACGGCCGCGGCCACCTCGGCGGCCTGGGTCTGGTCGCCGCGCCCCGACACCGACGAGCGGGCCGCGATCGCCGTGGTGCAGCCCGGTGTCGTCGCCGGGGCGGACAGCGCCGACCGGCGGTTCGACCGCGAGGAGCAGCTCACCCGGCAGCTCACGGGCAGGGACCTCGACCTGATCGTCTGGGGCGAGAGCAGCGTCGGCTTCGACCTGGACGACCGGCCGGACCTCGCCCGGCGGCTGGCCGCGCTGTCCCGGGAGACCGGCGCGGACATCCTGGTCAACGTGGACGCGCGGCGCTCCGACAAACCCGGCATCTACAAGAGCTCGGTCCTCGTCGGCCCCCAGGGACCGACCGGCGACCGGTACGACAAGATGCGGCTCGTCCCCTTCGGCGAGTACGTGCCGTTCCGCTCGGTGCTCGGCTGGGCGACCTCCGTCGGCAAGGCGGCGGGCGAGGACCGCAGGCAGGGCACCGAGCAGGTGGTGATGGACGTCGGCGACGGCCTGCGGATCGGGCCGATGGTCTGCTTCGAGAGCGCGTTCCCCGACATGAGCCGCAGCCTCGTCGACGACGGTGCCGAGGTACTGGTCGCCCAGTCCTCGACCTCGACCTTCCAGCACACCTGGGCACCCGAGCAGCACGCCTCGCTCGCCGCGCTGCGCGCCGCCGAGACCGGCCGGCCGATGGTGCACGCGACGCTGACCGGCGTCTCCGCCGTCTACGACGCGAACGGCGCCCGGATCGGCTCCTGGCTCGGCACCGACGCGAGCACCTCACGGGTGTACGAGATCCCGCTCACCCACGGCACCACGCCGTACGTCCGCTACGGCGACTGGACGGTGTACGGGGCGCTGGGGATCCTCGCGGCCTGGGGCGCCGCCGAGGGCGTACGGACGGTGCGGCTCAGGCGGGGCCGTCCAGTACGGCCCGGACCACCCGCTCGCACAGCTCATGGGTCGCCAGCGCGTCGCGGGCACTGAGCACCTCGCCGGAGCGCACCGCGTCGAGGAAGGCGAGCACGGCCTGCTCGATGCCGCGCTGGCGGGCCACGGGGACCCAGTCGCCGCGCCGCCGCACGGTCGGCTGGCCCTTGTGGTCGATCACTTCGGCGAGGTTGACCACCTGGCGCTTGGTGTCCTGGCCCGAGACCTCCAGGATCTCCTCCGCCGAGCCGCTGAGCCGGTTCATCACGCCGAGCGCGGTGAAACCGTCCCCGGCGAGCTGGAGCACGACGTGGTGGAGCAGGCCGTCCTCGGCACGGGCGCGCACCGTCACGTCGTCGACCGGTCCGGGCACCAGGAACCTCAGCGTGTCGACCACGTGGATGAAGTCGTCGAGGATCATCGTGCGCGGGTCCTCGGGCAGTCCGGTGCGGTTCTTCTGCATGAGGATCAGCTCGCGCGGGTGCTCGGCGCACTGGGCGTACCCGGGCGCATGGCGCCGGTTGAAGCCGACGGCGAGGCCGGTACCGCGCTCCTCGGCAAGGGTCACCAGGCGTTCGGAGTCGGCCAGTTCGTAGGCCAGGGGCTTGTCGACGTAGGTGGGTACGCCCGCGTCCAGCAGCCGGGTCACGATCTCCGGGTGGGCGGCCGTCGGCGCGTGCACGAAGGCGGCGTCCAGGCCCTGGGCGAGGAGCGCGTCGAGGTCGGCGTGGCGCTGCGCCGGCGGGATGCGCAGCTTGTCCGCGACCCGGGTGAGGGTGGCGGGGGTGCGGGTCTGCAGGTGCAGTTCGATCCCGGGGAGGGCGGCGAGCACCGGCAGGTAGGCCTTCTGCGCGATGTCGCCGAGTCCGATGCAGCCGACCTTCACGGGATGTGCTCCTCTAACGCTCGTTGTGCTCGCCGACCTGGGTCCGCCGGGAAGCATACGGGGGCTGCGGGGGCCGCCAGTCGGCGATGTCGTCGAAGCCGCGCAGGAACAGGGCGGGACCGGCCTTGGACAGGGCGAGGATCGCGGCGTCGCGGACGGCGGTACCGGCGCGGCTGCGCATCAGGTTGAGGCGGGCCACCCTGACGGCCCGGCGGGCGATCGCGGTGGTGCGGGGCAGCCGGGCGGCCGTGTAGGCGGCGAGGTCCTGGCTGTGGTGGGCGAGCACGACCGCGTCCTCGACGGCCTGGTTGCCGCCCTGGCCGAGGTTGGGCGGCATGGCGTGCGCGGCGTCCCCGAGGAGGGCGACCCGGCCGCGGTGGTAGGCCGGCAGCGGCTCCGCGATGTGGTGCACGTCGTGGCGCAGGACGTCCTCGGGGCGGGCGGCCGTGAGGACGGCGGGGATCGGGTCGTGCCAGTCGCCGTAGCGGTGCAGCAGTTCGGCCCTCTCGTCGGCCGCGTGCCCCGCGGCCGGGGCGACGGCGGCGGCGTAGGCGTACACCAGGCCGTCCTTGAGCGGATGCGTGCCCCAGATGCGGCCCCGGCCCCAGGTCTCGTGGGAGGCGAACGCCACGCCCGGGACGGGGATCACCAGCCGCCAGGTGGTGAAGCCGGAGTAGACCGGGCCCGGGTGGTCCGGGAAGAGCGCGCGGCGCACGACGGAGTGGATGCCGTCGGCCGCGACGACCAGGTCGGCCTCCAGCTCGCCCGCCGGAGTACGGACCGTGGCCGGACGGTCGCGGTCACCGGGGTCGGCGACCCTCGCGTCGGCGGCCGTTCGGACGGCGTCCGGCGGCAGCAGCGCGGCGAGGCGTTCGACGAGGGTGGAGCGGTGGAGCAGCACCAGCGGACCGCCGAAGCGCGCCGCGGCCGCCTCGGCGCTGGAGCGGGAGAGCCAGCGCCCGCCGGGGGTGCGCAGTCCGCCGTCGCCCTGCCAGGCGGCGAGGGCGCGGATCTCGTCGCCGAGGCCGATCACGTCCAGGGCGCGCAGGGCGTTGGGCGAGAGCGAGATGGCCGCGCCGACCGGGCGGAGCGAGGGGGCGCGCTCCAGGACGGTGACCCGCAGGCCGCTTTGGTGCAGGGCGGCCGCCGCGGTCAGGCCGCCGATGCCGCCGCCGATCACGACGGCGCTCCTCGTGCGTGTCATGGCTCTCCTCGGCACTCTCCTCGACGCGCGGCGCACCGCGGATGCGGTGACACCGCGCACTACAGATGTAGTAACACCCGCCGCCGACTGTACTACAGCCGTAGTGAGACGGGTAGGTTGATCTCCATGCCCGCACACACCGCACCCTCCGCCCCCTCGGCGGGCGCTTCCCGCGCCGACCTGGTCGCCGACGCGGCTCTGGCCCTGCTGGCCGAGCGCGGGATGCGCGGGCTCACGCACCGGGCGGTCGACGAGACGGCCGGGCTCCCCCAGGGCTCCACCTCCAACGTCGCCCGGACCCGGCAGGCGCTGCTGGAGCTGGCGGTACGGCGGCTGGCCGACCGGGAGGCCCGGGTACTGGCGCTGCACGAGATGCCGGACCCGCGTGCCGGCCTGGACGCCCTGGTGGACGCGCTGGCGCTGGCGACGCACCGGGCGCTGACCCGTAACCGCGCGCTGACGCTGGCCCGGTACGAACTGGCGCTGGAGGCGACGCGGCGCCCGGAACTGCGGGCGCACTTCGACGCCGCGGGCGCCCGTTTCCGGGAGCAACTGGGCGCCCTCGTCACCGCGATGGGCTCCGCCGACCCGGCCCGGCACGTCCTCTCGCTGGTCGCCTGGGCGGACGGCCTGATGTTCAGCTGCGTGGCCGGGACCTTCCACGCCGAGATGCCGCACCTCCAGGAGGTGCGGTCGGGGCTGCGGGAACTGCTCACGGGCATGCTGGGCGGAGTATCGGACGGCTGAAATCACCTGGTGGGACCGACCGGTTCTGGGCGAGGATGCCAGGATGACGACCGAACGCCGGGAACCCGCCACCGACGCCGACGAACGCACCATGCTGGAGGGCTGGCTCGACTACCACCGGCAGACCCTGGCCTGGAAGTGCGAGGGACTCACCGACGAGCAGTTGCGGACGGCCGCCGTGGCACCGTCGACGCTGTCCCTGATGGGGCTCGTCCGGCACATGGCGGAGGTGGAGCGCAGTTGGTACCGCCGAGTGCTGGCGGCCGAGGACGCGGGCCCGATCTACTACTCCGACGAGGACCCGGACGGCGAGTTCCGGCTCACCGACACGGACACCTTCGCCGAGGCCCACGCCACCTGGCAGGCCGAGATCGAGGCGGCCCGGCGCAACGCGGCCGGTGTCCCCCTGGACGAACCGACCCGGGGCGTGCACCTGCGCACCGGCGAGCGCTACACCCTGCGCTGGATCCACACCCACCTGATCGAGGAGTACGCGCGTCACAACGGGCACGCGGACCTGATCCGCGAACGCCTGGACGGCGCCACCGGCGAATGACGTCACCCCGGGTCGCGCACGGGACTCCGTACGGGGCCGGAGATCACCCGTGCGGGGCAACCTGCGCTTGTCCGGCGCCGGTCGTGACGCCCGAACCAGCAGAGTGGCGCGGGTGCATCGAACGACGACCACCGCAACGCTTCTGGTGACCGTGGCTGTCTCGGCCCTGACCGGCTGTACGACGGTCCGGGGCCCGGCCGCGGCCGACCCGTCCGCGGTCGGCGCCCGCTCGTTGGCGCCACGTCCGGACGGCCCGGCCGCGCCGCGGGTGGTGCAGGCCCCGGCCCGGGAGGCGCTGGAGATGATCGGCCCCTCCCCCACTCCGGAGCGGACCACCGGAGAACCCCGCCGCACGAAGGCCCCGTCGCCCCCGGCCGCGCGGCACCGGCTCCCGGCAGCCGGTGCCACCGAACAGCGGTCCGCCGCTCCGGCGGCTCCTGAGCACACCCGTGCGCCCGCGACCCACCGGCCCCGGGTGCCCGAACTGCCCGGCGGGTCCGGCGAAGGCACCGGCGGGAAGGCGGACGTGTGCTCCCTCGGCAAGCGGTACGGCGGCTGGCGGCCGGGCAGCCCCGAGGCCCGCATCTGCGAGCACGCGTACGGCCGCTGAGCCCGGCCCGGCCACGTGACCGGCCGTACCACGGTGACGGCCGGGCCGGGTCTAGGGCCGCTGCCGCGGCGGTCGGCCCCGTCCCTGGGGGCCATCGGGGCGGCCGGGCCCGTCGGCGTCCCGGCCGGTGCCGTCCAGGCGGAGCTCCAGCCGGTCGATCGAGGCGCGTACGCCCTCTCCGTAGCGCCCGGGGGCGAGGGTCTCGGCGGCGGCACGGGCACGCGTCAGGTGCAGCCGGGCCGCCTCGCGGTGACCGAGCCGGTCGTAGTCGGCGGCCAGGTTCAGGTGGAGCGAGGGGTAGAGGGCGCGGGCGGCAGACGTGCCCTCGTGCCGGCCGGCGGGCGGGTCCCCCGTCAGTTCCTCGGCGGCCGACAACGCCCGCAGGTCCCAGGCCAGTTCCTCCTGCGGGTCGTCCTGGGTGTCGGCCAGGTAGTGGGCCAGCGTGCAGCGGTGCAGGGCGTCGCCGTGCTCGCCGATCTCCGCCCACAGGGCGAGGAAGCGGTGCCGGGCCTCCTCGCGGTCGCCCGCGTGATGCAGCATGGCGACCTGGCCGATCCGCGTCAGCACGGCATCCGGCGCCGCCTGCTCCTGTCCCTTCGCCACCGCGTCCTCCGTGCCCTCGTCGGATGTCCCGACGACGCTAACCGCACGCGCCCGCTTTCCCGGTCAGGCGGCACCGGGATGCGCGTGGGCCGGCCGGTGACGGACCGGCCCGCGCGTCGGGCCCGGCTCAGCCCAGGTTCGGAATGACCCAGTCGATCGGCTCGTGGCCCTGTCCGGCGACCGCCTCGTTGATCTGCGTGAAGGGGCGGGATCCGAAGAACTTCTTCGCAGACAGCGGCGAGGGGTGCGCCCCCTTGACCACGACGTGCCGCGCCTCGTCGATCAGCGGCAGCTTCTTCTGCGCGTAGTTGCCCCACAGCACGAACACCGCCGGGTCGGTCCGGGCGGCCACCGCGCGGATCACCGCGTCGGTGAACAGCTCCCACCCCCGGGACTTGTGCGAGTTCGCCTCGCCGGCCCGGACCGTGAGCACCGCGTTGAGCAGCAGGACGCCCTGCTTCGCCCACGGCATCAGATAGCCGTTGTCCGGGATCGGGGTGTCCAGCTCCGCGTGCATCTCCTTGTAGATGTTGCGCAGGGACGGCGGGACCTTCACCCCCGGCCGGACCGAGAAGCACAGCCCGTGCCCCTGGCCCTCCCCGTGGTACGGGTCCTGGCCGAGGACCAGCACCTTCACCCGGTCGAACGGCGTGGCGTCCAGCGCCGCGAAGACCTCCTCGCGCGGCGGGTAGACGGGGCCGTTCGCCCGCTCCTCCTCGACGAACTCCATCAGCTCCTTGAAGTAGGGCTGCTGCAGCTCGCCGCCCAGCACCTCGCGCCAGGACTCGGGCAGCATGGCGATGTCGGTCACGTCAACTTCCTTACGCTGTGCGGTGGCTTCCACTGCCCAAGAACCTACCGCCGACCACTGACAACGGGCGCGGCTACCAGCTCGTCTTCCGCTGGAGCTGCCACATCATCATGATCGTCGACGGGTCCAGGGCCTGCTCCGCGCCCGAGATGTCCGTACTGGCGGCCACGTACTGCTTGCCCTGCCACAGCGGCAGCAGCCGCGCGTCGTCCACCATGATCTGCTGCGCCTGCTCGAACTCCCGCTCCACGTTGGCGCGGTCGCTCTCCCGGCGGGAGCGCGGCAGCAGGTCGCCGGTGATCTTCGGGGTGAGGTACGGCGTGCCGAGCGCGTTCTGCTCCCCGACGAAGGGCGCGATGAAGTTCTCCGCGTCCGGGAAGTCCGGGGACCAGCCGCGTCCGAACACCGGGTACTCGCCCTTCTGGTATCCGCCGACGTACGTCTTCCAGGGACGGCTCTTGAGGGTGACGTCGAACAGCTTGGAGGCGTCGAGCTGCCGCTTGATCTCCTCGAACTCCTTGGCCGTCTCGGAGCCGTAGCGGTCGGTGGTGTACCAGAGGGTGAGCGGGACCGGCTCGGTGATGTCGGCGTCCCGGAGGATCTCGCGGGCCTTGGGGACGCTGGGGTCGCCGTAGTCGTCGAAGAAGCCCGTGGTGTGGCCGGTGAGGCCCTTGGGGACCATCGAGTACAGCGGATCCACGGTGTCCTGGTAGATCTTGTGGGCGATCACCGTCCGGTCGATCACCTGCGCGACGGCCTGGCGCACCTCCTTGCGCCCCGCCCACGGGTCTTCGGGGTTGAAGACGAGGTAGCTGATCTCCGTACCGGTGCCCTCGACCAGCTGGAGGCCCTCCTCCTTGCCCTCCTTGCCCTGGAGCGTGATGACGTCGTCGGCCGCGAGGCCTCGGTAGGTCACCTGGATGTCTCCGTCGCGCAGCGCCTTCACCATGCCGGCGGAGTCCTTGAAGTAGCGGATGGTCACGGCCTTGTTCTGCCGTTCGGCGAAGCCCTTGTAGCGGTCGTTGCGCACGAGTTCGGCCCGCTCGCCGTCCTCGTACGACTTGAGCGTGTACGGGCCCGAGCCCACGACGCCGCTGCCTTCCCGCACGGCGTCCGCGGGGTAGTCGCCGGGTGCGACGATCGACATGGCGGGCGTGGCGAGCACGAACGGGAAGGTGGCGTCGGACTTGTTGAGGTGGAAGACGACCTCGCGTTCGCTGGGCGCCTGGACCCGTTCGAGGCTGCCGAGCAGGCCGGCCGGTCCACCGTTGACGTCGATGTCCTTGATCCGGTCGATCGAGTACTTGACGGCCTGGGCATCCAGAGCGTCGCCGTTGGAGAAGGTCAGGCCCTCGCGCAGCTCGCAGCGGTACACCCGGTTCGTGGTGTCGGTGAACGCGCACTGCTCGGCGGCGTCGGGCTGCGGCGCGGTGGCACCGCTGGGGTAACTGAGCAGCGTCTGGTAGATGTTCCGGAACAGCTCCCACGAGCCGTCCCAGGAAGCGGCCGGATCGAGGGTGCTGGGGGCGCTGGTCGTCCCCACGACAATCGGCTCCTCGTCCTCCGGATCGTCGGAGGACAGGATGCCGCATCCGGTGACCAGTGACGATATGGACACGATGGCCGCGACCCGCCGCAGGCCCCGCTTCCGGTTGAACACGCGCACGCTCCTCGATCCGCCGTACCAAGGTCGGCAGACCATACCGCAGCGCCCCGCCCCCTGAACCCCCTTCTGAACAGGGGTTTTGATCATTTGGCGATGACTACGTTGTCATCGTGCACCGGGTTCCGATACGCGGACACGGGCGCCGTTCTCGTCAACGGCGCCCGTGTCCGGGGCGATCTTGCGGGGTCCTGGTGGGCGAGATCAGGCCACGCCGGCGTTCAGGAAGATGCCGCCGTCGACGACGAGCGTCTGACCCGTGACCCAGGCGGACTGCTCCGAGGTGAGGAACTCGGCGGCGCCCCCGATGTCGGAGGGCACGCCGAGCCGGCCCAGCGGGTAGCCCGAGGCGGCCTCCTCCTCGCGCCCCTCGTACAGGGCGGCGGCGAACTTGGTCTTCACCACCGCCGGGGCGATCGCGTTGACCCGCACCTTGGGCGCGAACTCGTGCGCCAGCTGCGCGGTGAGGTTGATCAGGGCGGCCTTGCTGACGCCGTACGCGGCGATGAAGGGAGAGGGCGAAAGACCCGCCACGGAGGCGATGTTGACGATCGCGCCGCCGTTGTCCTTCTGCCAGGCGTGCCAGGTGCGCTGGGCGAAGCCGAGCGCCGAGATCACGTTGGTCTCGAAGACCTTGCGCGCCACGTTCAGGTCGAGGTCGGCGATCGGGCCGAACACCGGGTTGGTACCGGCGTTGTTGACCAGGAAGTCGACGCGGCCGAAGGCCTCCATCACGCGCTCGACGGCGACGGCCTGGTGGGCCTCGTCGTGCGCCTTGCCGGCGACGCCGATGACCCGGTCGGAGCCGAGCCTGTCGACGGCCTCCTTCAGCGCGTCCTCGTTGCGGCCGGTGATGCAGACCCGGTCGCCGCGCGCGACGAGCGCCTCGGCGACGCCGTAGCCGATGCCGCGGCTCGCGCCGGTGACAAGCGCGACCTTGCCGGAGGGCTCGGGCAGTTCAGTCATGTCAGTGTTCCCAACCGTTCCTGGTCTCCGTGTTCCTGGTCTCCGTGTTCCGCGTTGCCTAGTCGAGCGGTCCGCCGGCCACGTACAGGACCTGGCCGGAGACGAAGCCGGCGGCCTCGCCGGTGAAGAAGGCGATGGCGTTGGCGATGTCGTCGGGCTCGCCCACCCGCGCGACCGGGATCTGGGTGGCGGCGGCGGCCTTGAAGTCGTCGAAGCCCATGCCGACGCGGTCGGCGGTGGCCTTCGTCATCTCGGTGGCGATGAAGCCGGGGGCGACGGCGTTGGCGGTGACGCCGAACTTGCCCAGCTCCTTGGCGAGGGTCTTGGTGAAGCCCTGGAGACCGGCCTTGGCGGCGGAGTAGTTGACCTGGCCGCGGTTGCCGAGGGCGGAGGAGGAGGACAGGTTGACCACACGGCCGAACTTGGCGTCCACCATGTGCTTCTGGCAGGCCTTCGTCATCAGGAAGGCGCCGCGCAGGTGCACGTTCATGACGGTGTCCCAGTCCGAGACGCTCATCTTGAACAGCAGGTTGTCGCGCAGCACGCCCGCGTTGTTGACGAGGATCGTCGGCGCGCCCAGTTCCTCGGCGATGCGCGCGACGGCCGCCTCGACCTGTGCCTCGTCGGAGACGTCGCAGCCGACCGCGATCGCCTTGCCGCCGGCCGCGGTGATCTTCTCCACGGTGTCCTTGCAGGCGGCCTCGTCGAGGTCGATGACGGCGACCGCGCGGCCCTCGGCGGCCAGTCGTACGGCGGTGGCGGCGCCGATGCCGCGCGCGGCTCCGGTGACTACGGCGACCCGCTGCTCAGTGGTGGACATTCGCTGCTTCTCCTCGTCCTGGGGATGCGGCCCGTGCGGAGCGTGCGCCCTGCGGTGAGCGACCGCTTAGTACCTTCCGCAGACGTGACGCTAGAAGCCCTGGCACCCGGTGTCAACGGGACACCGGGCCGGTGTGATCCATTACCTGGTCCCCGCCCTGCGCCGGTCCCCCTCGGTCGCCCGATCGGCCCAGCGCTGCGGGCCGCCCGGCCGCCCGGCCCCTAGCGTCGAAGCGCGAGCCAACCGTGGCCGGAAAGGAGGCGTCCATGCGCCGTCGAACCGGTGCAGCAGGCATAGCAGTCGCGATCGCCGCGATCGTGCCGCTGGCCGACCCCGCACCCGCCCAGGACCTCACCGCGAGTCTGGAGCCGGACTGCCGGAGCTTCACCTACCAGGAAGCGGTACCGATCGGGCTGGAGGCGGATCCGGGCAGCCCGGACCCGTCGTGCCCCGACGCAGGGTACGAAGACCCGTCCGCCGAGGTCCCACTGGACGAGGGCCGGACCGACGACGGCCGGACCGACAACGGCCGGCCAGACCCGGGCGGAGCCGACGACGGGCGCCTCGACGGAGATCTGCCCGACGGAGGCGGACCGGGTCAGGTCCGACCCGACGAGAACGGCCCCGACGGAGGCGGACCGGGCCAGAACCGGCCCGACGAGGGCCGCCTCGACGAGGGCCGGATCGACCAGGACCACCTCGGTCAGTCGCACTCCGCGGGCCAGGATCCCTTCGAGCTGGGCGGGATCCGTGAGATCCGGGAGGCGGACGACGGCGTGGGCGGCGCGGCCCGTCCGGACCGGGACCAGCTCCCGACGATCTCCGCCACCTCCATGCCGCGTCCGGCCACCACGGCCCCGGCCCCGGCCCCGGTCGTCACCACACCGGCGCCCGTGGCCTCCCCCGCCGTGACGCCGACGCTCGGCACACAGGGCGGCCTCGGCGGCGCCTCGGGCACCGGTCCCAGCGACTGGGACATCGGCATCGGCCTGAGCTTCGTCACCGGCGCCGCGCTCGCGACGGGCTACGTGATCAGGCGCCGCCGACGCGTCTGAAGCACGGTCCGGCAGCGCGTGCCGATCGTCCGGGCGGGCCCCGCCCCTACCGCACCAGCAGTTCGAGAAGCCGTTCCGTCTCGGCCGCCGGGTCGGCCGTGAGGCCGGTGTGGACGGGGCCCGGCTGGACCACGGTCGAACGGGGCGCGATCAGCCAGCGGAACCGGCGGCCGGGGTCGTCCTCGGCCGCCTGGCCCGCCGCGTCCCCTCCGGCGCACACGCCCTGCACGGCACGCAGCGCCGCGCGCACCCCGGGCAGGTCCACCCGCGGGTCCAGGGCCAGCAGCCGGTCCTCGTCGAGGTGGGTGCGGGCACCGACGTAGGACTTGGCACGGCAGTAGACGAGTACGCCGGCGTTGACGCACTCCCCGCGCTCGACGCGCGGCACCACGCGCAGCAGCGCGTACTCGAAGACGTGGCGGTCGCTCACCGCACCCCCTTGACGCGTTCGTGGATCGTGGCGGCCCGGGCGAGCAGCGGCCCGGCGTAGGCGCGGCGCAGGTCGTCGGGTGCGGCGAAGCCGGGTTCGTCCCGCAGCCAGACGTCCGGGATCTCGGCGGTGACCTCGGCCAGGAGTTCCTCGGTGACCAGCGGTGCGAGCGCGGCGGCGGCCGAGCGGACGTCCGGCGCGAAGCGCGCGAGGGCGTGGTCGGTGGCGTCGTAGGGGCGGGCGGCGGATGCCTCGGCGCCGGGCCAGTTGTGGTGCCAGATCATGGTGGCGCCGTGGTCGATGAGCCACGTCTCGCCGCGCAGGCGCAGCAGGTTGGGGTTGCGCCAGGAGCGGTCGACGTTGTTGACCAGCGCGTCGAACCAGACGATCCGTCCGGCCTCCGCCGCGCTCACCTCGAAGGCGAGCGGGTCGAAGCCGAGCGCGCCGGAGAGGAAGCCCATGCCCAGGTTGGTGCCGCCGCTGGACTTGAGCAGTTCCTGCACCTGCTGGTCGGGCTCGCCGAGCCCGAGCACCGGATCGACGTCGACGGTCACCAGCCGGGGCACCCGGAAGCCCAGCCGGCGGGCGAGTTCGCCGCAGACCACCTCGGCGACGAGCGTCTTGCGGCCCTGCCCCGCGCCGGTGAACTTCAGGACGTACGTGCCGAGGTCGTCGGCCTCGACGAGTCCCGGCAGCGAGCCGCCCTCACGCAACGGCGTGATGTAGCGGGTCGCGAGGACCTCTCTCAACACTTGCGCCGGCCACCCGTCTCTTCCGCCCTGCCCGTCCCCGCGGGGAGGCTTCCCCCGGACCTGGACTGAGCATAGTGACCGCGGGTGACCGTCGGCGAGAGGGGCCCGGGCCCACGCCCCGCGGAAGGCTTTTCTTGCGTATCCGTAGCGCCCGGGCCCGTATGTACGCGCGGTGGCCGCGGTCCCTAGGTTGCCGTCATCGGCCGGCCGCGCCTCGGCGCGCGCCCCCTGCCCGCCGCTCTTCGCACCAGGAGCCTGCCTTGGCCAACCCGGTCCTCCCGGTGGGCGGGGCTGGGCGAGCGGTGCGAGCGGTTCGTCGCCGACACCGCCGACATGCCCGTGGTGGCGGCGGACGCCCACCTGGTGCGGGGCCTGCTGGCCTTCGCCCAGGGGGACTGGACCGAGGCCGTGCACTGGCTGACCGCCCTCGGGGCGCCCGCGCCGGAGTGCACCCGGATGCCGCTGGCCGCGGCCACGGCGGGGGCGCTGATCCGGCTCGCCCTGGTCCGCGGCGCCCCGTCGGCCGCGGCGGACCAGGCCGGGGCGGCCTGGACGGCCGTGTCGGACAAGGGCATCTGGGCGTGGGCCGCGGAGCTGGCCCCCTGGGCGGTGGAGGCGGTGGCCCGGGCGGGGGACATGGCGGCCGCCCGCCGGATGGCCGCGGAGTTCGTCCAGGGACTGGAGGGGCAGGACGCGCCGTCCGCCCGGGCCGCCGTCGTATGGAGCCGGGCGGCGCTGGAGGAGTGCGAGGGCCGCCACCGGGAGGCGGCCGGGTCGTACCGGAAGGCCGCGGCGGCCTACCGGGAGCTGCCCCGTCCCTACGCCTGGGCCCTGACGACGGAGGGGGCGGCACGCTGCTCACTCACCGGGGGCCCGGAAGCCTCCGGTGCGGCCGGCGGGGCGGCCGGGGACCGTTCGGCCGGTGCCGCCGGTGTCTCCGGCGTCTCCGGCGTCTCCGGTGCGGACGGCGGGCGGGCCCAGGCCGTCGCGTCGTTGCGGCGCTGTGTCGAGGAGTACACGGAACTCGGCGCGGTCTACGACGCCGCCCGGGCCCGCACCCTGCTGCGCTCCCACCAGCCCCCGCAGGCCCGCCGCCCGGGCCGTCCCGCGTTCGACGACCGGCTCTCCCCCAGGGAGCGGGAGGTGGCGGAGCTGGCGGCCCGTGGACTGATGAACCGTGAGATCGCGGTGGTGCTGCACCTCTCGCCGCGGACGGTGGAGCAGCACGTCGCCCGTGCCATACGGAAGACCGGCGCCCTCTCCCGCCGCGACCTCCTGCGCGCGGAGAAGAACGCCGGTCCTCCTTGAGGTCGCTCAGCCCGCGAAGCGGGCCATCCAGGCCTCGACCTCGTCGGCGCTGCGGGGCAGGCCCGCGGACAGATTCTCGTGGCCGTGCTCGGTGACGACGAGGTCGTCCTCGATCCGGACGCCGATGCCGCGCCACTCCTCGGGCACGGTCAGGTCGTCCGCCTGGAAGTACAGGCCCGGTTCGACGGTCAGGCACATGCCCGGCTCCAGCACGCCCTCGACGTACTCCTCCGTGCGGGCCCGCGCGCAGTCGTGGACGTCCAGGCCCAGCATGTGCCCGGTGCCGGCCATGGTGAAACGGCGCTGCAGACCCAGCTCGTACGCCCGCTCGGCGGGGCCCTCGATGAAGCCCCACTCCACCAGCCGCGCCGCCAGGTGGCGCTGGGCGGCCTCGTGGAAGTCGCGGTACGCGGCGCCCGGCTTGACCGTGGCGATCCCGGCCTCCTGCGCCTCGTACACCGCGTCGTACACCTCGCGCTGGAGCGGCGTGAAGGTACCGCTGATCGGCAGGGTGCGGGTGACGTCGGCGGTGTAGAGGGAGCGCGTCTCCACACCGGCGTCCAGGAGCAGCAGGTCTCCCGGGCGGACCGGGCCGTCGTTGTCCGTCCAGTGCATGATCGTGGCGTGCTCGCCGGCGGCGCAGATGGTGCCGTAACCCACCGCGTTGCCCTCCAGCCGGGCCCGGCGGAAGAAGGTGCCCTCCAGCCACCGCTCCGACGAGGCGACGGCCCGGGACAACTCGCCCACGACGTCGGTGAAGCCGCGCACCGTGGAGTCCACCGCCTTGCGCAGCTCCCCGAGTTCCCAGGCGTCCTTGACCAGGCGCAGGTCGCTCAGCGCGTCCTCCAGCTCGGCGTCGCGCTCCTCGTCGCTGGTGACGGCCGCCTCCAGGGCGGGGTCGACCCCGCGCACGATCCGGGTCCGCACCTCGCCGGCGGCGGCCAGGTCGGCGGCCGCCGTGCGCACGTCGCGGCACGGCAGGCCGAGCACCCGCTCCGACTCGGCCAGCGAGCGGCGCCGTCCGGTCCACAGTTCGGCGTGGGCGCCGGTCCAGAACTCGTCGTCGTCGCGGCTGTCCCGGGGCAGTTGGTAGCAGTAGGCGTCGTGGCCGCCGTCCGCGCGGGGTTCGAGCACCAGGGCTCCGTCCCGGGCCTGGTCTCCGGTCATGTGCACGTAGCCGGAGTACGGCCGGAAGGGGTAGGTGTCGTCGTTGGAGCGGACCTTGAGGTTGCCCGAGGGGACCACCAGCCGTTCGCCGGGGAACCGTGCGGAGAGCGCGGCACGGCGGCGGGCCGCGTACGGGGCCTGCTCGGCGGGCGCGAGGTCGTGCCGCTCCGTGTCCGCCCAGCCCGTGCGCATCAGTGCGGACAGCTCCGCCGAGAGCGTGGGGTACAGGCTGTTCTTCCGCCGGTTCGACACCTCGTGCACCTTCTTTCGCTGGACTTCCGCCGGACGGTACCGCGCCCCGGTGGGCCGCGGGGCTCAGGAGTGCCACTGGCACTGATCGGCCACCACGGGACCGGTCGGGCAGATAATCGCCTCATGGCGAACGAGAAGCTCGGCGAGTCCCTCCGCGTACTGGGGCTCGACCCCACGGCCTGCCGGGTCTACCTGGCCCTGCTGGAGCTGTCCCCCGCCCCGCTGGAGGCGATCGGCGCGGCGACCGGCCTGCGCGGCGACCGGCTCACCGCGGCGTACGCCACGCTGGCGGACACCGGTCTGGCCAGTGCGGCGGCCGGGGACGCGGACGTCGTGGCGCCGGTGCCGCCGGCGGCGGGCCTGGAGGTGCTCGCGCGGCACCGGGCGGCCGAGCTGGAGGAGTCGCGCATCGCCGTCGGGGGTGCGTTCGAGTCGTTCCGTCGTCGGCGCCTCGCCGCCTACAACGACGGCCTCGTCGAGGTCGTCACCGGGGAGGACGTCGGTCCGCGGATGCGCCACGCGTGGGCCAGCGCCCGGGAGCAGATCCGGCAGTTCGAGTCCCCGCCCTACGTCCACCTGGCGGGCGCGACGGACGACGCGCTCGCGACGCTGGCCCGCGGGGTGACCCAGCGCGTCGTCTACGCGCGCGAGGCGCTGGAGCGGCCCGGACAGCTCGAGAACGTCATCGAACCGTGCATCGAGGCGGGTGAGCAGGCCAGGGTGCTGCCGTCGGTGCCGGTCAAGCTGCTGATCATCGACGAGGCGTTCGCGCTGGTGTCGTTGTCGATCAAGGACGCGGACGTGCACAACACCATGCTGGTGGTGCAGCCCTGCGGTCTGCTCTCCGCGCTGGCGGCGCTGTTCGAGCAGACCTGGCGCGACGCCGTCCCGCTGCACGGTCCCGCTGCCCGCCCCGCCGGGCTCCCGCCGGCCGACCGCCGTCTGCTGCGGCTTCTGGCCGGCGGTGCGACCGACGAGGTCGCCGCCCGCGAGCTGGGCATCAGCCGGCGCACGCTGTTCCGGCGCCTCCAGATCCTCATGGCCCGCCTCGGCGCCGCGAACCGCTTCCAGTTGGCCCTGCAGGCCCAGCGCGCGGGCTGGCTGTGACCCGCCGGTGGCCGGTGGTCAGCACATCTGCGAGGGCCGGCGGCTCAGAACTGGAGCGACCAGGCGTCGATGTGGCCGGTGTCGTTGACCCAGTTGTCGCTCACCCGGAGCTTCCAGGTGCCGTTCGCGGGCTTGCCGGAGGCGTCGACCGCGAACGTGCCCAGGACGTCGTCGGTGCCGTCGTAGGCCGCGTAGTCCTTCAGCAGGAAGACCTCGCCGTCGGGGGCGACCAGCTCGACCCTGAGGTCGCCGCGGTAGGTGTGGCGGATGTCCACGGTGACGGAGAGGTCGGCGGGCGCGTTGCCGCTGACGCCGGTGACCGTGAGGGGGGACTCGACGGTGCCGCCGTCCCGGATCGGGTAGTCGTCGGTGTTCTCGAACCGCTCCCCGTCGGAGGGCGGCTGGGTGTCGTCACCGGTGCCGGTGAACAGCAGGCGGTTGGGGGACCCGCTGCGGGGGTCGGTGACCTTGCCGGACGTGGCGTCGGCGACGAGTCGGTCGCGGACCTGGGCGGGGGACCAGTCCGGGTGGGCGGACAGCAGCAGGGCGGCCGCACCGGCGACGTGCGGGGAGGCCATCGAGGTGCCGCTGTCGGTGCGGGAGGCGGAGTCGCCCGCGTTGGAGGCGGAGACGATGTCGTCGCCGGGGGCGAAGATGTCCAGGCAGCCGCCGTAGTTGGAGCCCTGTCCGTTCGACCAGCCGTCGGCCCGGGCGTCGCGGCTGTCGGTGGCGCCGACGGTGACGGCGGCGGGGGTGGAGGAGGGTGAGTACGAGCAGGCGTCGGCGTTGTTGTTGCCGGCCGCGACCACCCAGGTGACGCCGGAGGCGATGGAGGTGTTGACGGCGTCGTTGACGGACTGGGTCCGGCCGCCGCCGATGCTCATGTTGGCCACCGAGGGGCCGTCGGCGTTCCTGGTGACCCAGTCGATGCCCGCGAGGACCGGTGCCCAGGTGTTGCCCGAGGTGCCCTGGCAGTTGAGCACCCGGACGCTGACCAGCCGGACGTCCTTCGCGACGCCGTGCGAGGCGCCGCCGACGGTGCCGGCCACATGGGTGCCGTGGCCCTGGCAGTCGGAGGCGTTGGTGTCGTCGTCGATGAAGTCGTAGCCGCTGACCGCGCGGCCGCCGAAGTCGTTGTGGCTGAGACGGACTCCGGTGTCGACGACGTACGCGGTGACGTCCGGGGCGCCGCCGGGGTAGGTGTAGGAGCGGTCGACCGGCAGGTCGCGCTGGTCGATGCGGTCCAGGCCCCAGGAGGGCGGGTTGGGCTGGGTGCCGACCGCGTAGGCCACGGCGTCGGCCTCGACGCGGGCCACCGACGGGTCGGCGGCGAGTTCCTCGGCCCGCTGCTCCGTCATCTTCACCGCGAAGCCGCGCAGGGCGGTGGTGTAGGTGTAACGCAGGCTGCCTCCGTGGCGTTTGGCCAGCGTCTTGACCGAGGCGGGTATGTCGGCTCTGGCGACGTCGTCCTTGAGGGTGACGAGGTAGGACCCCTCGACGGCTCCGGCGCGGTCGGCCCCGACGATGCGGCCCCGGTCGTCGGACGGTACGGGGGCCGCCGCTCCGTTGGCCGCCGCGGCGCCTACGAGCAGGGCGGACGTGGCACCGGCGGCGAGCAGCCCCCGTATGGCACGGACGTCGAACTTCCTGGGTTTCATGGGCATCTCCGTGAGGTGTCGTGTGCGAGATGTCGCGGGCATGACAAAGCACGGCAAGCCACCTTTCGCGTCGTTCACGCCTCCCGGGGCGCGGACCGGTGCGACGGTGTCTCGCGAAAGGGAACCTAGGCACCGGCCCGCCGCACGCCTATCCGGGTGTCACGGGCACGGACACGCAAGTAATTGCGGCGCCCGGTACGACTCGGGGAGTTCCACGCGGAGTTGCCCGGCGGCCGGTCGGCGAGGGACGGCCGCCGGCCTTGAACAACGAGCGCCGCGGGGCCGTACCTCTCGGCAGATCATCACGCATCCACCCCGGAAGGGACCCAGCATGACCAGCGCATCGTTTCATCCCGCAGCGGGACCGGCCCGTCGTACCGTCGTGGCGGCGGCCGGGGCGGCGGGGCTCACCGCCGTGCTGGCCGCCTGCTCAGGCTCGGACGACGACGCGTCCGGCGGCGGCGGTTCGGGCGGCGGCGAGAACGCGGGGGCCGGGGCCGCCCTGGCGGCGACGGCCGACATCCCCGAGGGCGGCGGAAAGGTCTTCCCCGACCAGAAGGTTGTGGTGACCCAGCCCGCGGCGGGCGACTTCAAGGCGTTCTCCGCCACCTGCACCCACCAGGGCTGCGCCGTGAAGAGCGTGGCCGACGGGCTCATCAACTGCCCCTGCCACAACAGCAGCTTCTCGATCACCGACGGCAGCGTGCAGGGCGGTCCCGCGCCCAAGCCGCTGCCCGCCGTGCAGATCACGGTCAGCGGGGACTCCATCCGGCTGGCCGGATGACCGTGACGCAGCGCCGGGGGCGCCGGATCATGATGACGCCCGGCGAGCTGGAGGCGTTCCTCACCACCCAGCGCACCTGCCGGGTCGCCACCGTCTCGGCGGACGGCGCCCCGCACGTGAGTACGCTCTGGTTCGTCTGGGACGGCGCCTCGATGTGGCTGTACTCGGTCGTGCGCAGCCGGCGCTGGACGGACCTGCGGCGCGATCCGAGGGTGGCGGTCGTCGTCGACACCGGTGAGGAGTACGAGGAGTTGCGGGGCGTGGAGCTGTCCGGCCGGGTCGCGTTCGTGGGCGAGGCGCCGCGCACCGGTGAGCTGTGCGCCGAACTCGACTTCCCGGAGACGCTGTTCGCCCGCAAGAACTTCGGCCTCCAGGAGATGCCCCACGACGGCCGGCACGCCTGGCTGCGGCTGACGCCGGAGAAGGTCGTCTCCTGGGACTTCCGCAAGCTGGCGTCCGTGTAGCCCGGCGCGCGCCAGAGTGGCGCCCGCCCGGGTTCACCCCGCCTCGCCCACCTCCCGCGCCGTCGCCCGCAGCGCGTCCACCGCCGCCCGGATCGACGGGCGGCGGTCGGCGTCTGCGCGCCAGACGACGTACACATGCCTGCGCACCCGCTGCTTCAGCGGCACGGTGACGACGGCGGCGGGCATCGGATGGCGGCCGAGCAGGGGCGCGATGCACACGCCGAGCCCGGCGGCGACCAGCCCGAGCTGGGTGTGGGTCTCGGCGGCACGATGGCCGACGATCGGCTCGATGCCCTTGGAGCGCAGCGTGAACATCAGCCACTCGTGGCAGAACTCACCCTCGCCCCACGTGATCCACTCGTCCTCGGCGAACTCCGCGAGGTCCACCTCGTCCCGGCCGGCCAGCCGGTGGCCGACGGGCAGGGCGACATCGGCGGGGTCGTCCAGGAGCGGCGCCTTGACGAGTCCGTCGGGCAGCGGCATCGGCTTGTTGTACCAGTCGAGCACGACGGCCAGGTCCAGGTCGCCGCGCACCACGCCGTTGATGCCGCGCTCCGGCTCCAGCTCCGAGGAGCGGATGCGCAGTGCGGGGTGCTCGCCGCGCAGGGCGGCCAGCGCGGCGGGGAAGAGGCCGCGGGCGGCCGTGGGGAACGCGGACAGCCGCAGCTCGCCCGCCACCTGGCCGCGCTGCGCCTCCAGGTCGGCCTGCGCCAGCTCGACCTGCGAGAGGATGCGGGCGGCGTGCTCGGCGAGCAGCCGGCCGGCGTCCGTGAGGCGTACACCCCGCCCGTTCTTGGCGAGGAGCCGCTGCCCGGCCTCGCGCTCCAGCTTGGCCATCTGCTGGGAGACCGCCGAGGTGGTGATGTGCAGGCCGGCCGCGGCACCGCTGACCGATCCGTGCCGGGCGAGGGCGTCGAGGGTCCGCAGGCGCTCCAGGTTCAACATGTAAGCGATACTACGAGATATTCCGTGCGAATTCTCGATTGTGCTACGAGGACGACTGCCTCATCGTTGCCTGCATGAGCAGCGTCCCGTCCCCTTCGGCCCCGTCCCCCTCCGCCCCCTTCCCGGCCCGCCGCGTCCTCGACTGGCGGCTGCGCTTCGGGCTCCTCTCCCTCGTCTGGGGTTTCAGCTTCCTCTTCATGAAGGTGGGCACCGAGAGTTTCGCCCCGTTCCAGGTCACGCTCGGGCGGCTGGCGTTCGGCACGGCCGTGGTCGCCGCGGCGATGGCGGTGAAGCGGGAGCGGCTTCCGCGCGGGGCGTGGACGTGGGTGCACCTGACGGTCGCCGGGTTCCTCCTCAACGCGCTGCCGTTCTCGCTGTTCGCCTTCTCGGAGCTGACCATCCCGTCGTCTCTCGCGGGCATCTGCAACGCGACCTCGCCGCTGTGGGGCATGGCCCTGTCGCTGGTCGCCCTGTCCGAGGACCGGCCGACGCGCCGCCGGGTGGCCGGGCTCGGCATCGGCTTCCTCGGCGTCCTGACCGTGCTGGGCGTCTGGCAGGGCTTCCACGGCCTGGACGTCACGGGCACGGCGCTGGCCCTGCTGGCCTCGCTCAGCTATCCGGTCGGCTGGATCTACGTCCGCCGCACGCTGGCGGGCTCCAGCCACTCCCACCTGTCGCTGACCGGTGCCCAGCTGGGCCTGGCCACGCTGCAACTGGCGGTCGTGACACCGCTGTTCACCTCGATGCCCACCAGCTTCCCGGTACTCCCGCTGCTGGCGGTCGCGGCCCTGGGCGTCCTCGGCACCGGGCTCGCCTTCCTGATCCAGTACGACCTGGTCGCCGAGGTCGGCCCGACGACGGCCCAGATGGTCACCTACTTCACCCCGGTCATCGCGACGGCCGCGGGCGTCGCCCTCCTCGGCGAGTCGCTGTCCTGGTCGACCCCGGTCGGCGCGGCCGTCGTACTCGCCGGCGCGGCACTGACCCAGTCCCGGCCCAGGACGGACCGGGGCGGCACCGCGCCCGCGCCGGAGCCTCGGGGGACGACGGGGGTACGACAGGGCTCGCGGGTCTGAGAGGGGCGAGGCTCCGGGCGCCTGCGTCGCATCACGCACCCGGTGGACGGCTCATCGGATCGCCCACCGTCCGTGCCGGGAGCCACTCGCCTTCGGATTCGCCGGGGCGGCTCAAGGCGGCCCGGACGCCCCGGGGCAGCGCGCCCGGAACGCAAGCGCGCGTCCCACGCTGTCCGGCCGGGCGGAGTTCAGCACAGTACGGCGCGACGCCGCCGGACACCCCCGCCGCCGGGGCCCGGCCCGGCCCGGCATCCGGACTCGGGGAGCACGCCCCGCGACGGGACCCGGGGCACCCCCACGGTGCACTACTCCGACCGCCGGACATGCAAGGTACCCGGCGCCGGGTTCGCGAGGGTCCCGGCCGACCGGGGCGCTCGCGAACCCCGCCTCAGACGTAGCTCCGTGGCGGCCCCGACCCCGGTCCCGTCGCCGCGGCGACCGCCTCCGCCAGTGGACCGAGGTCGTCCTCCCCCAGCGTCGAGACGGTGATCCGGATGCCGGGCGGTGCGCCCAGGCGGAAGCGGGCGCCGGGGGCGACCGCCCAGCCGGCGTGCAGGAGCCGGGCGACGGCACCCGTCTCGTCCGGCACCGGGATCCACACGTTCATGCCGCTGCGGCCGTACCCGGCGACCCCGTGTTCCGCGAGGGCGCCGAGGAGCCCGTCCCTGCGCCGCCCGTACACCCCCGCCACCGCGCGGGCGTCGACCGCGCCGTCGGCCCACAGCCGGGCCACGGCCCGCTGGGTGATGCGGCTGACCCAGCCGGGGCCCAGCCGCTGCCGCCCGCGCACCCGGTCGAGCGTGACGGGGTCCCCGGTGAGCACGGCGAGCCGCAGGTCGGGACCGCAGGCCTTGGCGGCGGAGCGGACGAAGGCCCAGTGCCGGGTCGTACCGGCGAGCGGGTGCAGCGGCAGGTCGACGATGCCGTGGCCGTGGTCGTCCTCGATGAGCAGCGTCCCCGGGCGCTCGCGCAGGACGGACCGCAGCGCACGCGCGCGTGCCGCGCCCACCGCGGCACCGGTCGGGTTCTGCGCGCGGTCCGTGACCACCAGGGCGCGGGCACCGGCCGCCAGGACCCGGCGCACGTCCTCGGGCAGCGGCCCCTGGTCGTCGACCCCGACGGGGACCGTGCGCAGGCCGAGCGCGGGCACCAGGTCCAGGAGGCTGCCCCAGCCCGGGTCCTCGACGGCGACGGCGTCACCGGGCCTGAGATGGGCCGCGAGGACCCGCTCCATGGCGTCCAGGGAGCCGGACGTCACCATCACGGGCCCGTCCGGCACACCGTCGGCGTCCAGTTCGGCCCGCGCGACGCGGGCCAGTTCCGGATCCACGGGCGCGTGCCCGTAGAGCACCGGTTCGTGGTCGCCCTGGGCAGCCGCCCGGGCGAACACCGGGCCCAGCGCGGGCAGCAACGCCGGGTCCGGATTGCCGTCGGACACGTCGCGCACCCCCTCGGGCACGTCGACGCGGATGAACTCCCGCCCGGTGGTCGCCGGTTTCGCGCGCACCCGGCTGCCCCGCCGCCCGGCCGTCTCGATGACCCCGCGTTCCCGCAGGGTGCGGTAGGCGGCGGCGACGGTGTTCGGGTTCACCCCGAGCCGCTGCGCCAACTCCCGCATCGGCGGCAGGGGCTGCCCCGGCCGCAGCTCTCCCGAGCCCACCGCGCGCTCGACACTCGCGGAGATCTCCGCTGCGCCCCGCCCTGTGATCCGATACTCTCCTAGCACAAAGAAGATTATGCACTAGTGCAATGGAGAGCGCCATGCAGGGGACCACGGGGACGCCGTCGCAGCCCACCGGCACCTACCCGCCCACCGACCGCACCGTCCCCACCCGCTCCCCCGAGCGGGCCGCGTACGACAAGGAGCTGGTGCACGCGATACTCGACGAGGGGTACGTCTGCCACCTCGGCTTCGTCCGCGACGGCGCCCCGGTGGTCCTGCCGACGCTTTACGGCCGGGTGGGCGAGCGGCTCTACGTGCACGGCTCCACGGGCTCGCGCCCGCTGCGGATGACGGGGGCGGCCGACCCGGGCCTGCCGGTGTGCCTGACCGTGACGCACGTGGACGCGCTGGTGCTGGCCCGCTCGGCCTTCCACCACTCGATCAACTACCGGTCGGTGGTGGTGCACGGCACGGCGTACGAGGTGACGGATCCCGAGGAGCGGCGCACGGCCCTGGACGCCCTGGTCGACCACGTCGTCCCGGGCCGCTCCCGCGATTCGCGGCCGGCCAACAAGAAGGAGCTGGCCGCCACCGCCGTGATCCGCCTCGACCTGAACGAGGTCTCCGCCAAGCTCCGCACCGGCGGGGTGAACGACGAACCGGAGGACCTCTCCCTCCCGCACTGGGCCGGTCTCGTCCCGTTGCGCAAGGGGTACGACGCTCCGGTCGCCGACGCGGCCCTAGCGTCCGGCACGGCGCTGCCGGACTACCTCTCGGCCGGGTGACACCGGCCCGCGCGGGCGGCGCGGGGCCCCTGGGAGGCCGCCGCCGTCACGCGGTCTCCCGCCGTCACGCGGGCGCCGGCCCCGTCCTCGCCTGCCGCGCCGCCCGTGTCTCCGCCACCGCGAGCCCCGCGACCGAGCCGAGCATCAGCAGCGTGCCGGCCAGGGTCGCCGCCGTGAGGTGTTCACCGAGCAGCAGGACGGCGAGCGCGGCCGCGCTGACCGGTTCCAGGAGCATGATCACGGAGACGGTCGCGGACCGGACGACGGCCGCGCCGGCGAAGTAGAGCCCGTAGGCGAGCGCGGTCGGGACGGCCGCGACGTAGGCGAGGAGCCACAGCAGCCGGACCGGTTCGGCGGTGTGCGGCAGCAGGCCCTCGGCCAGGGCGAGCGGCAGCAGGCACAGGCTCGTGACGGCGAAGGCCCCCACGGACGTACCGGCCCCGTCCGCCCCGCCGCCCCGTCCCCACCACCGGGTGAGCAGCGTCATCACCGAGTACCCGGCGGCGGACAGCAGCGCGAGGAGCACACCCGGCAGGCGGACGGTCGCACTCCCGCCGCCGAGGACGAGCACCAGGAGCCCGGCGAGGGCGCCGACCACGGCCGCGGCGCCCCCCGCTCCCAGCTGTTCACCGAGGGCGAGGCGCGCGCCGAGGGCGATCAGTACGGGCCCCGCGCCGAGGGTGACCACCGTGGCCACGGCGAGTCCGGTGGACTGCACGGCGGCGAAGTAGGCGGTCTGGAACACCGCGAGCCCGACACCGGTCACGACGGCCCGCAGCGTCTTGCGGGCGAACGGTTCGCGGACCGCCGGGTGCACCTGCGGGCGCACCCGCGGGCGCAGCGGGCGGACGGCGAGCAGCAGCACCAGCCCCACCGCGCAGCGCCAGAACGACAGGGCGACGGGCCCCATGTCGCTGGCGCGGTAGACCAGCGAGGCGGCGGCACCGGCGGTGCCCCAGGCGACACCGGCGACGATCAGATAGAGAAGGCCACGCCCTACGGGCAGGCCGGAGACGGCATTCGACACGAGTTCTCTCCGCAGACGCGCACGAGGCGCGGAAGTTCGGGGCGGCCCGGAACGACCGGGGCGCGAGGACTTTCGTCTGCGGGCAGCACCGTCCGGCCCGGCGACGGCGCGCCGGGCTCGCTACAGGGCCCGCCTCAGGCGGCCGGAGGCGGGAGGACGAGTGCGTCGGAATGCATGATCCGCACCCTAGGTCGACGTTCCCCGGCTCGACAACTCCCTTTCGGGACCGCCACCGGCCACCGGGTCCGCCGCGCCCTTCGCCGGGGTCGAGGACTGGGCGATGAAGGCGCCCGCCAGCACCACGACGCCGCCGACGACCTGCGGGGCGGAGAGGTGCTCGCCCAGCAGCACCCACGCCAGAACGGTCGCGATGACCGCTTCCAGGCACGCCACGACTCCGGCGACCTGCGGCGACAGTCGGCGTACGGCCACGATTCCGGTGACGTAGGCGAGCACCGTGGCGATGAGCACGATCCAGGCCAGCAGCAGGGCGGCGGCGACGGGCGTGCCGTCCATGGGTGCCGGGCCGGCGAGGACGGACCAGTCCATCGACCAGGGCCGGGCGACGACGGTGAGTACGGCGGCGCCGACCAGCAGGCCGTAGGCGATGACGCCGAGCGGGTCGGGCGCCTCCTCGCCGGCGTCGCTGCCCTGGTCGGACAGGACGAAGTAGCCGACCTGGCAGCAGGCGGCGCCAAGGGCGAGCAGCAGGCCGAGGGCGTCGAAGCCCAGCCCCGACCAGACCTCGACCACGCAGGCGAGTCCGCCGACCGCCAGCACCACGCCGAGCGCGGCGGCCCGCGTGACCGGCCGCCGCTGCACGAACCGCACCCAGCCGAGGACCAGGGCGGGCGCCAGGTACTCGACCAGCAGCGCGACGCCGACGGGGATGCGCGAGATGGCGGCGAAGTAGCACGCCTGCACACCGGCCACGGCGAACAGTCCGTACCCGGCGACCAGCGCGGGACGGCGGCGCAGCAGGGCGCGGTGGCGTACGGCGAGCGGCAGCATCACCAGGGCCGCGCCGGCGACGCGCAGCCAGACCACGTGGAGCGGATCGAGTCCGGCCTCGATCAGCGGTTTGGCCGCGACTCCGGAGCCTCCGAAGGCGACCGCGGAGGCCAGCGCCAGGCCGAGCCCGGTGCCCTTGCCGCGGCTGCCGCGGGCGCTGTCAGACGTATGCACCGGCACATGATGACAGGGGTCGACATGACCGTCACCCCCAATGACACCTGTCTCACCGACTGGACGGCGCAGCGGCGCACGCGCGGGAGCGGCGCGAGAGGGACGCGGAAGTGGCGCGGGGGGGGACGCGGGAGGAATGCGGGAGGAATGCGCGAAGGACGCGGACGGACTCAGAGTGTCGGCTCGAAGTGGCTCTCCACTCGGGCGAGCACGGTGTGCGGCTCGACGGCGGCACGGGCCAGCACCTCGGCGGCGCGCGTCCGCGGGTCCGCGACCAGGGCGGCGAGCAGGTCCGGGCCACCGGCCCGGACCACCCCGCGCCGGGCCGCCCGTGCGCACGCGTCCTCGATGGCCGCCGCGGCGGGCGGGGAGAACCCGGCGGCTCCGGTCACGACGGGTACGGCGCCGGAGTCCTCGACGGAGTTCTGCCAGCGCAGGCCGTAGCCGATGCTGCGCTGCACGAGGTAGCCGAGGACGCGGACGACCCGCGGACCGTCCCCGAGCAGCTCGCGGGAGTCCCCGTCGCACTCGAGCAACGAGTGCAGCAGATGGGCCGTGTCGATCTGCCGGTCCCCGTCCCGCACCGCGCGGCGGCGGGCACCGGAGACCGCCGAGGCCAGTTCCGCTCCGAACCGGTCCTCGAGGTCGGTGCCGTCCGGCCACCGGCCGCCTTGCTCGCCGGCCGACTGCCGGGGGATACGGGGTTGCACATCCCCAGCTCATCAGTCCCACGGAGCCCGGTCATCCCCGAAGGGAAGCATTTCGCCGTCCCACGCGGAGTGGACCCGCCCGGACAGATCTCCTCCTTGTGGATGAGATCAGGCCGTTTCGGCCCCGCGGGCGCGCGCCGCCTTGCCACACGCCCCCTGGGGCAACCGAAACGTGTCCTCGCGGGTCGAACAGGGGCATGAGGAGCAGGTGCTGGCTCGTGGCGCTGCCCGCCGTCGACGGCAGGCAGTACGTGTACCGGGTGGACGCCCCGGCGGAGGCGCTGCTCGCCGACCTGTTCTGGGAGGCGTGGCACTGCCACGACGAGAGTGCCTTCCCGCGCGCGTGGGACGTCTTCGACGCGGCGGTGATACGGCGGGTCGACTGAACGCCCCGCGAACACCCCGCCCGGGCCGCTCACGTCCCGCCCCGGCCGCTCACGTCCCCGCACGCGAGGGTGCCCCGCGGATCCACTCCGCGGGGCACCCTCGTCCTCGTCCGCACCGGGGCTCGGTCCGCACCGGTGCTCGCCGTGTCAGTCCTCGTCGGCGAGGATCAGGTACAGCTTCTTGCGGGCGTCCCCGATGACGGCGAGCGCCTTCTCCCGCTGCTCCTTGCTGCCGGTCTTCCAGACCTGGCCGAAGGCCTCCATCAGTCCGAAACCGGCCTGGCGGATGTCGTTGAGGGCTTCCCAGTCGACGCCTCGCGAGGCCTCCTCCCAGGGCGCCTCCGGGCCTTCCTCGGCCGCGGTGCGGCCCGCCTCGGTGAGTGCGAAGAGCTTCTTGCCGCCCTCGCTCTCGCTGGCGATCAGCCCCTCGTCCTCCAGCAGTTGGAGGGTGGGGTACACCGAACCGGGGCTGGGCTTCCACGCCCCGCCGCTGCGCTCGGCGATCTCCTGGATCATCTCGTAGCCGTGCATCGGCCGGTCCTTCAGGAGGGCCAGGATCGAGGCGCGTACGTCGCCCCGCCGTGCCCTTCCCCTGGGCCCGCCGCGCCCTCGGCCGCCCCAGGGGCCGCCGTGACCGAAGCCGGGCCCGAAGGGACCGCCGGGGCCGCCGCCGGGGCCACCCGGGCCGAAGGGGCCGAATGCCGCACGCCGGCCGTCGAAGCCGCCTCGGCCGAAGGGGCCGCCCTCTCCGTGGCCGGGGCCGTGCCCGCCGTGTCCACGCTCGTATCCGTGGTTACGCATCGCCATCACTCCATTCAGTCGTTGATCTGTCGCGATGCCTCAACGATATATCGGAAGATGTCGCATGGCAAGACCCCGCCACCGTCGGCAGGCGGAGGCGGCCGTCGTGGACCTCGGCGATGCGGTCGGCGGCGGTGAGGTGGGTGCGGTCGTGGGTGACCAGAACGGTGGCGCTCGCCCGCTGGTGGGTGAGACGGGTGATCAGTGCGATGACGGCGGCGCCGCGCTCGTGGTCGAGGGCGCTCGTGGGTTCGTCGACCAGGAGGACGGTGGGGTCGTTCATCAGGGCCCGGGCGAGAGCGACGCGCTGGCGCTGGCCGCCGGAGAGCTGGTGAGGACGGCGGCCCGCCTGTCCGGCCAGCCCGACCGCCTCGAGGAGCTCCATCGCCCGGCTCCGGGCGGCGCGCGGCCTGCGGCCGTCGATCTGGGCCATGACCTGCAGTTGTTCGACGGCGGTGAGGGAAGGCAGCAGGTTGGGCTGCTGGAAGACGATGCCGATCCGGCGGCGGCGCAGTGCGGTCAGCTCGCCGCGGCTCAGGCCGGTGGTGGGGGTGCCGTCGACGGTGACGGTCCCGGCGTCGGGCGTGATGAGCGTGGCGGCGACGGCCAGCAGGCTGGACTTTCCGGAGCCGGAGGGACCGACCACGGCGGTCAGGCTGCCCCTGGGGACCTCCAGGCTGACCCGGTCGAGTGCGGTCAGGCGCTCCCCGCCGTCGGGGTAGGTGAGGGTGACGTCGGTCAGGTACAGGCTCATCGGGCGCTCCCCAGGGCGGTCAGCGGGTCGACGGAGGTGATCCGGCGGATGGACAGGGCGGCTCCGAGCGCGCCGAGGAGGACCATCACGGCGGCCGGCAGGAGGACGGTCGCGGGAGTGAGGAGGAACGGCACGGACGAGCCGGCGGCGAGGGCTCCCAGGGCGGCGGCGGCACCGGTGCCGAGCAGGGTGCCGCCGACCAGCAGGACGACGGCCTGGCCGAGGGCGTCCTTGAGGAGACCGGCGGTGGAGGCACCGAGCGCCTTGAGGACGGCGACGTCACCGCTGCGCTGAATGGTCCACACGGTGAAGAAGGCGCCGACGACGAGCGCGGAGATGGCGAACAGGAAGCCGCGCATCAGCTGCAGGGAGCCGTTCTCGGAGGTGTAGGAGCCGATCGCGGACAGCGAGTCGGCGGTGGTGACGGTCGTGGTGCCGGCCTTCTCGTCCACGGCCGCCACGTCGGCCTCCGCGGTGGTGCGCAGCGCGACGACGGTGGCGGTGGGTCCGCCGTCGCCCCGGCCGTCGGCGGGTCCGTCGCCGCCCCTGCCGCCGGTGGCGCCGTCGCCGCCGTCATCGCCGGTGGGAGGCGCGGCCCTCCGCCACACGTCCAGGCTGGTCCAGACGACCGGCGTGTGGCTGAAGAAGGCGTCGCCCCGCACCGCGGCCACCCTCAGCCGCTGCCCGGCCAGGGCGAAGGAGTCGCCGCGCCGCACCCCGAGATCGTCGGCGGCCGTGGTGGACAGCACCGCCGCGCCGTCGTCGATCCCGTCGGCGGGGGCGAGGCGGGAGCCGGGCCGCACGCCGAAGGCGGAGACGCCGGCGCTCCGGTCCCCGGCGGTGGCCCTGGTGGTGGTGATGCCGAGCGGTTCGGCGGCCTCGACGCCGGGGGCCTCGGACCACTGCCGCCACTGTCGCTCGGTGACCGTGGAGTCGGCGTACGACAGGTCCCCTCCCCCGCCGGGAGCCCGGAAGGCGATCCGGTCGGCGGGCAGGTCCGTGATGGCGGAGGTGTTCTGCCGCCCCAGTCCGGCCGTCAGTCCGGACAGCAGCCCGACCAGCAGGGTGATCAGCACGATGACGGTCCCCATCAGGGCGAAGCGCCCCTTGGCGAACTTGAGGTCTCTCCAGGCGACGAACACGGTCTCGGCCTGTCCTTTCCGACGGTGCAAGCGGTACGGCCCCCACCGTCGCCGCCGGTCCCCCGCTCGCGCGTCCGGCGCAGGAGGTCACTTCCCGGGCCGGAAGGCGGCACGCGGGTTGTAACTTTCGATGGAGGCTTCCGGGCGCCGGCCTTTCGTAGCCTGGGAGCACTGTGAACGTTTCCGCCCCCGCCCCGACCCCGACCACCCGGGCCCTGGCCTGGTGCCTGCACCTGTTGGTCGTCGGGCTGCTCGTCCTGGTCGCCGCGCGGGCCGTGACGGACGGCCGGTCCCCCAGCGGAACCATCGTCGCCGTCGCCCTGGCGTGCGCCCTGGTGTACGCGGCCGGGCCGCTCCTGCCCCGGGTGCGTCTCGTCCGGCGGGTCGCCGCCTGGTGGCTGGCGGCGGTGGGCGCCGTCTGGCTGGCGCTGCTGGCGCTGTCGCCCGAAGCGGTCTGGGTCGCCTTCCCGCTGTACTTCCTCCAGCTCCACCTGCTGTCGCGCCGCGCCGGACTGGCCGCCGTGACCGCCACCGCCGTGGCGGCCGTCGCCGGGTTCGCCGCCCACACCGGCTCCTTCGGCCCGGCGATGGTGATCGGTCCGGCGCTGGGCGCCGCCGTCGCCGTCGCGGTGGTGTGGGGCTATCAGGCCCTCTATCGCGAGAGCGAGCGCCGCCGACGGCTGATCGAGGAGCTGACCGCCACCCGCGCCGACCTCGCGCGGGCCCAGCACACCGCCGGCGTGCTCGCCGAACGCGAGCGGCTGGCCCGCGAGATCCACGACACGCTCGCCCAGGGCCTGTCCAGCATCCAGTTGCTGCTGCGGGCCGCCGAACGCGCGCTGCCCGAGCGGCCCGGTGCCGCCGCCGGCCACGTCGTCGCGGCCCGGCAGGCCGCCGTGGACAATCTCGCCGAGGCCCGCCGCTTCGTCGCCGCCCTCACCCCGCCCGCCCTGGAGGGCAGCACGCTGGCCGACGCCCTGGAGCGCCTGTGCGCCACGGCCCGCGTCCGGCACCGGATCACCGCCCGTTTCCACCTCGCCGGCTCCCCGGCCCCGCTGCCGACCGCGCACGAGGTCGCCCTGCTGCGCGTCGCCCAGTCGGCCTTGGCCAACACGGTCCGCCACGCCGACGCGGGCACGGCCGAGATCACCCTGCGCCACCTCGGCGACCACGTCGCCCTGGACGTCGTCGACGACGGCACCGGCTTCGACCCCGAGGCGCTGCCCCCGCCCGATCCTGAGACGGGCGGCTTCGGGCTGGCCGCCATGCGCGCCCGCCTGGACGCGCTGGGCGGCACCCTGTCCATCGAGTCCGCGCCCGGCCACGGCACCGCCCTGACCGCCCGGCTGCCCCTCGTCCCGCCCACCGAGCCCGAGGCCCACCCGTGACCGACAGCCCCCTGCGCCTGCTTCTCGCCGACGACCACCCCGTGGTCAGGGCCGGGCTGCGCGCCGTACTGGAGACCGAACCCGGCATGGTGGTGGCGGCCGAGGCGGCCACCGCCGAGGAGGCCGTCACGCGCGCCGCGCTGGGCGACATCGACGTCGTGCTGATGGACCTGCAGTTCGGCAAGGGGATGAACGGCGCCGAGGCCACCGCCGCCATCGCCGCCCGCCCCGGTGCCCCGCGGGTGCTGATCGTCACCACGTACGACTCCGACGCCGACACGCTGCCCGCCATCGAGGCCGGAGCCACCGGCTACCTCCTCAAGGACGCACCGCCCGAGGACCTGGCCGACGCCGTGCGCACGGCCGCCGCCGGACGCACCGCGCTGGCCCCCGCCGTCGCCGACCGGCTCATGAACCGGCTGCGCACCCCCGGCACGACGCTGACCCGGCGCGAGACCGAGGTCCTGGCGCTGGTGGCCGACGGCCTGTCCAACCAGGCCATCGGCCAACGGCTGCACCTCACCGAGGGCACCGTGAAGTCCCACCTGGCCCGCGTCTACGCCAAGCTCGACGTCGACTCGCGCACCGCCGCCGTCGCCACCGCGGCCTCCCTCGGCCTGATCCGCCGCTGACCGCACGCGCGAAAGCTGACCGCACGCGCGAAAGACCGCACGCGCGAAAAGGGGTCCAGCACTCCGGGATTGGCCTTGGTCCACGGCCCCGTCCCGGCTCTAGCGTCGGGCCATGCGCATCCGAATCGTCGACGCCTTCACCGACCGGCCCTTCGCCGGCAACCCGGCCGGGGTCCTGCTCCTCGACGCCTTCCCGGACGACGACCGGCTCCAGCGGGTCGCCCTGGAGGTCAACCACTCCGAGACCGCGTTCGCCCACCGCCTGCCCGCGGGCGGCGAGGCGGACTGGGCGCTGCGCTGGTTCACTCCGGCCACCGAGGTCGCGATGTGCGGCCACGCCACACTCGCCACGGCCCACGTCCTGCACACCACCGGCACCCACGAGGGGCCGGTACGGTTCGCCACCCGCAGCGGCATCCTGGTGGCGACGCCCCGCGAGGACGGCTCGTTCACCCTGGACTTCCCGACCGCGCCGCTCACCCCGGTCGAGGCGCCGCCGGGCATCGCCGCGGCCCTGGGTGCCGAGCCCCGTACCGTCCTGGACACCGGGCCGAACATCGGGGACCTGCTGGTCGAGGTCGCCGACGAGAGGACCGTCCGCGGCCTGACGCCGGACCTCGACGCGCTGGCCGCCCACTCCGAGCGCGGCATCATCGCCACCGCCCGCGCCGAGGACCCGGCCCGCGGTTACGACTACGTCTCCCGCTGCTTCTTCCCCAACGTCGGCATCGACGAGGACCCGGTCACCGGCAGCGCGCACACGGCCCTGGCCCCCTTCTGGTCCGAGCGCCTCGGCCGTCCCGACCTGACCGGGCTCCAGGCGTCGTCCCGCTCCGGCCGGGTGCGCACGGAACTGCGCGGCGGGCGCACGCTGCTGAGCGGGCACGCGGTGACGGTGATCGACGGCGAACTGCTGGCCTGACCCGCGGCGGCGCGGGCCCCCGGTCGGTCACGCCGTCGGCAGCCAGTCCACCTTCCCGGCGAGCAGCCCGTAGCCGACGAAGGCCCCGATGTCGAGCAGCGAGTGCGCGACCACCAGCGGGCCCACGCGGCCCCAGCGGCGGTACAGGTAGACGAACACGACGCCCATCACCATGTTCCCGACGAACCCGCCGATCCCCTGGTAGAGGTGGTACGACCCGCGCAGCACCGAACTGGCCGCCAGTGACGCGCCCGCGCCCCAGCCGAGCTGGTCGAGCCGGCGCAGCAGGTAGCCGACGACGACGACCTCCTCCAGGACGGAGTTCTGCACCGCCGAGAGGATCAGGACGGGGTACTTCCACCACACGTCGGGCAGGGCCTCGGGCACCACGGTGAGGTTGAAGCCGAGGCCGCGCGCGGCGAGGTAGAAGGCGATGCCGGTGCTGCCGATGACGGCGGCGACGGCGGCCCCGCGGCCCAGGTCCGGCCAGGGACGGGTGCGGTCGAAGCCGAGGGTGCGCAGACTGCGCCCCTCGCGCAGCAGGAAGTGCGCGACGAGGGCGACCGGGACGAGCGCCGTGGTGATCCCGAAGAGCTGCCAGGCCAGGTCGAGCCAGGGACGGCCGGGCGCCGCGGAGGCGTTGAGGGTGGCCGCCTGGTCCTTGAGCCCGCCCGGCCGGGTGACCGAGCCGATGAAGCTGATGAGCGCGGACACGCCGCTGGCACCGAGCGACAGCGCGAGGACGAGCAGCGTCTCGTCGCGCAGGATCCGCCGCGCAGGGCGCTCCTCGGTCAAGGACTGCTCGCCGAGTCGCTTCTGAGGGAACGCATCGTCCACCGGGCCCGCCTCCGCCATGCACACCTGCCTCCAGCTGGGACGTCACAGCTTGCCCGATCAGTATGGGGCGGCGCGCGGCGGGGGCGGGTCGGGCGGCGGTCAGCCGAGCGGCACCGGTTCCACAAGGCCCACCGGCCACAGGTGCACCGGGTCCCCCTCGCGCATCAGCTCGACGTAGCGGCGGGTCGTGGCGGCCAGCGCGTCCTCCCGGGACATTCCCGCCTCCAGCGCCCGGTGGAACGTGGCGGCCTGCCAGGACGCGCCGTTGACCCGGCGGCGGCACCGCTCCTCGATCACGCCGAGATAGAGGTCCCGGTCGGCGGGCTCCACCCCCCACGCGTCGAGACCGGCCTCGGCGAGCGGCAGCAGTTCGTCGCGTACGAGGACGGCGGCGTCGACCTCGGTGGTGCCGCCGAGGCGGCCGCGCCGGGGCCATTCGAAGCGCGCGTCGATGCCGTGGCGGCACGCGGCCTCGAAGTTGGCGGCGGCGGCCTCGAACGGCAGCCTGGTCCACACCGGCCGGGGCTCCTCGGCGAGCGCGCGCACGACCCCGTAGTAGAAGGCCGCGTTGGCGATGACGTCGGTGACGGTGGGCCCGGCGGGCAGCACGCGGTTCTCGACGCGCAGGTGCGGGACGCCGTCGGCGATGTCGTAGACGGGGCGGTTCCAGCGGTAGACGGTGCCGTTGTGCAGGACCAGCTCGGACAGGGAGGGCACGCCGCCCGCGTCGAGGACGTCCAGTGGGTCCTCGTCGTCGCAGATCGGCAGCAGCGCCGGGAAGTAGCGCCGGTTCTCCTCGAAGAGGTCGTGGGCCGAGGACACCCACCGCTCCCCGAACCAGGTGCGCGGCCGCACGCCCTGGGCCTGCAGCTCGGGCGGGCGGGTGTCGGTGGACTGCTGGAACAGCGGGGGCCGCGACTCGCGCCACAGTTCCCGTCCGAAGAGGAAGGGTGCGTTGGCGCCGAGGGCGATCTGGGCGGCGGTCACCGCCTGGGCCGCGTTCCACACGTCGGCGAAGCGGTCCGGGGTGACCTGGAGGTGGAGTTGCACCGAGGTGCAGGCGGCCTCGGGTGCGATGGACTTGGAGGTGCAGGTCAGTCGTTCGACGCCCTCGATGTCGAGGGTGAAGTCCTCCCCGCGGGCCGCCACGATCTGTTCGTTGAGCAGGGCGTAGCGGTCGACGGCGGAGAGATTGGACGAGACCAGGTCGTCCCGGTCCAGCGTCGGCAGAATACCGATCATCGCGATTCCCGCGTCAACCTCGCCCGCCTTGCGATCCGCATATGCCAAAGACGTACGGATCTCCTCCGCGAGGCGATCGAATACCCGGCCGCCGAGGCGGTGCGGGGCGATGTTGACTTCCAGGTTGAACATGGCGAGCTCCGTCTGGAAGTCACGGCTCGCGATGCGCTCGAGGACTTGCGCATTCAACATTTTCGGCATCCCGTCGGCACCGACGAGATTCAATTCGATCTCCAGCCCCATCAGGTTCTTCGGGCGGTCGAACCGCTTCTCCGCCAGAAGTCGCTCCAGACCCGTCAGGCACCGCTGGAGCTTCTCGCGGTAGCGCTGGCGATCGGACAGGTCGAACTGACCTGCCACGACCTTCTCCCCCATGGAAGAGTCCCTTCTCGGAGCGACGAGTGGAAGATCCGGCCGCCACTGGCCGATGGCCGGTGGCCGGTCAGGTGGGATGATGCCCAGCCGAAGCGATCGATAACGTCCCCGCACCGGCCCGGCAGCCGCTACGCTGTGCCGGTGTGACCGGTGGCACATTCACCGGGCATGGCACGTCGAGCAGTTTCCCGGGCCGACAACTCGTGAAAAACGCCGACGACAATTGGCCGACCGCTCGGTGAACATTCCCCGAGGTCACCGCCGTACACCCGGTCCGAAATCCGGAGGATTCCCGCATATCGACGGCCGAATGCAGCCTTGTACCGGTTACCGGAATCGGCTAGCCGAAACACAGTCTGAACATATGTCGTATAAACTCCGCGGACAGGCAGTGGACCGGCTCCCACGGTCGCAGGATCCTGCCGTCGAGCTGACGCGCGGCAGGCCTCTCCCACTTCTCGGTTCCCGGACCCGGCCCCTGCCGCTCCCAGCCCTGTGAGCCGACAGCGTCGTCCGCCCAGCTCCGCCCTCGCGCCACCGTGCCTTCGAATGAGAGGCGACCCATCATGCCCCTGCGTGTCCCCCCGGCCCCCGCGCCCGCCCTGCGCTCCGTCCTCACCGCCCTCTCCTCGCCCACCGCGGTCCACGAGGACCGGACCCCCGCCCTGCTCGGCGCCCAGGGACCCGCCACACCCGAACTGCCGCTTCCCGTGCACGTCCTCGACCGGGTCACGGCACAGGGCGCGGCGGCGACGCGGCTGGCCGGGTGGCGGTTCCACATCCGGTTGGGCGACCGGGCGGTGGCGGCGGCGGAGACGATGCTGACCCCCGACGGCTGGGCGTTCTCGCACTTCTTCGAGGGCCCCTACGTCGCCTCGACCGAACGCGCGCTGCGGCAGGCCGAGTCGGTGCCCCAGGCCTACCAGCCGCGCCTCCTGTCGGTGCCCGAGCTGTACATGCTCACGCTGTGGCTGCACGGCGACTGCACGGCGGACGCCGCCACGGGGCACCCCGCGGCCACCGATCTGCTGGTGCCGCTGGCGCCGGCCCCGCCCGGCATCGCGGCGCACCGGCCGCACCGGGTCGCCGAACTGCTGCCGGTCCTCACGCACCGGGTGACGCCGCCGCGGTTGCTGGGTTCTCCCGCCTGACCTGCCCGCTCCCCGCCCGTCGCCCCTGCACCCCGTCACCCACCCGCGCGGACTAGCCCCATTCGGCCATGCCGAACCATCCGAAGTGACAGTGCAGTTCAGCTGAACCGTCCGCGCGGGTGATGCGTCATCAACCTGTGAGAAGCGGTGCTGCGAAATGCCTGCGGATCGAGGGCCGCGGGGCAACACTGGGTTCCGAACGACTCGACAACGGGGGGCGGCCATGAACGAGGCTTCACGCCGCAGGACAGACAACACAGCGACCTCACCCATCACCACGGACCGAGAGACCCCACTCATGTGTCAGCACCAGCCACCGTGCCCCTCAGCCGTCTCCGCCGACCGGGAGTCCGCCCGTCTCGTGGCGCACCACCCGGAGCAGGGGTGGAGCCTGCTGTGCAACGGTGTCGTCCTCTTCGAGGACACCGGTGAGCTACTGCCGGACGGGCAGGTCATCGCGCCGCACCGTCCCGTCGGCGCGGGCCTGACGACCGCCGCCTGACCACCGGCCGGGCGGGGGCGTCCCCCCGCGCCCGGTGCATCACGGGGCCGGCCCGCAGCCACGGCTGCGCACCGGCCCCCACGCGTGTCCGGGACCGGTCACCGCGCGTAGTCTGCCCGCGCGGACGTGGTGACTGCCCGGTTTTCCGGGCCCGGAACGCCTTCCCCCGAGCACCCGGTTTCCGGAAGACTCCGGACGTCTGGCGGTCGGCGTCGGCGGAGGTGGGGGAAGTGGCAACAGACGAGGCCCGGGCCGGGACGGCCTCCGGCCGCCGGGGCAGGGTCACCATCACGGACATCGCCCGTCGCGCGGGCGTCTCGGTCCCGACCGTGTCCCGGGTGGTGAACGGCCGCTCGGACGTGTCGCCCGGGACCAGGGCGCGGGTGGAGGAGCTGCTGCGCCGGCACGGATACCGCAAGCGCGCCGCGGCGCCCGGCCGCCGGGCCGCCCTGATCGACCTGGTCTTCAACGACCTGGACAGCCCCTGGGCCGTGGAGATCATCCGCGGAGTCGAGGAGGTGGCCCACACCGCCGGGGTCGGCACCGTGGTCTCCGCGATCCACGGACGTTCGGGCGACGCCCGTCAGTGGATGCGCAATCTGCGGGCCAGGGCCTGTGACGGCGTCGTGGTCGTCACCTCCGCCCTGGACCCCGTGCTCCACCAGGAGCTGCGGATCCTCGGCGTGCCCCTGGTGGTCGTCGACCCGGCGGGCGCCCCCGACCTGGACGTGCCCACCGTCGGCGCCGCCAACCACTCGGGCGGCCGGGCGGCCACCGAGCATCTGCTGGCGCTGGGACACCGCAGGATCGGGCTGATCGCCGGTCCGCCGCGACTGCTGTGCTCGCGGGCCCGCCACGACGGCTACCGCGCCGCCCTGGAGGAGGCCGGGGTCGCCGTGGACGAGTCGCTGGTCGTCCCCGGGGACTTCCGTCACGAGTCCGGCTTCGCGGCCTGTGCCGCCCTGCTGGGCCTGCCCGAGCCGCCGACGGCCGTCTTCGCGGCCAGCGACCAGATGGCACTCGGCGCGATCGAGGCACTGCGCCGTCGGGGGCTGCGGGTGCCGCAGGACCTGAGCGTCGTCGGCTTCGACGACCTTCCGGAGGTCCGCTGGTCGGCCCCGCCCCTGACGACCGTGCGCCAGCCGCTGGCCGACATGGGCAGGGAGGCCGCGCGCACGGTGCTCCGCCGTACTCGCGGCGAGCGTCCGGACCCGCCGCGGATCGAGCTGGGCACGGAGCTGATCGTCCGCTCCAGCACGGCGCCGCCGCCCCCGCCCGCCCCGGCGGCACCCTCCCACTGAGGTCTCCCGCCGGTCACCCTCCCGCTCAGGACTCCCGCCGATGCCGCTACGCCCGGCGCCCGAGCCTGCGGCGCGGCGTTCGCACCACGACCTGACCCCAGCTGATCGCCCCCGTGATCTCCACCCTCAGCTCCACGGGCGCCCCGGTGTCGCCGGTCCGCGGCGTCTTCACCTCGGCGAAGCTGGTCACCAGGGAGTCGGTGTCCACCACGATGCCGGGCCGGGTCACGACCTTCAGCGCCCCGGCCCGCATGTCGAGGTCGATGTGGAGGGTGTCGTGCGCGATCACGGCGCGGGCGAGGTCGAGGGTCACCTCGCCCCAGGCCGATCGGATCTCCATCCGCCGTGGGACCACCCAGCCCTCGCCCCGCCGGGTGGACGCCCCCTCCTGCTCGATGCGGACGACGTCCTTGGCGGCGGCGACCGGGCGGGCGTCGGCCGCCGTCGGCAGGTCGGCGGTGAGGGCGGCGAGCTCCCCCTGGGTCCGCGCGACGAGCGCCGCGCCCACCCGCTCGTCCAGCTCCTCCGGCGTCAGCCGGCCTTCGCCCGCGGCGGCGCTCAGGAGGTCCACGGCCCGGTCCCGGTCCGTGTGCGAGGCACGGAGTGCGGGCATTACGCCGTCCTGTGTGGGCTGCACCGACATAGCTCGACCCCGATCTCCCCGGGGCGTCCCGCGAACGCCCCCTCCACTGCGGCACACTAACGCTATATCGCGTTATACCCAACGGCCAACCCCGCGTCCACCGGCTCTTCCCCGCGGCCCGTCGCGACCGGCACCCGGCCCTGCCCGATCGGCGACGCGGACGCACGCGTACCCGGCGCGACGCCCGCACCGGGCTACGGTGCCCCCATGAGCCTGAGCATCCGCAACCAGCTCCCCGGCACCGTCACCGCCGTCACCCCGGGCGAGGCCATGGCGACGGTCGCCGTCCGTCTCTCCGGCGGCCAGGACCTCACCGCGGCCATCACCCGGGAGTCCGCCGAGGACCTGGCGCTCGCCCCCGGCACCGCCGTGCGGGCCCTCGTGAAGTCCACCGAGGTGGCCCTTGCCACCGGGCGCGTGGAGGGGCTGTCCATCCGCAACCGGCTGCCGGGCACCGTCACCGCCCTGACCACCGGTGCCGCGATGGCCACCGTCGCGGTCGCCGTCGAGGGTGCCGAGCTGACCGCGGCCGTCACCCGGCAGGCCGCCGACGACCTGGGACTGTCCGTGGGCGCTCCCGTCGTCGCGCTGGTCAAGTCGACGGAGGTGTCGCTCGCCACTCCCTGAGACGCCTGAGACGCCGAGAGGCCCCGTCCGGGCACCGCGGCCCGGACGGGACCTCTCTGACTTTCCTGGCGGGACTCAGTCCTCGTACGCGTCCAGCGGCGGGCAGGAGCAGACCAGGTTCCGGTCGCCGTAGGCCTGGTCGATGCGGCGCACCGGCGGCCAGTACTTGTCGGCGGCGGACACGCCGGCCGGGAAGACGGCCTCCTCGCGTGTGTACGCGTGGTCCCACTCACCGCCGAGCGCGTCCGCGGTGTGCGGGGCGCCGCGCAGCGGGTTGTCGTCGGCGGGCCAGGCGCCGGAGCCGACCTTCTCGATCTCCGCGCGGATGGCGATCATCGCCTCGCAGAACCGGTCCAGCTCGGCCAGGTCCTCGGACTCGGTCGGCTCGATCATCAGCGTGCCGGCCACCGGGAAGGACATCGTCGGCGCGTGGAAGCCGTAGTCGATCAGCCGCTTGGCGACGTCGTCGACGCTCACGCCGGTGGCCTTGGTCAGCGGGCGCAGGTCGATGATGCACTCGTGCGCGACCAGCCCGCCGGGGCCGTTGTAGAGCACCGGGAAGTGCGGCTCCAGGCGCTTGGCGATGTAGTTGGCGGACAGCACGGCGACCTGGGTGGCGCGCTTGAGGCCCTCGCCGCCCATCAGCCGGACGTAGGACCAGGAGATCGGCAGGATGCCGGCCGAGCCCCACGGCGCCGCCGAGATCGGGCCGACGCCCGTCTGCGGCCCGGCCGCGGGCTGCAGCGGGTGGTTGGGCAGGTACGGCGCCAGGTGCGACCGCACGCCCACGGGGCCGACGCCGGGACCGCCGCCGCCGTGCGGGATGCAGAAGGTCTTGTGCAGGTTCAGGTGGGAGACGTCGCCGCCGAAGTGGCCGGGCTTGGCGAGGCCGACCAGGGCGTTGAGGTTGGCTCCGTCGACGTAGACCTGGCCGCCCGCGTCGTGCACCTGCGCGCAGATGTCGGCCACGTGCTCCTCGAACACGCCGTGCGTGGACGGGTAGGTGATCATCAGCACGGCCAGCTCGTCGCGGTGCTTCTCGATCTTGGCCCGCAGGTCCTCGACGTCGATCTCGCCGTCCTCGGCGGTCTTGACGACGACGACCTTCATGCCGGCCATCACGGCGCTGGCGGCGTTGGTGCCGTGCGCGGAGGACGGGATGAGGCAGACGGTGCGCTGCTCGTCGCCGTTGGCGCGGTGGTAGCCGCGCACGGCGAGCAGTCCGGCGAACTCGCCCTGCGACCCGGCGTTGGGCTGGAGCGAGACCTTGTCGTACCCGGTGACCTCGGCCAGCCGCTCCTCCAGCTCACGGATGAGGGTGAGGTAGCCCTGCGCCTGCTCGGCGGGCGCGAAGGGGTGCAGCGCGCCGAACTCGGGCCAGGTGACCGGCTCCATCTCGGTGGTCGCGTTGAGCTTCATGGTGCAGGAGCCCAGCGGGATCATGCCGCGGTCCAGCGCGTAGTCCCGGTCGGCGAGGCGGCGCAGGTAGCGCAGCATCGCGGTCTCGGAGCGGTGCTGGTGGAAGACGGGGTGGGTCAGGAAGTCGTCGGTGCGCAGCAGCGCCTCGGGCAGCGTCTCCCCGGCCTCCGCGTCCAGCGACTCGATGTCGCCCTCGACGCCGAAGGCGTGCCACACGCCGCCGACCTGGGCGCGCGTGGTGGTCTCGTCGCAGGCGAAGGACACGTGGTCGGCGTCGACGAGCCGCAGGTTGATGCCGTTCTCGCGGGCGGCGTGCACGATCGCGCCGGCCCGGCCGGGCACCCGCGCGGTGACGGTGTCGAAGTAGGCGCCGTGGACGATCTCGACGCCGCCCGCGGCGAGGCCGGCGGCGGTGATGGTGGCGTACCGGTGGGTGCGGCGGGCGATGGCCCGCAGGCCCTCGGGGCCGTGGTAGACGGCGTACATACCGGCCATGACGGCGAGCAGCACCTGCGCGGTGCAGATGTTGCTGGTGGCCTTCTCGCGGCGGATGTGCTGCTCGCGGGTCTGCAGGGCCAGGCGGTAGGCCTTGTTGCCGTCGGCGTCCACGGAGACGCCGACCAGGCGGCCGGGGAGGCTGCGGGCGAACTTCTCGTGCACGGCCATGTAACCGGCGTGCGGTCCGCCGAAGCCCATCGGCACGCCGAATCGCTGGGTGGTGCCCACGGCGATGTCCGCGCCCAGCTCGCCGGGGGAGGTGAGGAGCGTGAGGGCGAGCAGGTCGGCGGCGACGGTGACGAGGGCGCCGAGCTCGTGCGCCCGGTCGATCACCGGCTGGATGTCGCGGACGGCTCCGGAGGCACCCGGGTACTGGATCAGGACGCCGTTGATCTCCCTCTCGGCGACCTCGGCCGGGATGCCCTCGCTCAGGTCGGCGACGACGACCTCGACGCCGGTCGGCTCGGCGCGGGTCCGTATCACGGCGACGGTCTGCGGCAGCGCGTCCGCGTCGACCAGGAAGAGGCCCTTCTTGTTCTTGCCCATGCGCCGGGAGAGGGCCATCGCCTCGGCGGCGGCGGTGCCCTCGTCGAGCAGCGAGGCGCCGGAGGTGGGCAGGCCGGTCAGCTCGGCGACCATCGTCTGGAAGTTCAGCAGCGCTTCGAGACGGCCCTGGGAGATCTCCGGCTGGTAGGGCGTGTACGCCGTGTACCAGGACGGGTTCTCCATGACGTTGCGCAGGATCACCGGCGGGGTGAAGGTGCCGTAGTAGCCGAGGCCGATCATGGAGTCGAGGACCTGGTTGCGGTCGGCGAGCGAGCGAAGCTCGGCCAGCACCTCGGCCTCGGAGCGCGCGCCCGGCAGGTCCAGCGCGTCGGCGTTCTTGATCACATCCGGCACCGCGGCGGCCGTCAGTTCGTCGAGCGAACCGTAACCGACCTGCGCGAGCATCTTGGCCCGGGCCTCGTGGTCGGGGCCGATGTGGCGCTGCTCGAAGGGCATGGCCTGTTCGAGTTCGGAGAGCGGAGTGCGATGGGCGGTCATTGCGGAGGCCTCCTGGTCTGACGACCTTCGAGGGGCACCACGGCGCGGGTACCCGGACGGCCTCCCCCTCTGTCATCTCAACCTGAGAGCTTCACCGGGTGAGCCCTGGGGCTCTCCCGGCTTTCACCGTCGGTGAGAGCGGAAGCCGTCGACACCCGCCCTGCTTTCCAGAGTGACCTCGTCCGTGCGGTACGTGAGCCTGAGAGATTCCGGGGAGGATTTGCTCCTTCGGCGCCTCCGGTGGTGTCCGGAGGACTCTCCCGCGCGGGGTCAGCAGCCGTTTGCCAGCGTACCAGCGAGGTCGCGGCACGGACTTCGAGTGGCCGACCGGGCACTTGTGCTCTTTTGTAGTACTTACGGATGATTAGGCGGCTGGTGTGCGACCCCAGTCCGGCCCAGTGGTGCGATCAAGTGGAGGGCCCCGTGCGTACTGACATCGATCCGCGGAACCTGATCGGCCGCAAGGCGTTCGACCGCGACGGCACCAGGATCGGCACCGTGGACGAGGTCTACCTCGACGATGCCACCGGCGTCCCCGAGTGGGCGGCGATACGAACCGGTCTCTTCAGCAGGGACGCCTTCGTCCCGCTGGAGCCCAGCGAGCTGGTCGACGGCACCCTGCGGGTGCCCTTCGACCGGGGGCTGATCAAGGAGGCGCCCGACTTCGGCGTCGGCCGCCACCTCTCGCCGGAACAGGAACTCCAGCTCTACCACCACTACGGGCTGGACGTATCGGCCGCTCCCCCGCCTCCCGACCACGACTTCGGCAAGCTGGCCGGCACGGGCAACGACGACGGCTGACCGCCCTCGCCGCCCTCCGTGCCGGCGACCAGCGGCAGCGGATCCGCCGGTGTCAGCTCCGGGTCGTCCACCGGGAAGGTCCGCACCCGCCCGACCTCCGAGTACGGCGTCTCGAAGCGCACGGTGACCCGCCCCAGACCGCTGCCCTGGACCCAGCCGTGCCCCAGCTCCGTGTGCCGCACATCGTGCCCCGACGGCCACCGGCGCTCGGCGGGCGAGGCGCTGTGCTCCTCGGCGGGCTCGGTCCCGGGCTCCTCGGCCGGTTCCTCCGCCCGGTCCCCCGCCGCCTGCGCGAACAGGTCCTCCTGCGTGTAGTCGGCGAGCCCGCTGACCCCCACCCCGAGCAGCCGCACGCCGCCCGTGGTGTCCACCGAGTCCAGCAGTCTGGCGGCCGCCTCCCGCACCACCGCGGGATCGTCGGTGGGACCGCGCAGGGTCTCGGAGCGCGTGAGCGTGGAGAAGTCGTATCTGCGCACCTTGAGCACGATGGTCCGCCCGGACAGGCCGGCGGCGCGCAGCCGCCGCACACAGCGCTCCGCCAGCCGCGCCACCTCGACGCCGACCCGCACCCGGTCGTGGATGTCCACGTCGTAGGTGTCCTCCACGGACACCGACTTGGTCTCCCGCTCGGCCACCACCGGACGCTCGTCCCGCGCCAGCGCCATGGCGTACAGCGCGTGGCCGTGCGCCTTGCCCAGCAGCCGCACCAGCTCGTCCTCGCCCGCCTCGGCGATCTCGCCGACCGTGGTGATCCCCGCCCGCCGCAGATGGTCTCCCGTGGCCGGTCCCACCCCGGGCAGCGTCCGCACCGTCATCGGCGCCAGCATGGCCCGCTCGGTCCCCGGCGGGATGAGCACCAGTCCGTCGGGCTTGGCCGCCTCCGAGGCGATCTTGGCGAGCATCTTGGAGGCGGCGAGGCCCACGGATCCGGTGAGGCCGGTGACGGTGCGGATGTCCGTGCGCAGCTTCGCCCCGGCCACTCGCGCCGACTCCGCGTCCCGGGCCGCCCCGCCGGCGTCCAGGTCCACGAAGGCCTCGTCCAGGCTCAGCGGCTCCACCAGCGGCGACAGCTCCCGCAGCAGCCGCATCACCTGCTCGCTGATCGACCGGTAGAGCTCGAAGCGCGGCACGAGGTAGGCCGCGTGCGGCGCGAGCCGGCGGGCCTGGCCCATCGGCATCGCGGAGTGCACCCCGAACACCCGCGCCTCGTACGAGCAGGTGGCGACCACACCGCGCGGTCCGAGGCCGCCCACCACGACGGCCTTCCCGCGCAGGCTCGGCTTGGACGCCTGCTCCACCGAGGCGAAGAAGGCGTCCATGTCGAGATGCAGGATCGTGGGCGCGGTTCTCACATCTCCGATGCTGCCCTACGCCACTGACAATGCCCTCACCGAACGGCTCCGGGGCGCGGCGGGGTCAGACCGCCCGGTTGTTCCGCCGCCGGGCCAGTTCGTCGGCCGGATTGTGCCCGACCAGCGTCTCCCCCGTGTCGATCCGCTCGCCGTGCAGCTGGGACAGCGCGCTCTCCACGTCCCGCCACACCACGCCGACGGCGATCCCGAAGATGCCCTGCCCGCCCTGGAGCAGGGCGTGCACCTCCTCGGGCGAGGTGCACTCGTAGACGGTGGCGCCGTCGCTCATCAGCGTCATCCGCTCCAGGTCGCGAAAGCCGCGCTCCCCGAGGTGCTGGACGGCGGTGCGGATGTTCTGCAGGGACACACCGGTGTCGAGGAAGCGTTTGACGATCTTCAGCACGACCACGTCGCGGAAGCTGTACAGCCGCTGCGTCCCGGAACCGTGCGCGGGCCGTACGCTGGGCTCGACGAGGCCGGTGCGGGCCCAGTAGTCGAGTTGCCGGTAGGTGATGCCGGCGGCCGCGCAGGCCGTCGGCCCTCGGTAGCCGATCTGCTCGGACGCCATGGACGTCGCCCCTCCGCTGGTCGGCACGGCTGCCGGTCGCTGCGGACCGGGATCGGCCGCAACACCGTGCTGGGCGTGGCCCGCGCCTGCGCGAAGCCGGGAGCCCGGGGGAGGGTACGGACCGCCTGCCCCGAGGCTGTGCCCGGGGCCACCCCCAACCGTACCGTCGCCGCTGATTCTCACGCCGACCTCCGTCCTTGACCTGCCTCCTCGAAGGTAGGCAGTCACCAAGGGTGCGTCAACGATCGCCACACTCGGCACGCCGAGTGATAATCACCCTACGAGTGGTTTCCCGTGTCCGATCCCGGGAAAGGCTAGCCGGATGTGCCCGGACGGGCCCGCGTCTCACTGATTGCTGGTCCCGAAGTCCTCGGGCGAGATCTGGTCGAGGAACTCGCGGAACTTCTCCACCTCGTCCTCCTGCTCGTCCGGAATGGCGATACCGGCGTCGTCGAGGACCGTGTCGCTGCCGTAGATCGGCGTACCGGTGCGCAATGCCAGCGCTATGGCGTCGGACGGCCTGGCGCTGACCTCGACCCCGCTCGCGAAGACCAGCTCGGCGTAGAAGACCCCGTCGCGCAGGTCGGTGATGCGTACTTCGGAGAGCTCCTGGCCGACGGCTTCCAGCACGTCCTTGAAGAGGTCGTGGGTCAGCGGCCGTGCGGGAGCCATGCCCTGCTGGGCGAAGGCGATCGCCGTCGCCTCCCCCGGTCCGATCCAGATGGGAAGGTAACGGTCGCCGCCCACCTCGCGCAGCAGCACGATCGGCTGGTTGGAGGGCATCTCGACCCGGACACCTACGACATCGAGCTCGTTCACACAGCAACCCTAGGCCGTGCCCGGGACGTTTGGGTAGTCGGGCCGGGATCGGGGTGGGCGATCCGGGTCGCCGGTCCGCCCGTTTCAGGGCAGCCGCACGCCCAGAGCGGTCTGCACCAGCGCCGCGTGCAGCTTCACCGCGAGTCCCGCCAGCTCCTTGGTGCGGGCTTCTGCGTGTGCCCTGGTCTGCGGGTTGCGGTGGCGCTTCAGCGGAGCCACCACCTGATCCACGAGCCCGGCCTCGCGGTCGGCGGCGGCCTTCATCACCCGCAGGTGCCGCGGCTCGATCCCGAACCGCCCCAGCTGCACCACCAGCGACGCCACGGTGACCGCCTCGGCGTCGTACGCCCCGTCGGGCAGCGGAGCGAGGAGCCCGTACGACTCCCACTCCTTCAGCTCCTGCTCGCCGATCCCGGCCGTGGCCAGCAGCTCGTCCCGCCCGATCCGGGCCACCGTCGGGCTCTCGGCGGGCTCGGGCGCGGCCGCCTCCCCGTCCCGCTGCCGGCCGACCCGCGGCAGCGCCACGGCCTCGCCGCGCTCCACGGCGTCCAGGTGCTCACGGATCACCTTGAGCGGCAGGTAGTGGTCCCGCTGCATGCGCAGCACCTGGCCGAGCCGCTCGACGTCGTGCGCGCCGAACTTGCGATACCCGGCCGGGGTCCGCCGCGGCTCGACGAGGCCCTCCGACTCCAGGAAACGGATCTTGGAGATGGTGATGTCGGGGAACTCGTCACGCAGCGCGTTCAGCACTGCGCCGATGCTCATCAGCCCACTGTCCGTGGCGGCGGCGCCTTGCCCGGCACCGCCGCTCGGTGTTTGAAACATGGACCTTCCCTGGAGGTTCCCCGGGCGCAGGCCCGGGGGCGGGTCAGTAACCCCGCTGGCTCGCGTAGAACACCAGCCGGTACTTGCCGATCTGCACCTCGTCACCGTTCGACAGGGCGACCTGGTCGATGCGCTCCCGGTTGACATAGGTGCCGTTCAGGCTGCCGACGTCGGCGACCGTGAACGACCCGTCCGGGCTGCGGCGGAACTCCACGTGCCGGCGCGAGACCGTCACGTCGTCCAGGAAGATGTCGCTCTGCGGGTGACGGCCGGCGGTGGTCAGCTCGCCGTCGAGCAGGAAGCGGCTGCCCGAGTTCGGACCGCGGCGCACGACCAGGAGGGCGGAGCCCAGCGGCAGCGCGTCCACGGCCGCCTGCGCCTCGGGAGAGAGCGCCGGCATCGCCGTCTGGCCGGTGACCTCGGCGTCGTAGGCCTCCAGACCGGAGATGGAGATCGTGGAGGTCGTCTCGGACGCACGCTCCGGGACCGCGCCGGGCCGCAGCGGAGCGCCGCAGTTGGAGCAGAAACGGCTGTTCTCCGCGTTGCGGTTGCCGCACCTCGTACAGACCAGGGCCGACATGGACGGATCCTCCTGCCGCGACTGCCCCGCCGGGGCGTTCGACGCGTACGGGTCGGGGGTGAACCCTCCACCCGCACCCGGGGCCGAGGGCTGGCCGAAACCTATGCCGCCGGACTGAGCAGGGTCAACAGACGGCGCGCCCGGACCACCCACCTGGTCCCGGTACATCGGGCGCCGGCCCTCCGCGTCGGGCTGTGCGCGATGGCGGGCGGTCGCGTTGTCGCCGCTGCCCTCTCGCGCGCTCTTGCCGAACAACTTCGCAAACAACTTCACGGGCGATTCCCCTTGACCGAAACAGACCCGCCCGTGGGGCAGGACGAACCCTTACTGAACGCACTGGCCGACCCGGACACCTTCACAACGTCCGTCTCCACCAGACAGTTTCCACCACGCACCACCCAATCGGTGCGCCGACCCCCCGCAACCTCATGCCCTCGCCGGACGCCCTCCATGCACCGCCGGTTCACTGGGAGGACGACCGAGCGTAGTCAGGCCGCTCCGCCGCTCGCAAGGCGTCCACGACGATCTTGCTCGACCGCTCAACAGTAACGGTGGCCTGTTCCTTCTCCAGAGTCTGCACCACTCCTCCAGGAATGTTGAGAGCCGGTTCGAGGTCCTGCGGCTTGCCGATGACCTGGAAACGATACGGCGCGTTGATCTTGTTCCCGTCGACGGAGACAGAGTTGTCGGCGTCCGCGAAATACGTGCCGGCCACCACCCGTACGCCGTTCACCTGGATCGCCTCCGCACCCGCCGCGCGCAGCTCCTGGATGGCGTCGAGCAGCATGTCCGCCTCGACCGTCCCCTTCGTGTCCTCGATGGTCACCGTGATGCCGGGCCCCTGCGCGGCCACGGTGCCCGCGAGGATGCCCAGTTGCCGCTCCTTCTCGAGCGTCTGCTTGCGGGCCTCCTCCGCCTGGTCGGAGCTGTTCTCCAGCTCGTCGCGCTGCTTCTCGAGGCCCTGCTTCTCGTCTTCAAGACGCTGAGTACGGTCGTCCAGTTCATCCAGGATGCGGACCAGATCCTCCTGGCGGGCGCCCCGCAGCGCGCTGTCGCTGTCGCTGTTGGACGCCACCTGGACCGCGAGGCCGAAGCCGAGCCCGAACAGGAGCAGGGCGACGATCAGTTGGGCCCGCGTCAGGCGCGGCGGCCACAGCCCCTTCAGGAGCCGCTGCCTGCCGGTCACTCCGTTCCGCTCCCCCTGCGCCGCCCCCGGGCCGCCCGCGGGGTCGTCCGCCGACGGGGACCGCGACGGCGGCACCTCCGCCGGCAGCTCCTTGCGGAGCCTGTTCGCGGGCTGCTCGTCCTCGCTCATCGGCCTCACGCCCGGAAGACGTGGCGTCGGATCGCCGCGGCGTTGGAGAAGATACGGATGCCGAGGACTACCACGACCCCGGTGGACAGCTGGGCTCCGACGCCCAACTTGTCGCCGAGGAACACGATCAGTGCGGCCACGACCACGTTCGACAGGAACGACACCACGAAGACCTTGTCGTCGAAGATGCCGTCGAGCATGGCCCGCAGCCCGCCGAAGACGGCGTCCAGCGCCGCCACGACGGCGATCGGCAGATACGGCTCCACGGCCGCCGGCACCTCGGGCCGGACCAGCAATCCGGCCACGACTCCCACGACGAGGCCCAGTACGGCGATCACGATGTGCCCTTCTCGGTTATCGGCTGTGCTGTACGTACGATCACACTCGGTGCGGCCGGCAGCTTGAGGTCGTCCGCGACGGAGATGGCGGTCCGGATGCCGTAGCTCTCCTCCAGGACATGCAGGTACACCCCGTCGGCGCTGTCCTGGAACCCCTTGCTCAGCCGCTCCCCGTCCCCCACCGCGAGCACCGTGTACGGCGGCACCAGCGGCCTGTTGTCGACCAGTATCGCGTCACCGGCGGCCCTGATCGCCGACAGCGCGGTCAGCCGCTGCCCGTTGATGGAGATCGCCTCGGCGCCCGACTCCCACAGCCCGTTCACCACGCGCTGCATGTCCCGGTCCCGCACCCGTCCCGTGTCGGAGAACCCGGAGGTGCCGCGCGGCTGCCCGTCGGCCCCCGTGCCGACGTCCTTGGCGTCGTTCACCACGAGCTTCACGCCGGGGCCGTGCACCTCCACCGCGCCCGACAGGATCCCCACCAGGTCGGACCGGTCGCCGTCACCGCTCTCCTCCAGCGCCTCGCGCCGGCGGGCGTCCACGTCGTCGCGCAGCTCGTCGACGCTCTTCTCCAGCTCGTCGGCCGCCGAGGTCTCCCCCTCTATGCGGTCGACCAGCTCTTCACGCTCCTTGGCGACGACCGGAGCGGCGACCCGTGCCTGGGCCGCGCCGACCGTCACGACCAGGGCCGCGAGGACCAGACCGGCCGCCAGTCCCAGCTTGGCCCGCAGCGTCTTGGGCATGCCCCCGCTGCCGTCGGCCTTCTTCCGCGCGGCGGCCTCGGCGTATCCGTCGTCGAGGCTGTGGTCCATGACGTTCGTGAGCAGGGACATGGACGCGTCCGGGCGCGCGGGCCGCGTGGGTGTGCTCCGAACGGGGGGTGGCTGCGGCATGCCGCACATCGTCGCACGCCACCGCCACTACCTCCGAACGGCCCCACCGGCGTGCCGGACCGGCCCCCTCGGGGACACTTGTCCGGCACGCGCGCGTGCGGTGTGCTCTCAGCGGCCCGCGCTGTCCACCACCGCGGCCCACTCGTCCAGCAGCGCCTGTGCGGAGGCGTCGTCGGGGCCCTCGGCCCACAGATGGGTGACCGCCTCCGCGGGGTCGGGCAGGACCATCACCCAGCGCCCGTCGGTCTCGACCACCCGCACCCCGTCCGTGGTGTCCACGAACCGGTCTCCGGCCGCCTCGACGACCCGCCGCATCACCAGACCCTTGACCGCCCACGGAGTGGCCAGATCACGCTTGAGGACGTGGGCCCGCGGGATCCGCGCGTCGATCTGGCTCAGCGTGAGCTGCGTGCGCGCCACCAGCCCGATCAGCCGCACGAAGGCCGCCGTCCCGTCGTACACACTGCTGAACTCGGGGACGATGAAGCCGCCCTTGCCGTCTCCGCCGAAGATCGCGCCTTCCTCGCCCCCCACCCGCGTCAGGTCGTCCGGGGAGGTGGTCGTCCACTCGACCTGCGTGCCGTGGTAGGCGGCGACCTGTTCGGCGATCCTGGTGGTGGTCACCGGGAGCGCCACCCGGCCGCTGCGCCGCTCGGCCGCGATCAGGTCGAGCATCACCAGCAGCGCCCGGTCGTCCTCGATGATGCGGCCCTTCTCGTCGACGAGCGACAGCCGTTCACCGACGGGGTCGAACCGCACGCCGAACGCGGCCCGCGAGGACGCCACGATCTCCCCGAGGCGCACCAGACCGGACCGCCGCATGTCCGCCGACTCGGTGGGCCTGGCCTCGTCGAGACCGGGATTGATCGTCAGGGAGTCCACGCCGAGCTTCCCGAGCAGGCTCGGCAGTACCAGCCCCGCGCTGCCGTTGGAGGCGTCCACGACCACCTTGAGCCCGGACTCCGCGATCCCGGTGATGTCGACGTTGCGCAGCAGCGACCCGGTGTAGGAGTCGAACACGCTGGACGGGAAGTGCAGGTCCCCGATCTCCCCCGGGAACGCCCGCCGGTACTCCTGCCGCGCGAACACCCGGTCCAGCTTCCGCTGGCTGCCCTGCGACAGGTCGGCGCCCTGACCGTCGAAGAACATGATGTCGACGGAGTCCGGCACTCCCAGGGTGGTCCGGATCATGATCCCGCCGGCACTGCCCCGCGCGGTCTGCTGCCGCGCCACGGGCAGCGGTACGTTCTCCAGGTCGCGTACGTCGATGGCGCTGGCCTGCAGCGCGGAGATCACCGCCCGCTTCAGCGCACGCGCGCCACGGGAGTGGTCACGGGCCGTGGTGACGGTGGACCCCTTCTTCAGGGTCGTCGCGTACGCCCCGGCCAGCCGCACGGCCAGCTCCGGGGTGATCTCCACGTTCAGGATGCCGGAGACCCCGCGCGCACCGAACAGATGCGCCTGCCCGCGGGACTCCCAGATCACCGAGGTGTTGACGAAGGCACCGGCCTCGATGGTCTTGAACGGGTAGACCCGCACATTGCCCTGGATGATCGATTCTTCACCGACCAGGCACTCGTCGCCGATGACCGCGCCGTCCTCGATCCGCGCGGCGCGCATGATGTCGGTGTTCTTGCCGACCACACAGCCCCGCAGGTTGCTGTGCGGTCCGACGTACACGTTGTCGGCGACCACGGCCTTGTGCAGGAAGGCGCCGCTCTTGACGACGACGTTGGACCCGATGACCGTGTGTTCGCGGATCTCGGCGCCGGCCTCGACCTTGGCGTAGTCGCCGACGTACAGGGGCCCGCGCAGCACCGCGTCGGGATGCACCTCCGCACCCTCGGCCACCCAGACGCCGGGCGAGATCTCGAAGCCGTCGATGTCGACGTCGACCTTGCGTTCCAGAACATCGGCCTGGGCCTTCACATAGCTCTCGTGGGTGCCGACATCCTCCCAATAGCCCTCGGCGACATAGCCGTAGATGGGCTTGCCTTCCTTCATCAACTGCGGGAAGACGTCACCGGACCAGTCCACGGGCACATCGGGATCGACATAGTTGAAGACCTCGGGTTCCATGACGTAGATCCCGGTGTTCACGGTGTCCGAGAAGACCTGGCCCCAGGTCGGCTTCTCCAGGAAGCGCTCGACCTTGCCCTCTTCGTCGACGATGGTGATACCGAATTCCAGCGGGTTGGGCACGCGTGTCAGACACACGGTGACGAGCGAGCCCTTTTCCTTGTGGAAGTTGATCAGGTCGGTGAGGTCGAAGTCGGTCAGGGCATCGCCGGAAATGACGAGGAAGGCGTCGTCCTTCAATGCCTCCTCGGCGTTCTTGACGCTTCCGGCAGTACCGAGTGGCTTCTCCTCGTTGGCATAGGTGAGCTCCATTCCGAGCTCCTCGCCGTCACCGAAGTAGTTCTTGACCAGCGAGGCCAGGAACTGGACGGTCACGACGGTCTCGTTGAGCCCATGCCTTTTGAGCAGCCGAAGAACGTGCTCCATGATCGGCCGGTTCACCACCGGCAGGAGCGGCTTGGGCATGCTCGAGGTCATGGGACGAAGGCGTGTGCCTTCGCCTCCAGCCATCACGACGGCCTTCATGTCGGAAGCGTCCTCCTCTGAGAGACGACGGTTTAGCCGACTTCACCCGTCCAGGGTCCCGCACTTTTCCGGCCCGGGCCATCCGGCCACCGGGACCGCACAATCAGCGAGTTCAATCGGCTGCGGCGTCCGCACGAACCAGGCGGCGGACCTGCACCACGTAGAGAACACCTGCCCACCAGTACAGGGTTGTACCCCATCCGGCGAACGCCCATCCGAAGACGGCGGCGAGTGACGCGATCCATCCGCTGCCGTCGCTCAGCAGAAGCAGAGGGAAGGCGTACATGAGGTTGAAGGTGGCGGCCTTCCCCAGGAAGTTCACCTGCGGCGGAGGATAGCCGTGCCGCCGGAGGATGCCCACCATCACCAGCAGCATCGCTTCCCTGGCAAGCAGTACAAGGGTCAACCAGAGCGGGAGAATCTCGCGCCAGGTGAGACCCACCAGCGTGGAGAGGATATAGAGCCGGTCGGCCGCCGGGTCCAGGAAGCGGCCGAGGCTGCTGATCTGATTCCAACGCCGCGCGAGCTTTCCGTCCAGGTAGTCGCTGACCCCGCTCAGGGCCAGCACCAACAGCGCCCAGCCGTCGCTCTGCGGGCCGCCGAACTCGGGCCGCAGGATGAGCCACAGGAACAGGGGCACGCCGGCCAGGCGCGCCATGCTGAGGATGTTCGGGATGGTGAGGACCCGGTCGGTCTGCACGCGGGTCTCCTGGACCTCCACGCGGGGGCCTCCTGGGGGAAACGAGCCAATGATGCTCACTGACCTTACCTCAACGCAAAAAAGCTCCGGCTCTCGGGCTGCATGCCCAAGAGCCGGAGCTCTAAAAGGAGTTCGGCGGCGTCCTACTCTCCCACAGGGTCCCCCCTGCAGTACCATCGGCGCTGTAAGGCTTAGCTTCCGGGTTCGAAATGTAACCGGGCGTTT